>CAZEDM010000001.1:0-453453 GCA_964511075.1 uncultured Ignavibacteria bacterium
ACTTGCCACCAATAATGCGTTTCGTTATCTTCAGTATCCCCGACCCAGCATACCGGCAGTACCTTCGATGACCTATACCCCGACCCAGTTTATCAGTCCTATGGTCTGGGCACAAGATTCTGGAAACACAGGTAAGACTATGGATTTTGACAACGTGGGAACTGCGAACTTATGGGTTAATATCAGTGGACCCGCCTATGTAAGTATCGCGCCGAGCAATTTCAGCATAGCAGAAGCTGGAGCTACTCAGACGGTTAATCTAACTTTTAATGCAACAACCTATGCGGAGACCTTACTCATTGATAGCCTATTAATAGCCTCGAATGACGGAGTGGTAGGGGATGGACAGATTTATGCAGACACTCAGTGGGTAAGGTGCCATTTTGTGGTGAGTGATAGCTTTTTCTCTCCTGAATATGATACGGCTTCTGGACCCAGGTTTAGCGCGGTGGTTTCCAATATTGGAAACATAGGTAACCAGGAAGAGGGCAATATGATGAACTTTGATGGAGAGGATTATTGTTTCGAGTTCACTCCAGTTTTTGTCACACCGGATGCCATGGATAGTACTGTAGGCTTTACCTGGTTACATGAGCATCATGATTTCTTAGCTGAAGGGCACTTGGGACCTGCCGAAGATACTGTGGCAGCAAAACAGATTGGACGTTTCCGCTGCCGCAGGTATCCTAACATAGGGACTATAGTGTGTAGAGATTGGTTTGCCATACCTATGATTCCAGGACGAATTCAGCCTTTACATCATTTATGGTGTGAATGGTTTGGGTACTGGACTAAGTATTCCTTAGTTATAATCAACCCACGGAATTTCCCATGTCCTAACTGGATCAGAATATATAACTGGTGGAGATGGAATCCACCTCCGCCTTGGTTGAGATGGCTGATCCCAGTTCATGGAGATCCAGCACCAGGATATTTTGGCATAGCCGCAGACTGGGATGTTCCATCTGAGGCTTCTGCAAGGAACTTAGGTGGGTATGATGAAACCGAACATCTGATCTGGCAATATGCAGATAGTGCAGGATTTGAGAATCATTACGGAGGTTTTCTCTGGTTAAGTACAGAGGTTGATGGTGTTCCTGAAAGCGGGCCTTTTGGTGCTCATGTATTAACCAATTCTACCCAGCTTTATCCCTTTGGCGGCTATGATGATGATTCACTGTTGAAGTATATGTCCACCCCTGGCTATTCAATAGAATCAGACTCTTCTCAGGATATGAACATAGTGATGAGCTTTGCGGAGGTGCTTAGTCCAAGTGAGAATACAGAGATTGATATGGAATATGCTCTGATTGTGTCTAATACAGGTGAATCTGGATTAAGGGAGATAGCCACTAAGTTAAAGAATGCGAAAGGTGGCGATGCTAATGCAGATGGTAGCGTGTCAGTATCGGATGTGGTATATTTGATTAATTATCTGTTTAAGGGAGGAAATGAGCCCTGGACGACCTATAGTGATGCGAATGGTGATGCAAATATTTCGGTTTCAGATGTGGTTTATCTGATCAACTATCTCTTTAAGGGTGGTTCCCCGCCCGTTCTTGTCTGGTATGAAGAGCCGCCTTGGTAATCTATCCTTAAGTGTAGGATAGAGATTAACTTAACGCCCGGTCTGTCCTTGAGACGGATCGGGCGTTTGATTTGATAGAAAAAATTTTGAAGTAGTGTGAGGTGCTACCACCTGAAAGTTTGAACCTCCCCTTTTTCCCCTCCTTAAGAAGGAGGGGATATTATTTCCCTCTCCTTTACAAGGAGTGGGTTAGGGAGAGGTTTAAATCTTCAGCACCCCGTCTTTCATTATTACCTCACCATCTATCTCCAGGGTGGGTTTTAAGAGGATTCCATCCAGATGGCTCTGCACTGAAACTTCTCCGCCCATAGATTTATTATCTCCAATAGCCATATGGACAGTTCCCATTACTTTCTCATCCTCTAGGACCATCCCGATTATCTTGGCTTTATCATTGGTACCGATTCCCAGTTCCGCTATATTCCGGGCAGGCTTCCCGAATTTCTCAATCGATTTTTCCAGGTTTTTGGCTGAGTTGTCACCTGTGATCTCGGTAACGTATCCATCCCTGACCACCAGTTTAATCGGCTTTTTGACCACTCCCACTCCTGCCATTGCCCCATCCACCACAATTGTGCCATTGGCAGTCCCTTCCAGAGGTGCGATGAAGACCTCTCCTGCGGGCAGGTTTCCGTATGAGCCAGGCTGGTGATATAAGCCGGTGTCAGTGTTCCAGGTCCTTCCCTCCAGGCTCAGGGTGATATCTGTGCCGGCGATAGCTTTTACCCGGGCTTCTTTTTTACCGGACAAAGCCTTCATCAGCTTCTGGCTTCTCTGAGCTATTTTGTTATAATCCGCACTCAAAGTCCTTTTCATGGAATCCTCGGTGATCCCGGGCAGGGTAGCAACCCTGGCGCCTGCCTGGCAGGCATCCCTTCTTGCCTTGGTGTGAGTCATAGACCTGGAGGTGGGAATTAAGATGACGTCAAATTTTTTCATAAATTCAGCCACGGACGGAGGCGGTTCCTCTCCATTGGAGATACGCGGGGTAATCTCCAAAAGCATAGCCTCGCCTGCGATCTCCTTAGCCGCCAGCCATAAGGAAAGCCCGATCTTCCTCAGAGGCTCGTCCGTGATAATTAAAACGTTCTCCCCCTTTTTCACCCCCATACAGTTATGCACCGCGATCTTCGCGGAATTAAAAAGCTCTTCCATCTATCCTCCTTTTTTGCAGGGGCATTCAATCCTGGAAGCGGATCCTCAGGATCGAACACACCTACCATTGTTTTCAGATTAACTCCCTCATCGCACTGCCTATATCTATATTCTCGATCTTCTGTTCAACCAAGGGCCTCTCCTTGATCTCCGGAAGAAAATCCTCATAAATCTTTCTACTCTCCTCATAGAGAACCCCGATGGGGATTTTATCCCCCCATTCAAAAGCCTTTTCAAGAGCTTGCATCTTGTTCTCAGGGCTGTAACCCTTTAAGGCCTCTAATTTATATACTCTCTCTTTATACCATTTATAAGTATTCTTGTAATTAAAACTCACGCAGGGCTGAAGAATATCCACTAAAGAGAAACCACGATGTTTTATCGCCTGGACTATTAGTTTTTCAAGATGCTCTAACTCACCCACAAATCCACGGGAGACAAAAGTAGCACCTCCGGCTACAGCGAGCAACACGGGATTTACTGCCTCCTCAATCGCGCCTGCAGGTGAGGACTTTGTGGAAAAACCTCTATCCGAGGTTGGTGAATATTGTCCCTTGGTCAATCCGTAAATCTGGTTGTCGTGAACGATATAGGTTAGGTCGATGTTTCTTCTTAAGGCATGCATAAAATGGCCCATCCCGATACTATAACCATCTCCGTCTCCGCCATGCCCGATAACGGTTAACTTGTGATTGGCAAGCTTGATCCCGGTTGCCACAGGCAGAATCCTGCCATGAATCCCCTCGAAGCCATAAACATCCACATACTGGGGAATTTTTCCAGAACAGCCTATTCCGGAGACTATTACCGTATTATGTTTCTCCAAGCCAACCTCAGAGATGGCACCTTTTATTGCAGTCAATATGCCGAAGTTCCCGCACCCCGGACACCACTGGATTTTAACTTTGGTTTTTAACTCCAAAGGGGTGACCATTTTATATTTTCCTTGAGTTTTGAAGATTTTTCATACGAAGATTTTTTGAGACATCTCAAGTGACAAACATCTTTGTGATTGAATCAAGTTTTTCTCGTATTTCGGGATGAATTTCTTCTGATTTCATTTTTGATGCTATTATATATAAATCCTTTGGAGTTGTGGGCATGCCAATTTTTTCAAAAAGCGGTATTATAAATTCACTACTTGCTTTAATCCTAGTTAGAGATACATGGTCACTAAAGAGGTCAGTACCTTTGGGAACTTGTTGCCAAAATTCATTTTCAATCCGTTGTTCAAAAATCGGTGGGACAAAACGTCTTAAAACATCTGGAGATAGCAAATAGTTTTCAATTTCATATCGACGCCATCGAAGCACCTTTAAATTTTCTCTAATCATTTCCTCATCGGGCTCATCTTTATTATCCCCATCAAGGATACAAATTGCTTTCATATTAGGGAAAACTGCCCTTAGAGCAAAGAAGTGGTCTTTTGCTTCTTTCAGAGACCTACCCCCAAGATGATGTATGAATGGTTTTTCAAGATATTTCTTAGCAGGATGATCTAATATCTTCGCCCACTCACGTAATATCCGTTCATCAGACTCTCCTTCAAGATAAAGAACGTTTCCAACTTCTTCTCCTAGTATAAGGTCAACATTACGAAGCCGTTTCAATGCTTCACGGAGTTGATCCCTCTCAACAGGGGAAATAAGTCTTTTAACCTTTCCAGCTACCATGGATATGATTCTAGAAGAGTCAGTCGCATCGAGCAGAATCTCTGAATGAGTTGCTATCAAAAGCTGACAATCTCTTTCTTGAGCAGCCTTTCTTAAAATGTCATATACTTCACGCTGAAGGATTATATGAAGATGAGCATCAGGTTCATCAAGAAGCAATACTGTAGCAGGTCTCGCATAAAAAAAAGCCAAGAGCATTATAACCTGTAAAGAACCACTACCAACATTGGAAATATCCAACTTTCGCTGCTTTTCTGTACGATATTCACATACAATAAACGGTTGGCCCAATGAATATTGTGGTTTTTGCAAATTAATATTAAAAAGTTCTTTTATCTGGTCCACAAGTATAGACCAGTATTTATCTTCTTCAGATATCTCCAATAAAAGATTTCGAATAATTTCTCCAGGACGGCCTTGGCCTATAAGAAGATTTTGGTAGCCAATATCATGCCTGGGTTCTTCCGCTACAATACTTGAGAAAGGAGGAATGTGGACAATCCGCAAGACCTTAACCGCCTTTGAAACGTCCAAAGACTCCTGGTCTTTTTTTGGTCTGGCATATACCATTTCAGGATTAGCATATTGGAATTCCATTGTCCAATGCCATTTATCACTATCTGTAATTCCACTAACATAAATCTCTATCAAGTTTGGGGTACCAGGCTTTATATTTTCTCCTTTAGCCCCCGTTTGACGATCTGTCCATAGCAAATTCATTTCGCGTAAAGGTAAAACTGTGAACTCTTTTCTCGTAATTGGAATTCCTGTGCGCTTTTTCGCCCCAGCTTTTTCACCTCTTTCTTGTAACCATCTCTGAAGACCGAGATACCAGGTAGCGACTGCTTGAAGTAAAGTTGTCTTTCCAGAATTATTATGTCCAGCAAGCAGAACTACATCATTTAATTCAAAAGTTGTCTTTTGAAATAATTTGAAGTTTTTTATGATTATTTTAGTAATCATTTCTTAATACCTCGAATTTTGTTTTAAATTTTTCTAATTCCCTATCCACTAACATTAAATCAATATAATAATATGTCAATAGTAATATTCACCTATACTCTCAAATCTATCTCCCTCTTACAATGATGACACTTCCTCGCTCCCGCAACTGTTGGCTTACCACAAAATTTGCAGGCGTAGAATTTCTCGGATTCTTTCAGCCATTCATCAATTTTACCCCCCTTAATCATCGCCAAATTCTTTCTCAAATCTACGCCATCTTCTTCGAGATAATTCTTGGAGAACTCTTCAAACATCTGGCAGGTTCTATTTTCATATTCCGGACATTCAGAGCAGAACTGGTAACCTTTCCCTTTGAGGCATTCAACGAACTTACAGTCATATCCCCAGCAATCAGTACTCAGTGCACCACAGCCATTGCATCTGACCTTTTCTGCAGGACAATCGAATCTTATAGCCAATCTTTTTCTGTATTCCGGGTCATCCCTTTCTGTCCTGTATATTGAGCAAGCCCCACAATAAAGCCCGCATCTGCCGACCAGAGCATTGTCAGTCATGATTCCTTTCTTAAATCTTTAATATCCTTTAATTTCTTATAAATAAAATTCGGATAAAACGATCTGCCATCATATTTCAAGACCGTGTTTTCAATATATATACCGGTTTTCTCTCTTATCACCTCCGCTAATTGAGCGGTTCGATTATTTTCTATGTCAACGACCGTTTTAGCTGAAGATAATACTTTCTTCACCACTCCAGAAGGGAAAGGTGAAAGGTATAATATATGCAAAAAATTAACCTTTATGCCATCTTTTTCCAAAAGCTTCATCGCCTCAAAGATTGGCCCTTTGGTGGAGCCCCAGGAGACCAGGGTCAACTCGGCTTCTTCCGGACCATAGAGCTTAGGAGGAGACAATTCATTTTCTATGAAACTCAATTTCCTCATCCTTTTATCCACCATCTTCGTAATAGCCTGTGCCGGCATAAGATTTTCAGATGCCTCATGCGAACAGCCGAACTCATCATGCTCGCTGCTGTTAGCCACATGCATTCCTTTTAACTGTCCGGGGATAGCCCTCGGCGAGATTCCATCTTTGCTATCCAGATACCTCTTATCTTCCGTGATATTGTTCAGCTCCTTCCGGGTGGGAAGTTTTCCTCTCTCGATTTTGAGATGAGAGTGCTGGAAAAGCGAGGTGGTCTTGTAATCTTCAGCCAGGAATTTGTCAATCAGGATAATCACCGGCACCTGAAACTTCTCTGCCAAGTTGAAAGCGCGAAAAGTCTGGTAAAAGCATTCCTCCCTATCTCCGGGAGCTACAAGGATTCTCAAAAATTCTCCCTGAGAGGCAGAAAGTATGAATTTCAAATCACCCTGCGCGGTTTTGGTTGGCAAACCCGTGCTCGGTCCAGGCCTTTGTCCTTCTACCATTACAAGAGGAGTTTCTGTCATGGCTGCTAAGCCTAAGGCTTCCACCATAAGTGAGAAGCCACCGCCTGAGGTGGCAACCATTGACCTGACTCCGGCAAAGCTGGCACCAATTGCCATATTTATAGCTGAGAGCTCATCTTCAGTCTGCTTGACTACCAGGTTGAACTCCTTTTCCCTTTCCGCCATAGAATGCAGAATCGCCGAAACCGGAGTCATAGGATAAGCTGAATAGAATTTGCATCCGGCTTTTAATGCTCCCAAAACAATAGCCTCATTTCCGGACAGAAGCATCCTCTCCGATGCCTCAGCTTTCTCAAGTTTATAGCCACACTCCTCACAGATGTTCTGCTTTATAAAAGCATAGCCCTTTTTTGCCGCTTTTATATTCTGCTCGACAATTTCCTCTCCTTTTTTTCCAAAGGAGTCACGAATAGCCTCGATCAGCAGTTCTAAATCGTAATCCAAAATCGCTAACGAGGCTCCCACGATCACGCTGTTTCTCAAAAGAAGCTCAGCCCCTAATTCCCTGACTATCTTCAATAACGGCACAGAGAACAAGGACAGGTCTTTCCTTTTCAATTCCTCCCTAGTTAGTTTGATCTCGTCTCCATCGTAGATTATCCCGCCACCAGGAACAATTTCTTTCAGATGTAAATCTACAGTCTCTTTATTCATAGCCACTAAAATATCAACTGTCTCCAGATGCGAGAGAACCTCTTCTGTATCCACTCTGACCGAGGAGGTGTTATGTCCGCCTTTGATCAGGGATGGAAATTCATTGTTTATGAAGACATGCAGCCCGCCCCTGGAACAGGCTTTGGCTAAAAGGGTTCCAGCAGCCATTATACCGTATCCCGCTGGCCCACCTATCATCCAGGAGACTTTGTTTTTGATCATATTTGATTTACTTCGGGGTGAATTTTCTTTCGGTTCTTCCCTCTCCCTAACCCCCACCTCTAAGGGGAAAGGAGATAGGGGGGAGCAAAAAGGGCAAATTTTTTTATGACATTCAGTAAAGAAGCTCGTTTGTCTCCAGGTTCCTTATGTGTATAACATTGACCGGGCATTCGTCTGCGGCTTTCTCGTTGCAGGGAAAATCCTTTTCCTCTATTTCCAGATACTCCCAGCCCGGCTCCGGCTCATATGAGCCTTTGACATCCGACCTCTCGTCCGGTCCCATCTCCCAGAACTCCGGACACAATTTAGTGCAGTTCTGACAGCCGATGCAGTTTTCCCGGTCGTGCTCTATGCGGTATTTAGGCATAAAAATCCCTTTTTAGAGCCTGTAGAGACGCATAGCTATACGTCTCTACTTTTTCTTGAAGGTAGGGTAGAGGCGCGAGTATGACCCTCTCCCTATCTCTCTCTCTAAGGGAGAGGGGAATAGACGAAATCGAGGCGAATACCCTTTGCTACAAAACTACTTCTTGATGGATGGAAAATCCGGCACTACCACCACAGAATCATCCCCTCCAAAGGGGCTGGTGGAGTATTTATGTGCTATCGGGTCGTTATGCCAGTTTCCGTCAACCAGGTATTTGAATTTATACTCACCAGATTTTAAGGGCAATGAGAGCTTCCACACCCCTTTCATCTTCTTCATGGGATGTTTTTTCTTGTCCCAGTTGTTGAACTCTCCTACTAAGAAGACCTTCTTGGCATCCGGGATTTCCAGGCTGAAGGTGGTCTTTTTGGTCTTGGGATTTGTGTTTAGCATCTGTTACCTCCTAGATCGTTTTTACGTTCATCTGTCTGGTAATCTACACTAACTTATTTCTATATCGGCAATCTTTAGTTAAATTTTCTTAAAATATACGGATGAAAAGCTAAACTCTTGAAAATTTAAAGCCTAAAGTTTCAAAATTTATTTTGCTTCTCTATATCTTAAAAAGACAATATAATTCTAAATCTGCCTGAATGCAACCTTTTAGGTTGTTTATTTCTTAATCCCCAGCACCTTGAAGATGAAGACGTAATCAAAGGCAATCTCCTTGAGATAATCGTACCTGCCAGAAGCTCCCCCGTGTCCTGCACCCATATTAACTTTAAGCAAAAGCAAATGGTTATCGGTTTTCAGGGCTCTGAGCTTGGCAGTCCATTTGGCTGGCTCCCAATAGGCAACCCGCGGGTCGTTTAGCCCTGCGGTGATGAGCATATCAGGATAATCCTTAGGTCCCACGTTGTCATAAGGAGAGTAAGTTATCATATAATCGTAGTATGTTTTCTGGTGAGGGTTGCCCCATTCCTCGTATTCGATAACCGTCAGGGGTATGGATGGATCCAGCATGGTATTCATCACGTCCACAAAGGGGACCTCGGCAATTACAGCCTTAAATAGATCTGGTCGCATATTGGTAACCGCTCCAATCAGAAGCCCGCCAGCACTTGCTCCGCAGATAACCAGTTTTTCCCTGGAGGTAAACTTCTCAGCTATAAGATGCTCTGCACAGGCGATGAAATCGGTAAAAGTGTTTCTTTTATGCAATAGCTTACCGTCCTCATACCAGTATCTGCCCATTTCCCCGCCTCCCCTGACATGAGCGATAGCGTAGATGAAGCCCCGGTCCAGAAGGCTTAACCTGTTGGAGGAGAAATATGGCTCTGAGCTTGAGCCATAAGCTCCGTAGCCATATAAGAACAGAGGGTTCTTACCGTCTTTTACCATTCCCTTTTTATAGACCAGGGAGATAGGAACCATCGTCCCATCCTGGGCTTTAGCGAAAACCCTTTCTGACTGATACAAAGAGGGGTCGTACCCACCCAGAACCTCATATTGTTTCTTCAGCTCGCGGGTTTTGGCGTCCATATCGTAGTCGAATACTGAGCGGGGGACCACCAGGGACGAGTAGTTGAATCTCAAGAGATTGGTATTGTAATCCGGGTTGTTTGCCTGCCAGAAGGTATAGACCGGCTCGGTGAACTCCACATAGTGAGTCTCATTATCGGCTAAGTTAGTAACCCGAATCTTCTTTAATCCGTTCTCCCGCTCGTAAACCACCAGGTGGTTTACGAAAACGTCCATATCGTCGATTTTCACAGAATCCCTTTGAGGGATAACTTCTGTCCAGTTCTCCCTGGAGGGGTTCTCGACTGGTGCCCGCATCAATTTGAAGTTTTTGGCATTATCGTTGGTTAGGATGTAAAAATCATTTCCGTGGTGTTCAACGTAATATTCCATCTCATGCTGCCGGGGGTGCACTATTTTGAAATCACCCTCAGGGTGGTTTGCATCTAAATAATGTATCTCAGTGGTGACCATACTCTCTAAGGTCATAAATATGTAGGCTTTGCTTTTGGATTTCTTTAGGTCCAGATAGTAAGCGTCGTCTTTTTCGTGATACACCAGGGCATCGTCCCTGGGGTCAGCTCCGAGTTTATGCCGGAAAAGCTTATAGGGACGCTGAGCCTCGTCCAGGACGTTATAGAAAAGGGTCATATTGTCATTGGCCCATTCCACAGAGTAATAGGTGTTGGGGATCATATCCTCGAGTAATTCACCGGTATTGAGGTCTTTCACATAAACGGTATAGTTTTCCGCACCGGAGGTATCGACTGAATAAGCTAAAAGCTGATGGTCGGGACTTACCTTGTAAACACCTATATAAAAATAGTCATACCCTTTTGCCAGCTCGTTCACATCCAGCAGAATCTCCTCCTGAGCATCTAAGGAGCCTTTTTTTCTGCAGTAAATCGCATACTGTTTTCCTTCCTCGGTCCTGGTATAATAGTAATAATCATCAATCTTCTCCGGGACTGACAAGTCGGTCTCTTTTATCCGGCTAACCATCTCCTTGAAGAGTTCATCCTGAAGTTTTTCCGTATCGTTCATCATAGCATCTGTATATTTGTTCTCCGCTTTCAGATAAGCGATAACCTGGGGATTGTCCCTTTCCCTTAGCCAGTAGTAGTTGTCTACCCGGATTTCACCGAAAAGGGTATCCACTTTGGGGATTTTTTGAGCAATCGGCGGGGCAACACCCTGGGCAATTAAAGAGGAATAAAAAGAGAAAATTAGACTTAATAAAAGAAGCGCCGTAAGCCAGCCTTTAAATCTTTTGTTGGATAACATCAAAGACCTCCTGTGATGTGAGATATTTTTTATTTAAACTCGTTGATGCGGGAATTGGAATTTTCCGCTTTCAGCGGAATCCAAGTGACCCGAACCAATATGAGTGTAGGGGCACGTTGCCCGCCAAAGGCGGGATGCCCCTGCCATTTATCTGAACCAACCTCCCTTAAAGGGAGAGGGAATTAAAATCTGCTCAATGAATCGAGCAACTACAGTTTTTTTACTTCGGTAGCTACAGACTTTGTATCTGCATTAAGATACAATCGCAAACTGAAGCTTGCGGCTGCCTACCATATTTATCTTTTAACTTCTATTTTATCCTCTAAGGATACTGCTTTACCTGTTTTGCCCAGACAGGTAAATCTCCACAATAGGTAAGTGATAAAGGCAAAACAGATGAGTGACAGCCAGGGTCCGAAAGTCCCGGTGAGGCTTACTGCCTCGTGCGCATCGTAAAAGGCTCCATAGGTGGGGATAAAGGCAATCAGAAAGGCAACCGCTACACCTACCAAGGCATCACCTGCTACCAGTCCCGAGCTGAAGAGTATCCCTCTTTCTTCTCTTTTTTTGAACTGTCCTTCCTTGCTGAGCTTATGGACTAAGAGGGCGATTACCCCTCCTGCCATAATGGGAGTGGATAAATCCAGGGGCAGATAAAGTCCAATAGCAAAGGGCAGAGAGGATATACCCAAAAGCTCGACTGCACAGGCTAAGAGCACTCCGGAGATTATATAGATCCAGGGTATTCCACCTGCCATAACTCCCTGCACAATGGTTGCCATCACATTTGCCTGAGGTGCCAAAAGGGGTGCAGGGTGAGCCTCGCTCCTAACAAATCCAAAAGCGGTGTTTAAAAGATAAACAGTAAACCCCATGAATACAGCTGGGAAGACCAGCCCCACGAATTCCATAGTCTGCTGATGCTTGGGCGTTGCGCCCAAAAGATAGCCGGTTTTTAAATCCTGAGCTATATCCCCGGACAAACATACAGCAATACATACCACTGTTCCGATGGACATCACCGTAACCATTCCCCTTAGCCCGGATACTCCAAAGGACAGAAGAATTAGGCTGGTAACCAGAAGAGTGGCTATGGTCATTCCGGAGACCGGAGAGGAGGAGCTGCCTACAATTCCCACGATTCTGGCTGCTACGACCACAAAGAAGAAGCCGAAGATTATGACCAGGATAGTCCCCAGGATATGAAGTTCAGTTCCCGGGTATATCCAGATCAAAAGGGCGATTAAGATAGAGCCGAATAAAACCAGGGACATGGGTAGATCAGTTTCTGTTCTGAGCTTTTTCCCTTGCTCTTCTTTTTTCCCGAAGATCTGCTTGGCTCCTATGGCGAATGAGTGTATGATCACCGGGATGGATTTAGCCAGACTCACAAAACCTCCCAGGGCAACAGCTCCCACGCCTAAATATTTGATGAAGTTGTTCCTTATCTCAGCAGGTGTCATCTCGGAGATGAGTTTGGTAGCAGGAGGGACTAAACCAGGAATATACTGCCCCAGGTAAGCGATAAGCGGGGCTATGCCTAAATAACCTAAGACGGCACCAGCCAACATCAGAGCTGAGATCTTTGGACCTATTATATAACCAACCCCTAAAAGTGCCGGGGTGGCATCTATTCCTATATTAGCTCCTCTGAGAAAAGGGAGGTTGTAGTTTGGACCTTCTGGCCAGATTCTGACACCATTCATAAGTAGCTTGTATAGAGCCGAGATCCCCATTCCAGCGAATACGGTCCGAGATTTGCCTCCACCTTCGTCTCCTGCTTTTATTATCTCGGCACAGGCAGTTCCCTCGGGAAATCTCAGTTTACCGTGTTCTCTTTGCACCAGGTACTGACGCAAGGGAATCATAAAGAGAATCCCCAGAGCTCCCCCCAGGATGGAAAGGAAGATTACGTCTCCATTGGAAATGGGATGGGAAAACCCGGGCAGGGTTTCATTCCAGATGAAGAAAGCCGGGATGGTGAAGATTATTCCTGCAGCCAGGGACTCACCGGTTGAGCCTATAGTCTGAACTATATTGTTCTCCAGCACAGTTCCCTTTCTTAAAACCCCTCTCAAGACCGCCATGGAGATAACCGCGGCCGGGATAGAGGCGGAGACAGTCATCCCTACCTTTAATCCCAGATAAGCATTGGCAATTCCGAATACCACAGATATGATCACACCCAGGATAACCGCGCGCAGGGTCAGCTCTGAAACGTTTTCATGCGCCTTAATGTAAGGCTCGAACTGATTCTGGTTTGATTCGGACTTTTTTTGGTCTGGAGTGCTCATAATCCTCCTCTTAGTTTAAAATTGAATTTTCTGTTTTCAATAATCAACCAAAGCTAATATCAATAGAAAAAAGAGTCAAGGTTTTTTCTTTGAAACTTTTTTGTAGAAGTTAAGCGTAGAGGCGACCCCTCCTTCGACTCCGCTCAGGACAGTGTCTTAGAACCTGATCTTCGGCCCTGAGTTCAGGCCGAAGGAGGCTCAGACCTGAAGGGAGTTAGTCGAACTGCCGGGTCGCTTCCGCAAATTTACAAAAAAACTTTCTTCTTGCTTTCTTTATTGGAAGACTTAAATTCTTCTAAGGAGAAGCTGCCTGGAGGAGAGATCGTATGTATGGTGGAGTTTACAGGCTTTGTCTTTATTCAGCTCTGCTTTTTTTTCTTTTGTCCGCTTCTGTTTTTGCTCAGGGGAAGGACGAAAAGCAGAGGGAGTTAAACGATTATCTTGGCTTTGAGCATTACATAAATGGAAGCGTATTGGAGCTTTCAGGTGATGCGAATTCTGCAATCGGGGAGTATAAAGAAGGCTTGAAATATTTGCCTGACTCTTATCTTTTAAGGTTTTCCCTTTCACAGCTATACTACAGACTGGGAAAAGTGGAGGAAGCGTTTGAGGAAGCTTCGAAAATTGAGCCTAAAAGTGGTGAGGTCTGGGTTCTTCTGGGGGATTGCTACAGGAACATGAAAAAAGGAGAAGAGGCAGTTGAAGCCTATACCCAGGCGGTTCAGGCTGATTCGAATTTAGTGACTCCTTACTGGTATCTGGCTCAGATCTGGCAGCAGGAGGGAAAAATAGATTCGGCCATCTATGCCTGGAAGAAAGTTATCTCCGGCTTTCCTGCCAATAAAGGTTTCCATATGAACTTAGGTTCCCTTCTGGAATTCCAGGGCAGGCTGGATGAGGCTATCGAGGAATATAAGAAGGCTTTATCCCTTTCTCCAACTGACTTGAAAACCTTTTTGACCTTAGCCAGAGCCTATGAAGCGAAAAAGGATTACTCTCAGGCCATAAGCACATACGAGAAAGCCCTGGAGCAGGATTCGACAGATATGCTTCTGCGCACCAAGCTGGTTCAGCTTTATTTTAACTATCAGGATAAGGATAAAGCATTGGAAGAGGGTTTAAAGCTGTACGAGTCTCATCCGGAGGATAAAAATGTGAAAAGGCTTTTAGGCGGTATTTATCTTTCACTTGAAAAATACCCTCAGGCAGAGACCCTTTTTTCCGAATACATTCAGGCTGACTCAAGCGATCCCAGCGGCTATTTTTTCCTGGGCAGAACCTTTTTGGAGGGTAAAAACTACGCTCAGGCAAAGCTGATGCTTCAAAAGGCTGTAAGCCTGGATGACTCATCACAGGAAGCCTGGGTGAGTCTGGGGATAGCATATCTGGATGAGGACAGCTTGTCCGAAGCCCAGAGGGTTTTTTCTCAGGCGCTCTCCAGAGTTGAAAGAAAAGAAGAGATCTATTATTTCTTAGGTCTGATCTTTTCCAGAAAAGGAGATTATCCCAAAGCCATAGAGGCTTTGCTCAAAGCAGATTCCTTAAGCCCGCAGAATACGCAGGTTCTTTTCCTTTTAGGCTCAGCTTATGAAAGGAACGGGGATTTCGACAAAGCGGTTTCTATTTTTGAAGAGCTTCTCACCGTAAACCCGGAACATAACGGGGCTTTGAATTACCTGGGGTATATGTTGGCAGATAAAGGTATTAGGTTAGATGAAGCTTTAAAGATGATTGAAAAAGCCCTGGAGAAGGAACCGGAAAACGGCGCCTATCTGGACAGCTACGGCTGGGTTTTATTCAGACTGGGAAGGCTGAATGAGGCAGAAGCTCAGATAAGAAAAGCATTGAAGACTAATATCAAGGATGCAGTAATCCATGAGCATTTAGGTGATATCCTGGAAGCCCTGGGAAGGAAAGAAGAAGCTAAACAGGAATGGGGAAAAGCTCTGGAACTTGACCCGGAGAATGCGAAGATTAAAGAGAAACTGGAAAAATAAATTTGACTGGAGTGTAAAGCTTCAGCTTTACTGCTAACTTGTTAGAGGAATAGATTTCACATTGGTAAACCTCAAGGTTTACACTCCAGATTGTTTTCAATATGATATTAAAATTCCGTATAAGATTACTCGTCCTTGCCTTAGTCCTTTTTTCGATCAGCTGTGCCAAAAAAGGTTTTCCTCCTGGAGGCCCGGAGGATTTGACCCCTCCCCAGATCTTAGAGGTTTATCCAGCTAATAATTCTCTGATGGTGGAGCCCTCTGTTGAGATTCGCCTCAGCTTTAGCGAGAGAATGGAGAGGACAAGTACGGAGAAATCTGTCTTCATTACTCCGCTGTCTGAGGTTCCGTTTGAATTCAAGTGGCAGGGGAATAAACTGGTCCTGAGATCCCCGCAACCACTGGAGAAAGATAAAACCTATGTGATAACCTTAGGAACCAATGCCCAGGACCTGCATAACAATAAACTGGAGAAAAGCTATAGCTTTGCATTTTCCACCGGTGAGGAGCTTGATTCCGGGTTTATCTCAGGAAACGTTTTTTTTAACTCTAAAAAGGAGAAAGGGGTTAGTATCTGGGGTTATCCTCTTTCAAAGATAAAAGAGCCTGACCCCAAAAAGGACAAACCTGAGTACGTAACTCTTTCAGGTGAGGATGGCACATATACGCTAAGCTACCTGAGTAAAGGAGCTTACAGGTTATTCGCAGTCAAAGACATAAATGCAGACCTGGTCTGGAATCCGGATAACGAGCCTTTAGGGATTACCACAAGAGACTTAAGCTTAAATTCTGATTCTTTGTCCTTTGCCAATATCAATTTCAATCTGGTTTTGAGAGATACTACTCCACCTGTCGTACTTAACTGTCAGCCCTTAGATAAAAATAAGATCAGGCTGGAGTTCAGTGAGCCTTTGTCACCCAGCCGGGGTCTATATGAGAGGGGGAACTATAAGGTTTTCTCTGACTCTTTGCAGGAGGAGAGCTTAGAGGTAGAATTCGTTTATACCAAGGGAGAGGATTTAAAAAAGATCTATCTGGTAGTCGAAGACCTGGCAAAAAGAAAATATAATGTTTTTCTACAGAACCTTTCTGGCTCCTCTGGAAACCTGATTGGTCAGGGTAATAACGAATGTAGTTTTGAAGGTACTGAGCTTGAGGATAAGTCTCCTTTGAAAATCGTCTCCACTTATCCCCAGCCTAACGCGGTTAATGTTTCCCTGGATACTGAGATAAAACTTTTTTTTGACAAACCGCCAGAAAAGGTTTCAGCTGAAAGGGGGGTAGTCTTGGAAGACAGTTCAGGTCAAAGGATAAATGGCAGTTTTAAATGGGAAGATCCGGCAGCCTTATTTTTTATTCCAGAAAAACCTCTTCAGGGGAAAATGAAATATGTAGTATCCCTGGAGGAGACAGTTGATCTCTGGGGTAACCCGCTAGCAGATACCAGCCTTAAAGTTGAATTTTCCACCTTAGATCCTGATACTTCAGGCACTTTATCAGGTAAAGTGGAAAATTTAAGCAGGGCGGAAAGTGAGATAGTTATCACATTGGAGAAAATCGAAGTTCCCAAGTTGAGTTATGAAAAAAGATTAGAGGAGCCAGGAGATTTCAAGTTCGACAAAGTCTTTCCCGGGAAATATAACCTTAAAGCTTATTTAGACTTAAATGGGAACGGAATAACGGATTTTGGCAATCCCCTGCCTTTTAAACCTGCGGAGCCGCAGGTTATTTACCCAGATACTCTGAACATCCGTCCCAGATGGGAGACCGAGGGGGTAGTTCTAAGACTTAGATAATAAGTAGAGACGCATTAAAGGGCTTCCCTGCCTTATGTCTTCCAGTTCAATATGTCCTTTCCCGGAGTTCTTAAACATATCTTTAAATTTCATTTTTTCTCTTGACATCTATACAAAAAAAGCTATTTTAAAAGTGGAGTATTATATCTTTTTTCGAGTTTTCGTCTTCTTTATTTCGAGGGGGGAGACGTAAATCCATATTTGATTAATTTTTATGAAAGTCATTAAAAACCATATAGACAGAATTAAAGGAGGTGGTTTTAAAAACGGGGTAAGGAGTGGTCCAATTCAGAAACTAACCCTTCACCTTACAGGAGGATAGGTTTATGCATAAAAAATATTTGATCTTTATACTTGCAGTCATAATATCGTCATTCTGGCCAATTTTGGCTTTTTCCCAGGATCCAGGCAATCCTGATACAGTCATGGTTCAGTGTCTGGATATAGTCAGGCCTAATTCTCAGGTAGTTTTAGATATTTATGTATATAATGATGAGGCCTTAGGTGCATTTTCTATTCCCTTGAGCTTTCCGGATACCGTTACTCAGCTGGATATTATCTGTGATTCGGTAAGTTTTGCGGGCACGAGAAGTAGCTCAGCCCAATTTGTAAGCGATTCGTCTTCAATTGATAATGCTACAAACAGAGTGAATGTATTTGCAGTTTGGTTTGCAGGGCAGCTTGCAGCAGGAAGTGGTGTCGTAGCTAAGATATACTTCAGCACTGGTCCTACCTGGGATTCAACTATGTCTGTCCCGGTTGATACATTTGCGTGGACAAAAGGGGGAACTGAAACTAAGTTAGAGTTCGCTAAAACGGATGGCAGTGGATTCACACCTACCTTTGAAAAGGGCTGTCTGGGCCAGGGAACTGGTCCTGTGCCCAGTATAACAGTTACCTCTCCCAATGGAGGGGAAAACTGGCAGGTGGGAAGCGTGCATGATATCACCTGGACCTCCCAGGAGTTCAGCGGAAATGTTAAAATCGAGTACTCTACAGATGGAGGCTCAAGCTGGATGGAGGTCATCGCAAGCACTGAGGATGATGGGGTGTATTCCTGGACTGTACCAAATACACCTACGACTCAAGCCAGGGTAAAAGTCTCTGATGCAGCCACCGGCACACCCTCGGATATGAGCGATGCCGATTTTACCATAAGCGCACTTCCTACCATCAACGTGACCTCGCCCAACGGCGGGGAGAGCTGGTGCGTGGAAAGCACTCATAACATCACCTGGACCTCTACCGGAACGATTGAGAATGTTAAATTAGAGTATTCCACTAATTCCGGTTCAGAATGGATAACCATTGCTGCCAGCACGGCAAATGACGGGACTCATTCCTGGGTAATACCCAATACCTCTTCGAGCACTTGCCTGGTAAAGGCTTCTGAGGCTGCCACCGGCACCCCCTCGGATGTGAGCAATGCCCTATTCACTATTGCGGCTCAGGTTATCACAGTCACCTCGCCCAATGGAGGGGAGGTGTGGCAGGCAGGCACAAATCAGAACATAGCCTGGACCTCCTCCTGTTTTACCGGAAACGTCGAATTAGAATATTCCACGGACGGCGGTTCCAGCTGGATCACCATTATAGCCAGCACCGCCAACGACGGGACTCATAGCTGGTCTGTTCCCAACACTCCCTCGGAGAACTGTCTGGTGAAGATATCAGATGCGGCTGATGGTGTGCCCTATGATCAAAGTGATGCGATTTTCACCATCTCGCCTCCGCCCGAGGATATGCTAACTCTTACCTCACCCAATGGAGGTGAGACCTGGAACGTAGGCAGCGTTCACAACATCACCTGGACTTATCAGGGTTTGGTCTCAGATGTAAAGCTGGAGTATTCCACCGATGCAGGTACAAACTGGGTTCTCATAACTGCCAGCACGTCCAATGATGGAGCTTATTCCTGGACCATTCCGGATACTCCTTCGGAGAGTTGCCTGGTCAAGATCACCGATGTCTCCAATTCCGAGACTTCGGATATTAGCGATGATCTGTTCACCATCTTCAAGCCGGTTGTCTCCGGTTGTAAGATACTCTTCGATAGAAGTCATGGATTCAATTCTGGAGTAGATACCACCTACTGGTCTCATCTTATCTCCGGTTTAAGAAGTGCGGGTCATGAGGTGGTTACTGACCAGACCGATTTCGACCTGAGCGGATATAGTGTGGTTTTCCTGTCTATGCCAGCAGAGGATTATAGCTCAACTGAGCTTTCAGCTCTCCAGAGTTTCGTGCAGAGTGGCGGTGGACTGGTTCTGAGCGCGGAGCACAGCGGCGGCTTTGGCACGGCATATCTGAATAATGTGGCTAATCTCTTCGGCATTAATTTCAAGAGCAACGTGGTATATGATGATGTGCATAACGATCAGGCACAGAATATCTGGCCCATAATCACGGATTATGTCGCCCATCCAACTACCGAGGGAATCACACAAACCGTTATCTACGCTGGAGCAAGCATAGAGCTTTCTGGCTCAGCTTATGCCGTGGCTTATGCTGATACCGGTGCTTATATATTGCCGACCTTAAAGGGAGTAGTACCCAGCAGTCCGATTTATCCAGGAGTGTATAAAAATGGAGATGGAGAGCATTCATTTTCAGATGACGGGCTGGATATAGTGGTTATGGCGGCATCAGAGTACGGAGCAGGCAAGGTCTGGGCAGTGGGCGATTTCAATATCTGGGCAGACGATTATGAAGCTCAGGATATCGGGATAGACTACTACGATAACCAGGAATTAGCCTTGAACGTTTTCGACTGGGTCTGCACTCCTAAGGAAATAGTGGGTGTCCCAGTGTTAATTCCGGATACCTGCGTCAAGTTAGGTGATTTTATCCTCATCCCCATTGAGATCGGAGATGTAACGGGCAAAGGGGTCTATTCAGCAGAGATCACCTTAACCTATGATGATGCTATACTTCAGGCAACCGATGCTACTCTTACTGGCACCATAGCTGAGGGCTGGGGGATGATGGTCTATAATCTGTATGATGGAAAAGTGGAGATAGGGATTTCTGGCACCACACCTCTTTCCGGAAGCGGAGTTCTGGTCTATGTTGGTTTCAATGTATTAACCCTACCTCAGAACTCTACCATAATCCATTTCGAGAGGATGAGATTCAACGAGGGTATCCCGCCAGCAGAGGCTACAGACGGAATCATCACCTCCTGCGAGGTCTATCAGATCTCCGGTCTGATCAGGTACTGCCTGAACGAGAATCCGGTCAAGGATGCCACGGTGGCAATAAAGGGAGGTATTAACTCCTCGGTTTCAACAGATGCCAGCGGAGGCTACAGCTTCCTTAACCTTAGCGGCGGTTTGGACTACACGGTCAAGCCTGAAAAGACAGACGATGCAGGCGATGCTATCACGGCCTATGATGCCTCACTGGTTCTGAGAAACGTGGTTCATCTGATAAGCCTCTCTGCCTGTCAGCAGCTTTCTGCGGATGTGACCGGCAACTGCGAGGTCTCGGCTTACGATGCCTCTTATATCCTGCGGTACGTGGTGGGAGAGATAACTCAGTTCCCCATTGGCGAAGACTGGAAATTCTTCCCGGCTTCCTATGTTCTGGATTCGGTCCTGTGCGTGGATATACCGGATTCGATCTTCTATGCTTCACTCTCCTCCAATATGTTCAATCAGGATTTCAGAGGGATTCTGTATGGAGATGTCTCCGGCAACTGGACTGGGGAGATACCCCTGTATGTGCAGGAGAAAGCCTCCCTGCCCAAAGTCAATTCCAGGGAATTCTCAGTCAAGCCAGGCGAGGAATTTATCCTGCCGATCGAGCTTTCGGAGATACCCGAGACCTACTCGGCTGAGTTTAGCCTGGATTGTAATGCCAGCTGGTTAGAGGTGAAGGGCGTATCCCTTTCCGAGCAAACCTCAGGGTTTATGATGGAGGATAAGATCGAGGGCAACCAGATTAGCATAGCCTTAGCTGGAGCCAAGGCTGTCGGAAGCGGGGTTTTCGTCAATGTCGCCTTCAAGGTCTCGGAGAATGTCAGGGAGGGTGAGGGAACTGAGATCAGGTTAACCAGCCTGAGAATAAACGAGAGCCAGAAGGTGGAGATCAATTTGGCCTATCTGGTTACAGTCGGAAACTCAGTGCCTGCCCGGTTCAGCTTATCCCAGAACCATCCCAACCCCTTCAACCCGGCAACTACCATAGAATACAGCCTGCCGACAAAGTCCTTTGTTGCCCTGGAGATTTACAACCTCTTGGGCCAGAAGGTAGTAACCTTGGTTAACCAGGAGATAGAGGCAGGCGTGCATCAGGTTGTCTGGGACGGTAAGGATAATCAGGGGAATAAGGTCTCCAGCGGTGTTTACTTCTACCGCATAAAGACGGACAATTTCTCTGAAGTGAAGAAGATGGTAATGATGAAGTAAAAAAAGAATCTGTAGGGGCGTATTGTAATACGCCCCTACAATACAAACAGGAGAAAAGATAATGGAGAAGAGAAAAATCCTAAAAGTTTTATGCTGGAACTTTTTGTGCCTTCTGCTCTTCTCCAGTCTGGCTTTTGGAGAGACGGTAGCGGTTTCAATCTCCGATACTACTGGTTCGCCTGGGGAATACTTAAAAATTCCTATCAAGTTCAATTCGATTTTATCAGAGAGTGTGGTTACAGGAGCCCAGCTTAGCCTGGTATTCGATTCTACCTTGCTTGAAGCTGATAGCGTTCTATTAGGAGAAAGTTTAATTGCCCAAAGCTGGATTATGAGTCATTTTTCTCCCAATGGCTCGACTTTAAATATCGCCCTGGCGGGGGCATATCCTATAAGCGGAAGCGGGACTTTGGCCTACATAGGATTCAAAGTCCTCTCTTCTGCTTTGCCGGGAGACAGTTCTATCCTCAATTTAACCAAGGTGATGTTAAATGAGTGGGTGCCTCCTCTTGTTGAAGATGGTGTCTTGAGGGTTGTTCCCACTGCGGTTTACGAGGATGAAAACCTGAATTTACCCTCTGGTTTCAACCTGGGGCAGAATTATCCTAATCCTTTTAACCCAACCACCACCATACCCTTCCAAGTGGAAAGTGGTCAGTGGTCAGTAGCCAGTCCCATCCCCACCAGCCTTACTATCTATAATATTCTGGGGCAGAGTGTGAGGACTCTGGTGGATGAGGAACTGCTTCCTGGAGGGTATCAGGTTATCTGGGATAGCAGGGACGACAGGGGAAGAGAAGTGCCCAGCGGAGTTTATTTCTATCAGTTAAAAAGCGGGAGTACCTCGGAGACCAGAAAATTGATCCTGATGCGATAATGTCATCTTGAGTTTTTTCAAAGCCCCTGCGGGGGCTTTTTTGTTTCGGGGCTCTGAATTGCAAAGGCAGAACTCTGTTCTATCCCTACGGTGAGAAATTATTTGCTTGATTTACTCCAGTGGGTAAATTTTATTGTAAATCTATGAAAAAAGATTCACCACAGAAAAATTCAGAGGATAAATCGATTCTGAGATTTGACCTGCTCATAGCATTTTTCTGCGGGCTTGTTGTCTTAGCCCATTTTATATCCTCCTTTTTCCCCCAAGCCCGACTGTGGGGGATTAACCACTTAGCTTATTTCCCTCTGTGGGTCAGGCTGGTATTTACCTTCGCGGGACTCATAATTCTGGCGCCCCGGATTAACGATAAAATTGGCTTTTACCTGAGGAAATTTCTGGGTTATCTCCAGAGTAGTTTTTCTCAGAAAAGGTATCTGTGGTATTTGATCTTCAGCCTTGCCTCTATGGGTATCTTCTACCTTTTAAGGGACCAGACACATTTCCTGGGGGATGGTGCTCAGACTATAAGTCTTCTGGAGAAGGGAAAACTTGCTCTCAAATGGACAGAGCCCTTGGAGATTATAATCCATCTTTACGCCTACCGACTCTTAAGTCCAATTTTCAATCTCAGTGCAGAGGCTCTTTATTCCGGGATAAGCATTTTCGGGGGTGCTGTTTTCGTCTTTCTCTTGTTCCTTTTCTCGGAGCTTTTTGGCAAGGATGAGGAAGAGGGGTTTCTGGTGTTTATTCTCCTGGGAGCTACGGGCTCGGTTCAGCTCTTCTTCGGGTATGCGGAGCATTACACCCTGCTCTATTTAGCCCTTTTTTCTTATGTTTATTTTTCCCTTCGGTTCCTGCAAAGGAAAGGCGGATTCCTGCCCGTTGCCCTTTTCTTTTTCCTTTCCGTTTTCTCCCATTTCTCCGCTTTTTATCTTTTTCCTTCACTTCTGTTTTTGCTCTGGGCAGGTTTTAAGTTCAAAAGCAGAAGGAAAAGAAGAAATTTCCGATGGGGAATCTCCATCCTCAGCCTGGTACTTCTTTCGGGATTTCTGTTCTTCTACCTGAAGAACAGGTGGATGCTGGGACAGGTTTTGGTTCCCCTGTATCCAGGATATTATTACGCACCGGATTATACTCTCTTCTATTTCTCTCATCTCCTGGATATTCTCTCCCTGCAGTTTCTGCTCTCACCCGTGGGATTGGTCTTAATTCTGGCATTCCTGCTTAAGCGGGACAGAAAGGGTAAAGAGCTTTTCTCTTTTAGAGATAAGCTGATTCTCTTTCTGGTTATAGTTGCGCTATTCCAATTAACATATAACTTTGTTCTTAATCCGGGCTTAGGGATGGCACGGGATTGGGACCTTTTCTCTACCACCTCCCTGGGATATACCCTTCTGGCAATTTACCTTTTCCTCGGCTGGGCAAAGGAGAAAAAAAGCTACAGATATATAAGCACTGTTCTTATTTTCACCTCCCTGTCGTTCACCCTCCCCTGGATACTTATAAATCATAATCCCCAGCAGTCCATTATAAGATTCAGAGTTCTTTTGGATCTGGATTTGAAGAAAAGCCGCAGCGGACACTACGTCTTAGAGCAATATTTCTCAGGAAAAGGCATGGAAGAGGAAAAAGTAAAGGAATCCAAGATCTTCTGGGAGGAATTCCCTGAACTGGATTTAACTGAAAAAGGTTTGAGGAACTACAGGGAGGGTAAAAACCAGGAGGCGATTCAGTACTTCCAGGGTGCCATCCAGATGGAGCCAAACCTGGCAGATGCCCATTGTTTCCTTGGTCTGGCTTATTATACTGCCGGTAACTTCCCTGAGGCTGAGAACGAATATAAAAAGGCAGTTGAGCTCCGACCGGATTTCGTGAAGAGCTATGTCTATTTAGGTCACCTCTATACCTATAGAAATCAAATAGGAGAAGCCATAAAGGTCTATGAGAAGGCAGTCAAGTTGAAAACGGATGAGCCCGGAGTTTATGGTAACTTAGCCTATTTCTACTTGGCTCAAAACAAACTTCAAAAAGCCAAAGCTTATGCCCGGAAGGCCTTAACTCTAAATCCAGACTCATATCTTTTCCATTTTAACCTGGGATTAATTCTATTTAAATCTGGCAACTCAGATGAATCGGAGAAGGAATTTTTGAAGTCAGCAGAGCTCAAAGAGGATTACTATCTCACCCATTATTATTTAAACCAGTTGTACACGCAGAAAGGTGAGAAGGAAAAAGCTGAAGAGGAGAACAGAGCTTACCTGAAATACAAACCAGAAGAGCAAAAAACCCCCTGAGAGACTCGTTTTTGCGAGGCTGCCACGCATATTGCGGGACACCAACGTCAATGTAAATCTTTGACTCTGGTCCCAGAGCGTATCAAGAGGACAGGTCCAGTACCCTGTCCGGTCACATTCTTCCATTAATTCAGAACCCTCTGTAACTTTTACCTGATATCAGCCCACTGAGCAGGAAGGTTCTACTCCAGGCTGGGTCTTGACTTCAAAGAAATCACATCTTAAGGCTTCATCATTTCACGCTTGCAGCCGATAAAAAGAATAGGAAAATACCCCCTGAATTCTCAGGAGGTAAAAATCAGATGAATTAAGAGTAAAAATTCCCGATATGGATGCTCTGAGATTACCCAAGCACAAGGAGAAAATAGGTTACAGGAATAACACCTACGCGGTGGAAACTGAGTACGACTCACTGCTAAGTCGAGTATCTGTAAGGCTTTTCAAGAACATGAGGCTGGTCTCCTCCAGGTCTATCAAGATCAGAGAAGCCGAATTTGAAGAACTGTCTGAGAGTGTAAGGATTGAGAAATTAAAAGAGAAGGTCGCTTATTATCACAGGGAGGAATACGCTCTGCTGCTTTCCCTCTTTGAGCTTTCTCAGAAGCTGAGGAACTCAGAGGATGGACTTTCTCATCACAGTCTGGGCCTGGTCTTTTTGGGCCGGGAGCTTCTGGAAGAGGCAAAAGAAGAGTTTACAGCTGCCAGGGCTAAATTCCCCAACTATTCACAGGTGTACAATCATTTAGGGATCGTCTGCCTGAAGTCCGGCAAGATAGAGGAGGGGATTAAGAATTTCCAAACTGCTTTGAGGATAAATCCTGAATTTGCGGATTACCATCATAACCTAGGAAATGCATACCTGGAGAAGAGAAACTACCAGGAAGCAGAAAAGGAGTTCAGAGAGGCTCTGAGAATCAATCCTCGTTACCAGGAGGTACATCTGAATTTAGGTTACAGTTACTTGGAACGTTCAAGGGAGGATTCGGACACTGGCATAGAGCCTATCCTGCAGGAGGCGCTGGATAACTTCAAGAACGCATACCGGTACGGGTACAAAAAAGATATTCGTATGGAGGAGCTTTTGGAAAAAGCCTTCACCTGGGAGGACTTATCCCGCATCTATATGCTTTTGAAGAACCTTTTGACCGAGGAGAGCAGCTTGGATATAAAGTCCCTGTGCGAATATTTCAGGTTGCGTTTCAAATATGACCCCAGGGCAGTGGAGAAAAAAGAGGTGGAGGATTACCTGATTCAGCTTTACCAGGAGATAGTGGAGGGGAAGAACTACCCGGATTTAAGGTATGATTTAGCCTTAGCCTATATCTTCTACTCCAGATACTTTCTCAAGCTGGCAAAAAGACAATTTCAAAACGTCGTTCAATTATCAAAAGATAAAAATCCGGGAGAGAGCAATTTAAAAATAACGCAGGGTCTGGAAAAAAAGATAGCGGAATTCCTGGAGGAGGTGGGGATTAAAAATTAAGATGAAGAACTTGGAGCAAGCAATAGCCGAAAAGAGCTTTGAGCCTGAGGACTTTGATCTGGAGGAATTAAAGAAACAGATCTATGAGCTGGAAAAGGAGATAAAAAAATCCTCCTCTGGAGAGAGAGCTAACCATTTAGGGTTCTCCTATCTTCTTTTCTTCTTAAGTTTGATTGAATCTGCCATAGAGCAGCTAAGGAAATCCCTGCTCCTGGATTCCGAATTCGAAGCCGCTCAAAAAGCCCTGGGTCTTTTAGAAAGTAAAAAGAACGAGATTATCTCTTCAGCACATGCCCTGATATCTTAGGGGGGAACTGGTTGACTAACTGGTTAGAAAAAAAAGGTCTGCATCTCAAGGGCTTAACCGAAAAAAGTATTCTCAAGCCGGGGAATTCGGCTGTGGAGCTGTGGGGGCTGCTCTGCATCATTTTGAGCATCTTGGCGTTTTTGTCTCCTCTTACCTACCTTAAATCCCTGGGGCTGGCAGGTATCTTAACCATCTATTTCTATTTTTTTTTCTTCAGGGAATCAACCTTTAAGGATAAGTTGAAAAAACTACAGGAGCAGAGGTATGGCTATTTCTCCTCTTTAGAATGTTTGGAGAAAGCAAGCCTGCTCTTTTTGACTGAGGAAGATAGGAATAGGCTGGTCTCTTTTCTGGAAGATTTTTTCAGCCAGCTTTTACGCGCTCAAAGTCCTCTTGTTTTTCTGAAGGAGGAGAATTCCTACAGACTGTTTAATCTCGCGGGTAAAGCAAGATTTAAGAGAAGATCGATAAAGGCAGATGACCCGCTGATAAAGCTGCTCAAAAGTCAATCTGCCTGTTCCATCCTCAACCTGGTCGAACCGGGCGAAACTCAGATACGCTCGAGCTTCAGCGGGATCGAATTTCGATCTGTGCTTTCTCTAAAAATAAAGGATGACCTGGTAGGCCTGGTGTTATTTACCTCAGATAAAAAGTCCCTCTCCGAGGAGGAGAAAAGAGCTCTGCATCTGGTGTCCTGCAGGCTTTGGTGGCTTCTGGAGACTCGAGGATTGAAAAGAAAGCTCCAGGGGAAAAAGGGTGAACGGATAAATAAACTAAGTCGAAAAAAACTTTCAGTCCCCCTGAGCGAGGCAGAGTTCAAGAGAAAGATCTTCGATCTCCATTCCCTCTTACAGGCAGCCAATCAGCTCTATTTGTCTCTGGAGCAGAATCGGCTATTTTATAACTTCATCCAGATCCTGCAGAGACAGCTCAGCTCTAAATCGGTGGCGATTTTTCTCCCTCAGCCAGAGGAGAAGAGGATAAAGGCAATATATTCCAAGGGAATAGATTTTCACCAGTTCTCAGACCTGGGCATAGGAGAAAAAGACCCACTGTATGAAAAATTCAGGCAACAGCAGAAAGTATTTTATCTTTATCAGATGATCGAGGAGTACCAGGGAAATGAGCTCTTAGCCCGCTTGATAGCCCAGGGTCTGCAGATCTGTTATCCGCTGAAGCTTCCGGATAATAAGCTGGGTCTGGTTTTCCTGGGAGGAAAAACCGAAGGGTTGAGGTATAAGAAAGAGGAGGATTTTCTGATCCTGAATTTTCTTGGGGAGGTGCTGAACGTAAGCCTGAAAAATATCAATCACTACAAGAGCTTAGAGGAGCTCTCCTATACCGACAGCCTGAGCGGACTATACAACTATCGCTATTTCTGTAAACGTCTGAATGAGGAAATATTCAGAGCCAAACGCTATCAGAGGAAATTAGCCCTGGTGATATTCGACATAGATGAGTTCAAGACCTATAACGATTCCTTCGGCCATCAGTCCGGAGACCGGATCATAAAACAGCTGGGGGAAGAGATCGCCAAAGTGGTCAGATCCATCGATGTGGTCTGCCGCTACGGGGGAGACGAGTTCTGTATCATCATGCCAGAGACGGAGCAGGAGGAATGTTTAAAATTCATAGAAAGGCTGAGAAAGCATATTCACCACCACACCTTTGTAAACGATTTCCTTCAGCTAAAACATCACCTGAGCCTGAGCGCAGGCGCCGCCATTTACCCCCAGCATGCTCGTACCTTTGAGAAGCTGATCTATTACGCGGATATGGCATTGCTTAAGGCTAAAAGCTCGGGCAGAAATAAGGCTTTTATCCACAGCGGGGAGGAGATGGCCTTGAAAAGCACAGGTTCCATTCGGGCATAAAAAGGAATTCAATTTTCTCTTTACATCCCTATAATTTTCCCTATATTAATCTGGAGATTTTTAAAGGAGAAGAGGAGAGGAGAGTCTATGTTCCGGGGAAAAATTTTTAAAATGGTGACAGCATATCTCTGGGTTTTGATCTTAATCCCAGGGGCTTTCTCTTTTGCCCAGGAATACACAATCGGGTCCGAGGATGTGTTGAATGTAAGCTTTTGGCAGCAGCCGGACTTAAACAGTGTGGTAAAGGTCAGACAGGATGGAAAGATCTCCCTTCCGGTGATCGGGGAGATAATGGCCGCCGGCTTAACTCCGGCTGAGCTTTCCCGAAAAATTGTGGAGAATATCTCTTTTTATAACAAGAGCATCTCCCAGGCTACGGTTGTGGTAATGGAGTATAACAGTCAGAAAGTCTTCGTCGAGGGGCAGGTTAATCGACCGGGCAAATACAGTTTTGAATCCGTCCCTAATCTCTGGGAGGTGATTCGGGAAGCTGGAGGTCCAACCGAAGCTGCGGACCTGAGTGCGGTGAAGATCATTCGGGGAGGGGAGGAGGCTGGTAAGAGCTTGAAGGTCAACCTGGCAGATATGCTGCAGAAAGGCGATCTGAGCAAACTTCCCAAGCTGAAGGTCGGTGATACCATCGAGATACCCAGATCGATTTTGAGCTATGGAGTTGAGGGGGTAACTCCCAGCTTCAGCGGTAGAGATATCTATTACATCTATGGTCAGATACAGAGGCCGGGGGTTTTCCCCCTGGAGGAAAAGGTTGATCTCTTGGATGCCATTGTTCTGGCTGGAGGTCCAACCACCTCGGCGGATTTGAGGGAAGTTAAGGTCTTGATAAAAGGGGCTACTTATTCCAGCGTGGTCAAGGTGAATCTGGAGGATTTCAGCTCCTCGGGAAAACCTTCTCGCTTTCTTCTTCATCCAGAGGACACCATAATCATCCCACAAAGGAAAGGCTCTTTTCTATCCAGGGTATGGAGTTTTAGTCGTGACCTCATTCCTCTTTCCACGGCGATAATCAGCCTCTATCTTTTAGTGGACAGACTCAACGAGTAGGAGGGGGTAAGCAAGATGAACTCAAACGTGGAAAAAGGGTTTGACCTCAGAGAGTATTGGAATCTCCTGCTGAGAAGAAAATGGGTGCTTATTGTCCCCTTCTTAACTGTCACCTTTATCAGCTTTGGAGGAAGTTTCCTTTTGCCCCGTGAATATAGATCCTCTACCAAGGTGCTGATAAGTCAAAGCAAATTACTCTCTCGCTCTCTGGAGAATTTAGTCCCTGGAGTTTCACCCGCCTACAGTTCCCGGCAGGAAAGGGAAGAACGGTTAGCCACCATAACCAATCAGATAATCTCCACCGGATTTTTAAGAAGGTTAATTTATAACCTCAACCTGAATCAAAATCCAAAGATAATCAATGAAGCCCGCCAGATAAAACCCAAGTTTCCCGAGATAAGCGAGAAGGAGCTGGTGGAGAAGATCCTGATCGAGAAGCTGAGAAAAAATATCCAGGTCGTATTCAGGGGCGAGAACCTGGTGGAGATAATTATTTACTCGGATAAACCTAAACTGGCTGCAGATATGGCGGAGAATTTAGCGCAGATTTTCATTGAGGAGAGCTTGCGATACGAGCTTTTGGGAGTACGGGGAGCGTTAGATTTCTCAGATGAGCAATTAGCCATATATAAGAACAGACTGGACGAAGCGGAGAACAGATTGAGGGAGTATAGGGAGAAGACCTTGAAGGGGAATGTAGATCAGAGGATAGTCTCGGACACTAACATGAGCCAGATCGTGTCGGTGATTGATGCCACCAAATTGGAGATCAAAGAGCTGGAGGACCAAGAAAATTACACCAAAGGGAAATTATCCAGCCTCAAAGCTGAGGGTTTGAGCTTACCAGTCTCGGATAAGTTGAAAAATTTAAAAAATGAGCTGCTTCTATCCGTGGACCAGTACATCTCCCTTTTAACCAAATATTCCTGGAGGGATGCCAAAGTTCTGCCTCTTACAGAGAAAACCAGAACCCTTCTGAACCAGGTAAAGGAGGAGATTAAAGCCATCTCTAAATCCCAGGAAGGAAAGTTAAGTCCTGAGATTTTATCCCTTTTGGAGGATTATACCAACGTTCAACTCAACCTGAATTTCTTAAGGGAGAAACTCAGGGTATTAAACCAGGTAGTGGAAGGGATTAAGGAAAGGCTCTCTCGCATACCTTATCAGGAACAGACCCTGAGAAATTTAGAGCAGGATGTTGAGACCTACAGGAAGATTTACGAGATGTTCGTCTCCCAGGCCCAGGGTTCTCAGATCTCCCAGCAGGTGCAGCAGGCAGATGCACAGAACAGGTTCAGGGTTATTGAGCCGGCCACAATTCCCCTGGAACCGGTTAAGCCAAACAGGTTGAAGATCACCCTGTTAGGCTGTTTTCTGGGATTAGCCTTAGGGGGTGGCAGCGTGATTTTGGTGGAGTTCTTCGACCATTCATTCAGAAAGGTGGAAGAGGTCGAAGAGTACTTAGGATTGAAGGTCTTAGGTACCATTCCCCGGATAGAATATCTGGAGAAATTAAAAAGGACAAAACCGCAGGTCAGGGGCTAACTCAACAAAATGCAGGATAAGAGAAAGAACACTCTTAATATTCTGGAATTCTATGAAAGCGAATCGCCTACCGCTACAGAATTCAGAAGGGTGTATTCTAATCTAAGGTATTATGCCTCAGGTGAGAATTTAAAAGCTATCCTGGTCACCAGCCCAGCCCTGGGTGAAGGTAAAAGCACCCTGGCAAGCCTTTTGGCGGTAGAAGCTTCACATAGGCATAATAAAAGGGTGATACTTATGGACTGTGATCTAAGAAGACCTAATCTGCATCGGCTTTTTACACTGGAAAAAGAAAAGGGCCTTACCGAGCTTCTGCAGGGCAAAGCTAATTTTCAGAAATGTTTGAAATCCACCCCTTTAGAGAATTTAAGGATTATGACCAGTGGACAGGAAATCCGAAACCCTTCAGACCTTTTAGAATCTCCATATTTTAAGGAGGTCATTACAGAAGCCAGGCATTTCTCTGACCTTTTGATTGTTGACTCTGCTCCAGTGATTCCGGTTAGCGATCCTTTGATCCTGGGTCCCCTTGTGGACGGGGTGATTTTGGTGTTGAAAGCAGGTCAAACTCAAAGAGAGATAGGTAGAAGGGCAGTCGAGATATTAAAAAGTGCCCATATCAGAATACTGGGCGTGATAATGAATAACATGAAAGAGGTTTTACCTTATTATTACAGCTATAAATATTATGGCTATGAATACAGCTCTCCCAAGAAAAAAGGGTGAACCAGAGTAATGTTATGCAGGTCAAGAACATCCTGAGCCTGGATGTGGAAGAATGGTTCCAGGTGGAGAACCTGAAACAGGCGATAGCTCCAAAGGGATGGGCTTATTGTGAGAAGAGATTGCCCTTAAACATTGGGGAGATTCTCGACCTTTTGGAGGAGAAGGGGATAAAAGCAACATTTTTTGTCTTAGGCTGGATCGCTGAGAAATATCCGGAGATAGTAAAGGCCATTGATCAAAAAGGACATGAGATAGCCTCTCATGGATACGCGCATAAATTAGTCTTCACACAGAGCGAAGAGGAATTCAGGGGAGATGTGAAAAGATCCATAGAGGTTCTGGGTAAGCTCACTGGCAAAGAGATTATAGGATATAGAGCCCCCTCCTTCTCCATCAATCAGGAGTGCTCCTGGGCTTATGAGATCCTTTTTGAACTGGGGATAAGGTATGATTCCAGTATCTTTCCGGTTAGACATCCTCATTATGGCATCCCTTCGGCTCCTCGATTTCCTTTTGATATTAAGCTTAAAAACCAGAGAAGCTTAAAGGAGTTTCCCCTTTCCACCATCAGGCTTTTGGGTTTAAATTTACCTGTAGCGGGTGGAGCTTATCTGCGCATTTTGCCCTACTGGTACAACCAGTGGGGAATAAAACGCCTGAACAGAGAAGGCAGAAAAGCAGTGGTCTATTTTCATCCCTGGGAAATCGATCCGGGACAGCCCAGGGAAATAGTAAGCTTCTCCAGGAGATTCAGGCATTATACTAATCTGGATATTATGAAGGAAAAGATAAAAAAACTTTTAGAAGATTTTGATTTCACCTCTTTTTCCCTTTCAGGAGCCTTAGATGCTTAAGGCCCTGCTTCTCTCCATGCGGCCCCAGCAATGGGTGAAGAATACAGTGCTCTTCGCCGGGCTGGTTTTCTCTTTCAATCTCTTTCAGGTCGGCTTTTTTTTAAAGGTATTGCTGGCTTTCGCTCTTTTCTGTCTACTCACCAGTGGGGTCTACATCCTTAATGACATCTTGGATTTGGAAAGCGATAAGGCTCATCCTACTAAAAGCAAAAGGCCCATAGCCTCGGGTAAGCTTAAAGTAATCACGGCTTTATTCTATTCTGTAGCCTTTATCTTAGCGGCGCTTTTACTCTCCTTTTATCTGGGACGGATCTTCGGACTGGTTGCCTTGGCTTATTTTGTCTTGAATCTTGCCTATTCTCAATTCCTTAAGCATATGGTGATCATAGATGTGATGGCCATCTCCTTGGGATTTGTCTTGAGAGCTGTGGCAGGTGCAGTGGTCATAAATGTGGAGATCTCCTCCTGGCTGGTTGTCTGCACTACCCTGCTGGCACTTTTTCTGGGGTTTGGCAAGAGAAGGTACGAGATAGTTCTATTGGAAAACAAAGCAGAAGAATACCGAAAGAGCTTAGCCGATTATAGCCCTTATTTTTTAGACCAGCTTATCTCTGTGGTAACTGCCTCCACCGTAGTGGCCTATGCTTTCTACACCCTTTCTACAGAAGTGGAGTCAAAATTAGGAACATCCCATATGGCTTTGACCATCCCCTTTGTGCTTTACGGCATTTTCAGGTATCTGTATCTGATTCACCAGAAAGAGGAAGGAGGAAGCCCCACCAGAGCACTCCTCACCGATAAGCCTTTGATTATAGATATCCTGCTATGGCTTTTTTCAGTTATTTTAATCGTATACCTATAAGAGGTTATAAAGATTATGCCTGGTACAAAAGTGGCGGTGTTCAAAGCCAGCCCGGAGACGGTCTTAGAGGATTATAAAAGGCTTCTTCATCTATTAGGTTATCAGAAAATCATTCATAGGGAAAAGGATACTTTAATCAAGCTGAATTTATCCTGGACCAAGTATTTTCCCGCCTGTTCAAGTCAGCCCTGGCAGTTGGAAGGTGTGGTTAAAACCTTATTAGGGGATGGATATGAAGCGGAAAGACTTTTCCCTGTCGAGAACAAAACCGTGGTGACAGACCCTGTCAAGGGGGCAGTAAATAACCGCTGGATACCGGTCCTGGAAAAATATGGTCTGAAGTTTAACTCCCTGCCTGAGACGGAGTGGATTAAATATGAATTCAGGGAGAAGCTTTTGAGATTACCCCAGCTTTTTCCAGAGGGTATAGAGATACCGAAGATTTTCATCGGAAAGCAGATAATTCATCTGCCAACCTTAAAAACGCACGGTCATTCCGTAACCACGGGAGCCGTGAAGAATGCCTTTGGCGGTCTTCTGAAGGAGGTCAGGCATTATGCTCACAAATACATCCACGAGGTTCTGGTTGACCTGATGATAATGCAAAAAGAGCTTCATCCGGGAATACTGGCAGTTATGGATGGAACGGTTTGCGGAGATGGTGCTGGTCCTCGCACAATGGTTCCGGTGATTAAAAACTACATTTTGGGTTCTTCTGACTCAGTAGCCCTGGATGCCGTAGCTTCCAGGATGATGGGATTTGACCCCCTGCAGGTACCCTATATCAGGCTTTGTCAGGAGAAAGGATTGGGTATCGGAGACTTAAAACAGATCGAAATGGTGGGAGAGGACATCTCTTCTGTCAATTTCGGTTTTAGAACAAAAAAAAGCTTTGTCATCTGGGGAGATCAACTTCTTAGATTGGGACCCTTGAGGTTCTTGGAAAAGATTGCTTTAAAATCTCCACTTGCCTTCTGGGCACCTGCTGCCTCTAATTTATATCACGATTTGCTATGGTATCCCATTGTAGGCAGAGGAAGGATTAACAAGTTTAAGAAGACCGAATGGGGTAAATTGTTTGAGAGATATTAAAATCTTGTAGGGATGGAGCTTGTCTCCACTCGTTAAATGTAGAGTGTAGTGGCGGGTTTACCCCCCTTCTATAATCCACGGCAGAGAAAAAATAATCTTCTCTATGAAACGTATAATCTTAATAGATGCCCGAATGTATGTTCCTGTGAAACCATCAGGTAATCTTTAAAAATACCGATATTTATATATAGATATGAGTTACTATTACCGTTCATATGGTCTGGGATGGGGAGGGGGATTGCCCAAAGGGGTTAAGTACCTCCTGATCACCAATGTCGGGATATTCTTAGCCCAATTTCTTCTGGGAAACAAACTTATATATGTATTCGGGCTTACCCCGGCTCTGGTCAAGGAGGGCTATCTATGGCAGGTTTTCACCTATATGTTCCTGCACGGCGGGTTTTTTCACATCTTCTTCAATATGTTCGCTCTTTTTATCTTCGGTCAGGATATAGAGAGAGCCTGGGGAACCAAAGAGTTCGTCAAATATTATTTCATCACCGGCACGGGCGCAGGGATCATAAGTTTTCTTTTATCTTTCAACTCTACGGTTCCCACCATCGGCGCCTCCGGTGCCATCTTCGGGCTTTTAGTAGCCTTTGCCCTAATGTATCCTGAGAGATATATTTACCTTTATTTCTTGTTTCCCATCAAGGCCAAGTATCTGGTTATATTCTTCGGCCTGCTTGAGCTTTTCGCCTCCTTCAGATATACCGGGGATGGGATCGGTCATTTTGCTCATTTAGGGGGTATGGCGGTAGGATATTTATATCTTAAGGGGGACTGGAGAATTAAAAACTTTTTCCGATTTATTACTAATATACCAGCTCACTGGAAGGAGAAATACCAGGACAGGAAAAAAGAGAAAGAGGAAAAGCTTTTGCGAAGGGTAGATCAGATTCTGGACAAGATAAATCAGCGGGGCTACCAGAACCTGACCAGAGAGGAAAAGAGAGTCTTAGAGGAAGCCAGCCAGATATTATCAAAGGAAGAGAAGGGGGCCAAATAGGGAGGGTGCCATGCCTAACAAAGTCTTAGTAGCGGATGATAGCCAGACCATCCGGAGCGTGGCAGAATTTCTGCTCAGACAAAAAGGATGTGAGGTCATCCTGGCTAAGGATGGAGAGGAGGCTTTAACCCTCATAAGAAGCTCTTCACCTGATCTGGTGCTTTTAGATAATTCGATGCCGCTTTTGGATGGATATACTCTTTGTCAGAGACTTAAGAAGGATCCTGCCTTAAAGGATATTCCGGTGGTGATGTTGCTTAATTCCAGAGACACAGTCAACCAGGAAGGATTTATAGAATCGGAATGCGAGAACTTTATCGTTAAGCCATTTTCGCCCAGGGAGTTTCTGGAGAGGGTAGGAGAGTATCTGAAAAAAGATAAGCTGACAGAAGATGCCACAAGGGTAAGAGATGCAGAGAGTAGGGAGATAAAAGAGCCTTCAGAATTTTCCAGTGACCTGGGGGATTTGTCCGAACCAGAATTCGGCGGAGAGAGAAAAGATTTTGAAGAAAAAACCCAGACAACTCTTGACCAGAACAACTACGAGAAATTCGTAACCGAGTTCAAAAGGGAGATGGAGGGTCTGGGGGAAGACGAGCCGATAGTCTACCGGGAGATGAAACTGGAGAATGCCGAAAAAGAGAGGGAGCCCCAGAAGCTGAATTATGATGATCTGACCCAGAGGATTGTGGAGGAAGTCTCCCTCAGAGTCGCACAGAAGATCGCCGATAAGATAGATGCTCAGGAAATTGAACAGTTGATAAAGGAGAAAGTCAAGGAGCTGGTTTAGAAAGGAAGTACTGATTACTTTACGTCGCTTAATATAATTCCATCAATTTTTTGCACTGCCTTAAAATTTTAACTCATATTTTCCCGTATCTCTAATAACTGGACTTGAACTAAGGAGGATTTCTGTTCGACACATCCATATCGTTTTTAGCCGCTTTTACAGGTGGGCTTATCTCTTTTATCTCACCCTGTGTGCTTCCGCTTATTCCGGGATATCTTTCCTTTATAACCGGCCTGACCCTGGAGGAACTTCAGAGTAAAGAGGATAAATTAGATACAATAAAGAAAACCAGCTTGAATTCCCTTTTCTTCATCCTGGGGTTCTCAGTAGTATTTATCCTACTGGGAGCCTCAGCCACTTTCTTGGGTAAGCTCCTTATTTCCAAACTCTCTATTTTTAACAAGATCGCCGGTGTAATAATTTTCGTGTTCGGGTTTCATCTCATAGGAATCTATAGGATACCCTGGCTGGATTATGAGAAAAGATTTCACGCCCGCAAGAAGGGATTGGGTCTTTTTGAGTCCTTTTTAATAGGACTGGCTTTTGCCTTTGGGTGGAGTCCCTGTATCGGACCTATCTTAGCCGGGATCTTAGTCTTAGCTTCCAACCAGCAGACAGTAGTCCAGGGAATGGGTCTGCTTTTGGCTTATTCCTTGGGTTTAGGCATACCCTTTATGATAACCGGAATCGGGTTTAATCTTTTTCTTGAATTTTTCGCCAAGATCAAGAAGCATTTCCGGACCATTGAGACCGTAAGCGGCTTATTTCTTATGGTCATCGGGGTTTTAATTTTCTTCAATGCAATGGGTTATATAGCTTCGTTCTTGATACGCCTTTTTCCCGGACTTTTGAAGGGTTAGAGTCGTTATGGTAATATCTGTTTTCAGGTCCTCTTTAAATTTTTTTTCATTTCTATTTCTGATATTAACTTTTCAGGGAGCAGTTATGGGAACTGAAATCAGGCTAAAAGAACTGATACCTGAGGGAAGCAGGGATTTTGAGAAATGGGGCAGAACCCAGACCTATGACCGGAAGAACCTTTACGATTATATGAACGGAGGGGCTGAGCTTTATCTTTCCTATGACTTTCAGAAGCTCATAGTTCAGAGATACAAAGCCAAAGAAAAAGAGATAACTGTTGAAATCTACCAGATGGAAACCTCAGAGGATGCTTTCGGAGTTTTCTCCTTAGAGCAGGAGGGGGAGTTCCTTCAGATAGAGAATAAAGCTTTTTACTCCTCCGGGCTTCTGAAGTTGTGGAAAGCTAATTATTTTGTACGGATAATGGATATAAGCGGAAATGATAAGCTGAAGGATGTAATCTTGGATTTAGGCGAAAAGGTCTCATCCAAAATAGATAAGAAGGGGAAATTGCCCGAGCTTCTATCCAGACTTCCCCAAGAAGGGCTAATCTCTAATTCCGAAAAATTTTTCCACAGGCAGATTGTTCTGAACAACCTCTATTTTCTTTCAACCGAAAACCTTTTGAACTTGGATGAGGAGACCTCTGCAGTTATGGCGGATTACTCCATCGGCAAGATGAATCTTAAACTTCTGCTGGTATCATATCCAGATAGCTCTCAGGCGAAGCTTGCCTTAGAGAACTTTTGTAAAAAATACCTTAAGATAACTCCTTCTGACAAAAAAGTTATTCAGAAAGTAGAGGAGGATAAATTCATAGGATTGGAGTTGGAGAAAAATTATCTAGGGATAACTTTTGAAGGTAAGGATAAGGCAAAAACCAGTGATTTTTTACAGAATTTAAAGAGGGATTAATATGCAAAAGAAATTAAATTTTACCAGACGAGAATTTATGAAAGGGACAACCTTTACCAGCCTGGCGGTGGCTCTGGGGCTTTTATCTCCCGAGGTTTTATCCCCTGAAACAGTCAAATTAGAAAGAGTGGTGCTGATTAGAGATAAAGATGTTCAAAATGAAGATCTGGTTGTTAATAAAAAGATTCTTTCAGAGATGCTTGATTCCGGGATGGCAAGTTTAAATGGTGAAAAATATGGAATTGCACTCTGGAAAAAATTGTTTTCCCCAAAAGATGTGGTTGGGGTTAAGATGAATGCTATGGTGACCCCTACGCATAATGAGTTGATTGAGCTAATAGTAGAGAATCTCTCGAGAGCAGGGGTCGAAGACCAGAATGTCTATATCTGGGACCGGGATAGGGTTGGGATTAGCTCTGCGGAGATGTTCTCCAGAACAAGAGAATTGGGCTATGCCAAAGACCATCTGAGCAACGTAATTAAGAAATGCACCGCCTTGATCAATGTCTGCGGCATGAAAAGCCACTGGCTTTCCGGGGCGGCTTTTTCCATAAAGAACTGGGCCGGGGCAATCGACAACCCTTTTGAATATCATACCGAGGACTGCTGTTCCTCCTTAGGGAAAATACCTGCGATTCCCGAGATAAAGTCCAAATGCTGTCTAATAATCTTGGATGGATTAAGGCCCTTATTTAACGGAGGACCTCAGGTTGATCCGAAATATCTGTGGAATTATAATGGGCTTATCCTTGGCTTTGACCATGTGGCAGTTGATACTGTCGCTTTGAGGGTTATCCAGGGTAAAAGGGACGAATACAAGAAGCAGAAATGGATCTTAAGCCCTCCTCCTCTTCACATAGCTTTGGCTGATACTAAATATAAAGCAGGGACAAGTGACCTGTCCAGAATAGAGCTTATAAAACTGGGCTGGGAAGAAGGGGTGCTCTTGTGAAAAGAAGGGATTTCATAAAAGGCAGTTTAGGCTTAGGAGCGGGATTAAGTTTATATTCAGTTTTTCCTCTCAAGGTTTTCGGAGAGGAACTCAATAAAAGTAGTTTGTCCGATCTGGCTGTGGTCGCTCAGGGAGCTCCAAAGGAGATGACCAGAAAGGCAGTTGAGCTTTTAGGCGGTATGGGTAAATTCGTCTCTAAGGGTGATATCGTGGTGGTGAAACCCAACATCGGCTGGGACAGGAAGCCCGAAGAGGCGGCTGATACTAATCCTGAAGTCGTCTCAGAGGTAGTGAAGATGTGTCTTGAGGCTGGTGCCAAGAAGGTCAAGGTCTTTGACCGGCCTTGCAATTCCGCTCAGAGATGCTATGAGAACAGCGGAATCAAAAAAGCAGCCTCTGAGGCTGGAGCAGAGGTAAGTTACGTTCTGGATGCAGGGTTCAAGGAGACAAAGTTTCCGGCTGGAGTTTATCTGAAATCCTGGAAGATCTATAAACCTGCTCTGGAATGTGACCTTCTGATAAACATCCCGATTGCTAAACACCATTCCCTTGCTCGGTTAACCCTGGGGATGAAGAACCTTATGGGGCTTTTGGGTGGAGATAGAGGTAAGATTCATCTGAACATTGACCAGAACCTGGCGGATTTGTCTAATTTCATAAGACCAGGATTGAATATCATCGATGCCTACAGGATTTTGACCAAGCATGGTCCTTCTGCCGGTCGTCCGGAAGATGTGAAATTTGCCAAGACCATAATCGCAGGTAAGAATATCGCCTCTGTGGATGCTTATGGCACAACTCTTTTTGGTCTGAAGCCTGAGGATTTACCTTGCATAGTCCTGGGGGACAAATTAGGATTGGGAGAAATAGATTTAAGTAAGCTCAAGACTAAAACGTATAGCTTTGCTTCTTGATTGGGCAGTTTAGCTTTTAGCAGGTAGCAAGGAGCTTTCTTGAAAACCCTTCGCAGAATTTCCCAGATTCTTTTTTTGTTTTTTTTCATTTACCTTTTTCTTATAGCCAGCTACCCCTTATCCACGAAAATTCCAGTTGACCTCTTTCTTAGAGCTGATCCTCTTATTGCAGTTTCCTCCATAGTTTCCTCCAGAGCTTTTATCGACACTTTCTTCCCAGCACTACTATTAGTCCTTTTAGCCTTATCCTTGGGTCGGGTTTTCTGCGGGTGGGCTTGTCCCCTGGGAACGAGCCTGGATATCTTCAGCTATCTTTTTAAGAATAAAACAGGAAAAAGTCTTAAAAAGCTGCTCAGCCTGAAATATTATATTCTGATTTTCCTTTTGATAGGGGCAGTTTTCTCTTCTCAGCTTATCTGGTTTTTAGACCCCATTGCTTTTTTTTCCCGCTCCTTGACCCTTTCCGTTTTTCCGATAATCACCGGGTTGTTTACTTTGATTTTCAATCTTCTGTTTCAGTTTATTTTTCTGCAGGACTGGCTAAGTAAATTGCAGCTCTTTTTTTCATCTACTCTTTTACCTACCCAGGTTAATTTCTTCCGGATGTCAAGTCTTATCTTGCTGATAATTCTTACAATCTTCCTTCTGGAATTCGTATCCAGAAGGTTCTGGTGCAGGAATCTTTGCCCCTTAGGCGCGCTTTATGCATTTCTATCTAAACTTCAGATTCTAAAAAGAAGGGTAACCAAGGACTGTACCGAATGTGGCATATGTAAAGACCTTTGTAAGATGAATGCGATTGAAAAGGATTTTAAGATTACTTTACATCGAGAATGTATTCTGTGTTATGATTGTGTAAGGGATTGTCCCCTGGATGTAACCAGGATAGATTTTAAGGAAAAGCCTGCATCTCAGGGGTTTGACCTGGGACGAAGAAAGGTCTTAGCCTCAACTGCCCTGGGCTTGGTCTCAGTTGGGCTTTTGAAATCATCCTTTAAAGACAGAAACCTGAAAAGCGGTCTTATAAGACCTCCAGGTGCGAGAGTGGAAAGCGAGTTTTTGGACAGATGTATCCGCTGCCACGAATGTGTAAAGGTCTGCTCTACTTCTGGGAATTTTCTACAGCCGGCTTTGCTTGAAGGAGGACTGGAGGCTTTCTGGACGCCGGTCGGGCATGCCCGTACCGGTTACTGCGAATATAACTGCATAATGTGCACCCAGGTCTGCCCTACCCGGGCTATTCATCCACTGGATGTTGCTACCAAGAAAAAAACAATCATCGGGCTGGCCTTCATCGATAGGAACAGATGTATCCCTTGGTATAAAAACACCAATTGTCTAGTGTGCGAAGAGCACTGCCCGGTTCCGGATAAGGCAATAATATTGAAAGAGGAAGAAGTTATTCATTATGACGGGACCTTGAAGAAGGTCAAAAGACCTTACGTGGTAGAAAATTTATGCATCGGCTGCGGAATCTGCGAGACCAAATGCCCGGTTGAAGGGAAATCCGCTATTTTCATAACTCCACAGGGGGAGCAAAGATTTAAGGATTAATGGTTCAAAGGCTCAAAGGGAAAAATCTTTGTAGGGACAGAACATCGTTCTGTTCTTTTTAATGCCGTTTTTCCATCTGATAAGAATTCTGATATAGTATGGGGAATTTCCAAGAGTAAAATCTTTCAGCATTAAGCCGATAAATATACAAGATTCCAATTGATCCTGAGGTTTAAAAGAATTCAGCCATAGACTTCAAAATGGGGGGCAAAATGAAGAGGTTCATCCTTATTTTTACGCCAAGAAAGTGCTTTATAGCAGGCATTCACCTTTTTGGAGGTATACTTTTCCTGACATGGCTGGTTTTAGGAGGTGATCTCCTGCTGGCTCAAGCATCAGATGAACTTGACGATCTGATGAAGATGAAATTGGAGGACCTCTTGAATGTCACCGTTGTCTCGGCATCTCGATATGAACAGAAAATCATAGACTCCCCCAGATCAGTCTCCATTATCACCTCAGAGGAGATCAGAAAGAAAAACTACCGCACCACTCCTGAGGCGCTGAACGAGCTCGTCGGCATTCTGGTACAGGAGACGAATTACGCTGGAGGGTCGCCCATCATCCGGGGATTGGTGGGAAATCAGATTTTAATTCTGGTTGATGGGATCAGATTGAATAACGCCATCTTCCGCCTTGGTCCAAATCAATACCTCAATATGATCGATATCAATCAGATCGAGAGGATCGAGGTGGTTCGAGGACCTGGATCGGTGCTTTACGGCAGCGATGCCCTGGGTGGCCTTATCAATATCATCACCAAGTCCCGAAAAGAGTATACCAAACCTCTGGATAACACCACCAGGTTTTTTAGTCGCTATTCCAGTGCAGATGACGGGAAAATCGGACGTATTGATCTGAACGGCAATATCAAAAACACAGGCTTTATCGGAGGGCTCAGCTATAAGAAATTCGGCGATCTGCGTGCAGGAAACAGAACGGGACTTCAGTCTTTCACCGCATATGAGGAATGGGATGGTGACCTCAAAATAGAGTATAGATTCTCAGATCTGCAAGGCATTGTAGCCGGCATGCAGCATGTTAGCCAGCTGAATGTGCCCAGAACAGACAAGCTGATATCGGGCTCCTGTTTGAAATATGAATGGGATCCCGAGAAGCGGGACCTGATTTATGCACAATATGAAGGTAATAAGATCAACCCCATAATTGAAACGTTTCAAACTACATTTTCCTATCAGCATCAACTGGAGGAATATTACATAGTTAAAAGCTCCAAACCGAATGTCCAGGAAGAACATAAGGATGAGGTTAAATCATTTGGATTCACATTTCAACTCAATTCCAAGGTGGGCGAACACCAGTTTTTAACTTACGGTGCTGATTATTACACAGATTGGGTCGAGAGTCGAAGGGTGGATGTGGACACGGCATCCGGTACGCGCACAATTAAAAAGGGAACATTTGCTGATGGTTCAACTTACCGCTCCATAGCAGGGTTTTTGCAGGATGATATTCAGGTGACCGAGCTTCTCTCTTTGAATTTAGGCCTTCGCCACAGCTGGTTCGATGTTCGGGCAGATGTTGATGACCCTCTTACTGGAGCTATTAAGGTTCATTCCCATCCGACTGCTCTGACCGGCTGTGCCAGAGCTTTGTACAAGCTGACAAAAAATTTTGTGGTCAATCTGGGTGTGGGGCAGGGGTTCAGAGCGCCCAACATCGATGATTTAACCATCCTGGGCAGCTTCGGCAGCGGTTTCGAGGTTCCCAATCCAGATCTCAAGCCGGAACAGAGCATAACCTATGAGATCGGGCTTAAGACGCAGCATAAAGGTTTCTCCGGCTCCCTGTATTGTTTTCTCAGCAGTTATCGGGATATGATTGAAAGGGGTGGGGGTACCTTTAATAACCTTCCCTTTTTGGACAGCAATGACAATGGTATCCAGGACGAGGGGGAAGAAGATGTTTACCAGAGAAAGAATATAGGTAAAGCACGAATCCAGGGGATTGAGGCAGAGGGACAAATCCTGTTTTTGGACGCCTTGATCGTATCTGGCAATATCGCCTGGATTAAGGGTGATAATTTAGTGGATGATACGCCTCTTAGACGCATACCCCCGATCAAGGGAAAATTGGGCGCTGAGTGGAGATCGAAGAAAAGATGGGTAGAATACTACAATCTGTTTGCTACAAAACAGGACAGGCTGGCACCCGGGGACATAGAGGATCCCCGTATCCCTGTTGGTGGCACACCGGGATTCGTAACCTTTAATCTCCGAGGGGGGATGGATTTAAACCAATTCGGCAATGTCACAGTTGCCCTGGAAAACATAACCGATAAAACCTACAGGCTTCACGGCTCTGGCATCGATTGCCCGGGCGTTAATCTTGTGATCGGTTACGAATTATCCTTTTAGAACTTATTGGAGCGAAGTGCCCAGCTGGGGGTAATTGATAATAACGAGATTCACAACAAAGTTCTCAAGTCAATGGACAAACCCAAAAATTATTTGCGTGGATTGATCTTGATGAGCATTTTGATATTTCAATGTGTAGCCGGATTCCCTGCGCAGAAGATGGCGATTCCAGTGAAGCTGCAAATAGCCCTTTTCTTAAAAATACTAACCTTTGACCGGAACCTGAAGGAGAGAGTAGGCAGTGAACTGGTCTTCGCTGTTCTCTACCAGGAAAATTTCGGGACATCTCTTGAGGTGAAAAAGGAGTTTTTGAAATTGGTGGAGAAATCTTCCCTGGGAAAAATCGATGAGATCCCGCTTCGGTTTGTATCGATTAACCTTGAGGAGAATGATATAAAGGAAGCCGCTTCAAGGAACAATGTGGATATCATCTATGTGACCCCTCTGGACCAGATGAAGATGGAGACCATAACCTCGGTTAGTCGATCCAGAGGGATAACGACTTTAACCGGTGTGGCTGATTATGTGAAGTCAGGACTTGCGGTGGGGATTGATACTAAAGACGAAAAACCTTTGATTCTCATTAACCTGTCCGCGGCAAAAGCTGAAGGTGCGGATTTCAGCTCACAGCTGTTGAAATTAGCCAAAATCATCAAATGATAATAAATATCACAGCTCTAAAAACCTTATTAGGAAAAAGCTCGATTAAGGGCTAAAGCAGAGAGTTTGGTAGTGATACCTATGTCTTCCCCAAGGCGGATTCTGTCATTTTCTATTATTATTTCATTTAATCAAAATTCTTGTAGGGGATAAGAATTTTTCAAGAGTAAAATCTTTCAGCATTAAGCCGATAAATATACAAGGTCTTAATTGATTTTAGGATCTGTAAATTTTTGAGTCTAAGCTTCGAAAGAGGGGGGCAAAATGATAAGACCAATCATTATCATTATTCTTCTGTTCTCACTTCTGTGTTTCTCTACCTTTGCACAGGGTGAAAATTCAGAACAAAAGCAGTTTCAAGATTTTGAGGAACTGAGCTTGGAAGATTTGTTAAACGTGGAGGTGGTGACAGTTTCCAAAAAACCGGAGAGGTTGGAAACTGCTCCAGCCGCAATCTACGTTGTAACCGAAGAGGATATAAGACAATCTGGAGCAATTAACATACCAGATGTTCTGAGGATTGTTCCGGGCTTGGATGTTATGCAGATAACCGCATCTCATTACGAGGTAAATCCGAGAGGATTCTGCGGACTTACGGCAGACAAGCTTCTAGTATTGGTAGACGAGAGGAGCGTTTACATGGATTATTTTGGGGGGACCGACTGGGATAATTTTCCGGTAAGTCTATCAGAGATAAAACAGATCGAGATTATAAGAGGTCCGGGGTCAGCTATGTGGGGAGCTAATGCTTTCAGTGGCGTGATCAACATAATCACTAAAAAACCCCAAGAGATAAATGGGATTCACTTATCCGGAGAGAAAGGACAAAGGGGTCTAACCTATACTAACCTGCTCTATGCTAAAAGCGGTGATAGGCTGAGCTATAAGGTCTCCTCAGACTATGGAAAAGTTAATGAATTTGACGACCCCCTTACTCCTGGCTCTGATAGAAGATCTGGAGAGAAGTACAGGATAAACAGCTCCGTATATTATCAATTTAGACCCAGGATGGAAATGAATTTGGACCTCGGTTTTCTCCGGGGAGAGGACGAGAGAATTTATGCTGAGCGTAGCCCCAAGGCGCTTAGCACTAACACGGAGGGATTCCTAAAAGCTCATCTCCAGACCGAGAAGAGCAAAATCCAAGCCTTCTGGAACATAGGCAAAACAATTACTCCCGAATTATATCTAGTGGAAACGGTTGATATTGTGGAGATAAAATATAATACCTGGGATCTGGAACTGCAGCATCAGCTTCAGTTTAAAGATAAACATTCCCTGATCTTTGGAATAAACTATCGTTACAACAATATGAGAACTACCTGGGGTACCTACGTTTTTTCCAAACAAGAGCTTTTCTCTGCCTTCTTGCAGGAGGAGTTCAGACCCACCAGTAACTTGACTCTATTTTTGGGAGGGCGTTACGATAGACATCCGTCAGTGGGGAATAAAATTTCACCCAAGGCGGCTGTGCTTTATTCTCCCTGGGAAAGTCACACTTTTAGGCTGCAGGCAGGCACTGCCTTCAAAAATCCATCCATTTTCGATACCTCGATTGAGGCTCTTATCATATTATGGCCTTTGCCCTCTCCTCCCCTTCCTCCTGGTAGCTCAACTGATATGTATCTTTTAGGAGATCATAAACTCAGCTCAGAACTCATAAAAAGCTATGAACTGGGCTACCAGACCATCTCAGAGAACTTCGGTTTGGGTTTTAACCTGTTTATAAACCAGCTTGAAGAACTTACAGTGTGGGATTCTTTGGAGATAGCAGAGATCTTCGTCAATCTGTCTACAGGAGAACCTATAATAGACCCCTCTACAGGTCTACCTATTCCCAAGAGGATAAACACAATACCAACCAATAAGGGAAAGGCATATGCCTGGGGTGGAGAATTGAACCTGAATTTGAAACTGTCAAGGAATCTAACTGGTCTTTTCAATTACTCCTATCAGAATTTGAAAGATAAAGTTGATGGGAAGGCAATCAAATCCAGCCCCAGGCATAAGTTCAATCTGGGGATAAGATATAAGCATAGGTCGGGATTTTCCAGCAATCTTGCCCTGCATCATGTCAGCTCAATTGAGAAGGAAGTCGAGAGTCCTTTCTCACAGGAACAAGTTGTTAAGTTGAATCCTTACAATTTACTAGATATCAGGTGTGGATACTTTATCTGGAAAGATTCCGTCGAGATCTATCTGGCGGTTTTCAATGCCTTGGATGATCAGCATCAGGAGTTTTTCACTGGAGAGGAGATCTCCAGAAGGGTGAGCGGTGGAATTAAATTTAAATTTTAAGGTGAAGAGTTGCATCTTAGAATAACTCTCATTCTATCAGGGCTAATTTTCTTTTGGGGATACTCTTTCGCCACCGAAAGGATGTCTCTTCCAGTGGAATTTCAGCTACCTATACTGCTTAAGATCTTGACCTACGACCGTAATTTTGAAAAGAAAGTTGGAGATAAGTTAGTTATAGGAATCGTGTATGATTCAAAAGATGACGATTCTAAAGAAGTCAAGGAAAAAGCTTCGGATGTTTTGGATGGTCTATCTGAGAAAACCGTCAAAAATGTTCCTTTCAGTTATGTGGATGTGGATTACTGTTCAAAGGAGTTTTTGGAAAGTTCTGTTAAATCAAAGGAAATCGATGTGCTATATATCGCTCCTGGTCGTAGTTGGTATCTGAAATCCATCCTTCAGATCAGCCAAAAACACGAGATATTGACTATGAGTGGGATCACTGATTATGTAAAGAAAGGGGTCTCTGTGGGGATAGGAGCGAAGGAGAAAAAGCCAGAGATATGGATTAATTTAGAATCGGCCAGGGCTGAGGGTAGCGATTTCGATGCCAAACTTTTGAAACTGTGTAAGGTTATTAAGAGATAAAGAATATGAATGTCTTGAAGGTTTTAGTTAACAGCTCGATTAAAAACAAGATCACGGGTGCTATCATCACGGTGGTTTCCATTATAGCCATCTTCATCATTCTCTATTTTCCCTCAAGGCAGAAACAGGAAGTTTTGCGTGGATTGAGAGCTAAAGCAGAGAGCCTGGCAGTTATGCTGGCATATAATGTCAGCCCGGGATTGAATTTTGAGGATCATCGATCGGTGGAAGAGGCAATCGAGGGAGCTAAACATAATGAGGATCTGTCATATATCGCCATATACGATCTTCAGGATCGAATCTTCGCCTCTTATAACCAGGAGGAAGGCAAAGAGTTTTTACAAAAGAAAAAAATAACGAAGACTGAATCTTACGTACACCAGAAGGTGCTTAGCGTCTATACTCCGATCCTTTCCCAGACAGGTAAAATCGGCTATTTAACCATGGGTTTATCTCTCTCGAATTTAAAAAAAGAAGTAGCTTATAATCAACGCATCACTTTTTTAGTTAGTCTTCTTATAATATTTTTTGGAGTGGTAATAGCCAGCTATTTAAGCAACTTGCTTACTCAGCCCATACTTAAATTAACAGATGCGGCTCGAAAACTTTCCGAGGGAGAGAGAAAGATTAAAGTAGAGATCCAAACCGAAGATGAGATAGGGATCTTAGGCCAGACCTTCAACCAGATGATTATCGACCTGAACAGTTCCAAGGAGCAACTAATCCAGCAGGAGAAGATGGCCTCGGTAGGTCAGTTAGCCGCCGGGGTGGCGCATGAATTGAACAATCCCTTGGGAGGGATATTGGGCTATTCCCAGTTTGCCCTGGAGAAAATCACCAAAAAATCCTTGGAGGATCTAACTCCGGATGATATTGCCACCTATTCCCAATATCTTAAAGACATTGAGTTTCAGTCCCAGAGATGTAAGACCATAGTTCAGAATCTGCTTAAATTTGCGCGCGCTTCAACCAAAGTTGCCTTTGAGCCAGTGAATTTGAGCTCCGTTTTGAGGGATACTTTAGTCTTCGTTCGTCACCAGATGGAGATGAGCGGGGTGGAATTGGTTACGGACTTGAAAGGATCCCTGCCTGAGGTTATAGGGAATGCTAACCAGCTTCAGCAGGTCTTCACCAATATCATCATAAACGCCATTCAGGCCATGCCCGATGGTGGAAAGTTGTTCGTTTCAATTAAAGAGATGCCAGAGACTCAGCTTATTTCCAGAAGTATAGAGATCACCTTCAAGGATACCGGCTGTGGAATATCCGAAGAGCACTTAAGCAACATCTTCGAGCCTTTCTTTACCACGAAGAAGGTGGGTCAGGGAACGGGGTTGGGTTTGTCCGTGAGCTACGGGATCATTAAGGATCACAAAGGAGAGATCTTTGTGGAAAGCCGTGTAGGAAAAGGGACTAAATTCACCATCTGGCTTCCGATTTTTCTGAAAGATAAACCCCTCCCAGCCGAAAAAAAGGAGGAGGTTTTGAAAAGTGTATAAAAGGAGTTCGCTTCATAAAAATTTACCAGGGGAGAAAGATGACAGAGGAAAATAATAACAAACTCCTGATAGTGGATGATGAAGAGGTCATGAGAGATTTCCTGGGGGAGGTTCTATCGGAGGAGGGCTACCGGTTGGATTTTGCCAGCGATGGGAACGAGGCTATCGAGAAGATAAAAAAAGTAGATTATAGGGTGATAATAACAGATATCAGAATGCCCAAAGTTGAAGGGACTGAGGTTTTGAGGGTGGCAAAAGAGGTCTCTCCAGGAACAGAGGTAATCATCATAACCGGCTATGCCTCCAAGGAGGCGGCTGATAAATGTGAAAGATTGGGAGCGATTGCCTATTTATCCAAGCCCTTTCAAATCAGCCATATAAGAGAGTTAGTCGGTGAAGCTATGAAAGCGTAGGATTGATCAGAAATGAAAATACTGGTAGTGGATGATGAGGAAATCATCAGAAAGCTTTTGTGGGAGGTGCTCTTGGAAGATGGGCACAAGGTGGCATGTGCCAATAACGGCAGAGAGGCTGTTGTCAAAGTCAGGCAGGAAAATTTTGACATGATTTTCTCCGATGTGCATATGCCGGAGATGAACGGGCTGGAAGCGGTTAAAATAATTAAAAAGCTGGATAAAAAGGTGATCATCGTGATGATGGATAGTTTTCCAGATGTCATGAGCGTATTAGCCCAGGAGGAGGGTGCCATAACCTGTATCCATAAGCCTTTTGAGCTTCAGGAGATCAGGGATATAATCAGAGAAGCTGAAAGGGAAAATCAAGGGGGCAAAAGAATTGAAGCCAGGAAATCCTCTTAAAACAGGAAACATAAAGATCGCAATAGTGGATGACGAGGAGATCATACGAAGGTTAGTCTCGGATGTTCTAAAAACGGAAGGATATGAGATTAACTCTTTTGCCAATCCCAAGGAGGCTCTGGAGAAGATAAAAACCAAAAAATTTGATTTAATCCTTACCGATATCAAGATGCCGGAGATGGACGGGATAGAATTGATCAAAAGCGTTCATCAGCAGAATCCTGAGGCCGGAGTTATATTCATGACAGGATTTGCGGATGTATCTTCAGCTAAGGAGGCGGTTAAAGAAGGGGCCTATGATTATATCTTAAAGCCATTTGACTTGGACGAGATAAGAAAATCTGTTGCCCGGGCTGTTGAGAAAAAGATTACCTCAGAGGAGAAGGATAAAGAGAAAGGGATAACACCTTTTCTGGATTTGAACCAGGAGATCTATCAAAGCAGGGATAAGGATAGCCTTTTAAAGCTTGCCTTGAATTTTGCCCTGATCTATACTAAAGTCCCCAAAGGCTCCATTCTTTTATGGGACGGTGAAAGCCAAAAAGTTAAAGTATTCCTGGCTACAGATTTTTTTAACGCTGCCTTGGAAGAAACAGAGCTAAAGGTAGATCAAAAACTTGCCAGAGAGTGGCTTGAACATAAAAAGATAATAAAAGTCACGGATCTGCGTACTCATCCAGTATTCTCTTCTCTTGTGAAGCTTTACCCTGGACTTCCTATCTGGGATAGGATAATGGGAAATGAGGAGAACTTGTTTTCCATTTCAGTAACCAGGGGGAGGGAGATCTTCGAGCTTTTGAATATCAACCAGTCAAGGGGAGAAGATGAAATTCCAGAAAGCTCTTTGAAACTTTTAGCTTTTTTAGTCACTCAAACAGCCTTAGCCATAGAGAATCTGTTTCTGCTGGAGGATTCTGAAAGGGCCAACAGGGAATTAGAGAGACTTCAGGAACAGACCATTCAACTGGATAGAATGGCCACAAAGGCTCTGCAATCTGCGGAAATAGGGCATGAGCTTAATAACTATTTGGCTGTGGTAATGGGAAATCTTGAGGGATTATCCCTTTCCTTGGAGAGAGAAGAACCAGAAAAAAAGAGGAAATATATAGAGATAATTAAAGAGCACATCAAAAGGATGGCTAAGTTTGCTTCGGGATTGATGGACTTTGAATCACTGAGATCAGAAAAGAAAAAAAATGACCTAAACAAGTTGATAGATGATATCTTAAGCTTCATAAGATCTCAGAACCGGTTTAAAAATATCTCCATAGAAACCAAATTGGATCCAAAAATTCCAACAATCTTCTTGGATTCAGGACAGATCCAACAGTTATTTTATAATCTATTGAATAATGCCGCGGATGCTATGGGGAAGAGAACTGGAGAAGGAGGAACTATAAAAATCGAAACTTCATTGCTGCAGAATGAAGACCTGATTGAGATAAAAGTATCAGATACCGGGAAAGGAATGAGTGAAGAAGAGCTTGGGAAAGTCTTTAAGACTCGCTTCTCTACCAAGGAATCAGGGCATGGTTTTGGGCTGCTTGCTTGCAAAAGGATAGTGGAAAATCACCAGGGTGAAATAGAGGTGCAAAGTCAGCCAGAGCAGGGAACGACTTTCAGGGTATGGCTTCCTCTGAAAGCTATATCTTAAAGGAAATTCTGGGAATTAGGTTGAAATTAATTTACTTGAATTCCCCAACCAGGGTTTTACCTCTCGATTCTTTTCCTTCTCTCGATAATATATTTGGACCCGGGCAGGGATTTGGTGTATTTCTTCAGATCGTTGAGCATGCGCAGGATCTCTCCAGTATGCTTGAACATCCTCTTCCTGTTGATCTCCACGGAGATGGAAAGTGTTAAAATGGGGAAGCGCTCTAATTTGTTCTTCCGGTTCTGGGTGATGATGTAACCGCGTTTTATGTCCTTAGCCTTATAGCGGGTTATGACCTTCTCATCAAATGTTCTCACCACTCTGGAGCAGATATTATCTACCTTCTCTGCCGGAATTATAAAGATGAAATCGTCCCCTCCAATGTGCCCCACAAATCCGTCCTGGCAGTTTTTATAGACAATCTCCCTTATGATCTGAGAGGTCAAATGAATTAACTTATCACCATAAAGATAGCCGTAATAATCGTTATAGGCTTTGAAATCATCCAGATCCGCATAGCACAGGGCGAATTCCTCGCCTTCTGAGATCCTGCGGTTGATCTCTTTTTCAATTATGCTGGTGCCTGGCAGATGGGTGGAGGGATTAACCCCTAAATCCCTCTGATTCCTTCGTACCACTGTTCTGAGCTTGGCAGAGAAAAGCTCCTTCTGCCATTCCCCGAAAAGAAACTCATCCGCACCTTTATCCAGTCCCCGGATAACCACTTCCTTTCTGGGGCAGGGATGGTATAACACTAGGGGTATCAAAGATAGGGTGGGATCTTTTTTCAGCTTCCCAACAAGCTGAATTTCCTTTTCCAAATTGTCTTTCCCGCAGATAAATATCAGGTCCAGAAAATATCTGTTCAGATATTTAAGCAGGTCCGAATGTTTTCTGAAATCAAGGAATTTGACCCTCTGGGGGTAAAAGCTTACCCTCAATTCCTTGTTCAGCTTGACCCCCCGGCTATATATGGATAGGTTTATCATCTGTCCATGCCCGATTATCTGGACTCCTTTTCCCTGGGATGATAATCCCGGTGCTCCTGTTTGATAAAATCACGGTCTATATGAGTATAGACCTGTGTAGTAGATATATCGGCATGTCCTAACATCTCCTGCACTGCTCTTAGGTCTGCACCTCCCAATAAAAGATGGGTGGCAAAGGAATGTCTTATAGTATGCGGTGTTACCCTCTTTTTTATCCCGGCACTAAGGATATGTCTTTTAATGATTTTCCAGGCCCCCATGCGGGAGAGTTTCCTCCCATTTCTGTTCAAGAACATTATATCCTCGGACCAGGGTTTGGCTAAATGAATGCGAGACTCCTTGAGGTATTTCTTGGTCACGCTGATCGCCTCTTTGCCGATGGGAACGAACCTTTCCCTGTTGCCTTTTCCGGCTATCCTCACCCAGCCGGATTCTGGCATAAAGCCTTTCCTTTTAAAATCTATAAGCTCTGAGATCCTTGCCCCGGTAGCATAAAGAAACTCCAGCATAGCCTTATTCCTTATTCCCAGATTGTCTTTTTCAAAATCCTGTTCCAGTATTTTCATTATCTCATCCTGGGTTAAAAAAGAGGGCAACCTCCTGCCCAGTTTGGGAGAATCGATCATCTCAGAGGGATCGGAATCGGAATAACCTTCGTTTAGAAGAAATTTGTGGAGTTTTTTAATGGCGGACAGATTCCTGGAGATGGATGCGGCTTTGAGTTTTTTACGGGATAAATGGTATACAAATTCACTTATGTTCTCTGGTTTTACAGATTTGAGGTCTGGGATTTTATTCTTTTTCAGGAAGTCAAGATATTTTCTCAAATCCAGACGGTAACTCAAAAGAGTGTTCCGGGACAGGCCTTCGGCTAAATGCAGATTATGTAGAAATTCCTCTAAGATTTTCTCCATTTGGATTCCTTTTGCAGGGTGGGGTTTCCCCACCCAATATCAGGGCGAGGGGACCTCGCCCCTACATCGAATTTCACCAGAGACGCATGCAATGCGTCTCTACAGAACTTTTATCACAACCATAGTTAAATCATCCTGTCCAGGCGTTCCCTGGGTGAAATCCTTTACCTCCTGGTAGATTTTATCCAGGATCTCTCTGGCTTTTAGATTTTGATTTTCCAGAAGGGTTTTTTCCAGTCTGCTCGTGCCGAACTCCTCCTCTTTTTCGTTCTTAGCTTCTGTTACCCCATCCGTATAGAATAAGATGATTTCTCCTGAGTTCAAGCCCAAGGCTTTTTCTTTATACTCGTAGTTCTGCATGATTCCAAGCGCGAGCCCACCCTCGGTCAGGTATTTGATTTTTTCTCCTTTTTTTAACAATACAGGCGGGTTATGTCCGGCATTGGAGAAGGTAAAGACCTTATTGGCCACATCCAGAACCCCATAAACTGCGGTAACGTAGTTTTCCCGTTCTATGCTCTCATACAGTAGATTGTTCACCTTGAAAAAGATGGTACGGATGGCATAGTTGTTCCTGATCTCAGCTTTCAGGCTTGCCCTGAAAGATGCCATAATCAGAGAGGCGGGTACCCCTTTTCCAGAGACATCTCCTATGGCTATGCCCATCTGGTTTTCCACGATGGGGATGAAATCATAATAATCCCCACCTACCTGTTCTGAGGGGATATTTATGCCGGAGATGTCGAATCCGGGTAAACTCGGGTCTGTCTGAGGGAGGAAGCTTTCCTGTATCCGGCGCGCGATTATTAACTCTTCCTCAAGTTTATTTTTTATCAAGGTCTCTTCATGTAACCTGGTTCTTTCAATCGCCACTGCGCAATGACTGGCAAATGCAGTTAAGAGATTCAGGTCATAAAAATCGTAGGCATTTATCTGGTCACTCTCCAGATTGAAGACCCCTACTACCCTCTCCTTCGTCACGATGGGTGCTACCATCTCGGACTTAGTCTCATGCCTGGCTTTGATATATCTTGAATCCTTACTTACGTCCGGCACTATAATCGGCTCCTTATTTTCTGCCACCCAGCCCACTAACCCCTGTCCCAATTTCAGTCTTAGGTCCGGCTCAATGGCAGGGTCAAACCCTCTGGTGCAGATAGAGGTGCAGGTAATATCATACCCTCTGGCTTTTATATCCCCTAATTCCTGTTTCTCTTTATCTATTAAAAAGATAGCAGCCGCATCATACCTGACCAGCCTTTTAAGTGAGTCCAGAATCAGCCCTAAGGTTTCATCTAAATCCAAGGAGGAGGAGATTACTCTGGCTACCTCCAGCAGGGTTTCTGATTCCAGGCTTTCCTTTTTGGCTTTGCGATAAAGATAGGAGTTCTCCAGGGCGATGGCCACTTGGTCTGCCAAAGAGTAGAAGATCTTCAAATCCTCTTCAGTAAATTTTTTCCCATTGAGCTTGTTCATAGCCACCAACACTCCCAGCAGATGGTCTCTCCTGAGAAGTGGAACACAGATTATGGATTCTATCCTGAACCCTATTTTTTCTTCCAGCTCAGGTGAAAAGCGCGAGTCCTCTCTTGCCTGGTTGGCAATTACCGGCTCTCTATTCTGCGCTACCCAGCCCGCAATGCCCTGACCTAAATCCAGGCTTAGCTTTTTCCTCTCTTTGGTTTTATCTCCAGTATAAAAGTGGAGGTTTAATTTCCGGGTCTTCCTGTCCAGAAGGGAAATGGAGCTGAAGGAGGCCTCCATCGCCCTGGTGATAAGCTCCAAAATTATATCCAGGAGCACATCTGTCTCCAAGGTAGAGTTCAAAAGCTTGGAGGTCTCCATAAAAACGCACTTTTGCGGATGAAAGACTATTTTCTCTTCTGTTGCTTTGTCTGGCATAGTTTCCTCTCGGAAAGTTCCTTACTTCAAAACAAGTTTTAAGGTAACTTATCTTATACGCTTGAAGCTGTCAATCTGTTTTTAGGAAAACAAGCTATAGAGACAAGGTGAACCCGTCCCGACTCTGTCATTGCGAGGAATCCCACCAACGGCGGGACGACGAAGCAATCCGTAGAGGGTAAACAAATTACTTCATTCTCCGCGAAGACTCATAATAACGATTAATTTCCGTGGAGATTCATTTGGTGCATTTCTATCTCACACCTCTTCTTTTTGAAAGCGGCTTCGGAGGATATAAGGAAGAAAAGAGGTTATTTCCCTGTAAGGACAGAGCCATTGTTCTGTCCCTGGAGAATCCATTCAGAGTTAGAGTGAAAAATATCTATCAAAATCTGGGCTGAAGTTTTTGGGTGTGTAGGTTCCCCAGGTTTCATGTAAGATATACTCGCCTTTATACTTACCCGCCACGATTCTCTTTAGCCAGGCTGTCAGATAGTCTATCTCTTCGAAGTTGTTGTAAAATCCGAATGAAATCCTGACTGCACCGGGAAGCTCTGCCCTGTAATTCTGTTTTATCTGGGTGATAAATTTTTCAGTTTCCTTTTTCCCCACTCCCAAGAGTGCCTGGACATAAGGATGAGCGCAGAAGCATCCGTGCCGGACACCTATGCCCGCCTCATAGCTTAAGATGGCAGAGACTAAGGCGTAGGAAATATCTTTCAGGTTGACGGCAAATACTCCTAATCTATCCAGGCAATCCCTGGAGCCATCACCATAAAGCGTTAACTCTCCGATCTCAGGTAATTTTTCCAGAAAGTGTTCACACAGCATTTTCTCATGAAGGGCGATATTTTCCATTCCGACTTCTGTTAAAACCTTTATCGACTGTGCCAAGGCCACAACTCCAACCACATTGGGAGAGCCGGCCTCATCCTTTTCCGGTGGTTCTGCCCATCTGACGTAATCCAAGGTTACAGCATCCACTGTTCCACCACCCACGAACTCCGGGTCACCCAGCTCAAATATCGCCTTTGGGCCAACTAATACCCCGGTTCCAAATGGGGCATACATCTTGTGAGCAGAAAATATCAAAAAATCAATATGTTCAGGGTCATCATTTGGTTTGAGGTCGATTTCTCGATGGGGGGCAAGCTGTGCGGCATCCACCACCAGCATAGCTTCTGCCTGATGAGCCATCCGGGCGATCTGGTGAATCGGATTTATGAATCCGGTTACATTGGAAGCACCGGTTATGGTTACCAAATCGATTTTACCTCTGTGCTCTTTCAATTTCTTCTCCAGATCGTTCAAATCCAATCTGCCCTCGGGAGTTATTCTTATATGGATGAGCTTAGTCTTATTTCTCCAGGGCAGATCGTTGGAATGGTGTTCCATCAGGCTGGTTAAGACAACAGAGTCTTTCTTATAGGGGAAGCGATAAGAGAGCTTATTCAAGGCCTCCGTGGAATTCTTAATGAAAATGACGCTGTTTTTCTCCAGATCAGCTCTGAGGAATTCTGCTACTTTCGTTCTGGCTTTCTCATAAACTTCTGAGGATAGAAGGGATTTAAAACCACTGCCCCTGTGAATGCTGGAATACCAGTCTAAAAACTCATTAACCTTGTCCAGGACCGATTTCAAAGTCGGAGTGCTGGCTGAATTATCAAAATTCACATAAGTTCTCAGCCCCTCCAGGGTAGGAACTTTCTTGTCAATCCCCACTACCTGTTCCCTTAACAGCCTGATTTTTCCATCTGTCATAATATCGGTTTTCTCTAAGAGGTACAAGGTTTATCCTTCCATTTCTCTGCTAAAAATAAAGGGTAATACGATCACGGATGACCATATTACCCTTATTTGATTCTTATGTGATTACAACAGCAGCAGATTGCTCCGCAGCTGTTGCTATTACAAATACATTTTATACACATACAGAAAACTACTCTCCTCAAAAACCTAATTCAACCCTTCGCTTCCCTTATATAATGCAACCTTTTTAGATTTTGTCAAGGAGAAAAAAGCAGTGTTTTTCCGCAATCAGTCTAAAGCGAGCTTTGCCTTTGATTAATTTTATTGAAGGTGCTATTGCCCCAGAAATTGGATACATAAAGAAGGACCTGACTTAAACAGGTAATTGATGAGATAGATAAGGTCAGAGGTAGATATTTTCTCATCGCAGTTTAAGTCGCCAGTTTGCAAAGGAGTAGGAAAGGGCCCACCAGCAAACAGGTACTTAACCAGGTAAACCAGATCCCCCATATTTAGAAGGCTGTCCCCATTGGAATCACCAGGAATTACAGCCTGGGGATCGAGCAAAATGTAAAATCTATATGGGTATGACCAGTCTGAGGCATTTCCCTTGACAGGGTCTTTATGTCTTCCCTTCCAGTAGAAGCTTCCCTGTATCAAGGGAATTTGCACCGAATAGGTAAACTCATTACCTGATTTACACTTAATCCACTCACTCTGATGAATGAGGCTTGTGAATTCCCTGTCCCGGGCAACCTGGATCTGAATTAAAAGTGAATCAGATTGGGAGTAATTAGCAGTATTAAAAATTAAATCAATTTGCCTATAAGTATCTTGTGCCCTTAGACTTGGATATAAAAACAGGCTTGAAATTATGAAAAATAAAAAAATCTCTGTTGATGACTTCAAAAAACTAAAAGTTGTTCTAACAAAGGAAGAAGACATCCAACTCCTTATAAGATAACAAATTCCAATTTTCTAAGGAAGACAGTCAGAGGATTTCTTTGTTAATGTCTAATCCAGGTTTGACTGTATCCTCTTGTAGAACAATAAGTTACTCGATTGTCAGAAAGAGGATTTTCTGACAGGCGAGCAACGGAATTTCTATTAATATAATTTTTTTCTCTAACCTGTCAAGACCCTTGAGTCTGATTTTTTAGAAAAAATTTTTGGGATTAGATTTTTTAGATTAGAACCTTGAATTCTGGAGTATGCCCGTCATTCAAGAAGGAAAGATTCGAATAAAAGCTGGTTCAAGGATAAAAAGGGATAAAAAAGAACAGCCATTTCGAGAATTGGATTTGATCAGGCTCAAATGAAGGCTGTTCCTGAGATATTTTTATTAATTGAAGAAGTCATTTTTAGGGGCGCATTATCCTTATATCAATACATTCCCCCTGACTCTATTTCTCCGATATCTTAATCTTGGAGGTCTTTGCCCTTTTCTCTTTAACCCTTTCCACCCCTTTATAGGCGTCCTTATTATCCGGATCCAGAGTGTAAGCTAATTTGTACTGGATTTCCGATTCCTGCAGATCACCGGTTTTCTCTAAGGAATAGGCTAAGCCGAATCTGATCTTGGAAAGGAAGTGCTGATCCTTAATCTCAACTTTGATGCAGATCTCAAATTCAGGAACAGATTCTCTGTAATGACCCAATTTCTGATAACACAGGCCTACATAATAGTGGGCTTCCCAGTTTTGAGAGTCTGCTATTACTGCTTTTTTAAACTCCTGTAAAGCCTTGGCATATTTACCCCGGTTGTAGAATTTCTTTCCATTTGCCAGATGTTTCTGCGAGGCAACCGCCTGCCCGGTGTTTTTTGCAGGCGCAGGTGGCGGATATGGGCTGGGCCTTTCGATTATTACGGTCCTCTCCGCGCAGTTAAAAGAGAACGAAAAGAGCAAAATCAGCAACAACTTAAGAAATTTAGACATATTCCTCCCTTGTTCTTATAACTATATCGGAAGTTTTCGACTCAGGGATTAAGCTTTTTTCAGGACCTGAATGAGCTTTTCTATTTCCTCAGGTGAATTGTAGAAATGAGGGGAGATCCGAATCAAATTTTCTCTTCGGGGACGATTATATTCTTCTGCTTGAATCCAAGACTTTTGAGAGATTATCTATGTCGAAAAAGACATTTCTATTCTTTATGAATTTTAACCTCACCCTTTTTTTCTCAGATTCAACCAGAGATAGACATTGGCAGGGAACTCTATATCAAGAGCAAAATCTTATCTCCTTTTTTCAGCTTATACCATTTGCCACAATATTCAAACCATAGGAGGTGTTAGGCACAAGACCAATCTCCGGGAACTTAGCTTTTATCATCTTAGCTAAAAATATCCTGATTTTATCCATCATCTTGAAGGTTATCTGATCTATATCCCTAACTTTTTTCAGGGTCAGGACATCATAATATCCTAAGGTTTCATTTAAAGCCCTTAAGGGTATAGGGCCAAAGGAGACGTGATTGGGAAAGGTAACATTCCTGGTGAAGGGAAACTCCTTCCTGTGTTTTTCCAATTTCATATCTTCTGCCATTTTTAGAGCCATCCTTTCTCCTTATACCATTTCATAGTTTCCTCTGCTCCTCTTTCCAAACCATATTCAGCTGAAAATCCCAATTCGTTTTTGGCTTTGGAGACATCACAGAGCCAGTAGCTCCGGGATAACTCCCTGGCTTTCTGAAGATTGACCAAGGCAGATTCCGCCTTCAGCCTGGCTATCATCTCGGAGAAAGCAGCAAAGGTAAACAATAAAAATTTGGGGATTCTCAATTTATAAGCTTTTACTTTCAAAACTTTTTTTATGATCTCCCCAGCCTCTGACCAGGAGTAGAACTTCTCATCTGCAAGAAAATAGGTCCTTCCGCAACTGTCGGGATTTTCCGCTGCCAGAACTATACCTCTGGCTAAGTCTTTCACGTATATAAGCGAAATATAGCTTTCCCCGAATCCGAAAAGAGGGATTATCCCCTTATTCACCATTCTGAAGAAAAATAGGATATCCTTGTCCCTGGGACCATAGACTGCCGGAGGACGAACTATACTGACCGGGATTTTGTCCTTAAAAGCTAAAGCCTTTTTTTCTCCTTCTAATTTGCTTCTGCCGTAGTCGGTTAGGGGCTGGCAATCTGCATCTTCATCCAGGGGCTTGAAATCTCCACAGGGTCCGACAGCTGCCTGACTGCTTACATAAACGAATTTCCTGATTTGAGGGTTGACTTCAAAACAGGCGGAGACGATATTTTCAGTGCCTAGGGAATTTGCTCTAAAATACTCCTCTCTGCTCTTAGCTTTAGTCAGACCTGCCGCATGGAATACGAAATCGACCCCTTTTAAGGCCTCTTTCAATGAGGCAATATCTGTTACATCTCCATATCTGTATTCTGATTTTAATCCGGCAAGAAAGCCTAAATCACTTGTTTTTCTGACCAGACAGGTAACTTCATACCCTCTATCTAAAAGATGTTCTACCAAATGACTGCCTACAAATCCGTTGGCACCGGTGACTAAGGCTTTGGGTCGCAAGTTTTATCCTCTTTCGAAAAGTGGAGTATGAAGCTTTGGCTTTATCTTTGAAAATATCCGGTAACCCTAAGGGTTTACACTCCTGATTATGGAGACTGATTCGATGCGTCCCTACTTGTATTGTTCCTGCTCGGACAAAAGTTTTTACTTGACATTTATCCAGAAATGAGCTTAAATAAATCCTGATTTTTGAAGATATTAAACTGCTGTAATTTTTGCAAGTTAAAATTGAACTTTAAAAAAGAGGAGAAAATTGGACCTATTCGATAAATGCAAAAACTTCACTGAGGCAAAGAAGGTGATAGAGGCGGGTATCTATCCCTACTTCATCCCTATATCCTCAGGGCAGGATACCCAGGTCACCATTGACGGCAGGGAGATGATAATGATCGGCTCCAACAACTATCTGGGCTTGACCTCTCACCCGGATGTCAAGCAGGCCGCCATAGAGGCGATAAAAGTCTACGGTTCTGGCTGCACCGGCTCACGCCTCCTGAATGGGACCCTGGATATTCACGTGGAGTTGGAGGAAAAATTAGCCCGGTTTATGAACAAGGAATCAGCCCTGGTTTTCTCCTCCGGCTTCAAGACCAACCTGGGAACAATTTCTGCTCTGATAAACAAGGGAGATTTCGTCATAACCGACAGGTCTGATCATGCCTCCATCGTGGATGGGTGCAGGCTCTCTTTCGGCAAGGTTTTGAAGTTCATGCATAACGATATGGCAGATTTAAAAAGGGTACTGTCCTCAGTTCCCAATGATTCTGGAAAACTGATCATCGTGGACGGAGTTTTCAGCATGGAGGGGGATATAGCTAATCTGCCGGAGATAGTGGGTTTAGCCAGAGAATACAATTCCAGGGTGATGGTGGATGATGCCCATTCCATAGGAGTCTTGGGTGAAAACGGCAGGGGCACAGCCGAGCATTTCAATCTGGAAGATGAAGTGGATATAATAATGGGGACTTTCTCCAAATCCTTTGCCTCCATCGGAGGGTTTATCGCAGCCTCAGAGGAGGTAATCCATTACGTAAAGCATTTCTCCCGTCCTTTTATCTTCTCCGCCAGTCCGCCCCCGGCAGCTGTTGCCACAGTCTCCAAGGCTTTGGATATAATCATCTCCGAGCCGGAGAGGAGAAAACACCTGTGGCAGATAACCCGCAAGATGATGGATGGATACAGAGGATTAGGCTTCGATATCGGGCATTCCCAGACTCCCATAATTCCCATAATCGTGGGAGAGGATGTGAAGACCTTTCAGTTCTGGAGAATGCTTTTTGATGAGGGGATTTTCGCCAATACCGCGGTCAGCCCTGCAGTCCCGCCAGGAACCGCCCGCATAAGAACCAGCTACATCGCCACTCATACGGATGAGCAGATGAATAGAGTCTTGGAGGTCTTCGAAAAGGTGGGGAAAAAGATGGGAGTTATATAAAAAAGTTCAAGGGCTTAAAGGTTCAAAAGTTCAAAGGATGACCCTAACCTAACTCCCTCCTCCAAAGAGAGGGGTTTTTACCTTCCCCGTAGAGAGGGATACGGTAGCGTTAACCCTTTTAATGCACTCCAAATACGCTCCAAAAGAAAGAATTATCCTCTATGCCTCTCTCATAAAAACACTTGTGATTGGATAAAATAGGGTTTATTTTACTTTTTGATTTTTTAGTTGACATTGAAGACACATTTGTAATTTTATTCAAAAGAAGTGAGCCCTAAAAAAGGAGGTTTTAAATGGATTTGACAGCTATTCTAAAAGAGATAGGGAACTGGTTTTTAACCACGGGCTTGAGAATCATTCTGATCATTATCGTGACCCTGATCCTGATGAAGGCGGTCAGGATACTCACCAGAAGATTAACCACGGTCTTCACCCGGCAGAAAATCGATGAGGAATCCCAAAAAAGAGCCTCCACTTTAAGCTCGGTGATCCGGCATCTACTGACTGTGGTGATCCTGGTTGTTTCACTTATGACCATTCTGGGGCAGCTGGGCGTTGAGATAGGTCCGGTGTTAGCGGCAGCCGGTATCGCTGGTCTGGCTGTGGGTTTCGGAGCTCAACATTTAGTGAAAGATGTGGTCAACGGTTTTTTTATTTTGCTGGAGGACCAGATTCGAGTCGGAGATGTGGTTCAGGTTGCAGGCAAAGGTGGCCTGGTGGAGAAGGTGAATTTAAAGATGACCATCCTGCGTGATTTGTCCGGCAATGTTCATTACATTCCCAACGGGCATATAGATGTGGTTACCAATATGACCAAGGATTTCTCCCATTTCGTTTTCGATATCGGTGTGGCTTACAGGGAGGATGTGGATGAGGTGATGGGACTGATCAAACAGGTGGATGAGGACCTGCGTAAAGACCCGGATTTTTCAGAGGATATTCTCGAGCCTATGGAGATATTCGGATTGGACAAATTTGCTGACTCAGCCGTCATAATAAAAGCGCGCGTAAAAACCAAACCCATTAAGCAGTGGGGGGTTGCCAGGGAGTTTAATCGCAGGCTCAAGAGGAAATTCGATGAAAAAGGGATAGAGATTCCCTTCCCCCATCTTACCCTGTATATGGGACAGGATAAAGAGGGCAAAGCCGCACCTATGTTTGTACGGATGGATAAAAAAGAGGAGCCTCTTTCCGGTTAGTCGAAAGGATAGTAGTTTTCTATGAAGCTAAGTAGAGATTTAAGTCTTTTTTCTGTGACTATGATTGGGGTGGGGGCGATGATAGGTGCAGGGATTTTCGTCTTAACCGGGATCGCCGCAGGAGTTGCAGGCCCGGCAATCCTTATAGCTTTTCTTCTGAATGGTATCGTTGCCTTCTTCACTGCCTCCGCCTATGCGGAGTTGGGTAGCTCCATCCCGGAGGCAGGTGGTGGTTATCTCTGGGTGAAGCAAAGTCTTCCTCAGCCTTCAGGTTTTTTGTCCGGATGGATGTCCTGGATGGCACACTCGGTCGCCTGTTCCCTTTACGCAGTGGGATTCGGAGCCTATTTTGGAGAGGTTCTGCTTGAGTTTAAAGTTATGCCTGCATTTGACCCTCTGATCCTGAAAAAGCTTTTGGCAGTAACAGTAGTCATTATCTTCTCCTATATCAACTACAGAGGAGCCAAGGAGACCGGAAAAGCAGGTAATATCGCTACGGTTATGAAAATCTTCATCCTTCTGCTCTTCGTTTTCCTGGGCTCCAGGATTATTCTTATTAAAGAGCCATTCAGATTCGCTCATTTCACTCCCTTTTTCCCCAAGGGGTTTCTGGGAATATTGACTGCCATGGGGCTAACCTATATCGCCTTTGAGGGGTATGAGATAATTGCCCAGAGCGGTGAGGAGATAAAAAATCCCAAGAAGAATATTCCCAAGGCCATATTTTTGTCTCTTATAATCGTGATACCCATATATATATTTGTCGCCTTCGTAGCCCTGGGTGTGGTCAATCCTCAGGGGATGAGTGCCTGGGATTTTCTTGCGGCTAAAAAAGAGATTGCGATGGTGGAGGCGGCAAGGCATATAAGCGCCTGGGGAAGTGCCATCCTGCTTTTCGGGGGCCTTTTATCCACCATCTCGGCTTTGAATGCCACCATCTACAGCTCATCCAGGGTTGGCTTTGCCATGGGAAGGGATTATAACCTGCCGGAGATTTTCTCTCATGTTCATGGTAAATTCAGAACCCCCAGCGGGTCGATTTTTGTCTCATCCTCCCTTATCATAATTATGCTGCTTCTGCTTCCCATCGAGGATATCGCCTCCAGCGCTGATGTGATGTTCCTTTTTCTTTTCATCTTCGTCAATATCGCCTTGATTCACATCAGAAGGAAAACACCAGAAAGGCTTGGAGGTTATAAATCACCTCTTTTCCCCCTTTTCCCTCTCCTGGGGATTTTAACCCAGGGTGTTCTGGTAATCGTGATGTTCCTCTACAGTCCAAAATCTTTCTTCATAAGCCTACTGTGGATAGGAGCTGGTCTTTCCGTCTATTATGGCTATTCCAAGTTAAAAGAAGATGAGGTGATTGGTCCCAAGGTTTTGCTGGAAGAGAAAGAATTAGCCCACAAAAAATTCAGGATAGTTTTAGGAGTAGAGGAGCAAAAAGAGGTTATGCCGCTGATGAATGTGGCAATCCCCATTGCCAGGGAAAAGGATGCGGAGATCTTCGTTACCCATGTGATACCTCTTCCTCCCCAGACCCCTTTAAATGTGGGCAAGAGATTCATCGAGGAGAGGAAGAAGTTCCTGGAGATGGCGGATGAGCTCGGAGAGAAAAACAAAATTCCGGTGAGTTTCAGCATCAGAGTCTCCCACAGGATCTATCAGGGAATCCTGGACAGCGTGGTGGAGAACAAAGGAAACCTGGTGCTTTTAGGAAGCGGCGAGGTAAAGCACGGGACAAAGATCCTGGGAAGTGTGCTTGACCCCCTGCTTCACGAGGTTCCTGCGGATGTGGGGATTCTGAGGATCAGGAATAACGCTAAGATGAAGAAGATCATAGTTCCCACAGCCGGAGGTCCCAATGCTAAACTTGCCTTCGAATGGGGCTCCTGGCTTGCTAAACAGAATAAAGGGGAGCTGACCCTGCTCTATATCATGCGGGATGAGACCGGCAGAGAAAATGCGCTGCGCTGGCTGGAGGAGACCAAAAAAGATGTGGATTATGAGAAGGAAAGGGTGCAGGATAAAATCGTGGTGGGCAGGAGTATCTTCACCACGATTACTAAAGAAAGCAAAGGTTACGACCTGATACTCATAGGTGCAAGCAGGAAAGGGCTGTGGAACAGAATCCGCTTCGGGGACATCCCTGAAAGGCTGACCCGTTTGTCTCCATCCTCCATCCTGGTGGTGAGCAAATATGAGGGGAAGATCCTTTCCTGGCTGAGAAGGTTTATCGTGGGGATGTGATCTCCTGAATACTAAGTATAAGAGAGCGGTAAACTCTTTTAGAGAGGTGAACAATAATGACGAGATTCTTAAAGAAATTTTCAAAAAAGATTGGACTCTCTCCAGGAACTTTAGTTCATATTGGCAATAAAAAGGTTGAGAAAACAAAGATCAGAGTCATTGATTATGATGAATCTCATCTGGAGGAAAAAGAAATAGAAAAGATCGAAGGATGTTTTCCCTTTAAAGAAAAACCAACAGTTACCTGGATAAATATAGATGGACTTCATGAGGTTGATATAATTGAGAAAATCGGGAGATGTTATGATGTACATCCACTTGTGTTGGAGGATATCGTTAATACCGATCAGCGTCCGAAAATGGAGGATTTTGACGGTTACATATTTATGGTTTTGAAGATGCTTTATTATGATGAAAAAAAGAACGAGGTGACAGCTGAACAGCTAAGCTTAATCCTGGGTTCTAATTACGTGATTTCCTTTCAGGAAAGAGTGGGTGATGTCTTTAATCCCATCAGGGAAAGAATCAGAAATGCAAAAGGTCGTATTAGAAGGATGGGAGCTGATTATCTGGCTTATGCCTTGATGGATACGGTGGTTGACAACTATTTCATTATCTTGGAAAAATTAGGAGAAAAGATAGAATCTATGGAAGAAGAGTTAATTTCCAAACCAACACCAGAAATCCTACAGACGATTCATGCTCTGAAAAGGGAGATGATCTTCCTGCGCAAATCGGTCTGGCCTTTAAGAGAGTTAATCAGCAAACTGGAAAGGGGTGAGTCATCACTTATTCAGAAAACCACAGACATATACCTTCGGGATGTATACGATCATACGATTCAGGTGATCGACGCCATAGAGACTTTTCGGGATATGGTTTCCGGAATGCTGGATATTTATCTTTCAAGTGTAAGCAACAGAATGAATGAGGTGATGAGGGTCTTAACCATCATCGCCACTATATTCATTCCCCTGACTTTCCTCGCGGGTATCTACGGGATGAATTTCGAATTCATGCCGGAACTCAAATGGCACTGGGTTTATCCCTGGGCTTTTTGGCTGGTCATAGTTGGCATTGCAGGTTTTATGGTGTTTTATTTTAAAAGAAAAAAATGGCTGTAGCTGGAGGCCAAAATGAGTGGTTCATTTTTTCTTTTGCCCACCTTACTGGTTATTCTTTTCTCTTTCCTTGTCGTAAGAGCAGCAGCAATAGCTCTGATGATGACGGGAATGGATGAAAAAAGGGCGAAATTTCAGGCACTTTCCGCCTTCTCTGGAACAGGGTTTACCACTAAGGAGGCTGAATCTGTGGTGGATCATCCAAAAAGACGGAAGATTGTTACCTGGCTTATGATACTGGGTAATGCCGGTGTGATCACGGTGATTGTAACTGCCACCTCTTCCCTGGTGACCAGCAAAGGTTATCAGCTGCCCATTAACGTGGTGCTCTTAGTCGTAGGGGTATTTTTAGTCTACAAGGTCGCAACACACAAGGGACTTATCAGAAGATGGGAGAGTTATATTGAAGATAAGCTTACCAAGTCCCGGCGGTTAGAGGAAGGATCCACTGAGAATCTTCTTCATTTGGCAGAAGGATTTGGCCTGGTAAGAGCAATAATAAAGGAGGGATCCCCCATAATCGGAAATTCTCTTTCCCAGTGTGAATTAAATGCCAGAGGGCTTCTGGTCTTGGGAATAGAAAGGGAGAAAAGCTGGATCCCGGTCCCAGGAGCAGAAGAGACTATAAAGGATAAAGATAAATTGGTGATTTATGGTTCACTGGATGTAATAAGGGATATTTTTAAGTAGGAATAATAATTTTTTCTCCAGGTGAATTATACTCCCGCTTCTATGGCGGTTACGAGCCAGCCCGCCCCTGGGTCGCCAGACGTAGTCTCCGTTCTCAGGACTTGAGGGCAAGGCTGGAATAGCGAGATCGGAAGTGTCAAGTTCAATTCAACAATCGGGGTTATAAATCGGCTCTGCTCCCTGCTGGTAGTTATTAAGATAATCAAGCCCACACCTAATATTTTTTGCTGCTCATAACTATTCACTTCTTAGGATCATAAAAATAGGCTACCATTATTCAAGTTGCACCCCTTTCTTCTTATAGTAATTAAAAAGTGCACTAGATCCTTTTGAGCTATTAGAAATAAATGACAGTTTCCCGTCATTGAGTATATAATACCTGGCGCTGAAACCGTCGTTCTGCGGGTCAACTCCCTCCCTGGGAGGCTCCTCTATGCCCAAACCAATGCTGTTTTCACCTGTTCTTGGAGGAACTGCTGTAAAGGAACCCCTTAAAGTATCACCCTTGGCAACAGGTCCTGGAATCATCTTAAAACTGAAATTCTTATGGTCCCGCATCACAATCTTCAAACCATCTGGATAATCTACCTTGGTTACGACCCGGTAATTAACTATCGAGGTATCGTGCAAAGAGAGAGGGGGAGTTATGTGAAAAAGATTGGTTACGTATTTGCCACCAAATTTCACGTATACCTCATTCTCAGTTATAAGTGGATGATATGGTAAATCTTCCTTTGGGAAAATACCTTGATCTGAGAGATGAACTAATTCCCCATTTTCATTAAAGGCAAAATTTAAGAAGGTTTCAAAACCTATTCCTATTATGTGTATTCTGTATTTACCAACAACTCTCGGTACTATGGCGATTGTTCCATTATAGATTTCACCCTTTTTAATAGGATATAACCACCTGGGTTCGACAAATGGAGTGTAGTCCAGAGCATTTTCATCAGAATATACATTAAAGAGAGGACCCTCTTTATAAATGGGATGGACTCCAATAGAGCTGGTCTTCTGCTCCCAGCAGGATTTTAACTTCACGTAAATATTGGAAGGTTTATTTATCTGGGGTAAAGGGTCAAACCTTATCTGCCATAAATACTGGTCCCATCCATCACATGAGTCCACAGGAAGATCCCACTTATACTCAAAAACCTGTTTTATCTCCTGCTTGGGTACTGGATGGTTTTTATCATGTGGTTTTCCGTTTAGGTATATTATATCCTCATCGGAGGAATTCAAACCAGTCGAAACCCAAAACGCCCCTAGGGTAATTGCTAAAATAATTAAACCCACACTAAATATTTTTTTGTTACTCATTACTGCTCGCTCCTTAAGATATTTTATTTGTTATTTCGAGATAATCTCCTTATCAATTGACTTAAACTCGCCTTTTTCATCCAGAATGAATTTAATTTTGAAATCCTTTTTTATGTAATCCCGGATTTTAAGTTGCGGTGTTTCTTCAACTGTCAGGTCAAAATAACTCTCTCCAGTCTCTGCAGGTATAAATTTGAAAATACCTCTTAAATAATAAGTCGAATCAATAACCTCTGATGCTTCTCTGTGAGGCTCTATTTTGACCAGCCCCTGAGAACCAGTTACCGAAATCTTGAGTTCTTGTGGAATCTTATCTTTTATCATTATGGTATAAGAAAAGAGTGAAGTATCGTTCAAAGAGGGCGGGGGATTTATCCTGAAATAGCCTGTAATTTGTCCTTCCTCGAATCTCAACTTAATCGCATTATCCTCGGGCAGGGGTTTGTCTCCGCGCAGGGAGGTTAACTTCCCTGATTCGTCAAAATCCAAAAAGATATGGAATATAGCCTCTGTCGTCTTGGTGCAGGCAGGGCTTGTGATGACCGTAACCGCAAATACATATTTCCCAGTCCTGTCCGTTTTAAAACTGAATGCTCCCTCGTAAATATCGCCTTTTTTTATAGGTGTAGTCCATCTCGGCTCGATCTCGCTGCACTCAAACGGACCCAGTTCACCTCCCTTGCTCCAGGTGTGCATAATGTTGAAGGAAGGCTCTTGATAACAGAACTGGTGAGCCTGTAATTTGAGATTTACCCTGGTGGTCTTGCCCAGTTCGGGAAGGGATTCGAAAGTCAGCCGGGCTGAATAGGGGAAAGCTTTAATCTCTTCTTCACTTAACTGAACCCCCCATTGATAGTCTATTACTTTATTTATTTTTTCTGCTACTGCCTGGGAAGAATATAAAACAAACAGCATTAGGCATACTATGAACAGAACAGCTTTTCTCATCTTACCTCCTTATTTAAATAAGCAAATAAGGAGAACATATCACAAGAATTTTAGAACCTCCTTTCCAGACAGGTAAAAAAGTTATAAGCCCGGATAGTATTATCTTTTTCATTATGAATTATGTAACCAATACAAGAATAAAACCGGCAGGACGATTTGTCAAGTAAAATCTTCAAATTTCCCAGTGCGCTAAGTGCCCGGCTGCTTTTGGCTCATGAGTAGAGATGAGGTTGGGAAAGCTGAGGAACTTTTCCCGTTCCCTCCCCTTGAAAAGGAGAGAGGATCTGTCTTAATTTCTGGAGGGGTAGGTTCAAAACTTACCTCTACAGATTATGGGGCACTTAATATTTGTACCCAGCAAATAATTGCGCCTTGAGGGAATCGAACCCACGACCCACTGATTAAGAGTCAGTTGCTCTACCAGCTGAGCTAAAGGCGCAATTTTTTTCTTTGCCAAATATAGCTGAAAAACGATAGTTGTCAAGGTTTTTCGTTTTCTTTGGAATACATCACGTCTCTGGCAGGATGCTGCTTCCGTTGGATGCACTCCATATCACTTCTTAGGCTCTATGGTTATCTGGGCAATTGCCCCTATGTTGCGAAATAAAGGGAGTTTTTCCAAAAAGCGGTTTAATTTCGGAACAAAGCCTAAATTGTCGAAGAATTTTACAGGCAGGAGCCGGACAGGGGAGATCTTTCTAACTTTGATATTGAATTCAGCAGAAAAAGTTTTTTTCAACTCCTGAGTTTCCAGAAAAGCCTCGTCCGGGGTGCCGCATCCTACAAGTCTTTTCACAAATTCCTTTCCCAATAAGAAGATGAGGAACTTTCTTCCCAGATAATAAATCAAATTCACGCTCCATTTGGTGGGCTCACTGATGAAGATTTTTCCGTTCTCTTTAAGAATTCTCTTTATCTCTCTGATACCTTTAGCCTGGTCTGGCAGATGGTGCAAAACTCCGACCAGATATATGAAATCAAAACTTTTGTCAGGAAAAGGAAGGTTTTCACCATCTGCTACTGTTAAATCACAGCTCTTTGAGTTTTGATTCAAAAGGGTCTCATTTATATCAGTCAGTACTACTCTGTTTTTTCCCGAGAGAACGTCTGCGAAAAGGCTTATCCCGGCGCCGATTTCCAGTATATCCCTGTTCTCCAATTTAAAGCTTAAAAGAGAGTTCAGGGTGTCCTCCTTTAAGGCTTTCAGATAAGCCCGGTTCATAAAATCCTGGTAGGAGCTCAGATTATCGAATATCTCCATCTCCTCTTTTTTGCGCTCTTCTTCCTGCATGAGCTTGGAATCAAGCATTATGGGGATACGGCCGGAAATCTTATATTCCCTCTGGCATTTTTTGCAGACCAATCTGTCCCCCTGTTGAAGTAGTTCCGACTGGTCAAATGGGCAGACTAATACTCTGGAGAGTCTTTCTGAGATCATCTTTATGCTCCCTTCAATTCAACTCTACCGCTTTAATATAATGTAATTTCCCAGGAGTCAAGGGAATTATTGGGATAGGGCAATTCATGTCCGCACGGGTCCAAATGGAAATTATCCCTATGAATACACAAACTAAACAGATTGCTTCCTCGTTCCCGTAGGGAGTTCCTTGTAGCGACCCGGAACATGTCTGGCAATCCTGACAACTAAGCTGTAACTAAAGCGTAATTCCGATTGACAATTTCAAGCTTTATTGCTTATTTAGGGAAGTTTGTGAATGAGTTAACAAAGGAGTCAAGCGGATGGATAAGGATTTGAAAGTACTTCTGGAGGAAATCTATAATGCGGTTCTGGAGGGGGATAAAGAGAAGATAAAGAAATTAACCCAGCATTCTTTAAAATCAGGTTATGACCCCTACCTGTTGATTGATAAAGGGCTGATAAGAGGCATAGGTAAATTAGGAGAATTATGGGAGGAGGGAACCTGTTTTCTGCCAGAGCTGGTTTTGGGAGCAGAGGCTGTGAAGACAGGGATATCTGTTCTGCAGAAGGAAATTTTAAAGGGTGGCTCCTCAAAGAAAAGCCTTCCCAGAATAATAGTTGGCACCATTGAAGGAGATATTCACGACATCGGGAAGACGCTGGTTGCCACTATGCTTTCAGCCAACGGCTTTGAGGTTATAGACCTGGGGGTGGACGTTAAATCCGAGGTCTTCGTCAGGATGACGAAAAAATACGAGCCGAAGTTCTTATGCATCTCCTCTTTGCTCACCACTACCATGCAGAACGAGATTAAGGTGATCGAGGGGTTAAAGAAAGCAAATCTGAGAAAGAAGCTTAAAGTTATGGTAGGCGGGGCTCCAGCCAGCCAGGATTGGGCGAGGGAGATAGGTGCTGATTTTTACGGAGAAAACGCTATATCCGCAGTAAGGATTGCTCAGCAGGAGATAAATTATGAGAGAAAAAATAGATAAAAAATCGATACTGGAGTTAGGCAGAGAAAGGGTGGTCTTATTTGATGGAGCGATGGGAACGATGCTTTTCTCTTATGGACTCTCTTTTAATGAACCGCCCGAGCTCTGGAACTTCTCACATCCAGAGATAGTTTTCAAGATTTATCAGCGGTATGCTTGGGCAGGATCGGATGTTATCCAGAGCAACACCTTCGGAGCTAACAGGATTAAATTGAGAAAAACAGGCAACGAGACAAAGATGGAAAAACTCAATCTCACCGCTGTCGAGATTGCCAGAGAAGTCTGTCCTCCGGATAAGTACGTTGCCGGAAACATAGGTCCCAGCGGTGAGTTCTTAGAGCCGGTGGGCAAGGTAAAATTGAAGGAGCTGAAGAAAGCTTTTTCCGAGCAGGCAGAAATTCTGCAGTCTGCAGGGGTTGAGCTTTTCTCCGTTGAGACCATGTATGATTTAAGAGAAGCCCTGGCCGCTGTTGGAGGCATAAGGGAAGTCAGCTCTCTTCCAATCTTTGTGTGTATGACCTTCGAGAAAAAGCCTAAAGGATACTTTACCCTGATGGGGGATAAGGTCTCATCGTCCATGAAAAAACTTGAAGATGCAGGTGCAGATGCGGTCGGTGCTAATTGCACCCTGGGGAGCGAAGATATGATGGAGTTAGTTCCCCTTATGCGAAAAAGCACACACCTTCCCCTTATCGTCCAGCCGAATGCGGGGATGCCAAAGATTATAAAGAAGAAAACAGTTTATCTGCAAAAAGCTACTTCTTTTGCACAAGATGTAATTGAGATAGTGAAATCGGGGGCAAATTATGTAGGCGGCTGTTGCGGCACGACCCCGGGATTTATAAAGATGCTCAGGATAAGCTTAAATAAGCATGAGAGAAATAGTTAAGGATTTTGAGGTGAAGATCGAGAAAAAAGAGATCTTAAGACTCTTAGGTCATACCTCCAAATCCGGAAGCATAAGAAAGTCGACAAAAATAACTATTCAGGAGATGATAGAAATTTCATCTGAGCTGATTAAACCTAAGGGAATTTATGCCATAAGAGATTCTAAGGAATTACCAGCGGAGTGTCTCTTCGATTCAACTGAGAAAGTTGCCTTCAGCATCTGCACGATTGGTGAGGGATTAGAAAAAAAAGTGAAGGGCTTAAGCAGAAAAGGGGAGCTTGGAAAAGCGGTTATACTGGATGCCATCGGTTCTGTGGCAGCAGAATCTGCTGCTGAATATATTAATCAGGTTATAAAGGATAAAGCCAAAAAGGAGAATTTCTATTGTAGCACCAGATTCAGCCCTGGATATGGTGGCTGGGAACTGGAAGGGCAGAAGCTGTTCTTCGGTCTTCTGCCGGCGGATAAGATCGGAGTTTCGCTAAATAGATCTTTTATGATGATACCCAGGAAATCAGTCTCCTTTGCTGTTAATCTAAGTAAGAAGCCTTTTAAGAATAAGAAAACTCCCTGCGAGATCTGTGGTCTAAAGGAGTGCCGATTTAAAAATATAGGATAGCTTATAGTGCGATTCCTTTAGGGTAGCAGGATAAGGAGGTAATTTGAGGAAACGACCCAAATTGGAGCTTTTGGATAAAAAAGGAATTGAGAGAATAATAGATGAGGCCTTGGCGCTGCTCTCAAAGGTTGGTGTTTTTGTGGAGAACAAGGAGGGGTTATTACTCTTGGATTCTGCCGGAGTCAAAATAGACAAGAGGAGTAAAAGAGCTTATATAAAAAGTGGATTAGTCGAAAAAAGCCTGAAATCCGCTCCCAAAGTGATAAAGGTCTACAACCGTGGAGGTAAGTTATCCTTAGACCTTCAAGGATATAATATTCATTTCGATCCCGGCTCTGCGGCTCTGTGGATTTACGATTTCAAGAAAGACAAAATCAGGGCTCCGCTTACTTCTGATCTAATCAAATTTGCCCAGCTAACTGATGGATTAAGTTATCTGAAAGCCCAGAGCACCGCTTTGATTCCTTCAGATGTGCCGAGGAAGATTGCGGACAGGTATCGACTTTTCGTCTCACTTTTGTATTCCTCCAAGCCGGTTGTTACCGGCACATTCGAGAAAGAAGCTTTTAAAGTGATGAAGAATATGCTGATCTGCATCAGGGAAAAAGAGGATAACCTGAGAGAAAGACCTTTAGCCATCTTCGACTGCTGCCCCTCGCCCCCTTTGAAATGGAGCGATTTAACCTGCCAGAACTTAATCGATTGCGCCAGAAGCGGAATTCCAGCAGAGCTGGTCTCCATGCCCTTGACAGGTGCCACCTCCCCTGTGACCTTAAGTTCTGCCTTAGTTCAGCATACCGCTGAGAATTTAAGCGGAATAGTAATCCATCAATTAGCTAAGAAAAGTTCTCCCATTATTTACGGAGGCTCTCCTGCTGGTTTTGATATGAGAACCGGCACAACCCCTATGGGCGCTATAGAGACTATGATTATAGATTCCGCCTTTAATCAAATAGGGAAATATTTCGAATTACCCACACATGCCTATATGGGTCTTTCCGATTCCAAGACTTTAGATTATCAGGCTGGTTTGGAATCGGGAATCGGGGCAATCTTAGCTGCCTTATCCGGGATAAACGTCATCTCCGGACCGGGAATGCTAGATTTTGAAAGCTGCCAGAGTATGGAGAAGTTGATTATAGATAACGAGATCTGTGGTATGGCTTACCGGCTAATTGAAGGGGTTAATTTTCGAGATAAAGGGTCATCCATAGAACTCTTTCAAGAAGAATTCCTGGAAAAAGGGTTTCTGACTTCACCTCATACCCTCAAATGGTTCAAGCAGGAATTCTTCTTTCCCGACCAGGTTATAGATAGGTTAAACTTGGGCGAATGGCAGAAAAAAGGGAGAAAAACTGCAATAGCCAGAGCTTCAGAACAGGTGGAGAAAATAGCTTTCTCCGAAAGCTTTAGCCAGCTATCCCCTGAAAAGAAGAAGGGGCTTTTCAGGATTATGCTAAAAGATGCCAAGAGATATGAATTTGACAAGGAGCTGAGTAAGAAATTTAAAGATTTATAAAAGAAAAATCAGGATATAAGAGTTCAGAATTTTACCCTCTGCGTTTTTTAGAGTTTGTCTGATGATGTTTAAATGGGACAGGCAGGATGCCTGTTTGATATTTTCAAAAGCACTGTATGGGCACGGCATGCCGTGCCCATACTCCTGGAAAAACATTTTTGGCGGAAATATGCGTATATAAATTTGGAAGATTACTGTCGTGGAATGAATACCTTTTACTTAATGGAAAATTGTCCAGAGAGAAAGGATTTACAAATTCATGCCGATAAGAAAAATGTCTGCTTTAAGCTTGATAGAAGAGGTGATACCGAATTGAATGTCTCGCGTTTTTTAAAACCCGAGCTAATCAAGCTGGAGATGGAAACGAATATCGAGTTCGATCCGGAGAAGGGAATCCATCCCCAGAAAAGGCTGTGGCTGATAAAGGAGGCTGTCTTAAAGGAGCTGGTTGGCCTTATGGAGAACTCGGGCAAGGTATGTAATAGAAACAAGCTTTTCCTGGATCTCTTAAACCGTGAGAAAAAAGCTACAACCGGCATAGGGAAAGGTATTGCCATACCCCATGTGCGGACCATACAGGTTCGGGATTTCGTTCTCGGTTTTGCTCGTTCCGAGGAGGGCTATGAATTTGATTCTATGGATGGGAAACCGGTTCACCTTTTCTTCGTAATGGCTGCCCCATCCTATGAGGATACCCTTTACCTTAAAGTGTTCAAAGCCTTAGCTGAGCTTTTCCATTCAGATTCTTTTTACAGTGAGCTTATGTCTGCAGCCTCTGAATACGAGATAATCAGAGCTATTCAGAGAATAGAATAGACCGTCTAAAATCTTCAAAACACCACCAGACCCCTTATTCTGTCTAAGTTATTGATATCTAACACACTAACGACCGTCAAGATGGGAAATCCAGCTTACCTGATTACCCGAGATCTTTTACTTTCATTTGTTTTTTTAGAATTTACTTGATTTTCTCCAGATTTTAAATATCTATATAACAATTTTCGGAGGTGAGATATGCCTAAAAAAGGTAAAAAAGCCAAAAAAACAAGTAGGGCTAAAAAAGTAAAAAGGGCTCAAGTGGTGAAAAAAGGAAAGAAGGGGAAGAAAGAAAAGAAAGGGAGGAAAAAAGTAGTGCTTGCCAAAAAAGGCTATAAGCACATCTATTTCTTCGGGGGTGGGAGAGCTGAAGGGGGTAAAAACCTGAAAGACCTTTTAGGAGGTAAGGGTTCTGGTCTGGCGGAGATGACTAATATCGGTATTCCGGTTCCGCCCGGATTTACCATTACCACAGAGGTGTGTAATCTTTTTTATCAAAACGATATGAGGCTACCCAAAGAGCTCCAAAAGGAGCTTAAGAGTAATATGTCGAAGCTGGAGAAGATCTACGGAGCTGAATTCGGGAATACCTCAAAACCGCTTCTCCTCTCTGTTAGATCCGGGGCGAAATTCTCCATGCCGGGGATGATGGATACCATCCTGAACCTGGGCTTAAACGATAAAACAGTGCAGGGCCTGATAAAGAAGACCGGCAACGAGAGGTTTGCTTATGACTCCTATCGCCGGTTCATCCAGATGTTCGGTAATGTGGTGATGGGTCTGGATAAAGCCGAGTTCGAGGAGATAATTCAGAAAAGAAAAGACGAGAAGGATATTAAATTGGACATCTCCTTAACCGTGGATGACCTCAAGCAGATAATCCAGAAATATAAGAACCTGATAAAGAGAAAAACAGGGGAAGAATTTCCTCAGGAGGTTTACAAACAGCTGGAGATGTCAATCGAGGCGGTTTTCAAATCTTGGAACAATCCCAGGGCTATCCATTACCGCAAATTAAACCATATCCCTGGAGATCTGGGAACGGCAGTCAATATTCAGATAATGGTCTTCGGTAATATGGGTGAGAACTCCTGCACCGGAGTGGGGTTTACCCGAAACCCCTCTACGGGAGAGAAGAAATTTTACGGTGAATTTCTGGTTAATGCTCAAGGAGAAGATGTAGTGGCCGGGATTAGAACTCCCAAACCGATAGAGGAATTAGAAAGCGAAATGCCCCAGGTCTTCAAGGAGTTAAAACAAATAACTACCAAGCTGGAAAAGCACTACAGGGACATTCAGGATTTCGAGTTCACCGTTCAGGAAAACAAGCTTTATATGCTTCAGACCCGTACCGGCAAGAGAACCGCTCCCGCGGCAGTCAAGATAGCGGTGGATATGGTGAAGGAGAAACTCATCACTAGGGATGAAGCTTTAATGAGGATAGAACCAGCCCAGTTAGACCAGCTTCTGCATAAAAGGATCGACCCTAAGGCTCAGGTTAACGTTGTGGCTAAAGGATTGGCCGCCTCACCCGGTGCGGCAACCGGCAAAGTGGTTTTCACCGCTGAGGACGCTGTCAAATTGGCCCAGGCCGGAGAAAAGGTGATTCTTGTTCGTCAGGAGACCAACCCGGATGATATTCAGGGAATGGCAATCGCCCAGGGAATATTAACTGCCAGAGGAGGAATGACCTCTCATGCCGCAGTGGTGGCACGCGGTATGGGAAAGTGCTGTGTAGCCGGCTGTGAGGAGATCAAGGTAAACGAGCAGAGAAAGGTTTTCTCAGTAGGTGGTCTGGTCATAAGGGAAAGAGACATCATCTCCTTAAACGGCTCAACCGGAGAGGTGATCCTGGGAGAGGTTCCCACCATAGACCCGGAGCTGACCGGGGAATTTGGTGAATTTATGAAGTGGGCAGACGAGGTGAGAGAACTCAAGGTGAGAACTAATGCGGACATACCCAGGGACGCAGAGCAGGCCATGAAATTCGGGGCAGAGGGGATTGGGCTCTGTCGTACCGAGCATATGTTCTTTGCCAAGGATAGGCTTCCCATTGTCCAGCGGATGATCTTAGCCAAAGATCCGGCAGAAAGGGAGATGGCTCTGGATCAGCTTCTGCCTTTCCAGAAAAGCGATTTCAAAGGACTGTTTGAGGCAATGAAGGGTTATCCGGTAACCATTCGCACGCTGGATCCCCCATTACACGAGTTCCTCCCCAGCAGGGAAGAGCTGATGGTAGAGATAGCAGTGCTAAAGGCTAAAGAGGAGGATGAGGAGAAGATCAAGGAAAAGGAGGAACTTTTAGCCCGCATAGAGGAACTGCACGAGTTTAATCCCATGTTAGGACATCGGGGCTGTAGACTGGGCATTGTTCATCCGGAGATAACCCAGATGCAGGTAAGAGCGATCTTCGAGGCAGCCTGTGAATTAGCCAGATCAGGCAAGACCGTTGTTCCTGAGGTGATGATACCTCTGGTGGGGAGCATAAAGGAGTTCGAAAATCAGAAGGAGGTGGTGGTAAGGGTGGCAGAGGAAACTATGAAAAAGTACAAGGTGAGGATAAAATATCTAGTGGGCACGATGGTGGAGATACCCAGAGCCTGCTTAACCGCAGATGAGATCGCCTCCGGGGCAGAGTTCTTCTCCTTCGGCACCAACGATCTGACCCAGACGGTGTACGGCTTCTCCAGGGATGATTCAGGGAAATTCATAAAATATTATCTGGAACACGGCATCCTTCGTAAAGATCCCTTTGTCTCCATCGACGTGAAGGGTGTGGGTCAGTTGATGGAGTTAGGAGTGAAAAAGGGCAAGAGCACCAGACCGGATTTAAAGGTCGGCATCTGCGGTGAACACGGAGGAGACCCGGATTCAATCCTTCTATGTCATAAATTAGGCTTGAACTATGTGAGCTGCTCACCTTTCAGGGTTCCCATCGCCCGCTTGGCCGCAGCCCAGGCAGCACTGGGAAGGATAAGCAAGGAAGTAACGGAATAAATAACTTTAGTAAAGTAGGGATAGAACGGTGTTCTGTTCCTACAGATACTGCAGATACATAGCGCCCGGCCTTCGCGTCGGGCGTTTATTTTTAGTAGATTCACCTTGATTTTAGCAGAAGACGGAATTAGATTAAATTTATCATAGAAGAAAATTATGCTTTATTCGCCGGTTAAAAAAGACCTTAAAAATCAATGGAGGTCTAAGGTGGCAAGGAAATGGTTTAGTTTAATTATGATTATGATAATGCTTGGCAACGTTATATTTCTATCCTGCAAGAAGAAATCAACTAAAAGCGAGTCACCAGAGATACCCTCAAAATGGACTACCTATAATACCTCAAACAGTGGACTGGTGAGCAACTATGTGACAGCCATAGCCATAGACCATTCTGGTAACAAATGGTTTGGAACTACTTCCGGTGTGAGTAAATTCGACGGGACCAACTGGACTACCTATAATACTTCTTCCAGCGGTCTGCCTGATAACACTATAAATACTATGGTAATTGATTCAGATAACAACAAATGGTTTGGAACATGGGATGGTGTGAGTAAATTCGATGATTCCGTCTGGACTACTTACAATACTTCAAACAGCGGGCTTGCTGGCAATGGACTGATATCTATAGCAGTTGATTCTTCAAGTAAAAAATGGTTTGGAACAGCTTATGGTGTAAGTATGTTTGATGATACAAATTGGGTTACCTACAATACTTCAAACAGTGGTCTTCCTGATAATACCATAAATTTCATCATAGTTGATGCTTTCGATAACAAATGGTTTGGAACATACAGGGGTGGTGTATGTGAGTTTGATGGAACCAGCTGGACTACCTACGATAGCTTGAACAGCGGGCTTGCGGATAACTGGATAACGTCGATTGCCATTGATGCCGATGGTAACAAATGGTTTGGGACTTTTGGCGGAGGGTTAAGTAAATTCGATGACTACAACTGGCAAACTTACGATACTTTAAACAGTGTATTACCATCCAACCTTATTTATGCCATAACAGCTGATAGCGCTGGTGATATCTGGATTGGGGCGTATCCGGATGGTGTGATTAAGTTCAACGGAAGTGAGTGGACTGAATACCATTGTATGAATAGCGGGATATCCTGCTACCTGGTTTTGGCAATAGCCATAGATCCTTTAGGGAACAGATGGTTTGGGACGGGAGGTGGTGGGGTGCGTAAGTTTGAGGAATAGGTGGCTCCCAAAAGACAGGACAGTGTTCTGTTTCTACAGAACCTTAAAAATATCTTGATTTGGGTAGGGCTGATATTAGATTATAATCTGATTATTAATCTTTTTGGAGCATGAAGAAAACATATACCTCTCAAAATAAGATTTCGAACAGACTGAAAAGCCTATCCGCTTTGGGCAAATATATCTTCTCGGAGATGGCCGAGGAGAAGAAAAAAGCCATAAATTCCGGAATCGAGGTCATAGATTTATCCTCAGGCAACCCGGACCTTTCACCGTCGAAAGAAATTATCGATGCTTTAAAAATAGAGGCAGATAATCCAGAGAACCATCGGCATCCGGTTTATCAGGGAATTATCGAGCTAAAATCTGCGGTTGCTGACTGGTTCTTCCGCAGATTCGAGGTCAAGCTTGACCCTGAGGAGGAGATTCTGATTCTGATCGGTTCCAAGGAAGGGCTTTCTCATCTGCCTTTGGCTTTTATGAATCCGGATGATTATGCCTTGATACCTGATCCTTCCTACCCTGCTTATAAAAGGAGCGTTATCATCTGCGGAGGTAAAGTCCACACACACTCTCTCTTAAGAGAGAATAACTGGTTGCCGGATTTGGATAGGATAAACAAAAAGGTCTTAGGTAAATCCAGACTTCTTTACCTGAACTATCCTCATAATCCTACTGGAACTTTAGCTCCTGAAGAATTCTTAGAAAAAGTCATATCCTTTGCTCGAAAAAATAAGCTGATTCTGTGTAATGATATGGCTTATTCCGAGATTACCTTTGACGGAAAAAAATCTCACAGTTTTCTGGAAATTCCCGGTGCGAAAGAACATACCCTGGAGTTTTATTCTTTTTCCAAGACCTACTCTATGACCGGCTGGAGGTTGGGTTTTGTGGTGGGGAACAGAAGACTGATTCGCATCTTAAGGGAACTGAAGGCGAATTTCGATTCAGGCGTGTTTCACGTGATACAAAAAGCAGCCATAAAGGCACTTTCACTTCCTCCTCAAGTTACCGGAGAAATATGTCGAACATATGAGAATAGAAGGGATATTTTGGTCCCGGGCTTGAAATCTTCAGGCTGGGAAGTTGACCTGCCTGAAGGAGCTATTTTCGTCTGGGCTAAAATACCGAGAAACAAAAGCTCAAGGAAAGTGTGCTTTGAGCTTTTGAGAAAAACCGGGGTACTGACCACTCCCGGCTCAGGTTTGGGCTCTGGTGGAGAAGGTTATATAAGGTTCTCCCTGACGGCACCTGAGGAGAAGATAAAACAGGCTTTGCAAAGAATGAGAGAACACAAAGACATATGGGGAGGTTAAGATGAAAAAGCTAATTACATTTTTGCTAACAGCGGCTTTATTATTCGGCTTTTCCTGTAAGAAGAAGCCTATTGGCCCGGTGAACGAGAAGCCAACTTTCATCATCTACGGGGTGGTGGTTAAGGATATGAATACTCCAACTAAAGATATTGCTTCATTCACCGTGTGGAGGAATGATACCCTTTACAATTCCGCAACAGTTAAAGTAGGGAATCAGAATATACCCAATATCGGTTCCGGATTATATTATTCTGCTCTTCCCTATAATACCTTTGAGGGGAACACCACTTATATAGATTCTATCATAAGTTCACAGGATACGGTTACTATAACTTTTAGCTTCACGATGCCGGATACTTTTAGCATAGGAATTCAATCAGATAAAGATACTTTTACTGCGTCTGATTTTCCTATTGATTTAAATTGGACTGTTTCAAACAATCCTGATGGGTATATTCTCGGTGTAGCTAAGGGCGATACTATTTCGGGAGCCATGCTGTACAGCGGTATTATTGGTAGTCCTCCACGGCCTATTCCACAAACAGCCTTTTATACAGATGGAATGGGTAATCTGGTAATAGGTGATTACTGGATATATATTTTAGCTTATAACAAAAGTTTTGTGAGTTATTCTGATATGCCTTTTGAGCTACCTTCAGGATTACCTGCTAATAATATTACAGGAGCAAAGGGGACAATAGGGGCAGGAGTTATAGCCAAGAAGGCTATTATAACTATGGCTACTTTTTCCCAGTAGTTGGAGTCTTTTTGTCTAAAAAAGTATTTGAGGAGATTAAGAATTTAGTTACCGAAGCCAGAAATCCTGCTACTTTCGATATCGATTCTGCATCCACTCTCCAGATTTTAAAGCTGATTAACGCTGAGGATAAAAAAGTTCCTCTATCAGTTGAAAAGGTAATCCCCCAGATAGCCAGGGGAGTTGAGCTAATCGTCAAAACTTTCAAAGATGGGGGCAGGCTTTACTACATCGGCGCCGGAACCAGCGGAAGGCTGGGGGTTCTGGATGCGGCGGAATGTCCTCCGACTTTCGGGACTACCCCCAGAATGGTCAAAGGGATAATTGCCGGAGGCAGAAGAAGTTTGATTCGCTCAAAGGAGGGGGCGGAGGATGATGTTAAAGCCGGAGTTATGGATTTAAGAAAGGCAGGCTTGAAAAAAAATGATACCGTGGTGGGTATAGCAGCATCCAGGAGAACCCCTTACGTATTAGCCGGATTGGAATATGCAAAAAGAATTGGGGCAAAAACAATTTTCGTGTTATGCAATCCTATGAGAGGATTAAAAATCAAGCCGGATGTGACCATCTCTCCTATCCTGGGTCCTGAGGCAATCACCGGTTCCACCCGGATGAAAGCAGGAACTGCCCAGAAGCTGATCTTGAATATGCTTACCACCGCTACAATGATTAAAACAGGCAAGGTCTATCAGAATCTGATGGTTAACCTGCAAGCAAGAAGCCGGAAACTTGAGGAAAGGTCCAAGCGTATAATAATGGAGGTGACCGGAGTTGGTTACAAACAGGCAGAGAAATATCTAAAACTTTCCGGAGGTAAAGTCAAAACCGCTTTGGTGATGATACTTTCGAAATCGGATAGAGTCCAAGCAGAAAGAAGACTGAAAAAAGCAGGTGGATTTGTGAGAAAAGCTGTTGCGGGAGGCTTTAGCCTTCCAAAAAAATGAAAAGACGCTCAAAAGACCTCCGCTACATTTTTCAAAGAAAAAAGGACTCCTATGCCCTATTGTCCAAAATGCAAAGCCGAATATAAACCCGGGGTAGAAAAGTGCAGTGATTGCAATCTCCCGTTAGTTGATAATCTGCCCCAGGAGACCCCGGAAGGGGTTAAGTATAAGCTTCTTCGCAATCTCCCCAGCAGGCTCTATGCGGAGATGCTGAAGGAATCTCTGCAGAATCGGGGGATCCCCGCGCTGATCAAAGGGGATGATATCGGGATTATGCTGGGAAGCTACTCCACCACCTCTCCGGTAGAGATAAGCCTATGGGTTCCGGAAGAGTATTGGGAAGATGCAGATAGAATAGCAGATGGGATGCTGAACCACATCTGAAAAATTTTGGTAGTGACGGAACACTGTTCTGGGCTCCCAGCTTGGTGTGAAAATTACTTCCCCGCACCCTTTTGTAAATCATAATATTTGACGATAATTAAGAAAGGGTAAAAAGGTTTTATCAGACTTACCTAAGGGTATAAGTATGCCTGAGGAGAAAATTAACCTTCAAGCAGAGTTAGAAGAGTTCCAGGAAGATTCATCCGAGCTTCTTAGAGAGGTCAAGGAACTGGTGACCCTTCTGGTCAAGACCCTCAAAATATCCTGCATCTATCCTTCGGATAACCCCATACCCAAGGAGTTCAAGAGTAACCTGTTCAAGAAGTTTTCTGATTTTCTGGAGGAGAATGGCGAATTGAGAATCAGGGTGGATCAATCCAAGCTCTTTTTTAAAGATAAGGTTCTACTGCAGGAGGAGAAGAAAGATGAGGGGGTCTCCTTTGCCTTATTTCGGGATGGAGTGAGGGAGATAACCTTCCAAAGGGGGGTCGAGCAGGAGGAGATTTACTCATTTCTGGAGATAGTGAGCCGCTGCTTGAAATCTTTCCTGCCAGAGGATGATATAGTCACCCTTTTCTGGGAGAAGGAATTTTCCCGCATAAAGTTCTTGGTAGTGGATGAGTTCTTGAATGAGGATCTGCTGGACCTGCCCCAGACTACTGGTGATAAAGAATTGAAGAATTTAGATTATGCGGAGATAGATTTAGAGGAGAAGAGGGAAGAGGGTAAGAAGATCTCCACCAGGATAGAGATAGAAAGGTTTCTGCGCGATGTTGATCTTGTGCCAGAGAAAGAATTAAAAGAGCTTAAAGCCCTTCTGGATTTGGACAGACAATATGAGCCCTTAAAAGATTTTTTCTCCATTCTCAAGGAGGTCATTCTGGGGGAAAAGGAATTCCCTGATTTTCTAGAAACAGTCGCCATCCTGGAGAAACTACTGGATTCGCTTACAGCTCAGGGGGATTTTTATTTGGCCTCCGAGGTTTTGCTGCTGCTGAAGGAGATAGAGAAAATAGAGGCTGATACAGGGCAGACCAACAGGTCTGAGAGGATTAAGGAGTCGGTCAATCGGGCAGGGGATAAAGAGAGGGTGAGAGTATTGACTCAGGTTCTGAATCAGGACATCAAGCTGGACCTTTTCTCTGTCAGAAGATATCTTTCCCTTTTAAACTGGAATATCGTTCCCCATTTAGTGGAGATGCTGGGTGAGCTGGAAAGTTTTCCTGCCAGGAAAATGATTTGCTCGGTTCTGGAGAACGTAGGGGAGAAGAATATCGACCTTCTGGGTAAGGGGGTCTATGACCGAAGATGGTACGTGGTGAGAAATATAGTGGGAATTTTAGGTAGAATCGGCTCATCCCGTGCTATTCCCTATCTGAAGAAAACCGTTAGTCATCAGGATATAAGGGTGAGAAAAGAGACCCTGGAGGCACTTTCCCGAATCGAGGGTAAGGAAGTCACGGAGGCTCTTTTGAAGGCCTTAGAGGATGCCGAGGAGAGGCTGAGGATCAAAGTGATACAGCTTTTGGCTTTTAGATCTGATCCCAAAGCTCTGGAGCATATCTCCGTTTTCCTTCAGAGGAAGGATTTCAAGGAAAGAAGCTATGCGGAAAAAGAGGCGCTATTGCGTACCTGGGCCAAAATCGGAGGAGGCGAGGCTATCCCCTTGCTGAGGAGACTGGTACTGAAAAAAGCCTTTTTCAAAAAGGAAAAACAAAAGGAGATATCCCTTCTGGCCTTAAGGGCACTGGCTTCCATAAATTCACCTTTAAGCCGGGATACTTTAAAAGAGCTTTTTTCGAAAGGGAGCCGGAGAGTTCGCCAGCAAGCAAAAACACTTTGGGAGAAGACTTCATTGGAGGAAGAAGAAGAGTTTAAAAACCCGGAATAAATTCAGGAGAATTATATTGGACACCCTAACCGACCAGCTAAAAGATCAGACAAGCAAGGGGAATAAAGAGAATTCAGCAAGTCTTCTGGAAAAAGGGAAGGAGCTGTTGAACTTTTTCCATTCTACCCTGAAGATTGCGCTTTTATACGAGCCTAATAACGATGCTTTCCAGAAGCAGCTCTCTCCGTTTATGAGTGCGGTTAAGAATATAATCGAGAAGGAGGGAGAACTTTCCCTGAGCACCCAGGAGGGGTACCTTTTCTTGAATCAGGCGCGGCTGAGATTCGATTTCGAAAGCTATGTGGCTACCAGGTTTATAATAGAGCTCTTACAGAAATTAAAGATATATAAGCTCACTTTAGAGGCAGGTCTGGAGCAGGAAGAGCTGCAGAGCCTGGTCTACATTCTGGTGCAAGCAGATCCAAATGATAAGGAACCCTATGAAGCTCTGGAGCAAAGAGTTTTCGAGGAGAATCTGGAGCATCTTCATCTGGAAAAGGAAAAGGAATCTCCCGTCATAGAAGCTGATCAGCTTTCTCTGGATCAGAAGAAGATAGCCAGGAAAACATTTTTCAAAGCTATCTCCGTGGTGCGGGAGATGAGCCAGAAGACGAACGCCGGCAAAGAGATAAACTTGGTCAAGGTGAAAAGGATGGTTCATTCCCTGGTGGACCAGATACTGCAGAACGAGGAGATATTTCTGGAGCTTTCCTCCCTGAAGAACTACGACGAATATACCTACATCCATTCCGCCAACGTCTGCATATATTCCCTGGTCTTGGGCTTAAGGTTGGGTTTGAGCAAAAGGGAGTTAAGCGAGTTGGGCTTAGCCGCTTTGTTCCACGATATCGGAAAGGTGAGGTTGCCCTTGGAACTTCTGAATAAACCGGCTGAATTCAATGAATCAGAATGGATGAAGATGAGAAAACATCCGTTGATGGGGGTGAAAAATCTACTGGGCAGCTTGAAGCTGGATCCCTTCTCCATCCGGTCTATGCTGGTAAGCTTTGAACACCACCTGAATTTAGACCTTTCCGGTTATCCCCGCCTGAAAGAGAAAAGGGAGCTGAATCTTTTCTCCCGTATCGTCAGTATTGCTGACTCCTACGATGCCATGACCTCAGGACGGGTATATGCCAAAACACCCTTGCCGCCGGATGAGGCTTTAAGAAAGATGTTTTATGTTCAGGGGAAGGTTTATGACCCAGTGCTCCTGAAATTCTTCGTTAACATGCTGGGAGTTTATCCGGTAGGCTCCTTGGTTCTCTTAAGCAGCGGAGATATAGGAATTGTGATAAAGAACAATCCGGATAATCTCTCTTTTCCCAAAGTAAAGATCATTGCAGACCAGAACGGGGTGAAGGGTGAACCTGTGATTGTGGACTTGAACAAGATCACTCAAGCCTTTCCAGATAAGGCAAAATCCACGATGATCGTGAGATGCCTGGATCCTCAGAAACACAATTTTGACCTCTCGCGGTTTATACTTTAAGGGTTGATTTCCATCTTTACTTTCCTATATTATTTCCTGAGGATAGTTCTATGAGCTGGAAGAAAAAAGAATTCTGGATAGTGGTGGGGATTTTCATTTTAAGCGGCGTGCTGGTGAATCTTCTGCGTTACTCCAGGGTGGAATCAAAAAAAACTGTCAGTTTCTCACTTATACCTCTGGAATACGAAAAGTGGAAAGGACAGGAATACTTTTTCCCTGATCAGACCTATCAGCTTCTGAAAGCGGATGCCTCCACCTTGAGAAAATATACCAACGGAGAGGGGAAAGAGCTCTGGCTTTTCATCTCTTATTTCAAAAGCCAGGAATACGGTGCTCAGATTCATTCACCCAAGCACTGTCTTCCAGGCAGTGGCTGGAAGATATTGAGGAAGGAGAAGAGCCGGATAAATCTCGATACCGGTTCAAGCCTTAAGGTGAATAAACTTCTGATAGCGGAGAAGAATTCCAAAGAAATTATGTACTACTGGTTTCAGACCAGAGGAGGGATTATTTCCAGCGAGCTGGGTCTGAAATTTGACCTGATGTTAAACTCGCTCAAAAGAAAACCATCCGATGCGGCTTTTATCCGCATAAATCTGCCCTTAAACCAGCTCTCCGAAAAAGAGGCAAAAGTTTTGCTGGAGGATTTCCTGCAAACCTTCAGTCCCCGGATAAAAGAGGCGCTTCCTTTTTAAGTGATTTCCCTAGATTGAGAAGCTTTGTCTTATTAATTACCGGTAGAGGCAATTTCCATTTGGAGCCAACCGGACATGAATTGCCCCCTTTTATAATAAACCAGGAGCTAAAGTCTTATAGATCTCTTCCGCTATAATTTTATGTCCTTCTTCTGTAGGGTGGCAGTGGTCTATGAATAGGGCTTCCCTGCCTGCCTTATCGAAGGCCGAGACTGCATCTACCAGTGGAACATCATATTGGGAAGAGAGCTGTTTAAGCTTCTCTCTATAGGCATTTTTTATCCTCAGGGACTGAAAGTCCAGCTCCTTTGCCTTCTCTAACTCCTCTTCTGCTTCTTTGGATTTACCTGCGTTTTTTAAGACTGTGCCCAAATTATAGTGAAAGATGGGATATAGGGGCTCTTTTTCGATTGCCCCTCTGAAATAATCCTCTGCCACTTTATAATTCCCCTCTTTCCAGTATAAGACTCCCAGGTTATTCAGATATACGATATTATCCGGATCGGAGAATAGACCCCTTTCATAAAGAGCCTTGCTTGAGTCAAGATCTCCTTGGTCCTCATAGGCTGATTTGAAAACAGTTATGGAATACCAATCGATCTTGTTATACACCCGGGCGAAGTGTGCCCAGTCCAGACAGTAGGAGATTTTTCTTTTCAAAAGTTTTTGAGTCTCATCTGCCATCACCAGCTCGCCTTTCTGGTCTTTCAAGCTGGTGAAAACTTTAAACTGTAAGCCAGCGGGCCATTCCAGAGGAACAGGAACGTTGATCAAGTTTATCTTGATATTATTCTGCTGGGCAAGTTTTATCATCTCCTCTATGTTCTGGTAATACTCCTCCGGAGAGACCCTGACCACCACTTCTTTTTCCTTCTTTTCTCTCAGTTTATTCTCAAAGGAAGCCTTCAAGGGGAGGATGACCTCCTTTAAAAATCTATAGGTGGCAAGACGGTTCAGAATACCCAAAAACCCCACTAAATTCTGATTTCTGCTCAAAAGCTCTTTGTCTGAGATATATCCGTTTTTGGAGGCATCGTTATTTCCGAAATAGACTATTATCAGATCAGGTGAATAGCTCAATCCGTAATTTTTAAGGAAGGTCAGTCCCTGAAGAGAAGTGTATCCCGAAACTGCGGCATTTATCAGCTCGAATTTTCTTTGAGGGAATCTCCGCTTTAGTATCTCAACAAACTGCTCTCCAAAAGCATCTTCTCTTTTCTGTAAACCCAAGCCGACTGGAGCTGAGTCTCCTAATAGAAGAATTCTATAAGTATTTGGTGGCTTGTTAGTTGAGATCTCAGGACCTAATAACCCAAAGGAGTTGGTTTGAAAGATAGACTTATTCAGATTAGGCTTGAATCTCCAAAGAAGAAGCGGATCTCTCTGATGCACACCCAAAAAAGTGGAGAAAAGTTCCTGCTGCCAGAGCTTGTTTTCCCGTATGAGCTTTTCCTGGTCTGTGCCTGTGGCTATAAGATGAAGACCGGACTCCAGAACCCTTAAGGTTATTTCTGAGAAAAGAAAAAAGAGGAGTATAATAGACAGAGAGAAGAAAATATATCTGAATTTGAATCCGCTTTTTTTAGACATAAGGCTTTCCCTAAAATAAACATACGAAAAATAATGGAAGGAAATGTGTATGTCAAGATATGAGAGGACAAACCACTGACTTGTAATCTGTGAGAAGAAATAGGTCGGGGCATATTGCAATACGCCCCTACTGTTTGCTATTTAAACATCCATAAGCTTAACGCCATCACCACCATACCGAAAACCACTCCCAGGATGGGAAGGTGTTCTTTTCCGTACTCTTTGGAGGTGGGAACCAGTTCGTCAAGGGAAAGGTAAACCATAATTCCAGCCACAATGGCAAAAAGCCAGCCTAAGAGCTTTTCAGACATAAAAGGCAAAAGAAAAAGGCCGGCAATTCCAGCTCCGAAAGGCTCTGCTACACCTGATAGAAAAGACCATAAAAAAGCTTTCTTCCGGCTGCCGGTTGCAGCATAGACGGGAGCAGAGACAGCCAGTCCCTCAGGTATGTTGTGAATGGCAATGGCGAAGGCAATTGCCCCGCCCAATCTTAAATCCTTCAATGTTCCGGCAAAGGTTGCCATACCCTCAGGGAAGTTATGGATACCCACTCCCAGGGCTACCAGAAGACCTGTTCTCAGAAGTTTCTGTTCTGATTTTCTGCCAAATATGTCCCTCTGTCCTGCAAATTCATGCGGGATCAAAAAGTCAATCAGGAAAATTGTCGCCATCCCGGCAAAAAAGAATAGATGTGCATTGATAAAACCAATGGAATCAATACTTACAGGCAGAAGCTCAACGAAGGAGACCAAGATCATCACCCCGGCAGAAAATCCTAAGCTCAGACTCATGAAATTCGGCCCCGGCTTTCGGATGAAAATCCCCAAAAGGCTTCCCCAGGTGGTGGAAAGCCCAGCTAAGGTGGTCAAAAGCAATGCCGTGCCGAAGTTTTTCATGGCGATTTTACTGAGAGCATCCAAATGGATGCCAATTTTGTAGAGACGCATAACATGCGTCTCCGAGCAAAAGCAAGGCTGAAGCCTTGCTTTCCACTTTTACTTTCCCTTAAAAAGTCCTATTACGTTTCCGTCTAAATCCGAGAAAAGCCCGTACCAGCCGACATTGGGTATCTCGGCTTTCTCTTTGACTATCTTGCCGTCTAACTCTTTGGCTTTGTTCAAATACTTCTCGATATCTTCCACATAGATATAAAGAAGTATCCCATCACCTGGGTTCACCTTATCTACCCTTTGAAACCCTCCCCCGGGCTCCTTGCCTGTATTGAACATCAAATAATCCGGGGAGCCTTTCCAGGCCGTGATCTTCCAGCCGAAGAGCTCGGAATAGAACTTCTGAGCCTTAGCCAGATCAGTAGCCATAATCTCGATATGGCAGATTGAATGTTCCATTTTTTCCTCCTTTGGAAAATGGTTTGAAATACGGCAAGGGTAACGTATGAATAATCCCTTCTCTTAGAATTTAAAGATAATCTTCAGAACCGGCAAAAGGAAATCCAAAGTAAAAGCAGCGGAGACTAAGTACATCAGAGGATGGATTTTGTTTCCCTTCCCGGATAAAAGCATTATCAAAGTATAGGAGATAAAGCCAAAACCTATGCCGTTGGAAATGGAATAGGTTAAAGGCATCACTATCATTATGAGAAAGGCTGGGAAAGCTTCCTCGAATCTGTCAAAGGGTATTTCCTTGATGATGGTCAGCATCAAAAACCCGACGATAATCAATGCCGGAGCAGTAGCCTCCTTGGGAACAATCCCAGCCAAGGGTGAAAGGAAAATCGCCAGGAAGAAAAGTACTCCAACCACCACAGTGGAAAGTCCGCTTTTCCCCCCGGCAGAAATTCCAGCAGCACTCTCGATATAAGTTGTCACTGAGCTGGAGGAACTTACCCCTCCCATCACCGCAGAGAGCGAATCGACCAGAAGAACGCGGTTTATGCGAGGAAGATTGCCCTTGCTATCCAGAAGCTTCCCCTCGGTTCCCAGACCGATTACCGAGCCCAAGGTATCGAAGAAATCAGAAAGCATCACCGAGAAGATAAGCATCAGCGCAGGGAGTAAACCTAACTTTACCACTGCAGTAAAATCGAACTTCCCAAAAGTGGACAGATCCGGAGCAGAGAGAAAAGATTGCGGGATTACGGCTTTCCCCGCTTCGGGGAAGGCTTTGAATTCAGTAGAGTAGTTAAGAATGATCGCTAGAAGTGTGGAGAGAACAATCCCCAAAAGCAGAGCTCCTTTGATTTTTCTCTTCATAAAGATGGATGTCAGAAGCAGGCCGAATACAGAGACGATTATGGGCCATTTGGTGAAATCACCCAGGGTAACAAAGGTAGCTGGATGAGACCTTACGAACCCTGCGTTCTGCAAACCGATAAAAGCCAGGAAAAGACCTATGCCGATGGAGATTGCCTGTTTCAGAGACATGGGAATGGAGTTCATCACCGCTTCCCTGAATCCGGAGATTACCAGAAAGGTTATAGCCAAACCCTCCAGGACAATTACCCCCATAGCCTGGGGCCAGGAAAGTCCCATGCTCAGGACCATCTGGTAGGAGACGATGGCATTCAAGCCCATTCCCGGGGCTAAGGCAAAAGGATAGTTGGTCCACAATCCCATCAAGATACACATTGCAGCAGAGGCAAGACAGGTGGCAGTCATAGAAGCAGAAAAAGGCAGAGCCAGGTTTTTAAGATTGGGGTCACCGAAGAAGCTTAAGAAAAGCGGATTAACGAAGATGATATAAGACATGGTCAGAAAGGTAGTAGCGCCAGCCAAGAGCTCGGTTCTGAAATTAGTGTTAAGCTCTTTTAGCTTAAAAATCTTATCCAGCCCTTTTGGGTTAAACTCAGATTTGACTGTTTCACTCATCTAAGTTTCTCCTCTTTTTGGATTTGTTTCCTACTGAGCCGTTACCCAGATAAAATAGTGAATAATCTCTTATTTGAAAAGGAATTAAAGCCATAAATTATTGGCTTTTCCCCATAATTTTTGATTCAAATGAAATGTTTAAAAAAAGAACAACCATTTTTACACTCGTAACTTTTAAAAAGTAAGGGAGTTATATAAACTCCTGCCTAAGCTTTTTTATGGCACTCTCCTTGCTGTTCACTCATTACGAATTCCGGACTTAGAGTGTTCTAAGATAACACCAAAAAGGGCAGAAAACATGAAAGTCAAATTTACTTTAAATATGTCCAATCTGTTGATGGATGAAAAGCATATAAGCCGCATTACCCTCTCCTGGGTCTCAGAACTTGCTGAGGAGGAGATACTTTCGATATCCAACAACTGGCTTAAGGACCAGAGCTTTCTGACCAGAAGGATGGCGGGTCTGGAGAAAGTCGGGGAATCCAGTTTAACTATTGAACCTCTGGAGGAGGTAATGACTTAACAGGTTAACCGTAAATAATGTACTCAGGAACCATACATAACTTGCAAGCAGTGCTCCCGAATCTGACAGGATGGCTGGGGTGGTTCTTCAGCTTTAACCTCTACATCCGGGACAACTTTGGGACCTTTGCCCTGATAACCTTCTATCTGCTCCTGGTATATTTCTTTATTATGCTTCTGGCAAAGATCCTGAAAGCCGCGCTCAGTTTAGTCTTTTTTATTTTGCTCCCATCCTTCGCCCTGTCCTTTTTAGCCTCCTTTCTGGTCTCCTATCCATTTTTCAATATCCTGCCCTTTTTCGTCTGCATGATGTTAGGAATAAATCTTCTTAAGGTATTAAGATAAAATTATTTTTTAGCAATTTGTTTGTCAACTGAAATATGGACTCTGTCTTATATGCAAGGATGAATCCGCCTGAGGCAGGTTCTGTTACCCATTTCTTAAAGATTTAAGAGTCCTCTATGGGGGGAATACTATAGTTTTTAACAGTACCTGTTCCATCGAAAAAATTTTGAATTTCAGATTTGCTTGTAGAACAAGCTCTTAGAGCTACAGACCAGAATTTTTCAGGCTGGCAGGACTTTTGCTGAAATATTTTACTGAAAGGATAAAATCATTATGCGGATCACCAGAAAGAAGAGAAAGTTTTGCCCTCTGTGCGGAAAGGGCTTGAGGAAGGAGAAGAAAAAATATATTTGCGATAACTGCCTGGCGGTTTTCAAAGGCGATACCTACTCTTTCCTCAAACTGGAGGATAAAAACCGGGAAAACTTGGGGTTCTGCTCCTGAGAGAGAATAAGGATTTACCCGGAATACAGCGTCATACTGCCGTTGAACGCCTGCTTTTCGTGACCCGAAACTTTTCAAATCGCCTACGTCAGGGTGAGGCAATCTCGCCCCTACATTTTTCGGGTTAAAAGAATTTCACAAAAGATCTTGACATTTCAGCTTCAAATACTATATATTTCAAAACGTCTATTAAAATAGACTTTGGATCGCGGGGTGGAGCAGTCTGGTAGCTCGTCGGGCTCATAACCCGAAGGTCGTTGGTTCAAATCCAACCCCCGCTATTTTTATTTGATAGGGGTGGTTCCTTTATGTTCACTGTATACGTGATACAATCTGCAGCTGGGAAAAGATATACTGGTCATACAGACGATCTTGAACACAGGTTATCGCAGCATAATTCAGGGCTATGCAAAACTACAAAGGTAGATAGTAATTGGAAAGTGATATATTCTGAACAATATGCGACAAGAAGGGAAGCTATTAAACGAGAAAGGTGGATGAAGACCGGGATTGGCCGGAAGTTTATAGACAAAGTCACGCAGGGTTGAGCCCCAGCCAGTGTCTGGGAGTAACTCGTCGGGCTCATAACCTTCGCCCCGGCGAATTGGTTCAAATCCAACCCCCGCTATTTTTATTTGTTTAACCTCAAAGACTTAGGAAAGCAGTAAATTAATTCGTCTTATTTTGCCTCTTTTATGCCTCAAATCTGAGTTCTTTTACAGCTTTTGCTCTATGATCAGGTGATAGGTGGGAATACCTCTCAGTCATCTGGACTGTGGAGTGACCTAATAATTCTTGGACGGTTCTCAAATCAACTCCAGCCATTACCAGATAACTGGCAAAGGTATGTCTTAGGGAATGTAGATTAGCTCTTTCAATCTCAGCCCTCTTCAAGAGCTTTATAAATTGTTTGGTGTAATAATCGGGATGGAGAAGGAAAATAACAGAAAAATGGAAGAAGTGCACACGAGCTTTGTTCAACTTCCAGACGGTTCACTTGTCGAACAGCTTTTTCAAGAAAACAGAAAACCGAAGGTGTTCTTTGGAAAGTATAACGAGAAAGATGATAAGGTATCATATCACAACCAAATTGAGTTAGATGATGAGAACCTGCAGGTCGTGAAGAAGACCTTCCACGGATTAAATCTTTATTCAGAAAGGATAATTTAGGCAATATAATCGGCAGAGGGTTGATGATTTCTACCAAGGATACTAGAAATATAGTGGCTGAAAAAATAGAACTTCTATCGAAAACCGAGAAAAAGGTAATTGCCTAACCATCTCTTTCGAAGCGGGTTTCAACTTAATCTTTTGCCTTGACAATGCATAGAACCAGGCTATTTTAAATATAGAGCAAAAATCAGAATTTGTTGAGTCACTGAGGGGGATATGATTGTTTCTAAAATCCAGTAGAAGAGGTGGATTATGAGGAAAAAGTTATTGATTTTGGCTTTCTTTATGCTTTGCGTTTTACCCTGTTTTGCTCAGTCTGTTGATACTGCCTGGGTGAGAAGGTACAACGGGCCGGGTAACGACGATGATAAAGCTACTGCCTTGGCAGTAGATGGTTCAGGCAATGTGTATGTGACTGGGTATAGTTACAGCACTGAGACAGCTTCTGACTATGCCACAGTGAAGTATGACCCTAATGGAAACCAGCTGTGGGTTCAAAGATACAACGGGTCAGGAAAAAGGTTGGATGAAGCCACTGCCATGGCTGTAGATGATATGTGTAATATCTACGTGACGGGATGGAGTTTCGGCAATGATCCGTATGGTGACTATGCCACAATAAAGTACTATCCCAATGGTGACACTGTATGGATAAGAAGATACGATGGACCGACAAACAGCTATGATTTTGCCAATGCCATAACAATAGATAAATCTGGCGATGTTTACGTGACTGGAGAGAGTGTAGGTAAGGAGAAATCCATAGACTATGCAACTATAAAATATTATCCAAACGGTGATACTGTTTGGGTAAGAAGATATGATGGGGGGGGCGAAGATCGGGCCCAAGCTATAACTACAGACGATTCTAATAATGTATATGTCACTGGTGCGAGTGAGGACGGGGTTTATTCCCGAGACTATGTCACGCTAAAATACAACTCTAGCGGAGATACTTCCTGGGTAAGAAGATACAATGGACCAGGTGATACTGATGATTGGGCCTATGCCACAGCTGTGGATTGTTCTCGCAATGTATACGTGGTAGGATCATGTGGAATTATAAAATATGATAGTGACGGAAACCAGTTGTGGGTTGGTTCTTGGGGTGGAGTTGACATAATCTTAGACAGTTTTAATAATGTCTACGTGACCGGAACGAGTTCTGACTATTCTACCACAAGGTATTATCCTAATGGCGATACCGCTTGGGTAAGGAGATACAAGGAACCGGGAAACGAATACAACCAAGCTCACTCTATAGCTGTAGATGGTTATAACAATGTCTATGTGACAGGAGTTAGCCCTGGCATTGGTGGTTATCCTGACTATGCCACTATAAAGTATCTTCCTAATGGTGATACTGCTTGGGTAAGAAGATACGATGGGCCAACAGGCTACTGGGACTGGGCTACTGCTATAGCTGTAGATGGTTCTGACAATGTCTATGTGACCGGATGGAGTATCGTTCCCGAGACTGGCATAGACTATCTAACCATAAAGTATGTCCAATTTCTGCGAGGCGATGTCAATGGTGATAAAAACGTGACTCTTTCAGACATAGTCTATCTGATCAACTATTTGTTTAAGTTTTGCCCTGCACCTGAACCTATTCAATCCGGCGATGCCAACTGTGATGGTAATGTGAGCCTGTCGGATGTAGTCTATTTAATAAGTTATCTTTTCAAACAAGGTGCACCCCCTTGTATTTAAATAAGAAGCTTCAGATGTGCCTATAGAAATAGGGAGTAGCACTGGTGGTACGCTTAAAGGATATTTCACTTATTTAGCTTGACTTTTAAGAAAATCCAAAAACCATTTGACAATTAAATAAAAAACTTCTATGTTTTATCTATCTGGACAAACATAGGGGAAACAATGTCTAAGAAATCAATCAACGCTTTAACCCAAGGAGGGTAAGATGAAAAAAGCATTGGTCTTATTCACAATACTCGCAGGTTTAACTCTGGCAAACCCAGTTGCAGCTCAAATAGAGAAAGGCAAAATAGAACTTTCCTTCGCGGGTTCCTTTATGGGCGTGAAGGAAAGTGACAAAGGTTTTGAAGCAGCCTTTAACTTAGCAGGACGCTTTGGCTATTTCATAACTAAGGAGTTCGAGATTGAACCGGAGATAATCTTTTCTGTGTATAGTGAAGATTTCGGACCAGAAGATGCTGGATTTATCATGAGTGCTAATTTTGTCTATAATCTATCTCTGGTTGAAACTTCGAACATAGCTCCGTTCTTCCTGGCAGGAGTAGGATGGGCGAACTCTCTGCATTATTTCAATCAGATGAATTTGGGGGATTACGAGAGAAATTGGACGGTACTAAATCTTGGTGTGGGCTCAAAATTTTTCTTAAGCCGTTCTGCTGCCTTTAGGTTTGAATATAGATTCCAGAGATTCTTTGGTGAAAAAGAAACATTTTACTGGTATTCTTATGACACCAGTGTTAGTTATCATAATATTCTGTTTGGGTTCTCGATTTTTCTATAGTAATCTCAGCTTGTATTACTGGATTTACAACTAACAGGTGCAGGAATGAGGTATTCTGTTCCTTTTTTTAATCATTACGTAATCGTTTCTGCGGGGTGATGCAATTTATCTTTTCTCTTAACCTGAAAATATTCTGACGCCCTGTGAGTGTGAATAGATTTATGTTGACTTTTTCTTTTTTATCATTTTGTTTATTAATTAATCAGAAATAAATAGTTAGGTTTCCTTTAACCTTGAAAGGAGATGTAAGGTGTTCAATAGAATCGTGGCAGCAATCACTTTGGCTTTTTTTGTGATCTACCTTCAAGGATGTTACTCCAACTATGAAACACCTCGTGAAAAACTATCAAAGCATCCTGAGTATGAGATTTCTAAGGTAATCACAGTCGATGGTGAGATTATAGAATTTGACACTGAAGTGGGTGGAGCTTCTCTTGCTGACAACGAGATACGGGGATTTCTGAAAGGGGGACAATCTATATTTAAGAGCGTTCCTCTCTCAGAAGTGAAGATGATATATGTACGGAAATTTAATCCCGGTTTAACAGCCCTTGCTGTGATCGGGGGCACGGCTCTTGTGGTTGCAGTTACTGCTTTAATTATTGTTGCCACAAAAGAATCCTGTCCCTTTGTATATTCTTTCGATGGTGAGAAGTATGTTTTCGATGGGGAACCCTATGGAAAAGCTACCTGTGTAGCTCTTCAGCGCACAGACCTGTGCAAGCTGGAATATCTTCAGCCTATTAGGGATGAATACCGTCTGAGGCTGACAAACGAAGTGGATGAAACACAATATACAGATGAATTCAAACTTCTGGTGGTTGACCATCCTCCCGGAGTAGAGGTGATTCCAGATGCAAATGGTAACCTGTACACTGTGAACGATCCTCAAAAACCTTTGGATGTTAGAGATATTCGTGGCAGAGACTTAAACCACTGGATTTCGGAAAAGGATCTCCTTTTCTGGGAAAGCGACCTGCTTGCCAAGGATCCAGATAATCCTTCTGACCTGCGAGACACTCTTATTCTAACTTTCCCAAAACCAATTGCTATCAATCCGGCCAAACTGGTGGTGAATATTAGCAATACTCTCTGGGCTTCCCAGATGCTCAAAAGGGTAACAGAGCTCAGAGGAAAGCAGTTGAGGCAATGGTATGAGGAGCTGAAAACACCTACCGCACAGGAGCAGTCAAAAGCCTGGCATCAACGGGAGGAGGTCTTTCGCCTGCAGGTCAGAGTATGGGCTAACAACGCCTGGGTTACTAGGGGCGAGATAATAGGAGGGGGGCCCTTTGTCACTGAGGATCGCATAATCCCGCTCGACCTGGAAGGAATTAAGGGGGATAGCGTAAGGATTCTACTGGCGCCTCCTACAGGGTTCTGGCAGATTAATTCGATAGGCATAGATTATTCTCAGGATATTCCTCTAAAAATCCAAGAGATTCCAGCGAAGTCTATAGTGGGAGATGATGGAACAGATTTGTTGGCTGTCCTGAGTACTACAGATGGGGATTACTATATTATGCCAGAGCTTGAGCAGTATGCAAATTTGACCTTTCCAGTCCCTCCAAGGAAACCAGGATTGAACAGAACAGTATTTGCACAAGTATCCGGATATTATGATATGCATATTGACACCAGCAAACCACCCCAGTCCGAGATATTGAATAAAATTTCTTATGAGCCAGGGTATATTGTTAAATTCACGCTGCAGGAGTATTTCAAGTGGCGAAAGGAACAACTAGCGAAAACTGAAAAATAATGTTAGTTGGATTTGCCAAGCTCACAAGATATAGAGAGTAGCACTGGTGGTACCTTCGAAAGGGTAGTTTCCATAGCCCCAAAATATATCAGGATGACCCCTTCCTCCGCCACCTCAACCAGGATAAGACTTTTTTAAAAGGGCTATATTTAGCTTGACAATTGCTATGGCAGGACTGAGTTCAAGAGTAGTACAATAAAATGGGGGAAGGAAAACTATCTCCTACTTAGACTATCTTCACCTTTTTAAAGTCAGCACTGTATGAGTCTACTGCACCGTAAAGCTGTCTTCCAAAATCAAGTATTGTTTCCTGTGAGCACTGATTTTGACACAGGTAGGAAGCCATTGCCTGCGCAATTGCAAGAACGCCATCAACTGGTGCAGCCAGAGCACGATTGTATAGTTCAATAAGGTTTTTTATCATTGATGCATTGTTTTCTTCTAAGTACTTTTCGATAAATGTATCTGCTTCTATGGACAAGTTGATGTCTCGGCATTTCTTAGTAAGCACCATTAAAAGCAGTGCTATATGAGTTGCCCTTAAGTGAGCAAGGTAAGGACCATCATTGAGTTCGGTAACTGCGGAGTCAGGCCAAGAACGTTTTAGTTGTAGCCAACGGTCAGCTTGCTCTGTGCTAAAAAGAAGGTCAAGGCGAGTTGAGCAATATGTGCTGACAGAGATTTTGCGCTTAAGGAACATATCATCCTTTAGCCTTGGGATGAAAGATTTTCCTTGTGTAATAATTAAATAAGTGATTATCCTGCTGTCAACCTGAAAATTTTCTGACACTGCGAGAAGAACCTTAACTCAACTCTCTGTATCTTTAAGAAATAGGGAGTAACACTGGTGATACCTTCGAGGGCTATATTCCACTTATTTAGCTTGACTCAAAGGGGGTTTTCGGGTATTTTTTATTGAAGCTATTTTAATCAAAAACAGAGAATTTAGGTTTCCCTTGAAAAGGAGGAACGATGTTTAAAAAGCTACTATTGTTAGTGGTGTTGGCTTCCCTCAGTGTTCCTGTTTTTGCCCAGTCTGTTGATACTGCCTGGGTGAGAAGATACAATGGCCCGGGAAACAGTTATGATGCAGCCAAGGCCGTTGCAGTAGGTGGTTCTGGTAATGTATATGTGACAGGATGTAGTTATAGCAGCGGAACCGGTTATGATTATGCCACCGTAAGATACTCCTCTGCTGGGGATACTGTCTGGGTCAGAAGGTACAATGGACCGGGAAACGACTATGATGAGCCTTATGCCATAGCAGTAGACGATTCTGACAATGTATATGTGACCGGAGTTAGTAATGGAGGCGCAACAGACGAGGATTATGCCACCATAAAATATTACCCCAATGGAGATACCGCCTGGGTAAGAAGGTATAACGGGCCGGGAAACGGCGATGATTACGCCGGTTCCATAGCCGTGGATGATTCTGGGAATGTATGTGTGACCGGATATAGTTACAGCGGTGTAACATTTAACGATTATGCGACCATAAAGTATTATGCCGATGGAGACCTTGCCTGGGTAAGAAGGTATAACGGGACAGGAAATTTCCACGATGAGGCACACGTCATAGATGTGGATAGCTCTGGCAATATTTACGTGGCTGGAAGGAGCTGGGGTGATGGGACATCTTTCGATTATACCACGATTAAGTATTACCCCAATGGGGATACTGCCTGGCTGAGGAGGTACAACGGAATCGGCAGCGGCGGTGACGATGTTCGTGCCATAGAAGTAGACAGCCCTGGAAATGTTTATGTTACCGGCTACAGCTCTGGCATTGGGACATATTATGATTATGCGACTATAAAGTACAATTCCAATGGAGATACTGCCTGGGTGAGAAGATACAATGGACCGTCATACGACTATGACCTCGCCCATGCTTTAGCCGTAGATAGTTCTGGCAATGTGTATGTGACTGGTAGAAGCTGGGGCAGTGGGACATCTGATGACTACTCGACCGTAAAGTATTACCCTGATGGAGACACAGCCTGGGTAAGGAGGTATGATGGACCGGGAAACTTCACGGATGAGGCTCTTTCCCTGGCAGTGGATGCTTCAGGCAGGGTATATGTGACTGGATACAGCTCTCAATCTGGTTCTTCTCCCTTCAATCTCGACTACGCCACCCTGAAGTACGATTCTGATGGGACAACAGCCTGGGTGAAAAGATATAACGGAAGTGCAGACGATGATGACTATGCTCAAGCTTTAGTTTTAGATGATTCTGGCAATCTTTACGTTACTGGGAGGAGTTTAGGCAGTGGGGCAGATTACGACTACGCCACCATAAAATATGTTCAGTTTCTGCGTGGCGATACTAATGGAGACAGGAATGTGAGTCTTTCTGATATAGTTTACCTAATAAGTTATTTATTTAGACAAGGACCTTCTCCCGACCCGATTCAGAAAGGAGATACTAACTGTGACGGCAATGTAAGTCTGTCGGATATAGTTTATTTAATTTCTTACCTTTTCAAACAGGGAGCTCCACCCTGTATTTAGGAAACCGCAAGCAGTTAATGGAATAATGAGAATGGAATTGTGGCTGTCAGTTATATAATTGGTTACCTTTCCTCTATTGCAATTGGGATTGAGTTTTTGTGGCTATCTAGGGGAGCTATTAGGGATCTTGAGGAAATAAGCTAATCTATTGAATTTCCTGCTAAATGCTGAAAAACAAGGGATTTTCCCCTTCCCCTTAATTGAATCACCTGGAAATCCGATAAAGAATAATCCTCTTGATAATTTCTGACAACTCCAAAAGCGGAGAGAGAATCTTCTCGGCTTAATAGCTTATGTCTTAAGCCCGAAGTCCTGTAGGTCTATAGGGTAGGATATGTCCGAAAGGAAACTTACACAATCATCATGACATAATTCAATCGGCTTGACACATCCGCAAGAGATTTTTAGATTGACAAATCAAAAATTTTGAGTATTTTAAGAATGGATATCCACTGAGTTAATCAGATTTTTCAGACAATTCAAAAATGGCTCTTTTTCTTGTCAGATATTACTAAGCTGAGGAGGCGGTATGCGAGTAAAAGCTTTTTTTATGCTGGTTTCAGTTCTTTTTTTGGGGCTGGATCAGATAGACTCAGCAGAACTAGAACACAGGGCTGAATTTTTCCTGAAGGACCTCATCTTTTCCACCTCTGGAGGGTTTGACCAAATCTATCTTCAGGGAGGTGAAATTACCCAGGAAGTTGGAAAACCCCAACTTCCATTTGAATTGTTTCAAGTCACCTTGCCTCCAGGTTCTGAGGTGGAGGAGGTAGTAGTTACCAGTTCTGAAGGTGATTTTCTTCCTGAAAAATATACAATCTTTCCGGCTCAACCACCTCGTATCCTTTCCCTGGGACAGGAGCCGATTCCCTTTATTGAGCCCGAGTCAGGAGTCTATCAACAGAATACCGAATACCCGGGCAAGCTAGTTGAATACAGGGGTACAGGTTATCTAGGGGGGTATCAGTTAGCCAATATATTGGTCTATCCTCTTCAATACATTCCTGCTGCGGGCAGGGTGAAGTTCTATTCTCAGATAGAGTTTAAGATAATTTACGCAGAAGGGAAAAGAAAGCCTTTACCTTTGAAGCGAAGGTCTGCCTCCGGTACTCGGGTTTACGAAGATATACTGAAAAAAACTGCTTCAAAATCCGCTGGGGCAACAGCCAGGCTTGAAACCCAGAAGGTCACCAAATCGCTTTTACCTCCAGGGGATTATGAGTATGTGATCGTTGCTCAAAGATCTTTCGAGTCCGTTTTTCAGCCACTGGCAGATTGGAAAACCCAAAAGGGGACACCAACGAAGATAGTTGCCACTGATTGGATTTATTCAAATTACAGCGGTTATGATTCAGCGGAGAAGTTAAGGAACTTCATCAAAGATGCTTACCAGAGCTGGGGAACTCTGTGGGTGCTTTTGGGAGGGGACACCAACAGGATACCGCTAAGGTTGGTATGGGCCATGGACTGTGAAGCGGGCATGGATCCGGACGAAAACGATATACCCTGTGACCTGTATTTCTCTGATCTGGACGGAACCTGGGATGCTAACGGAAATCATATCTATGGAGAGGTGGAGGATTCCGTGGATATCTATCCTGATGTTTTTGTGGGCAGAGCATCCTGCAGCAGTGTAACTCAAGCACAGGCTTTGGTAGATAAGATTCTGACCTATGAGAAAAACCCTCCTACGGATTATCAGACCAGGATGCTTTTCTTAGCAGAGATATTATGGAATGATCCTTATACCAACTCCGGACTGGCGAAGGATTTGATTGATGGAGAGTATGTGCCACCGCAATTTGATCCTATCACTAAGCTCTATGAGGCCTTAGGGAATGAAAACATAAGTTCAGTCTTAGCTGCCATGAATCAGGGGCAAAATATTATCAATCATGATGGACACTGCTGGCACAGTGTGATGGGAGTGGGTGGGGATTACCTCTCTCTTTCAGATATGGATGATCTGTCTAATGGTCCCAGAAACTCTATTCTATTTTCCATAGGTTGCTGGCCTGCAGCAATTGAATACGATTGCATAGCAGAGCGTTTCATTAACAACCCGGATGGCGGGGGAGTAGCCTTCATCGGGAATTCAAGGTATGGTTGGGGCTCACCCGGTAATCCGGAATATGGATATTCAGATCGGTTCGACCAGCAATTCTTTGCTGCTTTGTTCTCCAGGGATGTATACAAAATCGGTGCCGCAGTAGCGGACATGAAATCCTTCTATGTTCCATTATCCCAGCAGGAAAATGTCTACCGCTGGTGTATGTATCAGATAAATCTCTTGGGCGATCCTGAGATGAGCATCTGGACAGATATTCCCCAAATCCTCTGGGTCCAACATCCAGATACGGTTAGGCTGGGGAGCGGTGAGTTTACGGTTACGGTGTGCAGAGATTCGGCAGCAAGCGTACCTTTGCCAGAAGCTCTGGTCTGTATTATGAAAGGAGAGGAGATCTACCAGCGAGGCTTAGCTGACCAGCAGGGACAGGTCCGATTTGAGATCTCACCCTCTACTTCGGGAGAGATGTATGTGACCGTTACCGCTCACAACTTCTTTTTCTATACCGATACGGTGATCGTGCATTCTGCAGGTGCTAACCTGGCTTATCAGGAACACAGCTTGGATGATTACTCAGGTGGTAATGATGATGGACAGCTAAGTCCCGGGGAGAGTGTGCAGATGTATGTGAGCATTATAAACTGGGGTCAGGAAACCGCGTACGATGTGATTGGAGTTTTGCATTCGAAGGAAAATCCTTACCTTAATTTGATCGACAGCCTAGGGAACTTTGGAGATATAGACCCCGGAGAGACTGCTTCGAACCTTTTGCCCTATAGTTTCAGCTTAGATTCAAGCTGTCCCAACAATCATATACTCTATTTTGAGCTGGAGCTTTTAGATACCTCTGGAGTTTCCGGCAAAAGCATTATACCCTTAACTGTGGTAACCCCTCATCTGGCCTATTACAGCTATTTGATAGATGATGCAAGCCAGGGGAATGGAAATGGCAAGGCGGAGCCGGGTGAGAGTTTTAATCTTAGGGTTTATGTGAAAAATCAAGGTCAGAGTCTGGCCAAGGAGGTGAGCGGGTACCTTTCCACCAGCTGTGCTTATGTAGATATTTTGGATAGCATTGTCAGCTTTGGGGATATCGATTCTGAAGAGACGAAAAACAAGGTTTACCCGGTCTCGGTGAATCCGAGTTGTCCTTCTTCCTATTTCCCCTATCTATGTCTGCGTACTGGGACCAGCGATGGGTATTCATACGAGGATAGTTTTGTGCTTTCCATTGGAGAGATGGGCTTCGAGGACGATATGGAGCAAGGGGAAGGACAGTGGACTCATGCTGGTAGCGGGGATATGTGGCATCTCAGCACTCATAGAAAATATTCCGGTGAGAGGAGCTGGTACAATGGGATAGAAAGCTCCTGGCATTTCAACAATAACATGGCCTGCTGGCTGAAAAGCTCCTCATTTACCTTAGGTCCAAATTCTCAGTTATCCTTCTGGCTATGGTATGATGTAGCCAATTACGGTGTGGATGGTATATATGTGGAGGTAGCAGATGAGTTGGCCGGAATTTATGATACGCTTGATTTCATCGGATCTGGTGGAGCTTTGGATTCCCTGACTAATACGGGTAATGACTGGCTGGAATACAAATACGATCTTTCCCATCTACCTGCGGGCACGAATTGTTATGTCAGGTTCTCCTTTATCAGCGATGACCAATATACCTCAGAGGGTGAGGGGTTCTACTTAGATGATGTGAGGATAGAAAAAGAGATATTCCCCTGGATATACGGAGATATAAATTGTGATATGGCGATAAACATCTCGGATGTGGTCCTGTTGATCAACTACCTTTTCAAGGGTGGACCCGAACCCGTTCCTGAATTATTAGCGGGAGATGCCAATTGTGATGGACAGGTAACTATCTCAGACGTTATCCACTTAATAAATTATCTTTTCAAAAGTGGACCGCCGCCAGGGTGTTAGATAAATAAGGAGCAGCACTGGTAGTACCTCTGAGGGGGTAGTTTTCAAAGCCCTGATATAAATGTTAAGCTACCCCTCTGATAAGTTATTATGGATTTAAAAAAGTATAGAAGTTTATTGCAATCCGGTTAGCTTTTATCAGAAGTAAACCCGAAAGGAAGTGAAATATAAATCCGGGTAGTTGCCGAATTCTGAGCGGAGCTCTAAGACAGGGTCGCTGTATTGGCTCATCAGGGCTTTGGGACTTTTGCCCAGCCCAAAATATGCACCTGCGGATAAGTAGATATTCTCTGCTATATTGTATTCAAGCTGCGGCATTAAAAAGATAGAGGGGTCGGTAAGATTTATCAATGCTTCGCCGGAGAATGTGATTAAAGGAGTTATCTGGTAAGAGATTCCCGGGGCAAGGTAATGTCGTCCCAGCAGATAGACAGAGCCTTCCTGATAGGCTGTTTCCTTGAGTTCAATCAGATAGTCCTCAGGCTTGCATGCTCCTGCCTGGTTGAAATGGTACTCCAGAAAAAGATAGGTGCCGTTCTTCAAGCTGTAGTCGAATCCCAGGCTAGTGCGAAAATAATTTTTACCATTTTTACGATTATCACCATCAAAGGCATTAAGGAAAACATACCCTCCTTCCAGCCAGAATCCTGCCCCGCCTATAGAACGGGTCAGATCTAATCCTGCCAGAAGATTCTCCTGAAATCCAATCATTGACAGCGAGAGATCGGTTCGAAGATAATAGAATCTGCCTCTTAAGAAAAAGGCGCTGTTCTCAAATTCGAAATCATCCCCGAAGGTGTAACCTGCGTCTATCTCCTCCAGGGAGCTGAGGGGAATCCTTATCCTTAAAGCATCTACCCCTCTGCGGTCTTCTGTGTCTAATTCATTGAAGGAATAGGGGGCTATTACGTCAGTGGGGTTTATCACATGAGCTGATCCCCAGGCGATTGCCTGCCTACCTAAATAGATATCTGCGAATTTGCTGTTCAGGGTAAGAAAGAGACGGTCCAGGTTCTGAAAGATGGCAAAGCTGTTGAGCTTTTCCTCCTCCTGCGGATAAAGACGGGAATCAAGGTCAATTGCCCGGTAGGTCTGGCTTTTAAGGCCAAAACCTAGCAACTGTTCACCGAAGAGGGATCTATCCTGTACCACAGGAGAGAAATCATATGCCAGGTTGACTGATAGATAGCTTTCGGGCCTACAGGAGAGGTTAACTCTCAGACGGCTGGTAACTGATCCCATAATCTGCTGATTCGTCTCCTGAAGCTCCTTGATCCGGGCCTGATCAAAAACGACCGAGTAATTTTTGTAATAGCCACTTAAAGAGAACTTGTCAGAAGCAGATAGGTTCACTGTTCCACAAAAAATATAGAGTATGGAGAGAAGAAAGATATTCAGTCGTCTCATTTTTCTTAAACCTCATCCTCTTTGCGTAATTTAGCCTTTGGTCTCGTCACTGTCGATTCTGCCGTCTGTAAGGGTTATAAGCCTTCTGGCTCGCTCCATTATCTTGGGATCATGGGTGGAGAAGACAAAGGTTATACTGCTTTTTTCATTTAACTTCCGCATCATATCCAGAAGCTCAGCCCCGGTTTTGGAATCGAGATTGGCGGTGGGCTCATCTGCCAGGACCAGCGAGGGTTCTGAGACAATGGCACGTGCTACTGCCACCCTCTGTTGCTGTCCACCTGAGAGCTTGGTGGGGAACCGGTCGACAAAACCCCCTAGCCCCAGGTCGAAAAGTACTTTCTCCACTCTCTTGTGTCGTTCTGTCTTAGGGACTTTCTGCAGAAGCATTACGTACTCCACGTTCTCCTCCACGGTCAATACCGGGATCAAATTATAAGCCTGGAAGATGAACCCGATGTGGTCCCGGCGAAAATCGGAGAGCTCCTTACCGCTCATCTCTGTTAACTTCCTACCAGCCAGCCATACCTCGCCGCTCGAAGGAAAATCCAGCCCGGAGATGATGTTCAGAAAAGTGGTCTTGCCTGAACCGGAAGGACCAACGATGGCGGTAAACTCACCAGATCTTATACAGAGGTCGATCCCCCGTATGGCTTCCACCGGTACTCCATCCTCCTGGTAGACTTTGGTTACCGAGTGGGTAACGATCAGTTCTTTTTTGCTGTCTTCTGACATATACGAATTCTCCTATAGGCTCCGGCGCATGGCTTTAGCCGGAGAAAGTTTTGCCGCTGATAGGGCCGGAAAAATCCCCACCAGAACAGTGAAAAGGAAAACTGCCAGGGGGTATTCTACAAACTGCTTGATCTTAAGCTCTGGGTAAATGAGCTTACGGAAGGTCACACCGGAGAACTCGATCCCGGTGTAATTGATCCCGGTTTTCATAGTTATTAAGATAACCACAAACCCGATGAATAACCCTAAGATGATACTTATGAATGCCAGGGTGCCGGCCTCGAACAGAATAAGTTGAGCCATCCTCAAAGGGCTTGTTCCCACTGCCCGCATCACCCCGAACTCAAACATCCGCTCATGCAAAGACATAAAAAGGGTGTTGACGATCCCCAGTGCCACCACCCCGAAGAGGATCAATCCCACCAGGTAGGTGGCAAAATGCGAAAGCTCGAAAGCCGCCTCCACTTCCGGAAGCAGCACAGTCCAGCTTACTGCCTCATTTCCCCCTTTTGAGTAGCGCTCCCAGAAAGGCAGGTTTCGGTCGCGGGCGTAACTGCTTTTGGTGAAACGCAAGGCGATCTCGTGTATCTCCTCTCCCAGATTCAGCATCTTCTGCGCCTGGGGAAGACGCACAAAAGCCATACCCTGGTCCATCTCCTTGATGTTGAAATCGTAGATGCCTGATACCAGAAACATCTCCTGGGAAAGCTCGCCGCTTCTGGCTTGAGCTACAGTCAGTACCACCCGGCTGCCCAGATCCACCTCCAGTATCTCAGCTAACTTGCTTCCGATTACAATATCGCGCTCGCTTTTACCTGAGAAATAGGTTCCTTTGATTATAGCCTCATCTATCTGCGACAGATATTGTTCTGTCTCAGGATCAATCCCCACCATGGTCACAGATGCCAGATTTGAGGGAGAGGTAACCATAGCAAAGGACAGAGTGCGCTGGGTGAAGTGGCTTACTATCTTTTCCGTTTTAAGCTGCCTGAGCACCTCAGATTTATTCTCTATGGTCTTTTCCACATCAAAGGTTTCCCGAAAATCCTTATGATGGATCTGTCCCTCACCCAGGAATGATTCAGTGGCGGAGGCTATCATGTTATTCTCCATACCCAGGATCAAAGCATCGGTGAAGATCAGGGCTGCCAGGCCGATTCCGATAGCGCTTCCGGCGATTAAGGTCCGGCGCTTGTTGCGAAAGATATTTCTGATTGCCAGTTTAAGGTATAACAAAAGTGCTCACCTCATTTTAGTGCGTCCTGAGTGCCCGCGATGGTGCGACTTTTGCGGCTTTAAGTGCCGGGAAGAGGCTCACCACTATGGCTGAAAAAATTACAGTTATCGCCGGTATGTAGAGACTACGGGCGTTTACCTCAGAATAGTAATGAGTAAACTCCATCCCTCCGTAGGTGAAACCATGAGGCATAGGGATACCATGCCGGGACATAAGATAGTTAGCCGGAAGACTCAAAGCCATGCCGATTAAAACTCCTATTATAGCCATCACGGTCACCTCGTAAAGCACCAGCTTAAAAACCTGCACAGGCTGGGTGCCTATGGCACGCATCAAGCCATACTCTCTGGTTCGCTCCAACACGGTCATTAGTACCGTATTGAGCACCCCGATTGCCACGATTAAGATGACGATGAAAAGCATGATCCAGGACCCCTGCTTGTCCGCCTGCATTGCCACGTAAAACGATCTGGCAAATTCCTGCCAGGGAGAGACCTCCAGTTCCGGGTTATCCAATGCCTGCCTTATTCCTTGAGCGAGCTTTTTCACTTGGCTTAGCTTCTGGGCGATTACCACTATCTCCTGAACTTTTTCCCCCAGCACCAGCAGCTCCTGGGCATCCTTCAGGTGAAGATATAAAGAGATGCGGTCAAGGGTTGCATCCCCGCTCTCAGCTATTCCCACGATTTTATAAAGATCATTGGCTATGGAGCCGTCTGCTCCCTGGGAGACTATCACCACCTCATCTCCTGTTTTTGCCTGCAGGGTCCGGGCTAAGTTCTTTCCCAATATGGCCTCATGCGAAGCTGAAGGTGAGAAGTTCTCACCCTGAATTATTTTCCTGTCGAATCGGGTGGCTCTGGTCTCACGTTCTGGATCAATCCCGATAATCTGAACACCTGCGCTTTTCTCTCCCACTGAAGCCAGGCCGGCAGAGTAAACCCGGGGTGTCCAATCCTCCACCCCCTTGACCTTCTCGATTGTCTGTCCAACTTCCTGATAATCTTTTATATTTTTATACAGGGAGGGCTTGTCCAGATAACCCTTTGCATGAATCTGTATATGACCGAGCCGGTTGCGGGTAAATACCTCGATGATGCGGTTATAGGTGCCATCTGCCCAGCCGATGGAGAGGGAGGAAAGTGCAAAGCCCCCGAACATAGTAAGCACTGTCAGAAGGGTTCTCCTTTTCTGACGGAAAATATTACGCCAGGCTATCCTAAAAGTCAGCATCCTTTCTTCTCTACTGGTTTGCTCTCAGGTTGCGGAGCGAAAAGGTCTCCTCATCCACTTTCAGGTTGAATCGAAGCTTCAGGTAGCGGATGACGGTTTTATGCCCCTGCTTATTCTGGGGGATCAGCTCCATAGCGGAGGGAATGATGCGGCCATCGAACGTCTTAACGTCGCTGTATTTCAAAACCCGCATCAGGCTGTCTTTCTCATCATAATATCTCTGCCAGACCGGGAGGTGGTCTTTTTCCCTGACCGCTATCACTATATGACTCCAGACTACTGGCAGATCCTCCCGTGGAATACAGTCTATGTAGATGAGGTCCCTGGCCTCCTCTTCCACCCGGGTCAATTTATAGGTGTAATCCTCAAAGAGGGAAAATTCCCTCACCAGATCGTCGTTGGTGAAATCAGAGCCCATCCAGGAGCTCATCATCATAGAGGGCGGGATTTTGATCACCTTGTTTATCTTGGGCAGATAGTTCCACATCTCGTTTTTTATGCGGAGCGTGGCAACGCCTTTCTCCTTTTTGGGAGAGGTGATCCTTATGAAGGTCTTGTCCATCCCTCTGGTCCAGGCTTTCATCTCCAGGGTGCGGCTCCAGTGCGGGGTGACTATCTCCATCTCTATCTCGGAGTAACTGTACTCAGACCGGTAAAGCTGGTCGATATGGCGTATGATGTCCTTGACCTCTTCTCCCGAGAGGCTGCTTGCCTCTGCCAGCGAGATAAAAAACAGCAGAAGAAAAACAGACATACAGGCTAAGAGCTTTAGTTTTCTCATCTTGTCGTTCCTTTCGGCTGCTTACAACTAAATTTTCTTGCTCCCTGATAATTACCAAGCAAAATAGGTTGAATTTTATATTATATCCTCTGAATGGGTTTATGTCAAACAAAAACGGCAGAACTTTGAAATAATTTGAAAGAGAAATATTGAAAAATCATAAATTTCCTTGTTATGTCAGGTCCTTGGACCTGATATAGCTTTCAGGAGTGACTTATGACAGAGTAAAAAAAGTATTTAAAATATTTGTGTCTACTGTTTTACTTGTTTCTTCTTTAGTACTTCGTATAGAGCCTGAAGAGAGCTCAAGGTGATAAGTTCAAAATTGCTAAAATCCCATTCAATATTAATAAGAGGTCTAAATATAAACCTTTTTTCCCCATCCTGCATTACCATAGTATCGTCATGTAATATCTTATATTTCGACATTCTGATATTCTGTTTGAGCAAAGCTCGATAATGTTCAAACATTTCAGAAGACAAAACAGCCTTGAAAAAAGACCAACTACGTGTAGATTCCGCCTCTTTTTCAAGTTCCTCATCTGAAGGTTCGGATTCAGGCGCTTCGACAAGCGGGGACAAGATTATGCTCCCCTGATGAGCAGTGAAATGTCTATTGATTCTGAGTTGTTTAATCCACTGCAGGAACCTCTCGTTTTTAAATAAATTGCCTAAATTCCCGTCAATAGAAATGATTTTGGAAACAAACTCATCTTTCTCAATGCCTGTCTTAAAACGTTCGCATTTCAAATCAAGTGAATTATTCAATATTCGAGACAACTGATCTATGCCACCCCAGAGCAGAAGATAGTAGAAAGACAAATAATACGACGATTCGAACACGAAACCCTGCCTTTTCCAATGATGCCTCTTTGCATAATTGCGTTGTTGCACGTAAAAGAGCAATTTGTCCCTGGTGTAGCAGATATGTGACACTCTGTTCAGCAGCAGAGACCTAACCATTTCAATAGTGGAGTCATCTAATCCAACTTTTCTAAATTTAGTTTCATATATTTCAGAGGATTGTCTTGCAAACTTGTCTCCGAATATATGGAACACCTGCCATGGCATGTCCCAACATGGAGAGGAAAATGCCCAGGGGACTTCATGCCCTTAACAAAGATTTCTATATTTTTCTTGGCTCCATCACGATTTTCCACCAAAAAACACCTCTCCTTTTCTTTATTTAAAAAATTCAGAATTTCCTTCTTTTCAGTGATCACTAAATCAGCGTCAACAAATTCAGCCATTAACTTAACTTTTTCATTATAATCTGGTACGTCTTTACTTAATATGACCGGTGTTAAGCCTAACTCCTTGCAAATGATTAAATGTCCTGAATTTAAAATCTGAGGTACAAATAATTCCAAATGAGCTGGAGAGTCTACAATATCATTTAGATAGACCTTCAGAGTGCAAAGTTCTCGAATGAATGGTAGAAAATTCTCTAAATCTTGGTCTTCTCTTAATTCTATTAAGACTTTAAATCTATGATTCAATAAACCTGCTGATTCAACCTCAGGATATATTTTACCGTAGACAAAAGGCATAAGAATTCTTTAGAGAATGTGACTCAATTTAAAATTATCACCTTCACAGATAAAAATACGTTAAAATGGCTCAGCATAAATATACATCAAAGTTATCTCACTTTCAAGAGATAAAAGCTGGGTAATTCGGCATATAATCTTAAAACATTTTAATTGAAGTTGTAAATTGGTGGGATCCCACTAATTTTTATTAATAGAACATCTTATCAGAAGTTAGGATCCATTTATCTCTTGGTATAAGTAAGCATCCATCTTTTCAAAGGGAGGTGCTGGTAAAAGTCAAAATCCTTGACTAACCCCTTAAAAACCTCTCTGAGCTCTTTCTTCGTGGGGAAGTTCTTGACCACGTAAAATTCTTTTCCATCAGGCAAGCTCCGTTTATGAATGAGATTCCCCTCTTCATCATAATGAGAGAACATCCTGTCCAGGCTTTCGCTGGGAAGCATATCGACGAGGATAGCTTTTGCCCCTTTGACAAGCCTGGCGTGTAAACCCTTGACAAAGGCTGGTATCATGGACCTGGGGATATGTGACCACCAGTCTGCGGCAAAGGCGGTGGTGAATTTCCCCTCTAATTTCCTGAGTGCATAGGCATCTGCGATTTTGAATGTGACTTTACCTCTGGGGTAATTTTTCTTTTTGGCTATTTTTAGAACGGATGAGTTTATATCTGTTGCTAATACAGAACATGCCCTCTTTGACAGTACCTGGGTCCAGTTGCCGGTTCCGCAGGCTATCTCCAGAACGTCCCGGTCAATTAGATATCTCTCAAAACGCTTGATTATTGGCGCAAGCAGTTCTTCCATCCGTTCATTGTCAATATATCCCATCAAATCATCGTGCAGAGGAGCACACCTGGCATAATAGGCGTTCATATGCCGTATGAGTTCTTTATCTCGCATAATCAAATAGAGAGTTATAAATAATTAAAAAGAAGACCAGAGGTACTTTTTAAGATCGATTGAATCGTCCTCTTCGAATTTTATCCCCTCTTTCTGCAGAAGCATCTTCTGAATCTCGTAACCCTGGCCAGGTTGCAAGGATATGCGTCCCCTGCTGTTTATCACCCGGTGCCAGGGCAATTTCTCAATTTGGGAAGACGAGTTCAAGGTCCAGACCACTAGGCGTGAAGCTCTGGGATTACCGGCAAATGCGGCAATCTGACCATAGGTGGCAACCTTGCCCCGGGGAATCTTTTTGATGATTTCCTTAATTCTCTGGCTGAGAGGAAAACGATTGAACGATCCTGAATTTTTAGTCATCATCTTTCCCAATCTCCAAAGAGAAGAAAATTATTCCTTGCCTATGGCCCGGCGAATTCTTTTCAGTTCCGGCTCGTTCTCAAACTGCCTAAGGCAGAGATTGTAATCCTCCTCCGGAATCTCTCCCAGGCGGGAGATGAATTTCTCACGGCTGCATATGAAGCCTTTTAAATTTTCACAGGGGAATTCATCACAGTACGCACAGTTCTCTATGCCTTTCCGTATTACACAGGGTCTGATAGGGCAGTTTTTGTCAGCAAGTTTTCCCTGGCTCATACACCCGTCGCACCGGACATTCTCCGCAGTATACATCTGATGACCCAGGTATTTTCTCCATCCCTCCACTAGTTTTTGTCTGACTGCAGGATCGTTGGAACGCGCCGCACAAAGATCACATCTATATCCGCATCGGCCCAGCATTATCTTCATTTTTTCCCTCCTTGTTTTCCAAAATCATACGTCAATATCTGAAGAATAGTTTCACAAAGTTTTCCCTGCTGTATCAGAAGCAGCTCTAACAGGATAAAAGAGGCTATTCCACACTAATCTACCGTATTAGCAGGGGTAATTTGCCTCTAAATTTTCTTGAAGAAAATTGGAACCTTCATCTCAAAAGAATAGTATATGAAAATAGAGCTGCATAAATTTGTTAGATGCTCTCCGTTCTTGATGATCATTGATATAATATAATCAAAAAAAGTGCGAGGGTATAATGCTTAAGCGGTAAAAATATAAATATGTCACTTAAGCAGAAAGAGATAAGTCCTTGGGCAAGTTGAAATTTGCGATTATGAAGAGGCAGATCAACCTTTTAAAACTCCTGTTTACCGCTTGTAAGGTTTATCTGGTTTGGTTCTCCTCCAGTTCTATATTAGAGCAGGAGTAATATTGGATGCCGTTTTTACGGAGATAAAACAATGACAACTTAATTGTCAATTGAATGGGGAGGGATAAGACGACAATAAATCAATGATTAGAGCAAGAGTCAGGGAGGTAAAGATGTATTTAAATTGGAAATGGATTTTGGTTTCTGTTATAATTTTGCTTTTATTTCATTCCCTGAGCGATAGAGGTGTTCTGGCTCAGGAGATAAAGGACGATACCGTAAAAAGCATCACTGCGGTCAGGGTGAATTCGGGCATTAAACTCGACGGCGTGTTGGACGAGGAGGTCTGGCAGAAAGCTCCCCGCTCTGGTGATTTTATTCAGTTTCAGCCAGATGAAGGAAAACCTGCTTCCGAATCCTCTTTTGTCAGGGTAGCATATGATGATGAGGCGCTGTATGTGGCTATGGAGATGTTCGATTCTGAGCCGGACAAGATAATCAACCGTTTGACCAGAAGGGACAGGTCGATAGAGGCGGACATAGCCCATGTGATAATAGACAGCCATCATGACCACCAGACTGCCTATGCTTTTTCGGTTTACGCCTCTGGAACCCAGAAGGATACTTACTACTACAACGACAACTGGTCAGATGAATCCTGGGATGCAGTCTGGGATGTGGCAACCCGTATAACAGATTGGGGATGGGTTGCAGAGTACAAGATACCTTTCAGCTGCCTGCGTTTTGCCTCTGAGGAGAACCCTGTCTGGGGATTCTATTGCAGTCGTAATATCAGTCGGAAGAACGAGCTGGATCGCTGGATATATATCCCGGAGAAAGCCAACGGGTTTGTCTCTTATTTCGGGCATCTGAAGGGATTGAAGAACATTATTCCTCCCAAGAGACTGGAGGTCCTGCCCTATGCTGTCTCCTATGAACAGACCGAGCCCAGAAGCCCGGGTAATCCGGATGGCAGGGATTTTTTTGGCAATTTAGGCTTTGATCTCAAATACGGTATTACCTCCGACATCACCCTGAATGCCACAGTTAATCCTGATTTCGGACAGGTGGAGGCAGACGAGACCATCTTGAATCTATCCGTTTTCGAGACCTCTTATCCGGAAAAACGGCCATTTTTCCTGGAGGGATTCAAGATCTTCGAGACCCCTTTTGACCTTTTCTATTCCCGTAGGATAGGGAAAAGCCCTTCTTTATGGCCGGATAACGTGGATCACTATTTAAAAAGACCCAGTGCCACCACAATTTTATTTGCAGGCAAGGTAAGCGGAAAAACAGGTGGCGGCACATCCATTGGTGTCTTGGAGGCAGTGACCCAGAAGGAAGAGGCAGAGTTTGTAGATGAGGATGGTTATAAAAGAAAAGAAGTGGTTGAGCCGCAAGCCAATTATTTCGTAGCCCGTCTTATGCAGGACGTATTTAGGAATTCAACTGTCGGTATTATGGCAACAGCAGTCAACCAGAAAAGTTATTATCCTTCCTACACCGGTGGACTGGACTGGACCCTGCGTTTTAGAAATGGCGACTATCAGGCAAAAGGACAGCTGATAGGCTCTAAGAATAATGACGACAATGGCTGGGGCATCTGGACGTGTGTATCTAAGGACGGGGGAGAACACATCCGTGGAGAAATTGAGGGGATTTACTTAGACAGAAGCTTGAACATTAATCGTCTGGGGTTCTTAACGATTAATAATTATAAAGAAATCTATGGCTGGCTGCAGTACCGGACAACCAATAAATGGTGGATTATAAGAAAAACCTGGCACAATCTCAATGTGAGCTTAGAAGAAAACCTGTCCGGTGTGAAATTGACCCGTGGAGGGAACTACAACAATCAGATTGAGCTAACCAACTTCTGGAACCTGGGTGGTGGGATCTGGACAGATTTCGATAATATCTATTCTGACCGGGAGACAAGGGGAGGGCCGCCTGCCCCCATACCGATTGGACAGAACTGGTGGGTCTGGTTTGAAACAGACGGCCGGAAATGGTGGCAGATTAACCCCTATTTCGAAACGGGAGATACCTGGGACGGGCATTTTATCGAATACGAGCTATGGCTGAACCTTCAGCCCAGGTCCAACCTGGAATTCAGCCTAGGTCCCAGCTACTACCATTCTAAGGGAGTTTCCAGATGGCTTACCTATCTGGAGGATGCGGAAGGGAACAGGACCGACGATATCTTTGGAGAGCAGGAGGTGGAGAGATTCGATATGACCATCCGGGGAACCTTTACCTTCACCAAGAATCTGACCCTGCAGCTCTATGCTCAGCCTTTTATCGCGGCTGTGGATTACAGTAATTTCAAAAAACTTGTTCCGCCGGATGGTTTCGAGTATGTGGATACCTCAGTCTATAACGAGGCAGAACAACAGCCGGATTTCAACTGGAGGTCTTTTAACTCCAATGTTGTCCTGCGCTGGGAATACAGGCCGGGAAGCACGCTTTTTCTGGTGTGGACTCAATTCCGGGAAACCTGGGAAAATATCGGCGATTTCAGATTCAGACGTGACTGGGATAATCTCTTCGATACCGTTCCCAACAACACCTTCCTGATAAAACTCAATTACTGGTGGAGCTTGTAAAATCTCCTATAAAAAGGCTTTTCAGGTGCTCAGGGCTTTTGACCTGGGATGGACTATTCTTTTGTCTCAGATTAAGTTTAACCCTGCCGCTAATTTAAACGAATTCAGGTTGACACAAAGTGAATCATGCCTTTAATTAGAAAAAAGAGGCGTTTTATGTTTTGCAGATTTCAAAAAATTTTTGTGATGGCACTCTCCATCCTGTTGCTGCTCTGTTCTTATTGTCAAAATTCAGGCGAAAAAAACGAAGCTGAGCCAACTTCCAGCATTGAGGGGAAGAAAGTGGCGATAGTAGTGGGACAGCGTTATTTTAAAGACGAGGAACTGAACATCCCCAGGGCGTTGTTGGAGAAAGAGGGAGCTGTAGTCAAGATAGTCTCATCCAGATTATCCGAGGCAGAGGGGGATGGCGGAACAAAAGTCAAACCAGATATCCTGATTGATAGCCTGAATGTTGCCGAATTTGATGCTGTCGTTTTTATCGGGGGCTCGGCTGTTAAGAAAGATTTTTGGGATAATCCTAAGGCACATGCGGTTGCCCAGGAGACTGTCAAGCAGGGTAAGGTTTTGGCAGCCATCTGCTGGGGACCAGTGGTTTTGGCTAAGGCTGGTGTACTTGAGGGGAAGAAAGCAACCGGTCACACTGCTGGAGATGCCCATGAAATTCTCAAGAGCAAGGGATGCGACTATACCGGGGAGAGTGTGACTGTCGACGGGAATATAATTACAGCCTATGGCCCAAGTTCTGCGGATTCTTTTGCAGTCGCCATCATTCAAGCGTTAAGATAAATATACCGAAGAAAAGTGTTTCAGGAGCACAAGACTCCTGACCTCCTTCTAGTGGCTACAGATGATTTTTTTTCAATCGGAAAAGTGACGTACGATTACATCTGTCTTTAACAGACAATCTGAGTAGACCTCACCCCCGCTTCTGGCAGGATTTCCAACCTGTCCCTCTCCTTGGGAAGGAGAGGGAAAATGATATCCCCTCCTTTTTAAGGAGGGGATAAGGTTTTGAAATCGAACTACTACGATAAACTTGATAATGGGTCAAGTCTAAAATTTTTCCCTGATTCCCTCAAGCGTATTTTTTGCCTCAGGCACCATCTCCAGTAAGCGGTTGAGCTTTTCACAGGCATAATCCTCACAAAAGGCGCAGTTCTCTATGTTCCTTTCCTGTCCGCACTTTCTTATCTCACAGACCTGGCAGTGGCTGAAAAAAGGCTCACTTTTGGATATGCAGCCGTTGCAGTTGATATCCTCAGGTTTCAAATTGGCGTTATAGGCCTTGGACCACTGCTCTGCCACTTTCCTCCGCTCGTCGTCATCATCACTTTGCGTGGCTATGAATGCGGGACACGAGGAGCAATTGATTCCGCAGAAGGCAATCATCTTATCCATATTTCTCAACTCCTTTAGTTAAAAATGGGGTTTAAGGTTCTAAATTCCGTTTTAATCTATTCAGTCTCTCTATTTTACTGAAGTCCAAATTTACGCCTGAAATACGATCTCTCCATTCTTTAAGACAAGGTAAGTGGTTTTGATATTCTGAATATCCTCCAGGGGGTTCTTATTCAGGATTAAGATGTTTGCACTTTTATCCGTAGAGATAGAGCCAAATTTCTGGTCTTTTCCCAGCCATTGGGCTGGATATAAGGTTACTCCCCGGATGATCTCCCATTCAGAAAGGCCAAGCTCCTTCAGTAACTGCATCTCGTTAAAATTAAACAAGGGATTATATCCATCCTGCCCTATCAGAATCTTTATTCCCTGCCGAATAAATTCTTTGGTGATAACTCCTCCGATCTCCAGCAGGATCCCAAAACGTTTTCTGAACTTGTCCGGTTCATCTGGACTGAATTCCTCAGGATGTTCGGAATAACGCTTGAAGACATGCAAAGTCGGGCAGAAATAGACCTGGTTTTCAAGCATCTTATCTGCCAACGATTTCAATTTAGTTTCCGAGATAGAATCGATACCCAGGTCGAACATCCGGTTGATAAAAACTTCCTTATTTTCCGGAGAGGAAGCGATGAGTTTATCATGTTCAGATTTTAAATCATCCGTCAGAACTATATACCAGGGTGATTTACCATGCTCGATACATCTTATGCCCAAATCGATTGCTCTGTCCACCGGAACCGAATGGAAAAAGGTGGGACCCGGATCATGGGTAACTGGCAGGTTGACTTCTTCGGCTTTATCTAAGAGATATTTTAGAACATCTACATCAAATTTACCGAAGGTTTTAACTAAAGCTGCACACTGTGTAGAGATTTGCCGGATTATGTTTTCCGCATCCTGCAGGGTGTCAACAGCTACACTCCAGCCGTGCCAGCGCTCGTTCATCTGCTCCCCTCTTAAAGGACTTTTCTCCAGCATAGGTCCGGAATAGAAAAGCTCAGGGCCGATATAATCCCCGGATGATATTTTATCTTTGAATCCCTTTAAGGTTTCAACTGGTCCGCCACAATCCCGTACCTGGGTTATTCCCTTCTCCACGAATTTCTTTAACACCTGCTTTTCCAGTGCCTCTGAAAGGCTTCCACCTGCAATTCCGCACTCCTCCAGTATCTCCTCCCTGTCTTTTTCTGGCTGGTTGGTTAAAACGCTCAGATGGGTATGGCACTCGAAAAGCCCGGACAAGGCAAATTTATCCGAGCAATCTATGGATTTTATATTCTCTTTTTCTGCAGAATTTAATTTGCCCACTTCCTTTATTATCTGGTCCTCAATTAAAATATCCAGATTCTCTCGCAGAGCTCCCTCCTTTACACCAACTAAATTGACGTTCTTGATTAGAATTTGTTCCCTCATCTCTTATTTACTTAGGGGTGGGAAATAATTTATTTTGTTTAAGGATTGATTGAAAACGTCATTTGCCGGTTAAGCTTGTGCTATCTCCTATACCCTGAATTACATTAACTATTCTCTGACAAAATAAAGGAGCAACCTTTTGTGAAAATTTCTCATTGGGATGGGAGTTGTCCGGGCTAAAAGCATATTCATCTTTGAGATAAAACCCTCCCTCGGTCTCCAGCTCATAGAAATCCCAGATGTAGATGTTATCCCCTTTCTCGTCCCACTGGTTTTTCACCCAGGTGAAAAACTCTCTGGCTCGTTCGGCAGTTTCCTCGTCTGTGGCGTTTTTCACCAATGCGGCGCCGGTCCAGAGGATAAACTTGTTTTCTGGAAACTGATGCATTTTCTGTTTCAAAGCTTGGTACTGGAGCTTGTAATTCTCAGCCCTTTTTTCCTCTGAGTTTATATTCGGGTTGCCCGTATCCTGCATTAGCTTGCTTACCGGAAAGCAGTGTTTCCATACAATGACATCATACTTTTTGGTAAAAATTTCCAGGGTAGGCTCGCTCATAAAGGGTTTGTCCCCGGCGTTTTTAACCCAGATATTATAGTAATCAAAAGGATAGTTTTTCCAGCCATAGGGTGAGGTCTTGGGGAAAACCTGCTCTTCGATTTTATAGTTTGTGCCATTTTCTTTATTATACTTTTTGAACCACTGGGGGACCCCTCCCTTCCAGATTACCTCTCCAGTGCTGTGATGCAGGAAGATTATTTTCATACCTTCTCCCTTTGATTGTTTTTCAGATTTATTACAGCCAGTCGACGAAAAGATCAAAAGAATCTGAATTATTATAATGCAAGGTAGATTGAATATGTTTCGCATTCTGTTGCCTAATCCTTTCTTTTATTTTACTTATTCCATACCCAAAGTCAAGTTTTTATTGATTGGCGGATAGATGTTCTTCAGGAGGAGTGGAGAAATGGAATCCGTCAATACTCTTCCTTGCTCCAAGCAGTTTGTCTTTAATTCCTTGACATGGAAAGGATACGAATATATATTTCTTAGAAAAAGGGATACAGAATAAAAAAATATCAGGATAAAGGAGGTGCGGAAAAAAAGGATTTTTAAGAAATTGACCAGAAACATTTTAAAGGAGGAACAAATGAAAAAGGTAGTCTACTTACTGATGATTGCTCTTCTGGTGTTCAGTTTCGCAGGATGTAAGAAGGAGATGAAAGCGGAAAATCAAGGATCCGAATCGGGAAAGGCAGAGGCTTTGGCTGATACGGTTAAGTCCAAGGTTCCGGCTGATACCACGGAGGTGATCGTGAGGGATAAAAACCCCATCGTGGTTCTGGAAACCAATCTCGGAAATATCGAGCTGGAGCTTTTCTGGAAAGAAACCCCCAAAACTGCACTTAATTTTCTCAGGTTGGTTCATCAAGGATATTATGATGGCTTGACTTTTCATCGCGTGATCCCTAATTTCGTGGTTCAGGGAGGGGATCCCAAAGGCGATGGAACCGGAGGTCCGGGTTACTCTATACCTTTCGAGCAGGCTAAGACCAAACATCTCAGAGGCTCCCTGGGTATGGCAAGGGCACAGGATCTGAATTCTGGGGGGAGCCAGTTCTATATCTGCTTAAAAGACCTGCCCATGCTGGACGGGAAGTATGTGGTCTTCGGCAAGGTAATCAAGGGTATGGATGTGGTGGATAAGATAGCTCAGGTTAAAACCGACCAGAACGACAGGCCTCTGGAAAAAGTGGTGATGAAGAAGGTATATGAGAAGATGGAAGAGAAAAAATAACCGACAGAAGAAAAAATTCAGAGATTGGAAACGGGAGGTATTATGACCTCCCGTTTTTTTACTCGAGAGCTCTGCAAAATTCTTTTTTGCAGGGCTTCCTGCCTTAACGGGATGCCTACGTAAAGATAAATCATTGATTCCTCGTCCGAATTCGGATCCTGTGGATAGGTTGTGCACCTTACCCGATGATACTCTTTTTTCATAGAACAGAACTTAATCCCTTGACAGGGATTTAAAGTCAAAATATATTCCCAGAAAGGCTTTTCTTTTAAAAAATGAGTTCAAACTTTACAGATTTCCAGAAGTCGGAGATAGAGAGGCTCCGGAAGAGGATTCAAGAAGCGGGTTTACCCTTTCTGGCAGAGAGGAAGGCGCTTTTAGAGCTGGAGAGATTGAAACATATCTCCTTCGCCTCAGGTGAATTCGACTTGATCTGGAGCTATATCGATTGGCTTATCTCACTTCCCTGGGAGAAGAGCTCTGCCGGGGGAATAGATGTGGAGAGATTGGAGAAGGTCCTGGATAAGGAGTATTTCGGGCAGAAGAAGATGAAGGAGAGAATCTACGAGTACTTTGCCATTCGCCAGTTAAAAAAGGATATAAAGGGTTCTATTTTGTGTTTTGTGGGTCCTCCTGGAACTGGCAAGACAGCCTTAGCCCGCTCTATCGCTTTGGCTCTGGATCGAAAATACGTTCGATTGAACCTGGAGGGGATTACCAAAAGACAGGAGATAAAGGGGGAAAGGTTCGGCTTCTTAGGCGGGTCGCCTGGTGCTGTGATTAAGAACCTAAGGGAAGCTGGGTGTAATGACCCGCTATTTTTAATAGAGGGTGTGGACGAGTTAGGCAACGGAACCCCCAGGGGAGAGGTTATCTCTGCATTGCTGGATGCTCTGGACCCCGAGCATAATTTTAACTTTATTGACAATTACCTGGCTCTTCCTTTTGACCTCTCTGAGGTATTATTTATAGCTAAGGCTCATAATATAGACGAGATTCCGGATGCGCTCCTGGACCTGCTGGAGATAGTCGAGTTCACCGGGTTCATTGAAGAGGAGAAGCTGGAAATTGCCAGAAGATACCTTATCCCTTCGCAGATAAAAAGGCACGGGCTTTCGGAAAAACAGGTTCAGATAACCGACGAGGCTATAAAGAAGATCATCCGGGAATACGCTATCGAGGAAGGGATAAGGATTCTGCAGAGGGAGATCATAATCATCTGTAGAAAGATCGCCCGGATGAGAGCCTCGGGCAGCGGAAAGATCTGGAAAGTTTATCCGGAGAATTTGAAAGACTACCTGGGTGCTCCGGTGTATATCCCGGAGCTGACCGAGAAGAAACCGGAGGTGGGGCTGGTCTGCGGTTTAGCCTGGACCCCTTCAGGCGGGGATATCATGCTTATAGAGGGTTTGAAGATGAGAGGAAGCGGACAGGTCTTCTCCACCGGTCAGTTAGGAGGAGTTATACGGGAAACCATTCAGACCGCTCACAGTTATGTGCGCTCCCAGGCTCCTCTACTGGGAATAAACTCGAAGGATTTTACCGATTACGATATCCACTTGCATTTTCCCCGGGAGGCTATTCCCAAGGACGGTCCCTCTGCCGGGATCGCCATCTGTCTTTTAATCGCCTCGGTTATGAGCGATAAGCCCGTAAGGAATGATATCGCGATGAGCGGGGAGATGTCCTTAAGGGGGAATGTCCTTCCGGTTGACGGGATTAAGGAAAAGCTCTCCGCAGCCAGGAGGGTGGGAATAAAAAAGGTTATATTGCCTAAAGCCAACCAAAAGAGTCTTCCGGATCTGCCTGAGAGGTTAAGAGAGGAGCTTGAGTTTATCTGGGTGGAGAGGATGGAGGAGGTTTTTGAAAAAGCCTTATTTGGCTTTGGGGAACAGAAAAGGCTTCACCGGGTCATAGAGAAAGAGCTGGAGAAACTCGAAAAGAAGAAAAAAAATAAGAAGAAAAGGAAAATAAAAACTGGAGGATGAATGGATACTATGGAAAAAATCTTCAAGGAGAACAGGAGCATCGCTGTGGTAGGGCTTTCCTCCAATCCAGCGCGAGCAAGTCATTCAGTTGCCAGATATCTCCAGTCCCAGGGCTACCAGATCATACCGGTAAATCCACATGAGAAAGAAATCTTGGGAGAAAAAGCTTATCCGGATTTACTCTCCATTCCGGAGAAGGTGGATATTGTCGATATCTTCCGAAGATCTGAGGATGTGCCTCCCATCGTCGACCAGGCGATCCAGATAAAGGCGAAGGTTGTGTGGATGCAGGAGGGGATCGTCAATCAGGAAGCAGCAGAGAAAGCTAATTCCGCAGGGTTGACTGTAATTATGGACAAGTGTATGTATAAGGAACACTGCAGATGTAAACCTGGTCTTTAATACTTTTGAGCAAGTCATTCAGTTGATTTTTTTGAATCTTTGAAAGAATTTCTCAGGTGTAAATCATAAGAGAAGAAGATCTCAAAGGGTTTTGAATAAAGAAGTCTGGGGGAGTTATGTTTAAATTTATTTTCCGCTTTCTTAGCGTTTTTCTCATATTAACCAATATATCTTATGCCAGGGGGGTTGAAGATTATATCGATCTGCAGGGGCTGACTAAAACCGGGGATGACTGGCAGTTGATCTCATCAGAGATCAAAGAGGAGCAGGGACATATCAGGCTGCATCTGGACAGGTGGCTGATGTATTTTCTGCACTGGAGGCCTCTGACTGAAGAGAAAAAGGAACTATCCATTGAGTATGTGCGTGACCTTTTGCTCAATTTCTGGGGACAGGCGATAAATTTCGAGCTGAATGATATAGAGGGGAAGATAGAAGTCTGCGGGCATAAAGGATTCTTCGCTGAGGCTACTTTCGGCAAGGGGGCAATCTACACCCGCTTTTTGGTGTGGAACTGTCCCCGGACGAATCGTCAATTCATCGCTGACTGCAATATTAATCTAAAACGCGGGACCCCAAAGGAACTGCTGGAGGTCCAGAAATCAATCACCCGCACGGTATGCTGTCACCAGGGAGGAATTCCAGAGACGATTCCGGGGTTGGATAAAAAATATCAATCCTCAGAATGGGATTTGTACTTTTATGTCCCCGAGAACTGGAGGGTTGCAGATTTTACAGATGAGGAATGGTTTCCGCAAGGGATGTCAAAAGACAACGGTTCCCTGTGGACTCTTCTGACTGATTCGGAAAAACATATAGAGCTTCTGTGGGAAGATACGGATGGGGATGTCTCAACTGAACTTTTCGATAGATTTTTGAAGAAAATAATCGCCTATTCATTTTCCCCGGAGGATTCCTCTGAGATCACAGATCTGAAGTTGGGCTCTCTTCAAAAAAAGGATGGCTATTATCTTGGGGAAGGGATATACAAACTAAAAAAGAATATAAGGGGTTCTCATCTGGCATACGATTACGGTTTCAGAGGGCTTTTGTGGAAGAAAGAAAAGCGGGCGTATTTCGTTCTCGCCTCTTTGATTCAGTTAAAAGAATTCTGGCAAAGGGCAAACGATTTGACCCCCTCGGAGCAGATTTTCGAACACTTTTTATGGAATGAGGTTATGCCCAACATAAAAGTCTTCAATCAGGAGGTGGAGATAAAAAAATCTCTAAGGTATGGAGAGGATAAAGATTCTGATGTGGAGAGCACAGACGCTATCAAGCTCAAGGCAGTTTTTGAGACCATCCGTAACAGAAGGACGGTCAGGGAGTTTCAAACAACTCCAGTGCCTGAAGAAGATATAAGAAAGATCCTGGATGCTGCCAGATACGCCCCCACTGCCGGTAATGTCCAGCCCTGGAAATTCGTGGTAATCAAAGATAAGGCTCGCCTGGATTCCCTCAAAAACATTCTTCAGGCAAATTGGGAACAGAGGGTTAATTCGTCACCGGAACTGGATGGAGAAAAAAAGAAATCTTATATCGAGGGCGGTAAGAATGCCATAGAGGGTGTGATGACTGCTCCGGTTTATATAATGGTCTTCGTTGACACCACCATCTATCCCCAATACGCCCTATATGATGGATGTCTGGCAGTGGAGAATCTGATGCTCTGTGCCAGGGCTTTAGGGTATGGAAGCGGATTTTTCACCACCTATTTTCCGGAGGAGTTTGTAAAGTCATTTGTCAATGCACCGGATAATTTAAAGTTCATCTGCGCCACTCCCATAGGGATACCCAGGGAATGGCCCCAGATGCCTCCAAAGAAAGAGCTGGATGAATTCATCATCCAGGAAAGTTTTGAAGGTGAATAGATTCTTTCATTTATTTTTCAAAGGAGAAAAGTGATGTTGGAGAATAATGTTAACGGGTATATTATTTTTCTATTCCTTTTATTTTTAATCTTAAATCTTAACATCTCCTCAGCCCAAGTATTCTGGGAACAGTCAGATGAGAAATATGATTATGACCTCTCGGGGTATCGTTTCCTGGTTCTGCTGGGAGATGATTTCGACTATTATGAGACTATGGTTATTAAAAAATACTGGGATAACTGGGGCGCAAAGGTGGATATTGCCGCCACAGACAAAGAATTGAAAGGGCACCTGTGGAAAAGAACCGATAAAGGCTGGGATAAATCTGAAGAAAAGACTATTGAAACCAATTTACTATTATCCCAGGTGGATTTATTAAAATATAATCTGATTTTCTTCCCCGGAGGGAATAGTCCTAAAAATCTTTTAGAAAAAGACAGCGCTTTTATAGTCCAGCTAATACGAAAAGCAGATCAGAGAGGGTTAATCCTTGCAGGAATCTGCCATGGTCCTTTAGCCTTAGCCTCTGCCGGAGTATTAAAGGGACGCAAGGCAACCGGACATCAGGAGATAGTGAAAGATATTCAAGAAACAGGCGGAGAATATGTGAAGGAAGTATGTGTAGTTGATGGGAATATCATCACTGGAAACTGGCCTTATTTTGAGAGTATGGCAGTGAAGGTAGCTGAGAAGCTCCTCTATCCTCAAGGTGGTGGCCCGAGTGAGAATTCCCCTTTTGAACAAAATCCGGTTTTAAAAATTATAGAAGAAAGAAGGAGCATCCGAAGGTTTAAGGAAAAAGATGTGAGTCAGGATACCATAGAGATACTCTTGAAATCAGCCACCTGGGCACCCTCGCCCAACAATGACCAGCCTTGGAGATTCGTGGTAGTGAAGGAAAAGATGGTCAAGGAGAAAATTGTTAATGCGTTAATGGAGAAACTGTCTGATTATTATAAGAGCAAAGAACTGCCGGTTAAAAGGATGAGGCAATACATATCGAGCATATTCTCCGCACCGGTTCATATCTTCGCCTTCTGCGATGACAGCAATATCGAGGAAGAGGAGTGGAAGGATATACAGATGCTGTGGAATATTCAGGCGGTTTCGTGTGCCTGTCAGAATATACTCCTCTCCGCAAAATCGATGGGCTTGGGCTCGCTCTGGATAGGTTTATCTCTAGTTGCAGAAGACCAGATCAAAAACCTGATAGGTGTACCAGAGGATTTACGTCTTGCCTCAGTCATTGCCATAGGCTATCCAGCAGATGAGTCTCTTCCACCAGTGCGTAAGCCCATCTCGGAAGTTAGTTGCTTTGGGAAATGGAAAAAGTAATATCTTTTGAACAGGTAAAAGTTACATAGTTCGAGGACCGTAGGGGAATAGACTGGGAATGCATTATCGTCAGCAGGTCAGTAAGCTCAGGATAACTGAAATAAAATCATTTAAACTCATCTTAAATTTGCAGGAGGGTGCAATGTCAAAAAAGTTTTTCTTATATTGTCTTGCGGTTATTTTGCTGGTTATACTTTCAGGGTGTGGAACCAGACAAGAGGGGGAATACGAATGGGGCAATCTCCGGAATTTAGGTTCAAATATTAATTCTCCAGCCAAGGACGAACACCCCACCTTTACTGGGGATGGCAAGAGGATGTTCTTTGCCTCTGACCGAGAAGGAACATACGATTTATACATATCCGAGTTTGTAAATGGCGAGTGGTCTAGAGCTGAACTACTTCCCTCTCCTTTAAACACGGAAAGGGATGAATTTGACCCTTTTGTGACCCTGGATGGGAAAAAGTTATTTTTTGCTTCTAATCGGGATAATCAGGGAGAATACTGGAACTGCGATATCTATTTAAGCGAGTGGAATGGAGAGAAATGGAGCCGGCCTAAAATATATGACAGCATATTTGTAACCCCGGATAGACCGGACTGGGGGGTGACTCTGCCCCGTGATTTCAAGACTATTATATTTTCCAGTGATAGAGACACATCCAATCCTGGAACTTGTCAAATCTATCAATCGAGATGGATGGGAGATCGATGGTCAGATCCTGAAAAGCTTCCCCCTCCGGTTAATTTTGGGACATGGGAGGCAACACCCTATATCACTCCGGATGGAAAGACTTTGTATTTAAACTCGGTCAGGGACACAAGCAGAAAATATGTGGATATATGGAAGTTCGAGTTTAGAGATGGGAAGTGGACCAATCCCCAGTTGATGAGAGAACCTTTTCTTTCAGATAAACACGATTATGACCCCTGTCTTTTCCCGGATGGTAAAAAATTCTATTTTACCTCGAATCGTGAGGGAGGTTTAGGCAGTTCCGATATATATGTGGTAGAGAAGATCTTTAAGAGAAAAGATTGAGCTTTTCATGGAAACACAACCTCAATCAGAAGAGCGAAAAACCTGGCTGGAATTTCTGATTGAATTTGCAAAACCTGACAAGATGGTGGAATATGGTTGTGGCACAGCTTTTTTGCTTGAGGTTTTATCGAATGGATTTGCCTAAAAAAGAGAAGAGCTTCTGGGATGAAATCAAAAAAGATATGGAATTTCATTTCTTGCCTGAATTTGGATGGGTTCAATTGGTTCTGCTAAAAAACAAATTTCAGTGATGATAGCCAGCCAAAACACTAATAATTGAAAAGGCAATTCGTGAATTGCCCCTGCTCAAATCCCTTGATTTTCCCTCTGCTTTTAAATATGTTCTTGTTTGCCGATTGTAAGGGAATGGTCGTACGTATTTCAGTTAGGGAAAGCATGTACAGGATCTTATCGCTTCTAATTATTCTCCTGTTTTTTTCGGTCAGCTGTCTTCAGGCTGAGCCTCAGGAGAAAAAGGAAGAGCCGCTTGAGCTTCTGCATGCGGATTTCTCTGATTTAAGAATGGAGAAGGAGAATATCATCCTGAACCTGAATGGGAACGTTCATTTCCGGCACGGGAAAGCAGAGCTTTATTCGGACAGAGCGGTGTGGTATCGTTCCTCCGGGCTGGCGATCTTCATAGGAGGTGTGAAGGTAGAAGAGCCGGAGCAGTCTCTTTCTGCAGAAAGGGTTACCTATTATCAGAAGCTTAAAAAAATAGTAGCAGATGAGAATGTGAAACTGGAAAGCAGAAAGGAGAAAACGATCGTCACAGGGGGTCATGCAGAGTATGACCGCAGCAGAAAATATGCTTTTTTCACTCAATCCCCCTCACTCATATACAACCCAGAGATGAAAGACAGCTCCCTGACGATTACCGCTGATACCCTGGAGTACTTTGTAGAGCTAAAAAGGGGCGTAGCCAGAGGAGACGTTCATATCCAGAAGGGGGCGATGGAGGCTTCCTGCGAAAAAGCTGAGATCTTTGGCAAGGAGGAGGGAATAGTGTTAAGCCAGAATCCCTCTGCCAAAAGAGAGAACTCAGAGCTGTCCGGTGAGGAGATGGAGATCCTGTATAAAGATAACAAAATTTACAAGATCGAGGTAGCCGGAGAGGCGAAAGCAGCTCATAGGGAGCTGGCTGATTCTTCAACGCAGAGATACAACGAGAGTTTCTTATCAGGAAAGAAAATTTACTTTCTTCTGGGGGAAGAAGAGAAGCTGAAAACCGTAAAAGTTTTGAATAATGCCACCTCTCTTTATTATCCCTCAGCCAGAGATACCTTAGCTCAGACCAGAAACGAAGCCTCGGGAGACAGCTTAGAGCTGGATTTTGAAGGAGAGAAGCTGAAGAGGATAACCATCATAGGCGGAGCACTCGGCTCTTATTATTTCCCCCCGGAGGAAAAAGATTCCCTTCACTCAGAAGATACGGTGAGCTACTCAGCCGCGAAGATAGATTATAAGGTAGAGAAAAATCAGATAGATTTGGAGGATAACTGTTTCTTAAAATACAGACAGGTAACCTTGAAAGCGGGGAAAGTGGTCTATGACACAGAGAGGGAGTATCTCAAGGCAGAGGGGATTTACCAGGAGAAGGAAGGAGAAAGGGAATTGACTCAGCCACCGGTACTCGTGGACGGCACAGAGGAGCTTAAAGGGGAGGAGATGAGCTATTATCTAACTACCCGTAAAGGCAAAGTCAAAGCTGGCCGAACCGACTTCCAGGGAGGATACTACTATGGGAAGCAATTAGGCAAGATCGAGGAGAACGTCTTCTTAGCCTCGGGCGGAAGTTATACCACCTGCGATCTGAATACCCCCCATTTCCATTTCTATTCCCAGAAGATGAAGATAATCGCCAAGGATAAAGTCATTGCCAGACCGGTGGTGATGTATATTTACGACATCCCGATAGCGGCAATTCCCTTCTATGTTTTTCCCATCAAACCGGGCAGGCATTCAGGATTTTTGACGTTCGAGGTGGGCAACTTCATTTCCGGAGAAGGGTATATCCGTAACTTGGGCTATTACTGGGCGCCCTCGGATTACTGGGATTTGGAAACCAGCGTGGATTATTATGAGAACTCCGGCTGGTTGTTGAAGGAGAATTTCAGGTATGCCAAAAGATACCTTTATAGCGGAAGCGTCTCCAGTTCTTATAAAAGGGAGAAAGCAGAATCAGGTTTTCATATCTCCAGAACCAATCGCTGGGATCTGGTTTTGAGCCATTCCCATAATATCTCACCTGTTACCAAGCTCTCCGCTTCCGGCAGGTTCGTGAGCGACAATACCTATTACCGTGATTACAGCTTCGACGCGGAGGAAAGGAGAGATAGAAGCATTCATTCCTCAGCCAGTCTGAACACCAAGTATTCAGAGGCGGGGATATATATCGCCCTGGATCAGCTGGAAAATCTGGATGAGAACTCCAAAACCTTAAAGCTTCCCACCTTCCGGATAAGCAAGTCGTCTTTCTCCCCCTTCAAATCCTCTGCGGACCAGCCCAGAAGGTGGTACCAGAGCCTTTACCTTTCCTTCTCGTCTTCTTTCCAAAACTACTACAGCAAAACTGAACTAACGGATGGCTTTACCCGCAAGAGATTCTCGACTCTGGATAATAGCATAAGCCTTTCCTTCCCCCAGAAGCTTTTCGGCTATATAGTCTTATCCCCCAGTTTCAATTACCGGGGCAGCTTCTATTACGTCTTTGAAACTGACCAGAGCGAAGAGAAAGGGATTAAAGCAAATTCGTTTGCCCATAGAAGTAGTTACTCCCTAGGGCTTAACGCCAGCACCACGATCTACGGGACCTTCTCTCCCAAAATCGGACCCGTATCCGGCATTAGACAGGTTATTACTCCCAGCCTGGGATTCAGTTTTATCCCGGGTATAAAAAGACATTTAAATTATGTAAGCTATACCGGCGTGGGAAGTGGTGGCGGCAAGGCACAGTCGCTCAATTTCAGCCTTTCTCATCTTCTCCAGGTAAAGACCCAGAAAGAAGGCAAGGAAAAGAAATTTGAGCTTTTCGGTTATACCTTGAGCAGCGGGTACAACTTCTTAGCCCAGGAACATAAGCTCTCCAATCTTTCCTCCAGACTGTGGTCTAATGCTATTCCCGGGATAAACTTTGAGCTATCCTTTACCCATGATCCCTATAACCTGGTGACCAAGGAGCTGCAGCTGTCCCATCTGCGTCTTCTGAGCTTGAGTTTAAGCACCAGTCTCTTCCACAGAGGTACCCTGCCTTTCAGGAATAAAGAGGAAGGACAGGAGAAGAGCGGAAAAGGATATACCCTGAGTTTAAGCCACAGATATTCAGAGACCAGGGAGACCACAGGCATCTATAAAAATCACTGGTTGAGCCTGTCTTTAGATTTCTGGCTGACAGAGAAATGGCATATAAGCTATGATACGCGGTATGATTTTGCATCCAAGGAGCTCACCGAGCAGTCCTTTGTATTCCACCGGGACCTGCACTGCTGGGAGGGAAGCTTCACCTGGATAACCACAGGCTACCGGGAAGGGTATTATTTTCGCATCAATATAAAGGCACTGCCCGAGGTGAAGGTGGAAAAGGGGATGACGGGTTTAAGGGAGCTGCTCTACTAAAGATCCTTGTCCTGCGAGCCTTCCCCGGCAATTATTTTGAAAAATTTTCGGAAAAAATAAAAATAATCCTTGACAAACCCGCATAAACTCTATATTCTTTCAAACGTGAACCGTAAAACGTTAACCTTATTCCCAGATAAGGGGGTGAGTGAATGACGAAGGAGGAATTGGTTGGCAAGATCGCCAAGGATGCTAAGGTGACTAAATCCCAGGCGCATAGAGCTCTGAACTCCTTTATAGAAGGAGTGACCTCTGCTCTGAAGAAAGGAAAAAGAGTAAGTTTTGTGGGTTTTGGCACCTTCTCAGTTGGTAGGCGTAAAGCACGCACCGGAAGGAATCCTCAGACCGGCGCTCCGATTAAGATTGCTGCGGCCAGAGTACCGAAGTTCAAGGCTGGAAAGCAATTGAAGGATGCGGTGAGGTAGAGAAAGATTTTTCCAAGTATTGAAAAAAGGCAGCCCCTGCGGGGACTGCCTTTTAGTTTTCAAAACAGAATAAGAGATGTAGGAAGGAATTATATATGATAGCAGGGGCATCACGTGCCGTGTCTCTCGGTAGGCGAACTAAAGAAATTAAATACAGAGATGCAGTCCCATCTGTTCCTGCAAATATGGGGTATAATAATATTTGTCTGAAAAATTAATTGACATTTGGGGGATTTGGTGATAAGATATTAAGAAATTAAAATGGTTCTCTGGCTCTTGGCGTTTATACTATTATAAAAGTCTAACCCAGTACACCGTACCTTCGTTTAATCCTATGATGAAATTTTTAAAAAATATTCCGGCTGAGAGGAAAGACGAGATCTTCGGAGTTCTGCTCTGGGCTTTAGCCCTGTTCATCCTTTTGAGCCTTTTCACCTACAGCCATTCTAAGGACGCTAAGTTTCTGAATACTGAGCTTTCCTGGAGCAGTCTGGACAGGCTTCTCAGCCAGCCGATAAGGAATCAGGCCGGTATAATGGGGGCTTTGGTTTCCTACGTTTTGTTCTATCTTTTAGGTATAGCCTCCTTCGTTCTGCCTGCGCTGTTTTTGCTCTGGGGAACGAATTTCCTTTTCAAAAAGGACCTCTCAGTTTTTTTCAAGAAGACCCTTTATGTTTTCTGTCTGGTCTTTTTCCTGGGGATGATATTTTCCATCTCTCTGGCTAATTCCTCTACAGGGGTGGATTTTTCAAAGATAACCCTGGGAGGCTGGAGCTCCCTTTTTTTCGCCAGGATACTGGTTAAACTTCTGGGAACTTTCGGCTCCTATACCTTAAGCTTAGCCCTGCTGGTGATTGCGGTAATTCTGGTTACGCCCTGGAAGCTTTCCGAGTCGTTGCTCTTCGGAAAAGCCCTATTACGACGGTTCTACGAGGGAGGGAGCAAATGGTGGGAGTTGAAGAGGATGGAGAGAAGAAGGTCACAGAGGATAGAGGAACTGAAAGAGACTTGGGGAAAGAAAAAGGATGAGGAAGCTGTGTTAAGAGTACCCCTTCCAGAAGAAAAGATTGAAAAAGAGGAGACATTTTCCGGAGAGGAGGAAAAATCTCGGAATCTAGTCAAGGAGATAAAGACCTCCTTGAGCTTCGTGCGGGGCAGGGAGGAAAAAGAGATTGGCGCTTATCAGTATCCAGGCCTTAGTCTTCTGAATGACCCTCCTCAGATAAAGCCCTCAGTCACCAATGAAGAGCTTAATCAGACTGCCAGGGTATTGAAAGAGACCCTGGAGACCTTTGGCATCGGAATAGAAGGGGATTTGGTGGAGAAAAGCCCTGGCCCGGTTATCACCCGCTATGAATTCAAACCAGCGCCAGGGGTTAAGGTGAACCAGATAATGAGTCTCTCGGACGATTTAGCCTTAGCCCTGCAGGCAAAGAGGATAAGGATCGTTGCCCCCATTCCGGGAAAAGCGGCCGTGGGCGTGGAGATTCCCAATAGAACCCCGCAGACAGTCTACCTGAAGGATATTCTGGTCTCCCCGCTTTTTCAGAACACCTCCTATCGTTTAGCCTTAGCCCTGGGCAAGACTATCTCGGGCGAGGTCTTTGTGACCGACCTTTCCAGGATGCCACACCTTTTGATCGCTGGTGCGACCGGCTCCGGCAAAAGCGTCTGTATAAACGTGATCTTGGCCAGCCTGCTTTACCGTCTTCACCCGGAGGAGATAAGATTTGTAATGATCGACCCCAAGATGCTGGAATTAACCGCATATAATCAGATTCCCCATCTGGAGCGTCCCGTGGTTACCCATCCCAAAGCTGCGGAGAGGGTCTTGGCTGAGACAGTGGTAGAGATGGAGGAAAGGTATAAGAAATTAGCCCGTGCCGGGGTAAGGAACATCGAGGATTATAATAAGAAGAAAAAAAGAGAAGGACTTCTGCCTTATCTGGTGATAATCGTGGATGAGCTGGCAGACCTGATGATGTCTTCCTCTTTGAAAACCGAAGCTTTGATTACCCGCCTGGCTCAGATGGCCAGGGCAGTGGGGATACATCTTATCTTAGCTACCCAGAGGCCTTCGGTGGATGTCATTACCGGCCTGATCAAGGCAAATTTCTCAGCGCGCATAGCCTTTCAGGTAGCCTCCAGGATAGACTCAAGAACCATCATCGATGGCGTGGGTTCAGAAAAACTTCTGGGTAACGGGGATATGCTCTTCATCCAGAGTGGTCATCCGGAACCCCGGAGAATACACGGTGCCTATATCACCAGTGAGGAGACCCAGAAGCTGGTCGATTCCATCAAAGCCCAGGATTACGTTCCCACGCCCATTGGGGTGTTCAGCCGGGAAGAGGAGAAATCCGATCTGTCAGACAGGTGGGAGGATTCAGAAGAGGACGATCTTTACAAAAGGGCCGTCGAGGTAGTGGTTCGTCACCGCCAGGGCTCAGTCTCCCTTCTGCAGAGAAGACTGGGGATAGGTTATCAGAGAGCGGCAAGGTTAATCGACCAGATGGAAAACGAGGGGATAGTTGGTCCATATGACGGGAGCAAAGCCAGGGAGGTTCTGGTGGCAAGAGACTACCTGGAGAAAGGGGATACCACCATAGGAGAGGAAAAAGATGAAGCGGATAAACTTTAGCCTTCTGTTCTTGATTTGCTTTCTCTTTCCGCTATCGATTCACTCAGCCCAGAGTCCGGATCCTGCCTCGGAAAAGTTAGCTCTGAGGATAGAAAAAAGATATAATTCTTTGAGAACCCTTTATACCAGCTTCGAACAGGAGACCAAATCACCGGATTTCGCCACCACCCGCAAGTTCAAAGGGAAGATGTACCTTAAGAACCCGAACAAGTTCAGGATAGAGCTGTCCTCCCAGGTTGCGGTCTCAGACGGGAAATATATCTGGATCTATTCTGAGGAGAACCAGCAGGTGACCAAGAACCTGGTGGAGAAATCCAGCAAGTTTTTCCGGCCGAATGATTACCTTTTCGATTTCAGGAAGAATTATAATTACAAATTAGAGGGCGAGGAGAAGGTTGCAAAATCTGACTGTTATAAGATGGTCTACACCTCGAAAAACAAAGACGAGTTCTTCGAGAAGATAACAGTGTTCTTCGATAAAAAGACACTTTTAGCCAGAAGAATAGAATATCAGGACCAGAACGACAATTACACCACTTTGAATTTTCAGGATATCAAAGTTGACCTGAAGCTATCCGACTCCAGGTTCGTCTTCGAACCACCAAAAGGGGTGGAGCTGGTTGATTTAACGGAATTGGGAAAAGAAAAATAATGATAAATAAGATAGATTCAAAAGCTCAAAGGGAAAAGAATACGAATAATCGAAGACAAATGTGTATTGAGTAGATACGGAATCAGGCTCTTCCCCTGAGTGGTGAATAAAGTCATGCTGTGCCCCTTTTCCTTAAAGGATCCAGAGGACAAGTTTGCCTGAGCAGTAGAAATAGCGGATGAAAAATTAAAACATTCAATGAATAAATGAGAACAAAGGTAAACATAATAAGACTGGGCTGTCCGAAAAACGATCTGGATGCGGAGGCACTTTCTTCTTTGCTTGAATCTTCCGGATTTGAATTGACCGAGAATAAAGATGAAGCGGACATCTTTATCGTCAACACCTGCGGTTTTATCGAACAGGCAAAAAAAGAGTCCATAGAAACCATACTGGAGCTTTCCAGATTTAAAAATGGGGACAACGGTAAAAAGATCATAGTCAGCGGATGTCTGGCCCAGAGATACAATTCCCAATTATGGAGTTCAATGCCGGAGGTAGATGGTTTCTTGGGACTGGGTGAATGGGATAAAATCTCCAAAATTTGTTCTGAAGTTCGAAAGGGGAGCAGGCTCTGTTTGATCTCGTCCCTGCCGGGTGAATATGAAGAAACACCGGAGAGAACACCTCAGGTTTATCCTTATGCTTATTTAAGGATTGCGGATGGCTGTGATAACTTGTGTGCCTATTGCTCCATCCCCCATATCAGGGGTAGATACAGAAGTCGAAGGATGGAGAGTATACTAAGGGAAGCGGAGTCCCTGGCAAAAGACGGGATTAGGGAGATTAATCTTATAGGACAGGACATCACTTTATACGGGCAGGATATATATGGAGAAAAAAAACTTCCCGAACTGCTTTCTTCACTTTCTCAAACAGAAGGGATTGAATGGATAAGGCTGCTTTATACTCATCCAGCTCACTACACAGAAAAGCTGATGGAGGAGATAGCCACAAACAGTAAGGTCTGTAAATATCTGGATTTGCCTTTGCAGCATATTTCCGACAAGTTACTTTACCTGATGAACAGGAGAATAGATAAAAAAGGGATTCTGCGACTTCTGCAGGCTCTCAGGAATAGCATCCCGGATTTGGTTCTGAGGACCACCTTCATCGTGGGCTTTCCCGGAGAGGGTAAGGAGGAGTTCAGAGAGCTTTTGAATTTCGTGAAAGAGCAAAAGTTTGATCGTTTGGGCGCCTTCGCCTATTCCAGAGAAGAAGGTACAGAGGCGTATAAATATAGAGAGCATCTCTCCTCCAAAGAAAAAGAAAGAAGACTGGACAGGCTGATGAGCTTACAGCAGAAAATTGCCTTCGAGAAAAACGAGAGAAGAGTAGGGGAAAAGATAAAGGTTTTGATTGAGTCCAAAGCGGATAAAACAGAATTCGGGCATATTATAAAAAAAGAAAAATACTTAATCGCCAGAAGCCAGAAAGAAGCGCCAGAGATTGATGGAATAATTTTAGTGAAAGGAAAGGGTTTGAAAATCGGAGAGTTTGTAGAAGTTAAAATTACCGGGTGGGAGGGGTATGATTTGGTGGGGGAATGTATCTAATTTTCTGTAGGGACAGAACATTGTTCTGTCCAAGTGTTTAATAGAAAATGCTAAGAGGGATAATGTGAATGACAGAACTAAAATGGGTATATGCGTTTACTGTGGGGAAGAAAAAGAAGTCACGCGAGATCATGTAATTTCTTCATGCTTGTTTCCTGAAAAATATGTTAAGAAAAATATGATTGTAGCCCCGGGCTGTGCAGTATGTAATAAAGGTTTTTCTTTAGACGAAGAATATTTTAGAATTTTCATTACAGGTTTAGCTTTGGAACATTCAAGGCATGCAAGCGAATTGTTTTTTACTAAAGTAAAGAGGTCTATTAAACGACGACTGCAAATAGGTTCAAAAGTGAAGAGAAGAATGAAACTCGTAGACCTTTTTACAAAAGGTGGAATCTATTTAGGGAAAAGAACAAAAATAGATGTTCCTGACGAGGATTGGGAAAGATATTATAATGTTCTTGATAAATACATAAAAGGGTTATTTTATTATGAATTCAAAACTATTTTACCTGTTGATTACAAAATTAAACATTCATTTGAATTTGAAAATGAAGATTTGTTTGCTAGATTAAATCAAAAAATGAATCAGTGGAATCTAGACAATAAAGAGATTCTTGCTTACGGATTTACTTATATTCCGAATAGCTATACTTCGATTTGGGTTACAATATTTTATGATTCAAGGTTTTTTGTTTCTTTTGTCGGCACAGAACAAGATTTTACAAAAGCGAAGGTATAATTGAAGAAAAATATAGTATAAAGGAACATTTACATAAATGGGTAAAATGAAAGAAATAATTCCACAGGAGAGGATAGAAAGTAAAATCTTATTAATACGAGGGCAGAAGGTGATTTTAGACCGGGATATCGCTGAACTCTATGGAGTGAAGTCCATAGCTTTAAGGCAACAAGTGAAAAGGAATGAGGACCGTTTTCCAAAAGATTTTATGTTAACGCTAACCAAAAAGGAAGCAGAAATCTTGGTATCACAAAATGTGATACCTTCGAAAAGAAGCTTAGGCGGATACTTACCCTATGCTTTTACCGAACAAGGCGTGGCAATGCTTTCCAGCGTATTAAATAGCAAAAGAGCTATTTATGTGAATATCCAGATCATGAGAACTTTTGCCAAATTAAGACGAATTTTATTTACCTATGAAGATTTAAGGGAAAAAATCGAAGAGATGGAGAAAAAGTATGATCAAAAATTTAGAGTAGTTTTTGAAGTCATAGGTAAATTATTAGAACCACCAAAAGAACCTAAAAAGAAGATAGGTTTTCACAAAGATTGACTTCTATGCTCAAGCTCAAAGAAATAACCTGCAAAAACGCCCTGGTTAAATCCAGAATCCCCGGGGTGGATTATTGTCTGAATCCCTATGTGGGATGTGAGCATAACTGTGCCTATTGCTATGCTATCTTTATGAAGAAATTCACAGACCATACTGAGGAATGGGGAACTTTTGTAGACGTCAAGATGAATTTCCTGGAAAGGCTGGAGAAGGAAGTTAGAAAGGCAAAACCCGGGGTGGTGATGTTAAGCTCGGTGACTGATTCCTATCAGCCCGTAGAGGAAAAATACAAACTCGCCCGCGGCGCCCTGGAGATTCTATCCGGATATGACTTCTCGGTTTCCATACAGACCAAATCGGATTTGGTCGTAAGGGATATCGGCATCTTGAAGAAAATAAAGGATTGCGAGGTGGGTTTCACCATAACCTGCCTGGATGAGGAGATACAGAGGAAATTCGAGCCTGATTCCTCTTCCACCCAGGAAAGATTTGAAGCTTTAAAAGTACTGAATGAGGCGGGGATCGATACCTTTATCTTCTTTGGTCCTGTTCTGCCCTATTTCTCCGATACGGAAGAGAGCATAAGCTCTTTTCTGCAAAAAGCACTTGAGGCAAAGGTAAAATTTGTCTATATTGATAAGATGAACTATACGCCCTCTATCCGGGAAAGGGTGCAGAGGTTCTTAAGGTCCAATTTCACAGAACTTCTGGATCATTATAGGAGTATATATTTGGAAAACGGCTCCTATGCGCGAGAGCTTCGGGAAAAGATAAAAAGAATCGCTGCAGATTATCCTTTGAAGATAGAGCTGGTTTTTTAGAGCCCAGGCAAGGGGAAAACCATGTTATCCACTAAAAAGATATTTAGAAAAACCGGAATCACCCTTTCCCTGCCAGTTACTTTTATCCTTATTTTAATCTGGTTAGCCCAGACCGCAGGGATTGTTTATCTCCTTTACCAAAGGGGAGAAAGGGACAAAATCTTGCACGAGCAGGAGCAGAAAATCAAGGAGCTGGAGGAAAAGCTAAAGATATTGAAGATAATCGAGGACTTTCAGGTTGGATTCAAAGAGGAGGAGGTTTTGGATTTGACCCAGGTGATTTTCTCCGAGAGCAAAAAATACGGATATGATCCCCTTTTGATCCTGTCCCTGATTTTGACGGAAAGCTCTTTCAGAAAAGGGAGGGAATCTTTTTTGGGAGCACAGGGCCTGATGCAGGTCAAGCCCTCGGTAGGAGAGGAGTTAGCCAAAAAAAGAGGGCTCCAGTGGAAAGGGGAGTTGTCTTTATTCGAGCCGGCTTTCAATATCCAGCTGGGGACTTTATACCTTTTCGAGCTGATATTGAAATTCAAAGACGTGAAAAAGGCACTGGTCGCCTATAATCTGGGTGAGAATGCTTATAAGCTGAGGGTCAAATCCGGGGAGAAGCTTCCCACTTATTTTTTGGCCAAGGTGCTCAAGCAGTATAAGGAGCTCAAGAGTAAATATGAATAATAGATTTTCAAGGTTCAAAAAACTAATCGCCTTAGCGGGGATGGGAGTTTTATCCTGTGCTTTCGTCTTTTCGTCCTTTGAGAGCCGGGCACAGGAGCAGGCTCTCCCCTTGACCAACGAGAATCTTCTGAGGGAGACTATAGGAGGTGTTTTAGAGGATTGTTTTAAAGATGCACCTTTTGATTCAAAATTAATCTGGATAGAGGAAGAAGGGAAGAATCCCTCTGCCTGGATAGTGAAAGAGGAGATAGTCTCATATCTGCAGAAAAGAGGTCCGGTAGGATTAGAAAAGGAAAAAGGAATGGAAGAGAATGACCTGGTTCTGAGTTTCAGGATTATAAGACTGAGCCTGGAGTACCCCCAGGTCAAAACCAAAAAGCTTCTGGGCAGAAGCTGGGTCAAGAGAGAATCTCAGGTGGCGCTCTCTTTTAATCTGTGTGACAGCCAGGGCAGGGTTCTATGGAGCAAAAGAGGGGAAGAAAAAAATTCTGATCTGGTGAGAATGGATGAGCTTGCGGACTTGAACAACAAGCAGTATCCTTATTTAAGTCCGGAGGTTCCGGAAAGTGGCTGGGGTAAATACATTGAGCCGGCTGCGGTCACTGTGGTGGTAGGCGCTCTGGTTTATCTGTTTTTCGCTAATCGTTAGGATCTGCAATCCTTAGAGAAAGGAAAAAGATGTTGAGAAGATATTATTGGCTGTGGATCTTGCTTTTAATCCTGAGCTGTGCAGGCAGCAGGAGAGATAACCTATTCTTGGGAGCTGAGGATCAGTTCTCCTTAGCCAAAAGGGAATACGAAGGCAAGCACTACTCTCAAGCCAGGGTGGAATTTCAGAAGCTGATCTTCAATTATCCGGGCTCGGCTTTGGTTGATTCAGCCCAGTACCTTCTGGGGATGTGTTATTTCAAGGAAAAGGATTATTCGGCTGCAGTAGGAGAGTTCAACAAGCTGCTTCACTCCTTTTCCGCCAGTCCCCTGGCAGACGATGCCTCTTTTATGATAGCCTCTGCTCATTTCAAGGATTCGCCCAGGGCTGAATTAGACCAGACAAGCACCCTGCGTGCGATTCGGGAAATTAAAGATTTTCTGGAAGGATATCCACTGAGCGAATACAGGGAAGAGGCACAGAAACTGCTGTGGGAGGCTCAATCCAAAATGGCTAAAAAGCTTTATAAGTCCGGAGCTCTCTATTTTAAGCTGAAACATTATGAGGCGGCAAGGATCTATCTGCAGCAGCTTCTGGAGCAATACCCGGAGACCAATTACTCGGCTGAGGCACATTTCCTCGTAGCTGAATCTTACTTCAAGCAGAAAAAATACGATTTGGCTGAGCTGGAATATCGCAAGTTCCTGAGGGAATATCCGGCTGATAAATTAACAGCCAAGGTCAATAAAAGGCTGAAGAAGTTAGGCGAGGAAGGAATTCAGGCAAACAAATAGTCAGACTTAAATCGACATGCAAGAGGGAAAATTAGGCATCTTCGGAGGGACCTTCGACCCCATCCATTCAGGTCATCTGATCCTGGCGGAGGAGCTGAAGGAGGAGCTGGGTCTGCAGAAGGTCATTTTCGTCCCCTGTGCCAATCCTCCGCATAAGGAAAACTCACATCTCTCCGAAGCCAAGGATAGGCTTATGATGACCCGGATAGCCATTCAGGATAACCCAGCTTTTATCCTATCTGACCTGGAGCTTAAAAGGGAAGGAAAATCCTATACCATCGAGACCATTAACCAGTTTAAAGAACTATACCCTCAATCAGAGCTTTATCTGCTTTTAGGTTCAGATGTATTGGAGGAACTACATCTGTGGAAAGAGCCGGAGAAAATATTCGAGCAGATCAAAGTGGTCATAGCTAAAAGGCCCGGCTTCGACAGGATAGACCCGCAGAACAGCTACGTGAAAAAATCCCTGGTGGTTCCCATAGATGGCCTGAACATCTCCTCCTCCCGGATAAGGGAAAGGGTCAAATCGGGTAGATCTGTCAGATATCTGGTCCCTTCCGGCGTAGAGGAGTTCATCCAGGCGAAGAATCTATATAAAAGCTAATGGAGAAAAAAACTGAAAGATATAGCCATCAAAGGGAACTGATCCTGAGTATCCTTAGAAGGTCAGCCATCCATCCCACAGCCGAATGGCTGTATTTCCGGGCCAAGAGAAAGATACCCCGGCTCTCTCTGGGCACAGTCTATCGTAACCTAAATCATCTCTCTCAAAACGGTGCTATAAGGAAGTATAGCTTCGGCACGCCCTTCGAACATTTCGACGGCAATATCTCTCCCCACCAGCATTTCGTTTGCACAAGATGCGGGAGGATCTACGACCTTCGTCTGGATTTGGAAAAAGAGCTTAAGGCTAAAGCGAAAAAAGTTAGAAGGTTTAAAGTCGAGAAGGTGGAGGTGGAATTTCACGGAACCTGCTCAAGGTGCTTGAGACCCAGCAAATAATTTTTTTCCTCCGTATATAGTAATGGTTACTGTTATTATCTATGGGTTGAACTCAAACTCTGGGGGAAAGGATGTCCAAGTCCAAGAAAAAAGAGGTCGACCTGATCTCGGAGAAGACCTGCTGGCATCCCTACAAATTGCAGAATCTGAACTTAAGGCAGTTCATCAAGGTGGTGAACAGGATACTTAAGGAGGAGTTGGAGATTATGGATATACGCAAGGAGAAAAGAGAGGTGGAAGAATAGGTTTAAGGTCACAGCGGTGTAGGGGGAAGCCCCGGTTACAAAAAAGCCGGGGCTTTTTATTTCCACTTTAATTTGTTGTTTTTTAATTCCTTCGGTCTCCGCTCTTCGATGATTTTTTGCATCTACCCAAGCTACAGAGATACATAGCTATCCGTCTCTACAGAATTTTTTATTTACCACGCTTATTACTATCCATAGTTCCACTGGAATAATGACCCACAAGCTCTGTGGCTTTGCCCTTCTCATCTACAATGAATTGAATTCGGAAATAGTCCAAGCCATCCAGCATAAACCAGTGGTCTCCCATAGGTATGAGCTTGTATTTGGGTCTGTTCTCACGTTGGTAATATAACTCTTTGTTTTCCATCCAGATTTTTCTGGGACCATATTGACCTACGTATATTTTCAGATTCTTAGGCTCTATTTTTACCGGATTGAGCAATACCTTTTTGCCCTCTATTGCCCATTTAAGCTCAGCCTCACGCTGGGGGTCTTTGGCTTTTTCCAGCAGTTTCTCCAGTGCTTTGAGATGAGCCACATCCAGAGCTTTTTCCTGAGGGACTTCTATATCCGGGGTAATCCCTGTTCCCTCCCAGTTGGTTCCGCTGATGGGATTTATTGCTCTCGCAAGAGGCAGGGCAATACCAACGTTCAGATTCCTGAAGATTTTATACTCCCACCAGTTAGCCCCACCACCGGTGGTCTCCCCGATTATGATACCTCTTTTCAGATTCTTGAGATCATAGGTGAACTCCTCCGCTCCGGAAAAAGTGTTACCGCTGGTAAGCACATAAACATCCACATCAGTTAAACGAGGACCCTTAACATAAGCTTGGGTCCAGAACTGTGCGATGGAATCTGGCTTAGGGAAATACAAGCTGTTAAGATAAGTTGGCTCTTTGAAAAGATAGCTGGAGATAAGTTGGACCATACTGGGATCACCGCCTCCGTTCTGGCGTAAGTCAAAAATAATAGCATCGGTATAGGCCAAGAAATTCATGGCAGCTATAGCTGTAGCTCCACCATCTGTAGCCTCTTCAAAGCATCGTAGCTTAAGATAACCGATATTTCCCTCCAGAATTTTTATCTCCCTGAAACAGAAATTGTCGCGGCGCTTTTTCTCAAGCTCATTTTTCTTCTCCTCATCTGTGAGCGTATCGTCTTCAAATCCAGCTAACTCCTCATCAGACATAAACATTACGCCAAGATGCTTGTCTTTGCTTATTTCCCGAAGGTCCTGGTCCAGCTTTCGAACGAATTGGGTTAAACTGGTCAGATCCTTGTATTTTTTGCTCTGGTATTGCTCCCTTACATATTTTTCCATCTCCTTTGCCACATCCGGGAAGACATAATTTTCATTTAACGCATGGGTGATGCTGTCTATGATCTCAGCCTGCATATTGAAATCGATGGTTCTATCCTGTTCACTTTCCTGAGCAAGCACGTTAGTTGATAAACTCACTGAAAATGTTATCAGCAGGATGCAGATCAATTTCCAGTTTGACAATTTTGATTCTCTAAGGTTGTTTCCTGGGGTCGAATTCATAGGTTCCCTCTTTTGCTCGATTGAGTTAAATTAAGTGTTACTCATAATTAAAAAAACATAAGCCGTTTTTGCTGATGAGCCAAAATGTTAATGTTACAAGCTCCACCAGTAATTGGCTTTGATTAAAAAGATGTTGTCTGAAATCGTGTCAAACAAATGCGAAAAATCCTTTTTCAGGTTGAAATCACCGGGGTCATAATTATGCCTTCCCTGGGTCCAGACGAGATACAAGGTGCTGCCGGGCTGGTACTCCCATCTCAGAATAAAGTTGGAAGCAAACTCCCTCCTGTGAAAATCCTGGCGGAAGGGGGAGAAATTAATAATATCTCCCAAAGGAGAGAACTTATCTACCGGGTAAAATCTCTCGAGGTTATCGTATTCTCCGGTAGCGAAAAAGAACTGGGTGTAAAGCTGGATGGTAAGATTCCTGGTAAAAGTGTAAGTTCCTCTCAGATCCAGACCTGCTCGATTGATCCTCTGTTTCCCAAAGATATTAAGGGAAGAGGAATCAGATGCATCCTGGGCATATCCAACGAACCGGCTTATGTCCCACATATGATTCCAATTTGGCTCCAGGGTAACCTCAAGGTTGGAACGGGGTTTCAAGGTAACCCAGAGATCAACCGTCTCAGAAAATCCATCCCAGTAATTTCCCAGATCGTAATCAACTCCTCCGGAGACTTTTTTTCTTTCATCCGTGTATAAATTAAACCAGCAGCTTCGTCCGATCGGGATTTTCAACAGCTGAGAAGGAACTTCCCAGTCAGTATAAGTCACGCCAAGATCACTGTAGAATCCCCCTCCAACATTCCAGCCATTGGTTAGCTCGACTGAGCTGTTGAAATTGAAACCCCAGTCCAGACGGTCATGATTCAAGTTGCTGTCATAGGATAAGTTGAAATTGTTCCAGGAGTTCCTGATTATCCAGGATTCCTTCTGGGTTTTGTACTGAATCCAGGTGCTGCCACCCTGCAGGTCGTTCCTTTTCATATATCCCAGACTGTTGGTATTGATCTTCTTATCCAGATAAAACCAGACAATATTTCCCCTCCAGTGTCTCCCTCCGTCTTTTCCCAGGGCGGTTAAATACCCGACACCCCTTTCGTTTTCTCCATTAGAGCTCGCATAGGTCTGACCTAAAAAAGAATAGTTTTGTTTTTGGAAACGCAATCTCCAGTCAAAACCTCCGGCATACGAGGGTATTTTTCCTTTTTGGTTGACGGCAGTGCTCATTATCCCGATGGATGAATTAGTAAGGATATCTTGGCTGAGTCTGATGACGTTATAGCTAGCTTCCGGCTCAATTACTCTTTTTGTACGATATCCATCTACATGCCAGAAGTCAGCTTTTTCCCGGTCAGTGACAGCGTTGAGGAATCCGATAGTCGTTCCTCCTTTTGTTTTACCGGTTATTTTTGCCGCAGCCAGGATAGTGGTGGAGGTGGGTCGATGGAAATAGTAGTCAGCCGAGTCTGCATATCCAGGATCTTTTCCAATCCTTCTCGAATAGAAAAGCTGGCACAGGTCGGTTTGGATCGGCTCAAAGATCTTGTTACCCTCCACGAAAAAGGGTCTTTTCTCCGGATAAAAGGTCTCATAGTTGGTCAGGTTTAATACGATCTCGTCGATCTCAACCTGTCCAAAATCAGGGTTAATAGTAGCATCCAGGGTTAAATTCGAGGTCAGCCCGTATTTTAAATCAACTCCCACGTTTCCGAAAAACTCCCTTCCATCAGAGTTTCCCAGCCTCTTGGGCTCGGTTTTTTCAGTCGACACAACATAGGGTAAAATCTCCAGATGCATTGGAGGGTCGATATCCTTGATCCCCTTCAGGTGCCCCCATCTGGATATATACCCGGCCTGATTTGAAGGGATTCTTACCCAGCGGTCGCATTCCTGTTTATGCATCAGGTTACGTGAGACATAAAACCCCCAGGTGTAGTTGTCGCTTTTTGAAAATCTCAAGCAGTAAAAGGGAATCTTGTATTCGACTGTCCAGCGATCTTTACCGATTTTTACTGCAGATTCCCATACCGCGTCCCAGGAATCATCTTCAGAACCATCGTTGTAATAGTATATGTCGTACTGGGTGCCAGAGGCATAAGTTTTGAACATATATCCGGTTTTGTGGTCATGGTAAGAATCTATCCCCAGGTTCACTGCATCGCTTGAGCTGTAACGGTCTCTGCGGGTAAGGATTTTTATAATCTTCTCCGGCTCGTTCTCCATGCAGGTAACTCCCACATAAAGTGCCTGGTTATCATAGCACACCTGCACGTAAGTCGATTCTGTAGCAGGCTCGCCGTCATGCGGGTCAGACTGGACAAAACCTCCCGATTTTTCCGCTTTGGCCCAGCAATCCTCGTCCAGCACTCCATCGATCTTCACCCCACCGTTTATTCTGAAAGCGGTGATGCTTTTTACGGTATCGTCTTTTACCTCGTTTCCCCTCGAAGAAGCAGAGCTTAAGATGAGAAGTAATATAAAAAAGAAAATTACATCCGCTCTTCTCTTTAACATCTCACGCTCCAAATTTAAAAGTTGACTGATGTTATTTTAAAAATCTCATCCCTTAAAAACCTGTTAAGTTATTTCAAGTGATACCTTATTTGCTGCGTTTGTGACTATCCATAGTTCCACTGGAATAATGACCCACAAGCTCTGTGGCTTTGCCCTTCTCATCTACAATGAATTGAATTCGGAAATAGTCCAAGCCATCCAGCATAAACCAGTGGTCTCCCATAGGTATGAGCTTGTATTTGGGTCTGTTCTCACGTTGGTAATATAACTCTTTGTTTTCCATCCAGATTTTTCTGGGACCATATTGACCTACGTATATTTTCAGATTCTTAGGCTCTATTTTTACCGGATTGAGCAATACCTTTTTGCCCTCTATTGCCCATTTAAGCTCAGCCTCACGCTGGGGGTCTTTGGCTTTTTCCAGCAGTTTCTCCAGTGCTTTGAGATGAGCCACATCCAGAGCTTTTTCCTGAGGGACTTCTATATCCGGGGTAATCCCTGTTCCTTCCCAGTTGGTTCCGCTGATGGGATTGATTGCCCGTCCAAAGGGTAGGCTCATACCAACATTAAGATGGTGAAAAATTCTGATGTCGATTGGATGGGCTCCGCCGCCGGTGGTCTCCCCAATTATGATACCTCTTTTTAAATTCTTGAGATTATAGGTGAACTCCTCTGCTCCAGAGAAAGTGTAACTGCTGGTAAGGACATAAACATCCACATCGGTCAGCCGGGGACCTTCAACGTATGCCTGGGTCCAGAACTGGTTAATGGAATCGGACTCGCGGACGTAGAAGCTGTTTAAGTGAGTCGGTTCCCGGAAAAGATAGCTGGAGATGAGCTGGATCATACTGGGAGAGCCGCCTCCATTCTGACGCAAATCAAAGATGATAGCATCCGCATAGGCTAAGAAATTCATTGCGGCAACAGCAGTGGGTCCCGCATCCGTAGCCTCTGAAAAACAGCGGAAATCAATATAACCGATATTTCCCTCCAGAAGTTTTATCTCCTTAAAACAGAAGTTATCCCTGCGCCTTTCCTCAAGCTCTCTTTTTTTACCCTCATCCGTGAGTGTATCACCCTCAAACTGAGCAATCATCTCATTAGAGGCAAACCTGACCCAGAGATGCCTGTCCTTACTTATCTCCTGGAGGTCCTGGGTGAGTTTCTGACAGAACTGGTCCAGGCTGGTCAGGTCTTTGTATTTCCCCTCAGCATACTGTTGACGTAGGTGTTTCTCCATCTCCTTTGCCACCTCCGGGAAAACATAGACCCTATTCAATGTCTGGGTCACACTGTCGATGACCTCCGCCTGCACCTGAGCATCGATGGTTTTATCCGGTGGACTTTGCGAAGCTTGCTGTGCCTCTAAGGACCTTAAGAACAAGCCAAAAAGTGTCATCAGTATGAGGAAAAAAAGAATTAATCCCACTCTGAGCAGAAAACCCGGTAGTTTGCTCTCAGTTTTAAACTCTGCTTTTGACATACTATCTCCTTTTAAAATTTTATGTTTCATTTTTCAGATCTAGGCTCATGGGAGTTCCGCCACGATGGTAAGGAGTTACCCAGGGCTGGCTCCCGGATAATTCGACGAAACCTAAAGAGCGGTATAGATTATAAGCCGCAGTTAACCTTGGGCTGGTGAGCAGAACCACTCTTCTGGCTCCCGAGTTTTTCGCTTTTTCGATTGCGGCAAGCGAGAGCTTACGTCCTGCCTGCTGTCCCTGAGCACTTCTTTTAACCGCCATCTTGGTCAGCTCGTAGGTATTGTTATCATGTTTGATTAAAGCAGTGGTGCCAACGATTTTACCCTCCAGCCGGGCAAAGAGGATGAACCCTCCGGGCTTTATTATTCTTTCGTAGGGGCTGGAAAGTAGCTTTTCATCCTCTTTTTCCACCTTAAAGTATTCTTTGAGCCATTCATAATTAAGTAACTTGAAGTATTTTTTAAACTGGGGCTGGTAATTAATTATCTCAATTTTCCTGAGCTGGCGCTCCTTAATGCGCTTAGTTATTCTCTCATACATCCCCTTTTCCTTTAAGGTTTCCTCCAGTTTTCCGATCATCGCCAGAAAATCACCGCCTGTCTCGCTCAAAAGCTCTCCTGCTGCAGATTCAAAATCTTTCCACACCGGTTCAAGCGTGGATAGAGACTTCCTTCCCTTTCGGGTGAGCCGCAGAAGTCTTTTGCGCTTATCTCTTTCGTCGCTGGTCGATTCCAGAAATCCTCTTTTTGACATCTCTCCGGCAATCTGGTTGACAGCCGGATGGGTTAACCCCAGGGACTGGGCCGCCCCGGTGACTGATGTTTCGCCCAGTTCCCTCAGAAGATAGAAAAGGGGAAACCAGCGCGGCTCAAAATCCAGAGATTGCTCTTGGTAGATACGGGCACCGTCTTTATAGAGCCATTCGGTCAAGCGCCTTAATCTGCTGGCGATAGCCAAAGGCCCAAGCTGTCTTAAAAGGTCCATATGAAAATTCCTTTTTTACACTTCTCAATTACTATTAATATTTACGTAAGTACTTACATATTTGTTCCAAAAATTTTAAGAAAATTTGAAGCAGGGGCGGGCTTCATGTATTTACTCTAATTATTGATATGGAGTGCATCGTCCATGACGATGTTATGCCGAGACGCATTCAATGCGTCTCCACATTTGTGGAGGCACGGCATGACGTGCCTCTATGCTGGATTTCTCTATAAAAGAGGAGGAATAGAATTGCAGGGACACCCTCTCGCCTTCAGAAAGGTGTCCCTGCTAACTTCGGAATGCTTTATTTACAGGGGGGATTCCCCTGTTTGAAAAGATAGACAATTAAATAGACTATATCGCTGACGGAGACGTTTCCATCGCAGTTGGTATCTCCGGTCTGAATTGGCTCAGGAGCAGGTCCCTGTTTGAATAAATAGCTGATCAGATAAACTATGTCCGAAATACTTGTGTTCCCGTCAGCGTTAACGTCCCCTCCTGTGAAATCGGCCCGATAAAGCGCCCAAGCATAATCGGAATTTGATTTAAGCAGGCTGTCGTTTTGGCCGGCTATTATACCAAAAGCCACCCTGACCGAATTGCCTACCGTTAGGCTGAAAGGTCCGGTGCTTAAGCAGAATCTTTTATCATTTGGAGCACCATCCTCGTCAAAAGGTCCGCCAGCACGAGGATCGCCAGAGGTGGTAAGGCCTGCCATCAGATTATATCTTTCCTCGTCATCAGCCGGGTCGTTATCAATGGTAAACAAGGTCAAAGAGGTCAAGCCTAACTGGCTTCCGGATGAGTCTTCCGGGCTTTCCAGTAATCTGAAACCCATAAAACCGGGAATTCCTTGTATGTCCTGGTCAAACAGAGGGGTATAATTGTAAACTCAGCACAGGTTTCTGGTTGAATCAAACCCGATCATATCATCCGTGGCATTTCCCAAGTCGGGGTCAACTGTGATCCCAAGATAAACTGAATCCAAAGCATTATCTCCCTGGTTGAAAATATCCCACACCATAAAAATTATATCCCGGCTATATCTGGAATTAAAGGCATAAGTGGTCTGCTTCACCAGTATATTTAGCTGGTCTCCCGGGCTTGCCTGGGCATCGTGATAGTTAATATCTGCATCATTGTAAAAACACCAGCTGTCTTCCTTTGAGATAAACAACGGCACGCCCAAGGAATCCTTAACCGGCCAGAGGCTGTCTTCCCTGTCAGACCATGAAGCGGATTCTGTGGAAAGCAGGATGGGCCAGGTAGGCGGCGGGCCCGCAGTTCCGTGATCTGCTGAATCCGGTGACAGGATGATACCAGGCCCAAACTCCGAATATCCGTCATTAGGGTTGTAACCCACCGAGACGACCTTTTTAGGTATTTTTGCTCCCACCCATATCCCTGCTCCGAAGATATACATATTCCCGCTACCCTGGGGCCATTCTGTTCCAGCCCTTCCGGTATAGGGGTTCTGAGCGAAAATAGCATCATTCTGAAGCGGCATCTTAAGATAATTTATGGTCAGATATTTGGCGTCGGTGGGCGTAAACAGAACACTTACTAGTTTGCCTGAGGGGTTTGTAGGCAGGTATTTTGTTTTAGCCTTTACAGACAAGAACATAAAGACTAAAAGCAGAAAGATGAGAAATAAGAATTTGAATGTTTGAGCAGAATTTCTGGAAAGCCTCTTTTCGCTCTTTGGCTCAGAGGTGAATGATTCAAACATTTCCCCTCCTTTTTATTGTTTAGAATTTATATTGCCATTTAGAACTTATTATTACCAATTTTAATATAAATAGACTTTAAATTTAATCAAGAAAAATCTTAGATGGACCAGGAAAATTAGCTGGCAGGGCGGTCTGTTATAGGAATTTGTCTTTTGGACGAAAAATCAAGGTGTTTTAAAAAGTTGGGATTTTTTTCTGCAGGGACAGAATATTGTTCTGTCCCATTTTACTTTTAGCAAAAAGAGCTTCGGACTAAGGCATAGTGGTTCAAAATTTTGAACCACTACACCAATATAAATTTATTGACCTTAAACAGATTTAATAGTATCATAAATCCTGCAGGTTAATTATGCCCGATAACAGAAAAAAAAATAAGTGCCTTTTCTTAATCGATGGCTCAGCCTTAGCTTATCGCTCCTATTTTGCCTTCATCCGCAATCCCTTGATTAACTCCAAGGGGGAGAACACCTCTGCGGCTTTTGGGTTTGCCAGCTCCATCTTGAAGATTTTAAGAGAAGAGAACCCGGATTATATCGGGGTAGTATTCGATACCAAGGCTCCAACCTTCAGACATGAGATCTACAAGGAATACAAATCCACCCGGGCTAAGATGCCGGAGGAGATGGTCTCCCAGCTACCGAGGATAATGCAACTGGTTAAAGCTCTGAATATACCTCTTTTGGAGATGGACGGGTTTGAGGCGGATGACCTGATGGGGACTTTAGCCCTGCGAGCTAAAAAGAAAGGCTTAAAGGTGATCCTGGTTACCGGGGACAAGGATTTCCTACAGTTGGTGGATGAGGATATAAAGGTATTAAATCCCAGAAAAAGCGGGGAAGAGATAGAGCTATATGACATGAAAATGGTTCAGGAGAAGCTTGGAGTTCCACCAGAGAAGGTAACAGACCTTCTGGGATTGATGGGGGACTCCTCAGACAATGTTCCTGGTATACCGGGCGTGGGAGAGAAGACCGCCTTAGAGCTAATCCGGGAATTCATAGATCTGGAAGGTGTGCTGGCTAATGCGGATAAGGTAAAAAGAAAAAACGTCTCCAAAAATCTGATAGAGCATGCGGATTTAGCCCGGCTTTCCAAGAAACTGGTCACCATCGATACGGATGTCCCTCTAAAACTAGATCTGGACTCTCTTCAGAGAAAGGAGTTCAACCTTCCACTTCTTAAGGAGTTTTTCAAAGAGCTGGAGTTCACCAGGTTTTTGCAGGAGATCACCTCAAGTGAGAAAAAGGAGAAAATGCAATACTCGACTGTAGATGAAGAGGGCGAGTTTAAAAAGCTTCTATCCCGAATCAAGGATGCAAAGGAATTTGCAGTTGACACTGAGACTTCCTGCAGAAGCCCGATTGAATCTGAGCTGGTGGGAATCTCGGTCTCCCTGGAAAAGGAGGAAGCTTTTTATATTCCAGTTGGACACAGGGAAGGTAAAAACTTAGATATAAATTTAGTGCTCAAAGAATTCAAACCCCTGTTAGAGGATGATAAGATTAAAAAGACCGGACAGAATCTGAAATTCGACCTGGAGGTTTTGAAAAATTACGGTATAGACTTGAATGGCATAGGCTTCGACACTATGCTTGCCTCATATCTTTTAAATCCCTCTTCCAGACAGCATAGCCTTTCCAGTTTAGCCTTAGAGTATTTAGACTACAGGATGATTCCCATTTCCGATTTAATCGGCTCAGGGAAAAAACAGAAAAGCTTTGCAGAGGTTCCGGTTAAATCCGCCACCAGCTATTCCTGCGAGGATGCGGATATAACTTTAAGATTAAAAGAGATATTGGAGCCCAGGCTAAAGAGCTATTCCCTGGACAAGCTTTTTTACGAGGTAGAGCTGCCACTGATTCAGGTCTTGGCTGGGATGGAGCTGATCGGGGTTTCCATAGATGTGGATTATTTAAAAGAGCTTTCCAGCCGGATGGATGTTGAGCTATCCAGAATTGTCAATCAGATTTATAAAATGGCAGGTAAGGAGTTCAACCTGAACTCGCCTAAGCAGTTGAGCAAGGTTCTATTCGAGGATATGGGCTTGACTCCCATCCGGAAAACTGCCAAGAAAACCATTGCCTCTACTGATTTCGGGGTACTGGAGGAATTAGCCAAAGTTCATCCTCTGCCGCAGAAGCTCTTGGAATACCGACAGCTCTTCAAGCTGAAATCGACCTACATCGATGCCCTTCCAGCATTAGTAAATAAAAAAACCAAAAGAGTACATACCTCTTTTAACCAGACCGTTACTGCAACTGGTCGTCTTTCCTCTTCCGAGCCCAATCTGCAGAATATCCCCATTAAAACGGAGATCGGCAGCCAGATAAGAAAAGGGTTTATTCCGAAAAACGAGGACTACCTGCTCCTCTCTGCTGATTATTCCCAGGTAGAGCTACGCATCTTAGCCCATTTCTCCGAGGATGAAACCCTGATGGACTCGTTCTTTAAGGGAGAGGACATTCACACGCGAACAGCCAGCGAGGTTTTCGGAGTACCCCTGGATAAGGTTACCCCGGAGCAGAGAAGGCAGGCAAAGACTGCCAATTTCGCCATAATCTACGGGGTGAGTGCTTACGGCTTGTCGCAGCAGACAGAGATGACTCCAAAGGAAGCCTCTATGTTCATAGATATATATTTCAAAAGATACCCCAGGGTGCAGGCTCATCTGGAGAATCTGATTGAGAAAGCCAGAAAAGATGGATACGTAACCACCCTCTTAGGCAGAAGAAGATATATCCCGGAGATAGATAGCCCCAACAAGCAGAAAAGGGAGTTTGCCGAGAGGGTAGCCATAAATACCCCGCATCAGGGTTCTGCTGCGGATTTAATCAAAGTGGTGATGATAGTGATAGCCAGAGAGCTTAAAGATAAAAAATCGAAGATGATTCTGCAGGTGCACGATGAGCTGGTCTTCGAGGTATATAAACCGGAACTGGAGGAGGTCAAGGCGATGGTCAGGGATAAGATGGAAAATACTGTCAGGTTAAAGGTGCCGGTCAAGGTAGATATAAAAGTCGGGGAAAACTGGCTGGAGACGAGTTAATAAAACCAATGAAAAATGGAAAATATATAAAATAACGGATTACGGATGGCGGATAGAAGAAAAAACGTAGGGCAAGGCTTTAGCCTTGCATGGGGTTTACGTAGTGCGGGGCTTTCAGCTTATGCAGGAATTGGAATCTCGTACCTAGTTTATCCATGTTGGTTCGGGAAATCCAATTCCCGAACCAACCTAAAGATAGGAAAATAATAATAGATGGGTGGATACTGGTTTTAGCTAAGAAAAGCACAAATTAAAGCCAAAACTAAAAGCAGGCAAATAATATCCATCCAATCCCAGCGTACTATTGATTCAAACCCTCGGTAAAGATGACCTCGATAAGCCATAAAAAAACTCCTTGGAGAGCTTTACCAAGGGGGCCCTCTATGCAAATTTTCTCTTGCAATTTTCCAAGAAGTAATTATATTTGAGATTACTCCCTGGTCTTGGATCGATAGATTCTACCAAGAGCTCTTATCGATTCAGGTTTTTTGCCGGGAGAATGAGGGCTTGCCCCCACGGGTAAGCTCTCTTTTTGTTTTAAAATTTTGTTATTCTTTTAGTATTCTTTCACATTTTTACACCTCATAAAACATACAAATAAGATATCCAAAACTACATTTTCTCTACAAACTTCTTAATCTTCTCCAGCCCTTTATTGATATTCGAGATCGAATTGGCGTAGGAGATTCGCAGGTATCCTTCTCCGAATTTGCCAAAGGAAGTGCCGGATAATACCGCTGCCCCTGCCTGGTTTAACAAGGCATCTGCCAATTTCTTGCTTTCCCAGCCGGTCTTCTTGATATTGGGGAAAACATAGAAGGCGCCCTGGGGGGAAAGACAGGAAAGCTTCGATATCTGGTTCAGCCCCTTCACTATGACGTCCCTTCTTTTCTTGAACTCCTGAACCATCTTCTTCGAATCATCCTGGGGACCGGTCAGAGCCTCGACCAACGCCTTCTGGGTGAAGCCGGCAGTACAGGAGTTGCTGTTGGTCATAAGCCTGGCAATGTGCGGGGCCAAGGTCTTGTTCATCGCCCCGTAACCTGCTCTCCAGCCGGTCATCGCATAGGTCTTGGAAAGCCCGTCCAGGATTATGGTCCTCTCCTTCATATCCGGCAGGGAGGAGATGCTGTGATGCTCTCCCTGGTATATTATCCTCGAATAGATCTCGTCTGAGAGCACATAGATATCGTTCTTGAGAGCGATCTCTGCGATCCCCTTCAGATCCTCCAGGGTTAGAACTCCACCTGTGGGGTTCTGAGGGGAGTTAATGATTATCATCTTGGTCTTGGGAGTAACCAGTTTTCTCAGCTCATCCACATCCAGCCTGAACTGGTTTTCCTCTCTTAACTGGATGGGAACTGATTTCCCGCCGATGAAGTCTATCACCGACTCGTAAATGGGGAATCCGGGGTTGGGGTAGATCACCTCCTCGCCCTCGTCTACCAGGGCAATTATGCAGAAGAACATTATCGGCTTTGCCCCAGGGGTAACCACCACCTCATCCGGGTCCACCTTGATATTCCGCGTGCTGGAGATATATTTAGCAACAACTTCCCTGACCTCAGGCAAGCCAGCAGAAGGAGTGTAATGGGTATACCCTTCTTTCAAGGCTTTGATCGCCGCATCGGTGATGTTCTTGGGGGTATCGAAATCCGGCTCCCCGATCTCCAGATGGATCACCTCCTTACCCTCTCTTTCTAACTCCTTGGCGCGGGCTAAAACCTCAAAAGCGGTTTCAGTTCCCAGGCGTTTCATCTTTTGAGCTAATCTCATATAATCCTCCGAAAAAATATAGACAATCTGTTTATGGAGTATAAAGCTTTAATTTTAGCTTTATCTCATCAGTAAACCTGAAGGTTTACACTCCAGATTTTTTCACATCGTGAAGCTCTTTTGCCTTCTGGGCAATATGCTCGGCTGATACCTCAAACTCCTTGATAAGCTCCCAGGGTTGTCCGGATTCACCAAACCGGTCTTTGACCCCTATCATTCCAAATAGAATCGGCTTGCGGTAAAGCTCCTCTGCCTCGAGGATAGCTGAGGAAACCCAGTTGCCCAAACCGCCGACCTGATGCTCTTCTGCGGTGACGACGACTCCGGTTTCCAAAGCCGCCTTTATAATGGTTTTCTTATCCAGGGGCTTCAGGGTATGTAAATTCACCACTCGGCTCTCGATCCCGAAATCCTCTTTCAAGATCCAGGCAGCACGCATTGCCTCTGGCACCTCTGGACCGCAGGCAATTATGGTTAAATCCTCGTTTTCCGAGGAATACTCAGAGGAGGGTTTTATCTCAAAAGCATGGATAAACTCCTCTTCCTCTCCTCGGAATCTTATTATATTTGCCTCGCCGAAGATAAAAGGAGTATCCTCGAAGGTAACAATAGGAGTTGCTTCTCTGGCAAATCTCAAGAACTTGGGTCCTTTTACATTGAATAAAAGGTACTCTGTAGACTTTTTAGTTTCTATAGAATCGCAGGGAACCACCACGTTCATATTGGGAAGCCCGCACATCTGGAACAAATCCTCCAGCGCCTGGTGGGTGGCGCCGTCCGGACCAACTGAAACCCCACCGTGTGCACCGGCAACAAGCACGTTGAAATTCCCATAACATACTGTTGTTCTCAACTGGTCTAAATTTCTGCCTGCGGCAAATACGCCGTAGGTGCCGAAAACCGGGAGCTTCCCTTCCTTGGCTAAGCCTGCTGCCACTCCGGTTCCGCTCTGCTCAGCAATCCCCATGCTTAAGAATCTATTTTTTCTTTCTGGATGTTTTTCATGGAACTGGCTGATGGCTATTGAGCCGGAGATATCCGCGCCCAGGCAGACTATCCTCTGGTCATCTCCTTTCTCCGCCAGCGCTCTTCCAAAACCCAGGCGGGTTGGGTCCATCTTTACCTTCATATTGGGCTGCTTATTCCAGAAATAGTCTTTTTTAAACTTGGGCATCTTGGCTTCCAGCTCCACCGTGACTTTAGCCTGGTAATCATCTGCTTTTTTGAAAAGTCTATCCCGGTCCAGCTTTCCTGTAAGCCCTAACTCCTCCAGGGCCTTATCCATCTGGTCGCAGATAGGCGCCTTACCATGCCAGCCAGCCACATTCTCCATAAAGCTGACGCCTTTGCCTTTAACGGTATGAGCTACTATCACCGTGGGTTTGCCTTTGAAAGCTTTGGCCTTCTCAAAGGCCTCCAGGATCTCCTTCATATTGTGGCCATCAATCTCGATCACATTCCAGTTAAAGGCTTTGTATTTCTCGATAATCGGATCGATGTTCATCACCTCTTCCACCCAGCCGTCTATCTGCAACCGGTTTTTATCCAGGATGTTGATCAGGTTATCCAGTTTGAAATGGCCAGCCTCCATTATGGCTTCCCACATCTGCCCTTCCTGGTGCTCGCCGTCTCCGGTTAAGGCATAAACGTGATAATCCTTTTTATCTAATCTGGCGGCTAAGGCGATTCCGTTGGCGATACTCAATCCCTGACCCAGGGAGCCGGTTGAGGCTTCTACTCCGGCTAACTTCAGCCAGTGCGGATGCCCCTGAAAAGGGGAATGAAGTTTTCTCAAGGTCACTACTTCCTCCACATCGAAATATCCTGCCATCCCCAGGCCCAGGTACAAGGCAGGTGCCTTGTGTCCGGTTGACCAGATGATTCTGTCACGGTTCTCCCAGAAGGGGTTCTTCGGGTCGTGCCTGGCAACCGAAAGGTATAAAGCTGCGGTTATATCCATTATCGACATAGTTCCGCCGGAATGGCCCGAGCCAGCCGCACATAGGGATATCATGTTATAGCCCCGCATCAGATTGGCTGCTGTGATTAGCTCATCTACAGAATAACTTTTCCTGATCTTACCCGTTTTGGAATCCAAAATCGGCATCTTACCTCCTGATTCGTTTTACTGGATATCTTTTATATACAAATTAAAAAGAGCATCCTTGTGAAATTTTTAACATATCAATATACCAAATTAACTCCTGTTGTCAATTATTTTTGACTGAAAGTTTGTGATGAATCAAGCGATTACAAAAACGCAGGGACATAGAGCCAATAGCTAGACCGTGCCCCTACGTTTAATTGATTTTTTTAATTTAGGGATAGTTTTTTCCAGACAAACAAGGTCTTACTTCTCAACTCCTTTAAGTCCTTATCATTTCTTATGATACAATCCGCATACCTGCGTCTGACTTTGTCTTTTAATTGCATTTTTACCCTTTTCAGGGCTTCTTTTTGGGAATACTCCTGATATTTCATCAGTCTTTTCAGTTTGTTTTTGAGAGTAGATTCAACCAAAATCAGGTAATCCAGTTCTTCTTGCAGTCCCCATTCCACAATCAATGCCGCATCCACCACCATCAAGCCCTTGCCTCTTTTTCTGAATTCCTTGATTTTCTTTCTCAAAGCAGAAAGAAGATAGAGGTGCACGATTTTATTCAGCTTATCTTTTTTCTTGACAGAAGAAAAAGCCAGCTCTCCTAATTTTCTCCTTTTTAGTTTCCTGTTTTTGGTTAAAATCTCCTGACCAAAAGTTTTTGCCAATTTCTTTAAGACCTGAGGATTTTTCTCCACAATCTCTTTGCCGATCTGGTCTGCGGAGATTACTTTTGCCCCAAGCTTTTTGAAGATTTTCGCAACCTCAGTCTTACCTGAGCCAATTCCGCCGGTTATGCCGATTATTTTCATACGGTTATAAAAATTTTTCTGACGAACAGATCCTCGAAGTGATTTGTAAGGTTAGTTTGCCCTTGCAGCATTTTCAACAATTTGGTGGAGATCCGCCTTTGAAAAGATAGTTGATTAAATAAACTATATCAGAAACGCTTACATCTCCATTACAATTAACGTCTCCCACATCCAGAGGCTCAGGAGCAGGACCACTCTTAAAGAGGTAGTTTATTAAATAGATCACATCAGCTACACCGATCGTCCCATCACCATTGGCATCACCTGCAGAAGTAGATATCCCTCCACGTACACAGCGAACGAAGTTGTAGATGCGAATCACGTCACCCTGCGGACCGTGCCCGTAAGGCCAATCGTCCGGATCGCCGACCTTGGGATCGCTGCGCTGCGCTCCGGCACCGTGGACATCAACCCACGCCTCCATTCCCGGCGGGCCAAAGTAACCCAGGGCCTGGCCAAAGGCGATGTAGGCCGCAAATGTGCCGGGAGTCGATCCCATATTCGCGTGGGTCGTACCGGTCCAGTAGAAAGGAAAGTTCGTATTGCCCGCCTCGTCGACAATCGCCGTGCAGTTGAAAAGCGTATCGATCGCCGCGGAGCCGGTCGTTGTCGGCGACCGCGTGTAATCCACGATGCTCTGGAATTCCTTGGCATTCGGCAAACGCCAGTCGTCGTAACCAGCGAATACAAGGTTCTCGGCGTACTCGAGCGCATCCTCCCAAACAACGCCGACGCCTCCATCATCCTGCATCCACATAAGACCAGTGGCAGAGTCGGTGATGGTTCCGTCGCCGTTGTCGACGAAGTTGTTAACCCCGTAATCCGGGTTGCCGCGGACACAGCGGACGAATTGGGTCATCGTACCACCGGGGCTTGTATCCCGTGGATATCCCTTGATGCGGCCATCGGCGAAGTTAACCCCGAAGACCGCGGTGTCGCTGCCGAATACCGTTCCGACATACTCAGTGCTCGACCAGTACTGGGCATCGATGAGCCGCTCACCCATGCTCTCATCCCCGTAGGCAAAATCAAAATAGTTCCTGTCGATAAACGGCACCAGACCGCTGGTGTCGCCCGAATAGCCGCTGGGATCGATGCCGCTGAAATCGATCAGCGAATAAAGCTCCTTGATCGTTGGTCGGCGCCAGTCGTTGTATCCGCCGAAGCTTTGAGCATTGAGTGTCTCCGGGTAGGATTGAAACTCTACCCAGGTGAGTTTATCCTCGGAGTCAACGTCACCATCGCCGTCGGTGTCGGGGCTTTTCTGCCATGTCAGGCCAGTGTTGTTGTCGTATACCGTCAGTCCATCAGCGCTGAGCGTATAGCTGGGATAATTGCCGGCGTACTGCGCATCCTGGCCGTAAAAAGGCTCACCCGGCTGCGGACAGGTTATCTCAACGCTATTGTCATAGCACTTGTTCTGGCCAGTGTCTACGATGAGGTAATCGGTTGCGTGAGATGCAAGAGTCATTATCAGAACAAGTGCAAATATACAAGGACTTACTTTCCAAAGTTTTACTTTCCCTTTAAAATACATTATTAAACCTCATTATGACTCCCGAGCAGTTATTCCTTTTATTATTTAGACACCAATAGACTGAGAGAGTTTAATTTTTTTGTGTAATATAATAAAAAGGGAACTCTCCTCTTGGTAGTAATTTCGGGAATAAATTTTTTCAGCAGGTAAGATGGAAAAGCCCTATCACCTTCTCCTTGGGAGAAAGCTCGTTATAGGTCTTGACTGCCTTTTTGGTGTCCTCCACGATAAACCTTATTCCTTTGGAGAGGATAAAATCCTCCGTCTCGGGGAGGACCTTCATCACCGCATTGAAGCCCGTGCCCACGATGATGGTGTCCGGCTTTTCCCTGACCAGCTCCTTTACATCCGGCAGACTTAGCTGGTGTCCTGCTTTTCTCCACCACTCGGCGTCGATCCTGTCTGGATAAATGATTAAATCTTTGGTATAGGTTTGACCGTCTATTACCATCTTGCCGAACTCGTAAGACTCAATCATATCTTCTCCTGAATATATTATTAATCTTCCTTAAGGTAATTTAATATACCATGATAAATCCCCGAGGCAATTTTTTTCTGAAAGCCCTCGCTTCGCAAAAGCTCCTCCTGCTCCGGCAACATGATAAAGGCACATTCCACTAAAACGGAGAGGAGCTGGTAAGGCCTGGTCAGGGCTAAATTGCCGTAGTATAACCCCTCATCCGGGATATTCAATTCCCCTGTTAGCTCTTTCTGGATTGCTCTGGCAAGTTTCAGGCTCTGCGGGTGATAATAATAGGTGGAAACGCCATGTCCATTAAAAGGGTTGACTCCATCCGGCAGTGCATTGTTGTGTATGCTTATCAGGATATGGCAATTTGTCTGCACGGCTTTTTCAGGGCGCTCGTAGATACCAACTGCTTCCTGACCATAGCGGGTTAGGATTACCTCCGCCCCGTTTTTCTCCAAGAGTTTTTTGAGCTTTTGGGCAATCTCTAAATTTACCACTTTCTCTTCTAAGCCAGTAGGTCCAACCGCGCCGGGGTCTGGTGAATGACCCGGATCCAGGCAGATTTTTAGCCCTTTGAGCCTGGATTTTACCTCAGGCCCTTTTTTTATCTCTAAGTTAAGCTCGTTTCCCATATAATAGACATCGTACCCCCAGAACTTCTTCTGCTTGAGATAAACCTTCAAACAGAAAATCCCTTTCTGTAACTGTTCCCATTTTATCTCCCTTATTATCTCATCTGCGGTATCGTACCTGATCCAGTCAACATCGGAATTGCCACCATAAAGCTTTAAAATCAAAACCGGCGGGTCGAGCTCCTGTGATATCTCATAAGGGATTTTCTGACTTAAAGGTATCCTTATTTTTGTTCTGTCGCTTGAGCTTGAAGTCCTTATCAGTTTTATATTGCTCTTCGGAACCGGGGTTCCCAAAGGCAAAGAATCGAAAAATTCCTGCCTGGCCCAGCCCTCGACGTTTTCCGCCAATTTCAATTTCAGCCACTCGCCAGCTTTTCCAATTGCCACAAATCTTATTCCGCCGGGCTGGTAGAGGAGTTTATATCCTGACTGGGGCCCGGTGCGGATGATGGTGGAGGTATCCTTCAACTCCACTATGCGGGGGATTAAATCTTCTGAGATAGTTACTTTTCCCGCAGCAGAATCGGTCAAACACACCTGCATCTTTTCCCGGTCATAAAATGCCTCAGGCGAGAAATAGAAGGAGTCCGGGTTTTCTACTTTTCTGTAAAGCTCAAAGACGATTTTACCGTTCTTGATTTTGTCCGTGGATCTGATCTTATAAACACCAGTGTAGATCCCCTGCTTTATGACCGAGTCCTTGGCTTCCCAGCTTCCCCAGACACCCTCTCCCCAGTAAACCGGGATCTCTTTATACGATTCGGTCATGGGAAGAAAAGGAGTTAAGCCCTCAATATAGAATAGGGCAGAACAGCCCGGAGTTCCCTGGAAGCTTGTCTGAATAATATCTCCGGGATTCAAGAGCAGGTCAACTGAGGGGCTTTTCCCGTAAGATTCGATACGCAAAGTATCTTTTGGGGTAGGGATAAAGGGAAAAGGAACTTTCACCTTTACCTCTTTGGTAGAGATACCATTTTGATTATAGGCAATCAGGTCGAATACAAAATCTCCCGGGGCCAGGGGGAGATAGGCTAAGAAAGCGCCGTTTTTATAAATATCTATCTTCTGCCCGTTTATTCTCAAATCAGAGCCTGGAGTAACCTGCCCGAAGATGAAAGTAGAATCAGAAGAGGTTATATTTTGTCCTTCCTTGGGATAGATCACATTGATTACCGGCGGATTTTTTATCTCACCAGCGTAACCCTGAAGACAAAACAGAAGTGCTAACAGCAGAAATAGACTATTTCTCATAAGGCTCAAAGGCTCAAAAGTTAAGACCTGTAGGGACAGAACAGTGTTCTATCCCTACATTTTTTATACCTTTTTTAACCCTAATCCTGGCAAATCATTTAGAATCCATTTACCCTTTTTCAACTCCAGTCCGGAATAAGGGTCGTTGGTGACTAAAAGGTTCCCGTCCAGATCCACATAGTCTGCCAGGGGGGCTATCTGGGCACCGGCGGAGATTCCCACTGAGCTTTCCACCATGCAACCGATCATTATTTTCAGATCACATGCCCGGGCAGTGTGAATCATCTTCAAAGCCTCTCTTATACCTCCGCATTTCATCAGCTTTATATTTATCCCGTCCACTATTCCTCGATACTGGGGGATATCCTTTGAGGTCATCATCCATTCGTCCGCGAAAACCGGTATATCTGTATTTTCCCGGATTATCCTCAAATCCTCTAAATTTCCTGGGGGTATGGGCTGCTCGATTAACTCTATATCAAACTTCTCCAGGACTTTTAGTTTCTTCAGAGCTTCTTTGGTACTCCAGCCGCAGTTGGCATCTAACCTTATCTTTGCGTCAGTGACCTCTCTTATGGCTTCTGCCATCCTCAAATCGTTTTCCACTCCCACTTTTACCTTATAGACCAAAAATCCCTTTGCCTCTTTTACTTTCTCCTGCATCCTCCTTATGCTGTCAAGCCCGATGGTATATGAAGTTACTATCTCTTTTTTCTTGATCCCTAACAACTTGTGAACCGGAAGGTTCGATTTTTTGCCGATCAGATCGTGCAGGGCTAAATCTACTCCAGCCTTGGCTGAGAAATTTCCTCCGATTTTGCCGTTCACTTTCTCCAGGATAGCCTCTATCTCCAGAGGATCGTATTCAAGCTCATCTTTTAGAATATCCAGAACCGCTTTGACCGTTCCCTCGGTCTCGCCATAATAGAGGGAGGGAGAGACTTCCCCTATCCCTTCATCTATCTCCACATAGATGACCTTTTTGGATTCAAGCGATCCCCGTGAGATTGTAAAAGGGTCTTTTAATTTCAGCTCGTATGTTTGGTATTTGAGTTTCATTTCAAAATCCTCTAAGGTAGCGGAAAGCTTTAGCTTTCCATTCTTACCTTAGATGGATAGAATCCGCCTGAGGCGGATTCTATCTCTGCGGGCAATTATACATAAACCCTGGGCAGTCTTCTGCCCATGCGGGTAACTATCTCATAGCTTATGCTCTGTGACCACTCACCTAACTTTTCCGCATCAATTCTTTCATTCCCCTGCCTTCCCAGGAGGATGACTTCCTCTCCTGTTCTGACCCCTGGTATATCGGTTAAATCCACCATAAAGGCATCCATACACACCCTGCCAATGATGGGCGCTCTTTTGCCTTTGATCAAGACCTCACCCTGGTTGGAAAGGAGTCGGGGATAGCCATCTGCATATCCAACGGGTATGGTTCCAACTATGGTTTTTCTCTTGGTAAAGTAACCCCTGCCATAACCGACTGAGGTTCCTTTTGCTACTTCTCTTATCTGAAGAATCCTACTCTTCAGGCTCATAACCGGCAAAATCTTCACTTTGCCGGTAAATTCGGCAAAGGGATAAATACCGTAACATAATATGCCCACTCTCACCTGGTCGAAGTAGCTCTGAGGTAGTTCCAGAACCGCACCGGAATTGGCAATGGACCTTTTAAGCCTATTGCCGTTCTCCCGCTCTAACTGTTTGAGAGCTCTCCTGAACAAGGAAAGCTGATATTCTGCAAAGTCCCTGTCCTTCTCCTCAGTTGAGGAGAACTGGGATAAAACCCCTTTGACTTTTATATTTTTAAGTTTCTTTATTTTTCCGAAAAAATCCAAAGCCTCTGCAGGTTTAAGTCCATACCTGCGCATGCCCGTATCTATCTTGAGAAAAACCTCAGTAATTTTTCCTCGTCTTTTCGCCTCCCGATTCAGATTAGAGGCAAAATCGTAATCAATCACCACCGGCTGTAAATCGTATTGGACAATCTTTTCTTCTCTGCCCCGAATCTCCGGATATAGAATCTGAAGAGGAGCTTTAATTCCCTTTTTTCTTAACTCAATCCCTTCTTCTAAGATTGCCACGCCCAGGGAAGTTGCACCACTTTTCAGAGCGGCCCTTGAGACTTCATACGCTCCATGTCCGTAAGCATCTGCCTTCACCACTGCCAGAAGCTCAACTTTCTTCCCTAATCTTTTTTTGATATTTCTTATGTTGGAAGCTAAAGACTTTAAGTCTATCTCCAGATAAGCTGGACGGAGATATTTGTTGCCGTTTAAATTCATTTCCGGAAAATCTAAAGTTTATTTTACCAGTCTATATATTCAATTATCATATTCTTGTCAAGGGGAATTAGAGGGCGAATGTGAATGGGTGATCATGTGTCTGATCGTTTTAAATCTGTTATCATTCTGAAAACCTCACCCTAACCCTCTCCTTAAAAAGGAGAGGGGGGTCGCAGCGTCAGGTTTTATGCCCGACGAAATAAGAACCTCTTGCTGGTCTTCTTCTTGAAAAGGAGAAGGGGACAGAACCTCCCTCAGGCGGGTTATGTACTAAGGACATGTAATATCGAATGACAGGTGGGATAAAAAAACGCTGGCTTCAAGACGAAGCCAGCGTTTACAGAATCGAAAACGAGTTTAGAAGCCTAACCCCAGGGTGAAGCGATGCACCTGTTCCAGTATTCCAAAATCAGCATAGGCATAATCTATCCTGGCATTCATATTTTGGCTGAGCTTGTAGATTAAGCCCGCGCCTGCAGTTAAGCCTCTTTCATACCCTTCTTCGCTGGAATATTCATATCCTACCCTGGCAAAGAAGGTGTTGCGGTATGAATACTCCAGTCCAAAAGCGCCTAACTCCCTGCCGTCATTTGGCTGTATGCCATCCAGGCTTGCCGTCAAAAGGTTGTCTCCCTCCTCTATGAAGTTATAGGATAAGCCCAGGCGGAAGAGCATGGGCAAAGGATAGCTTGCGCTCTCCACATCCACCGGCACATCCTCATAAGTAGGGGGAGCATCAGAATATATCTGGGCTTCGTGTTTCAGCTGCTGGCCGGAGTATCTCATACTGGTGCCGAAGTTAGTCATGCTCATCCCCAGCTTCAGGCTTCTGAAACCAGTGGCATACTGGAAGCCAATATCAAAAGCCATGCCGTTGGCGCTTAGCTCCCAGATCACCTGGCGGATGTACTTGGCATTCAAACCCACGGAAAAGCGGTCAGTGATCTTTCTGGCATAACTTGCTCCGAACACAAAATCGTAGCATGAGAAATTTACGCCGGTGCCCTCAGGCTCCTCCACCGTGGTTTCCTCGAATTCGGGCATGGAGAGAATGCCAAAGAATATTCCACCAAAGCCATTACCCACCGGAAATCCATAGGCGATATTGTCGTAATTTATCTCAGCGATCCACTCGGTATGGGTGAAGCTGACCTCCGAGCCAGTCAGATTCGCAAGCCCGGCTGGATTCCAGAATACCGAGGTGACATCGCTGATGCAGGCAGTAACCGCTTTGCCCTTTCCTATGTTTTGAGCGCCTACTCCTATTTTCAGGAACTGAGCCCCGGAGGTGCCGACCTTACTTATATCCGCACCCAGGACCACGCTGGAACTCAGAAGGAGCAAGCAGGCAAAAAAGACAGTTATTTTTTTCATTTTCACATTCCTCCTTTGGTTTTACCGAATTATGGCGAATCTACCTACTTTCTCGCCGAATTCTGAGCTCACGTGATAGATGTACACTCCGCTGGCCGGGATCTGGTCATTCAAGGTCAAAACGTTCCAGGTCTCCTGGCCAGAGTCCGAGTCGTGCTCGATCTTCTGAATCAGGTTTCCGGCTAAGGTGTAGATTCTGATGGTGCATTTTTCCGGCAGGTGAGTGAACATTAAATGTGAAACGTTGGGGTCTCGGTCCAGAATATTTCTGATAAAGTAGGGGTTAGGCACCACTTTGATCTGATCCATATCGTGTTTTGCCTGGGATGCACTTATTAAAGCATTCTTAGTGCTGAAGGTGAAAACATCATCATGCGAATTTGGCTTGTTGGTAAGAAACCTGATTACCGTACCCTCAACTGGATTGGTGAACCCCTCACTATACGGATTTATAGTAATTCGGGAAACTCTGGTATCTTCAGGAAAACTCCAGGAGGTTGGATCTGGCAAAGGCTCCACATATGGGACCTCTACCGTATAGATACGATCCCCGGGACTGTAACCACCGCTTTCGTCATCGTCAATTATCTCGAAGATGATCCGCAGGTCATCGGTAGTGTCGGAGAATGTCCCTATGCCTACATCCCATACCTGGAAAGGAGCCTTGTCCGGGAAAAGACCGTCGGTAGACCAGTCATAATAACCGCTGGAGTCTGAGGAAAATCTTATCTCAAAATCGTGAGTCCCTACGTATCCCCAACCATTAAGCCGATCCATTTCCCCGTTGTCACTATTCAGATACCAGTCACCAGTATGATTCAATGAATAAAAGACGTTATCATAGGAGCCGTCTTCCAGAACCTCCACCACACTTTTCACTCCCGACGGAGGGCCAGCTACCGTAACCAGAAGCCCGTCCACGATAAGGTAATTCTCATCTCCGGACTGGTTGGCCTGATCAGCCAGTACCACTGAATCCAGGTCAACATCTCTGAGGCTCCAGGTTGTAGTGCTGGATGAGGTATCATCAAATATTACCTCATAAGTATGCCCGGTGACCTGAGTAGGGTCAACCACCCTTACGGTGACCGATCCATCGCTCATTGCACCCGAACTTGTATGAGCAGCTAAGGTATCACAGCTGGCAGTCAGGTATCCGGCGGGATTAGTTCCAGGGATTACCTCAACCAGTGAGGCTCTTTTGCCGCTCTCCAGGGATTTGGGCCGTTTAGGCTGGTAATCATAAGCCACCACAGCGTAATAATAGGTTTCGCCATTGAGGACGTTAGTAGTATCCACAAAGAAGTGTCTTATCCCGGAGTCATCTCCCAGGTGGACAGTTACGGTTATAGGGGTTCCGTACTCTGGATCGACATCCTCTTCAACGTCGTTGGTGATACCATCAGCCAGGTCGAATTCAGCTAATACCTCAAAGTCTCCCTCTACCCCGGTTCTGCTTCTATAAACTCTATATCCTTCAAAGTCGTAGGCAACCAGCTCTGTATCCGTTTCCGAGAACGGCTCATAGCTGCTCTCAGAAGTATCTCCCCACACCAGAGTTACCTGGCGGTCACCCGGGATTGCGGTAACTACCGGAGCTATAGGAGGAATGGGAGCGACGAAGATTGCATCATAGAGAGACTGGGCATAATCGGAATTGACCTTAAGCAGGTTCTCATTTTCACCTGCGACTACACCGAAGACTACCCTGGCAGTGCCACCTATTGGCAGACTGAAAGGTCCAGTGCTCTGGCAGAATCTTTTATCTTGTGGAGAGGTATCCTCATCATAAGGCCCACCCGGCCGCGGACCACCGGAGGTGGTGCGTCCTGCCATAAGGTTATATCTTTCCTCGTCATTAGCCGGGTCGGTGTCGATGGTAAACAGGGTCAATGAGGTTAGACCTAACTGGGAGCTGTCCGGACCCAGAGGGCTTTCAAAGAACCTGAATCCCATCAAACCAGGAACTCCCTGTATGTCCTGGTCATATAGAGGGGTGTAATTGTAAACCCAGCACAGGTTTCGGGTTGAATCGAATCCTATCATATCATCCGTAGCATTCCCCAGATCAGGATCGACTGTAATTCCTATATAGACCGAATCCAGGTCATTATCGCCCTGGTTATAGAGGTCCCAGACCACAAATATGATATTCTTATCCAGCTTGGAAGCAAAGGAATAGGTGGTCTGTTTGACCAGAATGTTCAACTGGTCTCCGGGATGGGCAAAATCATCGTGATAGTCGATATCCGCATCGTTATAAAAACACCAGCTGTCCTCAGCTGAGGTAAATACCGGATTGCCTAGGGAATCTTTAACCGGCCAGAGACTATCCTCCTTTGCAGTCCAGCTGTCCACTTCAGTAGAAAGAATAATGGGCCAGCAGTCTTCTGATGGACATTCGGATCCGTGATTTGCAAAGCCTGCTGAGTCTATGATACCAGGTCCCCACTCGGAGTAACCGTCGTTGGGGTTGTACCCGTAGGAGACCACTTTTTTCAAGGTAGTATCACCTACTATGGGAATCTGTGCACCAACCCAGATACCTGCTCCATAGATATACATATTCCCGGTTCCCTGGGGCCATTCTGTTCCAGCTCTGCCAGTATAAGGGTTCTGACCAAAAATAGCATCGTTCTGAATCGGCATCTTGATGTTATTGATGGTTAGATACTTGGCATCAGTTGGAATGTTCAATGCCCCGACTGGTTTGGCTAAGGAGTTCTCAGACGGCTGTTTGGTTCTGGCTTCTGCAGTCAAAAAGACAAAAGCCAGTGCCGCAGCCATAACCAGCATAAACATCAGTATCTTTTTCTTTCTCATGGTTTTTTATCCTCCCTGCATTTTGGGGTTAGAAGCCTAAGATCAATCCCAAGCGCACCATCCTGGGAACATCGTAGTTGTCCGGGTCGTTGACTGCGGATTTATATCTGGATACAAACACATCGCCGGCTGTTCCTAAGGATTCGACAAACCCGTCATCATTCGCCTTGCCGGAAGACTCGTACACCGTGATCACGTTTTCCTTGTCGGTCAGGTTTATCACCTCCAAGTAGAGGGTGGAGTTGAACACGCCTAACTTAAAGGTCTTATCCAGCTTCAGGTCCAGACTGTAGACCCAGGGCTGTCGGGCTGAATTGATCTCCCCTATGGCTTTGCCCAGGCCCTGCAGGTTAAAGGCTATAGGGGTGCGAGGAGTATAAGGGAATCCGCTTCCCACAGTTAATAGAATGTTTATACCTGCGTTGGTGAAAGGCTGGATACCTTCCTTTTCACCTGCCCGGATATCGATATTGGCTGAGAGAGTGTGTCTCTGGTCGAAATCCAGATAATATTCTGTCTTGGGGAATACAATCTCCAGACCGGTGGCGCTGGTGATATAGTCATAATAGCCTTCCCTCTGATAGGAACCGGTTCCCTTGGCTTCGGACAGAGTGTAGGAGATCTTGCCGGACACGTAGTTTTCCCTTCTCTTCTCCAGGGCTAATTCCACTCCTCTTACCCTGGCGAAGTCTGAATTGGTATATATTACATACCTCTGAAGACCGGTACGCAGACGGGTATCGACTAAGTCGGTGATGTTTTTGGTGTAAGCGGTGATATCGAATCTCAGGGTGGGGGAGAGGGCTTTGGTGATCCCGACTTCATAGGCTATGGTCTTTTCCGCTCTCAAACCCGGGTCGCCTATGATAGCATTGCCAGTGTTAATATAGTCTATCGCATCTGAGACGCCTTCGTACAGGAATCTTAACTGCGGCGGCTGGAAAAAGTGCCCGTAGTTGAAATGGAACGAGGTGTTCTCGGTAACCGGGAAGGCGATACCCAGACGAGGGCTGAATTTGTAATCTATGGGGGTGCTTTCGTATCCCCTGTTTACATCCAGCTGGTCTATGAATTCATCTGCGCCGGCTTTCAGCATATCAAAGCGCAAGCCCGCATTCACCACCATGCCCTTGAACTCCATCTTGTCCTGGACGTAGAATGCGCCGGTAACCGGCTTATAAGGCGTTCCATGAGAGATAGTGTCTTGAGAGACTATAAAATAATCCTTATCATAGTTATCTAAGAAAGGATTAGCCCTCCAGGGCAGGTCGATTCTGAACCAGCGAGCGGTATAGAACCTACCCTCGAATCCGCTCTTGACCTGATGGTAGGGGTTAACCTGGCTGACTATGTCGAAGTTGACTCCCCAGTAGGTCGATTTCCTTTTGGAATAGACTCTCTGGCTTACCCCCGGCATATAGTAGATATTGCTTCCATCCTGCCTCTTGTTGTTGCCGTAAGACCAGTCGGATGTTCCATAATCGTATAACCCGTCCGGACCGTAAAGGGAATCGTTCCAGTCCACAGTGTTGACGTAGCTGTTGAAGTCGGACCACAGACTATCATCACCCTCCTCTAACTTGGTGTAGAAGTAGTTGGTAGAGAGATTGTAGAAAGTGTTTTTGCTTATGTTGTGAGTAAGGGTCAAATAGTACATCTGGTTTTTTCTTTCTCTTCGTACGAAGTGATTGGGATTGTAACGCCAGAGGATATCGAACACCTCCCTTTTGTCCTCGTAGTAACTCCCTCCGAGCTTCAACTTCATACTGGGCGTTAGATCGTAGATCAGCTTGGCAAAACCGGAATAAGCTTTTAGAGAATTATCCGGTTTTCTCCCGTCCCATCCCGAGCTGGGAGTGGCGTCAGCCTGGTGCTGGTATTCGAAAGAAGAAAAATATTTCAGGTTTTTGCTGAAAAGCGGACCACCCAGGGAGAAATCCAGGTTGTTATAACCGTAGCGGTCTTTATCGCCCATGAATTCGTCAGTGCGAAACTCCACCTGGCTGGAGGTCTTTATGCCTGATTCCTTGGTTATGGTGTTCACGATGCCGGACATTGCCTGCCCATACTCTGCATTGAAGCCGCCGGTCAATACCACCACCTCTGCGATGGCGTTGTTGTTAAGATTTGCGCCTACCCCGCCGTTGACAAAATCCTGGGTGTTAAAACCGTCGATGAAGTAGTTGACCTCACCCGGCCTGCCGCCACGTATCTGAAGCTGATTGGTCCCTCGGTTGTCATTTGCCACCACGCCCGCCTGCAGCTGGGTTAGCTGCTGGAAACCCCGGACAGGCAGCTGCTTGATCTCGTCAGCGGTGACGATCTTGGTAGAGCCGGTGACGTCTTTTTCGATCAGGGGTCTTTCCGCTTTAACCGTGATGACCTGCCCCAATTCGACTGCAGTTGGAGATAAGACGAAATCAACCTCCGCGGTAAGACCCGGCACGATGAGAACTCCCTCTTTTCTCAAAGAGGTGTACCCTATCACCACTGCCTCGATATCGTGGCTTCCGGCTGGAGCGTTTATTATGGTATAACGACCATCCGGTCCTGTGGCGGCTCCGACATTTGTGCCAGCCACCCGGACTGCAACTCCAGGAAGAGCCTCACCTGTGTTTTTATCCGTGACCATCCCAGTTAACTTACCGTAGTTAGTCGCTTGTGCGAAAGAGGCTGAAGCCAGGAGAATAATGAGTACAGCGGTCAGTCCCATTACCTTGAAAATTAGTTTGTTTGACAAGTTAATCCCTCCTTCATAGCCTTAAAGATTATTCTTCTGGTTACAAAAACTGAAACAAATTAGTTTTTATCCCTCACCTCCTTTTAGATAAATTAGGGTTTGAATTTCTCTTTGTGGCTATTTATAGTTTTTTTCACTTTTCAAACCATCCCCAAATCCGAAAAGTTTCCCAGGCGCTGTGAAGATATGAGCAGATGTAGCTATCCGCCTTAGGGGTTTAATCTGTAATTATTGTCATGGGTAAGAACACCTGCGCCCAAAGTGTTTCTTAATCCAAGAACTTCCTGGCGTGAAATCTACCCATAAGAAAAATCCTCTGCTTGAGCTTGTCAAGAGAAAAATTGCTCACACCCTAAAAAAGTTGTTGGGCTACATAAGATTAATCGGAAATTCGAAGAAGAACTTTAGGGAATATTGGCAGTTGTCGAGGCGAAACAGGTGGTCATTCTTTGATCTGTATCGTCACAGGCGAGGTGCTCCATAATTTCCTCTTATGTGCGGGAGAAAGATGTAGGTATGCATAGCCCGGCGTTTCTACTGTTTCAAAGCCCCGGCTGTTATTCCGGAGATAATCTGTCTCTGAAAGAACAAAAACAGGATTATCACCGGCAGGGCGCAGATGGTGGAGGCTGCCATCAGGTGGGGCCAGTCGATGGTCTGGTAGCCCTGGTACAGGGCTAAGGCTACCGGCAGGGTTCTCATCTTCTCGGATGAGGTCAGGATGAAGGGAAAGAGGAAGGAGTTCCAGTTGAGCAGAAAGACCTGAACAGCCAGGACGGACAAGGCTGGTTTGCACAAGGGCATTACGATCCTGAAAAGTATCTTAAAATCGCCAGCGCCGTCGATTCTTGCCGCATCCTCCAGTTCCTTGGGTAAGTTCTGGATATACTGTCTCATAAGGAATATCCCCAGGGGATTTACCAGCCAGGGGATAATCAGCGCCAGGTAGGTGTCATACCAGCCTAACTTTTTTATGAGGATAAATAAAGGGACGATTACTATGTGAGCTGGAATCATCAAGACTAAAATCACGGATAAGAACAGGAAATTTTTAAATACGAACCGCCTGCGGGCAAAGACATACCCCACCATCGTGCAGAAAATAAGATTACCCAGGGTCACAAATACTGCCACAATCAGGCTGTTGAGGAAAAATCTCAGAAAAGGACCAGAGCCCCAGACCTCCTGATAGTTTTTCAGGGTAAGTTCTTTAGGGAGCAGATCCGAAAAATTCATGACATAGCCGGCTCCTTTGGTTAAAGAGGTTTTCACCATCCAGTACATAGGGAAAAGCATACCGATTAAGAGGAAAAGCAATATCACGAATAGAACCCAGCTAAAGATTTTGCGTTTTTTTCTCATCTTGCTCACCATTGTGGTTACCCAATTTATTGGGCTATGTTTCCTCTCCCCTTGTGGAAGAGAGTTAGGGAGAGGGGATACCCTCCCCTTTTATCCCCTCCCATCAAGGAGGGGATTCTTGACTCGATAAATCGAGCAACTACAGTTAATCTAATCCTCAATCCCTCTGCCCAGTCCAAAACTTTTCATCTGTAATATCGAGAAAACCATAATTATGAAAAACAGACAATAGGCTACGGCTGAGGCATAGCCGAAATTGAACTTATATAAACCCTCCTCATATACCAGATAGACCATAGTCAAAGTCGAGTTCAGAGGTCCCCCTTTGGTCATAACGAATACCTCGATGAATATCTGAAACGATTTGATGGTGTTTATCACAATCACGAAAAGGAACATCGGTCTTAAATGAGGCAGGGTGACAAATCTGAATTTCTGGATAAAATTTGCCCCAAAGGTATCGGATATCTCATACAGCTCCGTGGGAATTGCCTGTAAGGCAGCTAAGAACAGCAACATATAGTAGCCGGTGGCAATCCAGACATCCATAAACATAATGGAAAGGAGCGCGGTTTTCTCTGAGAAAAGAAACCCCTTATCCGGTGCCGGGAGGTTCAGAAGATTCAACAGGAAATTGAAATATCCGTCTTTGGCATAGAGATGAATGAAGACCAAAGAGATGACCACCAGTGAGGTGATGGAGGGAACGAAAAAGCCTGCACGGAGAAACCCCCTCAGGGGTATTTTCTGGTTGACCAGAAGAGCCAGGACCAAGGCGAAAAATGTGGTGAAGGGGATAGTCCCGAAAACAAAGAAGGAGGTATTTTTTAAAGCAATCCAGAAATCAGGGTCCTTCAAAAGCCTGAGGTAATTGGAAAGCCCTACCCATTCTGCCCTGCCGGATAAAACGGTGTATTTAGTGAAACTGAGGATAAAAGAATAGACCAAAGGGAAAAGCCAGAATAGAAGCAAAATCAATATCCAGGGGAGAAGGAAAAGGATGGTGTTTTTTGGTTTAGGCATTAAGAGATATTTATTTTGTTGTAGTGCGAGGCCGTCAAGGTCTTGAGACTTTTAGCCTCGCATAGGTGACCCTAATCCCACTTGCTTCGGGACAAGCAGGGTCGCACTACTGATACCTCATTTCAGTATCTTGTCAATCTCCAACTTCGCCTCATCCAATGCCTGCGAGGGTGTTTTCTTATCATACATCGCTTCCTCGACTGCCTTCTCGATTATCTCCTCTATATCTACCCACCTGGGATGTGCAGGTGAGGTCCGGGCAGACTTCAGCTGTTCCTGGAAGATCAAAAGATTTTTATTATCCTGGTAATAAGGGTCAAGCTCCATTCCCCTGGCAGAGGGCATAGCAGAGCCGATTGATTTACAGAATTTCAAGGAGTTCTCCGGTTTGGTCAGGTGTTTTACGAACTTCAGGGCTTCCTCCGGATGTTTGGTCTTCTTATTTATGACTAAAAACTCGCCTCCGGCAAAGGATGAATGGGTTCCTTTTTCCGGTTTGGGGATGAGGCAGACTCCAAATTCCAAATCCGGGAGATTTTTCTCTATATCGTGCAAAAGCCAGCCGCCTGAGATGACAAATCCGATTTTTCCCTGTTTGAAACTCTCATCCAGCATCCTCTGCGTATCGATGGTTCCCTGCTGGGTTAATTTTTTGTAGAACTCTAAAGCCTCTACACCTTCAGGCAAGTTTATCTCTGAGCTTTTCTGGTCATCGGATAAGATTTTCCCTCCATTCCCCCAGAAAAAGGGTAGAAACTTTTTGTATAATCTGTGCCTTTCAGCAGAGTTTGCTCCGAATCCATAGGCATTGGGTTTTAATTGATTTATCTTTTGACTGTAGCTCAATAGCTCATCCCAGGTCAATGGAGGTTTTTCAGGGTCCAAGCCTGTTTTCTTCATTAAATCTTTGTTGTAGAATAGAACCCGTGTATCCAGAATCCAGGGGAAACCGTAGAATTTCTCTTTATAGATAACCGGCTCCCACATCAGGAAACTATCCCGAATCAATTTAGCCTCGGAGGTTACGTCCAGAAGCACATCCTGAGAGGAGAACTCCGGCACCCAGTCCGAGCCTAATTCTATTATATCCGGGGCGGTGTTAGAGGCAAAGGCTACTACTATCTTCTCATGCCCTTCAGACCAGGTCAAATCAGTCAAATTAACCCTTATGCCGGGATTCTCTTCTTCGAAATCTTCAATTATCTCCAAAAGCGCAGGTTTTATCCCCGGGTCGGTCCAGAACTGGTAAAATTCCAGAACGATTTCACCTTTTTCCTCCCTGCCGCAGGAGAACGAAAGGAACGTAAAGAGCATAAGGATGAAAATTGTTTTCCTCAAACCTCCTCCTTTTTCTGGTAATAAAGTTCCGGAAAGATTTTTGTCAAGGGTTAATCTTTTTAGGAGGCGCATCCAATGAATACAATTTTTGAAAAATAGGATAGGACGATGTCCTGTCTCTCGAAGCTGTCATTGTGAGCCTGTAGGGCGAAGCAATCCTTTCACTTTTGGAGATTGCTTCGTCATCCCGCCAAAACGGGATTCCTCGCAATGACAATTAAATTTAGGACAGAACGATGTTCTGTCCCTGTAGAGTCGGGCAAGGTGCCCGACCTACGAGAAATCAAAGGCTTACATTCGTAGGCGGGGCTCCCAGCCCCGCGAAATGAGTTTTTTACAGGCCTTTCTATTTTCTCTTGACAAGATAGTTTTGTTTTCTACTTTATCTATAAATCTTTTCAGGGAGGAACTTCTGAAGGGGAAAAACCATCATCTTATCTTTACACTCCTGATTCTTCTAATCTCTGATTCTTTTGCTTTTGCCTCGGAGCAATCCATATGGTTTGATTCTCAGAAAACAAATCTCTTAATCGGGATAGTAGTTACGCTCATCTTAATCTTCGGGTATATCCTCTACGGAAAAAAGAAAGGTGAGCTTAAAATTCGCCCCATTCCCGGGCTGGAGGCTCTGGATGAGGCGGTGGGCAGGGCAACGGAGATGGGTAAGCCTATCCTTTTCTCCTCCGGGCTGGGTAAGATGGAGAGAGTAGCAACTATGGCTTCGATGAATATACTGGGAAGCGTGGCAGAGAAGGTGGCAGAGTATAATACCCCTTTGATTTTTCCCAATTATGACCCGGTGGTGGCAACCGTTGCCCAGGAGGTGGTAAAGGAGAGCTTTACCCGTGCAGGGCATCCGGAGAGCTTCAAGAAAGAGAATATTTACTTTGTGACCCAAAGCCAGTTTGGATATGTTGCAGCAGTGGACGGGATTATGATGAGGGAAAAACCAGCTACCAATCTTTTTTTAGGGACATTCGAGGCTGAATCTTTGATTCTGGCTGAGACCGGTAATTCCATCGGCGCTCTGCAGATTGCAGGAACGGACTCCACTATCCAGCTTTCATTTTTTATCGTTGCCTGCGACTACACCTTGATTGGGGAAGAGCTTTTTGCGGCAAGCGGTTACCTTTCCAGAGACCCGCTGGTTTTGGGAAGCATCAGGGGGCAGGATGTTCTGAAATTAATGGTTGTTCTGGTCATAATAGCTGGCGGAATTCTCTCCACTTTGGGCTCAAGTTTTTTAATCAACCTCCTGGGATAAACTTAAAAGATGCAGAGAAGAATACCCTTACTGGTTGGTTTTGTCTTCGGCGTATTTATGCTGGTTCAGTTCTTCGTGCCTCATCCTCTTTTCTCAAAAGGGTATCAGAATGTCTTAGACTGGATGCAGATTATCTATGTCTTCGCGCTTCTGGTTGGTGCTCTAAGCTTTATGATTCTGCATCTGGATAAAATCTCCAAACTGCAAAAAGGCTGGGGATATAATGCAGTTGCCATTGCCGGGCTTGCGTTGATGGTTTTCTTCGGGTTCTATAAGGGGATACAAAAAGGCTCTCCTTTTTTGTGGATGTTCGATAACCTTCAGGTTCCCATGCAGTCGACTATGTTTTCGCTTTTGGCTTTCTTTGTAGCCTCTGCAGCCTACAGGGGTTTCAGGGCAAGGAATCTGCAGGCAACTGTTCTACTTTTAGCCGGGCTTTTAGTGATAATCGGTAGGGTCCCCTTAGGGGAGATGATTCATTCAGCTATACCGGATACCGCCACCTGGGTATTGAACATCCCCAGCATGGCAGCCAGAAGAGGGATTTTGATCGGCATAGGCTTAGGCACGATTGCCACAGCCTTAAGAGTGATCGTGGGGATTGAGAGGACTTATTTGGGGAAAGGATAAGAACAAGCAAGTAGCAGGGAGCTTGGAGCAAGGAGCAGGTAAAAAAATACTGGACAGAACAGTGTTCTGTCCCTACGGAATTCCCTCTCCCCTTGTGGGAGAGGGTTAGGTTGAAAATCCCGCCAGAGGCGGGGGTGAGGGGGAAAAGAATTAAATCACCCTCCCTTAGTCCCTCCCTTCAAGGGAGGGAGATTTTGGAGCGCATCTAAATGGATGCGAAGATAAAATATGAGATTTAACCTTGACCGGAAACTGATTTTCGTGCTGATTGCCCTGGCAGTTGCTTTGCCTCTGATATTCAAATTGGGTCTGCCCAATAAAGTCACTCCGGAGGTGAAATCCCTTTACGAAGGAATAGAAAATTTAGAGGAAGGCTCAGTAGTTCTTGTTTCCTTTGATTTTGAAGCTTCCTCTTTTCCTGAAGTTCAGCCTTTGGCTGATGCCATTTTACAGCACTCTTTTTCCAAAGGCCTCAGAGTAATAGGAATATCTTTATTAGCAGAGGGCACTGCCCTGGGAGAGGAGTTGCTGAAGAAAAATGCTTCGGATTACAATAAAACTTATGGCAAAGATTATGTTTTCTTGGGCTTCAGGCCCCAGGTGACTGCCACTATCTTAGGACTGGGTGAGGATTTTCAAAAGGTTTTTCCTGAGGATTATTATGGAAATTCGACAACTGATTTGGAATTGACCAAGGGTATAAAAAATTATGATGAAATAGTGCTTCTGATCTCGGTGGCAGATGGGGACCTGCCGTTATACTGGGTGAATTTTGCAGTTGCAAGGTATGAAAAAGATTTGGCAGTTTTGTCCACTGCAGTTATGGCAACCAGTTTTTATCCTTTTTTGAACTCCGGGCAGATCAAAGGTCTGGTCAGCGGCTTAAAAGGCGCGGCAGAATACGAGATACTGTTAGGTAAACCCGGTATGGGCTCAAGGGGCATGGATGCCCAGTCTATGGCGCATCTTTTGATTGTTATTCTGGTGATTTTAGGGAATTTAGGTTACTGGTTAGAAAAAAAGAAGGTTCAATAGCTCAATGGTTCAAAGGTTTAAGGAGGAAAATTGTAGGGCAAGGCTTTAGCCTTGACTTGGCGACTACAGAAATTGGTAGGTCAGACATTCCTGTCTGACTAAAATGACCAGGCAAGATGCCTGTTCCACCAAAAATTCCCTCTCCCCCTGTGGGAGAGGGATAGGGTGAGAGGTATAAGAATTAAATCACCCTCCCTTAATCCCTCCCTTCAAGGGAGGGAAATTTTGGAATCGCGTAGGGGTGGAGCTTGACTCCACCCGAATCTGGCGCAGATGTTGAGAAAATAAAAAAATAAAGGAGAATTAGTGAATCTGGGAACTTTGATTGCAGCGATTCTGACTTTGTTTATCTTTTCCTTTCTGTATAAGGATAATCCTTTTTATAAATTCGCAGAATACCTGCTGGTGGGTGTTTCCGTAGGGTATCTGATCGTTATCTCCGTTAAGAATATCGTTTTGCCCAAGCTTTATTATCCGATTTTCAGGGAAGGGGATTTGCTTTACATTATTCCCGGGATTTTAGGTGTTTTTATGTTTCTCCGTTTTTTCCCCAGGCTTTCCTGGCTTTCACGGATTTCTATGGCTCTGATTATCGGTGCTGGTGCAGGGGTTTCCATTCCAGCTGTGATGCAGGCACAGATATTTGCCCAGATGAAAGCCTCTATGGGCTCGTTTGCTTCAGTTGATAATATGATAGTTGCCCTGGCAGTGGTTACGACTTTGAGCTATTTTTTCTTCTCCAAGGAGCATAAGGGTTTTTTGGGCAGTTCTGCCAAAATCGGGGTTTTCTTTATGATGGTCTTCTTCGGAGCGACTTTTGGATATACGGTGATGTCCAGAATAACACTTTTAATCGGCAGAGCACAGTTTTTACTGGGTGATTTTTTGGGGATTATTAAATAAAAAAAATTGTTGCAGGAGGGGAGGGAGAAGGTTAAATTGGGCAAGGCACCGTGATGATTGAGACACAAAAAGATTAACTTAAGAAGATATGGTAACTCATCACAAATTGATAATTGGCAATTGCATGAGCATGGAAGAAATTCCAGATGCAACTGTTCATTTGATGATTACTTCACCTCCCTATTTTAATGCTCCATTTGATTATAAAGGATTGTTTAAGAATTATGGGCAGTATTTAGGTGTTCTAAGTCGAGTTGCCAGGGAAGTGTTTAGGGTCCTTAAAAAAGGAAGAATTGCAGTTCTTAATATTGATGACATGCTCGTAAACGGCGAAAAGTTTCCAATAGTCGCAGATACCACGAAGATATTCCTTGATGCAGGTTTTCAATATAGAGATAGAATTATTTGGAAGAAGCCTGATGGATATTTAAGAATTAGTAGAAGGAGTGGCGTCCTTTTACAGAATCCTTATCCAATGTATTTTTATCCAGATAATCTTTTAGAAAGCATAATTATTTTCCAAAAAGGGAAATTTGATTATCGTTCAATTCCAAAAGATGTTAGGGAAGCATCAAAAATAGATACTAAAGAATTTTCGGACAAAAAATGGTATATGACTCTTTGGGCTATGAATAATGTTATGCCAGGCTCGCAGTTAGAAAAAGACATTGCTGCTTTTCCTGGGGAATTACCATATAGAGTCATAAAATTGTTTTCATATAAAGGCGAAACTGTTCTCGACCCATTTGTAGGAAGTGGAACAACAATGAAGGTCGCAAGGGATTTAGGCCGAAATAGTATCGGGATTGAGATAAAGAAATCACTGATTCCAATTGTTAAGAAAAAGCTTGGGTTTGAAGGTCAATCTGATCTGTATAACCAAAATGACACTTTTGAGGTTACTATAAGAGAGGGAATTAAGCTTGGATGTCTCAGCTAAAATAACCGGTATAGAATATTCTCCTTTTTTGGGACGTAACTTGAACTCCTTTAGCATAGACCAACTTGCTGAAGCATTATCAAGTGATGCTACTTTTATTTTAAATATTGATAAGAATAGACAGATTGCCATGAGTTGGTGGAGATCAGCCAAGAGAACAAGATCATATCCCTACTCAAGAGTTTATGATTCTTTGAGTTTTCAAGGGAAAAAAGCCACGATAATCCCTATTTATAAAGATGAAGGCAAAGAAGGGGATAGAGATTATTTGGAGTTTGATACAGTTTCTTTAATGAGTTTATTGGGGATTTATACAATTATCTCTTATTACATTAATGCAGAGAGAAGTTCAAGATATAGGCATAAAATAACCAAACAAAAATTTGATACTGCCCAGGTTAGAGATGAAATATTTAACCTCCTGTCCTATCAATCGGACGCTTTGCACTGGAATCTTTCTCAGATAGATAAAGCGGGTGAGATAGGTCAGAAAGCTCTTGATTTTTATGAAAAAATTTCTAAGAAACTAGACGTTGAGATGCATTCAAAAGAGGGGGTAGAAAATAGAGTGCAAGAGCTTCTTAAAGGAAAAGAGAGCTTTATGAATCTTTCAAGGGGGCTGGCTAAAAAGGCCCAGAAAAGAGAAAGTGTTACTGTACAGCCAAAAGAAAAATTATCAGGTAAAAAAGCAACTTTAACCATAAAAAACTACCTTGGAGGGCATTACCATTTCACCTGTGACGAAGCTTACACTGATAAAGATATTCTCTACTTAATAGAAGGTAAAAACGCCAAGGAAAGTCTTATTCCATCGTTAATAGATATACGAGATGGTTTATGGAAGATGATTTTATTTACTAATTTGAAACAGGTTGAAGTTGATAATACAGAATATTCTTCTAAAGCAATCTTAAAACTCACCAGCAATAAAGAATTTTCCAAAAAATCCTTACGAAAACCTCAAATAGAAAGATTAAAGCTTCTTAAGAAAGAAGCAGAGATTAATCATTTTCAAGTATTAATTAATGAAGTAAATTTGATGGATGTTGATTTGTAAGTTTGTCTTACTTACACGGAGGTAAAATGTCCTCTTTGAGAGAGGGAGGGAAGAAAAAAAGAAGGTTCGTGATTCTGGCGGAGGGGAAGTTTACTCCTTTGGAGGCGAAGACGGCCTACGGGCTGATTCGGTATTGTCCTGAAGAGGTGGTGGCGGTGGTTGATTCGACGCGCAAGGGGAAAACCGCTCAGGGGTGTATCGGCATCGGCGGGGATATCCCGGTGGTCAAAGATGTGGAGGAATCTCTGCGTTATAACCCTGATACGTTGCTCATAGGGATTGCTCCCAGAGGAGGTAAGTTGCCGGAAGAGTGGAGAAAACAAATTTTATCCGCAGTCGAAAATGGGCTAAATATCATCAACGGAATGCACGATAAATTAAATGAGGACCCCGAGCTTGCCACCTTAGCCAATTTCCGGGATGTTAAGATCTGGGATGTAAGAGATGCAAGGGGTTACAATAAAGTAGCGGATTACATCCCCGGAAAAATCAAAGCCAGGGTGGTTTTGACTGTGGGAACGGACTGCCGGAGCGGAAAGATGCTTACCACTATGGAGATGGCAAACCAGGCAAAGAAATTCGGGTGGAATCCTTATTTTGTGGCAACCGGTCAGACCGGGATAGTGATCTCAGGCGAAGGGGTTCCCATAGACTGTATTCCGGGAGATTTTATGGCAGGAGCAATGGAGGATTACCTTATGGAAAAATCGAAATCGTATGACCTGCTTTTGGTCGAGGGGCAGGGCACGATTTTGCATCCGGGATATTCCGGCGTCTCCCTGGCTTTACTGCACGGCTGTCTGCCGGATGCTATGGTTCTGTGCCATTTCCCGGGCAAGAAGATGTTCAATAATTACGATATTCCCATTCCTCCATTATCCGAATATATAAAATTACATGAGGAGATGGTCAGGCCCTTGAAACCGTCCAGGATGGTGGGGATTGCACTTAATACCTCGGATTTAAAGGAAAAAGAAGCTCTTAAAGTAATAGAGAAAACAGAAGTCGAGACTAATCTTCCCACAACAGACCCCCTGAGGTTCGGGTGCTCCAAATTGCTGAAGGCGATCGAATATCTGAAAAAGGATAATGTTCTGTCCCAGATGTAAAAGCAAGATGAAAGAGAAAAGAAGACCCTTTCACAAACAGAGGAAATGGGAATGTCCCAATTGCGGAAAGGTCAGGTTCCAGATAGTGAAGAAAACAAAAGGAGAGAAGGATGTTAGGCTTTAGAAGCTGGAAAAAGAAGGGGCTAATCTTTCTTTTAGGTTTATTGCTTGTTTCAGGATTTTTCTCAAATATCTACGCGGCAGGGAAAAGCAAAACCTCCAGGGGAAAATTCAAATTGACTGCCAAGTCTGCCTTAGCTTTGAACCTGGACAGGGAAGAGGTCCTCTTTGACAAGAACAGCGATGAGGTTCGCTCCATCGCCAGCCTGACCAAGCTTATGACCGCGATGGTATTTTTGGAATCCGGCACCAATCTTTTTGAGACCGAGACCATAATCAGAAAGGATGCCTACCTTTCTGCGAGTTCCGGTTTGAGAATAGGAGAGAAGTTCTATCTGATAGACCTTTTGTTTGTCGGGCTGATGTCCTCGGACAACCGGGCCATCCGCGCCCTGGTCAGAGCTACCGGCTTGACCGAGGAGGAGTTCGTGGAGAGGATGAACCGCAAAGCCGACTCCCTGGGCTTGGTGAATACCCATTTTGTAGACCCAACTGGTCTGAAGGAGGATAACATCTCCACGGCATGGGAATGTGCTAAGCTTTTAACCCTGGCATTAAATGATCCCCTGATCTCACGCATAACTACTACTCGAACCTATAAGTTCTTCTCCCTGAACAAAAGGTGGAGGAACCATCAAGCCACCAACAGCAACCGGCTGCTCAGAAGCGATATAGAGGTTCTTGGCGGCAAAACCGGTTTCATAGCCCGCTCCGGCTGGTGTGTGGCAGTGATGCTAAAAAACTTAGAGGAAAAGCTCTGCGTGATAGTCTTAGGAGCATCCTCCAATTACCGCAGGTTTGCCGAGGCTAAGTATATACTCAAATCCGCACTGGAAAAGGAGTCCTCAGATAATTTGGGCTCACTTCAGCAGGTAGGTAGTTTAGGTCAATAAAAAGCACTTAAGGGTAGATACAGATTGATTTGAACGAAATTCCCTCTCCCTTTAGGGGAGGGGAGTCTTAAAAGCTTAATCCGGATTAAAGAAAAAAGATGAGCATAGAAAAAGAGGATATCGAGGAGATAGGCGAAGCCATAGAAAGGCTGGGGGTCTCACTGGAAAACGAGCTAAAGGGGCTGTCCTCCAGGCTCTCCGAGGTTAAAAAGAGCCTGCAGAATCTGGAATCCTCAGGCAGGATGGTGAAAGAGGAGTTCTTCGATTTGAAAAAGGAGATACTGGAGTTAAAGGAGGTTCTGGAGAATTTCGATCAGAGGCTTTCCCGTCTGGAGGGCAAACTTCTAAGAGTTCAGGAACAGGAGGAGGAGATAGATTTAAAGGAGGAGTTGGGAAAGATCAAGCAGGAAATAGAATTCGTAAGAAGCCTTCTGGCTATTTCGCTAGAGGAGGGGAAAGAGTAATTAAGGGATAAAATTTTCCCCAAAAAATATGAGTATAACAGGGCGAAGTTCTCTCGCCTTTTTTATTTGGTGAATTTTTTCTTATTTCGAGTTTAAACCTATAGACTTTAGTCATGAACCCCACCTTGAGGGGAAGGTGGGGTTGCGGGTTTTCGGACAGAACCCGCCTCAGGCGGGTTCTGTCCCTACAGCTTTTAAACCTTGAACTCGGTGATTTTGTCCTTTGCCCTTTTTACCTCGGAAAAGGGATAAAAGGCTCTGGCAACCGGAGAGGTGGAGAAGCTTTTATCGAACTCGGATTTCAGCTGTTTTCTCAGAAGGGAAAGCTCCTCGTAAGAGAGATTCTCCTCCCTGAGATATTTTTCCATAAGCTCTAAGTTAGCGTTTTCTCCTTTAAGCCGGGACAGCGAAAAGGCTAATCTCTTTATCTCCGATTTGTAATCCTCTAATATCTTCTCCGAGATTTTCTCCTTTTCACCGTGCTTCTTCAAAATCTCCGAGGCTGAGTTGAGATTTTCCTCTAATCTGTCGAAATCGAGCTCCTCGATTTTCTCCTGGTTTATCTTCTCGGCATCCTCTTTTAAATGCTGGCTTAATTCCAAAATTTCCATTTTCACCTTCCTTTTCTGATTTTTTGCAAAGCTTAAGCCTTGCCTTACAATTACTTGAGTTTTCGAACACATTTTATTTATTTTCGAGCCCCATCTCTATTTTCAAAAGCCTCTGGTTTATCTGGTCCTTTAATTCGAAGAACTCCTTCTTGGTCATAAAGTTCTCCTTTAGCAGAAGCTCTATATTGGATAGCCTTTTGTCCAGCTCGTTTACTATCTGTGATTCCGCCTTGTGGGCTAAGTCCAATTTTATCCCGGCGATGGTGGTGTAATAGGCGGTAAGAATTCCAAAGGCGGTTACCAAAAAGGTTATGAGAAACTGAAAGAGCTGAACCTTGGAGAAAATCTTCTGGTTATCGTTATTCATTTTATGGATTTTCCTAATCTATTTACAGTGCATCATCACAGATGATATGCTCCATATTAAACAGGCAGGGACGCCTGTCCCTCTAGCCGGTAAAAAAGCCAGCGAGATTTGCCTTTTAATTGTATCTTTCTTAGAGCATAGTTCCCCTTTAAGTTTTCTCCATCTATCTGCAGATTAAAGGAGTTTTCTGTCTCGTCGATCTTTTTGCACCTTCCCCTGTCCAGGAATTCTTCTCCACTATCCGAGAGGTCTCCTGTTGCTCCATCTGATGACCAGTCGCATAGGAATCTTTTTCCCTGTTCAAGTTTCTTGAAATCTAATCTGCAGATGGAAAATACAGATTGAGTATTTTCGTTCATTAATTTCAGCTGGTAGAGCTCTGTTTTGTCTTCCAGGCGATATTGAAGGATAAACTCCGCAGGCTGAAAGCTGTCCTTTTCTTCTGCGCTTGTAAAACGGATCCTTCTTCTGAAAACCTGGGGTAAGGAACTCAAAACCTTCTCCTCCAGTTCTTTCCTGCAGGAAAGCTCTATTCTGTCTTCCGTATAGCCCTGTTCTGCTATCTCCCCTGCTAAACTGACTTCCTTTTCGATTCCTGCTTTTCTTAAAGATTCCAGAATCGATTCCCTATATGCCCTTTTGAACTTACAGACTCCATCCGTGCAGTCGTGTTTCTGAAACAGATCAAGCTCGTTGGTCAAGGAGGTTCCAAATACCGCACCGCGATAGACCAAAGAGGTCTCGTGCACCTTGACGATATTGCGGTAATTATAATAGGCTTGTGATTTTTCACCCGTTTCCTTCTCGTATGTTCTGAAAGGTATGTGTGGACATCTCCTCATATCCTGACCGCATATTGAACATTCCGGGAACTCGAAGGAAAATCCGATGGAGCACTCCTTGTAAATTCCATGGTCTATATTGTCTTTCAAGGACTTAGCTTCAGGCGAGTTTTTCAGCCAGTAGAAATAGACTTTAATCCAGTTAGCCCCATCTTTTTTAATCAAGTCTGCTTTGAAGTTCCTGGCTATGGGAAGCCTTTCCCTGGAATGTCCAATCAGAACCGGCGAGTCCACTAAAAGCTCTGCTAACCGGGGATGTTCCTCCAGAGGGAAACATCCTCCAAAGGAGTTGACCTGATCTGAGATCAGATACATTGCCCGGATATGGATATCATCCTTCTTCACCGGCAGAGGGGGCTTTATGCGGGTATTGATCAAAGAAACCAGCTCGTCTGATACCTCTATCTCTTTTTCTGAAAGGTATGCTTCAAGCTTGCCTAAAAGATGTTCCATTTAGTTCTCCTTACTTTGAAGTGCATTGGCCTTGTCAATATTTTTATCAGTATGAATACACTCCACAATTTAGGTAGATACATGGGGCTACCCTACATTTCTAAATATCAAGACAAACCTTTGGTCTATCACAGCTTATTTTTGCAGGGACAGAACATTGTTCTGTCCCTACGGTGATGAGAACTAACCTGAGGTGGAGGTCAGGCTGTCTTTCTAAAAAACCTGAACAGATTCCTCTTTCCCATCAGAAATGTAGAGATTCTGAATGGGTAGAAGAAGAACGCTCCTGCCTTTGGTGGAATGTCCTATAGCTCTGAGTGTTGCAGTAAACCGCTTTTTCACGCAACCTTTGAATTTGGGCTAAGACATTGATAAAGATAAAACTATGAGGAAAAAGGTATTTCATGATGGGATTTTCGGGCTAAAGCTTGCGTTTTCGTAGAGCCCTTACTTGCTGAGCGGAACCTATCTCTTTGGAAATCAATTAATAAGAGCTAAGGATGTGAATTGAAAAATCTGGCACAATCTTTGTATTAAAATTGATGGAGTTTTGAATGATTGGAAGAAATGTAATAGTCAAGGCTTGGGCTTGTGTTGAGAGTCTCGCTTTATCAACTGCAGGAATCCGGAGATGAAAAACAAAAAAGTCTCCAGAAGAAACTTCATAAGAACCCTGTCAAGAGGCACGGTATTTCCAAGTATAGGTCTTCTGGTAAAAACCGGGCGAATAAATCGTCTGGCTTAAGAGCCAGAGATTAGAGTTTCCAATCCATTTGTCACGCCAGAGGGGAAGCCGATTCTGGTCTGAGTCAAGAGCGTGAGGAAAATAGAGATTCAAACCATCCCTGCCAAAAGGGCAACGTTTTATACCTGTTTGCGAGTTAGCGTTTTGAATGCTGAGTGTTAGGTATAACGTTGCCCTTCCTTCATTAGATTCTATAATTGCGCGATTCCTTAGGTCAAAAAAGCAGAGGAATTAAGCAATTACTGTTGAAACAGTTTAGAGCTTAAAGGTTTAAGAGTTTATGAGAAACCTCTCTCCGATCCTTTCCTCTACTAGAATGTGATCTTCATCGCCAGGGGGGCGTAGTCCACATGACTACAAGGGGCCACGCCTCCGCTGTCAGACGAGCTTAGCTTGAAGGACTCTTATCAACTGCAAGTAAAAGAGGAAAAGGCTTTACAGCTTTTTTGAGATTTGGTATTCATATATGAACTGATATTTCCATTTCGTAGTTCCTGCAAAACCTTGCAAATAAAGCCTAACTGTTCAAAAATTGCACGGGACACGCTTCCACTCTAAGAGTTTGATTTTTAAATGCTTACGGAAAGTCAAAAAGTTAGTCCGTTTAAGGCAGGGGTTTTGCTTTTTAACTAAGCGAGAATAAAACTTCAACTCCGGAGGCTAGGGATGAAATCAATCTTCATATAAAATCATTGTAGGAACAGAGCATTGCCCTGTCCCTGCATAGTCGCAAAATTTTTTCCACCTCTAACCCCTATCTAAAAAAATCAAAAAAAGAGGTGGAAAGATGAAAACAAAAATATTCTTCGCTTTTTTCCTGTTAATAGTTGTCAGCCAGAGTGTTCTCTTCAATCAGAATAACGTCTATGCCTGGCAGAGCTATCCCAAGGATGGTGTCTTCAAAGCTCTTCCTCCGGACAGGGATCCCTGGTTTTACGTAGATGAGGGGAACTGGTATATCCAGGCACCGGATAAATGGCAGCATTTCTCAGGCTGTTATTTAGCCCAGAAACTTTTCTCCCAGGTAATTAATCCTTATCTCTGTGCCGGGCTGGTGGCTTTCCTGGGAATTGCCAAGGAATATGATGATGCTTACCGTGAAGGTTGGAGTAACCGGGACCTGCTGATGGATTTTCTGGGGATTACCGCAGGGATGAACAGAAGTAAATATCAACTCTACTGCTCTTTTGACAGCGAAAAGGTTATGCTGAATTTGAGCCTGGGTTTATGATGAAGATTGGAAACAATTCTTAGTTGGTAGAGACGTATGTATATGTGTCTCTGCAACCTACAATCTTATAATAGGGGAAGCAATCTGCCTATCTGTAGAGATTACATCGTCGTCCCGTCAAAGGCGGAGCGCCTCATAATGGCATCTATTTCAATCTTCCTTTTATCCTGGCGTATTCATCCTTGTTATAAGGCAGTTTCTCAATTCCTTCTCCGTATCCTTTGATCTGGTTTTCCACTTTGGCTACTCTCTCGTTCATCGGTGGGTGTGTGGCCACTAATTTCTCAAAGAAGGTAGGTTCTTTATCACTTAGCTGCTCAAATTTATTCAAAAGGTTTCTCATTCCGTAAGGGCTGTAACCTGCCTGAAGCATATAGTAGGTACCGAACTGGTCTGCCTCATATTCATTATCCCGGCTGTATCCCTGGAGAATAAGCCCTATGCCGGTGGAGACCGCCTGTTGGCTGGTCTCGCCACTGGAGCCGAAGGCAAGAGAGAGTAAAACCTGCACTCCTAAAACCTGTTGTAATCTTTTTATCCCATGCCTTGCCACAACATGGCTTATCTCATGGGATAAGACTCCGGCTAACTCTGATTCATCCTCTATTATCTTCAGAAGTCCGGAATAGACGTAGATGAAGCCACCGGGACAGGCAAAAGCATTTATCTGGTCAGACTCCAATACCTTGAAATGATAGGACAGCTCTTTTCTGTCTGAGATCCCGGCAATTTTCTGTCCAACGCTATTAACATATTCCTGGACGACCGTGTCCTTCAGAACTTTCTCCTCCTGCTCCACCTGGGTTGCCATCTTCTCACCGATGGAGACCTCCTCATTGGTGGAGATCAAGATAAAGCTCTTTTTTCCGCCAGGTCCAGTGGTAGCACATCCGAGGAAGATCAAAAATACTATCAGGGCTGTAAGTTTTTTCATCTCTTTCCTCCAGGTTTTTTGCTAATACCATTCCTTAGAATATTGATAAGAATAAAAAAAATATATTTATATATAAATATATTAAATTATAAACAAAATATAAAAATATAAAAAAAGATTTTTTTTAAACAAAAATTAGAAAAATAATTTCAAGATATGAAAATTTATTCCAAAAGAGAGAAAAAATAGAAGTCCTGGGTTTTATCTCAACAAGAAAAACCTTGATTTTTAGCTGATTTGAGTTATAATTTCAACAGCCATTATGGTAATCACAAGTGGAGGAAGAATGTGGAAATTATCAAAAGTCATAACTCTCATCCTTTGCCTAACTTCGGTAGCCCTTATTAGCTGTAAGAAAAAATCCGCTGAGCCTGAAACTAACCTAACGGTAACGCTGGTGGCTGAGGAGAAGGAAGCCGGGCGATGTGTGGTACTCTGGGCACAGAGGGATGACGGAGGGAATCCAGTGCCCGAGGGCAGGTATCGTGTGTCGATGGTAGCGGATGATTTTCGGGGAGTGGATGAATTTCAGATTTCGGTAAGTGCCTCTCATACTCCATCTCCATATGATTCATCCTCCTGTGATATAGGCGGAGGTCAACTACCTCAGAGTTTTGCCATATCAGCGAATGCGATGATTTACGCTCCAGCTGATACTGTGTGCATATATTATGATCTGCCAGCATCTTGTGTCGTCTTGATCAAAGTCGAAAGAATAAATTATTAAGAAAAAGACCTAACAAATTACCTCAAAGATTTGTAGTTGCTGGATTTATTGAGCAAAATGCCCAATCAATTAGGAAATTACGTTCTCCCTAAAATAAAAAATAGGGAGGCTGCCTTTGAAGACCATCTGGCGGGGGCACAAGTTTTATCTAACCTTTGTTGAGGAAACTCGTGCAAAAGTCCTCAAGAGAGCAGCGCTCCCGTAAAGATAATAATCCATTATTTTAGAAAGCAATTTTCGTGCCAGGTTCTTAAAAATCAAAGTAGACTAACTTTCTATTTTACATAGACTTAGCAAAAATAATTTTTCTCCTTTTCTTCGAACCTTACAAAACTGTTCATTTTTTAGACACGCTCGAAGACCAATAAATTTATCTCTAATTCTAACTTGGAGTTATGAGGGAATTTCCCTGTTTATCATATCGACACCCAAAACTACCTGCTAACAAACTCAAAAAATCTACTTCAAAGATGTAAAAGACGAAAAGTTGTCAGAACTTAGATGGTGATATTCGGTTAATACCTTCAACTTTGATATTAAGAAATGAAGCTTAAGAATATACTTAGATATTTCAACAGAAGAAATCTTTTATCGAAAGATGGCAATAAGAAATTTTCTTTCTCTAAAATGAATTTCTCCTCGAAGCCGGTTTCCAGGACATCATACCTGACCGAGGAAAAGGAGTTCGTTCAGTTCAAAGATCTGTATGACCATTCCTTCAGGGTCAAGCTCTACAGATTTCTAAGGGATAACATCCCGGCTTTGAGTTCTGCTATCTGGACCTGGGCCCGACTTTGTTCCGCACCCTCCAGTTACAAGCTTAAGGGCTCAGAGGATTCTCAGATTCTGAATCTTGGAGCAGAGACGATCTCTGATTTGAATCGGAGATTATATCAGCACTCATTTCATAAATTCGGCGGGATCGAGGCACTTCTTTCACAGTTCTTCTACTCGCTTTTGACCGATGGTGCAGTTTGCGGAGAGCTGGTTCTGGAGCCCTCAGGAAACAGAATATCCAAATTCTACTTCATAGACCCCTCCACCATCAGATTCAAGCTGGAGAGTTCTAACTGGGAACTCTACCAGGAATTCAATGGAGAGTATATTCGCCTGAATCAGAATTCCACTTACTATTACGGCTTGGATCCGGATACGGAAGATCCCAGAGGAAGAAGCCTTTTAAGCTCAATCCCCTTCGTTTCCAGAATTGAACAGAGGTTGCTTAACGATATGCAGAAAAGCATGCATAATGCTGGTTACCACCGTCTGCATGTCAAACTTAGACCTCCGGAGAGATTGTCCTCTGAATCGAATGAGGCTTATACCAAAAGAGCTAACCAGTATTTCGAAGATACGGTGGAGATGATGAGAAAACTTTCGGTTGAGGATAATCCCATTACCTGGAACGACGTGCAGATAGATTATATCGGACCACAGGGGAGTTATGCAGCCACCACCTCCTGGTATATCAATCATAAAGCCTTGATAGAGGAGATCTGTGCAGGTGTTCACCTGGACCCTTTTATCCTAGGTTATTCCTACGGGGCGCCATATTCCTGGGCTCAGATAAAATATGAGCTCATACAGAGGAATATGTTATCCCTACAGGCTTCTGCCAGAAGATTTATGGAATGGGTTTATAATTTGGAGTTGGCTCTTCACGGGATAAATCTGGAGTATGAGCATCATTTCGATAACCGAAAAAGCTTCGGCCTGCTGGAACAAAAACAGGCGGAAAAGCTTGCTCTGGAGAATATAGTCACAAAGAAAAATTCCGGATTAATCACAGCAGAAGAGGCAAAAAGGGAAATCGAGAGCCTGTAGTTTCTCGATTTATCAAGCGTAATACTGTGGCGTTATTACCACCCCCCGAAGGGAGATATAATCGTCTCTATCGTTTAAATTGCTATATCGTCTCTCCAAAGGCAGGACTCCTCGCAATGACAGGAAAATAACAGGGTTATTTAGTAGAGAAGTACAGCTATGCTTCTCCCTAGCCTATAGGGGTGGGGGGACCCCGCCCCTACATTTATTTGTATATTCATTAGCTGAAGGGATATTGTTGAATAAAACCTATTCCTGGAGAAAAGCTCTTAGAGACCCAATCTATTTTGCCCGTGAATTCTTAGAGATTGAGCCTCATCCTGGCCAGATAAACTGGCTTAAAAATTCAATCAAACCGGAGAATGCGCTGCATACTGGTAATCGCTGGGGGAAAAGCCTTGGTCAAGCCATAAAGTTCCTGCACCGCTGTATCTTTAAAATCCGTAAGACCAAATACAATAGCGCAGGCAAGTACACAGCGGTGAATGTTTCTATCACCTTGGACCAGGCTAAGATAATCCTGGATAAAGCAGTTGGTCTTTTGAAGGGGAAAAGGATTCTGGAGTCTTTGGTCTGCAATATAAAACAGACCCCCTTTCCCCATATCACCTTCTCCAACTCGGCTGTTTTCTGGGCTCGCTCCTCCCAGAGGAAAGGCGAATACCTGCTGGGTCACGATTATGATTACTGCAACCTGGATGAGGTAGCTTTTGAACCTCATCCGGAGTATGTGGTGAATAACGTGATTATGATGAGGCTGTGTGATAGAGCAGGGATGTTGGATTACACTTCCACTCCCAAAGGGAAGAACTGGTTCTATCACAAATGCCAGGAACTGAAATCCCATCCTGAATACGGATATGTCCAATCGGGGGATACCAGGGAAAATCCGTACATCTCGGCTGATTATATTCAAAGAAAACTGCAGACCCTCTCAGGCTCCAAGATAGAGCAGAACGTAATGGGGAATTTCATCGATGACCCGAATCAGGTTATTGAGGAAAAATATATCAGCCAGGCAACCTCAAGCTCTGCCGGACTTTCTTCTCCCAAAGAAGGACACAGGTATTCCACCGGCTGGGACTTAGCCCGCAAAAGAAGTTATACTGTCGGCATAACCTTAGACATAGCCACCAAACCTTATCAGTTAGTCTGCCTTGAAAGGTTCCAAAGAGACTGGAAGGAGACATTTGAGGCTATCAGAAAAAGAAAAAAGGAATATGGAGGAGAGGTATTGATCGATTCAACCGGTCTGGGTGATGTGGTTGTTGAGGAGTTAAAGGATATCAATGCCAGAGGTTTCAATTTCGGGGAAAAAGGGGGGAAGGCAAAATCGGAGCTTATCTTCAATCTACAGAAAGAACATTCCTTGGGTAACATCGCTTATCCTTATATTGAGTTTGCAGAAGAAGACGGCTCTGTATGGTCTTTGCAGGATGAATTAAGGGATTTCAACTGGGATACAAAAGAAGGAAGCGATGCAGTTATGGCTTTGGCGTTGGCTTTGTGGAACGTGAGAAAACCGGAACAGCTGGTTTTAGTGCTAAATCCGAGGGTGGAGAAGATATAGGTAAGGAGTAAGATGTGAGACGCAAGACGGAAAACGGAAGATGTGAGGGCGGAGTTTACCTCCCCTTTTAAATTTTATCGTAGCGATCCCCTCTATGGGAGGGAGCAATCTGTCTACTGTGGGTGGATTGCTTCGTCATTCCCTGCGGTGTCTCCTCGCAATAACCTAGGGTAGATGTTAGGGGCACGTTGTAACGTGCCCCTAACATTATCCGAGAAAAGCTATCTAACCAAAATCATCTTTTTAGTCTCGGCGTAGTCACTGGTTTTCAGCTTATAGAAATAGATACCGCTTGCCACTTCTCTGCCGTAGTTGTCTTTTCCCTCCCAGATGATGCTGTAATTTCCTGGTGATTTTTCCTCATCCAAAAGGGTTTTAACCAGCTGTCCTTTGATATTATAGATATTGAGAGTAGTACGGACCGGCTTGTCGTAATTTGTGCTTTGAGCCTTCAAATTAAAAGAGATGGTGGTATAGGGGTTAAAAGGATTTGGATAGTTCTGACTTATGCTGTAGGCTTCTGGCATCGCAGGTGTTTCAGTATATTCGTTGTCCTCTTTTATATCCAAGGTGTTTCCATCCCCGTCTCGCAGATCCACCAGGCTAAAAGCTAAAGTCGGTTTTATGTTTTTCAATAGCTTGAAAGTTATAACCGCTATCTCGCCTGAGCCTATAATGGGTGTATTACCACCTAATATAGCTAAGCTAACATCAATTTTATGCTCCGTGTCCTTGCCGTAGAAGAAAACCGCATAGGAGCTGTCTATCAACTCATAGCTTCTTCTGAGATTGACAAACTCAAGCTCCAGTGAGTCATAAGGGAGCACAAAATGGATGCTTTTGACTGTATCAGGGTTATTGTTCAGGGATATTTTAACCTCAAACTCCTTTCCAACCTTTAACCTCTCCACAGGTAGGCTTAAAGAAAGTCCGGGGTTGCCGGAAGTCTCCTTGGCCAAGGCTCGCGGTATAGGTTTTCCATCTCCCGCAGTCATATAGTTTAGGGCAAAAATGACCAGGTCCTCAAAATCAATAGCATCATCTGTGGTGGGTATACCCAAAGGGCTCATATCGTAGGTAGGACCAATATCAAATTCCGCAAAATAATTGGAATCTCCATCAAGGGTTCCATAGCTCTCCGCGAAAATCACCAGATCTTCGAAATAGACCAGGCCATCTCCGCTAACATCTCCTAACCTGTAATTGGTAGCCTTAGCTGTGTCCCCTGAGGAGTAATTATCTGAGCTATCATAGGAGAAAACGCTGTAATAATAAACGTTACGAGTAGTTGCGGTGGAGTCAACAAAACTCTGTGCAGTTCCTTTATAAATCAAGGTACCCTCAGCCTGGTTAGCTGGATAGCCCAGAGGGGTGGGGAAGAGGTCATCATATTCAGGATAAGCGCTGTCACGCCAAGGATATCTTCTTATCTCCACTCCGGCAAAGGAGGGGTCGTCATTCGGATTGGTCCAACTTAACTTGCATCTGTTATTTCCTGGTCGGGCTGCAAAATTTGAAGGGGCAGGAGGTGGAATAGTGTCCAGCGCTTGAATTTGAATCCAGGCTCCGTGCCTTAGGTGAGGTATGTTCCGGTTCAGGGAATCACGCAGGGTGGAACGTTCAAAAGAGATGCTGGTTGAGTCGGTCTGGCTCTCTGCTCTCAGAATTACACCTAAGATAGGACCTAAGTTACTGAAGCTCTCCCCCAAAGACGCCAGGCTGATCAAGACCGAATCCGGATAAATATCATAGGACAAAAAGAAATTTTCAGGAGGGGTTAGAACTGGGCCGCTTATTACCTGCAGGGGCAGGATGAAGCTGTCCTCGTAGCTAAGCTTGAAGTATGCACCTACCAGATTGGTTACGCTGTCACTTAAGTCAATCCACAGGGTATCTGTTTCCCCGGTATAATTCACTTGATGGTCCGGCTGTAATGAGACCAGAAGCTGGGGTGTCAGATTCAAATTGAAATGATAAGGCAGGCTCCAATCAGAAACAACAAGGCCGTTATCATGTCTGGCTCTCCACCAGTAAGTGGCAGTGGAGACACTTTCGGGAAAGTTGGCTGAGTAAGTGAATTGACTATTTTCCTGACAGCTTAGCCAGGGGGACTCTTCCAATATAGAGGAAAAAGAAGAATCAGTCGAGGTCTGCACCTGGATGTTGAAAATCGAAGTAGACTCAGGACTCTGGCTGGTCTGAAAGGTAAGGGGCACCTGTACCTGGGCATTACTAACCAAACTCGTGAAGATTAGAATCAAAAAAAGAGTCACAGGATATTTCATTCGACTTCTCCTTTCAAGATAATGAAAGTTTTGCCAAATGATTGCTTAACATCTTTCCTCTCTTTCTTGCCTCAACAAATCACAAGCTCTCTAAAAAGGTCTGGTAACGAGATCGCAAAAGATATACCAAATAAGAAGCTGATGAAAATCAAGAGATTAGGGTCAGAGGCATTTATCTAAAGATGTTCAGTGCTTATACTGTTTCTGACCTATCCTTTTTACCAATGAGGTAACTTCATTTTTGAAAAGAGGATAATTCGCCTTGAAATAACTGCACTCAAATTCATCAACTTCTCAAAAAAATACTCTTTTGGAGGTATAGGGATGCGTTGTGATGAGCCACTACACTACTTGATCTGTCGAGTAAGGAAAACTAACAGATTGGATAATTGCAGCTTCCTATATTTTGACCCACCTTTTGTCCCTTCTTAAGAAGGAGAGAAAAGCTTTTGTAGAGTCACATGGCTATGCGTCTCTGCATTTTACTGTATTGATGCGTTTAATACACTCCCCAAGAAATCCGGTCAGGCACACAGTTCTACCCCTGCAATTATTTTTTTCTTGACAACCCCGTTAAACTCTTCTATATATTTTTTCATCATGGAGGATCTTGCAGTCACTTTGAGATTTAATGGGGAAAAAGTAAACCTATAATTTTTTTTAACCTTTAACCCTAGGAGGGTGTTATGCGTTACCGTGCTTTGTTTTTGGTGGTGGTGGGGTTGCTGGTCTGTTGTTTGGCTTATGCAGACATTCCCAGACTGATTAACTTTCAGGGGAGGCTGACTGACTCGTCTGGCAAGTTTGTGGTGGATGGCAATTATTCTGTTACTTTCAGCATTTACTCGGTTCCCTCAGGGGGGAGCGCCCTGTGGAGCGAGACTCAATCGGTCAGTGTGAGCAAGGGGTTGTTTAACGTTATCTTAGGCTCCAACACACCTATTCCCAACTCCATTTTCGATTCTTATGTTGATACCTACCTGGGAGTACAGGTGGGAGCGGATGCGGAGATGACACCCAGACAGAGGATTTCCAGTTTGGGATATGCTTATTATTCTCTGAATGCAGATAAATTAGATGGTTACCATGCTTCAGATTTCACCAGCCCGGCATCGGATTATGGTCGCTCAGGCGTATCCTCCACTTTATATGAAGGCACAACTGCTCTAACTGACAAGTATGTAAATGAAGTAGGACCTGAGGCTGTTAATTCCACCTCCGGCACAGCCTTTACCGGTGATGCCTCAGGAAGTAGCGGCAGCAGTATGACCGGCATATATGGATCTTCCAATAATACAGGTGCTGGCAGTGCTTACGGTTCGTACGCATATGTATCTTCTAACGGTGACGGGAATCAGCATTATGCGGTGGTAGGATTGGGCTATGGCACCTCTTCTGTGAATTATGTCATGGGTATTCAAGGTTTAGCCTATGGTAGTTCCAATTATGGTTCTTATGGTGTCTATGGTTATGGCACTAATTCTGGTTCAAGCTTTACATACGGTGGCTGGTTTGACGCCGCTTCTGCTGGCACAGGAGTGCATTATGGGGTTTATGCCATCAGTGATGCTAATTCTAGTGCCACCTGCTATGGCACCTATAGTTATGCTCAAAACTCCTCCACTGGAGATGTCTATGGAGGACATTTCACCACCTCTTCATCTGGCACCGGAGACCATTACGGGGTTTATGGTGAGGCTTATGGCGGAAATTCTGGCACCTACGCTTACGGGGCATACGGTTATGGCTCAAATAATAGCTCATCCAATGCTTATGGTGGCTATTTTTTAGCTGATTCTTCAGGCACAGGGGCTCATATAGGAGTTCTTGGAAATGCTTATGGAGACGAGTCTTCAGATTATGCTTATGGTGTCTATTCCAATGCTAAGAACTCTTCGTCAGGTCTTGCCTATGGTGGATATTTTTATACCTCATCTGCTGGCACAGGTACTCATTATGGGACTTATACAACAGCTTACGGTTACGGTTCAGGAGCTTATGGTTCTTACAATAGCGCTACTAACTATTCTGATGGTGAGGCATATGCTGGGTATTTCTATGCCTCATCCTCGGGCAGCGGAACGCGTTACGGGGTCTATTCTACCTCTTATAGTGACTCCGATTCCTCTGCTTACGGAGTTTATGGTTATGGCTACAATTATGTGACAGGTGATGCCTACGGTGGATTTTTTGAGACCTCTACTTCAGGCACAGGGTATCATTATGGTCTAAGAGCAGAAGGGAATAGTGGCACTTCAGGACCTGCTCGAGGGGTTTATGCAATGGCTGAGAATACCTCCAACGGCAGTGCTTATGCTGGGTATTTTTATGCTAGTTCTGCAGGGACTGGCGGCCATGAGGCAGTCATTGCAAGTGCTTACGGCAGTTCTTCTTATTCCACATACGGTGTTGATTCTTATGCCTCAAATTCCTCAAGTGGTAACGCTTATGGTGGATACTTCTCAGCTTCCTCAAGCTCTGGGTCTACACGTGGAATTTATGCGTATGCTTCTACAGGTAGTGGTTATGCCGGGTATTTTTCGGGGAACCTGTATGTCTCTGGGACCAAGAGTTCAGCAGCAAAGATGGATAATGGTGAATATAGATTGCTTTACGCTATGGAATCCCCGGAGAACTGGTTTGAGGATTTTGGCGAAGGAACCCTGGTGAATGGCAGAGCGCTGGTGCAGATTGACCCGATGTTTGCCCAATCGGTCAATACCTCAGCTAAATATCACGTATTCTTAACTCCTCAGGATGAGCCTTTGACTTTGGCTGTGGCGAACAGGACTGCAAGCTCCTTTGAGGTAATAGGTCCGGCAGGCTCTAACATTTCCTTCTCTTATCGCATAGTTGCCAAGAGGAAAGGTTACGAGGATTTGAGGATGGCTAAGATGGTTGGACCTACCCCGGAGGAGGAACAGGCAATGCAGGCAAAGCGTATAGCTGAGTCAGAGCGGGAGATAGCACAAATGAAGCGGGAGAAGATAGAGAGGACAGAGGAAGATGAACTGAAGGATAAACCCCAGCCGATTGAGATGGAGAGCGTGCAGAAGGTAAGAAGAGAAGAGCCAAGGCCGGAGGATACGGAGAAGATGAGGGTGGCTGCTGACCAGAAGTAAAATTCGTGCAGGGTCAAGTAGTCCCGCTATTGGCGGGATGCCCTCACCTAAGAAAAGGAGCGAGACATGTTAAAAACTCTAAAATACATAATTTTAATTCTGGGAATTATCTTTCTTTCCTTCTCCTTAGCCTCGCCTGTGGATAGAGATAAAGCTTTCGGGGAGAAAACCGCAGATGGTAACATCCCTGAGGCGAAAGAGGTGCCCCTTCCCCAGCCTAAAGCTGATCCCCTGCAGAACTACCATCTGCCCTGGAGCAGTTTGAACGGCGGTGGCTTGGATAGTATGTCCTCCTCCAGCTATAGGGCAATGGGTTCCTCAGCCCAGAGTTGCATCGGTTTAAGTCAAAGCACCAATTATCAAATGCAGATGGGATACTGGTATGGAGGAAAGCCCTTTGTGTGTGGAGATGCCAATGGAGATCTGAGGGTCTCTTTATCGGACGTCGTTTATATGATCACTTATCTTTTCAAGTTAGGAGCGGAGCCTGACCCGCTCTATTGTGGGGATACCAACGGAGATGGAAGCGTGTCACTTTCAGACATAGTCTATCTGATATCTTATCTCTTTAGAACGGGTGCGCCTCCTGTGTGTTAGATGGAATAAGGGAAAGGTGATTTCTGAAATCCCTTCCTCGCTTTTTCAGCGGGGGAGGGATTTTTTGTCTGAACAAATATGGTTATCCAGAACTGAATTCATCCGATAAAATAAATCGAGGAGGGGGCTTTCAGAAATTGTCCTTTTAGGAGGATAACTTATGGAAAAGATAAAAGTTTTTATTGTCAAGCACCTGGAGAAAATCTTAGTCTTAGGTTTAACCGGGATCATCCTGGTCACCAACTATTTTATCAGCCAGAAGCTGGCCTTCCTTAATTTCTATTACCTGCCGGTTTTGGTTTCAGGATATTTCCTGGGGAAGAAGTTTGCGGTTTACACCAGCCTGTTCAGCATAAGTCTGGTGGTTTTTTTGGTCATTCTATATCCTAACTCCTTTTATCTTCAATCTACCAATCTGCAATTAGCCTTAGACCTGGTTATCTGGGGAGGATTCTTATTTTTAGCTGCTGCTGTGGTGGGAACACTCTACGAGCAAAAGGAGAATAAAATCCAGGAGCTGAAGAAGGCTTATGTGGGAGTTATCGAGATACTGAGCAAATATCTGGAATCCTCCGACCAGTACACCAAGGGTCATTCCTTAAGGGTTGCAGAATATGCCACGGGGATTGCCCGGGCGATGGATTTATCCAAAAACGAGATCGAGAATATAAGGGTGGCAAGCCTGCTGCATGATATCGGGAAGATTGAGATCTCCAGTGAGCTCATTTCCAAAGCCGCAGACTTAACCACCGAGGAGAGAAAGATAGTGCAGAGCCATGTGGAAAAAGGTGCGGAGATCCTGGACTCCGTAGGAACGGTGCTCAAAGAGGCGGTTCCCCTGGTTTTATCGCATCACAAGTTGTTCATTCAGGACAGCCTGGAGGAGAAGAAATTTGGCGCCCTTCCTCTCGGCGCAAGGATTCTGGCAGTGGCAGACAGCTTTGATGCAATGATTACAGACAGGCCTTATCGTGCCGGAAAACCGATCTGGCAGGCAGTGGAGGAATTAGAGAAAGAAAGCGGGAATCAGTTCGACCCTGAGGTGGTCGAGGCTTTCAAGAAGATTCTAGCAGATAAGGTGGAGGTGGTTTAATCAAAAGTTTAATGGTTTAAGAGTACAAAGGTTCAAAGTCAAAGAGATATCCTCACCCGACCCGCATTTGGTCGGGTGAGATTTTTTCGCCTGATAAACTGTTTAAGTTATTATAATACAATACCTTGAAAAAGTAGCCTTGGTTTACAAAAATTAGATTGACAATTCTAAAAAATAAATTATCTTATAAATAACTGAGGGGGAAAATAGTTCTTTTCTCATAGCTCCTTTTCCTAAGGAGGTTTTATGAAAGCTATGGCTAAAGTTTTAGTATGCCTTTCAATTTTAATTTTCCTTTTCAGTTACTCGCAAGCTAAGATCATCTATATCCCTTCTCCCTCCTTAGCCACCATACAGGGAGGGATTAATTTAGCCTCAGAAGGGGACACGGTTCTGGTCAATACCGGCACCTTTTATGAGAATGTGGATTTCAAGGGGAAAAATATCGTGGTGGCAAGCAGGTACCTCACCGAGGGGGACAGTAACCTGATTGAGGCAACCTTTATAGATGCAGTTTATTCTTCATCCAAACCTGTGGTCACCTTTAATTCCGGTGAGGATTCACTTGCCCTTTTAACCGGGTTCACTATTCGCAACAGCTCCAGCTCCTCAGGCATAGTCTGTGACAACAGCTCCAGTCCCAAGATCCTTTATAATCAGATTAAAAGCAACTTGGAGGGTCTGGTCTGCTCTAATTCTTCTAATCCCCTGATAAAAAATAATCTCTTCAAGGATAACGCTAACGAGGGGGTGCTGACTCAGAGCGGTTCTTCTCCTCGGGTGGAGGAGAACTTCATCTCCGGACAGCAGGTGGGGATAAATTGTTCCGGCGGTGCTCCACTTATCAAGAGGAATGTAGTAGCTCAGAGCAGTCAGAAAGGCATCAGCATCAATAGCTCTTCACCGCAGTTGTTTAACAATACAATTGCCTACAATGTTGGGGATGGGGTGGAGATCGTATCCTCCTCAGGGGTAGAACTGATTAACAATATCATTACCTCGAGCAGTTCTGGCGTGGGCATAAGGGTCTCAGGATCTAATCCCACCATAAAGTACAACGATGTCTGGGGAAATGCAGGAGGGGATTTTTCCGGCACACCTATGGGCGTGGGGAATATTTTCTGGGGGAAAAATTACAAGGGCATACCCTGTGATGAGTTCTATAATATTTCACAGGAGCCTGAATTCGCCAACCCGGGAGTAGATTTTCAACTGCAGTGTTCCTCCCCCTGTATAAATGTGGGAGATCCCAGCTTTACGGTTCCAAGTTTAGGCGGTGGTATAATAGATATGGGAGCTTACGAGTATCTTCTCACCACCGGAGATGCCAACTCTGATGATATGATCGATATCAAGGATGTGGTTTACCTTGTAAATTATTGTTTCAAAGGTGGCCCTGCTCCGACTCCCTTGGAGAAAGGGGATGTGACCGCAGACGGCTCGGTGAATGTACAGGATATAATCCACCTGATAAATTATCTTTTCAAATATGGTATGCCACCCTGTCATTGATAATTGGTGGGAGAGGGAACTGGAACTCATTTTTTAAAAAACCAGGGATGGTTCAATAAAGCGAGCTTTGAAAATTTAAGGCTCGCTTCGTTGTTTCTTAAAAAGGATTTGTTTTTTCCGCAGTGGGGTTTTATAATGAATCACCAAGTATGCGGCAAAACCATTACAGAGGTGATGTGAATATTTCGGATATAAGTATTTCGAAAATAATAAATTGAGGCGGAAAAACAGTTCCTTAACGGAGGAGGGTAATTATGTTGTTCAGATTTAAAAGCGAGGGGGAAATGCCCCTGCAGTTTTACCGGTTTGTTTTAATATCAGTTATAGTTTTGGCAGTGTTATTTTCGGCATTAAGCTGTGGGCTGAAAAAACCCAAGGAGGAGATCGGCCCTGTAAAAGAGGTGACGAGCAGATTTGAAAGGGGAGTGGTTTCTCAGAATAAAGCGGTTCTGGATTCGGTCTATAGCAGTAAGGGCGTAAATAAAGATTCGCTCATCAGCTCGGTACTGGAAAAGTTTTACACCTTGAAGTCAAGTGACGGTCTGGAGGATCTGCATTTTGGCAGAAGAAGATTTTCCCTGATAGAAGATAAAGATAGTGCCAAAGTGGAGCTTATTCTGGGTGGGGAAAATTTAAAAGAGGAAAAAATCCTGACAGTTTACCTGAAGAAAAGCGGAGGGAAGTGGAGAGTGGTGGGGCAAGGTTTCGAATGAAAAGATTAAAGGGGTCAAGGATTCAGGGGTTCAAGGGAAAAAGAAAATGGAAGATGGAGAAAGGGTAAAAAACAATAATGAAAGGTCATTGCGAGGATCCGCCGAAGACAGAGACGAAGCAATCTATAAAAATAGACGGATTGCTTCGCCCTGTGGGCTCGCAATGACAGATGAAAAAAGAAAAGATGTTGGGCCTGACTGAGAATATTGACAAAGAGGTTAGTGAAGCGGTCTCCTTTATAAAGGAAGCTTTGAAAGAGGAGCCGGATTATATCGAGCTTGAGCCGGGAGAGGAGGAAAAAGAGCTTCTGCTTCTGGATAAGGATCTGGATAATCTATCTTTCAAGAAAATTCCGGAGATTATTTTTGGAAATAAAGTGGCGGCGATAGATGGTGGTTCTGCCACTGTGCTCAGGACCAGATCTTTCACCATAGGGATTTATCGGGCAGGATATATAATCTTCCAGGGGGGAAAAAGAGTAAAAGAAAAATTTCTGCCTCTGAAGATGGAGGTAATCTCTCAGGAGAACAAGGAAGAGAAATATATCGAAGCCTATCGGAGATTGGTTGGCATTGCTCCTACGGAGGTGCCAGAGTCAGATAAGATACTTGACAGATTAAGACTTTTTGCGGAATGGAGTCTGGTCAGGGAGCTTTTGGATAGTCTGCAGAGTGGAGATATTATCCTGGTAGATGGTTCCCTGCGGGCAAGTATCGTTCCTCCGTATGAGCTTCTCTCGGAGATTACCCAAACTGCCAGTCAGAAAAATATTCACTTAATCGGAGTGACCAAGACCTCTACCTTATATTGGGGTAAGAAATCTCCTCTGATACCTATGGTGGTTAAAACGGCAGAGAGATTCTGTCCAAGATCAAAATGGTTTTGCAGGCTCTCGGATGTGGATCTGGCTCTGAAGAATCCCAACTGGTTCGGGACCATCTATGTCTCGAAACTAAAGACCTCTTCAGATTATGCCTTCCGCGTGGATGTCAATCGGTTTGACTCTATAGAACCAAAGAAGATTTTCTCCTGCCTGTCTTATCTTTCCTCTGATCCAGCCTTTCTGGGTTATCCTTATCCATTAGCTGCTGTGCATAATCGGGCAAGGATTTTGGGAAGCGAAGTCGAGGATATAAAATACAGGTTACAGAGTAAGGCCTTGGAAAAAGGGATTTCATCTGCGGACTGGGATCTGCTGTTCCGGGATTTTCATGAGGTTTTAAATGCGGATTTGAATAAATAAAAAGTTCAAAGGTTCAATAGCTCAGTGGTTCAAGGGAGAAATACAAAGGAAGATGGAGAGTAAAAACCGAATGACAGATAAAAAAGGAAAGGACGTGACCGGAATTCATTGCCCGTGAGTAGGGTTAAGATTGAAATGACAGACAGGTAAGGAGAAAATATGGATTACAAAGGCAGGATAATAGGAAAAAGTATAACGGAAATTTATTTTCGCACTTTTTATGAAGAGGAACTGCACCTGGGGGATATACTGGTAGCTTTGGATGAGGAGAGGAATCTGCCTTTTTATCTGAGGATTGTAGACGTTAGCTATGGAGTCGAGGCTACAGACCCGGACTGGGCATCCCGTACCGCAGGAAATATGATGCTTCTGGACAGGCAGGATGAGTCCTACCTGTTTCAGGAAAAGGAAAGAAGGCTTTTCAAGATAGGCAGATGTGTTCCCCTGGGGTATGTCAAGAACAACCAGTTCAGAAAACCCAGAACCATTCCGGAGCATTTCTCCAGGGTGCGAACTCCGAATAACGAGGATTTTGTTTTTCTGAAAAGATATATGGGGGATATAGAGATAGGCCAGCTTCGTTCGGGTGAAGAGGCTCTGGATTTCAAAATAGGTATCTCGGGAGAGTTGTTCCCTTATCATATAGGGATATTTGCTACTACCGGTATGGGTAAGAGCAACCTGATGAAGGTTCTGGCTGGCTCGGTTCTTGAATCCGGAAAATACGGGATGTTGATCTTAGACCCGCATGGTGAATACTACGATGGGGGAGGCGACCCTAAGCATAAAGGCCTGATCGACCATCCCCTTGCAAAGGAGAGACTGAGGGTTTATTCCTCCAGGGATTTAAGAGGTCCTTATAACCAGCTAAAGATCAGCTCCAGAGAGATAGAGATCAAGGACGTGCGTCATATCTATGGGTTTACCCAGCCGCAGATAGAAGCCCTGTATGCTTTAGCTCATCATTTTAAAAAAGACTGGTTAGAGGGGGTGAAAAGTACTTCGATTTCCGAGCTTGCTATGAGTCTTTCCTCAGGTGGTGCTTTTTTTGAATCGACTATCGGAGTTATTCAAAGGAGGGCTGAACAGATATTAAGGCTTTCCTTTGTGCACGGCGACCCGGAGGTTTCCATCACCCGAAATGTAATCAACGATTTATCCTTAGGCAAAGTGGTTTTGATTGATACCTCCAATATGTCCGAGCAGGAGGAACTTTTAATCTCTGCTGTTCTGTCCCGTGCAGTTTTTTCAAGGAACAAAGAAGCCTACCAGGACCCGGAAAAATTCAAGAAAATCCTGCCTACTTTGATCGTGATGGAGGAGGCACAGCGGGTTTTGTCCCAGAAAGGTGAATCGGACATCAATATCTTCGCTCAGGTTTCCAGAGAAGGGAGGAAATTCAAAACCGGGCTTTGCGCCATAACCCAGCAGCCAAAGTTAATCGATGAAGAGCTTTTATCCCAGTTCAACACCCTTTTCATCTTGGGGCTGGCAGATGAGAGGGACAGGAATATCCTGAGAAGCTCTGCCAAGCAGGATATCTCCGATCTGGGAACGGAGATTCAGATGTTAGAGGCGGGTGAGGCGCTGGTTACCTCACCCCAGGCACCTTTTGCCATACCAGCGAAGGTTTATCTGTACGAGGAATGGCTGAAAACAAGAGATGAAGTTTTCAGGGATAAAAATGCTGTGGACGTGAAAGTGGATGAAGGATTTTTTAAATAAAGTGAGATGTGAGATGTAAGACGTAAGAGGGGTAGGGGCAATTCATGAATTGCCCCTAAAGTCCAACTATATGTATAATCAACAAAACAAAATTAAATTTTATTTAGATAAAAATATTTGGTCGCACAAAATAATGGAGATGTCTCCGTCTGAGCTTGATGAGTTTAAAAATTTATTGAAACCTCTAAAAGAACAATCAAAGATAGAGATATACTATTCTCCTGTTAATGTATTGGAGTTAATAAAAGGGATGAAATTAGAGAAATACTTTGAGAAGTGCCGAGAAGAAATAAAGTTAGCCTATAGAATAACCAATAAACATTTGCTCGAATATCCTTATGATCATATCCGAAGATCTGCAGATTGGTTTCTTGGGCAACCATTTAAAAAGCCGGATAGAGTTTTTCTAGATTTATGGATGAAAATAGCCATTTCAACTTCATATCAGGCAATTGAGCCAGAAATTCAGCCGTTGCGCAACATGTTGAATAGATGGGTTGAAGATTGGGCAGATGATTTAAATTCTCTCATACTGAACCTAAGGAAAAAATTCAGTTCAGAATGCGGCAGCAAAAATTGGGGTACATTTATTAAAGAGTTTTTGGAAAAAGAAGCAACATTAAGTAGAAGACAAAAAACTTGGGTGGCTTTTTGTAGACATTTTTCGTTACAAGACCAGCTTAAGGTGATTCCTTTATCTTTTGCTTATGAAAAATTTCACTCTTTTAGATATTGGGTGAATTATCGCCTGACTTATGAGAATAAACTACTTTCCGAGAATAGAAAGGCAGAACCAAGTGATTATTTTGATTGGCTACAAATAGTTTATCTAAACGTGATGGATTATTTAGTGACAGATGATGACAAGTTCAAATCGATTCTAAAGATATGTGATAATAAAGAGATGCACAGAATGGCTATTAGTTTTGATGAATTTATTAATTCATTGACAAATAAATTGCCTTCCAAACGTGCACCTGAAACGACTTCTGAACAATGGTATGATACCTAAATGATTCATACTTGTAGGAGCACGTTGCAACGTGCCCCTACAAAAAAATTATGGACAGACAGGAATGTCTGTCCTACCATTTTTTTTCTGGAGGGACAGAATCCGCCTCAGGCGTGTTCTGTCCTTTGTGTTTTAGAGAGCGAATCCATTTGGATGAGCTCTAAATTCGGGGCAGACAAATAGGTCTGCCCCTACGAGCTCTCATTCAACCCTTTTCTCTCCTGACTTTCTACGGATTGTTTCGCCCCGCCTTCGGCGGGACTCGCAATGATATCTACATTGAATAGGACGAGAACTACCAGAGGTGTAGTCGTCCCTACAAGTTATTCAAAATCAATATCATCCCAGTGGTGAAGAATAAAGAAGGGAAGAATATAGAAAGGTCCCAAGGCTTAAGAGATAAAGGGTTCAAAATGAAAAGAAAAAAGCTAATAGCTACATGCTACTGGCTGCAAGCTAAAAGGAAAGGAGGAAAAGATGGGGATAAGGGAGCAGGATTTGGAAATCACCGGGGCGGTTTATGCTACTTTTAACATTAATCAAACCGGTGGGGTGGATGATCTGAAAGATGCGGATATAGGGAAGGCAGTGCAGATTGTCTCCAATAATGCCATAGGACCAGCCTCAGATGGCTCAATGGTCCTGGGTAAGCTGGCTGACCTTTCACTGACTGATGCGGATAACGGCAAAAGGGTGGCTACTGTGCAGATAAAAGGAGTAATGAGTTTACCAATCACCACAACTTATCCAGTGGTAGGAAACAGGGTAGCAGGTGGTGCAAGCGGGACAGTTAAACAGGCACCAGCTTTGACCGGTTATGACCCGGCTGGCGGGAATATCGCGCGAGGAACGGTGATTGCGGTAAGCGGGACGACTGAATGTACTTTGATACTATAGAAAAGTTCAAATGTTCAAAAGTTCAAGGGGAAAAGAAGGATTTGTCATTGCGAGGAATCCCGCCAAAGGCGGGATGACGAAGCAATCCTCTTAAAATAGACAGATTGCTTCCTCCGCCAAGGGCAGAGTCGCAATGACAGTTGGAATTAAAAAAAGAAAGGAGAAAAAATGGAGTTAGATAAATTACTTTCGGAGATGGAGAAATCTCCGCAGCTTTCCAGGTTATTGGAACTGGCTTCAAAAGAAAAGCCCATTCCCTCAAATTTAGATTTGTCCAGGGCAAAAGATGTTAAGGTTGAAAAAGAGGCTTACCTGGAGGCACAGAGCAGGGGGATAAGTCTTTCGGAGCTTTTAGAGTCAGAGGAGTATGACCCCTCACCCATAAACTCTCCCTTAGATGCTTTCGAAAGACAACTTCTGGTGCATAACATCAAAGTGGGCGGTAGAAGTCCGATCACCGTGGAGATGTTCTATCAGGGGGCACCTGCTTTATTGCCGGAGTTTATGCTGAGGGAGATAAAGAACGGACAGAAGATGAGGCATGAGCTATGCAGGCTTTTAGCCTCTACTGCTCAGATCTCCAATTCGCGTTACACTCCTTTTTATATCGATGTCACACCTGCCGAGAAAAAGCTCTCTTTGCGTCCCATAGGTGATATGGCAGAGATTCCAACAATCTCCATTGCTGAGCAGGAGCATACCATCACCGTTCCGGATTATGGAGTTACCTTAAAAACCTCTTACAAGGCTTTGAGGTCCAGGACCACTGCCCAGTTTAAAGTCCTTTTATGGTATATCGGTTTCAGGCTGCAGGCAGATAAGATGGGCCTGGTGGTGAGTACCATCATCAACGGAGATGGGAACAGCAACCCGGCAGGTGTTGTCAATACCGCTACCTCCGGCTCTCTGGCCTATGCGGATCTGATTACCCTGTGGAACGAGTTCTTTCCCTTTGAGATGAACACCATCGTCTGTCATAACAGTCTTCTGCGCACTATCCTCACTTTAGATGAGTTCAAAGACCCTATGGCAGGGTTCAATTTCCAGAAGACCGGAGAGCTGATCTCTCCCTTAGGCTCCACCCTGATCAGATGCGATGATGTGCCTGCGGATATGGTCATCGGGCTGGATAACCGTTTTGCCATTGAAGAGGTGATCACCCAGCCTCTGATGGTGGAGTATGATAAGGTCATAGAGCAGAAATTAGAGGAGGCGGTTATCTCCGAGTCGGTGGCTTATGCCAAGGTGATTAAAGAGGCATCCCTGGTTCTGGATACGGTGTGGTCGTAAAAACAAGGATTCGAGGGTTAAAGGGGTCAAGGGTTCAAGAGGATCCTTACCCTGCCCCTCTCCTACGAGGAGAGGGAAGAAGAGTAGGGCAAAGCTTCAAGGTGTTGAAACTTCAGCCTTGCGTCTGACAACCAAGGGAATAAGCAAACCTTAAAAAAGCTCAAGGGTTCAATGGTAAAGAAAGAAAAGCGAGCAAAAAAAATATTCCTCACAGCAGATTTTATGGAATAAGTGAATAAAAGAATAGAACCAAAAATCAAAAAGCGAATAGCCAAAAGCGAAACGCGAATAACGAAATTATGCAGAAACTAATCGATACAGTCAGCTCCTATTACGGGTCTGGGATTCAGACTCAGAAGAAACTTTTTGTGGTCCCTTCCGGGCAATATAAAGGCAGGGCCATTCTGATTTATCCACAGAATGCAAACACAATTGTTTACAGATGGGCTGATCCTCCTTACCTCTCCTGGTCGGATGCGGTTAATGTTGCCACAAATTCGGCGGACTACCCTTGTTCCGGCTATATGGATTCGTTTGGTAATATCTATCTGGCTTATACCGTGCAGTCCACGCTATCGCTGACTATGGTGAAGCTCTCCTTCATTAACGGCTCCTGGTCAATGGGCACGGTAAGGAATATCTGCACTGTGGAGAGTAACTATTATCCTTCGCTCCTGAAAGATTCAGTCAGCCGGTTATGGGTTTCCTGGAGCTACTATGAATCCTCCACCGGCAGGTATTATGTTCACGTCAAATCTTCCACTGACGATGGCATAACCTGGGGAACAGGGGAGACCGATCCGGGTGAGGCTTTAACCACAGGAACTTCTGAGTGCTATTCCCAGCTTGTTTTTCAGTCTCCTTATATTCGCTGTTTTTACTCGGACGATGGTGACAGTTTGGCTTATCGCTCCTTCGAGCTTTCAGGCACGGTTTGGTCATCCGCGGTTACTATTTACTCAGGCTCAAATATCAACGATAATTTCCAGCTCGGGATCTCTCCGGATAATATCCTGGGGATAGTTTTCCCGGGAACGAATTCGGTTTTATACCGGGAATATGACGGTGTTTCCTGGAGCGGGGCCTTGACTGTGGATACGGCTATACCTGTCAGTCCTGCGATAAGATTCTATGAAAAAGTCCCTTATATTTTCTACGGCAGGAATATAGGGGATAACCAGAATCAGTTTTTTTACTCTTATAAATCCGGAAGCAGCTTTGTCACTCCTGTTCCGCTACTTCTCGGGGCAAAGATTTTCGATAAGGTTTTCTGCTATGACCATTCGGCAACCCAGAAATATTATGACAGAACCTCAGAGGCAGAAAATACCACCCCGGCAGATATTTTCCATCCGACCTCTAACGGTCTGGCAAAGGATTTGGATGATGCGGTCTACCTGGGGATGGATGATAAGTTCAATCAGGTAAGATTAATCCTGTCCACATCCGGGGTTGGAGGAGAGCTTGTCTGGGAATACTGGAACGGCTCTGAATGGAGAAGCTTTACCCCTGATTCCGGGGCTTATCATCTGGATGTTGCTTCCAAATTAGTCATACTGTGGAAGGATTTATCTTCAGTCCCTTCTGACTGGCAGATGTGTAGCGTGAACAATTCAAGCAAGTTCTGGGTCAGGGCAAAAGTAGCTACTGTCTATACCACAGCACCGGTTGGGACGCAGATTACAGCGGTGCCGGAGAATAAATACATTAATTCAGTTTAAAGGTTTATAAGTTTAAAAGTTTAAAGGGGAATCTATCTTTCCATGTACAGACAGTAGATCCATCTTGCTCGCAGGTGGGGTTTTTGGCAACGATTGGAAGAGAACCTCACCCTGTCCCTCTCCTTGGAAAGGAGAAGGAATGGGTAGTAGGGACAGAACATCGTTCTGTCCCTAGTTTTTTCCATTGTGGCAAGAGATATTATTCTATTGACATTAGTTAACCAAACGACAATATTTTTTCTCCGATGTCGAGTACATTGGTCGATATAGTAAGATAACAGAATAAAAAAAAGGATGGAATTTGCTCATTGCTGTGACTTTAATAACGGCTGCGCTTTTTTCCTATAGCACCGCTATCTGGTCAGAAAAATTTGTAAAAAAACTTAAGCTTTGGATGGTGGTGGTCTTCATCAGTGGATTTTTATGCGATTTAAGCGGCACATCCATGATGTATATTGAAGCCGGAAAAATCAATTTCAATATCCACGGCCTAAGTGGTATGACTGCCCTGGTCATAATGTTTTTGCATCTTGTCTGGGCGATTCTGGCACTGAAAAAACGAGGCAAAGCCCAGGAGCTTTACAGCCGGTTTTCAGTTTACGCCTGGGGGGTCTGGCTGATAGCGTTCATCACCGGGATTCCGAAAAAATGAAAGTTTAAACGCTCAAAATTTAATGACAAATTACAGATAGAAGATGACTGATAGAAAGATGTGGAGTATTGGGTCTGCTTAACGATGGAACAAACAGGAATGTCTGCTCTACCACTTCAGGGCGAACATACGGGTTTACCCCGACAATTTCAGCAAATTGGCGGTGGTCCGCCTTTGAAAAGATAATTTATCAAGTAGACTATATCGCTAACATTTACAAATTCATCATCATTCACGTCTCCTAAACCTGTGGGATTCGGAGCAGGCCCTGATTTGAAAATATAATTAATCAAAAAGACCGGGTCCGAAACGCTTAAAGATCCGTCACTATTGGCATCTCCTGCCAGAATTATAGGGTAATACTTTATGGTCACAAAGTCGTCAGTGTTTCCAGCCACATATACATTCTGGGCGCTATCCACAGTCATATCAATGATGAAAGAAGGAGATCCCCTATATCTTCTCGTGCAGTGGCAGCTTCCATCTGAACTGTATTTTATGGTTACAAAATCGTTTGCACCTCCAGAATTTAAGCTATAGCCTGTCACATATATATTGTCAGAGTTATCTATTATCATATCCTTGGCATTATCACTGGAATTCCCAGTTCCGTTATATCTTTTTTCCCAGATAAATTTCCCATCCGGGGAATATTTTATCAGGACATAGTCTAGTCCGGTTCCGTCTGCATAATTCGACCCCATTATATAGACATTTCCCCGGCTATCCACAGCTATTGCCATAGCAGAGTCCAGATAGTCACTAGTCCCATTAAATCTTCTAACCCAGGCAGTGTCACCGTTGTAACGATATTTGATGGTAAGATAATCCCATTTCGTCTGGCTGGAATAGCTGTGCCCGGTAACATAAGCATTGCCGGAATCATCCACAGCCAAGTCTAACGGCTTGTCCATATTGCCTTCCGGGCCGTTATATCTCCTGACCCAGCCTGTGTCCCCGTTCGGATAGTATTTTACTGTGGCGTAATCATAACTAGAAGAAGAGCCTCCATAGCTAATCCCGGTTATATAAATATTGCCCGCGCTATCAAGCTCAAGATCATAGGGTACATCGTAACTCTGAGGTGGTCCATCATAGATTCTTACCCATCCAGTATCACCATTGGGATAGTATTTTATAGTACCGTAATCATAGATTCCGTTTCCTGAGCTGGCTCCAGTCACGTAGACATTGAGTGAATCATCAACTGCTATGGATATACCACAATTATATCTATAATCTTTTCCATGGTATTTTCTAAGCCAGGCTGTATCCCCGTTGGGGTAATATTTTATAGTGGCATATTCCTCATAAATCTCTGAATAAGAAAATCCAGTTACATAAACATTCCCAGAATCATCTATAGCCAAATCGTTAGTACCAGCCATAACATTTGTAGAATCGCAATATCTTCTCACCCAGGCAGTATCTCCATTGGGATAATATTTCAAAGTGGCATATTCCATAGTGCTGCTGCTTTTCACACTACGTCCAGTCACATAAACATTGCCTATTCCATCTACCGCAATATCAGTAACCCAATCCGTGTAGTAAGGTCCGCTATATGTTCTCACCCAGGCGGTGTCTGTTTGAGCGAGGAGAGGTAAGGTTGAGAAGAAAATAATTGAGAAAACCAAGGTAATTTTTTTCGTAAATCCTCCCTGGTTTGACGGTTTCAGATTTCTTGGATTGATATAAGAATATTTATGGGTTTGTCAAGAGGTTTCTGATCGTTGGCGGGTCAGACATTCTTGTCTGATAATGGAACAGACAGGAATGTCTGTTCTACCATTTGGTTAATGCACTCCGGAAAGGATTAGGCACGGCAACGCCGTGCCCCTACACTCTTAACAGATGGGCGGTGGTCCACCTTTGAAGAGGTAGTTGATCAGAAAAACGACATCGGAGACAGAGACCTGGCCGTCGCAGTTGCAATCGCCCGAGGAAAAGGGTTTGGGAGATTCCCCACCTTTGAAAAGGTAGCTTATCAGAAAGACGACATCGGAGACGGAGACCTGTCCATCCTGGTTGGCATCCCCCCGATAAAAAATCTGCTGATTGTATTTTATGGTCACATAGTCATATAATGTTCCGCTTTGGTAGCTCTGACCGGTAACGAAAACATATCCGGAATCGTCCAGGGTAATGGCAGAAGGTATATCATCTCCTTCATTATGATATCTTTTTGTCCAGAGAAGGTTGCCGGAGGGGTCATATTTCAGGGTGACAAAATCCAAATCATCGTTTTTGCCTGTGCTTGAGCCGCTGATGTAGATATTGCCCAAGTCATCTAAAACCATAGCAACAGGCTCATCATCGCCATTTCCAGTTCCATTATATTTTCTTGTCCAGAGCTGATTTCCGGAAGAATCATATTTTACGGTTAGAAAATCAAAGAAAGTCAGACTATCATAACTTTTTCCGGTAACATACAGATTCCCGTAATCATCTACAGCCAAGTCCCTTGCCCAATCCTCAGAATATCCTGTGCTGCTGTATCTTCTGAGCCAGGCGGTATCTCCATCGGGGTAGTATTTCAAGGTAGCGTAGTCATAGTTGGTAAAATTATTATAGCTTGTTCCTGTAACATAGATATTTCTCGCTCCGTCTAAAGCAATGGCACAGGGATCATCTTCCGCATTTACTCCGCCGTCGTATTTTCTCACCCAAGCAGTATCTCCATCCGGATGATATTTTATGATGGCGTAGTCGAAACTACTCTGGGTGATAAAACTAACCCCTGTGACATAGATGTTTCCTGTTACATCAACACATAAATCCCTGGGATTGTCATGACCCGTAGGCGGTCCGGTATACCTTCTGAGCCAGGCAGTATCCCCATTCGGATAATATTTTATAGTGGCAAAATCATCATAAGTGACAGTATCCCAGCTATGCCCGGTCACGATGATATTACCTGAGGAATCGATCCCCAGAGCAGTCACGGCATCGTCCTTGCCTTCGACCGGTCCCTGGTATCTTCTTACCCAGAGCGTCTCTCCATCCTGCTGGTATTTTATAGTAAGGTAATCAAAATTGTAAATGGTTCCGGTTCCAATGCTCCAGCCGGCCACACAGATATTACCGGATTCATCCAGAGCTAAATCCACTGCTCCATCATCACTGTTTCCTGTGCCATTGTATCTTCTTACCCAGGCAGTGTCTCCATCCGGATAATATTTCAGGGTGGCGTAATCGAAAGCTGAATTATAGCTGAAACTCTGTCCAGTGACATAAGCATTTCCAGAGCTATCTAAGACTAAGGCTTTGGGATAATCGTTGTGATCTGCCGAACCATTGTATCTACTAACCCAGACTGTATCCACTTCCTGGCATAAAAGATTTGAAGAAAAAAGAGTAAAAAGTATAATCCAGAGAAATTTTCTCATAAGTTCATCCTGTTGCTTCTAATCTTAATACGCTTTATTTGTTTTTTCGACAGGAAAGTAAAAGTTCAAAAGCTCAAAAATTCAAAGATTGAAAGAAAACCTTACCCTATCCCACTCCAATTTAGGAAAAGAAAAAAGGAAGAAGGGAAATGACCTCACCCTTACCCTCTCCTAAAAGGAGAGGGGATAAACTGTAGGGACAGAACATTGTTCTGTCCCTACAGTTCTTTTCAATGTGGACAGATTACTTCCACCTACGGAGTCGCAATGGCGAGAAAGATCTTTAGAGCAAACACATAGGTTCGCTTATACAATGCATTAACACGGTTAATGCACTCCATAAAAAGGCAAAATCACTATCGGTTTTGCAGTGAAAAGGAAAGGAAGATAAAATAAAAAGGCTAAGGTCTAAAGGCTTAAAAGCCTCAAGCAAAAGATCATAAATTATGAGTTTTACTAATATCTCCTTGGTCAAAAAGCACATCTCAGAACACTGTTTAGGTGTTTTCGAGATGGAGAACCATCCGGTTCATCTTACAGGTAGTTCTCCGGCTAAGCTGCCGGATTCCAATATTCAGGTTGACTCGGAAAAAGTTAAAGGAAAGGAGATCTCATCTCCGGTGCAGGAGGGTATTTCTTTTACCTCTGGAGATACGATTCAACTTTTACATTCAGAATTGATTCTGGATACAGTGGTGGTTGCCTCGGATTCTTCCTTAGGCCAGGTTTATGTGGAGAACTCGGATTACTCGATGGATTACGTTAATGGAAAGGTTACGAGAATTTCGTCCGGTTCAATTCCAGAAGGCTCCTCTGTGGTTATCTATTACCTCCATTACAGGATCTATCAAAGAGATGCTGATTACCAGATCGATTATCAGAAGGGGGAGCTTTCCCGGCTTGCCTCAGGCGAGATCGAGGAAGGTCAGTGGGTGCTTCTGGATTATAAGGTGGAATATGGATTTCTGAACGATGATACTATTGCTCAGGCAATAAAAGAAGCAGATGAAAGAGTTCAAAAATTCATCGATTCTTCATTCTGTGAATCTGAAGATCAGGGACTGGTTACCGCTGAGACCTATCTGGCAATATCCATCCTGTGCAACATCAAGGCAGTCGAGGCGCTGAACTTGAGTCTTTCTCCCTATAATGCGCAGCTTGTCTCCAAATCCTGGAATATGATGGCAGAGGCTTATCTAAAACAAGCATATCTGATTTTAAGTGATTTCGCTAAATCAGGTTCTACTCTTTTTTCTCCAAGGTCGGTGAGGAGTGAAAGATGAAGGGCATAGTTTCAAAGGAAAAATGAACATCACCTTAGATTATCTGCGCGGCAGGAGGATCTGGCTGGTAAGGAATTTTAGTGTTTGGGGCAAATACTCAGTCTTTGAGGTTCTTTTTGTTAATACGGAACTGGCTGGGGGTTACAAAAGGATTGTTTTCAATCGAGATGATTTAGGGGAGGAAGCTCAGGTGGTTGAGTTCAGTTCACTTTTTGATTATAAAGGAAACCAGGTTCCATCTGAGATAAAATCCCCTAAAGTCTTAGTCTTGCTAAAGAATGAGATCTTCTGTCTGGTGATGGAAGAGTCTAATTACGGATTTAGGATTGCCAGGGTAGGTAGCTCAACCGAGAATGGCCTGGTTGATCTTTTGATAATTGAACTGGGATGATAAAAAAATTCTAAGATTTAAGAGCTTAAAGGCTAAGATAAAACAAAGATGAAAAATAGTATAGACAGAAAAACAAAAAAGAATAATCAGATTTTAACTGGATCGTTAAATCAGAGTGAAGAGAAGTTCTTGGAAGAGTTTATCCAGCATGTTTTAAAAAAACTCAGGTCTGGAAAATATCAGGTGAAAATGGCGGATGCGATTAAGGCCATTGAGCTAAGAGAGAAAATCAGATCAAGGGGGAAGAAAAACAAAGAAAATATCTTCTGGGAATTGATAGACCAGATAAGAAAGGAGGAACTGTCAAAGGGATGAGAAGAAATAGACAGCACAAAGTATTTAGTAGCGAAAAGCGAGTAGAAAGGGAAGAGAAACGAGCAACAATGGCAAGAATTATTTTAGTCTCATTCTTTTCCCTGGCTGCTTTTTGCTCGTCCTACCCACCTGTTTTGGCTGAGATAAATAATACCCTAGCCTACTCAGTTTCTCACACCTCATCCAGTAACGCCAATGACTTAAGAGAAATTGGTACAGCAACAATTGCTCAGACAGTTTTAGCTACTACTGATGAGACCTGGTATGGGATAGTGGTTTATCTTGACAGGCAAGGATTATCTTCTTCAACAGATTCAGTCAGGCTGAGATTCAGACAGAATCCCGGAATCGATGAGTGCATGACACCAGATACTGGTGGAGCCGCATCAATAAAAAGGGATGTCTATGTAAAAATAACAGATATCCCGGATGGTGATCCGGCCAGAAATACCCTGCCTCCGGATTCAGTTGCACGGGGTTATGCTATCTGGTTTATCTTTAACTCACCAGTTAACGTGGCTGAATTAACCTGTTACAACTTTTTTTTAAACGCACCCCGGCCTGATGCCAGTAATCGCATTAACTGGTTTTATGGAACTAATGGCTACGCTGATGGTTCAGCCTATTATGCTACGACCAGTGAGGAAAGCTGGACTAATTACAACTCGGATATGGATTTCAGGATTATAAAGGACCCTTATGCCTTGATAGCTATAAGAAGACTGCCTTTCAATACCAAAGGAGCTATAACTATCAACGGTGACGTGGATGGCTCATCTCAGGTTTATCTGGATTCACTTCATCGGTGGTTGAATACCAGTCAGAATGTTGGTGGATCTTGGGGAAGCGGGCTGAATGGCAAAATCGCTACTTCTTTCTGGTTTGGAAGGGATGATACTTACGGAGATTCCTTGGGGACTTTTAGCTCGCCTATTCCATTTTATTTCCACGATAAGGACACTGTTTCAGCTTATTACCAAGATTCGGTAGATAACTATATCGGCCGTGGATGGTATGATTTCCAGCATTGTTATATTGACTGCGGCTGGGATGGTGCCGCAACAGACTGTGTGGACTCCTCGGATGTTATAAAGTATCTCAACTACATGCTTACCCGGTCAGAATTTGATAAGATTTGCAAAGGTGGAATTTGGGTAAATCACGGCTCTCAGCTTATCAACTTTGGCAATGCAGGTGAGACTGCAAGACTTGGTGATTCATCGGGAACGGCTTATTATCATGCGAACAAAAGCCTGGCTTCAGGCAGGCATAAATTTGTTCATCTTGGAGATCTGGTTGACCCGGGTACCTCTTCTTCCCAGTATTTGGATTATACTAATTATCAACCCTTGTTGGATTCACTCAATTTAAGCGCCCTACCCTTCTCCACCAAAACCCTCAGGGATAATACCAAGACCTATCTTTATAAACGAATAGGAAGATCTGCAGCTGCAATACCTGATTCGATTTATAAATTTTTCAACCTGAATGTAGCAAAGCAGTGTGCAGACTCTAACTGGATTTCTGTGCATTATAATCATCTGGGCGTAAGTAATGGTTTAAACTCCACCTGTAAAGACTCAATCCGGGCGGTGCACGACTCGTCATCTGTCTGGAATCTGTGGATTCCCTCAACCAAAGCACTTTTTAATCAACAGGCAGCATCTGCTTTTTCCCAGATAATGGTGGATAGGCCTTCTGGCTCAAAACGGAGAGTTAACATTATTTCTATGCACGATTGGTCATGGGGCCCAAGGGTACCAGCTAAAGAAGAGCTTTACTATTTGACTTTTATTGCCTTTGCTCCAGAGAGTTTGATTGTAACTCTGAATTCTTCTGAAACTCTAACCTGTTCCACAATGACCAGCCAGCAGGATGTTGCCACGAATTATAACGATGTAGCTGCCAGTTCAAGGGCAAATCGGGCTATGTCCTGGGTCGGGATGTATAACCGTACTGCAGGCAGATTAATAGTGATTCCATCTGCAGAGGCTGTACCCCCAGAAGGTGTAAGGAAAAGACTGCCGGTAATAGAGCAGCTTTTATCAAAGAAGTGATGAATATTCAGCAACCAGCAAATATAGAGGAAAAGAAAAGATGAAAGGAAGTAGTGAGGGAGGAGTAGTGAGGAACGAGAAGAAAGTAGCAGGATATAAGAAGCGAGCATCGAGAGCAGGAATTATTTGGTCATTGTTCTTTTTCCTATATGCTTTATACTCACTCCTTATTCCTGTTTATGCCTATTATGGCAAATTCTACGACGGAGCAGACTCACGCGATTCAGTCTGGATGAACATTTCCACTTTTGACACGCTGGGTTTCAGGTCAAATGCTGATTCTGTCTGGTTCTATAGATTTTACAGAACAGCTGTAATCGATTCAACCATCCTTATCGGTGCAGGAACGAGAATCGGATATTACCTGACAGGGAAAAGGGCTTTTGACGGGACAAATTATGGAGAATATAACGTTCTGGTCAGGTGGAAAATCCAGGGGAAATATTTTGTCAGGAATGAAAGCTATACAGTTTTCCCTGATTCGGTAACCGGAATCGGAAGGATTCAGACCAATCAGGATAAGAGTGATTATCAACTTGCAAGCGGACAGGTGGTGGCAAGGGCGGATTCGGTTACTGGTGTAGGAAGGGTTTCAATCAATCTGGATAAAACTAATTACCAGTTAGCATCTGGACAGGTTGTTGCCAGAGCAGATTCAGTTACCGGGGTGGGTCGAATATCGACTAACTTAGATAAAGCCGATTATAGACTTTCTTCTCAGGGACAGGCAGATATCTGGGTTCACGATACCACTGGAGAAAATTCAGGCTGGGCCGGATTTTTCAAGGGAAGATTAGATGCTAACATCACCTCAAGATTTGCTCCTGGAGATTCAGGTATAACAGCCAGAGCAACCTGGGATGATGATTTAATTGCTCAGGCAAATCGAAGAATAAGATACGTTGATAGTCTGGGCGAAGATGTAACAGGTTCAGAAGCAACTAGCCCGGATACAATAGCCAATCATGTGTGGAGTTGGTATACCAGGACTTTAACCTCTGGGGCGGGGAGCGGGTCGAATCAGGTTACCATCTATACCTTGCAGTCTTCTGATTCAATCCCTGTTTCTGCGGTGCAGGTTCAAGTGTTAAATCAAAATCAGTCCGCTACTGAAGGTTTGCTTACCTCCGATGCTTTAGGACAATCGATATTTGCTCTGAATGGTGGTATTTATAAAATCAGAATGTTCAAACCAGGGTGGCAGTTTACAGTACCAGAAAGCATAATAGTTTCTGGTAACACCGCTGACACTTTCTATTCTGAGATCTTTGATCCAGGCACTCCTCTAACTCCGGAGCTCTGCCGGGTTTATGGATGGGTTCAGGATTTAAAGGGTCAGCCTTTAGCAGGGGCGACGATTGAGGCTAAAGTCTCCAATGCTCCCTTAAAGTTTCAATCTGTCTTGATCAGCCCTTATTACAAGACTACAAATACGGATAGCGATGGCTACTGGTATCTGGATCTATACCCGAATTCAAGACTTTCTCCCCCAAATACCCAGTATGATTTTACCATTTATATTCCCTATGGCACTATACTCAGATTAAAAACTACCGTTCCAGAACAATTGAGCTGGGAGTTGGTATGGTAAAAAGTGATCAGTGGTTAGATAAAATCACTTCGATACTGAATATGAAGGTATACAGAATATTCACTTCAGAGATATGGAGAAAAATACCTGCGTCTTCTCGAATGATGAATGAAGATCGTCTTCATCAGAGTTAGAGGTTACAAAAATGTATGGAGGTTCAAGATAATGACCTGGTCTGTCTACAGGGATTTAAGAATAAAATCTTCCCAGCCTGGTGCAGCCAGAATAATAACTCCAGAGGAGATTGATGCATTTTTAATCTCAACTCCTTTGCAGGGGATAGGAATGGATCTGGTAAGGGTAGCTTCAAAGAACAAGGTGAATCCGATCTATATCCTGGCTCATATCATCCTGGAGACTGGCTGGGGGAAATCGAAAATTTTTCTGGAGAAGAATAATCTATTCGGCTTTGGAGCGATAGATAAAAACCCGATTGCTTATGCCTTGAGCTTCAACTCGCCGGCCGAGTGTCTGGAAAAAGTGGTGAAATATATCGCTAAAGAATATCTGGATGAAAAGGGTAAATTCTATGCCGGCCCAAACCTTATCGGCATGAATCGGCATTATGCTACTGATAAATCCTGGTGTTATAAGATAATGGCGTTGATGAACAAGATTGGCAATTTTGTTTTCGAGAGGAAAAAGTGAAAAAAACGTTTCTCGTGAGTCGATTTTTGTGTGCGTGAACCTATAACAAAAGAAAAATCAGGAGAGAATCCCCCTCAGGCGGGTTCTGTCCCTACAAAAAAATAAAAGGAGGTTTTATGCTTAATCATTCATTAATTTCTCTTTCAATATTCTCCACAGTTAGTGGCTGGATTCTATCCGGAATCGGAACTTTGATAACTCTTATAGTTGCCTGGCTGGCAAAGGAATACCTTCTGCCTTATCTTTCAACTGAGAGGAAAAAGAAGATGGCAACCTATATTCTTCTGATAGCAGATGAGGTCACAGATTATTTCCGGCTGAAATATCCGGAACTTAAATGGACTGAGTGGCTGGACCAGGCTATCGATAAGATAATAGAGATAACCGGTACCACCAAGGAAGTAGCATCCAGAGCGGCCCAGGCAGCCATTGCCAGGAAAATTAATTAAAGACAAAGATATTTTACGTTTTTCGGTTTCGTGAGCGTGAGGAATTATATGGGGCCCAAAATTTGAGCCCCTGCAATCTTGAAAACAGTTTAAGGGTTTAAAAGTTTAAAGTCTAAAGAGATCCTTGCCCTGATCCTTTCTTTCCAGGGGAGGGGGGATTTCATGGTGCGGCCCTTTTCCTAATAACGGAGACTACGTCTACCGTAGGCACCGTTGGACAGGGTCGCAAATTTTTTTTAGAACAGAACCTTTCTCAGATGGGTCATGTCTCTCCATATTTTTTAAAAACTTGACAAAATCAAAAATTCTTCTTAGTTAATCTCAAGAGAAAAGCAATAACCTTTGGTTCAGGGAGGAAAATATGAAATCCATAAAAAAAGCTTTTATCATTTTAGGGCTGGTTTTAATGATGAATAACCAGGCTTCTGCTCAAAAGGTCAGCACAGAGGATAAGCCTCCGGAATACGGCTGGCAAAAGGAGCTGGTAAGTAGTTTGAATATCGCTCAGAGCAGTTATGACCACTGGGTTCAGGGGGGTGAGAACACCTTAGCCTGGCAGCTAAGCCTCAATTCTAGATTCGAAAACGAACAGCCAAAGTATAACTGGACTAATTCTGGCAAAATTGCCTACGGTAAAAACAAGGTAGGGGATGCAGAATCACGCAAAACTGCAGACGAGATCATCCTTGAATTCGTATTCACCTACAAATTAGGTCTCTATGTTAATCCTTATATTGCCCTGAAGGGACAGACTCAGTTTACCACCGGCTATGCTTATACTGACACGTCCAAAAAAGCCATCTCGGACTTTTTTGACCCGGCTTATTTTATCCAGAGCTTGGGTCTGGGTTATTCTCCCTCAGAGGAGTTCAAAGCCCGTCTGGGTTTTGCCTTAAAGGAGACTTTTACCCAGAATTTTCCAGTTCCCTATGCAGACAACCCGGATACGCCAGAGTTAGAGAAGACCAAAATTGAGGCGGGTATGGATCTGGTAGCTGAATTTAAAAAGAAATTAGCGGAGAATGTTTTGTTTACCTCTAAGCTGGATTCCTTTTGCAATTTCAAGAGGTTCGATACCATTGACGTGAACTGGGATAATCTTTTTTCCGCCAGGGTTTCCAAGTACCTAAGCGCCAGCTACAATTTCACCTTGCTTTATGACAAAGACCAGTCCAGCAAACGTCAGGTTAAACAGATATTAGCTCTGACTTTGACTTTTTCGTTTTTATAAAAAGTTGTTTATTTTATAAAATACTGACTATATCAGTGGGAAAAATAGAGGGACAGAATGATGTTCTATTCCTACCTTACTTGCAATGAGAGAGGAGTAAACATAGCGGAAGGATGTTATGGCACTTCGTTTAATAGAAGTTGTTCTGCCGGAGGAACGTGTTGAGGAGATAAATAAGCTATTAGAGGAACATAAACCATTAGGTATCTGGCAGGAAAGCTTATCCGGGGGAAAGGTGATGATAAAAATAGTTCTACCCACAGAAAAGACTGAGGTGGTTACAGACCTTTTGGAGAAAAGATTCTTGGATGTGAACGGTTTCAGGATAATTCTTCTACCAGTGGAGGCCACTATTCCTCGTCCAGAGGAACCGGAGAAAAAACCTTCTGAGGAGAAAGAAGCTGAGTCAGAAAAAGCCAAAATTGAAAGGATAAGCCGTGAGGAGCTTTACTCGGATATATCTGTGATGACAAAACTTTCAAACGTTTTCGTTGTCATGGTGGTTCTTTCCTCTATTGTGGCTGCCATCGGCATTATGCGAAGCAATGTGGCCATAATAATTGGAGCGATGGTCATTGCCCCTCTTTTAGGTCCGAATGTGGCTCTGTCTTTTGCCACCACTTTAGGAGACCTGCCCTTAGCTCGAAATGCCATCAAAACTAATGTGGTGGGGATTTTCACAGCTCTGGTCTTCTCTGTTCTTTTAGGTTATTTTCTTGCTGTTAATCCTCAGACACCTGAGATTTTATCACGTACCGAGGTTGGTTTAGGAGATATAGCTCTGGCACTTGCCTCAGGCAGTGCCGGGGCTTTAGCCTTAACCACCGGAGTCTCTGCATCTTTAATCGGAGTGATGGTGGCAGTGGCTTTACTTCCTCCCCTGGTGACTCTGGGGTTGTTGTTAGGGGGTGGGTACTGGGATATGGCATTCGGGGCATTGTTGCTTTTGCTCACTAATCTGATCTGCATTAACCTGGCTGGTGTTACCACTTTTCTTATACAGGGGATTCATCCTTTAACCTGGTGGGAAAAAGATAGAGCTAAGAAAGCCACACGAATCGCTATTTTGCTGTGGATTTTATTTCTTTCAGCTCTGGTGATAGTGATTCTTCTATCAAAAGGAGGATAAGATGGTAGGGATAGAACGATGTTCTGTCCCTGCAAGAACTCAATCCATTTCTGAAGATAGTTGGAATAAAAGAAAAAGTTGTTAAATCCATCCCGGGGGAATTCATATCAGCAAGCTGTAGATAAAGCGGCTGAAGTAGAAAAGAGAAAAATAAAAAAGTAGGGACGAGGTTAGCTCGCCCCTACTTTATATCTTTACAGTTATCTTAACACCCTGGTGCAGGCCCGCCTTTGAAAAGGTAATTGATCAGATATACAACATCGCTGACATCTATCTCACCATCGCAGTTCACATCTGCAGCATAGTCACGGACTGGCAGAAACCCGCCCTTGAACAGATAATTTATCAGATAGACCACATCGCTCACACTAACGTCTCCGTCACCATTAGTATCTCCATAAAGATATTGCTGAAGCCAGAACCGGAAAGGATGAATTTGCCAGTCGCTCTGATTCCCAACCTCATCCTTTGCCATAACTCTCCAGTAATAAGTCTGGTAATCAGGCAAGGCATCTGATATCACAAAACTTGTCGTGGGAATATCAGTATATTCAAAAAATACAGGTCCAGGTGTGAAACCACTGTCAGAGGAAACCTGCAGAATATAATAGACCAGTGAACCTTCAGCAGAAAATCTACGATAAGTTACCTCCGACCAGCTGAACTCGGGCATTGAGTCTAAAACAGTTGAGCTGTTTACTGGTGAGAGCAAAATCGGGACATCCGGTAAGGTTGTATCTACGGTGAGCCTACGAATAAGTGAATAGCGAATATCAGTGGTATCAGCTGCCTTAAAAGCCTTAACCCTCCAATAATATGTGGTCTCATTTAAGGGTGAAGTTAAGGTGAATAAATTGGTATCCAAATTCGAATAGAGAAAATCCAAAGTAGAAAAATTGCTGTCAGTGGAGAATTCCAGATCGTAATGAACCTCATCAAAGAATCCGCAAGCCGCCCATTTGAATTCAGGTTGAGCAGATACGTAGATGCTATCCTCCGGTAGATAAAGCCTGGGCGGGAGAAAGGGAATCAAAAAATTAGAATAATATACATTCTGATCACCCTCTCGCGTATCAGTCCAGATGCAGTGAACTCGGTCATAATAGGCACTCACCCCGATATATTCTCCTAATAAACCTGCCAGTGGTTTGAGCGTAGCGGAAGCAGTATCCACAGGCTGATATGAAATGTCCTTATGGATATTAGTATAAGCGTCACCTGGATCTGAGGAGACATCTGATACCCTGTAATTTTGGGTAAAAGTCTCTCCTCCATCAAAGGAAAAGGTTATATAGGTATCGAACTTCTCGTAGTAAGGAGGGTCATTCCTCTGGTCATAGAAGAAAACGATTATCACCCCATCCTGATTAACTACCAGCCAGGGATGAAACTGATATACGGGCAAATCCTCAGGCTCATCATTCACCCTTACAGGCTCGCTCCAGGTATCACCACCGTCTGAGGATTTTATGAGTAGTATGTCTGAATTAAAATTAACCCCGTCATCTATCCCGTCCGGAACTGCTAAGTAGATATTCCCCCTGTAGGGGCCATCGGTAATATCCGCATCCATAGCGCACATGTTGTAGATGTCAATTCCACCAGGTGCAGAGTAGAGCGGATTATTTATCATTATCGCCTTGGAGGGCGTAAAGCTCACCCCTCCATCTGTTGATTTCGCCATTCTCTGGCAGGCACGCCAGATCCCATCGACTTTTACCCTGCCTTGCCATACCACGTAGACGTTTCCATAAGCGTCCACCAGAGGAAAGGAGAACTGTCCAGCATCATAACCCTCCACCTCAGCCGGGCTTCCCACCACCAGAGTATCACTCCAGTTCATTCCCCCGTCAGTTGAGCGCACGAACATAATTCTGGTAGGATTGGGGAAACGAGCCCAGCAGATGTAGATATTACCGTCGTAGGTTCCACCGGTTCTATCGATGGTCATGAACTCTTTATCCTCCAGATACTCGTTCACTGTATCGTGCACCGCATAGAATGGCCCTGAAAAGGTTGCTCCATTATCCGTGGTCTTCCACAGGGCAAGATTGCACTCACCATAAGAGTCAAAGCTGAAGTTCATAGTCAAAGGATAAAAAGTGCCAAAACGGTCACACCAGATCGCCGGATCTGAATAACGCTGATAAATCGCCCCTCTCATCAAACTGTCAACCCAGGTGTACCCCCCGTCCGTGGAGATCCCGATTGCAACCCGGCGATATCCCAGCCTGAAATCCCTCCACACCGCCATCACTATATTGGAATCCGTGGGAGATACCCAGATCATCTCCTCGTTCTGCAGTTCACGGCTGGTGTCAGTGTTCAGCCTCATATTGGAAACATCTGCTTTTGAATTTTGAATGAAGAAGAGACAAAAAATGAATAAAAAACCGATTCCGGGCAATGCCTTGAAAAGCTTCATGTTATCCTCCTCAGAAATGATTTTCTAACTCTCAGCCCCTCCATTTTTAGCATACGAATTGATTAGCTTGAAGTTTCTATTCACCTGTTTGGCTTTCTTGAGTTAATAGCTGCAATTCATGTCCAGATGATCTAAATAGAAATTGCCCTTACAGCCAACTGACATATAGTCTTAACATCCGGGTGATTGTCCTCCTTTGAAAAGGTAATTAACTAAATAGATCACATCGCTTCCGGTTACTTCTGTATCACAATTAGCGTCACCAGCTTGAAGCGGGTCTGGAACAGGACCTGATTTAAAAAGATAATTGATTAGATAAACCACATCCGAAACACTTATCTCTTCATCTCTGTTGCAATCACCATAGATCCATTCCGGTTTGGTGGTGAATCTCCAGACAGGGCCAGAACTGGAGGTATCGTGATTATCCCAGGCTACTACCTTCCAGTAATAAGTGGTATAATAGAGCAACCCTTCTGGGTTAAAGGTTGTATCAGATTGTATACTTACCACTAAGGGAGGGGGATTAGTGGTGCCGAAATATACATCATAGCTGACACCGTCGCCCAGATTTGGGTCCCCGCCAGTCCAGCTAAGCTCAGCCTCAGTCTCTATGCCTGTAACCTCATCTTCTGGCGTAGGATTACCTGGGGTAAAGGGCGGAAAATTAATCCATAAACCTGTTGTCATCCCATCCAGGTAATGGGCATAAAAGGGACGACCCCAGGGTGGGTTATTATATTTCAGATACCCCTCTGCATTGAAAACCGCAGCTATGATAATGATATTGTCCTGGGTTATATCGCCGAAATCATTCCCAAGACCGTCTGTATGTTCATTACCGTCCCAGATTGAAGATTTGATCCATAGATCTCCCGGATTTACAAGGATCTCCTCGCTCGAAACATAGTCTAAGAAAGTAAAAAGATAGGGATGTCCTCTGGTATCCTTCCATCCCCTGGCAGATACAACCTCTGCCACATAAACTCTGATATGCCCCTCATAAATGCCTGTATCATTATTCTGAACCAAAGCCTGAACAGAGATAGTTGCATTTCCACCCCAGGCAACAAAAAGCTTAAGGTCTAATTCAGGCACCGCTCTCATTCTGCAGGTATCTATGCTTGCTACATACTCCGATTCAGCTTCCACCACACTGGAGGAGCCGAGCTTCAACTGATAACCGCCATCAAAATAAACCGTGGGCACACCGAATATATTATAGTCAGTATGCATTCTCTCATAGGCCTGGGTATTCCTGTCCTCTACAAAGGTAAGATAGTAAAATGGATATTGTCCGCTGGCGTAGATATTCTCTAATGCATCACGTGCATATTTGCAATAAGTTCACCAGGTGGCAGTGCCGAGTTCTGCGAAGATCGTATGGGCAGAGTCTTGATAAACAGAAGACTGGCTCGCCCTTACCGGGAGTATCAGCTGGGAGAAGAACAGGATGGTTATCAGGAAAACTGAAACTCCACAGAGATTATATTTAAGACTCACTTTACCTCCCAAGGGGAATTTACAGATATTATCTTTATCCCTTCTATTTTCAAGAGCTGTTCTTTAGGCTGGGGAAATTCTGTTCCCAAAAGCATGAAGCCTTATTAGAATTATAAACCAAAAACGTAAAAAGTCAATGGAAACCTTTGGTCAATAAGGCTTGATTTTTAGCCTAAATTAGGAGAAACTCAAGAAATAAGCTTTCCTTGTAAACCTTGAGGACCGGGGGAGATCCCTGAGCATCAAAATCATGGTGGTGGCACAGTCCCGCCTCTGGTGGGATGCCACCACCTTAGATTATTTCATTACATTTCCTCAATCGATATGAAAATTGATGACAGGCAATAACTTCAGATATTTTGGGTTGTTCTCGCAGTAGTTGAGAATTCCGATCTGAACTCCGTTCAATTTTTTGGCATGATTGAAAATCCCAATAGATACCCCATTTAACTCGCGTTTTACTCTGCAGTATGCTCCGACTCCCAAGCCGTTTAACTCCTTGGCCTTAATTCTTATCCCCGCAATTGCTACACCGGAGATCTTGCCGGAACCTATCCCGTAACCGCCAATAGCAATTCCCTTTATACTGGTATGTGCGGCAACTCCAATTCCGCCTATGGAGATTCCGGATAAATTCTCACCGGCAACTCCTACCCCTCCCAGGGCAATGGCTAACTGATTCTCGTTTGCCACTCCAATCCCTCCGATTCCTATTCCTTTGAACTCTCCATTCACCATCCCGATACCGCCTATAGCTATGCCCTTGAAGCTGCCGTTGAAAATCCCTATGCCTCCGACAGCTACACCATTTATCATGGTGGTGGTAATGCCGATAAGCCCGAAAGCTGCTCCATTGATCCTCTGGCTCACCACCCCCACACCGCCTACGGCAACTCCATTGATGTCCATAGCCTTCGGACCGAACAGCCCAAGGGCAAAGCCGTTCATCTGGAACTCCAGATTATCCTTCGGCTTCCAGAAGGTGAGATTGATTCCAATGACCTTTTCCACTCCCTCGTCCACCAGGTTCAAACGAATCCCGGTCAGCTTCTTTGAATTCCCGAAGCTTATGCCGTAGCCTTTTCCCGGGATATCCAGAGAGGAGGCAAAGCAATATTGATTGCTAAAGATCAAAAGCAGACCTAAACAAAGAAAAATCTTTTTCATCAGAATCTCCCTTGAGGTTATATCGATTCTCTACTCCAAATTTCAGCCAAAGCTCCACCAATCAAAAGCCTTGTTGCATAGATAATCAAAGAGAGAAAAAAAATCAAGCAGGAATATCGAATACAATCCCCTTTTCTTTATAAGGAGACAACTAGGTAGAGGTTAAAATGATGGCATAAACATCTTGTCTGTTCATTGAAAGGTTGTAGAGACGTATGGCTATGCATCTCTACAGAACTACGAAAATTTCAACAGCAGGGTGGTGCTCCACTTTTGAAAAGATAGTTGATCAAATAAACTATATCGCTTAAAGAAACATTCCCGTCACAGTTAGCATCTCCGACCCCCAGTACAGGAAGCGGTGCAGAGCCTCCTTTGAAGAGATAGTTTATGAGATAGACTATGTCTGATAATGACAGGTTACAGTCGCCATTTACCTCCCCACATTCAAATTGAGCATATTTTATAGTTGCAAAATCGGTGTAGGTCTCAGCCCCACTCCAGCTCCATCCGGTCACATATACACTTCCATAGCAACCAGAATTATCAACTGCTATTCCAGTAGGTATATCGCTGATGTTTCCTGCTCCGTTAAAGATTCTCGTCCAAGCGGTATCCCCGTTCGACATATACTTTATGGTGAGATAGTCCCAATAATACGCCTGAGTGTTGTAGACTGCTCCGGCTAAATAGAGATTACCAGAAGTATCTGTAGCGATAGAAGGACCGAGGTCGATTGTATCAGACATTGTATCTGATTGGTATCTTCTGGTCCATATAGTATCCCCCTCAGAATTATATTTTATGACGAAATTATGCCCGCCACTTATTCCAGCGACAAATATATTTTCTTCATTATCTAAAGCTAAATTGTAGCCATAATCACCAGTATTCCAAATATTATTATATCTTCTGACCCAAGCTGTATCTCCATTAGGGTAATACTTCACAGTAAGAAAATCAGCATCTGATAAAGAATCGAAACTATTCCCGGTAACATAAACATTACCCGAAAGAGCCACAGTAATATCTGAAGCTTCCTCGTGTCCATGTGCTTGTCCATCATACGTTTTTATCCACTGAGCAATTCCATTGGGCAGATATTTTATTGTGGCATAGTCGTAATCTGTACCGTATCCATAACTAACTCCTGTAACATAGATATTACCTGAAGTATCCACAGCTATCTTCCGACACATATCGGTATAATCTCCCGAACCATTATAAGTTCTTGCCCAAGCAGTGTCTCCACTGGAATAATACTTTATGGTCAAAAAATCCATGTCTCCATCGCCAAAAGCTGTTCCTGTGACATAGACATTACCTGAGTTGTCAATAGCTAAATCGAAACCTCCGGCACCGCTATTTAAAGGTCCGTTGTATCGCCTCATCCACACAGTATCCCCATCTATAGACCTATACTTTATAGTCAGACAGCCATAAACACCACCCATGCCAATACTCCAACCTGTTACATAGACATAACCTGTATCATCCACTGCAATGGCACTACCATAATCCTCGGCATCACCTGGGCCATTATATCTCCTCACCCAGGCAGTATCTCCGTTTTGATAATACTTAATGGTGGTGAAATCCCAGTTATGAGGAGAATTAGGGTTATGGTCACTATGTCCGGTAATATAGACATTTCCGTGATCATCCACAGTAATGGCGCGAGGCTCCTCACCTGCACTATCAGGTCCATTATACCTCCTCACCCAGGCGGTATCCACTGACTGGGCAAAAAGAGGCAGGGTGAAAAATAAGACTAAGACGACTGAGATACAGACCAAAAGCACTTTGTTCATAGCTCCTCCCAATTTAAAGAGCAGTTTATTCCAGAGACGCATTCTATCCGTCTTCATGAAACTTTCACAGGCAGGGCGGTGGACCACTTTTGAAAAGATAGTTGATCAAATAAACGATATCACTCAGAGAGACATTACCATCACAATTAGTATCTCCTTTCTGAATCGGCTCAGGGACAGGTCCATGCTTGAATAAATAGTTTATCAAATAGACTATATCTGAAAGACTCACATTCCCATCTGCGTTAGCATCTCCACGCAAAAATTGGACATATTTTATGGTGACAAAGTCTTTGGGGTAGGAACTGCTGTCGCTACTCCACCCCGTTACGTAAACATTGCCGGATGCATCTGTGACTATAGCATTTGCCCAATCAGACAGGTCGGCTGAGCCATTGTATCTTTTCATCCAGGCAGAGTCTCCATTAGGGTAGTACTTCATGGTTGCCATGTCATCTGCTGCCGAGTTATCATGGGTTCCTCCAGCAACATAAATATTATTGGAATTGTCAAGGGCAAGTGAGTAATTTCCATCATCCTCTGAACTTGATGTTCCTCGGAATTTTCTTGTCCAGATAGAATCTCCAGCAGAGTTGTATTTTACAGTTGTAAATTCCCAGCCAGTTCCTGTGAGAAAAGTAGCACCTGCCACATAAACATTGGATGAGTCATCTATAGCTATAGAATAAGCTCGCTCCTCATTTCCTGCCCCTGGTATATAATATCTCCTGACCCAAACAGTATCTGACAGGTCGGCTTTATATTTTATGGTAACATAATCGGCACTTGTTCCGGTTCCAATGCTTTGCCCCGTAACATAAATATAACCAGAGTCATCAACCACTATATCTAAGGAATTATCAACATCGTTTCCTGAACCATTGTAGGTTTTTGATACGCAGGTGTGATTGGTATAGCATTTCACTGTCAGATAATCTAATTGTGAACCATCGACTGTTAACCCGGTCAAGCAGTAATTCCCGGGATTATCAACTGCTAATGCCCACGGAACCTCATGGGTGTTCCCTGGCAGAGTAAATCTTTCCACCCAGTCAGTATCACCATCAGGGAAATACTTTATAGTCACACAGTCAGCATTTGTCCCATTAGAACTGTAGCCGGTAACATAGACGTTGCCAGAACCATCCAAGCCAATTGCCTGAGCTCCGTCTTCATCGTTTCCGGTTCCATTATATTTTTTCGCCCAGGAAAGCTCTCCATTCGGCAAATATTTCAGCGTTAAGTAGTCGCACTTGGTTGTAGGGTTACCGCAGGTATATCCGGTTACATAAACATTGCCAGAGTTATCCACTATCATACCCGTAGTTGTGTCGTAACCGTTAGCTGGGTCATTGTATCTTCTCAGCCAGGCAGTATCCCCACTTGGATTATATTTTATTGTAAGATAGTCTGAATGAGTGGAAACTCCCCCATCACTATATCCACTTACGATAACATTGCCAGCACCATCTACCGATATAGCAATGGCTACATCGTTTGCATTCCCTGTCCCATTATACCTTCTCACCCAGGCAGTATCAACCGACTGGGCAAAGAGTGGCAGGGTAAAAAATAAGACAAAGATGACAGAGATACAGACCAAAAACACTTTGTTCATAATTCCTCCCAATTTATAGAACGGTTTAGTTCTTTCTCAACCTTAAATTTAAATCTATTTGTCGAGTTAGGCAAGCAGGAATTTAATTTCCCTCTCTTTTTTTTAAACGACTTTATAGGAAAGGGGAGGGTTTGGGTGAGGTTAAATTGGTAGAGCAGATATCTTGCTTGTCATTAAAAGTGCAGAGACGCATACAATACGTCTCTGCCTATCTTAATCCCTTAAACCTTCTCAGCTTAAGATTTAATCCTTGACAAAGCTTCTAAGGTGTATTAACGTATTAATTTAGACCGATAATAATACTGAAAAAGAAAGGTGGAGAACCAGGTGTCTAAGTTTAAACTGTTAGAGAAACCCGAGCTTCAAAAAATCGCCTCTGAGGAGAAGGTAACTTTAGAGTATCTCATAGAGAATACGGGCTCCGGCAGGATAGTCGTCCTGAAAAACCGTCTGCATAAGAATGTAAAGCCAGTAGCCATAGGCAAGGGTTTAAGAACCAAGATCAACGCCAATCTGGGTACCTCTCCGGATTTCGTGGATTTCGAGCTGGAGCTGAAGAAGTTAGAGGTCGCCATAAAATATGGGGCAGATACGGTGATGGATTTATCCACCGGAGGGGAAATCAGGGATTTGAGAATAGAGATTTTGAAAAACTCGGATGTGCCTCTGGGGACCGTGCCTATTTATGAAGCGGTGTGTAATCTGGCAAAACAGGGAAAAAGCCTGGAGGAGATGAGAAAAGAGGAGCTGTTCTCCGTAATTGAAGACCATTTAAAAACCGGAGTGGATTTCCTCACGGTGCACTGCGGGCTGACCAGAAGGGCTCTGCATACCATTGAAAGACAGAAAAGATTAACCGGGGTAGTTAGCCGCGGAGGCTCGTTCTTAGCGAGATGGATGAGGATGAATAAAAAGGAAAACCCTTTATATGAATTCTATGATGAACTTCTGGATATGACAAAAGAGTATAATGCAACTTTAAGCTTAGGGGATGGTCTGAGACCCGGCTCTATAGCTGACTCAACCGACAGGGTACAGATGGACGAGCTTTTGGTCCTGGGAGAGCTGGTGCAAAGAGCAAGGGAAAAGGGGGTCTACGCTATGGTTGAGGGGCCGGGTCATATCCCTATTCACGAAATTGAGGCTAATATTCTCCTAGAGAAAAAGCTGTGCGAGGAAGCGCCCTTCTATGTGTTAGGACCTTTGGTTATAGATTGTGCACCCGGCTATGACCATATAGTCTCCGCTATAGGCGGCGCCATAGCCGGCTCATACGGGGCTGATTTCCTCTGTTATGTAACACCAGCAGAACATCTTACCCTGCCGAGCCTGGAGGATGTAAGGGAGGGTGTGGTCGCATCCAGGATTGCGGCTCATGCCGCAGATATCGCCAAAGGGGTAAAGGGTGCAAAGGACATAGATGAGGAGATCTCCAAAGCGCGCAAGTCCTTCGACTGGGACAGGATGGTAAATTTGAGCTTAGACCCGGAGAGAACCAGAGAGAAAAGAGGCACCATTCCCAATGATTACCGTAAGTGCGGCATGTGCGGAGAGTTCTGCGCGATGAGGGAGAATCTCTAAAAAAGGGTTAAAAGTTCAAAGGCTTAAAGGTTCAAAATTCAAAAAAAGAAAGAGATCTTATAAAATACTAATTCAAAAATACGGAGAGACAAATTGAGAAGAAAAAAAACTCCCCTCAAATTCTTCCCTTCAATTGTTCTTTTCTTTTTCAGTATAATGCTTTTCTCTATCTTTTCCTGTTCTAATCAGGATGAGATCGTCCTGCGCTACCAGGTAGAGAAAAACCTGTATAACTCAGAGAGGTTGAGGCAGGTGTTGTTCATAAATTTAAAGGCTGCCTCTCCAGATGATTTTAAAAAGGTTATGGATTCCTATCAGCAGGTGGTGAGTTTAGCCTCTCGGGCAAAAGCCCCCGTAGAAAGGGATATACAGGATTTGGCAGCCTCGGCCCAACTGCGCATAGCAGAGCTTTATCTTCGTCAGAAGAATCCCGACTCGGCCCTTAGTGCCCTGCAGTTGATTTTGAATAATTATCCCCAAAGCCAATCCCAGAACAAAAACGCCCTTTTGGGTATAGCCAAAATTTACGAGGCAAAAGGGGAAAAGGAAAAGGCAATCCAGACCTATCATCAGCTTCTGGAGAATTGCCCCCCGCTGATCAAAAAAAACCTGCCTGACCCCGATATCTTCGCTGTTCCCAGCCACTTGATCCTGCTTTATTCTCCTCGGGAGGAGAAAGAAAAAAGGGAGCAGGAGTTCGAATACGCCAAGAGCTATTATCAGAATCTGATCCGAGCCTATCCCAGTACCCAGGTCTCCCTGGCTGCCACTTTAGGCTTAGCCCGGGCATATCAGCTCCAGGGGGAGTGGAGAAAGTCAATTGAGATTATGGAAACTGCACAGGACTCAACCGGACAGGTCCCCGGCTCCGTGCTCCTGCAGATCGGGAATATATATTACGATGAGCTTAAGGAAGAGAAAAATGCTCTTGCCACTTTCCGCAGAGTGATAGACTCCTCACTTGATAGTCTGTCTCAGGCTGAGGCTCAGATGAAGATAGGGATGATCTACCTGCAGAGAAAAGATTATTCACGAGCCAAAAGTGAACTTGCCAAGGTCAATAGATTCTACCCCAAAGCTGTTTCCTTTGTGGCCACCTCGCAATACCTGATCGCCCAGATCTACGAGAAAGATGGAGAATGGGAAAGAGCTTTGAATGAGTACAACTGGTTAATGGTAAACAACCCGCTTTCCCCGGAAGGGCTGGAATCTCCCCTGAGAATAATCTCCCACTATCAGAGAGAAAATCCGGCTTTGGTCAAAGAATCCGTGGAAAAAGCCCTTAGCCATTATGATGAACTTTTAGCTCAATACGAAGATAAATCTTTCGCCAATCGGATAGAGACCAGCAAAGCCAGGCTTTATATCCTGCAAAAGGACTGGGACAAAGCCATTAACTCCCTGGAGAAGATAGCCGAGAAATATCCCGGAACCGAAGCCGGGCTCAATGCGCTTTTGAACCTCTGGAAACTCTATAAACAGGAGCTGAAGGACGAGACAAAATCAAGACAGATCTTAGCCCGGATAAACTCCGAGTATCCGGGGGTAATAACGGATACCTCAGGTATAGGGTGAGGAAAGCCAGATAAAGCTCTTGCCGAAAAGATGCTTTACTAAAGCCTGTGGGATTTTTGACGAAAACAATATAAAATGCTTAGGAATAAATGCAAAGTAATGTAAAGATAAGGGAAGTGAAAGGAAACTCGAAAAAGGAGGTGAACCCAGAGCTTAAATTTTTCTCAAAAGGAGTCCGCTGATGGACTTAAAGAAGGGGGAAACCAACTTTCCAGGGGCAGGGAAGCCCTGCTGTCTTTTAAGTTTCTGACTTACGAGCTTGCAAAGCAGGATAGAAAATTTAAACCTACTGTTTCGAAGGAGGGAAGGGATGAAAAGAACGTACACCATCTTTATTTTTGCAGTTCTCATGTTGTTTTTCTCTTTCTCCCTGGTCAGTGCCCAGAGAAAAATCGAGAAGAGGGATCCTTACGGAAAACTGGATATGATAAGCGTGATGGTAGACCAGAAAGCGGGCAGCGATAAGGTGATAGTCAGCGTTAACCTGAAAAACGACGAGAAGGTCACCGCCATCGTGTTGCCTTTGAAATATGGTGATGGCAAGACCCCCGTAACTCTGGATTCGGTTAGCTTCGCCAAGACCCGCGTGGCAGATTTTGCCCTGAAGCATGCAAATATCGACCATAAGGCACAGAAGGTCCTGATTCCCTTGATCAGCACACTTTCTGCCGCAGACGTCTATCTGCCTAAAGGAGATGGAGAGATCGCCCGGCTTTATTTTACCCTGAAAAAGGGAGGGGGGGAGAAAACCTTAGCCATAGATACCTGCTTCTTCCCGCCGTCCAACGTCCTGCAGATGGTGGAGGGCGAAGAGAAAGCTGCCAAATCCATCTTTCCGGGATTTGACAACAGCAAGGGGAACATAAAGCTGTTGAAGTAGAATCTGTTTCAGGAAGGTAAAAACCGCAGGGGCGGACCTATCCGCCCCTTTTTGTTTGGTTTCAATCTGCCTGAGGTGGATTGAGCTTTTTCCTCCTGGATAGAGCCCTAAAGAAGAGCACTCTCTGTCCTGCAAGCTTTAACCTAACCATACCCCTTACCCAAAAAAAGAAGGGTAATAGATGTCATTGCCCTCTAATGCGGGAAGCAATCTGTTTGCTACAATCTGGGACATAAAGTAAATTGACGGTCATTTCCCTATTTTTTCCTTGACAAAATCAAAAAAACTGTGTAGAATATTATAATTAGGGATATATTAAATAGTTCTTTACTCCTAGGAAAAGGAGAATTTATGGCAAAAGTGCTTATAATTTTTCTGGCTATCCTAATCCCTGCTTCTCCTCTTTTTTCTCAGGTTAACGAATACCTGTTAGACCCGGTGGACCTGAGGATTGGCTGCGGAGATAGCATTGTGCAGGTGAACATAAATATCAACACCATTGATGCTGTTCAGGCATTTATCTTACCGATATTGCCTGAAGGAACTTGTAGTCCAAAGCTGGATACAATATTGACAGGAGGTCTCGGAGATTCCGATCCCCTAGCCTTTGCCCCACCCAGCTTGGTTTCTGGATTCACTCAGAGGCTTGTTAATCCTTTTGGACCACCAAATGATCCTTTGCTATTTGCAGCAGTCACTTTTAATGTTCCTCTCCCGCCATCCTCTGGGCTTTGGTGTAGGATGTTTTATAAAGTAGTTGGCCCAGGCACCTTAATTTTTAGAACTGAGACTAACTCATTGGCAGATTTTCCATGTATGACTCAACCTGATGGTTCTTCAGCTCCCGTGAATTGGCCGGTTGGAGCTGTGGTCGGCAGTTTTGAAGTGGTAGAAGTCCAGCGTCGGGATGTGAATGCGGACGGGCAGGTCTCAATTTCGGATGTGGTCTATCTGATCAACTATTTTTTCAAGGGCGGACCAGCTCCTAATCCCATAGAGTCAGCAGATATGAACTGCGATGACTGGGTCCTTTCCTCAGACGTGATATTCCTGATCAATTATCTTTTCAAAGGTATGTCACTGCCTTGTGAGTAGCAATATAAATTTGGGCTGAGTTAAATTTCAAGAAGGAATAAAATGAGAAAAAATCTGTTAAGTGCTATCGCAATCTTCTCTCTGCTGATTCTCTTCTCCCCACTAAGCTCAGCTCAGGTCAATGAATACTACTTAGTTCCGGTTGACCTGGAGATAGATCCCTTTGACAACACTATCCAGGTAAACATAAATATCAACACTATTGAGGATATTCAGGTATTTGATGTTTTCTTGTTTGCAGAAGGAACATGCAATCCGGTCCTGGACACTATGTTGACTGGTGGTTATTCAGATGCCAACCCAAATGGATTTAATAGTCCCAGCCTGGTATGTGTTTTTCAGTCACGGATAGTTAACCCCTACGGGCCACCAGCAGACCCGATGATGTTTATAGCAGCATCTTTTGGAGCTCCTCTTCCCCCCTCCAACGGGCTCTACTGTAGGATGTTCTACAGAGTCGAGGGTCCGGGAACCTTAACCTTTAGAACAGCCGTTCATTCACAAGGTTATTTCACCAATATGATAAGGCCCGATGCTTCTTTGGCGGAAAGCAACTGGCCAGCAGGAGGAGAGGTGGGAAGTTTCGAGGTTGCTCGCATAGTCATAGTGGGTGATGTGAATTACGATGGGACGAAGAGCATCTCGGACGTGCTTTACCTTATCAGCTATCTTTACAAGGGGGGACCGGCACCTGTGCCTGAGCCTTCAGCCGGGGATACCAACTGCGACGGGGAAGTAACAATCTCTGATGTGATCTATCTAATCAACTACCTTTTCAGAGGCGGGCCAGCACCGGGGTGTTAGAAAATCGTAGGGGCAAGTTGTGAAATCCCGCTAAGAGGATCTGGGCGGAGACAAGCTCCACTCCTGCGCGACTAAAATGAGTCTTACTACTTGCAATATTTTTGAGGAGCTGGTCCATATTTGAAGAGGTAATTGATTAAATAGATTGCATCACCAACGGATATCTTACAATCGCAATTGCAGTCTCCTTTATCCAGTGGGTCTGGTGGGTCGCCATTTTTAAACATATAATATAACAAAGATATAATATCTGATATTGAAATGCTGCCACTTCCATTTACATCTCCACGTCCAATGTCCTGAACATATTTTATGGTTGCATAATCATAGTACGTCCCAGAACCCCTGCTTGCTCCAGTTACATACACATTGCCGCAATAACAGGTTATAGCATTAGCCCCATCTTCTGAGTCACCGGGCCTATTGTATCTTTCCACCCAGATGGTATCTCCATCTGGATTATACCTGATAGTAGCATAATCGCCACCACTGTAGCCAGTCACATGAACATAACCAGAATTATCGACTGCCAAGTCCAATGCAGAATCAACAGAGGTTCCCAGTGTGTTGTATCTTCGTACCCATAAAGTATCTCCCCAAGAATTATACTTCACGGTGGCATAGTCGTAGGAGCTCAACAGACCATAACTTTTGCCAGTCACGTAGGAAACATGGTCACCATCTACGGCTACTGAATAGGCAATGTGAGACGATTCCGGTGGCACACTATTATACCTGCTTACCCACTCTCTTATTCCATCTGGAGTATACTTTATAGTACCATAAGCATTTTGCCACTGCTCTGTCAGAGAATCCCAATCATCGCGAATTGACCCAGTGACGTAGATGTTGCCCTGTTTATCCACTGCTACATCAAATGCGTCGTACCAGTGTGGCTCTGGTATATTACCGGGGTATCTTCGTGTCCACTGCACATCCAAAACAGAATCATACTTTATGGTGGTATAGCTGAAATAGTTGTCGAAACTGTATCCTGTTACAATGACATTGCCAGATGCATCTAGAGCTAAGGCACGAGCTCCATCAGAATTCGGGTCACCTCCCAAACCATCATATCTTACTACTGATATCTCGTTTCCCCCTGAGTCATATTTTATGGTAATATAATCATACCATGGTATACCAAAGAGAATACCTTCCGCGCTCCTTCCAGCCACATAAACATTACCAGAATTATCTACCTCTATAGCAAAAGCCTCATCCTCTAAACTATCTGGACCATTATACCTTTTCACCCATTCCTGGTTGCCATCCGAGTCATACTTCACGGTAGCACAATCATAATCAGTCTGGCTGCCTCCATAACTCTTACCTGTGACCCAGACATTTCCATAGTTATCCACAACAATAGCATTAGCTTTATCATCACTATTTCCCGGCCCGTTGTATCTTCTCACCCAGGCAGTATCTCCGTTAGGATAGTATTTTACAGTAGTATAATCATCCCTTGTGCCGCTGGCATAACTTTCTCCTGTCACATATATATTACCTGAAGTATCCACTGCTATGGCATGGGCGTAGTCTCCACTACTACTTGGTCCATCATATCTTCTTACCCAGGCAGTATCAACATCTTGGGCTAAAAGTGGTAAGGTGAAAAAGAAGATAAACGCAGAAATTAAAATCACCTTCCTCATAAATCCTCCTTATGCAAAAATTTGTGGATTTTTTTTGTTCCTTTAAAGTAAAGGAATAATATTTCTTAATCTTGTCAAGCATTTTTTTAATTGACAAAGAGGATATTGATGCTCAATTTATGTTATGGATGAATGAGGTTACATTTGAGTTGTAATAAGAAAATGAAGGATAATGCTAAAAAGGCTCAATCCTGGCAAGGTAAGAATCTCAAGGTTTATATCTTGTATGCTGCCGCAGGTATTGCCCAGCACATCTGGGTATGCAACAAAGAAGGCTCCATTCTATTCGATGTGGGGGACGGGATACTCAGGGATTTGCAAGCCAGTAGACTGAAACTCAACCAGCTCAAAGGAATAGTTTTCACCCACGGGCATTTTGACCATACTGGAGGATTGCATTCCCTTCTCGGGTTTTTGAGGATGATAGGGAGAAAAGAAAAACTATCTATTTACGCTCCGAAGGGATGCGGGGAGGTTTTTTCTATGGTAGGTAACTTCAAAAAAATTTATACAAGGACTATTCCCTTCGAAATCCGTGCAAGAGAAATTGAGCCCAGAAAGATTTTTCAGATCGCAGATATATCCATTCAGTCATATCCGATGGTTCATTGCGGGAGCACAAAAGAGTCAGGTATACTTAACCCCATTCCTGCTCTGGGTTACAGAATTTCATATAAGGGGGAGACAGTTGCCATAAGCGGAGATACCGGATTGTGTAAGCCTTTAAAAGAGTTGGTAGAAGGGGCGGATTTGGCTATATTAGAGTCAACCTATAAGAGGAGCGAAGGTGTGAGTGAGGAATACCTGAAGAGGGTTCATCTATCAGAGGATTTGGCAAAGGAGATTGGGGAAAAAGCTAAGGAGTTTATATTGGTTCATAAGGAAAGGAGAAATTAATCAAAATGGCTAAGACCAAAATAATCTGTACCCTGGGACCGGCAAGCTCAAGTCTTTCCATACTGAGAAAGATGATGTTGGCCGGGATGGATGTGGCAAGGTTGAACTTCTCGCATGGCAGCCATTCCGAACACCATAAAAGAATCGAGTTGATAAGGGAGCTGAACCGCAAATACACACGAAAAATAAAGATATTGCAGGATCTGGAAGGATACCGCATACGGATTGGCAGGTTCAAAGATAGAAAAGCATTCGAGCTGAAGAAAAGGCAAAAAGTATTACTGACCAACAAGGAGAATGCAGGGAAGAAAGATTTTATCCCCTTCGATTATCAAGGCTCTTTAAGCGATATAAAAATCGGCAGTTACATCTACATAGACGACGGCAATATCTCTCTGAGAGTCAAAGAGAGGTCCAGGAGCTTTCTTTTGGCAGAGGTAATCATTCCGGGAATCGTAAAGGAGAACAAAGGGGTGAATATCCCGGATATGGATTTAAAATTCGAGGATTTTACCGAGAAGGACAAAACTGACCTTTTGTTCGGCATAAAGAACAAAGTTGATTTTATCGCCCAGTCCTTTGTGAGGAATAAAAAGGACATCAAACAGATAAGAGATTACCTGAAGGACAGCGGTCTGAGATGCCAGATAATCGCCAAGATCGAAAACCGGGAGGGGATCGAGAACATCGATGAGATACTGGATATATCGGACGGAATCATGGTGGCCCGCGGGGATATGGGGGTCTCTCTGCCGATATACGAGGTTCCCATTATCCAGAAGATGATTATCAAGAAATGCAGGCAGAGGAAAAAAATCGTCATCACCGCCACCCAGATGCTGGAGAGCATGACCGAACATTTGAGGCCCACCCGGGCAGAGGTAAGTGATGTGGCAAATGCCATCCTGGACGGCTCTGGTTATCTGATGCTCTCCGCGGAGACAGCCATCGGTAATTATCCGGTGGAGGTGGTGAAGATGATGAATAATATTATCAAATATACCGAAAGGTCTCAAAGAAAAAGCTAAAGTAAAATTGCAATCGCCCAATTCATCGGGCTTTTTATTCGAGAATAAAGTAGAGTCCGTGTTTATTCCGGACGTTTTTCGTCAGGCTGGAAATCTGACCTGACAATTAAAATTTTCCTGACCCTCTCCCAAAAAAAGATCTATCCTCCATTTTTTTAATTCAAAGCCCATTTAAACTAAATCCAGATTTTGATTTTCCTTTGCTAAGGGGAAAGATTTTATTTATATTGAATTGTTTCGTAAAACCCATAGAACGGGTTAGGGATTTTCTTCGGGGATTTAGCTCAGGAGTGGTATCTGGTTCTAACCCGTAACTCGCTTGTAAAATTAGCCTTAGAGAAAAACCGATGTTTGCCCAGATTGTTTTTCCCATATCCATAAGAAAAACTTTCACTTACAGCATACCGGATAATCTGAAAGAGAAGATAAAGCCAGGCCAGAGGGCTTTGGTTCCTTTTGGCAGGGAGAATAAATCGGGATTTGTGGTTAAGCTCAGCCCTGCCTCAGATGTAAAAAAAGCCAAGGAAATCTTAGATTTAATAGACGAGGAGCCGGTTATTACCAAGGACATATTGGAGCTTACCAGATGGGTCTCGGATTACTATTATGCTTCCTGGGGGGAATGTCTAAAAGCTGCACTTCCAGCAGAACTTCAGGTAAGAAGCCTGCTCTGGGTTCATAAAAAGGAATCTCCCTTATTGGAGTTTGAGGACAGGAAGACTAAATTTTCCCTGAGGGAGAAAAAGATTTTAAATGTCCTTGAGGGCAAAAGCCCGCAGAAGATAAGCTCTCTGGAAAAAAGGCTCGGCTCCAAGGGGATATATTTTTCCCTGCATTCCCTGGAACAGAAAGGGAAAGTGGAGCTGTATTACGAGCTGAGCAAGCCTAAATCCGGGATAAAATACGAGAAGATGGTTTCCCTGAAAGGAGGTTCTCCTGAAGAGCAGAAGCTTCTTGAGACTTACATCGAGACCGCTAAGAGAAAATCACCCAGGGAAGCCTCTCTGCTGGAGTTTTTAAAGAAGGAAAAAAGAGAGCTTCCTTTAAAGGAGATAAATCTAAGCATAAACGGTGCTTCCAGAATATTAGATCGGTTAGAAAAAAAAGGACTGGTCAGATCTTTCTACAAAGAGAGGCTAAGGGAGCCTCTCTGGGGAATGGAGATCGAATCTACCCAGGAATTTTCCCTGAATCAGGAACAAAAAGCCGTTCTGGAAGCCTTGGAAAAAGCCCTGGCTGAAAATAGATATCATCCCTTTTTACTCTATGGAGTTACCGGCAGCGGTAAGACCCAGGTCTATATCGAGATCGTCAGGAAAGTCCTGGAAAAAGGCAAAGATGCTCTGGTCTTAGTTCCGGAGATATCCTTAACTCCCCAGATCATCACCCGCTTCAAAACGGTCTTTGGAGAAAAGGTAGGACCCTATCATTCCAGCCTCTCGCCCGGAGAAAGGTTCGATGTCTGGCGGGGGATTAAAGAGGGAAGGATAAAGGTCGTGGTGGGAACCAGGTCTGCCATCTTTTCACCTTTGTCCAACTTAGGGGTGATAGTGGTGGATGAGGAACAGGACTACTCCTACAAGCAGAAAGAGCCGGACCCCAGATACAATGCCAGGGACCTGGCACTGGTCAGGGGTAAAATGAATAAAGCCCTGGTTGTCCTTGGCTCTGCAACTCCCAGCTTGGAGAGTTTTTACAATGCGGAGAAGGGCAAATATACGTTATTGCAGCTGACTCAGAGGGTGGACAAAAAACCGCTTCCGCAGGTTAAAATTACCAGTTTAAAAGAGGAGAGGAAAAAAGGGAACTACTCCGTGTTTTCGGATGAACTTTCATCCGGGCTGAAAAGAAAAATAGAAAGGAAAGAGCAGGCGATTCTGTTCTTGAACCGCAGAGGGTTCTCCAATTTTATCAAATGCGAGGAATGCGGCTATATCTTCCGCTGTCCGCACTGTGAGATAAGCCTGAACTTTCACCGCACCGATTTCTCTTTGCGCTGTCATTATTGCAATTATAAAACCCAGGCAAGCCCTGTTTGTCCGGAATGTTCCGGTAGCAGGCTTACTCATAAGGGGATAGGGACGCAGAGGATCGAGGAGGAGATAAAAAAGCTTTTGCCTGAGATATCTATTCGCCGGATGGACCAGGACACAACTTACCACAAAGACTCTCACTGGGAGATACTAAAAGGTTTTGCCTCCAGGGATTTCAGCCTGCTTTTAGGAACCCAGATGGTGACCAAAGGTCTGGATTTTCCGGATGTGACCTTAGTCGGAGTGATCTTAGCGGATACATCTCTGGATTTTCCGGATTTCAGAGCCAAAGAAAGAACTTTTCAGCTTTTGACCCAGGTCGCAGGCAGGGCAGGCAGGGGTAAATCAGGTGGAGAGGTTATCCTTCAGACCTATTATCCTGAGGATTGGGCAATAAAACTTTCCGCAGAGCAGAATTTCCCGGATTTTTATCAAAAAGAGATAAAGGAAAGAGAGGAGCTTTTTTATCCTCCGTTCAGCCGGCTGGTTCTTATCAGGTTTCAGGGCAAAGAGGAAAAGAGAGTTGAGAAGACAGCAGAGGTTTTTGGAGAAAAGCTTTGTTCAAGGCTGAAGGCAAAAGGCAATAGTCTAAAGTCATATCAGATATTGGGACCTGCACCTGCCCCTCTTCCCAGGATAAAAGACGATTACCGTTATCAGATTCTGATAAAAACCAAAGATATCCGGGCTATCACCCGTAGAATTGATTCTATTCTCGAAAAAAGCAATAGCAGAGATTACCCCGGGGTTAAAATCTTCCTGGAGGTCGATCCCCTGGATATAATGTAGATTTACCCTTGACAATGACTTAGCGTAGACTTAAGTTGAAAAATTTAAGGGAGTGATTATGATAACCATAGAGGACCTTAAGCAGAACGAGAAAGTAAAAGCCCTGATCGCCAAAGCGGATCAGCTTTTAGGCGAGATCGGATATACGGAGCATGGTCAGAGACACGCCAGCCTGTCTGCCAATATAGCCTATAACATTATGATCCGCCTGAAGAAGCCGGAAAAACAGGCTCATTTAGCCGCCATAGCAGCTTATCTGCACGATATAGGAAATGTGATCAACCGGGATTACCATGCCCAGACCGGTGCGGTTCTGGCTTATGACATACTCACGGAGATAGGTATGCCCTATCAGGATGTCCTGGAAGTGGTGGGGGCGATTGGAAATCACGATGAGAAAGATGGCCAGCCAGTAAGCGATATCTGTGCGGCTGCAATTTTAGCGGATAAATCGGACGTTCACAGCTCACGGGTGAGAACCCTGGATATGATCAAACAGGACATTCACGACCGGGTGAACTATGCGGCTAAAAGCTCATTTTTGCGGGTGGATGAGGATAAGAAAACCATCTCCCTGGAGATAAAGATCGATACCTCCATCTCCCAGGTGATGGAATATTTTGAGATATTCCTCTCCAGAATGGTGGTGTGCCGCAGGGCGGCTCAATATCTTAAAATGAGATTTGAGCTGGAGATTAACGGGCAGAGATTGCTTTGATAAAGAAAGCGCAAAGCTTCAGCTTTGCATTGTTGTCCTGGGGGAGTTGAAAGGGATTTTTCAGGATGAGAAAAAGAATCGACTACAGAAAATCCGGCGTGGATATCGATAAGGCTGACCTGGCTAAAAACAGGATTAAAAAATTGGTCCGCTCGACTTTTGATTCCAGCGTCCTCACCGACATAGGAAGCTTCGGCGGGTTTTACGCCTTAGCCCAGAAAAAATATAAGGACCCGGTCCTGGTATCGAGCACAGATTCCGTGGGAACGAAACTGAAGGTGGCTTTCCAGATGAACAGGCACGATACCATAGGTGAGGACATAGTCAACCACTGCGTTAACGACATACTGGTTCACGGGGCAGAGCCCTTGTTTTTTCTGGATTACATCGGGATAAATAAGCTTTTACCCATAGTGGTAGAGGAGATAATCAAAGGCTTGGTACGGGGCTGTAAAAAAAGTGACTGCTCCCTTGTCGGCGGGGAGATGGCACAGCTGCCCGAGTTCTACAGACCGGATGAATATGACCTGGTGGGGTTCGTGGTGGGGGTGGTAGAGAGAAAGAAGATAATCGATGGCTCAAAAATTATCCCCGGCGATATACTTCTGGGTTTAGGCTCCAATGGTCTTCATACCAACGGCTACACCTTAGCCCGCAAGGCTCTGTTTGAGATAGGTAAATACAAAGTCAACGATTACGTAAAAGAATTAAAAAATTCAGTGGGAAAAGAGCTGTTGAGGGTTCACAAGCCTTACGTTAACTCGATTTTCAGAATTTTGAAAAAATACCAGATAAAGGGTATGGCTCATATCACCGGCGGGGGAATAGAGGGCAACCTCATCAGGATATTGCCTGAGAGGTGCCAGGCAAGGGTGGATGTGTCAGCCTGGAAAGCCCTGCCGGTTTTCGATCTCATTCAGAGGGCAGGAGTTATAAGAATAGAGGAGATGTATAAAGTTTTCAATATGGGGATTGGACTTATCTTAGTCGTGTCAAGAAATAGTGTAGGAATAATCAAAAAAGAATTGGAGAAAAGCGGGGAGAAGGTTTACCGGATAGGGGAGATCGTATCCGGTAAGAAAGAGGTCAAATTGATTAATCTCGAAAGGGTGGAAAGATGATTTTACTTCTGGTGATGGATGGCTACGGCATAAATCACAAAAAAGAGGGGAATGCCATTGCCCTGGCTAAAAAACCTAATCTGGACAAGCTTTTTGAAAATTACCCGCATACGGTTTTAGGTGCATCAGGCCTGGATGTGGGCTTGCCTGAGGGTCAGATGGGAAACAGCGAGGTAGGGCATCTTAATTTCGGTGCAGGACGGATTGTGTATCAGGAGATAACCAGAATCGATAAAGCCATAAAGGACGGCTCCTTCTTTCAGAACCAGGTTCTGCTTGAAGCTATGAACAAAGTCTTGGAAAACAATTCTGCTTTACATCTGATGGGTTTGGTCTCGGACGGCGGGGTGCACAGCTCCTTGAATCATCTCTATGCTCTTTTGAGGTTAGCTAAGGAGAAAGGGGTTGAGAAGGTTTATATTCACGCTTTTATGGACGGCAGGGATACTTCTCCCACAGCTGGAAAGGAATATATCAGGGAGCTTCTGGAAAAATTCGGAGAATACGGGGTTGGAAAGCTCTCCACCATTGTGGGGAGATATTATGCAATGGACCGGGACAAAAGATGGGAAAGGATTGAGAAAGCGTACCGGGCAATGGTTTACGGTGAAGGTAAACTGACCTCCGAGCCGGTGAAAGCAGTTGAAGAATCATATCAGTCTGAAGTTACTGATGAGTTCATAAGACCCATCGTGGTTTCTGAGGATAGTAATCCCCTTTCCGGCAGGATAAAAGAAAAAGATGTGGGCTTATTTTTCAATTTCCGGGCTGACAGAGCCAGGCAGCTTTCCTATGTTCTATCCGAGAAGGATTTCAGGGAATTCGATAAAGGGAACAGCCTGTTCATCCCTCTGGTGACGCTGACTCAATATGATGAAAATTTAAAAACACCTGTGGCTTTTCCGCCAATCAGGCTCAGGAATATTCTGCCTGAGATCTTATCTAAGAAAGGATTGAAGCAACTGCGCATCGCCGAGACCGAGAAATATGCTCACGTGACCTTTTTCTTCAACGGGGGGGAGGAAAGACCCTTTGAGGGAGAGGACAGGATTCTGATCCATTCCCCCAAGGTCCCCACCTACGATTTAAAACCGGAGATGAGCGCTTATGAGGTTACAGATAAAGTGGTGCAGGAGATTTTGTCGAGAAAATATGATTTTATTTTGTTGAATTATGCCAACCCGGATATGGTGGGGCATACCGGGATCTTAGAGGCGGCTATTAAAGCCATAGAGGCAGTGGATGCCTGTGTGGGAAGGGTGGTGGAAGCGGTACAAAAGGCTGGCAGCATTGCTATGATCACTGCAGACCACGGCAATGCCGAGATGATGGTGGACTATAATACCGGCGAGACCTTCACCGCTCATACCACGGATTTAGTGCCTTTTATCCTGGTCAAAGAAAATTTTAAGGGAAAATTAAAAGGAAAAGGGATTTTGGCAGACGTTGCCCCGACTATTCTCTCCTTGATGGGAATCCCAAAACCTGCAGAGATGGACGGGGAGAATTTGATTCTTTCGTAGAGACGCATTGCATGCGTCTAAGATTTTTTCGTAGGGCAAGGCTTTTAGCATAGCAAAAAAACAGAACTGGTGGAACAGACATCTTGTCTGTTCCCTGGGGTCAGATAGGATGTCTAACCCACCAGAATAAAAAGTAACCCTAAAGGGTTGCCCTACGAAAGACATCAAGGTTAAGAGAATCTTAGTGGTGAGAAGAACTTGGGAAAAGGATCTCAAGAGGAAAATTAGATATGCCTAATTATCCAAAGGAAGAAAAAATACTACCCAGTTTAAAACCAAGTCGAGCTATTGAGCTTCTAGAGAAACAAATTGAACAAATTAATGTGTTATTACAATTGCACTATGATGATCCAGAATTTAACAAATGGTGGAACTTTACAGAACAGATTATTATTAAGGCATTTGGTAAACCTCATGAAAATTTATCTGCGTATAATTCTGCGTGGGGTGGGGCTGTTGGATTCGGTATGACTGATGTGTATTATCAAGAAAGATATATAAAAAGGCTTCATAAACTAAAAAAACTTTTAGAAGGATTTATTGAACAGCTTCATGTATTTGGAGAGACAGAAAACACACAAGTTAAGTCAGAAATCAAAGATTTTTCTTCAAGAAAAATCTTTATTGTTCATGGTCATAATGAGCAATATAAATCTGAACTTGCACTGGTTTTGACACGTTTAGGCTTTGAACCAATCATTCTACACGAGCAACCAAGTAAAGGGATGACAATTATTGAGAAGCTAGAAGAACATTCTGATGTTGGATTTGCATTTGTTTTGCTTACTCCTGATGATATAGGGAACCAAAAGAATAAGAAAGATAATCTTTTACCAAGGGCACGACAAAATGTTGTGTTTGAATTCGGCTTATTTGTAGGCAAACTTGGTAGGGAGAGAGTTTGTTGCTTATACACAGGAGAAGTCGAGCTTCCTTCTGATTTACATGGACTTGTTTATATACCATTTAAATCCAGTATTAATGAGGTCCAATTGGATATTGTGAAAGAGTTAAGAGCTGCAGGATATGATGTAAAGATATAATCTTTTGAAAATATCTTCTTAGGTAATAACACAAAGTAACCCTGAAGGTCCAGAATGGATCTTGAGAGTTGCCCTACGAAAACGCAAATAGTTTCTTATGACCCCTAAAAAAACCTTACTTTACATTCTTCTCTCTGCTCTTCTTTTCTCCTTATCCTTTCCTCCTCTTCCTTCCGGGTTTCTGGCTTACTTCTGTCTGGTTTTTTTGTTTTTTGCCCTGGAGGGTAAGGGTGGAAAAGAATCTTTCAGGTTGGGATATATCTGGGGTCTGGTTACCAATTCGCTGCTTCTCTACTGGATAACCTGGGCGACTATTCCCGGGGTTTTGGGGGCGGTTCTGGTTTTGTCCCTGTATACTGCTTTTCTTTTTCTATTCTACTCCTGGGCTCAGAAGGTTTTCAGAGAAAAAGCGGTTTACCTATTTCCCTTCCTGTGGATTTTGATGGAATACGGCAGGTCGCTTTTAGATATAGGTTTTCCCTGGCTTAACCTCTCCTATACCCAGACCTATTATCTTCCCCTTATACAGTATGCCTCTTTTATCGGTAATTACGGGGTCTCTTTCTGGATATTGTGGCTTAATGTTCTGTTTTATTTAGGGATAAAAAATTTTGCTTACCCCAAAAAGGTTCTGATTTATCTTTCGATAATTGCTCTTCTATTCTTGCTTCCTTATCTTTACGGACGAAAAGTCCTGAGCCAGCCAGAACAGGAAGGTAAAGTGAGTATCGCCATAGTTCAGGGTAATATTCCCCAGGATGTCAAGTGGGATTACGAGATGCTGGATTATAATTTCGAGACGTTCGTAGAGCTGACCCGGGAGATACCGGAAAAAGTTGACCTAATCCTCTGGCCCGAGACTGCGGCACCCTGTTACATCAAATCAGAGCCGAAATATTTCTCCTTGGTCAAATCCTTAGCCGATTCTCTGCAGACTCCTGTGCTCTTGGGCACCAACGATTACCGGATGACAGGGGAAGGTAAATATCTTTACTTCAATTCTGTTTTTTGTTTTAACCCTGAAGGTGACTGGCCTCCTGGTCAGGTGAATCCGGTGGTATATAATAAAATCCATTTGGTTCCTTTTTCCGAATGGGTTCCCTATTCGAAGCTCTTAGGCTGGCTTTACAAGATAAAGTTTGGTCTTTCGGATTACACCCCGGGTAAAGATTATGTCATATTCGAGAATCCAAAAGGGAGGTTCGCCACCCTGATCTGTTTCGAGGCGGTTTTCCCGGATCTGGTGCGAAAGTTCGTCCTGAAAGGAGCAGATTTTCTGGTGAACGTAACCAATGACGGCTGGTTCGGGAAAACCAGCGGACCCTACCAGCATGCTCGGATAAATGTGTTTCGTGCAGTTGAGAATCGCAGAAGCATCGCCAGGTGCGCCAACACAGGCGTCTCGATGTTTGTCGACCCTTACGGACGAATTACCCGTAAAACGAAAATATATGTTCAGGATACCCTGACAGGAGAAATCTCCAGGAGAAACGAGCTGACTTTTTATACCAGATACGGGGACTTTTTTGCCAAAGGGATTTCTCTGGTTTCTATTATGGTTTTAGCGTATACTATTTCAAGAAAGGTAAGACGCAAGACGTAAGATATTAGATGATAGTGAGGAAAAATGAGAAAACTTATTTTCATCTGTCTCTGGGTTTTGATCTTGTCTAGCCCGCTTTATCCTGCGGTGGGGGATTGGGTTACTTACACTAATATGAATTATGCCAAGCAGTTTCTTTTGGAAGGAGGCTATCTGTGGGTGGCTACCACTGGCGGGCTTTTAAAATTCAACCTCTCCAATAATTCCTATGAGAAGATAACCAATGTCGAAGGTTCGGGAGGGAACTATCTTTACTCCTTAGGTATCGACACGACTTTTAGCCTGTGGCTGGGCGCTAAAAATGGAACTTTAACCAGATTTGAGCCTGAAGATTATTCCTTCAGAGTTTATAAGGACCTGTCCGGGCACAATATAAAATTTATCGCGCCTGACGGTGACAGGCTCTGGATAGGCTCAGATATAGGGGTGAGCCTTTTCTTGATTTACAAAAACGAAGGTGAGATCAAGGAAACCTACAGGCATTTAGGGAGCTTAGAGCAGGATCAGGAAGTAAATGCACTCTCCCTAACTCCTACCAGGGTCTGGGTGGGGACAGAAAAAGGGATTGCTTTTGCTCCCAAGGATGACCCTAATCTTCTGGACCCTTCTCACTGGTATTCCTATGTCTCAGGGCAGAAAGGGCTTACCGGCGATTCTGTTCTTTCCATTTTGAACGTGGGAGAGGAGATTTACATCGGAACAAAAGAAGGGGTCTTTAAATTTAACGCACCGGATTCAAGCTGGAGTCTTCTGGGATTGGAGAGCCTGAGAGTACGCGATTTGAAATATCATTCAGCTAAAATATATGCCGCTACCAGCTGGGGGGTCTACGTTTATGATAACGAAACCTGGTCCCAGCTGAGCATATCCGGACTGGAAAATAGCAATTTGAATTCGCTTTCGTTCGATGGCTCAGGCAACCTCTGGGTAGGGACTGAAGGGTCCGGTATCTCAGTTTATGATAATTCCTCTTGGGCGAATTTCTGGATAGCAGGGCCTCCGGGTAATATCTTCAACAAAATAGCCATAGAGGAAAGCGGCAAAATCTGGTGCTCAAACTGGACAGGCGGAGGCTCCTCTTTTGATGGGACAGTCTGGGACTCGTTTCAGGATACCCTCTATTCTATTTTCAGCCGCAGACCCATAATGGCATCTGTTACCCTGGATTATGAGGGGAATGTCTGGCTTGGCTCCTGGGGGGATGGCCTTTACAAACTCGATTCCCAGGGAAATTGGTCGATGTATGATTCCAGCAATAGCGAGTTAAGACCATACTCCGGTCATCCCTTAAACACGGTGGTGAGTGATATCGTGATAGACGAGGCCGGGACCAAATGGATGGCTAACTGGGAAGGGGTGGAGGAAAGGACCGTAGTGGCATTACAGGGTGATCAATGGACTCCCTATCTGACCACGGACGGGATAAGGTCTAATCTGATAAACTCACTATACGTGACAGGCGATAGCCTCTTTATCTGCCACCAGGGATCAGGTCTGGCTATACTTGAATATAACGGAACAGTGCAAAATAAAAGCGATGATTATATATATTATTATACTGAAACGAGTGGAAATCTCTCTGGGAATGATGTGCGTTGCGCCAAAATCGATCGAAGGGGGAGCTTATGGGTGGGAACGAACGAGGGATTGGATAGATATAACTTTGACATAAACAGATTCAGCGGGGTGCAGCTGCCGGAGCCTTTGGGTCCCCAGGTTAATTCCATAGCAGTGGATGAGATGAACAATAAATGGATTGGCACCATAAATGGTGTGGGGGTGATAAATGACCAGGACTCATTCGTTCACGTTTTTACCACCACCAACAGCAAATTAGTGGATGATAACGTCTGGTTCATAAATATAGACAACAGAAAAGGTATAGCTTGGATAGGGACGGAGAACGGGCTTTCCTCTTACCAGTTCAGGACCCCGGCGGGTAATTTATGCGAGATCTATCCATATCCTAATCCGGTGACCTTGAGAAATGGTGAGGAGAAGGTGACTTTCGACGTGTCTCTGGAGACCAAGGTGAGGATATATACCGTGGCTGGCGAATGGGTAGCAGAGGCAAAACCAGGAGTGATTGGCAAGGAATGGGACCTGAGGAACAGGGCAGGCAAATCTGTGGCTTCAGGGATTTATCTTTTTTTGATATATGATGATAAATTGGGGAGCTGTGCGGGCAAGATCGTGGTCATTCGCGAATAACAGAACATGGAATTCAAACTCCTGTACTTAGGCGAGCTTGAGGAAAAGAAATGGGAGGAGCTTCTTCTCGGCTCCCCTTCCAGCACTTTTTACCATAAATCCTCCTGGGCTAAGGTGTGGTTTTCCAGCTTGGTTTATTTTACTCCTCTTTTTTTTGTCAGCCTAAATGAGAAAGGGGATTATACCTGCGGGTTTCCTTTTATTCTTTCTGATAAATACCGATTGAGAAGGGCTTACTCCATGCCCTTTGGCACCTACGGCGGATTGGTTTCCAGTGAAAACCTGACAGGTGAGCAGATTAAAAATATATATGAGAAGATCGAGGAGAAGTTCAAAAAGCTGAAAATCGTAAGCGCTGAGGTGATAGATTTTTACGGAGATCAGAACATCTTAAGTCAGTTCGGATATAAGACCGCTAAAGGCTATACTCATATATTAGATTTAGCCAAATATGAGGCTAACCCTGTTCATAAAACCAAAAGAGGCGCTATTCAGGCAGAGAAAAAGGGAGTTCAGGTTAGTCCGCTTTCATCCACCGAGAGAATAAAAGAGTGTTATGAGCTGGTGAGGAAAAGAGACAAGCGCTATGGCTTAAAAAGGTCGAAATACCCTCTGGGCTTGTATGAGAGTATCTGGAATACCTTTGAATCGGGAAAAGAGCTTCTGTGGAGAACAGCAACTATTGAGAACAGAATCATTGCTTTTCAGATAAATTTTCTTTTCAAAGATACTATTTATTACTGGGAAGGTGCCTCTGAGCTCGAGGCTTTGCCTTTAAGACCGAATGATGCCCTGTTCTCCGATATGATCCAGTGGGGAATTTCAGAAGGGTATAGATTCCTGAATTTTGGAGGTTCTCCGCAAGGAGCAGAAGGTTTGGTCAGGTTCAAGCAGGCATGGGGAGGTGAAAAAAGAGACTATACTATATATGTCAAGAAAAGGCTCTGGTATAAAACTGCGGAAAAATTAAAGAGAATTTTATAGGTTGTAGGGACAGAATCCACTTTAGGCGGGTTCTATCCTTCCTATTTCCTGTCATTGCGGCCCCGCCTCTGGCTGGACTCCTCACAATGACAGTAAGATGATAAAAGAATGAGAATTCTATTCCTCTCCGATGCAAGCAGCTTTCACACTAAAAGATGGGTGGACTATTTTGCAGACAAAGGGTGTGAGCCATATCTTTTTTCCCTGGAGAAGAGCCTGGGGACAAAAGCTGAGGAGATTTACCTCTCTCCCAAGAGTAAACTGTCGTTTCTCAAATATATTTTAGCCCTGCCTGAGTTAAAAAATCTTATTAAGAAGATAAATCCAGACCTGGTTAATGCTCATTTCATTCCCAACTATGGTTTCCTTGGAGCGTTGTCGAAAAGTAAACCCTTAATAGTTTCCACCTGGGGCTCGGATGTGCTGGTTTCTCCGAAAAAATCTGTTTTCCATAAATGGAGAGCAAAATATGTCCTCTCCAAGGCAGATTTAGTCACCTGCGACGGGATTAATCTAATTCAGGGATTAATTCAATTAGGCGTGAATATGGAGAAGATAATTTTCGCTCCGATGGGGGTCGAACAAAGGTTATTAAGGATGAGAGAGAATTCTATCGAGAATAAGGAGGAGGTAATTCTTCTGAGCCTCAGAAGCCTCGAGCCGGTCTACGATTTGAAAACTCTGATAAGGGCAATACCTTTGATACTTGAAAAAATAAATAAAAAAATCAGATTCTGGATAACAGGAGAGGGAAACGAAAAAAAGAAGTTAGTGGGGCTTTGCGTAAGCTTAGGCATAGGGGAGAAGGTTGAATTTAAGGGACGTATATCCAGGGAAGAATTGGAAGATGATTTGCATAAAGCGGATATATATATTTCCACCTCGCTTTCCGACAGCACCTCAGTTTCTCTTTTAGAGGCTATGGCTTCCGGTCTTGTTCCGGTGGTGTCTGATATACCAGGCAACCGGGAGTGGATTGAGGAAGGAGTAAACGGTTTTCTTTTTCCAGCAGGGGATTCTCAAGCTTTGGCTCAGAAAATAATCCGTGTAATAAATGATTTTAAGGATATGGTTAAACTTCGGCAAGAAAATCAGAGAATCATTAGAGAGAAAGCTCTGTGGGAAGAGAATATGAAGATAATCGAGTTAAGATTCTTAGAGCTTTTAAAGAAATGAACACTGTTTTAGGCCCAAAGAAGAAAATCTTAATAATCTCTTACTATTTCCCGCCCCAGGGTATGGGTGGGGTGCAGAGGGTTTCCAAATTTGTCAAATACCTTCCTTCTTTCAATTGGGAACCAGTGGTGTTAACTGTAAAGAATATCGAGTATTTCAGCCAGGACCCATCACTTATGGATGAATTGCCAGAGTGCGTGAAAATCTACAGAGCTGGCTCATTTGACCCCTTGAGATTGATATTCGTTTTAAAAAGAATGTTCAGAAGGGAAAAAAACGACCCTAACATATTACGAATGGGAAAAAATAAAAAGGGAGGACGGTTTAGTTCCGGTTTACCCAAACTCATCAACTTTTTCTCTTTCCCGGATAATAAAATCGGCTGGTTTCCCTTTGCCCTGATAAAGGGATTTAGGTTGTGCAAAAAAGAGAAAATCGACCTTCTGTTTTCCACCTCTCCGCCTCTGACCTGTCATTTAACCGGATTCTTCCTGAAAAAAATCACCGGTATAAAATGGGTTGCAGATTACAGGGATCCGTATTTGACTTACGAGGATGTGAAAACTCAATCACCTTTAAAAAAGTTTTTTATTAAAGGTCTGCAAAAACTGTTCTTAAAGAAAGCTGATGGTGTAATTGGGGTCAATCAAAACATTGCTTCAGGATTAAAGAAAATTTCCAATGACATAAAAAATGTTCAGGTGATAACCAATGGCTATGATCAAGCGGATTTCGACATTAAAATAGAAAAAAGTAAGGATATTTTTCAGATAATTTATTTCGGCACCTTCAGCCCGGATTGTCCGGCTGAGCCTTTCCTAAAAGCCCTGCACAATCTTTTAAAACAGCAAAAAATTCGTAAGGAGAAAATCAAATTCACTCATATCGGATTGTCCCTTGGAATCGATCTGGAAAAATTGGTGGGAAAATACGAGTTGAATGAAATAGCTGAACTGAAAGGGTATCTGTCTCATAAAGAAGGAGTGAGGGAATTGCTCAAAGCCAATCTAACTTTGCTGTCTGCAGCAGAATCTGCTCCGGTTATAACCACAGGGAAAATATTTGAATATCTGGGAGCTGAAATCCCTATTTTGGCTATTGGTCCTCCAGAGGGGGAAGCAGGCAGATTAGTTCAATCGCTGGGTGTGGGCAGAGCGGTCTCTCCGAATAATATTACAGAGATAGAAAACGCCCTTTTAAGGTTCTATCAGGAATATGAAAGTGGAAAATCTTATTTGAAAACCTATCCTGAAGAAGTAAAGAAATACGAGAGGAGATATCTGACCTCGAAATTAGCCCAACTTCTGGATGAGGTGGTGAGAAGGTAACATATGCCATTGCTTTCCATCATCATCGTTACCTGGAACAACGAAGAGTTCATCGAAGCCTGCCTCGAGTCTATTTTCGAAACCAAAGGCTCGATAGACCTGGAGGTGATAGTAATAGATAATGCCTCAGAGGATAGGACAGTAGGGATAATACGGAAATTTGAGCCTGAGGTTAGACTGATTTCCAATCAAAAAAATCTGGGCTATGCCAGAGGTAACAACCAGGGCATAGAGAGTGCCGGTGGAGAGTATATTCTGTTTCTTAATCCAGACGTGATATTAGAGGGGGACACAATTGAACTTATGCTGAGTTTTTTACAGGAGCATAAGGAGATTGAGGGGCTGGGACCCCAGCTTCTGAACAAGGACGGCTCGATCCAGCCTTCCTGCAGGGAGTTTCCGGATTTTGTCATACTTCTGTGGGAAATCACTGGCTTGAGTTATCTTTTTCCAAAAAGCAGAACCTTTGGCAGGTGGAGGATGGGTTATTTTGATTTCAAGTCCACAAGGGAGGTTGAACAGCCGATGAGTTCCTGCCTTCTCCTGCGTCGAGATGTTCTGCAGAAGGTGGGGACTTTCGATGAAGGGTTTCCAATTTTTTTCAATGATGTGGATTTATGCTACCGCATAAAGAAAAGCAAAGGAAAACTTTATTTCTCTCCCGAAGCAAAGGCTTTCCATTATAAAGGAGGGTCGACCCAGAAGACAAAACCCAGGATGATTCTGTCATCCCACAATAGCTTTTTTAGATTTCTCAATAAGTATAAAAAAGGAGCCTTGAACAGAATCTTGGTTTATCTTTCTGGAATTATCCTTATGATTTCTGCCTTATTCAGGATTGTGTTTTACGGCTTAAGGAAGGTTTTCTCAAAAAGTTAAACAAGGGAAGAAGATAGAAGGCAAATTTTAAAATCCATTTCTGCAGCCCTCCCTGGAAAAAACGCAGGGGCCATTCCAACTCGCTTTTGTCGCAGAGCGTGGCAGTAGTGGTCAGCTCGTTGCTCTTTTTGATCTCCTCCAAGGTTTTCAGGTCCAGCTCTTTTCCTTCCTCTACCAGGCGATCGATTTTTCTCATCACCAGAACTGCTTTTCTGATGCGTTGCTCAAGCTCCTTATATCTTTCTTCCTCCAGGAGATTATGCCTGTATTTGATCAGATTCAATTTGGAAGCCGCATTATAGGTACTGTAAACTATGTCCTCCCGGTCCATCCATTTCGTGCGATAATTCAGCATGTATCTCCAGCTGGGAGATTCCAAAGCTTTTCTGTGCTCCTCCAGGGTCTTGTAAAGTACAGTGTATCCGTATTCCTCAGGGTTTTCAAAGACCAAACTCCCCGGATCCACAAAAGGGGCTAAGGGAGAGATATAAGGAAAAAGTCTTCTCTTGGAGTTAAATTTACCCAGCAGGTAATCGCAATAACTCACCGTCTCCATAACCGAGCCATAGGTCTGGTGAGGCAGCCCGATCATAAAAAAGAGATCGAATTTTTCACAACCTGAGCTCAGCGATTCGTCTATGAATCTTTCCAGAAGCTGGTTATCGTAATCTCTTTTGAAATTTGACCTCACCAGAGGATCGTGAGACTCTGCTGAGATCTGGATATTGAAATGGGGGAGAACCCTGGATAGCTGCTGGATGAAGTTCTCCGGGGGGATATTGAAAAATTCGATCACCACCTGATTTTTTATCCTGTTATTTTTCAGAAGCTCCAGAAACTTATAGGCATAACCCTCACCTGCCTGAAACAGGTCTCCCAAAAGAAAAATAGGGCCTTTGAAATGGACTGCTATTTTTCTCATATCCCTGACCAGCAGTTCCGGGCTGCGGAAAGCAGGCTCTCCTCTCAAACAGAAATTGGCATAGGCGAAAGAGGAGCCTCCGCAGGAAGTGCAGTTCTGGGTACAGCCCTTACAGGAGAAGATGGCAGTGATGGGGTATCCTCGCCAGCCGTGAAACGGCAGATATCCCAGAAGGTCCTTGTCCCTCAAGACCGATCTTATCAGATGAGTATAATCCAACCCCTCGCCGTTCAGATTCTCGGGTATGAAGTTGAGGGGATTTATTCTTATCTCGTCTCTTTTGTCTTTATAGGTGAGGTTGGGCACGGAGTATAACCCCACTTTCCCTTTTAAAGCCTGGAGCAACTTGAAAAGGGGCAACTCGGCAGAATCGCCTCTTATAACGAAATCCACCTCAGGATAAAGGATCAGCTCCTTATGAAAATAGGTGGCGGAAAGCCCTCCGAATATCACCGGAGCTTGAGGATGATGTTTTTTTATAAGCTTGGCTATCTCCAGTCCTCCCTGTGCATGCGGAAGCCAGTGCAGATCTATGCCAAAGGCTCTGGCCCTTAGGTTTTTTATCTCCTTCTCCACATCGTAATTTGGGCTGGAAAGCATCTTCACCGCCAGGTTTACTATCCTTACCTTCAGTTTTTTCTGGGTCAGATAAGAGGACAAAGATACAAAGCCCAAAGGATACATGTCGAAGACCGGGGTGGAGGGTATGACATCGCTTATGGGCCCGAACATAATCCAGCGCTTTCGAAAATCATACACGCTGGGCGGGTGAAGTAAGATTAAATCGTACATAACTATCTCCAAAAAAATCAGCCTAAATTTAAACTTAACTGATTGAAAATTCAAGGATTTTGTTTCTCTGAAACAAATCCATGGGAACTTGCCGCCTGTATTACGAGAGCATAACTGCTCTGCGAGGACATTTGTCTAAATTTTGTTACAAATTGACCCATCGAGCAGGTTTGAACAATGTCACCCCCGGCGCACCAACAAAATCTTCTGAACTGACCGCCTTCCTTGTTTTAGTTTTTGTTGATTTACCCTCGAACGGATTAACCTTCTAATTCTGGAACTTCCCTCAGAGCGTGAGGCAAAATAGAGAGGGGCTGTTCCGTGAGGGGTGGGAGGAAATTTTCAGTTTTTTCATTTTTAAAACTATTCCTAATCCCCCAGTTGACAGAAAAATAGATCAGGGGATGAGCAAAATTATGAAAAAATCTATTAAATATCGAAGCTCTGGAATAAAAATTCCTTCCCAGCCAGAGAAAACCCTCAGCTAGCTCTTCCGGGCTCATATTCTTGGGTTTAAAAACCACGGTTCTGTGGTTGTAGTCCTTCCAGTTCTGACTTAAGAGCCTTCCTTCTCTCCTGAATCTCTTGAAGATGGCAGTACCCGGATAGGGAGTCAAGATATTAAAAGTAGCGCTCGGGACCCTGTTTTTATCAAGAAAATTCAGGGTTCTCTCGAATATGGTCTTATCATCATCCTCGAAACCGAACACTAATGAGGCATGGAAAAAGATACCGCAATCGTGAATGATCTCGATAGCCTGACTGTATTCCTTACCATTGCCTATAGTTTTGCGGAGCCTTTCAAGATTATCAGAGGAAACCGACTCCAGTCCGACAAACAAGCCAGCACAACCAGATTTTTTCGCCAGCTGCAGCAAAGCTTTGTCCTTGACCAGAGATATGGATGCCTGACCAACCCAGCGAATTCTCAGATCCGAAAGAGCGGTGAATAACTCTTTGGCAAATTTAACGTCCCCGGTGATATTGTCATCTAAAAAGAAGAATTTTTTGCTGCCTCTTGTGGCGATTTCCTTGACAATGTCTTGGATCAGACGGTGCCTCACTTTTTTCCCATAAAGGTCAGTAACCGAACAAAACTCACAGTTATGAGGACAACCTCTGGTGCAGAGGATGGGACTCACGTGAAAGGGGGTATGATTGTGGTTCAACTTTGGGATGGGAAATTTGGAGAGATCAAAATTAAAAGAGCGGTAAAACTTCTCCAACCGGTTCCGCTTGAAATCGTGAATGAGCTGATTCCAACATCCTTCTGCCTCACCCATAACCACACAATCGCAATGGACAATCGCTTCCTGGGGCATAACTGTGGGGTGAATCCCCCCCAAAACCACCTTAGCGCCTCTTTTACGAAAAAAAGAAGAGAGCTGGTAAGCCCTGGGAGCTACTGCAGTTATGCAGGAGATTCCCACCAGGTCATAGTGCTTGTCAAAATCGATCTTCTCAATCTCTTCCTCCACCACATCTACTTCAATCTCAGGCGGAGTCAAGGCGGAGATAACACCTAAGGTAAGCTGAGGCATTCTCAAGAATCGGCCCAGCCTTTTATCCATAGAGGGGGTTATTAAAAGAATCTTCATTTGTCTTTCCTTTTAGAATTTAAATGTGACTGAGTGTCGTGGAAATTAATCCTCTGGGGTGCTGATTTTTTTGATGTCGGTAGCCAGGGGTCCTTTCTGTCCTTTAGTTACGTTGAATTCCAGATGGTCTCCCCCCTCTAATTTGTCAAAGTCCACATTCTGAAGCTCTGAGCGATGAAAAAATATCTCCCTTCCGTCCTGGGCTGAGATGAATCCAAATCCTCTCTCTCTCATTATCCGCTTTACCGTACCCTTAAACATACTTTTATTCTCCTTTCGATGAAAATGCACTGCCGTCTGAAAAATGACATTCTCCTCTTCCCCCTCGAAAGAAAATTTGTCTTAAGACTCCTTTCTCTAAATGCTGATGTCAGGTTAAAATCTTTGTTTGTTTAGATATAAGCATTTTATTCTTAAATGTCAAGCTGTATTTGAATCTGTCAATAATCAGAGTGTATCAAGCTCATACTCTAATCGATTTCTTTCTCTATTCCACGAAGCCGAACACCGTTTTCTGGAAGGGGGTAACGAATTGATAAGAGAAAGGGACGAGAAATTTTTTGCTCATGACTTTTTCACTCTTTTGGTATGCCAATTCCCCATATCTCAGCCTGTGAAATCGCTTTTTGAATCTGTTCAAGCAGGGGAGATTAAAACTAACCTATCTAATTCCTAAAACAGGTTAGGACATATTCCAACCCCCTAACCATTTATTTCAAGATTTTTATTGACAAATTCTTTTTGGTTACGTATAGTGTTTATAGCTGTAAGGTTTTTAAGGTTGTTGTTGGTTTCGGATTGATTCACAAGAGTTAACTGGCCATGAAGACCTTCGGTAGAATGAGGTTTTCGTGGCATTTTTATGTTTAATTTTTTTCCGATGAGAGGTGGTGAAAAAGTTTTGACAGAAGGTAAGGTGAAGTGGTTCAACGAGGCTAAGGGTTTCGGTTTTATTGAGACCGGCGACGGCGGTAAGGATGTCTTCGTGCATTATTCAGCCATCAAGTCAGAAGGCTTCAAGAGTCTGAGTGAAGGAGACGAGGTTAGCTTCGAGGTCACTGAGGGCCCGAAAGGACCGCAGGCAATTAATGTAGTTAAATTGTAATAGATGATTTGACCGCATTGACAAGCCCCGCTTTTTCGAGCGGGGCTTTTTTATTACCATATTAAATAAACGGCAGATTATTAACTCAGAGAAAAGGGTTCAATGAATCAAGCCCCTGCGTAGCGCCCTTCGTAGTCGCCAAAAAGAAGAAACGCATTGCCATTCGTCTCTACCAATTCCCTTTCCTTTTTAAGCCGATAAAAGCTTTACGGTCCTACGGAGGCTTGCTCCTCGTAGAGGAGAAGACAAGGGTGAGGTTCCTGTCGTGTAAGGGGGCCCGACGGTCACACGGATTCGCCAAATGAAAAGGGCAGATACTTGTGTCTACCCCTACAAAAGACCAAGAATCGGTAGAACAGGCATCTTGCCTGTTCTGTAAAGACATACAGGAATGTATAACTTAATTATTCCCCAATAAATCGCGTAGGGGTGGAGTTTGATTCCACCCAAATCCTCTTCGAAATAAATTTTTGTAATTTAACCAATTATAAGAAGTGATTGATGATCTGTTCTAAAATGTTCGAAATAATTTATTTTTTTGTTGACATCCCGTAAAGAAAAAATATAAATTAAACCTACTTTGTGACAAAATTAACAAACTTTAAAAAAGGAGTTCCTCTATGGATGAAAGGGTAAGGTCAGGTGGGGCTTATGGCTGGTTCCTCCAGAGGATCACCGGGGTGCTTTTAGCCTTCTTCCTGATTATGCACCTGAAGGTACTTCATCTGACGGACAAATGGCATGTGGATTTTCAGGTGGTAACGGACAGGCTGCACTCCAGTGCCTGGTGGGGTATTTTCTACATCCTCTTTGTTCCGATTGCCGTGTTTCACGGGTTCAACGGGATGTGGGGTGTGATTGAGGATTACCGGCCGGGTAAAGGTACAGGTGTGGGGATCAAGACAATTTTCTGGATCCTGGGCATACTCCTCTCTATCTATGGATATCTGGCGGTCAATTCACTTTTGAGGAAAGGAGTCTGAGATGTACCAAAAGAGACCTGGATTTATAGGGCATTACTTCAAAGAGATCAACTTAAACCCCAATGTGGGGACCTGGTCCTGGTTTTTACACCGCATTGCCGGGGTGGTTCTATTCCTCTATATTTTTCCTCATTTCCTGGTCACCAGCTCCTATCTTCTCACCGGCTCAGCCCGGGGTTTTGACTCCTGGCTTGGAAAAGTGCAGACCCCTCTGTTCCATTTCCTGGAGATATTCCTGGTGGCGGCAGTGGCTTTTCATCTGCTGAACGGTTTAAGGCTGATTATAGCCGACTTTTTCTTTATGACCAAACAGCAGAAAGGTCTTCTGTGGGTGGCTATGATAATCTTTGTGCTGGTGATGGTTTTGACAGTGATAATGTTCGTTCCCAGGATTTCGGCAGGTTAGGAAAGGAGAGGAAAGATGATATTTCACGAGATATTAATCGTAGGCGGGGGCTTGGCCGGGATGAGAGCGGCAGTGGAGGCGGCTAAGAAGGTAAAGGATGTGGCTATTATCTCCAGGGTTCATCCGATGAGGTCGCACTCAGGCGAGGCGCAGGGAGGTATAAATGCGGCTTTGGGCAACGTGGAGAAAAGCAAGGATGACACCATAGATAAACATGCTTTTGATACTGTCAAAGGAAGTGATTACCTGGCAGACCAGGATGCATCCGAGACCTTAACCTATCATGCCCCTGAGACTATTTTCGAGATGGAGCACTGGGGGTGTCCTTTCAGCCGAACCCCGGAGGGTAAGGTCGCTCAGAGACCTTTTGGAGGGGCAGGTTTTCCCCGCACCTGCTATGCCGCAGACAAAACCGGCTTGTATCTATTACAGACCTTATACGAGCAGATCGTAAAAGAGAAGATAAAAGTTTACGTGGAATGGGTAGTATTTGGCCTGGCAGCAGAAGATAACACCTGTTACGGCGTGATAGCCTATGACCCGCACTCAGGGGAGTTGGTTCCCATAGGAGCCAATGCGGTTATCTTCGGCACCGGCGGCATCGGAAGGATCTACTCCAATACCACCAATGCCCTTACCAATACCGGACTGGCAATGGCACCACCTTACTGGGCAGGTGTGCCTTTAAAGGATATAGAGTTCATTCAGTTTCATCCAACCAGCTTAGCCCGCTCTCATATCCTGATGACCGAGGGTTGCAGGGGGGAGGGCGGTTATCTGAAAAACAAAGACGGCGAAAGGTTCATGAAAAGATACGTTTCAGAGCAGGTGATGGAGCTGGGACCGAGGGATATCGTAGCCCGTTCTATCCAGACGGAGATAAACGAGGGGAGGGGCTTTCCGGATGGTTCGGTCCACCTGGATTTGACGCACCTGGGTGCAGCCAAGATCATGGAAAGGCTTCCCGGCATCAGGGATATATGTCTGAGCTTCATCGGAATTGACCCCATCTATGAGCCGATACCCATAACTCCGGGGACGCACTATGCTATGGGTGGAATCGACACGGACATAGACGGTGCAACCAGGATGAAAGGGCTTTATGCTGCAGGAGAATGCGCCTGTGTAAGCATGCACGGGGCAAATCGCCTGGGTGGAAACTCGCTTCTGGATACTATAGTTTACGGAACCAGGGCCGGGAAAAAGGCTTGCGAGTATATCAAGGATAAGGAGAAAGCACCAAAGAAAAAGGCACTGGAAGAGGCATTGAAAAGAGAGGAGAGCAGAATTGACCGGTGGAAAAAAGGCTCAGGAGAGGAGAACCCTTATAAGATAAAAAGTGCGCTCTCGGAGATAATGGTGGATAAATTCGGCATCTTCAGAAACGAGGAGGGGATGACCAAAGGTGTGGAGAAGATCGAGGAGTTCAAGGAAAAAGCCAAAAAACTTCGCCCGGCATTCAATGGCAAGAAATTCAATTATGACATCATTGGCTTCTACGATGTGCAGGGGAATCTGGATGTGACGGAGGCCATCGCTCGTTCAGCCCTGAACCGTAAGGAGAGCCGGGGTTCGCATTACAGAACCGATATCAAGAAAAGGGATGACGAGAACTGGCTCAAGCACACCCTAACCTTTTTTGCCGAGACCGGGCTGCGTTTAGATTATTCCCCGGTGAAGATAACCAAATATAAACCCGAGGAAAGGAAGTACTAATATGGTTGAATTCAGCATTTTCAGATATGACCCGGATAAAGGGGGAGAGCCTCATTTCCAGAGTTATAAGTTCGAGCCGGAAAAGGGGATGACCATCCTGGAAGGTTTGATCTACATAGCTGAGAATATAGATCCATCCTTGGCTTACCGGGCTTCCTGCAGGGAGGCGGTCTGCGGCTCCTGTGCCATGCACATCAACGATATGTACCGCTTAGCCTGCAAGACCCAGATATCGGTAATAGGGGATAAGATTACCTTAAGACCCTTATCTCACCTTCCTATTCTGAAGGATTTAGTAGCTGACCTGGATCCTTTTTTCCAGCGTTTTAACGAGATCAAGCCCTATTTCATTCCCAAGGAGGCTCCTCCGGAAAAGGAATATATCCAGAGCGTAGAGCAGAGAAAGAAGATCGACGCCTGGCTGGATTGTATCCTCTGTGGCGCCTGTTATGGTTCCTGTCCGGTTGCAGGGAGAGATGAAAATTATCTGGGACCCCATGCTTTGCTCAAGGCCTTGAGGTTCGTGGATGATTCAAGGGATGGAGCTGCCAAGGAACGGATTGCCATTGTGGCACGGGAGAACGGGGTTTTCAGGTGCCATACCATCTTCAACTGCCAGAAGGTCTGCCCCAAGGACCTGGACCCTAGTGGCGCTATTGCACGCTTGAAGATGAAAACGGTGTTTAAGAAGTTTTAAATTAGTTTCGTAGGGGCATCCCGCCGTTGGCGGGACAACGTGCCCCTAAAGGTTTTAACCTCACCCTTACCCTCTCCTTGAAAAGGAGAGGGTAAAATTCATTCCCCTTGAAGTCCTTGACTCCTAATTTCCTTTTCTTTATATTTTGCAAAAGATTACTTTTTAATTTACCAAGAGGAGAAAGATAAATTGTCCGAACAATCCAAACCCGAAGAGAGCCTGAGTCAGCTTCTCCAGTACCGCAGGGAAAAACTAAAAGCATTGCGGGAGAAAAACATCAACCCCTATCCCTATCTTTTTAAGAGAACTCATACATCGAGGGATATACTGGATGATTTCGAAAAGCTGGAATCGGAGGGAACAGCTGTGAGTGTTTGCGGCAGGATAACTTCCTTAAGGCCTCACGGAAAGGCCCTTTTCTTCCACATCCTGGACGGTGAGGGGAAAATTCAGGTCTATGTTAAATCCGATATGGTGGGCGAGGAGAAGTACAAGCTGTTCGAGTTTTTCGATATAGGTGATTTCATCGGGGTTAAGGGTAAAGTTTTCAAGACCAAAACCGGGGAGAAAAGCATCAAGGCAGAGGAGTTCGAGCTTCTTTCCAAGTCCTTGCATCCCCTGCCGGAGAAATGGCACGGGCTTCAGGATAAAGAGCTGAGATACAGACAAAGGTATCTGGACCTGATCTCTAATCCGGAGGTAAAGGATAGTTTCATCCTGCGTACCAGAATCCTGGTTTCCATCAGAAAATTCCTGGAGGACCAGGGCTTCTTGGAAGTCGAGACCCCCATATTACAGCCGATTTATGGAGGTGCGTTTGCGCGTCCTTTTATCACCCATCACAATGCCCTGGATATAGATTTGTATCTAAGGATAGCAGATGAGCTCTATTTGAAAAGGCTGATAATCGGCGGTTTCGAGAAGGTGTATGAGGTCTGCAAGGATTTTCGTAACGAGGGAATGGATAAGAATCACAACCCGGAATTTTCCATGTTAGAGCTTTACCAGGCTTATGCGGACTATAATGATATAATGGAACTGTGCGAGAAGCTCTTCAACTTCGTCTACCTGGAGGTTTTTAAAACTAACAGGATTAAATTTCAGAAAGAGGAGATCGATTTATCTCCTCCCTGGAGAAGGCTTTCCTTCTGGGAGTCGATAGAGAAATTCACCGGGGAGAACCTTTATAAAGCGGATGAGAAGAAAATCAGGAAATTAGCAGAGGATCTGGGAATCAAGGCAGAGCCTTCTATCCGCATCGGCAAAGTCATAGAATCGATTTTCGAGGAGAAAGTCCAGCCCAACCTGGTCCAGCCGACCTTTATCCTGGATTATCCTGTGGAGATGTCACCTTTTGCCAAAAAGCACAGGGATAAGGAAGGTTTGACTGAGAGGTTCGAGGGATTTATCGCCGGTATGGAGCTGATGAATGCATTCTCCGAACTGAACGACCCAATCGATCAGAGGGAGAGGTTTGAGCAGCAGTCTAAGTTCAGAAAGATGGGGGATGAGGAGGCTCATGTCATAGACGAGGATTTCCTCAGGGCAATGGAATACGGTATGCCTCCAACTGGCGGGCTGGGAATAGGCTTGGATAGGATGGTTATGCTTTTCACTAATTCCACTTCCATACGGGATGTGATATTCTTTCCCCAGATGAAACCGGAGGTATAAGAAAGGCCAGGGTAAAGAGTGCATCATCCCAGACAAAGAAGGAACTCACCCTAAATCCCTCTCTTGGAAAGAGAGGGACTATTTCCCCTTCTCTTTTTAAGTCGAAGATCCCGCCAAAGGCAGGGAGAAGGGGATAGGGGATGAGTTCGAGATCAGAACTTTATGATCGGTAAAACTATCTCACACTACAAAATCTTAGAGAAGCTGGGTGAGGGTGGTATGGGTGTGGTGTATAAAGCAGAGGACACCAAGCTTGACCGCCTGGTGGCTTTGAAGTTTTTGCCTTCGCACCTGACCTCTGAGTTTGAGGAGAAGGAAAGATTCATCCACGAAGCCAAAGCCGCATCAGCTTTAAATCATACCAATATTACCACTATTTATGAGATCGATGAGTTTGAGGGGCAGATGTTTATAGTTATGGAATATTGCGAGGGAAAGACTTTAAAGCAGGTGATTGAGAAGGAAGCTCTCTCTATAAAGAAGGTGCTGGATATCGGGATACAGATCTGTGAAGGTTTGGCAATGGCTCATGAGAAGGGGATAGTGCATAGAGATATTAAATCGGACAACATAATGCTTACTCCTCGCGGTCAGATTAAGATAATGGATTTTGGTCTGGCGAAGCTGAAGGGAGCCACCAAGCTGACCAAGACTCGTTCGACCTTAGGCACTCTTGCTTATATGTCACCAGAGCAGGCTCAGGGTGAAGAAGTAGATGAGAGAAGTGATATCTTTTCTTTTGGAGTAGTTTTATATGAGCTTTTGACTGCGAAACTCCCTTTTGGAGGGGAGCATCAAGCTGCTGTTATTTACTCGATAATCAACGAGGAACCTCAATCAGTAGCCAGATATAATAATCAGGTCTCCTTTGAACTTGAACGAATAGTCACTAAAGCATTGGTCAAGGATAAAGAGGAAAGATATCAACACATAGATGATCTCTTGGCTGATTTGAGGCATGAGAAGAAGAGTTTGGAATACATAAAGACCGGTCAGATCCCCAAAGAAGTGCTTGCACCTAAGCCCAAGAGAAAAGTTCTTCCGATTGCAATTCCTGCGTCGGTTGTTTTTATCTTAGTTTTACTCTTCCTGATTCTTAAACCTTTCAAATTCGAAATTACTCCGGAAAAAGGAGCAGTAGCTAAAGAGAACTCGTTAGCGGTAATGTATTTTGATAATCTGGTCGATCCAGAGGACAAGCAAAAGCTCGGTGAAATCGTCACTAACCTGCTCATCACCGGCTTATCCGAATCGCAGTATCTCAGGGTAGTATCCAGCCAGAGATTATATGATATTCTCAAGCTTTTAGGCAGAGAGGGAGAAAAAAGGATAGATAAGAATATGGCAACTCAGGTTGCCACAAAAGCCGGGGTAAAGTGGATGCTTTTGGGAAGCATACTCCAAGTTAAGCCCAGAATCGAAATAACGACGCAGTTGGTTGATGTGGAAACCGGTGAAATAAAATCGTCCCAGCGAATCACTGGAGAGAAGGAACAGGATATCTTTTCTTTGGTCGATAAGCTAACTTTCGAAATCAAAAAGGGTTTTTCTCTTCCTGTGTCAGCTCAGCAGGAAAAGGGACCATCGTTAGCTAACATTACCACACACTCGCAAGAAGCATACCGTTACCTTCTCGAGGGAATTGATAACTGTCAGAAGCTTTACTTTACCGAGGCAGAGAGAAGTTTTGAAAAAGCTCTGGTGTTTGATTCTACCTTTGCTATGGCTTATTATTGGCTGGCTGTGGCTAAAAACTATGAAGGAGATACTCAGGGAGCAAGAGAGTCTATTACTAAGGCTGCAAAATACACAGATAAAATAACCCAGAGGGAGAAACTCTATATCGAAAGCTCTCAGGCAAATATAATGGGTGATTATCCTCAAGCTGTGAAGGTATTAAAAAAGTTGGTTGAAAATTATCCTGATGAGAAGGGTGCATTTTATGTATTAGGTATTACTTATTATAACAAATTGCACGAGTCCCGAGAAGCAGTTTATTACCTTAGCAAAGCCATCCAGATAGACCCTCTATACAAGCTTGCCTACAACCATCTCGCCTACGCTTACAATGATCTGGGTGATTTTGATAAATCGATCTGGGCGATAAACAAATATATAGAATTAGCACCGGACGAACCTAATCCCTATGATTCGAGAGGTGACTTATATGCCTATAACGGTAAGATAGATCAGGCCATTGATTCTTATAAGAAAGCCTTAGAGATAAAACCCGATTTCTATTCGTCTCAGTTCAAGCTGGGGGATATGTATATTTTCAAGAAAAATTACGCTAAAGCGGAAAGCTGTTTTCAGACGCTCTGTTCCAGCAGTGAGAAATTCCACAGGTCAATCGGAAGATTATACTTAGAGCTGGTTCCTTTATACCAGGGAAAATTTGAAGAGGGTCTCAAGGTTTTGGATGACGGGATTGCCGCAGATAGAATGGAGCAGTTTGAAACAGATATTACTGCCTATAAGCATTTCCAAAAGGCATATCTTCTCTACGAAAGCCAGAAAAAGATGTCTTTAGCATTAAAGGAAGCAGAGACAGGCATGGAAATATACAGAAGATCCAAGCCCAACGACCCGGTGTATGCGAGGGATTATTATGCTTATCTTCTGGTCAAGAGTGGGAAAATCACTGAAGCTGAAGAATTGGCAGGAGCTTTGAAAAAGGACCTTGCGGGAATGGATTCAACTCAAATGGCTCCTTACTGGTGGACTTTGGGCCAGATTGAATTAGCCAAAGGTGACACAAATATGGCTCTGAGCTATTTAGAAAAAGTATATAAGGACTCACCGACTCCGTCTTTTAATCTTCGTTGTGATCTGGCAGAAATTTACCTGAATAAAGGCAGGTTGGATGAGGCAGTAGCTCAATTGGAAAAAGCGCTTTCCAGATATGATGATGACAGAGTATGGTCTTTCAATGCAGTGAAGGCTTATTATCTTTTGGGCTTGGCTTATGAGAAATCCGGCTGGAACAAGAAGGCGATTGAACAGTATGAGGAGTTTCTGGACATCTGGAAGGATGCTGATCCGGGGATACCGGAAGTTGTGGATGCGAAAGAGCGGTTGAAAAAGTTAAAAAATAGGCAGTAGACAGCATACAATAAACAGGCGTAAGTGCGGGGTTTCACCCTGCAAAACGCTAAAATTGGATTTTATGTCCTACGAATTCTTTATTGCCAAAAGGTATCTAAGGTCCAAGGGGAAGTCAAAATACCTCTCGGTGATCACTCTTATCTCCATCACTGGGGTTCTGATCGGGGTGGCGGCTCTGACCTTTGTTCTCTCTATGATGAACGGCTTCGAGAAGGAGGTTCGCTCCCGGATAATCGGTATCACCGCGCATGTCACCGTACTCTCGTCAGAAGGGACAGGGATTGAAAACTATCAGGAGCTTTTGCCCTCGATCGAATCCCATCCTCAGGTCAGGGGAACAGCACCCTTTGTCTATTTCAAGGCGGCAATCGCCTCCAAGGAGGAAAGCGATGGGATAGTCATTCGCGGGATTGACCCGGAGGAGGAAAGAAAGGTCACCGATATCGAGAAAGATCTGATAGCCGGCGCTTTCAAGCTAAAGGAAACAAGGGATAAATATCCGGGAATAGTTCTGGGAGTAACCCTGGCTGACAGGTTGAGAGTGAAGCTGGGGGATGAGGTGATTCTCTTCAGCATCAACAAGGAGACGGTTTCTGCAGGGTTTCTTGCGCCGAAGGTTACCAAGTTCAGCGTGGCAGGTATATTCGAGACCGGTATGTACGAATACGATGCCAACTTAGCCTATATATCGATTTCCTCCGCGCAGAGGATTTTGAATTCGGGTCCTGTGGTGACCGGCTTGCAGATTAAAACCTCAGATTTCTATGATGCCTCAAAGGTGGCAAAAGAACTCGATTCTGAGCTGGGTCCGGATTACTACGCCACCGACTGGATGCATATGCACAAAAACCTTTTCTCCTGGATGGCTCTGGAGAAATACGCAATGTTCATAGTCTTAAGCCTGATCGTGACCGTAGCGGCCTTTAATATCATCAGCACCTTGATAATGGTGGTGATGGAGAAAAGAAAGGAGATCGGGATCCTGAAGTCCATAGGAGCCACCTCTTCCAGCATAATGAAGATCTTTATGTTCGAGGGGCTGGTAGCAGGTGTGGTGGGCACGATCCTGGGCAGTTTCCTGGGGTTTATCCTGTGCTGGATTCAAAAGACATTTAAAATAGTCTCCTTGCCCCCGGAGATATATTTTATCGCCACCCTTCCCATTGATATGAGGTTTTTCGATTTCCTGATCGTAGCCTTGGCCGCTCTGGGCATAACCTTTTTAGCCACCCTGTATCCTGCTTCCAGGGCTGCCCAGATGCTGCCGGTGGAGGCGATAAGATATGAATAAAAAAGCTAAAGGGCTCAAGAGTTTAAGGGTTCAAGGGTTCGAGGATTCAAGGATTAACCCCACCCTTTCCCCCCTACAAGGGGAGGAAAAAAACAGAATCAATAATCCCATTTTGCCCGCAGAGTGGGAGATTGAGAGAAAGTAATTAAATATATTGTGAAAACTGGCGAAAATAACTGTATGGGGAGAGCGATTTGAAAGAGCAGAACCTGGTTTTAAAAGCAAAAGATATATGCAGGAGTTTTCAAACAGGGGCTGAAACTTTAGACGTATTAAAAGGGATAGATATGGATGTCTATGAAGGTGAGATTGTGGCAGTGATCGGTCCTTCTGGTTCAGGGAAAAGCACTCTCCTGCATATCTTAGGCGCATTGGATAGGCCGGATAGGGGTTTTGTAAATTTCAACTCCAGTGATGTCTTCTCTTTGAATGATAAAGAGTTAGCCCACTTCAGGAACAGATTCGTCGGATTTGTCTTCCAGTTTCATCATCTTCTACCTGAGTTCTCTGCCTTAGAAAATGTGATGCTGCCTAAATTGATTGCCAGGGAGAATTCAAAACAGATTAAAGATAAGGCTATGAATATTCTTGAAGAGTTAGGACTTGCAGAGAGAATCAACCATAAGCCGGGCGAGCTTTCCGGTGGCGAACAGCAAAGGGTAGCTGTTGCCAGAGCTTTAATCAACGATCCTAAGGTAGTTATAGCGGATGAGCCCTCCGGCAATCTGGATAGAAGTTCGGCTGAGAACCTTCATAATTTAATCAGCCAGCTTAGAAATAGCAGAAATCAAACTTTCGTCCTGGCTACTCATAACTTAGAGCTGGCTCAAAGAGCCCAGCGTATATTTAGGTTGGAGGACGGAAAATTAGAACCATATAATTACTGAGGTCTTATTTAAGAGGAAGAATATGCAGTGTGATGATTGCCATAAAGCAGAAGCATCCATTCAGGTTACCCAGATAATCAATAACGAGAAGATGACTTTGAACCTATGCCAGAAGTGTGCGGAGAAGAGAGGTTTTCGCAGTCCCTTTGAGGGGGTGCCTTTTCCCCTGGCGGAGTTTCTGTCCAGCATGATCTCATCACCAGGAACAGAAACGGGTAAGAAAGCCGCTGCCAAGACCGATAAGGAAACCAGATGCCCCAATTGCGGGATGACTTTCTCAGATTTTGCCCGTAGGGGTAGATTAGGCTGTGGAAGTTGCTATAAGACTTTTAGGCCTCAGCTTAAAGACCTTCTGAGGAAGATTCATGGTACCGATATAAATAGGGGCAAGATACCCCATCTCCCGGGAAAGGAGATGGAAAGTCTGAAAGAGGAAAGAAAACTGCAGGAGGAGTTAAAGAGGGCAATCGACGAGGAAGACTTTGAGCTGGCTGCCCAGATAAGAGATAAGATCAAAGTCTTACAGACGAGGAAATAAGGATGTTTGAGGATATAGTAAGAAGGCCGGCTGCTTGGCTTACGGGCGAGGGAAATAACTCAGAGATAGTCTTATCCAGTCGGGTCAGGCTGGCTCGTAATATCTCCAATACCCCTTTCCCCTCTATGGCTAAGACCGAGGACAGGGAGAAGGTTGTCTCTTTCGTCAGAAGAGCCATAGAGGTGAGTCCTCTTTTAAAATCCGGTAAGATTTATTCTTCTCCTGAGCTTTCCAGTCTGGATAAGGACTTTCTCATCGAGAGACATCTGGTAAGTCCAGAGTTTATGAGAGAGGGTGATACCAAAGCACTGTATATCGGAGAGGAAGAGAGAGTAAGCCTGATGATAAACGAGGAGGACCATTTAAGAGTTCAGGCCTTGAAGTCCGGTTTGGAGATCAAAAAAAGCTTCGAGCTGGCGGATAAAGTTGACACGGAACTATCCAGCACTCTGGAATTCGATTTTGACCCGGATTTCGGCTATCTTACCTCCTGCCCTACCAATGTAGGAACCGGAATGCGTGCCTCGGTTTTAATTCACCTGCCGGCACTGGTTTTGACCAAGGAGATAGAGAATGTCATCTCTCAGGTCACCAAGTTAGGCTTAGCCGTTAGAGGGTTCTATGGCGAGGGCTCAGACGTCCTGGGGAATCTTTTTCAGATCTCCAATCAGACAACCTTAGGCAAATCAGAGGAGGATTTAATCGAGAGCTTGGAGAAGGTGACTAACCAGCTCATAGAGTATGAGAACAATTCTCGCAGGACCCTTTACCGGGAGGCGAAGGAGCAAATCGAGGATAAGATCTGGAGAGCATTTGGTATCTTGAAAAATGCCCGGGTCATAACCTCAAATGAGGTCACTAACCTTCTATCTGCCATTCGACTTGGCCTGGGTATGGGCACCATAAAGGATATCCCCCTGAGCCTGATCAATCAGATTTTGCTCATCTCATTCCCTGCTCATCTCCAGAAATATTTTGACAGGCAGATGGAGCCCAATGAGAGAGACATACTTAGGGCGGAATTAATCAGGGGAAAAATAAATGAGCAGATTGAAAATAAGACTTGAATTTCTTAGGATTACTTTTAAATTAATTTCAGATAACGTATCTTGAAGTAGGTGGAGAGAATTTATGACCGAGATGTTTTCAGAAAAAGCCAGGAAGGTGATAGAATTTGCCCGGGATGAAGCCACGCGGCTAAGGCATGATTATATCGGGACAGAGCATCTTCTCTTAGGCATAATCAGGCTGGGAGAGGGAAGGGCGATCGAGATCCTTACCAATATAGGGATAGATCTGGCAGAGCTGAGACAGTCCATAGAGGATGTGGTTCAACCCTCAGGTGGCACACTGACCATGGGGCAGCTTCCCTTAACCGCCCGCGCCAAGAAGACCCTGGAGATCTCCGGCCAGGAAGCCAGGGCACTGAAGGCCAAGGAGATAGATACCGAACACATACTTTTAGCCCTACTGAGGGATGAGGAGGGAGTAGCAGCTCAGGTTCTCTCTATGTATGATATAGACTATAAGGAAGCTTACGAGGAGCTTAAGAATATTCAGTTAGGCAAACCCTCCTCCTATGGAAGAAAGAGGAAAAAAAGCAAAACGCCGGCACTGGACCATTTTGGCAGAGACTTAACCGAGCTGGCGCGCAAGGGTAAATTAGATCCCATAATAGGAAGGGAAAACGAGATAGAGAGGGTATCCCAGATACTGTCTCGCAGAAAGAAGAACAACCCGGTTCTTATCGGTGAGCCAGGGGTAGGCAAAACGGCAATAGCTGAGGGGTTAGCCCAGAAAATCGTCGAAGGGAAAGTTCCCCAAACCTTGGAAAATAGAAGGATAGTGACTCTGGATATGGCATCCCTGGTAGCGGGAACAAAATACAGAGGCCAGTTTGAGGAGCGGATGAAAGCGGTGATGAACGAGATCATCAACTCCAAAGATGTGATCATATTCATCGACGAGCTGCATACCATTGTGGGAGCAGGTGGAGCAGAGGGGTCCCTGGATGCCTCCAATATATTCAAGCCCACGCTTTCTCGCGGTGAGGTACAATGTATAGGTGCGACTACCCTTAACGAGTATAGAAAATATATCGAGAAAGACGGAGCCTTAGAAAGAAGGTTTCAGATTGTGATGGTGGACCCGCCTATCACCCAGGATACCATCAAGATACTGCAGGGCTTAAGACAGAAATATGAGGAGCATCATAAGATAAAGATAACGGATGAGGCAATTGAGGCGGCGGTCAAGCTCTCCGACAGGTACGTCTCCGGAAAATTCCAGCCGGACAAAGCCCTGGATGTGATAGATGAGGCTGGTTCAAGAGCGCACCTCTCCACCTATACCAAGCCGCCAGAATTCGGCGAGGTGGAACAAAAGATAGCCCAGCTGCAGAAGGAAAAGGACCTGGCTGTTAAAAATCAGGAGTTTGAGAAAGCAGCCCAGCTGAGGGATGAGCTGAAATTCAAAAAAGATGAGCTGGAAGCCAATAAAAGGAAATGGGAGGAGGAGAAAAGCAAAGAGGTGGTGATCCTGACCGCAGATGATATCGCGGAGGTGGTTTCCAAGATGACCGGCATACCAGTCTTCAGGTTGGAGGAGAAAGAGTCCAGGAAGCTCTTGAGAATGGAGGAGGAGCTTAAGAAAAGGATAGTGGGACAGGATGAGGCGGTAACAGCCATAACCAAGGCTATTCGCAGGTCCAGAGCAGGGTTAGCAGACCCCAGAAGGCCGATCGGCTCTTTTATATTCCTGGGTCCTACTGGTGTGGGAAAGACCGAACTGGCTAAGGCACTGGCTGCTTTTCTTTTCGAGGATGAGGAGTCTTTGATCCGCATTGATATGTCCGAATATATGGAGAAGTTCTCCGTCTCCAGGCTGATAGGCGCTCCCCCGGGATATGTAGGGTATGAGGAGGGCGGACAGCTCACCGAGAAAGTAAGACGCAAGCCATACTCAGTAGTGCTTTTGGACGAGATAGAAAAAGCCCATCCGGAGGTATTCAACATCCTTCTGCAGATGTTCGATGACGGGGCTTTGACCGATAGTTTCGGCCGTAGAGTTGATTTCAAAAATACCGTGGTGATTATGACCTCCAACATGGGCACGCGGGAGATAAAATCGGGAAAGGGCTTGGGTTTCCAAAAAGATGATTTGATCTCCTCTTTTCAGCAGATGAGACAGAAGATAATGGATGAGCTTAAGAGGATTTTCAACCCCGAGCTTCTAAACCGTATTGACGAGACTATCATCTTCAAGCCTCTGGGGATGGAAGAGATAATGGAGATTATCGACATACTCTTAAAGGATGTGGCAAAAAGGCTGTCCGAAAAAGGAATCACCTTCGAGCTGACACAAAAAGCCAAGGAGTTTCTGGCGGAAAAAGGGTATAATCCCACTTTTGGTGCCAGGCCCCTGAAAAGAGCCATTCAGAAATATTTGGAAGACCCCCTGGCTGAGGAGATCTTAAAAGGGCAGTTCGCCAAGAATTGTCACGTGACCGTGGATGGAGGAGAAAAGGACAATCTTTCCTTCAATATAAAAGCAGGAGAGGAAGATAAGATCAAAAAGTCTTTGAAGCCTTAAGGCCACTAATTCCAAAGAAATACGCAATTCTCATGTTATTTAAGATTTCTGCCATCTCTGATTTTGCCATCCGGGCAAAAAAAAGTTTATAAACCATCTTGATATATAACTGTTCTTGTAGATATACAGGGATGTCGTATCTGTAGAACAGTTTTTTTTATAAAAATACTCTTGCCAAAAGGCTAAGAAAATATTACCTTTAAGCTGAAATCCCCCGTATAAGGGATTGAGGTTAGTTTTTATTGTGATTCTCGGAAGTAAGACCGCCAGATAAAGGAGGTGCTTTTTTAATGGCGCATAAGAAAGGCGTGGGAAGTTCCAGAAACGGCAGAGATTCGCACGGACAGAGGTTAGGTGTTAAAAGGTTCTCCGGGGAGAAGGTTCTGGCTGGCTCCATCCTGGTCAGGCAGAAAGGAACCAAAATCCATCCGGGATACAATGTGGGCAGGGGAAAGGACGATACTCTCTTTGCCCGGATCACCGGCCTGGTCAAATTTGAAAGGCAGGGAAGAGACAAGAAAATAGTCAGCGTATATTCCGCATAAAAATTTTACTTGATCTTGATAAAAATTTCACAAAGCTTTACAAGCTCTTGGTTAATTAGGCAAGCAAAAAAGGATTTGTAGGGCAAGGCTTCATCCTTGCTAAAGATCAACCCTGAAGGATTGCCCTGCGATACGAAAAAATCACTGCTCTTTAAAAATTACTCAAGAACTGTTTTAGATGAAACCTTTTGGAATATTCTTAAGCGGCTGCGGTTATGAGGAGGGGACTGATATTTGGGAAACGGTATTGCTTAATTATTTTCTGGAGGAGAGAAAGATAAAAACCATCTTCCTTTACTCCCTACCCAGTTCTTTAGATAGAGCCACGGGAAATACAAAAATCAATCAAATCTTCTCGAAGAGTATCCCCTCAGAGGCAAGTTTAATAGCCAAAGGGAATTTAAGGGAACTGAGTGACACCGGCTCGGAGAATCTGGATGCCCTGATTTTGCCGGGGGGGGAAGGGATCATCAAAAAGTTCACCCAGCGTGACGAGAAAAATCCGGTTTTGAAAATAGACCCGGAGCTGAAAAAGTTTATCCGCGAAACCTACAGACGTAAAAAGCCCATTGCCGGATGCGGGCTGGTTTCTCTGGTCATAGCCTCAGCCTTGAAAGATATCGTGGCCACTCCCCTGAATTTAACCTCGGGGAATGACCCGGGGTTATCTGAGCAGTTAGAGAGGATGGGGGTAAATCACATTATAACCAAGGCAGATGAGGCAGTGATAGACTCAGATAATCGGCTGGTGACCACTCCCGGTTCCAAGATGAAGTCTAATTTAAGCGAGCTGGGAAAGGGTTTGAAAAACATAATAGACGGGATACTGGAGTTAACCAAATAATTCCCCCCTAAGCGGGGAAGGAGGTTCTATGCGAGAGGTTTCAGTAAAAGATATAATCTCCACGGTCAAGGACCTGTGTATTGAGGCTAATTATCAATTGGGAGAGGCTGAGGAGAAAGCCTTGAAAGAGGGATATCAAAAAGAGGAATCCCCTACCTCCAAGGAGACCTTGAAGCAGATACTGGATAATGTCCAGATAGCCAAGGAGGGAGTGTTCCCCTTGTGTCAGGATACCGGATTTGCGGTGATCTTCGTGGATATGGGGGATCAGGTGTTCGTCAAGGATGGTAACCTGTTCGAGGCCATAAATGAAGGGGTCAGGCAGGGGTATAAGGAAGGATATCTGAGAAAATCCATTCTGGCAGACCCGATCGAGAGGAAGAACACCGGGGATAACACCCCTGCAGTTATCCATATGAACGTGGTCAAGGGAGACAAGATAAAGATAATCGTGGCACCCAAGGGCGGCGGAAGCGAGAATATGTCAGAGGTTAAGATGATGAAGCCTGCGGACGGAGTGGAGGGTGTGAAGGAGTTTGTCATAGATATGGTAAAAAGATCAGGCTCCAATCCCTGCCCGCCTATAGTGGTGGGAGTTGGTATTGGCGGAACTTTTGAAAAATGTGCGGAGATGGCTAAAAGATCTCTTTTAAGGCCGATTGGCTCTCGTCATCCGAACAAATTCTATGCAGACCTGGAAACGGAGTTACTGGAGAAGATAAACAAATTGGGGATAGGTCCTCAGGGTTTTGGCGGAAGGGTAACAGCCCTGGATGTTCACGTTGAGACCTTTCCCTGTCATATAGCCTCTTTCCCGGCATCGGTTAATATCCAGTGCCATGCGGCAAGACACAAAGAGGCCCTTATCTAAAGACAAAAAATAAAAAATCGGAGGTGAAAAATGGCGGAGATAAAAAAGGTCACCACTCCTTTGACCGACCAGGTGGTAGAAGGCTTGAAAATAGGCGATAACGTTTTAATCACGGGCGAGATATTCACAGCCAGGGACGCAGCCCACAAGAGGATGGTTGAGATACTGGATAAAGGAGAGAAACTGCCCTTTGATTTAAAAGGACAGCTGCTTTACTACGTAGGTCCCTCTCCGGCAAGACCGGGTATGGTGGTGGGTTCTGCAGGTCCGACTACCTCTGGCAGGATGAACAAATATGCCCCGCGCATTCTTCAGGCCGGCTCAAAAGGGATGATAGGCAAGGGGGAGATGGGCCCTGGGGTGGCAGAGGCTCTGAAGAAATATAAAGGGGTCTATTTTGCCGCAGTGGGAGGCGCCGCAGCCCTGATTGCCAAATCGGTCACCGCAAACGAGCTGATCGCCTGGGAGGAACTGGGCGCTGAGGCTATACGCAAGCTCACAGTTAAGGACTTTCCAGCCATCGTAGTGCAGGACTGTCACGGCGGGAACCTGTATGTGGAAGGTGTGAAAAAATACCAGAAGGCTTAAGCAGAGAAACTAATAAGACATAGAGATATAAGGGCACGGCATGCCGTGCCCTTTGTTGTAATCAGTATCCCCGCCTTGCCTTCAAGGCGGGTTTTTATTGTCCGGGTTGAGGGTAACCTGGGTTTACCGATTTATTCGTAGGGGCAGAACATCATTCTGCCCTCTTCAATTGTTTATTTGTATCTCCTGTGTTGAGGGTAATATGAGATTGCTGATTTCCTGAGGTATTAGAACGGTAGTCCCACCTTGCCTGCAAGGTGGGATGTTTCTTCGGCAAGAACAGGCAGCGATGCCTGTTCTACCAGCCAGTAGAGACGCATTGAATGCGTCTCAATAGTTTTGTCATTGGCGAGGAGTCCCTCTGGACGACGAAGCAATCTACACAGATTAAGAGATTACTTCACCCGCCAAAGGCGAATTCGCAATGACATATGTGGGTTACTCCCACTCGATCGTGGCGGGGGGTTTGGAGCTTATGTCGTAGACTACGCGGTTTATTCCCTTGACTTCGTTTATGATTCGATTGGAGATTTTTCCAACAAGATTATAAGACAGGCGTGCCCAGTCTGCGGTCATTCCGTCCAGGCTGGTTACCGCACGCAGGGCAACCACGTTTTCATAGGTTCTCTCGTCCCCCATCACCCCAACTGACTGCACCGGTAGAAGGACACAGAATGCCTGCCAGACCTTATGATAATATTTCGATCTTTTTAATTCATGAATGAAGATCTCGTCTGCTTCTCTTAAGATATCCAATCTCTCTCTGGTTATCTCTCCGATAATCCTGACGGCTAAACCTGGACCGGGGAAGGGGTGTCTGCTTAAAATATCCTCAGGCAGTTTCAATTCTTTGCCGATTTTTCTGACCTCGTCCTTGAATAATTCTCTCAAGGGCTCGATCAGCTGTAAATTCATCTGTTCGGGTAAGCCTCCCACGTTGTGATGAGTCTTGATGGTGGCAGAGGGTCCTTTGAAAGAGGTCGATTCGATCACATCCGGATACAATGTACCTTGGGCCAAAAACTCCACCTTTCCGATTTTCTTGGCTTCCTCCTCGAAGACCTCGATAAAGGTTCTGCCTATGATCCTTCTTTTCTCCTCAGGGTCGATCACCCCATTCAATCTCGAAAGGAATCTCTCAGAGACATCCACGAAGATCAGGTTCATATCAAAGTCCTTAAAAGCCTGTTTGACTTCCTTGGCTTCGTTTTTTCTTAATAATCCGTTGTCTATGAAGATACAGCTTAGCTGCTTTCCGATGGCCTTGTTTACTAAAAGGGCACAGACCGATGAATCCACGCCTCCGCTTAATCCCAAAATCACTTTTCCTTTGCCCGTTTTTTCTTTTATCTTTTTGGTGGTTGATTGGATAAAGGATCGGGCAGTCCATTTTCCCTGACATTCGCAGATATCATACAGGAAGTTCTGGATTATCTTGATTCCGTCCTGAGTATGAGCAACCTCCGGATGGAACTGAACTCCATAGATTTTACTCTGGGGATTTTTCACCGCGGCAAGGGGTATATTCTCAGAGGAGGCTAATTTCCTGTAACCTTTTGGCAGCCTGGAGACGAAATCCCCATGGCTCATCCAGACCTGAAGTTTTCTCTTGAACCCTTTGAAGAGGTCCTGGTGCTCCTCGATTTTGATAATGGCTTTGCCGTATTCCCGGCTTTTGCTCTTCTCGACCTTTCCACCAAAAAGATAGGCTAAAAGCTGAAGGCCGTAACAGATGCCCAACACGGGGACATTTAACTCGAAGATTTTTTTATCGCAGACCGGGGCATTTTTGTCATAGATACTGGACGGTCCCCCGGAAAGGATAATGCCTTTCAGTTTTTTGTCCTTGAAGGAGTTCGGGTCGGCGTTATACCGCAGAATCTCGCAGTAGACTTTGCTCTCCCTGATTCTCCTGGCAATCAGCTGGGTGTACTGCGAGCCAAAATCCAGGATAATTATGATCTCTTCTTTCAACATCTAAGTCAACTCCACCTGCTTCGATAATATAGTGTCTTTTTTCCAGTTCCGGTCATCTTTTTTAGGATAGTCCTGATTATAATGTAATCCTCTGCTTTCCTTACGCCAGAGAGCAGAGCTTATGATAAGCTCTGCCACTATGGAGATGTTTCTCAATTCTATGACCTCATAGGTAACCGGGTTCTGGTGATAGAATTTATTTATCTCTTCCAATAAAATATCCATTCGGGTTTTTGCCATCTCCAGTCTACTGTTAGATCTGACTATACCCACCAAATTCCACATCAGAGCCTCTATCTCCTGCTTGGTATGGGAGATGATTACCCACTCCTTATGGTCAAAAACCCCTTTGGTGCTCCATTCAGGTACAATGGGGAATTCTGCACCTTCTTCTTTTTTATACTTCTTCTTGGAGCCTTCAGCGGAAAGGTTTGCAAATACCACCGCCTCAAGTAATGAATTGGAAGCCAGGCGGTTTGCTCCATGCATTCCAGTCATGGTTACTTCTCCACAGGCGTAGAGATTTTCTATGTCCGTTTCCCCTTCAGGATTGGTGATTACCCCTCCGCACATATAATGAGCAGCCGGAACCACGGGAATCCAGTCTGTGGCTATGTCTATACCCAGGGAGAGGCAACGCCGGTAAATATTGGGGAACCTCTGTAGAATAAATTTCTTCTCCAGATGGGTGATGTCAAGATAGACGCAGGGTTCGCCGCTTTTCTTAAGCTCTGAATCTATGGCACGGGCAACCACGTCTCTGGGGGCAAGCTCTTTTGAGGGATGGTAATTTTGCATGAAGGTTTGTCCGGATTTCAGTCTCAGCTTGCCACCTTCTCCTCTGACTGCCTCAGAGATCAGAAAAGAGTTACCTTCAGGATGGCATAGGGAGGTTGGATGGAACTGAATAAATTCCAGATTCGCCACCCGGGCTCCTGCACGATAGACCATGGCAATACCATCTCCTGTGGCTATTGCAGGGTTGGTGGTATGCAGGTAGATTTTGCCCGCACCTCCTGTGGCTAAAAGGGTTATCTTACTCAGGAATTTGTTTACCTTTCCTTTTTGGACATCCAGAACGTATGCTCCCCAGCATTTTATCTTCTCCCCTGGTTTTTTCCGGTGTCCTTTGAGGTGATGCTGGGTAATCAGGTCAACGGCTAAATGGTCTTCATAGATTTTTACGTTCGCTTTACTTTTGACTGCCCGTATAAGTGCAGATTCAATCTCTTTTCCGGTCAGGTCTGCTGCATGTGCTACCCGGTTCTGAGAGTGGCCTCCTTCTCTTCCCAGATCCAGGCTTTCTTTTTTCCTGGTGAATCTCACCCCGATCTGTATTAACTCCTCAATTGCCCCTGGTCCTGCTTCGATCACTCTTTTTACCACCTGCGGATCGGAAAGACCATCTCCTGCTTTCAGGGTGTCCTGTATATGCAGCTCGAAGGAGTCAGTTGGGGAGAGGACTGCGGCTATGCCCCCCTGGGCATAATTGGTGTTAGATTCGCTGTCCTTTTTTTTGGTGATGATGGCCACGCTTCCTATCTCCGAGACCTTCAGGGCATAGGAGAGCCCGGCTATGCCTGAGCCGATGATTAAAAAATCTACTACCTCTTGCTGAGCAGGGCAAAGCATCTGATTCTTAAAAACTTGCAGGTTATTGGTATTTTATTTCATCAAACTTCAAATTATCGTTTTCCAACTCGTACTCGATATATTTTATTGGCATACAGCGATTATTCTTTCTATTAGATTGCTTGAAGCTTTCTACGATTTCTTTATAGCCTTCTGAGTTTTTATTAGATATCTTCTTAGAAATTAAAACCGGTTGTATATCGCTAATTCTATTAGGAACATAGTATTGTTCTAACCAGTCAACATATCTTTGAATCTGGATAATATTCTCTGTGCTTGCTTCAATAGACTTCAATTCGATGGGCATAACAACTTTAGTATTATTTTTTGTTAATGAAAGCATTGCATCTATTCTTTGCATTCCAACACCACAAGAAACTTCATTACCTAACCATTCAAAGTTTAAACCACTTAGTAAGCACTCGTCTAAATCTTTATTAGTGCCTCTCCCGATATTTTGAACTATGTAAGCTTGAAGATGTGTTTCAAATTTCAGGTTATCATTATATTTTTTTATTAACCTAGGAAGAATATTAATTTTTTCTTCTCTCCCAGTATAATTATGGACAACTCTATCCACCTTTATTTCTTGGGTTTTAGTATCAAAAGTGAAATTCTTTCCCGCAAGGATTTGACGGCTATTTTTATCCCTCAATAGTTTAAAAAGTCTCTCGCTTTCATATATGGTAATCATGGTATTCCCACGATTGCCTTTAAGTTTTCGATAAATCAAACTCCAAAGCATTTGATTTGGAGATTGAATGTGTTTAATTTCATCTAAAGCTTCCCATTCTGTTACTCCCTTTGCATATATTTCGAATGGTTCAATTCGTGTTCTAAATGTTAAAGATTTTATTAGCTCCCTTCTCAAGAATTGCCTGGCATCATTGTTATCCAAAAAGGAGAGGTCTTCTTTAATCTTAAAGATTCCATAAAACTTTCCTTCGTACACGTTCTCTGAGTAATTTTGCTGTAAATAAAAAATAAGAAAGTCACCTTTTCTAATCCTCTGTGAATCCGAGATCATTCCGACCAGATTATTTTCGGTGGTATGGTTTAAGGATGTTGTAGAAGTATTATTAAAATCGATGCGGTTTTCCTTTGCTCCTGTTCCAGCAAATAAATACTCTACATGATATTTAAACGTGTTTGTATCAACTATAAAAACGTGTGTTGTCATTTCTTTACCTTCTTGAATAAAAAAATGTATTCGTGTTTAAAAATATAAAAACCACCAACTAAGGCCCTGTATCTCCAGAGTTCTTTTTGATTCATCTTTCCTTTTGTCTCTTCAAAGTTTTTAATTATTATAGATTTTAAAATATAACCTCTTTTTAGAACCTCATTCATGGTGTAGAATGCTAGCGGTATCCATTCGCCTTTTGAATATTTATCCCCAATAACTACAGCAAAATATCTACCTTTGTCCAGAATATCATAAGTGTTATCAATAACTTTACCAAAAAGATTCAAAAATTCTTCTACGGTTTTGGCATTTGATAAATCTTTATTGTTATTGCTGAATTTTATAATATTCCAATAAGGGGGATGCATTATTAGGAATTGAACAGATTTTATCTCTCTCGTTTCCAACTCTGTTTTAAAATTTAGTTCTGTGCTGTCTGCTTTAATCACTTCTGTTTTAACATTAAAAATATTTTTCTCATTGCTAATATTTGTATTTGCCAACTCTACTATTTCAGGTAATAATTCAACACCAATTCCGTTTCTCCCTAATCTCTTACACTCAATTAAGGTTGTACCGCTTCCCAAAAAGGCATCCAAAACCCACTCGCCTCGTTTTGTATATCTTTTTAAAAACTGATTTGGAATTTGAGGGATAAAGTTGCCCCAATAACCTGCATTATGTGCGCCTGACTTGTCTCTTTTATCTAAAATCCACAAACTTTCTGTTAAAATATCCTTGTATTCTTTCCAGCGATTAAGGTTTAAGTCGTTAATCTTACTATTCTTAATTTCAGTTAATCCTTTTTTAAGTCTGTTAATGTAATATTTTGCCCTTCCCAGAGTTTGGGCATCTGCTATTTGATTTAAGTCTTCTAATAAAAGATCTTTATTAATTTTTACGGTTTCACCATTAGAAGAAATATTTAACATCCCGATTTTGTCTTTTCTTGGGTTCTGAATAATATCAATAATCTTTTTAGTTTCCAATTTAAGCTTAGTACTTTCATTAATTTCCTCTATCTTTGTCAAAACTTCTAAAAACATATCTTGATTTATAATAGCTTCTTTTCTCCAGTTAATTTTATCATTAACTGGCTGATAAGCCAGTGTAGAGGTTGCGCCTTCTCTTACAAGGAGTTGCTTATTTCTTTTTTGCTTATATAATACCTTTTTTTTCATCTTTGACCTTATTTTATTATAAACTTCCCTGCATGTCAACTCTTAAATATTCAACAACTCCCACAGCTTTTCCTCTCCTGAGATAACCTTTAACTCTACCTTTAGCACCAGGAGAGGGAGGCTCAATCCCTGAGCGTCTGGAAGCCGGATCGAGTCCTTCTCAGTGGTAATTAAGAAATCTGCTCCGATTTCTTTCCCTTCTTCATCCAGCGCAAGAAGGTCTTTTCGGGTGTAAATATAATGGTCTAAAAAGTAAAAAGCATTTAAAATCTCCAAGCCTGCGGACTTCAGGGTTTTTTCAAAAGAACAAGGGTTACCTATTCCGCAGAAAGCCATTCCTCTTTTGCCTTTTAAAGAGACAAGCTCGATTTCTGTTTTATCTCTCCAATCTATTACTGAGGTTACTTCTAAAATACTTTCTACTATTGGGGCTTGCCGGTTGTGTATTCGCAATGCCGTTTTGAGCCTCTCTATGTTGGGCGACTGATCTGTTCTGGAGAGGATGAAAATTCCCGCTTTTTTTAAGGCAGACAGGGGTTCTCTGAGCCTGCCTGCGGGGAAAAGCATTTCCTTATCAAGATCCTGAGTGCTGTCGACCATCAAAATATCAATATCTTTTTTCAGTCTCCAGTGTTGGAATCCGTCATCCAGGATCAGGATACCGGCTTTATATTTATTCAGGGCGATTTTGCCTGAGCTGTATCTGTCTTTATCTATTAGCACCGGGATTTCAGGCAGATGGCTGCTGAGTAGAAAAGGCTCATCACCCACCTCTTCCCATTTTATATCCGGGGATTCGGACCTCTTTAGCTCTTCTGTAGCTTTCTTTTTCCTTCCATACCCTCGAGAAAGAATAGCGAAGTTTTTTCTTCTCTCCTTAAGTTTCTTAGCCAGATACAGGACAAAGGGGGTTTTGCCTGAGCCGCCCAAGGTGATATTGCCAACGCTTATAACCTTCGCCCTAAGCTTCTTGACTTTTACCAGCCTCATTCGGTAAAGGGCTTTTCGCAGAAGGTATCCGGAGAGATAAAAAAGAGAAAGAAATCGCAGAGATATCAGGAGGATGGCATTTTTCTCTTTTTTCTCCCACCAGTAGGCAAATCCGCTACTTTTCATTTTTAGATAAAAGCTCCAGTAATAACTGCACGGTTTTATCCGAGGTTCCAGCCTGTGAGAGTAATGCCTCTCTCCCTTTTTTACCGGTGTCCTTTCTCAGGTTTTCGTTGTTTAAAAGCACTGATATTTTCTGGTACAGCTCCTCCTGGTCATTTACCATAATCCCTCCTCCGGATTTCAGGAGAAGATCGGAGGCGGTCTTGAAATTATCGATATGGGGTCCGTAGAGAACCGGTACTCCGTAGCTGGCTGGCTCCAGAATGTTGTGTCCGCCAACGGGGACCAAGCTGCCACCCACAAAAGCCAACTCGCTCAGGCTGTAGAGGCTTTCCAGTTCTCCCATAGTATCCAATAAAATCACCTCAGGTTTTTTGTCCGGCAAACCTTTGCTTCTCTGGATATAGGTCAATCTGAATTCAGAGAGCAGCTCCTCTATTTCTCCAACTCGGGAGAGATGGCGTGGTGCCAGAAGCAGAACAAGTTCCTTGTGCTCGCCCCTTAGTCTTTGGAAGATGGAAAGAACCATTCTCTCCTCCTCCGGATGAGTGCTTCCTGCAATGAGAAGCCTGTCCCTCCCTGAAAGTCCCAGGCTCTTTCTTAAAACAGCCTTGTCTTCTCCATTTAGCCCTAAAAGAACGCGGTCGAATTTCAGATTGCCCATAATTCTGGTTTTGTTTTTATCTCCCTTTAACTCCCAGAACCTCTCAGCATCCTCTGCAGACTGTATCAGAAGCTGGTCAAAATGGGATAAGACCAGACCGAAGAAGCTTTTTAGCTTAATATATCTTTTAAAAGACTTTCTGGAGAGTCGGCCATTGACCAGGCAAAGCTTACAGCCATAAATTTTCGCCTGGCGAATCAGGTTAGGCCAGAGCTCTGTTTCCACCAGGACTAAAAGTGAGGGTTTCAGCTTACTGAGCACTTTTCTCAAGATAAAAGGAAAATCCAGAGGTACGTAGAATAGCAAATCCGCCTGAGGCAAGCTTTCCCCAGCCTGTTTCTTGCCGGTTTTGGTCATGACCGAGACGGCTATTGAACAATCGGGCTTCTCTTTTTTGAGCTTGGGCAAAATAGTGACTAAAGCTTTGACCTCCCCAACCGAGGCAGCATGGAACCAGATTAATGGGGGAGGCAGTTTTCTACTGACAGATATATTACCCAACCTTTGCAGGACCCCATGTCTACCGATCAATCCCCGCAGAAAAAGGTAGGGGGATAGCAAGATAAAGGTTAAAGCGTAGAGAAGATTGTAAGTAAAATACATCTTATGCCTTAAAGTAATTATCAGCCTGCCAGGTTAGCTGATTAAGACTTTCCTCCAGCTCAGCATTTTTCAAATCAAGCTCCTCCCCATTTAGTTCCCCGGGGACGTAGATGGGTTTTCCTATAATAATTATTGTCCGAGAAAAAGGTTTAGGGATAACGAATTTGTCCCAGCTCCTGAGAGTCCATCTTTTTTCAGCTGAATTGGAGATGGGGATTATGGGGACTTCACCTCTTTGGGCTATGTATACTGTCCCGGGCTGAACCTTAAAACCTGGCCCTTTGGGCCCATCCGGAGTTATGGCTATATCATAACCTTCATTAGATTTATTAGCCATCTGCAAAATGGCCTTAAATCCTCCATGCGTGGTAGAGCCCCTGACTGTTCCAAATCCCAATCTCTGGATGATACGGGCAATTATCTCACCATCCCTGTGCTGGCTTATCAGCACCTGAATTTTTTTTCTACGGTGCGAATAGGATAGAATCAACATCCTGCCATGCCAGAAGGCATAAAAGACCTTTCCGTTATTACTCCGGATATCCTGGAGATTCTCCTCGCCAAGCCACTTTATCTTCAAGGTCTTTCCTAAAAGCAGAATTAGTAGTGGTCCCATAATCGAGACAAAGAATAAAAAGATTTTCTCTTTTGGCTTCATAAAAAAACTAAAGGAGCATCTGGTTTACGATCTCTGCTCCTCTGCGGTAAGCTCCTTTTTGACCTAATCTTTCTTTTATCCGGCTCAATTTTATTTTGATTCTTTCATACTCATCCTTATTACTCAATATCCGCTCCATCTCCTCAGCAATTTTCCATGGCTTGATTTGAAACTGAATGAACTCGGGAACGATTCTCTCACCGGCTACGATATTGACCATACCGATAAATGGAATTTTCACCATAAGCCTTGCTATAAAGTAGGTGAGAAAACTTGTCCTGTAAAGGATAATCAAGGGGGTGCCGGAGATGGCAGATTCCAGGGTGGCTGTACCGGAGGTAACCAGCAGAAGGTCGGAATGACTCATCAGGTCATAAGTTGAGTCCTTGAGGAGCTGCACTTCAGGATTGGTCTTTCTCAGAAAAAGCTCCACTTTATTGACATCTATGGTTGGTGCCAGTCCGACTGCAATCTTCAGATTTTTTAATTTTTCCTTCAAGATAGAGCAGGAGCGAAGCATAAAAGGGAGGATATTTTCTATCTCCTGCCACCTGGAGCCTGGAAGTATTCCAATTAAAATCTCCCCCTCCCTGATTTTTAACCTGTTTCTGAAATCCATTTTAGAGAAAGAGGGCTTGACTAAATCCAGGAGAGGATGTCCTATGAAATTTACATTTACTCCGGCTTCCTTGTAAAGCTTTTCCTCAAAAGGGAAGAGAACCAGCATCCTGTCAACCAGGCTGCTTATGGTCTTAACCCTTCTTTTACCCCAGGCCCAGACCTGCGGGCTGACATAATACAGTACCGGTATATTTCTTTTTTTGACCTCCCTGGCAAAGCGCAGATTAAAACCTGGGTAATCTATGAGGATCACCAGATCGGGTTTATTCCGGTCAATAAAATCAAGAAGTTTTCTTTTGAGTTCTCGGATTAAGGCAAGGTTTTTCAGGACCTCATAAAAACCCATAAAGGCAAGTTTATCTATATCGAACAGAATCGCCATCCCTTCTTCTCTTAACTTAGAGCCACCTACTCCAGAATATTCTATCCCGGGATTTAGCTTCTTAAGCTCTCTTATGAGTCCTGCCCCGTGCAGGTCCCCGGAGGCTTCTCCAGCTATGATTAAGACCCTCTTACTCATCTGGTTTTTTGAAGGTGAAACAATGCCTCTTTTCTTATATTTAGAGCCAGCTCCAGAGCCCCCTTAGCCTGTTCGCCGGTAACAATGGGAGGAGTTTTAGTATCAACTGCATGAAGAAAAGAGGAAAGCTCGGATGTGAGCATATCCTCTTTTTTGATTTGCGGTTTCTCGTAGACTATGGTTTTACCTGTCCTCTCTATGGGGATCTGACCGACTATTGTTTTCTCCATAGACGTTTTGATCTTTTCCGCTTCGACTAAGCTGTAGACCTCAGCAGATTTTTCCAAAAAATCAAGGGAGAGGTAGGAATTTTTCTGAAAGATCCTCAATTTGCGCATAGGCCTGGCTGAGATACGGCTGGCAGTAATGTTAGCCACGCATCCTCTTTCGAAAGTTATACGGGCATTGGCGATGTCCTCTGTTTCTGTAATCACCGAAACAGCAGAGGCTTGCATAGACTTAATTTCATCTTTCACCAGATAAAGGATCAAGTCCAGATCGTGTATCATCAAATCCAGAATTACTGCCACGTCGGTTCCCCTTTCCTGAAAGGAGGATAAGCGGTGTGATTCGACGAACTTGGGCTCCAGTTTAATGCCTTCGATAGCCTTCAGCGCAGGATTAAATCTCTCTATATGACCGACCTGTAAAGTCAGCACCTTTTCTTTGGCTATGCGAATCAGCTCCTCCGCCTGTTCGACTGTTTCGGTGATGGGCTTTTCGATCAGGATATGGATGCCGTGATTTAAGACTTTTTTAGCCATTTCATAATGAGAAGAAGTGGGCACAACCAGGCTCACCGCTTCAACTTTCCGTAGAAGCTGGTCTAATTCACCAAAATATCCAGTCCTATATTTTTCTGCCTTGGCTTTAGCTTTTTCAGAATCTATATCATATATCCCTACAAGTTCAGCCTGTTGAAGCTCCGAATAGATGCGGGCGTGATGCTCCCCTAAGTGCCCTACTCCGATTACTCCGATTTTTATCTTTGACATAATTTATTCCTTTATGAAAAATATAATCGTACCTCTCATTGCCAGTCCTTATGGACGAAGCAATCCGTCTACCTTTCGTAACAGATTGCTTCGTTTCTCCGCCTCTGGCGGAACTCCTCGCAATGACAGGTAACGTTATCGTTGCGAGCTGGTTATTATATAATAAATCTAAAAAGATTAGTCAATTAACTTTAAAAGATAAGGAAAATGGAAGATGGAAAAAGGAAAATTACATGCGTACCACGTAGTCTCTCCTGGCACGCAAGCCGCAAAAAAATTAGTCGCAGGAAAATTGGAGTTACTAGATTTAGCGAGTCAAGACAAGCCCAAAGATTGAGCGACTACTATAATAAAACTTAAGGCTGAAGCCTTCCACTACAAAAAAAACTTGACCCTTCTTGTGGGCAAGACGGGTATACCAAAAGGTAGAACAGACATTCCTGTCTGTTCTTTCGGTCAGATAGGAATGTCTGACCGCCCTTCTATTTTATGATCCCTCTTTCGCTTTTGCGGATAAACTCCAGGAGATGTTTTATCTCAGGTAAAGGTTCGATCTCGTCTTTTATCTTCTCCACTGCCTGGGTGGTGTTGTATCTGGATTGGAATAGAATCCGGCAAGCTTTTTTCAAGGTCAAAATGGTTTTTTCAGGGAAATTTCTTCTTCTGAGGCCGATGATATTCAACCCCATATAGCGCAGCGGATAACCTCCCGCCAGGATGTAGGGAGGGACATCCTTGGAAACCCTAAATCCGCCTCCGATGATGGAATGGGTTCCTATTCGGGTGAACTGGTGAACCGGCACCACTCCTCCAATGATGACATAATCCTCTACTTCTATATGTCCGGCTAAATTCACCGAGTTGGCCAAGATAACATTATCCCCGATTATGCAGTCATGGGCGATATGGGCGTAAATCATAACGAAGCAGTTCGAGCCTATAGTGACCTTTCCCCTGTGTCTGGTTCCGCGGTTGATGGTGGCGTATTCCCGGATAACCGTATTCTCGCCGATCTCCAGGAAGGTCTTCTCTCCTCCGAACTTTAAATCCTGAGGAGGTGTCCCCAGGACCGCTCCATGGTGTATTTTACAATTGCTACCAATGGTTGTCCCTCTGTCGATCAGAACATTAGAGCCTATCTGGACGTTATCTCCGATATGCACCTCATCTTTGATTATGGCATATGGACCAATGGAGATATCCTCTCCCAATTCTGCATGGGGGTCAACTATAGCTGTGGGATGAATATTCATTGAATTGATATCTTAAGTAGCAGGTGTATCTGATCGGCCTTTACTTGTCCATAACAGTAGCCATAAGGACCGCTTCTGCAGCCAGCTCGTTCTCCAAAAAAGCTTTTCCCTCCATCTTACAGGCTCCGCCTTTTCTGAATTGAATCATATTCAGCTCAAATCTAAGCTGGTCACCCGGGAAGACCGGCTTTCTGAACCTGACTCCATCCATGCCCATAAAATAGACTACCTTGCTTTCCGGATTTTCCACCGTGTTCAATAAGAGGATTCCGCCAGCTTGAGCCATAGCCTCGATTATCAAGACACCCGGCATAATAGGATGCTCCGGGAAATGACCTACAAAGAAAGGCTCATTTAGGGTAACATTCTTTATGGCTATCACCTTCTCCTTAGGTATCAGGTCTATCACCCTGTCCACCAAGAGGAAAGGATAGCGGTGAGGCATGATTTTCTGAATGGCTGAGGCATCCAAAAGATAATCTCCCTTTTTCCTTTTCTCCTGATATTTGGAGGTGATAAGCTTTTTCTCGTACAGCTGCCTGAGTTTTTTAACCAGGGCTACATTTGCCGCATGACCTGATCTGGCAGCCAGGATGTGAGCTTTTACCGGCACGCCGATTAGAGAGAGATCCCCCAAAAGGTCCAGGGCCTTGTGTCTGGCTGGCTCATTATAAAATCTCAGGGGGAGATCGTTTAAAATCCCGGTTTTACCTACAAAGACCTCCTTGTCGAGATTGAAAAGCTTTTTGAGCTTATCCAGGTCCTTCTGCCCCATGTCGTTGTCACAGATGATTATGGCGCTATCCAGGCCTCCCCCTTTGATCAGCCCTTTTTCCTTGAGCATCTCCAGCTCATGCAGGAAACAAAAAGTCCTGGCAGGGGCAAACTCTTTGACGAATTCGTCCCTCAGGGAAAGAAGAGAGGTATATTGAGTACCCAGAGCCGGGTTACGGTAATCGATCATGAAAACGATCCTTAAGTCGTCCGAGGGAAAGGCGGCTATGTCCACTCCTCTTTCTTTGTCCGAATAGATCAAAGGGGTATCGACCTCTATGAAGTTTTTAGGTGCGTTCTGGTCCTCGATTCCAGCCTCAAGCAGTGCAGTCACAAAGGGAAGGGAGCTGCCGTCACCCACCGGCGGTTCGTTATTATCCAATTCGATAACCAGATTGTCGATCTCCAATCCGGCAACTGCAGCTAGGATATGTTCGACGGTATAGACTCTTATGTTTCCCTTTCCTAAGGTAGTGCCTCTGGTTATATCAGCCACGTGCTCTATGTCTGCCGGAATCTCCGGTGAGCCTGGGAGGTCCTTGCGAATGAAACTCATCCAGTGGTTAGCCGGAGCAGGTTTGAAGGTAACCGTGGTCTTATTCCCGGTATGCAGTCCCACACCTGTATAGCTGACTGGCTTTCTGATGGTCCTTTGATACTTTTCCATAAAAGATGTATTTGGCAGAATCAAAAATTTTGAATAATATTAAAGCATTTCACAGAGTTGTCAAGGAGAAAATGGCTGATAAATTCGCAGAGACACATGGCAAGGTCTCTCTAAGTTTTTTTGAATTTTGATTCAAAAGCTTTTAGTGTCAGCTGCAAAGCCTCCTCCATTTCAAAATTCGCAGAGTTCAGTACCATATCATAGGATGAGGGGGCGCCTATGTCTCTTTCAAAAAAAATACGGATAAAATCTTTCCTCTCTTTATCTTTCAATTTGATCTCTTTTTTGGCTTCCGCCTCACTCAGATTTTCATACTTCATCAGGTTCTCAATTCTCTTCTCCATCGGGGCAACCACGCGGATATGAAAACCGTTTTTCAAGCCGAGTATTAAATTTGCTCCCCGGCCCACGATTACGCTTTCGCCATGATGGGCGATGGCTAAAACCGATCTCATCAGATATAGGAAGTAATCATGCTCGTCCAGATATTTCCCCCGGAGGAGCCCTTCCAGCCAGAGCTCGATTTCAGACCTGATCCTCTCGTCCAGGGACTCGATCAGCCTGCGCCTTACCCCAGAATCTCTGGCGATGAAATCGATTATCTCCCGGTGGATGAGCTGATAGTTAAGTTTCTCCGCCAACAGCTTAGCCAGGAAACTGCCTCTGCTCCCTCTTTCCCTGGACATGGTTATGATTGTCCTGGGAAATATCTCTTCTTCTTTTGCTTTCTGTTCCTCCCTTCTTCTCTTTTTCCCCAGCTCCCATCTTCTTATCTGTCTATCGATTATATTTTCCCGTGATGACATTTTGTTCTTCACTCCTTTAATCATTCAGGCAATGGTCTTGGCGATCGTTCGGGACCTTGTGACCAATAATATACCAATTATAACTAAAATCGTTCCTAAGAGCAAATACAGAGTAATTATTTCTCCCAGGATCAGCCAGCCCAGGATCAGGGCGACAATGGGAGTGATAAAGGCAATCAGGGATAGTTTGGTTACCTCTATCTTCTTCATCAGCCAGTAATAGGTCATAAAAGCCAGAGCCGAGCCAAAAAAGGACAAATAGAGCAACGCCCCTATGGATTTATAGGTCAACTCGAAATCGCTTAATCTCTCCAGGATAAGACCAGAGCCTAAAAGCAGCAGAGTGCCCAGACCCATCTGATAGGTAGAGATAACCACCGGCTCAACCGAGTACAGGTCCCTTTTTACCCTGACGGAGGCATAGGCTGAGCTAACTGCGCTGAGTATTACGCCGATCATACCAATGAGAAGGTTCTCTCCTGAGAAGCTGAGGCCGTCCCAGAATATCAAAACTATTCCACTAAATCCGATTATCACGCCCAGTAGTTTAATCAGATTCAATCTCTCGTCTTCTAAAAACAAGGTTGCAAAAATCGCCACGAATAGGGGAAAGGTTGCAAAAAGTACCGCGGTGAGACCTGAATTCACATATTGCTCCGACCAGTATACCAGTGAATAGGAGAGAAAATACAAGAAAAATCCGGGGATGAGTATCTTCAGCAGCTGACCCCGGTAATTGGCAAATTTAACCTTTTTCTTTCTTGCCCAGAGATAGAGAAAGGTCGTGGCGATCAGGAAACGGAAACCGGCAGACAGAAAGGGCGGGGAATCCTCCAAGCCGATCTTGATTCCCACCCAGGTGGAGCCCCAGATTAAACATAAAAGGGCGATCAGAAAAGCGGGCAGAGGATTTTTACTATTTTCCGAAGCAGAGCTCAAGCTGTTTTTACCGGCTAAAGTTTAGAAATTTACACAGGAACTTACAGATTCCCTCGTGCAGAAAACATCTTTCGACATTTTACAGAGACAGGTCAAAATCAGCCCTTGGGCGTCTCCTCTTTCCTGGTGTTTATCCCCAGAAGCTTGTAAAGTCCGCAGTATCCGGTTATGCCGGTTATAAAGAGGATTACTCCCAGGATGTCGAAGATTACGCCCAGCAGGTTGTTTTTTAAAATCCCCCAGCCAATGATGAAAAGAAGCACCCCTGCTATTATGCGGATCAGCCTGTCAGCTCCGCTTTCGTTGGTCTTCATGATTTCCCTCCTTCCAAATCTATATGGTTTTAAAAAAGGTCCAGGATTCCTATGTGAAAAGCCCCTCCATATACTTCCTGGAAATCGATATCAGCCAGTTTCTTGACCATAAAAACGCCATGATCCCCTTCTTCATAAATGCAGTATCCCCTGTTCTTGTAAATCTTTAGGAGCTTCTCATCCGTGATCATCCGGTCAATCACTCCGTTTTGGGCAACTGATTCCACTTGGTCAAGCAGTTTGTTAAAGGTTACATCGTCCCGGCTTATTAGCTCTTGGATTTTGATGACATTCGAGGATTCAAAAAGCAGTGCATACCCCTTCTCCTCTTGGAACGACTTTTTCTCCTCGAAACGTCTGCGCTGGGAGAACATCCTTACAAAATCTTTCTGCCTTATCACAAAGCCGGTTCTATCCTTCACGAATTCCTGATAAATTCCACGGATTTTTTCCGGATCAAGCTTAGCTTCTAACTTTTTTTCGACTTTGTCCTTTTGAAAAACCCTGTAAGCCTCCGGATAGCGGTTCACCTTTTCTATCTCCACATATTCCATCTTCACGTAGATGTCATAAGCTATCAAGGTCCTGCTGGTCTGCAGGAAGGAGAAAGGATATTTCTTGTCTTTAAAATACCGGTGAGCTTCATCCATCAGCATCTTGCATATGCCTCTTTTGACGAAAGATGGGCTGGTTGCCACACACCAGATGCCTCCGACCATTTCCTCTTTTCCAGAGGCGGTTTTGGTGGGAATATCCAATACCCCAACGAAGCCGGCTAACTTTCCATTATCGACTGCACAGAAACCCACGGGACCGTTTTTAAGCCTGACATCCAGGTTGATAATCTTCTCCATATCCGCAGGCGAAATGGGCCACCAGAACGCCTGGTCTATCAGAAACATAAAAGCGTCTTTGTTCTTTAACTCACGGTAGGTTATGATTTCCATTTGATTCTCCCTGTTAAGAGTAAAGAAAGGTTGAGATCAATCAATGCGTAAAGTCTGGAATATTACTTTGAACAGTCTTGAAGTCAAGCCAAACTCCTGAACTTGCTGTTCGCGGTTAGCTGTTCGCGATTCTACTTTTGACAGTCAACTCGAATTCATACATTTTTTTCTCTTTTTCGAAAAGCCAATAGCGAATCGCTAATCCCAAAAAGCGGAGGGCGCAGGATTCGAACCCGCAAGTCCTTGCGGACGGTGGATTTCAAGTCCACTGCCATACCGTTAGGCGAGCCCTCCGGTATATTTATTTACGATAGATTCTTAAGGTTATACCTGGCTTCTGCTTTCGGCTTTTTCCACAGATTCAGGCTACCGCAAACACAATACTTAATTATCTTCAGGCTCTTTTGTCAAGGTTTTTTTGCAAAACCGCCAGATTCTGACAAATCACTAAAGGGCTACCAAGTAATATTAAAATGCTACGTTTTTCCTTGATTTCTGCAGGTATTTTACGTAATATAGAAAACCTTAAAACAGGGGACCATTCTCCTGTTGAGCTGTTAAAAACTAAAAATTTGCCAAGATAAGTGCAAAGGAGGTAAAACCATAATGGCAACAGCAGATAAAAAGGCAGACCTGGCTGGTCCCGGCATAGGTGATTATAAGGAATTAGAGAAGATTCTGCCGAACGATTATATGCCTCTTCTTCCTCCAAAGGAAAGGATGAAGGCTTTATTTTCGGTCAAGGATTATATCGAGAAGAACCTGTGCAAAGAACTAAACCTGCAGATGGTTCAGGTACCGCTCATCGTGGACGTGGAGAGCGGGGTAAATGATATGCTGGACCGGGATGGCTCACGCACCCCCATCCAGTTCCATATCTCCAACGATTACGACAAGCACCCGGTGGATGCACAGGTAGTGCAGGCGGCAACCAAATGGAAAAGACCCGCGCTGAAGGAATTTGGCTGTAAAACAGGAGAGGGAATCTGCACCGATATGAAGGCTGTACGCAAGGATTACTTCTTGGACCACGACCACAGCGCCTATGTCGACCAGTGGGACTGGGAGAAGGTAATGACTGCGGATCAGCGTAATCTGGATTATCTTAAGGATACTGTCCGCAGGATCTGGAAGGTGATCTATGGTGCGGGAAAATATGCCCAGGAGCTTTTCCCCCAGCTCAAGACCAGCAAATATCAGGATTTTCCCGAGGAGTTGACTTTCCTGCATGCCGAGGAGATACTGGATATGTATCCGGATCTGCCGCGCAAGGCAAGGGAGACAGCGGTTCTGCAGAAATATCCTGCCGTATTCATCATCGGCGTAGGCTGGACCCTGAAGGACGGTTACCCGCACGAGATGAGAGCAGCAGATTACGACGACTGGGTCACGGAGACGAAATCAAAGGACGGCAAGCCGATGCATGGTCTCAATGGCGATATACTGGTATGGAACCCGGTAACCAAACGCCGTCACGAGCTGACCTCGATGGGTATCCGGGTTACCAAAGAGACTTTGAAGAAGCAGCTGGAGATGACCGGCCAGCTCGATTTTCTAAACCTGCCCTATCACCAGGCGATTTTGAACGACCAGATCCCCTTGAGCATCGGCGGCGGCATCGGGCAGTCACGCACTTATATGTATCTTCTGAGAACCGCCCACTTAGGAGAAGTCAGCGTGACAGTTTGGCCTAAGATTCTCAAGGATATATGCGCCAAGAGAAATATTCACGTTCTGGAATAAGTCAGAGTTTGAACTTTCAATCAGGATCGTATACCCACGTTGCCCACAACGTGGGTATTTTTTTGTTCAGGTAAAAAGCCCTGTGCTTCAAACCCACTAATGGTAGAACAGGCATCCTGCCTGTTCAGGTTGTAGCGTCGGGTTTTATACCCGACGTAAACTTGTAATCTCTGACCATAATGTCAGACGTTTTCCCCTCTCCTTTTCAAGGAGAGGGCGAGGGTGAGGTTTCCCCCCTTGTAAGAAGGGTCAGGTTGAAAATCCCGCCAGAGACGGGGGTGAGGTTACATTGATACGATTAATGCACTTCCTAAAAAAGACGCATTCAATGCGTCTCTACACCAGTAATTTTTCAAAGCCGCTTATAGTTTTATATTGACATCCTGGCTTTAAAAAGGTAGATTTCTTCAGTAAAATCATCTTTTGAAATGGTGGCAAAACTTTTTTATTTTTGGTCTTTTCTCATATCCATAGAATAGCCTATGCTTGCTCGTGTTCTGTCCAGTGCGGTTCTGGGGATCGAAGCCTACATAGTGGAGGTGGAGACGGATTTATTCCCCCAGCTTCCCTCCTTTGCTATGGTGGGCCTGCCGGACAATGCGGTCAAGGAGAGCAAGGAAAGGGTACAGTCTGCCATAAAAAATTCCGGCTATTATTTCCCCTCCAAAAAGGTAACCATAAACCTGGCGCCCGCGGATGTGAAAAAAGAGGGATCTGCGTTCGACCTACCCATTGCCATCGGGATTCTGGCGGCTACCGGACAGATTAACCGGGAGAAGTTCGACGACTACATAATCTTAGGTGAGCTTTCCTTAGAGGGAACCCTAAGGCCGGTTCACGGTGCTTTGCCTATGGCTTTGTCTGCCCAGAAAAGCGGGATCAAGGGGATGATTCTGCCCAAGGAGAATGCCAAAGAGGCGGCTATGGCAGAGAAGCTGAATGTCTATGCAGTGGACTCTTTAAGGCAGGCAATGGAGTTTCTGGAAAGCGGGGATACGCTCAAGCCTTTCAAAATTAATATTCAGGAAGTCTTTGAGAGGTCTCTGGAATACCCCATCGATTTCTCGGATGTCAAAGGGCAGGAGCATACCAAAAGGGCATTGGAGGTTGCAGCAGCAGGGGGGCATAACATAATCCTGATTGGTCCGCCCGGCTCAGGCAAAACTATGCTTGCCAGAAGGCTTCCGTCCATCCTTCCGAATTTGACTTTAGAGGAGGCGCTTGAAACCACCAAAATTCATTCGGTTGCCGGTATTTTGCCACCGGATACTGCCTTGATTGCCACCAGGCCATTCCGCTCACCCCATCATACCATAAGCGATGCAGGTCTTATCGGAGGTGGAAGAATTCCCCGTCCGGGCGAGGTGAGCCTGGCACATCACGGGGTTTTGTTTCTGGACGAGATGCCGGAGTTTCACAAAGATGTCCTGGAAGTATTACGACAGCCGATGGAGGATGGAAGAGTCACCATCTCCAGGGCAACCATGGCATTAACCTACCCGGCACAGGTGATGCTTGCCGGTGCCATGAACCCCTGCCCCTGCGGGTATCACGGTGATATGTCGCACGAGTGCACCTGCACGCCAATGCAGATTCAGAAATATATGAGCCGCATTTCCGGTCCACTGTTGGATCGCATAGACATACATATTGAAGTCCCGTCAGTGAAATTCAAAGACTTAGCCGGTCATCCTACAGGTGAACTCTCGAAAGTAATAAGGGAGAGGGTGAACAAGGCGCGAAAAGTGCAGCTTGAAAGGTTCAGGGAGGAAAAGCATATCTTCTGCAATGCGCATATGGAATCAAAAGAGATAAGAAAATATTGTGTAATAGATGATGAATCCAAAGAGCTACTGAGGATGGCGATAACCAAGCTGGGGCTTTCCGCCAGGGCTTACGACCGTATCCAGAAGGTCTCCCGCACCATAGCGGATCTGGAAGGCTCGGAGAATATCCTGCCCCAGCATATAAGCGAAGCGATTCAATACAGGAGTTTGGATAGGAATTTGTGGATGTAGAAATCTTAAAGAGAGAAGAATCAATTTATGTATAAGGCTAAGACTGTTCTAATGTTATCCTTACAAGGCAAGGAAAGAGATATAGAAAAAGCCCAGATTTTCATTAATTCTGTTAAAAACTTGGATACAAAACCAATACCTGTAACTTCAAAGTCAACTCCGAAGTTTTCACAAAGAATACATTTCTTAATTATAAGCGATTTATCAACAATTGATTATATAATATATGCAGCTAAGTTAATAGGGCCTATTATTGCTATAGTAAAAGTTATAAAATATTTGCTCAAACATAGAAGAAAATTTCGGATTGAATTTAAAACAGAATCGGGAGCAGAGGTCTCTATTAGTAAAAATACCCCTTGGACTTTAAATGAGATAAAAAAGCTTTTTATACAAGAAAATAGAAAAAGAGCTAAAAACTATAAGAAGAGATCAAGGAGTAAGAAGAAAAGGGTTTAAAGCTCCAAGCAAAGGTAGTAGGTCAGTTTTGGTAGACCCACGTTGCCCTAAAGTGGCCACTATTCTGTGGAGTGCATCGTCCACGACGATGTTAAGGGTGTTAACATGGTCATTGCACTCGAAAACACGAAAGCAATAAGGCCTGATGAGATAATATATTATGGAGGTTTTAGCCAAATTTCTAGGCATCTGCTCCTCACATTCGATAAGGAGAACAAACATGAAACAGATAGATTATGTCCATGAAAAGCGCCCGTTAGAATTTCAAATATTTCCATACAAAGTTAAGATATTCACTATAGAGAAAAACAAAAAATTTGAATACCCTGACGGCGAGTCTGATGTTTTCTGTTGCATGGATATCGAAGTCACTAATCTGCTTGAAGCTGACAAGATTTCTACCTCCGCACACAGCAGCCCCGGACTCACATTGATAGACACAATCGGGCATCAGTATGAAAACATTTCGTGGCCAAGACTTGGTGACAGCTATGAAGATGATGATGGTCAGCTGATTAACCCGTGGGCCATCGATGACGGAACGAGTAGATTTCTCTTTCCCCTTTTAGACGGTGATATTTGGGGAGGCGCAAAATCGAGGGGATGGTTGTTGTGGTCAAAAATCCCAGAGGAGGCTGGCATTAAAAGGATAATCTTGACAGTAGACGCCAGCCCAGATGAAGCGGCTAAGAGCCCCTTTGCGGGTACGCCCGGAATGTCCGTTATTGATCATGTGGCGATAAACGTAACTCACTGATATTTAAAAGCTATAGCTGGAGCTTCTCCTATCGCATAACAGTTAGCCCCAAGTTGCCCCCATCGTAGGGATAAATTGAAGAAGGAGATTTGAGATTATGAGCGAGGGATTAAATCCAAATTGGTTCGAAATCACTATTTCATGTCGTCTTTGGCTAACATTCGAGCAATGGAATAATTGCCGTAACACTTATTTTGAGATTCTTAGATCTAAAATTTCACCTCTTATTCAGGAGTTGAAGTCTTTAGATCTTATCTCTTCCTGGCATATACTTAATCACACTGGACTAGATCTCAGATTACTTTTGCATCGAACTGAAGATGTTTCAAAGGTTGAAGCGGTTCTTGAGAAACATGGCTTGAATCTCAAGCTCGGTTCTTGCAGAAGAGAAAAGAGCAAGTCTAACGAGGATAGGATCTTAGAACTTCTTTCGGAAATTACTTTGATATTAATAGATCACAATGATTTAACAACTTTTTTGTTACAGGAAGGCCCAATTCATTATATATCAAATCAACTTGGATTAAGCAATTTTGCAGAAGCTGACTTATACCTTCAACTTTCGAATGATTGGTTTTTCACTCATTTATCAAGGAGCAACGCACAGAAGAAAGCAGATGCTGTGAATGAAGTATTTAGACAATTTAGGAAACAGTTAAAATTTTTATTAGAGAGTATGTAGCGTTGGGCTTTATGCCCGACGATAAAATTCGTCCGGGATAAACCCGGACGCTACGTAAATTTACAATCCAGCCTTGAGATAAGGCCGGAAAGCCGACCAGTTATGATTGATGCGAGTACCCCTTTATGTGGACAGTGTGCTTGGGCTGACCATGCACACAGCAAAAAAGAGAAGAGCAAACAAATCTTTTATGGGTATAAATTGCTTCTTTTATGTAGATTTCGCAATGAATATGTGTGGGAGCGGGATTCTTGTGGTCGTTACGTCTATGAAGAAACTGATAAAGGTTGGGAAATTAGGTTGAGGTGGCGCCGTCAAAAAAATTAATCTGCAGAGCCATCTTACCCTCAACGTGGGTTCTAGTATCCCGCCTTGTGGGCAAGACGGGACTACCAGGGTGTAAAAAAGACCCCCCATTGGTAGACCAGGTTGCCCACAACCTGGTCCTAAAGAATAAGAAAAAATGGTTCGCCTAAGAAGATACAAAAGCGAAAACACTCCCTTCTTTATAACTACCTCAACCTTTAATAACCAGAAATTCTTCGTAAATAAAGACAGGGCAGAAATCGTAATCGATTATATTTACAGGGCTAAGGAGAAAATGATTGATTTTCTTCTGGCTTTTGCAGTTATGCCAGAACATCTGCATCTTCTGATTATTCCCCGGAATGAATTCACCATATCTCAGATAATGCTTTTTATCAAGAAGGGAAGTTCAAGGGTTATTCATATTAAAGAAAACACTGAGGGTCATCTATGGGCAAAGAGATTCTTCGATAGAGGGATAAGAAGCGAAAAGGAATTAGTCGAAACAATAGAATATATCCATTACAATCCGCTTAAAGCAAGATTGGCGATAAAAGCCGAGGATTATTTATTTTCGTCTGCTAATCCAAAGTGGAAAACAGATCTGGAGTTTTACTTTGACCGGACAAGGTGACAAATAATCCCACCTTGAGGCAAGGTGGGGATACCGAGGGTATGGGTTGTTTTACTCGCGGTAGACCCACGTTGCCCTCAACGTGGGTCTAAAACCCCCCTATCGGGGTTTAGACAACGTAGAGACGCTTGCATCCGTAGGATGCACTCTAAAAATTCCAATAATGAAAGGAAAACCCCCATGTTTCACAATATCCCTAAAGAAATTAAAAAGAGAATGGAGTATTTGGTATCACTGGATAAACAGGACAGGCTTGCCGGGAAATCTCCTCTGGAAAGGCTCAGGCAGATTCCTCCTGAGACCGGGAAGTTCTTAGCCTTGCTTGCGGCAATCGCTCCGGAAGGAACTTATCTTGAAATAGGCACGAGCGGCGGCTATTCTGGTATGTGGCTGGCTTTAGCCTGTAAAGAGCTGGGCAGGAAACTTATTACTTTTGAAGTGCTTGAAGAAAAGGTAAAAATTGCCCGGGAGACGTTCAAAGTAGCCGGGCTGGAAGATGTGGTCGAGTTGGTATCCGGGGATGCCAAGGAATACCTGCAGAACTATAAGAAGGTCGCCTTCTGTTTTCTGGATGCAGAAAAAGAGGATTATCTGGATTGCTACGAAAAAGTAGTGCCTAATATGATAAGCGGGGGGATACTGGTTGCAGATAACGTCATAAGCCATAAAGAAGTCCTGGAGCCAATGATTGAAAGGGTATTGACAGATGTGCGTGTGGATGCTTTAGTTGTACCGATTGGAAGAGGGGAGTTAGTCTGCAGGAAAATATGACTGTAAAGTTTTTCCTCAATACCAAATCGATAAAAAATGGTTGATTTTAGCTCATATTTCGTTTATAATGGATTAGCCCGAAAAATAAGAGTGAAGTTAAAGCTTTACTCTCCATTTGGTCTTGCTCTTTTTAAAATAAATACTATTTTAGGTTGGGTTGGGGAGGTCTTCAAACTCCCGACTCCAAACTGTTTTTCGGAGAGGTGGCCGAGTCGGCTGAAGGCAGCTGCCTGCTAAGCAGTTGTACCCCTATAAGGGTACCCCGGGTTCGAATCCCGGCCTCTCCGTTTATTGCCAAAGGCGATAACCCTGAGTTAAAGGAATGGCTGATAGGCGGGTTCCCTTCGGTTAGTCCTACGGTCGAACTCAGGATCTGATGACTAATCCAAGTCTCTCCGTTTTTTATTAAGCATAATGTATTACGTTTACGTACTTCAGACAAGGAAACAGGACGGTATTATATTGGGCAGGCATAAAATTTAGCGAAGAGCTTGGAAAAATTGACATGAAAAACGAGACCGAAAAAATAAAACTCGAAGATTTAGGCTACAATACTTTTTTTGAATCTAAGCGAAATGACTTAGGGCTGACGGATTATTCAATTACCAGAGTTATAGCTGAATATAAAGAGGCATATAGAGTAAAAGGCATAAATGGCGAATATCTGGCGAAAATAACCGGGAAGCAGGTATTCGGTGCCGTAAGAAGAGAGGACTATCCCGCTGTGGGAGACTGGGTAGCCATAACCGAGGTTGATAAAGAAAAAGCGGTTATCCATAAGATTCTGCCGAGAAAGACGATACTCAGGAAGAAATATAGCGACAGGCAAGAGACTCAGGTCATTGCCGCAAATGTGGATGTGGTATTCATTGTCGAATCAGTGGACAGGGACTATAATCTCAATCGTCTTGAAAGATATTTTGTTTTAGCAAGCCAGGGGAATATCAAGCCGGCTGTCATATTAAATAAAATTGATTTGGTTCCAGAAGCAGAATCAAATTTAAAGACGGGGCAGATAAAAAACAGATTTGATGACGTTGACATCATTCCAACCAGCGCCATCACCGAACAGGGGTTAGGCGAGCTGGTAAGCTATATAGAAAAAGGGAAAACTTATTGCTTTCTTGGTTCCTCCGGGGTAGGAAAATCATCCCTGATAAATAAATTGCTTGGAAGCGACTCTATTAAAATAAGGGAGATAAGCCACTATTCAGGCAGAGGAAAGCATGTTACCTCGGGAAGAGACATGTATTTTTTGGAAAATGGAGGGATTGTAATTGATAATCCGGGAATGAGAGGGGTCGGGATAGCGGACGCAGGGGCAGGTATAGGGGAGGTATTTGGAGAGATAACAGCCTTGTCAAAAAAATGCAAATATGCCGACTGCACGCATACGCACGAGCCCGGCTGTGCTGTCTTAAAAGCCATTAAGGCCGAAAAGTTAGACGAGAATAAGTATTTGAGTTATGTTAAACTGAAAAAAGAAACCGAATATTACAAGATGACGGAGCTTGAAAAAAGAAAAAAAGATCGTAATTTTGGAAAGTTCGTGAAAAAAGCGAAGAAGCAATTAAAGAAATACAAAACTTGATTATTGGATAAAGAGCTTACAGTCAGAGAACTAAATCTGCAAGATTTCATTGGCGGACTATCCTCTGCGAAAAACCTAAAATCGTTCTTCCGCTTCTGCCTCAGGGCAAGGCGGTGTTTGAAGTGGATAATTAAAAGCACTAAAGACAATATAACTTAACCTCAGGAGCATAAAGCTACTGATCTGCAAGTCTCAATTTAGTGGAATTCCACTTCCTTATCGCAATAATTCCAAATTGTCCCTTTCAGGCCATAACTTCACTGTTGACTTCTCCTTTAAAATAGATAGAATAAGTGCGAAACAAGATGATGAATACAGCAACCGGAGATGTTTCAGGATGAATACAAATCAGATTACCCGCGAAAAGATAATTACCACTCTTGTTACCACCTTACAACCTTTGAGCTATGTCTGTGCCCTGTGGGAAGCTGGTGCAGCCAGCTTTAATCGAATCGACCAGTGGTCTGATATCGACTTATACATAGTGGTTGATGACGAGGCGATCGAAGATGTCATAAATGCCATAGAGAAGATAATTAACACCATCTCGGAGCCGGAACTGAAATTTCGCCTGCCGGAGCCTACCTGGCATGGACATTCTCAGGTTTTTTTTAGGCTGAAAAATACTAACCCTTTTCTATTTCTGGATATCGCGGTGATGAAAAGATCAAGCAAAGACAAGTTTCTTCAGCATAAAATTCATGGCCAGCCGATTGTTCATTTTGACAAAATAAACGTGGTCAAAGATGACCCGGTCCAGCCCCAGGCTTTTCTGGATAAACTTGAAGCAAGGCTGCAGATGCTGAAAGTGACTTTTGAGCTATTCCAGATATTGACTCTTAAAGAGCTTAATCGCGGGAATGAGATTGAAGCGCTGGGTTATTACCTGAATTACACCTACAGGCCCCTGGTGGAGGTTCTGAGAATCAAATATTCCCCTTATCATCATAACTTTCATACCAGCTATATTCATTATGATCTGCCGGCTAATGTGGTGAAGCGTCTTCACAAGCTGAGTTTCATCGCTAACTCCGAGATGCTCGGTAAATGCAGGCAGGAGGCTGAAACCTGGTTCTGGCAGGAGATAAACAGTATAGACCGTGACGATCTGGAGAAGAAAATCCTACATCCCGGTTTATTATTTCAAGAAAACGATAGTGAAAAAGTTTCTTGATATTTCGAATAAAGGAGTATAGGAAATGGAAAAAGCAATCGAGAAACTGTATGCTGCCAGCAGAGACCAGTGGCGGGAATGGCTGGCAGAGAACCATAAGACTAAGAAAGAAGTCTGGTTAATATATTATAAAAAGCATACGGGCAAGCCCAGAGTTCCCTATGAGGATGCGGTGGAGGAGGCGATTTGTTTTGGCTGGATAGATAGCACAGTAAAAAAGCTTGAGGAGGAGAAATATGCCCAGAAATTCACCCCGCGAAACGTCAAAAGCAAATGGTCTCAATTGAATATTCAAAGAGCCAAGAGGATGATGAGAGCAGGCAGGATGACAAAGGCAGGTTTAGTCAGATGTCAGGAGGCGATAAAAAATAGCGGAGAAGAGCCCAGAAAAAAACCTCTCAAAAATAGATTGAACATTCCCCCTGACCTGAGAGATGCGTTGTCTTCCAATGAGAGAGTATGGAAGAATTTCAATAATCTTGCCCCTTCGTATCGAAGACTTTATATCAGATGGATAACTGGGGCTAAAAAGGAAGAGACCCGGAAAAGACGTCTGAAAGAGGCAATGGCACTTCTTGAGCAGAACAAAAAGCTTGGTATGAAATAAAAAATATGCCTGCTTTCAAATAAACAAATTTTTCATGGTTTGAAATCCGCTTGATTTTATTCCATTTTTTGTTTAAATAAAAAGCTGAATAGTATTATATTTACTTACATTTTTTTCTTTGCTGATAACGAGGTTAACGTTTTGAAAATCAGAAAAAGGTAAGGTCATTATTATGAACAGAAGAAAAAGGATTGCCATTCTGACTGGCGGGGGTGATTGTCCGGGCATAAATGCAGTAATAAGGGCGGTAACCAAGAAGGCCATCATCGAATATGATATGGAGGTAATAGGGATCAAGGATGGCTATGAGGGACTGATAGAGAATCGTTACAGGAAGCTGGAATATAATGACGTGTCGAATATACTTACCCTGGGCGGCACGATCCTGGGAACTACCAAGAAGGCTAATCCCTATCATTATGCAATCAGGAAAAAAGACGGGTTGGAATTCAGGGACCTGTCCAGGGTTGTCGTTAAAAATTTCAAAAAGCTAAAGCTGAGCTGTCTGGTCTGTATAGGGGGGGATGGCACCTTAGGCATCGCCTACCAGTTATATAAGGATGGGATTCCGCTTGTGGGCGTGCCCAAAACTATAGATAACGATTTAAAAGGGACAGACATAACTTTTGGCTTCGACTCTGCAGTCTCGATTGCCACGGAAGGTGTGGACCGGGTTCATACCACAGCTGAGTCACACCATCGCATAATGATCGTAGAGGTTATGGGGCATAAATCCGGATGGATAGCTCTTTACTCTGGAGTGGCAGGGGGTGCTGATATTATACTTATACCGGAGATCCCCTACGATATCAAGCTGTTAACCGAGATCATAAAGAGAAGGGAAAGGAAAGGGAAAAGGTTTAGCATCGTGGTTGTAGCTGAGGGCGCCAGATCCAAAGATGGAAAAGTCGTAATCCGGAGAATAGTCGGAGAGAGCACGGACCCAGTTCGTTTGGGAGGGATTGGTTTTGCCCTCGGTGAAAGGATAGAGGAATTAACTGAATTTGATACCCGTACTGTGGTTATGGGTCATCTACAAAGAGGCGGTTCTCCCACTCCTTTTGATCGAGTGTTAGCCACCCAGTTAGGAACCAGGGCTGTTGATATGGTAACGAAAAAAGAATTCGGATATATGGTGGGGGTCAAGGAGAATTCATTGGCAAAAGTTCCTTTAAAGATAGTAGCCCAGGGACCAAAAAGGGTTCCCTTGAATCATCCATTGATTAAATCTGCCCGTTCACTGGGAACCTGTTTTGGGGATTGAGTATCTTTAAGGATAAGAGCTATTTTCCTCCCTTTAACATCTTTTTCTGGGCTTCTTCCATTCGCATCTGCTGCTCTAATCCTTGAGCATGAGCCGGTGAAAGGTTGTCCAAGAGCTTCAGCTGTTCCTTGGCCTTGTCGATCTTGCCTCTTTCCAGATAGACCAGGCCTAAATCATACTGGGCAGAGGTGTCATAAGGGTTAGATTCTATTGCCTTTTGATATTCCAAAATCGCCAGATCGTATAAAACGCCCCGGAGGTCATACAGGGCCAAAGCATTTGAGGAATCTTTCCCCACTAACGTTCTGTATTTTTCGATAGCTTCTTCCGGGTCAGTCCCTTCTTTGTAGAATACCTCCGTGCCGTCATCCTTATATAGATAAGAATCATCTATCTGACAGGCTTTGGTCCAGGCGAAGATTCCCTGAGTGTAGAACAAAGCTCCCATAGCATAGTAGAGTCTGGGGAATTCAGGGTCGAGCTTCTGCACGATTTTGTATTGTCTCAGGGTCTCGTCGAAAAGCTTTTTGTGATGGTAAAGAACTCCCAGTTGAAAATGGGCCTCCGTATATTTAGGATCAAGCTGGACGGCTTTCTGTAGCTCCCCGATCGCCTTGGAGATAGCGGTACTCTTTAAGCGCATCGCCTCATCGTAATGTTTTTTAGCAGCTTCTTTCTGTGAACAGCTGAAGTTGAAAGCGACTGCCAAAAGAACCACCGGCATAAGCCAGGTTAATCTTCTTCTACAAAACATACGGGCTCCTTTCAAAAAGTTTCAGATTACCAATTTATACAAGAGCCTGGTTTGGTGCAAGTGATTTTTTGTATTGAGATAATTTTCTGGCTTGCCTTCTGAGATAAGAAAAATTGATTCGTTGAATAAATAAAATAGCTCCGAAGATTCAAGTAATTTCTTGACAACTTCGTTCCTCGCTCGTTTATTGCAGCTTTAAAGAGAATGAGGAGAGAGATTCTAAATTCTGGTAGATATTTAATGAACGCTAACCTTATAACCCGGGGGAAGTATGAACTTGGAGCTTAAGAAAATAGACGTGTGGTCCTGCGTAAAGATATCCTTTATACTCTATGGTATCTTTGGTCTGATAGTGGGGATATTTTATGCCATCCTTTTAACCTTCCTGGGAGGGGTTTTCAATACCTTTGGAGGGAGGGAATTTGGTACCTTCGGCGGGCTTTTCACCGGCGTCGTGGGAATCTTCATGGCTTTTTTCCTGGCTCTGTTCTACGCGGTGATCGGTGCGATATTCACCGCCATTTTTGTCTGGCTATATAATGTCATTGCCAAAGCTGCTGGTGGTATAAAAGTAGATTTAGAAGGGGAGAGGCTCGAGGTAAAAGAGGAGGAGTCTTCGAGAAGTTTCAAATATGAATAGAGAGATAAAGGTAAGGATTGCTCCCAGTCCCACAGGCTTTCTGCATGTGGGAACTGCACGCACCGCGGTCTATAACTGGCTTTTTGCCCGGCATAATCAGGGCAGATTCATTCTAAGGATAGAGGATACGGATGAGGAGCGTTCTGACCCCCAGATGGTAGATGTTATTTTAGATGGATTGAAGTGGCTGGGCCTGGATTGGGATGAGGGTCCCTATTATCAATCCCAGAGGATGGAGCTTTATAAAAAGTATGCGGAAATCCTTTTGGCTAACAAACAGGCCTACTACTGCTACTGTTCTCCTGAAGTTCTAAAAAAGAAAAGGGAGGAGGCACTTTCCCAGAAAAAAGACCCCAAATACGACCGTACCTGCCTGAAACTCCCAAATAAAGAAAAAGAGGAATTGGACAGGCAAAATAGACCCAAGGCTGTCCGGATCTTCATCCCGGAAGGGGAGACCTGTTTCTATGATATCGTTTACAAAGAGCTGAAAAAAGAAAACAAAGAGCTGGACGATTTCATAATAATGCGCTCGGATGGAAGGCCCACTTATAATTTCGCCTGCGTGGTGGACGACCTGGATATGAAAATCTCTCATATTATCCGCGGTAACGACCATATAGCCAATACCTTCAAGCAGGTCTTGTTATACCGAGCCCTGGAAAGAGATACCCCGGAGTTCGCCCACCTGCCTCTGGGGCTGGCAAAGGACCGGCAGAAAATCTCCAAGCGAAAGGGTGCGGTCGCCATAACAGATTATAGAGACGAAGGGTATTTGCCTGAGGTTATGCTCAATTTCTTAGCCCTTTTAGGCTGGTCACCCAAAGATGACAGAGAGATACTCAACAAGGAAGAGCTAATCCAGACTTTTTCATTGGAGGCAGTCAGCCAGGCAAATCCGATATTCGACCTGCAGAAACTGGAATGGATGAACGGTGAATACATCCGGGCCTACGATAGCGAAAAGTTATTAGATTTAGTAATTCCCTTTTTAGAGAAAGAGAATTTGGTGAAAGAAGAGGAACTACCCTCTAAAAGGGAGTTCATTCTAAAATTTATTCCCCTGTTCCGTGAAAGAGCCAAGACCTTGAAGGATTTCGCGGAAAAAGGGAAATACCTTTTTGGATTCGATTATCAATACGACCCCAAGGCAGTGAAAAAGACCTTCAATTCAGTTAAGGTAGCTGACAGGTTGAGTCTTTTTACTGAGAAGCTGTCTTCTCTGGATGATTTCAAAAAAGATAAAATCGAAGAGACCCTGCGTAACTCCTCCGAGGAGCTGCAAATAGAGCCAGCCCCTTTGATTCACGCGGTCCGTTTGGCAACCACCGGCGTAGCTGGGGGACCACCCCTTTTCGATATCTTGGAGCTTCTGGGGAAAGAGGAAGTGATAAAAAGAATAGAAAAAGCGGTGGAGTTTATACAAAAAAGGTAACCGCAACCTTCAGGTTGCATTCGCATTTTCGTAGAGCAGGCACCCTGCCTGCCAGCCATCGTAGGTCAAGCATGTTCGGAGAACTGCTTGACAAAAAAAGATTATCTATTATTCTCGAGAACAAGAATGAAAGACAAATTCGGCTCAGATATTATACTGTATGCAGATGATTTCCTGCTCAGACCCTGGAAGGTGGAAGATGCAGCCTGGTATGTTGAATCAAGAGATGAAGAGGTTTTCAAATGGACGAGCGAAAAAAGGGATTTGACCATTGAGGAAACTGAAAGAACAATGAAATCGCTTGATAGTAACCCGGATGCAATTTGCTTTGCGATTGTTGACCACGAGGATATGCAATTACTGGGAAATATTGCTCTGGCTTTTAGAGAGGGAGACAGGAGTAGTGCGGAGATAATGTATTGGCTTGCTCCTTGGGGACGCGGTCGAGGTATAGCAACAAATTTCGTAAGACTACTATGTCAATGGACTTTTGATTTTTTAAAATTAAGCCGCATTACTTTGAAAACCCTTCCAGAGAATATTCGTTCGCAGTTAGTGGCAGAACGTGCCGGGTTCCACAGGCAAAAAGAGAGAGATAAGAACGGATTGAATTCAGATAATCTATGGTTTGAGCTAGTCAACGACGGATGATTTCATATATAAGTAGGTCAAGAGCCCCGTGCTCCTGTCACTATTCGAGTAAAAGATTTTTAAACTCACCCCCAGTATCTCCTCTCTTTGTAAGAGAGGGGGATTAAAGGGGGTGAGTTCAGGTAGTTGCGAGTTTACCAAAGATTCAAAAGGAGGTAAGGATGAGAAAGCCAAGATTTTTATGTGCAGGGCTGACTGGCTTAATCTTTATCCTGATATTTGTGCCGGTGCAAGCCCAAACCAAACCAGTTCAGGTTTCTCTGGTTACTCCGATTCAGATTTTTCCGGAGAAATACACCATAACCGGAATTCGGTTGAATCTGCTTTATGGCCGGAACGTCTCGGTTCAAGGCGTAGATATCGGTCTGGTCAATCACGTAACTACAGGGAAGTTCCAGGGTTTTCAGTGGGGGCTGGTCGGTCTTGCTGATGCGGACTTCTCAGGCTGGCAGGACTGCGCGGTCAATGTCGTCCAGGTGAGGTGTGAAGGGCTGCAGTGGGGTTTGGTCAACTATGCCGGAGACATGAGTGGACTCCAGTTTGGCCTTGTCAACTATGCCAAAAAAATGAAAGGTCTGCAGATCGGACTAGTGAACATCATCAAGCAGGGTGGACAGTTTCCTGTTTTCCCGATAGTCAATTGGTCATTTTAGCCAGCCGCAACCTTCAGTTTATGTTAGCACTTTCGCAGGGCGGGCACCTTGCCCTACAGTGAAGTGCAGGGGCGATTCATGTCCATATGGATCCAAATGGAAATCGCCCCTACGGTCTCAAATGTTTTTGAACTCACCCCTGCACCCCCTCTTTTTGTAAGAGAGAGGGATTAAAGGGGGTAAGTTTCCGTATCAGCAACTTTTAGTTTGCGCTTTCGTATGATAAAAAGTCAGGAGCAGGAGATTTTGACATTCAGTATTGCTAAAGGAGAGATAGCATGAAACCTCGTAGTTGGGTAACCGTGATTCTGGGTGTAGTTCTAACTGTTATGGGATTAGTCTCACTGGTAATTGGTGGCAGTGCTGGTGGAGCAATTCCTCTGCTTATCGGGGGCTCGCTTTGTTATCTGGGCTGGTGTGGCGGTCGCACTGCCCTTATTGTTTTCGGTCATACTACCATTGTGATCGGATGTGCTATGATCACCTGGGGGATATATCTTCTGCCGTATTCCAAACCGACCCTGACGCATATTCTTACCTTTCCTCTTTTTTGGGGGTTCATCTCATTGTTTGGGGGTATATGTGCCAACTATCACGGGTTCTGTCAATGCATTCGCGGGCCAAAACGAGTCGCTTAACTGTGTAGATGAGGAATCTTGTATTCCTTATGGAATGCGAAAATGATTTTTGAACTCGCCTCCATACCTCCTCTCTTTGTAAGAAAGGGGTATTAAGAGAGAGCTTATGTAGACAAAAAGAACTATTCCTTACCCAGTCTCTGCTTTAACCAGGATATGGTTTTTTCTGGTCTTTTCAGTTTCTGATCCCAGTCCGGATCCGGGTTGCTAAAATAAACATCATATCGCAGTGTTACCACATCGTCCAGGGAATCGAATTCTTTGGTTGCACCATACATCGCTTTGAAGAAAATGGGGTAATTGTACCTCAGCGAAAGGTCGACCATCTCCTCCTGTTCGAGAGTATTCAGGATCGTTCCTACCAGTGCCGCCTGGTGAAGGAAGATTTTTTTAAGCCTGTCTCGCTCGCACATGTCAGTTAGAATCGAATCCTGATAGAGCAGGGTGAAATTCTGTGACCATTTCTCCAGGATTCCCCGCTGGGGCTTAACCACCAGTAAGCCGGCGTTGAAATAGGGTTTGAGAGTATCCTGGTCAGCGGGTGTTATCATGGGGAAGAGGGATGATTCTGCAACTGACAGCTTCTCATACACACGGTTCCAGAATTCGTCAAGCGGCTCTGCATAGAGCGAGCCGATGTTTTTGTGCGTCACCGGGCGGTAACCCAAACTGATGCCCGGTCCTAATAAAAATTCCTTTGGCTCTTGCAGGACGATGGTATCCTCGTCCATCCACACCAGACTCTCTGATTTGTCTTTCGCCTCTGACTCAGCTTCAGCCGCTGCAAAAACCTTTCGGGCAAAATAAAATTTCAAGGCATCTGCAGGTGCCTGGCTGGTTTTGATTTCTACCTTAAGAGAGGCTAACTTTTCCAGGATTGCGTCACTTTTCTCCAACAGGTTTTCGGGAACGTATATCCAGATAGGAGCGTTTCGAAATTTACCCGCGAAAGTACGGATGCTCTCAGTTAGCATCAGGGTGTGATATAACTGCTCTTGGTCCTCGGCAAATGTAGCAAAAATCAAAGGATGTTTCTTACTCTCACCACTGTTTGATTTACAGTTCATTATTAGGGAATTGAGCAGAATAAAAATTAAAAAAAGCGAGGCAAACGGTTTCATATGTTTTTCCCCTGTGTAATATTTCAATTTTCTTATTTTTTCCGGAAATACCAGGCAAGCCAGCGGCAGCGAAGCGTAGAGTTAGGGTGCCTGTATATCTTCGGGGTTTAATGTTGTGCCCAAAATCCGCCGGCCCGCATAGGAAGCGCGGGCGAGTGAGAAATGCAGAAAAAAACATGTTGCTCCTGCGTATAGGCTAACTTGTTCCATGTAATAGTTTTTCAAGGAGAGAAGAGAGGGAAATCAAAGAGATGGTGGACTGCTGGTCGGACATAGCATAGGGAACGACAAGCATGTCATTGTGAAGGAGCGCCCCGCAAGTGTATACGACGTTAGGAACATAACCTGATCGGTTGGTCTCTGTCCAATGGATAAGGGGCTCTCTTAAACGGCCAAGTATTTGTGAAGGATTTTCTTTGTCTAGAAGAATGGCGCTTATGGAATACTGTCGAAAAGGCCCCACGCCATGGGTAAGGAGAAGCCAGCCATGCCCGGTTTCAATTGGTGAGCTGCAGGTTCCGATCTGCACGAATTCCCAGGAGTACGAAGGTCTCATAAGCGGAACTGTTTCATGCCAGAAGTGAATATTGTCGGAGTACATCAAGAAAAGGTTCTCATTATCCTGACGGGATATCATGGCGTAACGGCCATTTATCCTGCGGGGGAACAGAGACATTCCTTTGTTTACGGCTGCGCTCCCGTTCAGGGTAATCATTTTGAAATGTTCAAAATCTTCCGTTTCCATCAATTGAGGAAGTATGACCTTGCCGTCATATGCAGTGTAGGTAGCGTAGTATTTCTTCCTTCCGTCATCGTCGGTAAAAAGAACAAATCTCGCATCCTCAATACCGTTTTGTTCACTGGGAGAGAGAGGGAATAGAACCCGTTCAGATAGAGGAACGGAAGGATCGAAATATGCCTCGTAATTGCATTGAGCAAGCCAGAGGATTTTGTCGGAAGTGAGCCTGTCATTTTGAGATATTGGATGATGGTTGAATATCCAAGATTTTAGTTTTTCCTGCAATTCATCAATGGTGAATTGTTCTGGAAGGGATACTACAACGGAATTGGAGAAAACGTTGTCAATATCCATTTCACGTATTTTCCTGGCGAAACACGCCTTTTCGTATAAAGCATTTGGTTTCATTTCTGCGGTAGAGGCGAAACCATGAGACTCATCGATTGATATATTATAATTTGCGTCAATACATCCGGAACGGAACGTCAAAGATGAAATATGCCCTTCACCTGTCGCCCGCAGGGGCATGATAAAACGGAGAGAGCCAGGAGGCAGTCCCGACTGCTCGGGGTGTGGAACGATTGAGGGGTTGAAAAGGGCGGCTGATTCAAATGAATATTCGGCCAGAAAGAACGAGCCTATGAGAAGTCTTCGTTCTCGCGAAGGCAATACATCTGAAGGCATAAACCTGCGGATGGAGTTAAATTGGCGCTCCAGAAGAACCTCAAAATTATGATGCCGATGTGAAAACTTTTCAAGTACCTTCTTCAGTTCTTTCCGTATGTCCGACTCATCAAGAGACAACACTCGTGAGATAATCCGTTCGACTCGCAACTCGTTTAAAGGAATATGCGGGCGCGCAATGACCCGTTGGCTATCAGGCGCCAGGATAATGCCCGTATCTTTTACAGGTAGGGGTGAGGGTTCCTTTGAAGCATTATTTTTTATCATTCTAAAATTGGCTCCTTGAAACTCTCTATGATGTTTGTAATATTGGTCATCTCGCAGAGGGACAGAAGAAATGCGATGGTCGATTCGGCGCCTTGATTTCGATTTACCCTATCCACATGAAGCCCGTCATAACAACCGCCGTTTGCCGGTTCGTAAAGCGGAATTCCCAAATCGTTAGCTCCAAGAAACCATTGAAATGCCTTCTCAGCTTTATTATACCAATGCTTATCTTTAGTTGTGAGATATGCTTCCAGACAGGCTGAAATGGTAGAATAAGCCTCTATCGGCTGCTGATCAAAAACAGGCTTGGAGCTGCCGCGCTCAAATATCTTATCCGTGCCAACGGGCTGAAAATGACCTCGAGAAGAAGTCTGCACAGCAGTCAGCCAGTGTAATGAATCAATCCCGCTTTTGAGCATTTTTTCATTGGCGAGACACCGTCCGCTGACAATAAGTGCATGGGGAATTTTAGCATTATCGTAAGTTAAAACTGGTTCAAACCATTTCCATCCAGCGCTGCTGTTCTCGTCATAAAGTCTCATAAGCTTCGTGGAAAACACTTCCAAACTGCTGCGGGCAAACCTATCGCCCGGAAAACGTTGTTGATATTCCTGGGCGCCAATCAACGCAAAAGCCCATGCCCGAGGCGAGGTAAATGAAGATACGGGTGTCAAGGCCTGCTCGAAAATCTCTGCCGCCATTTGAGTAAAGCCTTCATCCCTGGAACGGCCGATGCAGGTTCCGAGAGCCCATACTGCCCTGGCATGGCTGTCTTCAGAAAAGTTTTCATCTGTCCAGGTACGCTGAAAGGTGAGGAAGTTCCTGAATCGTGCCGCTTTCTCATCCCAGGCGTATCTCACGAAACCGAGAAAACGGCTTGTAAGGTCATAAAGCCTTAGCGAATTGATTGTGCCGAGATTCTCAAGCAATACGGTCAGGATAAGCGCTCTTGAATTATCGTCCGTGCAATATCCTTCAGCGAAGTTAGGAACATTATGCAGCGCATGCTGAAATATTCCTATGGAATCGGTCATCTGCACGAGATGGTCAAGTTTGATCTCCGGCAAAATGAGAGATTCCTCATTAAGAGACCGCATAGCGATCTTCCTTTGCATAACGGATGGCCGTTTTTGGCGAGCCTCTTCGAATAGGTTGCCGTATTGCTGAGCCACCTTGTTCCAAGTCATTTCACGGCCAAACAGATAAGCATTCTTGCGCATAGAATGACGTTCGACTTCATTCCGAATAAGTCTTGTGATTGCCTGGGTTATGGAGTCCGAATCTCCAAATGGCACAAGAATACCCCTCCCGTCTGCAAGCAACTCCTGAGCATGCCAGAATGGTGTTGATATTACGGCATTACCTGCGCCAAAAGAATAGGCGAGCGTTCCCGATGTAATCTGCGTTTCTTCAAGATATGGGGTGATGTAAATATCGGCAAGCGCAATGAGTTCCTTAAGCTCTTCCATGGAAACAAATTTATTATGAAATACGACATGCCCCTTGACACCAAGTTCGTCCGCAAGACGCTGCAGTGAAAGCCTGTATTTCTCGCCCTCATGTCTGAGAAGATTCGGGTGTGTAACCCCGGCGACCAAGTAAACGACATTGGGATGACGCTTGATGACATCCGGGAGCGACCGTAGTACGACCTCGATACCTTTATTGGGAGCAAGCAAGCCAAAAGTAAGAAGAACTATTTTACCTTCAACGCCATATTGATCCTTATAGAAGCTTGGATCGATGAAGGGCACATCGGGTATTCCGTGCGGTATCAGACGAACCTTGTCTTGAGGTGTCTGATATATACTATGGAGAATCTCGGCGCCTTTCTGAGACATGACAACTACATAATCAGATATCGCAAGCAGTTCATCCATAACACGGCGCTGTTGAATACTTGGATTTTTCAGTATCGTATGAAGTGTTGTTATCAGGAGCATTTTCTGGTTGCGCAACAATGATAAAACATAACTGCCCGCTTTTCCGCCAAAAATACCATATTCGTGTTGGAGACAGACGATATCGACGTCATTGAGATTCAAAAAGTCAGCGGCCGCTTTGTAGGTGTCTATATCCTGTTCCTTTATCTCAAAACGAACACGTTCGGGGTATTGATAACCCTCTTCAATATCGGTTATAGGAATTGCAAAACATTGGACACCGGGATTGATTGACGCGAAAGACTCGCAAAGATCCGTTGTAAATGTGGCAATTCCGCATTGACGGGGGAGGTAATTGCCGACGAATGCGACTTTCTTGATATTTTTCATAATGATTCTTTAAAATCTCAACATTTCTCTTAATCGCCCGCCGAAGAAGACGGGCAAAAATGGGCGCGGCATTTGTATTAAAAATAATTTCCTGTCCTGGGATAGGGGCACCCTAATTTTGTGCAACTAAGTGTATAATTGCATTGCGTCTATCCGCCTGATTTAACATAATAGACGTATTGAGTTTATTTCGCTTTTGACTACTGGATTGCTTGATCCAGTGGACTTGGAACCTTTCCAAGTGCCTGTTTACTAACACGAGTGTAGATTTCAATCGTTTTTGAACTGGCATGACCAGCTATTTCCTTCCCTCCGCGCCTTCAAACAAATATTCCTTTGGTCTGTATACTTTGTAATATTCCCTCAAAGTTCCTAAAGCCGCATCCGGTAAAATCATGTATTTATCTTTTGGCGTATTAAAATAAATTAATTTTCGATTATTGTCAATATCTTTTGTTTTTAAACGTCCCGCTTCAGCCTAACGCAGTCCTTTAGAGTAAATCAACATCAATGCGTTTTGTGCTTCAGGTTGTCAAGCACATTGATCCTTAGTGGATGTTATCATCCACCTATTCCCCAGCTGGATTTTAACATCCAGAATAGGTTGTCAGGATCGCGGGGCTCCTGACCTGCTGATTATCTTTGCCCAGGCATCCTGCAGGGTTACGGTGCGGTTAAAGATGAGTTTCTCAGGAGTTGAATCCGGGTCAAGGCAGAAATAACCTATTCTTAAAAATTGATAGTGAGCTCCGGGTTTTGCACTTTTCAGGCTTGGTTCAAATTTACAATTGGTCAAAACCTCCAGAGAATTCGGGTTCAGATTTGCCTTGAAATCCTGACCCTCGGGGGTATCGTCCGGGTCCGCTTTCAGGAGGAGATGGTCGTATAGACGAACTTCTGCATCGATTGCCTGGTCTGCTGAAACCCAGTGCAGGGTGGCTTTGACCTTACGGTCTGCTTTGGGTCCTCCGCTTCTGGTCTGGGGGTCATAACTGCAGTGAAGCTCGATTATCTCTCCTGTTTTTTCGTCTTTCACCAGCCGCTCGCATTTTATAATATAGGCGTGTTTCAACCGGACCTCGCCTCCTGGAGCTAAGCGGAAAAACTTTTTGGGTGGTACTTCCCTGAAATCATCCTGCTCGATATAAATAACTTTTGAAAAGGGGAGCTTGCGAGTTCCCATATTTTCGTCCTCAGGATTGTTTACAGCCTCCAGTTCCTCCACCTGATTTTCCGGATAGTTGTCTATGATCACTTTAAGCGGTCGTAATACTGCCATAACCCGTGGTGCCCTTTTGTTCAGATCCTCACGCAGGCAGTGTTCCAGCAGGGCGATATCGACAATACTATCCCTCTTTGCCACACCAATCCGTTCGCAAAAATCCCGGATCGACTCAGGCGAGTAACCACGCCGCCTGAAACCTGATATGGTTGGCATTCTCGGATCGTCCCAGCCCTTGACATAGCCTTCGTTCACCAGCTGGAGAAGCCTTCGTTTGCTTAAGACGGTATGGCTGAGATTCAACCGGGCAAATTCGATCTGCTGTGGGTGATGGATTTCCAATTGCTCAACGAACCAGTCATAAAGGGGGCGGTGGTCTTCAAATTCCAGGGTGCAGATGGAATGGGTGATACCCTCTATGGAATCCGACTGACCGTGTGCCCAGTCATACATCGGATAGATACACCATTTATCGCCTGTCCGGTGATGTGATGCATGGAGGATGCGATACATTACCGGGTCCCGCATATTCAAATTTCCAGAAGCCATATCGATTTTGGCACGCAGAACTCTGGAGCCATCCGGGAATTCTCCTTTACGCATGCGTTCGAAAAGTTTTAGGTTTTCCTCGATCGAACGGTCGCGATAAGGGCTCTCCTTGCCGGGCTGGGTTAAGGTGCCTCTGGTCTCCCTGATCTGGTCTGCACTCTGGTCGTCTACATAGGCTAACCCTTTTTTGATCAGCTGGATAGCAAATTGGTGGAGCTGTTCAAAATAGTCTGAGGCATAATACTCCCTGTCTTCCCAATCGAAGCCCAGCCAGCGGATGTCCTCCTTGATCGATTCCACGTACTCAGTTTCCTCCTTGGTCGGGTTGGTGTCATCGAATCTCAGATTGCACAAGCCTCCGTACTGGGCAGCAATTCCGAAATTGAGACAGATGGCTTTGGCGTGTCCTATGTGCAGGTAGCCATTGGGCTCCGGGGGAAATCTGGTCTGCACCTTACCTCCATATTTACCTGTCTTTAGGTCTTCCTCGACAATCTCCCGGATGAAATCTAAATGGCTTATGGAATTAGTGTTGTTCATAATCTTTACTCTCTTTAGGGTTTTTATTGGTTGTATTTCTTGGTACTCGGCAATCTCATTGTGATAATATAAAGAATCCTAACTTCTCCTGCCAGTGAAAAATATCATTTTAGCTTGGAAAAGAGTTTTTCATCATACGAATCCATGGGAAAACCAGATACTGTACGATAGATGATATAAGTAACATCACCACTTGAAGAATAAATAAAAAGACACGTTTACCGTGCCTTAAAATTTAATTCAAAAAGCACTTTAAAACAGGCTAATCTCTTTCCCTTATCCCTAAAGCCTTCTCAATCATCTTCTGCAGGGTCTCTATCCTGAAAGGCTTTGCCGTAAAGCCCGAGGCTCCGTTTTTCTCCGCCTGTTTCTCCATCTTGGGATTGGCATAGGAGGAAATCATTATGACCGGCAGCTGCGGGTATTTTTTCTTCACCTCGTCCAGCAAGTCGAAACCACTGGGCTTGGGCATCTCCACGTCGGTGATTACGCAATCGACCTTTTTCTCCTCCAGAAGCTTCAGGGCGGTCTCCGTATCAAGAGCACAGAGGGTCTGGTATTTGAACATCTGCAGAAGATTGCTGATGAGGTCCAGTATGTTCTGGTGATTATCCACCACCAGGATATTCTTCAATTCATCCATATTGCCTCACAGATTTTGCTTGACAAAAAAGTTATAGAATTTATTTTTCAAAAGCTCTGTGCAACCGATATATTATATCGGCAGATTATTAGAATTCTTTTGCTGGGGGATCGTCCAGCGGCAGGACGTGTGGCTCTGGACCACAAAACCGGGGTTCGAATCCCTGTCCCCCAGGTAATTATATCGCCATAGTCGGTTGCTTAAAAGCAATGGAACAGATAAAATCAAGGAAATCAACTGCAGTCCGCTTTAGTTAACTGATAGAAAGGTTCTGCCGCGTTTCAAGAACACTATTTACCCCTCGTTGTAGCGTACCTGATTGGTCTGGGAGGGTGGCTGCTAGCCAATCGACTGCTTCCAGATGTGTGGCCACTGCATCCGGTCAAAGGCTTTGAACATCCCTGGAAAGAGTTTGGAATCGCTCTAGTAGGAGCTATAGGAGTTCTCGTTTTGGGGCAGCTCTGGAGTAGCGGCGTCCGCCTTCCAGAAAAAGGTGCGCTTGGCCCCTTACTAGCCTCGATAAATCAGCTTCTAATTTTCACTCCAATTCTCATGGTGCTTGTGATTCGTAAGCAGCCGTGGACTTCAGCATGGTTTCCCATAGCCAGAATACCGACACGACTTCTCGTGGGTCTCGTACTGTCAAGTCTAGCCGTCGGAGCCTACTCGCTCCTCCGTGTCGGGTCTGACACACCATGGATTCTTCTTAGCAGAATATGGCGATATGATAATATCGACAAGATGGTGCAAGTGCTTCTCGAAGATCTTACAATCGCCATCCTGTTCGTCCGTTTGGCAGGTGCCATCGCAAATCGCTGGGCAACGGTAATTGTTGCGTGCCTTTTTGCCGCAGGCCACATTCCAGCAATGACATCGCAGGGTGTGATATTGCCCGAGTTTGCTGGCTTGATACGGGATGTTGGATTGGGTGTTGTGGTAATACTCGTTGTTCAGAGGTCACGCGATATTGTGTGGTTCTGGTGTATACACTTTTGTTTGGATATGACCCAATTCGCCAAGATAAGTGGCATTGGATAAACCAAGGTAAGTAGATAGAGAAGGCTGCCTAAGCCAGTCGCAGAAGTTAAATCTTTGAGTTCAGAGATAGAGAGGGCATGACCTATTGACTCAGTAATGCAAGATGACTGATTACGACAACGCGACCTCGTATTAACATAAAAGGAGGAAAAACGTGGATGACAAAGGAATGTTGGTAGGCATGTATGGGTTGGCTTTTCTTGGTAGCTTGGTATATTACCTACAGCATGCGACCTCATTCTTGGCCGGGGTACTAGGCGTTTTGAAAGCCATTTTTTGGCCTATATAGCAGACCAGGAATCTCGTGTTCCTGAATCTGTTTTTTGCCTACAAGATTACTTACCCATCTGAGGAAATAGCATAAGCGGTGTGGGGCAAAATCAAATACCTTGTTCCGTCAAACAAGCTCGAGTATCTTTCTCGTAATAAAATTTGATGCAAAACCCATTAGCATGTCATTTGGAAATAATTCTATTTTATCACTACCTTAGAGAACTTGACTTGAGAAAGGATGTAGATTAACTTAGACTCGAGAAAAAGCAACACTGAAAAGGGAAGCACAAGATACTGGGGATCTTAGAAGGTCACCTGAATGAGAGGATAATACCGTGATTGAAGTCGTAAACTTGACGAAGAGATTTGATGGTTTTACCGCTGTGGATAATATCTCTTTCTCTGTTGGTAAGGGGGAGATCCTTGCATTTCTTGGGCCGAATGGTGCAGGAAAGACCACCACTATAAAAATACTGGCCACGCTTTTGCGCCCCACCAGTGGAGAGATCACTTTAAATGGAAGTGATCCTACCACAGACCAGAATGCAGCGCGTCGCTCTTTCGGGATTGTGTTTCAGGACCCGAGTTTGGATGATGAGCTCACCGCCTATGAGAATATGGAATTTCATGGTGTGCTTTATAAAGTGCCAAGGCAGGTTCGCAGAAAAAGAACAGAACAGTTGTTAAAATTTGTTGAGCTGTGGGATCGTAAGGACGAGCTGGTAAAGAGGTTTTCCGGGGGAATGAAACGAAGGCTGGAGGTCGCCAGGGGACTGATCCATCATCCCAAGATACTATTTCTGGATGAGCCGACCTTGGGTTTAGATCCTCAAACCAGAAGCCATATCTGGAACTATATCAAAAATCTGAACACCGAAGAGCAGATGACAGTTTTTTTTACTACGCATTACATGGAAGAGGCAGAAAGGGTCGCACAGAAAATCGCCATTATCGACCACGGGAAAATCATTTCCCAAGGTACACCAGCAGAGCTGAAACAGAACACGGAAACCACTTCCTTGGAAGACGCCTTTTTGGCCTTGACAGGCACTGTCATTCGGGGAGAGGGAGCTAATGTAATTGACCGCATGAGGATAAGGAGAAGAATATTCCGGAGATAAGACGAAATAAAAATTATGAGCACGATTTATATTCTCTGGTTGCGGCAGTTAAAAAGATACTCTCGTTCTAGAGCAAGAATTATAGGCTCCCTGGGGCAGCCCATCCTTTTTCTGGTGGCATTGGGTTTTGGGTTAAACCCTATTTACAAAAAAGCCGGCGAGGGTAATTATATTCAGTTCCTGGCGCCAGGCATTATCGCCATGGGGGTTCTTTTCTCTGCGATTTTTTCTGGTATAGAGATAATTTGGGACAGGCAATTCGGGTTCTTAAAAGAAACGCTTGTCGCACCCACCTCCCGTCTTCAGATTGTGATGGGAAGGACTTTGGGAGGGGCAACCGTAGCTTCATTTCAGGGATTGATGACATTTTTTCTTTCTATCTTAGTAGGCTTCAGACCGCAGAATCTAAGCCTTTTGCCAGCCACCCTGGTCTTTATATTTCTCATAGCCTTGCTTTTTACTGCCTTCGGAACAGCCATAGCTTCGGTTCTGGAAGATATGCAGGGGTTCCAGTTGATTATGAACTTCTTGGTAATGCCGCTCTTTTTTCTTTCCGGAGCCTTATTTCCCCTGCAAGGGCTGCCAAGAGCGTTACACCTGGCTGCGAGTGTCGATCCCCTTTCATATGGCGTAGATGGCTTGCGGGATACACTGGTAAATATTTCTCACTTTGGCCTGCTTACCGATTTTTTTGTTTTAAGTATTATAACCGTCCTGATCTTGATGCTGGGCAGCTACCTTTTTTCCAGGATCCAGATTTGATTTCTCCTCTGTAAGTAGTTGAATGAAATGGGTTCTGAAGTTGTCTAAACAGGTACCCTGTAAGATTTTTTTCCTCAACTGATTTAACATAGAAGCTATACTAGACTCAACAGACTGGGGATTCTGGACGAGAAAAATTCTAAAATCGTCCACTACCACTGGCTGAATTATATCGTCATTGTCGATTGCTTAAAAGCAATGGAAGGAATGAGATTAAGGAAATCATTTGCAGTTCACTTTAGTGAACTGATAAAATAAGGCTCCTGACATATACTTAACTATTAGACTCCTAAACTCTTATACTTTCTCTTCTTTGATGCTTTCTTCCCCGACTGTCTGCGGTTCTGAAATTACCATATGGATTTTCCGGCTGGAGAGATAAGTGTAAAGTGCAGGAATGATAAAAAGAGTCAATCCGAGGGAGAATAGAAGCCCGCCGATGATCACGATTCCAATGGACATTCGGCTTCTGGCAGCGGCACCGAGCGCTAAAGCGATCGGCAGAACGCCGAAAGCGGTTGCCAGGCTGGTCATCAAAATTGGTCGGAATCTTTGGGTCGCAGCGTCGATCACCGCCTCTCTGATGGATAATCCCTTGGCTTTGCGCTGATTGGCAAACTCAACTATCAAAATTCCGTTCTTGGTCACAATCCCTACTAAAGCGATAATGCCTATCTGGCTGAAGATATTTAAGGTTTGTCCGAACATCCAGAGAGATATCACTGCACCGGCCAACGCCAGCGGCACGGTAAACATAATAATCAACGGATCTCTGAAACTTTCGAACTGTGCGGACAAAATCAGGTATACCAAAATCAGCGCCAGCAAAAATGCGAAAACCAAGGTATGAGAGCTTTCAGCATATTCTTTAGCCGTGCCTGCCAGGCTGGTCGAGAATGACTCATCAAGCGTACTGGAGGCAATTTTGTCCATCTCCCTGATCCCATCATCACCCAAGGTGTAGCCTTTGGCCGTGGAAGCCGAGACCGTGGCAGATACGTAACGGTTGTAATGGTAGAGCTGGGGCGGGTTACTGCGATAAGACAGCCTCACGATGTTATCGAGCTGAATCAATTCACCACGGCTGTTCCGGACGAAAATAGAGCTTAAATCCAGAGGCTGGTCCCGATTCGCACGGTCAGCCTGCACAATCACGTAGTACTGTTTGCCGTTAAGGATGAAATTCCCATATTGCTGTCCGGTGAAAAAAAGCTGCAGGGTCTGGACGATATCCCTGACGGTGACTCCTAAGGAGCGGGCCCGTTCCCGGTCAATTTCTATAGTCAATTCAGGCTTGTTGAATTTCAGGTCCAGATCGCTGATCTGGAAGACCGGATCGGACTGAACCTTATCCATAAAGTCAGGTAACACCTGTTTAAGCTTCTCCAGCGTGGGTGACTGGATGACGTACTGCACCGGCAACTGCCTGCCCCGTCCACCTCCGATAGTCTGTTCCTGGGTGACGTAAGTTCTGGCAAAGGTATAATCCTTGAGTTCCCCGGCAAGCGCATCCGCAATTTCCTGCTGGCTTCGCTTTCTGGCATCAGGTGGAACCAGTCCGATCCTGACAAAGCCTCCATTAGCGCGACCTCCGAACCCGATTACCGAAACGATCACATCCTTCTCCGGCAGCTGGTCGGCGATCTTTAGGATCTTTCCCATGTAATCGCGCATCGCCTCATAGGAGGTCCCCTCCGGAGCGGTGGAACTGATCATCAGCCGGCTCTTATCCTCCATAGGAGCCAGTTCCGAGCGAAGCTGTGAGCCCAGTCCAAAAATTATCGCCAGCGAAGCCGCCATTATCACAGGTGCTAAATATCTCCGGTTGATAAACAATCCCAGAGCTCGGTGATAGCCCGAGATCAAGCCATTAAACCACTTCTCGCTCAGCTTGAACAACCTGTTCTCATGTTCGGCTTTATGCAGGATCCGCGCACTCATCATCGGAGTCAGAGTCAGGGATACGAATGCCGAGATCAATACCGAGCCTGCCACCACCACTCCGAACTCCCTGAAGAGCCGTCCGGTAAGACCCCGCAGGAACATGATGGGAAGAAACACGGAAGCCAGGGTAATGGTGGTAGAGATGATAGCAAAATAAATCTCCCTGGACCCCTGGAATCCGGCCTCAAGCGGATTCATACCTTTTTCGATTCTTTTATAGATATTCTCCAGCACCACGATAGCGTCATCCACCACTATGCCAGTGGATAACACGATGGCAAGCAAGGAAAGGATATTGATGGAGAAGCCAGCAAGGTACATGATGAAAAATGCACCGATCAGTGATATGGGAATGGCCAGCATGGGGATGATGGTGGTTCGCCAGTGACGCAGGAACAAGAAAATCACCGCCAATACCAGAAGAAATGCGATCAGAATAGTTTCCACGACCTCGCTTATGGCTTTGCGGATGTTAGTCGTGGTGTCCATGGCGATAGTGACTTTGACATCTGGCGGAAGATCTTTCTTTATCTGTTCCAGGCGCCTGTAGAACGCATTCGCGATAGCGATCTGGTTTGATCCGGATTGAGGAAGAAGAACAACTGCTACCATGGGGATACCGCCGCTGCCCAGCATGATGGATCGCTCGTTTTCCGCAGACAGAACAGCTTGGCCAACGTCTCTGAATCTGACCACCGACCCGTCTTTTTCCTTGATGACCAGGTCATTGAATTCCTCAGGTGTGGATAATCGACCGAATGTCCGTATAGACAGCTCCGTGTTATACCCCTCTATGCTGCCTGAGGGGAGTTCGATATTTTCCCTATCCAGGGCGTTCTTTACATCCAATGGTGTCAAACCCTGGGAAGCCAGGCGTGACGGATCGATCAACAACCTGATGGCGTATCTTTTTTCGCCCCAGATGCCGACCTCACTGACCCCTGGTATGGTCTGCAAACGCTCCTTGAACACATCGTTAGCCAAGGCAGAAAGCTCCAGTAGGCTGAGTTTGTCACTCTGGACCGTCAGAGCGATGATGGGGGTCACATCCGCATCTGCTTTGGAAACAGTGGGAGGATCAACATCCGGAGGAAGGTCACGTATGGCTCTTGAAACCCTATCGCGCACATCGTTTGCCGCGGCCTCCATGTCAATTCCCAGCTCAAATTCCACGGTGATCCGGCTTCTCCCGTCACTGCTGGAGGAGGTGAGGGAGCGGATCCCGGCTATGCCGTTGATAGATTCCTCCAGCGGCTCGGTTACTTGAGATTCGATTACATCAGCGTTAGCGCCGGTATACGAGGTACTGACGGTAATGATAGGAGGATCGACATTGGGATACTCGCGCACTCCCAGATAGGAGTATCCGATCACCCCAAACAAGACTATGAGCAAAGATAATACTATAGAAAGAACAGGGCGATTGATGCAAACAGAAGGCAGGTTCATGGAGGTCTATTTCTAATCGCTTTTAAGGTTTTTTATCTCTACCGTTTTCCTGTCGGACAGTTGAAGCAATCCGGTAAGGATAAGAGTGTCCTGAGGATTTAATCCTTCGACTATTTGAATGCTGGTTTCGGTACGGATGCCAGTTTTTACCGTCACCGAATGGGCCTTACCATTGACGCAGATAAACACCTTTTCCCGGTTCAGCTCCGGGACTACGGCTTCCGAGGGGATCACTATGGCCCGGGGGAATTGCTCTAAGGTGATCTCCACCCTGGCAAAGGAGCCGGGAATCAGATCCCCTCTGGGATTGGGGATTTCAGCCCGTGCCTTAATGGTCCGCGTTTCAAGGTCGATCTTTGATTCTGCCGCATAGACCACCCCCCTATACTCTTTTTGGGAATCGCCCACCCGAACCGTGATGGAGTTACCCTTTCTTATCTGCCTGGCATATTTTTCAGGCACTGAGAATTCGACCTTTACAGGATCGATATCGTTCAAAGTTGCAACCAGCATATCCGTGGAAACATAGCTTCCCGGGCTGACGTATCTCAGACCGATTATCCCGTCAAAAGGTGCAACTATTTCCATCTTGGCGAGCTGAGCCTGGATGACCTCTTTTTGTGCCTTGATCATATTGAGGGCATTGGCGGTCTTGTCGTATTCCTCCTGGCTTATTCCCTTGATTTCGAATAGCTGGCGCGCACGGGCTTCCAGATCGGAGGCTTGCTTTTCCTCGATCTCTTTTCCCTTTAGCTGGGCTTTAAGCTCGCGGTCATTAAGCTTTATCAGCACATCCCCCTTCTGTACCTTGCTTCCCTCCGTGAAGAACACGTCAGTGACTCTTCCTGCGATTTCCGGCTGCAGTTGAACCTCCTCGTTGGCCAGGAGAGTTCCGGTGGTCACTATCTTATTGTCTAGGAGCTGTGGCTGTAAAACCATCGCATCCACAGCCAGTCTGGCCCCTGACATTCCAGATTCGCGTCGGGGGGGAGAGCTCTTTCCGCTTTTGCAAGCATAGACTAAAAGAGAAGATAATACCAGCAAAAACAAAAAATAGCTTAATCTTCTCATTGTTGCTTCCAGAATTGTATCCTTGTTTTTAAGACCTACTTCATTCTTATACGGCGTTATTATAAACAAATATTGATAATCTGTCAATTCCCAGCCACTCTTTTTTGGATAATATCAAGTTCGCAGGTCAGGAGCCTGGGGCTCCTGACACTATTCATTTATCAGGTGCGCAGGGCATCCTACCCACGATCTAAACTGTTCTGGAACCTTTATCAGGTTGATCTTTATTCTCGAACCACTTTAATGGATCCAACCCATAGTAACTTTCCAGTTCTTCATATAGTTCAGGATGGGTGAGTTTCATTTGTTTTGGTCTTTCAAAAAAAGTTTCAGTTGCAACTGCAAAAAACTCAGCCGGGTTTGTTGCTCCATAAGCATCTATGATATCAGGTCTGCCGGACAGCGTTTTTCGCCTTAGATCCTGATATTCCTTACTCAAGACCCGAGCCCAGGTCTTATAGCTGGATTGCTTTCCCAGTATGGGGGCTCCGTCAGACCTTCCATCCTCTTGATCCAGCTGGTGAGCAAACTCATGCAGTACCACATTGTGCCCCTCGGCAAGATCTATTGCCTCTTGCCTCACATTGTCCCAAGCCAGAACGACCTCCCCCCTGCTCCAGGATTCTCCGGCACGAACAGCCATCTCCTCAAAGTGCTGCATGCCTACAACGGTGGTTTTTTTAGCCACATAAGCACCGGGATATACCAGAATGGTGTAAAGAGTGGGATAGTAGGTGGTTTTACGATTCAACAACAAGATACACGCCTGCGCTGCAATAGTAACCCTTATCTCGTCGGTTATTTCCAGCCCGCCACATCCCTCTAAAATCTTTTCACCCAAAAAGATTTGAATATGACCTTGCAGTTCTTTCTTTAGCGAGTCGGGAAGGTAACGATAAAGAACAACGTTCCGATTCAGGATGCCCTCCCATTCAGGCGGAAATGGTTTGCTTTTAAGTCGTTTACGCCTGTAATTACGAAATTGCTTTTTGCTCAAGGCAAAAAACAAAAATAATCCTATTAGCGCTGTCAGTATAAAGGCCGAGATATGAGCTGTCAATTTTTATCCCTTCGCTGTGCAGGGTGACAGAAATCCCCGATGCAGAACTTACCCTGGTGGTCCCGAAGCACATCATTGCACAATCCGAGAGACTGTCACCTTGATAATACGCAACAAAAACCAGCCTAAGCAACAGTAAGCCAGGAATCCTGTGTTCGTGACACGATTACAGGTTTTGAACTCACCCCTCTGCCCCCTCTCTTAATAAGAGAGGGGGATTAAGGGGGTGAGTTTTAGGCAGTAGTTCAAGAGCTCTGAGTTTCTAATACTATTCCTCAAGCGACTCACTTACTTTCTCCCAGTCTATTTTTTATTTCCTGAGTCCCACACCTAGCTTGAGCCGCATAAATTCTCATACCATTTCAACAATTCCTCAGGCGGGAGAATCCTTTCCGGGGGTAATCTCTTGACCAGCTCTAACTTAATCTGCTCGCAGACGTCTTTGTTACCCCGTGCAATCTCAGATTGAGCCAGGGACAGGAAAGCAGAGAAAAGATCCTGCCCTGCAAGCCGGGGAAAATCTGTCAATCGGGACAGGTGGGTCTGCATACCCGCGATAAGAATATTTAGTGAGCAGGTTCTTCCTGCTTATTGAACTATACGGCATTGTAGACGCGTCATTGGTAAAAACTCCTTGACTTTTTTTAGTTTTAAGTTCAATGTGTAGATAGTGTTAAGCGCTTTATTGAATTACTCTGGTGAACGTACGTCATCTATCTCTATTAAAGGACTTGCTTCAATTGTGATACAGGGAATTGAGAAGGAACCTACTTTTAGATGTATTATTGTTCCTAAGTTGTACTGGTTTTCCAGGTTCGTTAAGATTTTATAGAAAAGGGACTTGACAGGAACTTTTTTTGGAACATTGTTTTAAGTTTAGTAAAATACACAGGGTCTTCTACGTAAAATTACAGGCTGGAGGTGATCTATATGGCGTTCAAAGTACTCTTCCTGGCCCACACTCCGGATGCTGACCCGGAGAAACACAAGAGCCTCATTCAAACATCCAAATATAAACTCTTTGTGACGCTGGTCAGGAACCAGGACGAGGCAGTACAGCTATGCAGAAGGTTGGTCAAAGAGGAGGGAATTCACTCCATACTTCTCTGCCCGGGATTTACCCATAAAGAGATTGCAGAGATATCAGAAGCGGTGGGCAAGGATGTAGGCGTATCGGTAGCCAGGGGAGATGGTCCCAGTAGCAGGATTGCAGCGGAGATAATGAAAAAGGAAGGATGGTTTTCGTAAAGGCTGTAAAATTCTTTATTTTATTGCTCTTTATCAGGATAATTATTCAAGCAGAACGATACTGCAAAGGAGGTACGGGTAGAATTATATTGGTTTTATTAAACGGATACCGACATTGCGCACCGGGCAGACTATATGAGGCTTATTTTTTTTCTTACCCAAATTAAAACATTCGCTATATTAATGGCGACGAACTGTAAATTCTGGATGAGAAAAGTTCTAAAATCGTCCAACACCCCAGTTTCTTTACCTCATTGCTAACTGGTCACAGATCCTGCAAACCTTTCCTTTAGGTTTACGAGTTCATTGTTAATCATTATTTCATTTACGTGGTACCTTTTGTACAACTCCTCCATCGCACTCATTTTGCCATTTCTTGCTTGCTCACGCAAGACTCTAATCCGTTCTTGATACTTCGTTGATTTTCCGAGCATGACTTCCTCCTTATCCTGTAGCTTATTTTTGAGCATTCACTCCAGCATGATTTTTTCCAAGGGGAAAAGAGATCAGAAGACTCCCACAAAAAAGGTTCTGTTAACTGAAAGGGGGTCTCTGAGAACCCACCTACCGTCCCATAGAACCCCCAAAAAAAGCAGGAATTAATGAGCAGATTTACTTGCCCGAGATTTCCCCCAAACATCAATCCTTCTCCCTCTAAAATCGTTCTTTAAACGCTCGTTTACAGAACGCCAATCTATGTTATTATCCGATTACACATGTAGTTTAGCTAATTCCACCTGTTAAGTCAACTAAAAAATCGAAACGGGCCAAGTTCTTTCTTGCTCCCAATGGTGTATTCCGACAAGGGGCTGGGTAGTCTCACACTGATGGGTACCCCTGTTTTTGTTTGGATAGGCGGGGAACTGTATAATCCGTTGATTCTATGAAACTTACGCAGAGGCTAATAGGGGTAAAGTATCAGGCATGGGCTTTTCCAAACTTCCAAGAAAAGTTCTAAAATCGTCCACTGCCCCCAGTTTTTCAGAAGGCTAAAGGCTAAAATAACTGATCTGAGGATTTACAAACTCCTTTAATTCTAAAATTAGAGCCGTCATTTTCCTTCCGTTTTACCTACTTTTTTAAGAAAAGCTCCAAGATCGCATAAATTGCTAAAAGCCTATAGCTGTCAAGAGGACTAGAATTGGCTCAACAGCTTTATCTCCACACCGTCCAGAGCTGGTTTATCAGTGCAGATTCCACCAGAGCAGACCTTACCTGCTCGTCTGGTGCCAATGCTCAGGCTTAGGTTTTGTCTCTTGGCCAGGGACCAGTCCAGGGTAGCGATGAACCAGTTCTTTTTCCCGGACCATTCTCTGGTCTTCCATTGGGTGGTTCTCTCATGAGAAATGGTCAAGGAAAAAGTGGGCGAATGGGAAAAGCTGAGGGAGATTATCTGGTCGTAATAGGTCAGTTTTCCCTCATATTTATCGGTCCACAGGTGCTCCAGGATAAAAGCAAGACTGTTTTTCGACGAAAGGTAACAGGTGATATCCAAAACCGGAGCCAGATAATAGGGTGAACCATCCTCTTTCACGTTCTTCAATCGACTGAATCCGGTCTTTAAAGTAGCCTGATCTTTATAATCGTATTCTATCTCGCCATAGATTTCTGTGAAGATCAGTCTGTCCTGGTGATCAGCAGTGTAGCTGTAATTGGCTAACAGGGAGAGGTTCTCCTGAGGAGTGGAGATTGCCTGAGCCTGGATGCCTTTCTCATCGTATAAGTCCAGGACGTAAGCATGGCGGTTCAGCAGAGTGTAAAGGTGTTCTTTGGTTAAAGAGGGAGGGTTATTATAAGTTACTTGTTGGTTGGAAAAATCGAACCTGCGGTAATCTTTATACTCCAAGGTAAGTCCAAAACCAGGATAATAGATATTGGAGGACAAATAAACCCCACTTCCGTCTTTGTCTATAAATTCACCTGCCGGGTTATCTTTTCTGGCATATTCCCCATATAGGTCCAGATGAGGAAAAGAAAAGCCCAGATTTCCTCCGTAGAGCTGGACTTCACCAAAATCGGTGATATCAGTTCGCAGATAACTTCCGCCCAGGCTCATCCAATCAAACAGGGATACTTTGCCATCTGCTCCATACAGAGGATCGTCTATTCTTTCATATTTACCTCTGGGGTCTCCCCATAACAAGGTTAAGTCTAATTTGTTGATGTCAAGACTGGCTTTTATGCCATCCAGGTTATTATCATACCTCAGGTCCCGGTTCTCATAAGAGCGCAGAACTAAGCCCCGCCCAAAAATCACATAATAGTTTCCTAGGGTAACATCCAGAGATTTCGGGGAGAGCTGAAGATATCTGAAAGAGATCTTCCTGTAGTTTTCACCCCAGTCATCCGGGGCGTGAGCCTCGTATCTTAATCCCAGACTGTATATCCGGTAGCTCAGGTTGAAATCGAGCCAGTCATGGAATATCTCGTTCTGATTATTATCGCCGGTCGAGTATTCAAGCTGGTTACTGGCGTAAGGCCTGAAATCGCCGGAAAATGCAAGATCGAAACTGAAGAATATCAGAGAAGAGACGACCAAAAAAAGATTAATAATAGAGATTGTATTCAGGAAAGGAGTATTACTTTTCACCTTCTTTCCCCTCTTTTTCCTCTGAGGCATCGTTTGGTTTTTCCAGGAGCTGCTCAATCTTTTTCTTGATCACCTCCTCGTCTCCGGGGCGATAAGTGGTATGTGTATAAACGATATCACCGGATTTGTCTATCAGGACCGTATGCGGTATTCCCAGCACCTGATATTTCCTGTAGATATCCTTCGATTTATCCCAGAGCACCGGGAACTCCCACTTCAATCCCTTAACCATTGATCTTACTTTGGAGACGCTCCTGGGACCGTCTACGTCCACTGCCAGGATCTCAAATCCCTTTTCCCTGTAATTTTTATAGACCTTCTGAAGCTCGGTCAGCTCCTTAATGCAGGGCTTGCACCAGGTAGCCCAGAAGCTGATTAGAACAGGTCCGTTCTCTAACACCTTTTTCAACTCCATCTTTTTCCCGCTTAAATTCTCAGCTGAGAAGTCTGGAGCCGGGGAGGTCTTTTCTTCTCCCTGGGTTGAAAGTGTGATGGTGAGAAGGAAAAAAAGAAATAAGGTTAATTTTAAAAATGGGGTTCGCATGATTTTGTAATGATAATGTTAAGTAAGGTTTAAGTTTTATTTTCCAAAAAGCTCATTCAACTTCTGCCTGAATCTGCTCATGAACTGGTCAGCCTTGCTTTCTTCAAATCCCAGCTCGTAATGATAAATTTTCCCACTTCTGTCAATTATTATTGTGACAGGTGTGCCAAGTAACTCGTAGTCATTCTTTACTGAACCTCCGACGTCTTGAAGTAGAATGAAAGTCAGTCCTAAGTTACTTCTTGTCTGTTGAATTACATCAAAACCATCATTATCATCGTAGTTTAAGGCAAAAAGTTTCAAGCTGTCAGAAGAGTATTCAGAATATAATTGCTGTATGTAGGGAAGCTCAGCCATACAATTTAGACACTCAGTTGCCCAGAAATTTATAATACACACAAATCCTCTGTAAGCATAAAGTCTATTCCATTCACCGTAGTCATCTTCTAAATAAAAATCGTCAGTTATATCTCCCACATTTTTACCTACCTGGGTCGGTGTTAAATTGAATGTCAGTTCAGTAGTGTCAGTGGTCGTGATATCCACAATCTCCTTGGCAGGCGGGTCATTGGAATAGCCATCCTGGTAAACGGAGATGATGTGGGTCCCTGTGGGGATATTATGGTCGAATAAAAAAGGAGTCTGTTCACCTGTTGGCTCGTTGTCCACTGCAATATAGGCTCCCTGAACATTGGAGTTCACCCGTAAAAACCCGTAATCCAGGCTTAACATAGTGAAACTTATCTCGATTGTGGTATCAGCTTGCACTTCGATAATAACAGAGCGTGGGGAGGACAGGTATCCTTCAAGTTCCAGTTCAATCAGATGACTGCCCACCCTGATATTGAACAGGGTGTCCGGAGTTTGCTTGCCGGTTGAAGCATTATCCAGTAGTATATTTGCTCCGGGGATATCTGAGCTCACGGATATAGAGCCAAACTTTTCCACTCTGGTCAGGTTCTTGGTGGAGCAGCTATGAATAAACCACAGAACAAAAAAACTAAGGCTCGATATTAGCAAGACCGTGAAATCGATTCTTCTTCTCATTAATTTCACCCTTGACCTGCCAACAGCAGGTCGAGAATAAAGACTCCTGCCACTGCATCAGGCACAGGGAGGAGATCCTCCCTTGAAAAGATAGTTCACTAAATAAACTACATCCGAGACAGAAACGTTGGTGTCACAATTAGCATCACCAGATTCCAGCGGAACAGGAGCCGTACCTCCCTTAAAAAGATAATTGATAAGAAAAACCACATCGGAAACCGAAGTGTTTCCGTCTCCATTGGCATCCCCGCGTCGGACATAAAGGGTGAAAGTGATGGAATCTGTTAAGCTGGGGTTGGTGCGTGAAGTTACTCTCAGGGTGACGTTTCCTGTGCCAAAGGTATAGGGTCTTATGTCGAGCAAGATTTCTCCGGATTCAGACGAGTCAAGAGAAACAGGGATGGGAGCATGGGTGATAGTCGAATCCCAGCATATTCCGCTGGAGCAGAACCGCATCCACCATCCGACCGGGGTAGGTGGTTTCTCGATCATATCTACGTCATAAGTATCAGCCACATTGCCGGTATTGGTCAGGGTTGAGGTGTAAGCGGCGATACTGTCCAGCATTCCGTCTTGTTGAGTTGAGGTAGAGGTATAAGTAAAGGAAACCTGAGAATTTCCCTTGACCGGAATAAGGAAGAAACCCAACATAAAGACTATTAAAAATCCCACCGAAAGATTTAAGTTTCTTAGCATGCTGGTCACTGCTCCTTTCGAAAAAACTTGGTTTGATTTCAAAAATCACTATCTTGGATTTGATCGAATCGTTTGATTTTCTTCCTTCACCTCCTCCAAAAAGGTTTGAAGGCTAAGCTTCTGCACTTAGTGCACTCCAGACAGCGAATACAGTCCTTGTCATTGGGGTTTTGCTGGGCGTTTACCTCCATGGGACATATATCCTGATACTCATGAAAAAACCCGCATTTGTGTGCATACAGCCTCATTCGAAAAAAACTGACCTTGTTAAAAAGAGAATAAATAGCACCCAGAGGGCAGGCATAGCGGCAGAACGGCTGATGGATGAAAATGGCTGCCAGGGTTAAGGTGGAAAGTATCAGAAGCTTAACGTGGAACAATAGTCCCACCCGGGATACAATCGGACCTCCCTGGACAAAAATATCCCCGCTGGGGTTCCATAGGACAAGCGGTATGCCGGCTTCCAGGGTCCCTGCAGGACAGAGCTTACAGAACCAGGGCTCTCCTACAAAAAATGCCACCAGGATAGTCAAGACAATTAAGCTCAAATACTTGGTATAATTGAATACCCTGCCCGGATGTAATTTTGGCGTCCTTATCTTGTAGAGCATTTCCTGAGCAAATCCAAAAGGACAGAGCCAGCCGCAGGTCATTCTTCCCACCACCAGGCCAATCATTCCCAGGAAGCCTATAAGCAGAAAGGGGATTGCTTTTATAATGACAAAGTGCTGAAGTGTGCCTATGGGACAGCTCACCATTGCCAAGGGACAGCCATAGCAATTCATAAAGGGAATACAGATACCCTTAAACCATCCCTGGTAGATTTTATTGTAAAAAACCGAACCTATATATGAATTTGAGATAAGAAGACTTCCGATCTGGAAAAAACGTCTTTTCATTTCCTTCTACTCTCACCTTGAATTTTACTCTACCGCAGGCTTACTTACGGCAAAAACTGGTTAGACTATTCTATGCCAATACAGGAGAGACATAAGGCAGAGCCGTTGATCCTGGTCTCCTCGAAGTCGCCTAACCTGATTCCATAGAAAATAAATGCTAAGAATATCAGTAAAACAAAAACCCTAAGCAGTTTCTTCAGATATTTCATCAATTCCTACCTTATTAAGGCCGAAACAAAACCAAAACAGTCCTTTTATCTTAAATATAACATAAATACCATCTTTGTCAATAATTTACTACGATTCCTCTTTTTAGGGGAATAGTGATAGGCAGTAGAAAAGAAGAATTTGGTGTGTCCGTTAGATGGATCTCAAGATCATAAAATCGCATCTGACACAAGTAATTCATCATAAAACAAGACTATTCCATTGGTCGTAATCTTAGTCTTTGATTGAGCTTAGAGAGGTTACCTCATGTAAATTCTTAAATAAGATAATTCTTCTTGACTTTTTTCTTTTTTATATTATACTATTTAAAAGTAAGTAGTATTGAGAAAGAGAATCAGCCTGCTTATTTTTGAATGAGAGAGGGGGGGGAGTAGAAATTAAAAAACTTGATGGCCATAAACCAATCATAGGAGGAGGAAAATGCACAGGAGGATTCAGCTTGGTAAATTCATTATTACCGCTGTTACATTAAGCTTGATTTTTTCCAGCGTGGGGATTCTTGCTCCCTCATTAACCTCGGGAGAGAGCAGTTCCTTTACCCACGCGGTCTTTACGGAGTTTGGAACCGCCACCTGGTGACCATATTGTAAATATGCAGGTGCTGCATTAAAAAACTTATATGCCGAAGGGGCTTATCCGTTTTTTTACGTTTCATTAGTCGATGACAAAAACCAGCATGCGGCCTGGAGGATAAATGATTATAATCAACAATATTTTCCGACCGTCTTTTTTGACGGAGGGTACAGGCTTAACGTTGGTGCGGGAAGCATATCCGGTGCAAGGACAGATTATATTGCAAGTATTAACGCCTGCGGTAGCAGGGCAGTGAATGATATAGATCTAAGTCTGTCACTTGCCTGGCTGGGGCTCGCCAGAATAAGTGTGGTGGTTACCGTCCAGAATAATGAGGACAGCAGCTATCAGGGGCATCTCCGGGCGTATGTCACGGAGACTGTCTCAACATTGGGATGGGGGACCGATGCTCAAGGGGACCCTTATGCTTTTACCTTCCTGGACTATGCATTTGATGAGAGCGTCTACGTTGAGGCCGGGAGCACCTGGAAGGATTCGACCGTTTGGAGTGGATATCAGCATTCAGATGGGGTAGGCCATAATTTTGGAAATATAACTCCTGATAACATCACGGTCATTGCAGCGGTTTTCGATACGACCTGGCATCAGGGCTATTCCTATCCGCCCAGTTCCTATCCTTTTGATGCTTATTATGTGGATGAGGCAGCAGCTGTATGGATTAATTACCCCCCTAATACCCCGGCTGTGCTTCAGCCAGGAGATTCTGCAATACTGGTAAATCCCAATACCAGCCTGAGCTGGAGTGGTGGAGATCCAAATTATTTTGATCAGCTTGTCTACGATGTATACTTCGATACAGCCAATCCTCCGCAACTGGTGAACAGCCAATCTGCCACTACCTACAACCCGGGAACGATGGAATACGGCACAACTTATTACTGGCAGATTATGGCAAGCGATGCGGATACCTCAATCACCAGTCCGATCTGGAGCTTCACCACGATATCCCTGGGGGACTGCAATAGAGACGCACAGGTAAATATCTCAGACGTTATCTATTTAGTCAATTATCTGTTTAAGTACGGACCTGCACCTAACCCGGCTGAGGTGGGGGATGTCGATTGTAGCGGCAGCATAACTGTTTCCGATGTAATCTATCTGATAAATTACTTTTTCAAAGGAGGACCGGCTCCGCAGTGTTAGGGTTATCTTAAAATAAGAGGAAGGGGCTTGAATAATCGTTCTCTTCGGTAAACTGAGAAGTTCTAAACTTGTACCCGGGGGAACTTTATTTTTCCCATGCCTAAATTCGCCCTAACGCTTATTAGTGCCGTCCAACTGGGGCTCCGTAAAAGAAAAGTTCTAAATTATTGACTGCTCCCTCTAGAGGGGTCAGCCTAATCCAATGTCTTGCAGAAAATAATAAGCCTCGGCAAGATAACGAGGTTAATACTTTTAGCAATGCCAAGCTAATAAACTCTATCTTCCCTGAGGATCCTGAAGTTTAATAATTCGGATATATAAGAATCTATGGAGCATTTATCTTCTTGCTCAATCCTTTGATTTATTTCTTTTTTTATCCGAAGATAGTCATCTCTGATATTCTCCGGGAGGGAACTCTCAATTTTCACCAATACTCTTCGTGCTGCTTCTTTCAGGGCAGGGGTGGAACTGATGGCCTCGCAATATAACCCCAGACAGAGGGCGATGTATTCATCAGTTGATAGGTTCAAGGTAGGTAAGAAAGTTCCGGTTAAGAACCTGTATCCTTCTTCATAAAAGATAGGGATATTGGCAGAGGATATGGCGTTAATATCCCGGTAGATGGTCCTCTCCGAGACGCCACATTCTTTCGCCAGATCCTTTGCCGTGAGGTTTCTTCTGGTTCTTATCAGATTTAAAATAAACAGTAACCGATCCGCTTTACTCATAATTGATTCCTTTCCGCAGTGATCAAGCTATGAAACTGTTAATGCTTAGAAGTTTCTGACTTTTTACCAACCTCCCTGAGAGAACTTCTGGTTTTATCAGGTCATCATCCTGAGTTAGAGCCACTGCCCTCTCGATTTCACTCCGCAGCTCATGTATATTATTGGGCCAGCAGTAATCTATAAAAAAATAATAGGTCTCAAAGGAGAAACCCGACACCCTTCGATTGAGCTGTCTGTTTACAGACTCCAGGATCTTGTGCATCAAAGTGCCAAGCTCCTGCTTTCTATCTCTTAAAGGAGGTATTGCTATCCTGAGCGGGAACAGCTCCAAGAAATAGTTACGAGACGGATCGTTCTGTGCTCTTTCATTTTTGTGCTTTTTTTCAGAGGAAGCAATCAAACCCAGCTGATGAAGCTGGCTTCTGGAAAGCCCGCCTCTTTTTGCCTTACTCTCCAGAAGTTCAAGAATCTTAAGTTGCATTTGCGAGCTTAAAAGATCAATCCTCCTGAAAAAATAGGTATTTCTTTTACCGGGGTCTGCATTCGTCAATGGGATCAGGTGATTTTGCGCCAGATACTCTAAGATACTATGCTGGGAAGAATGGCCACATTCCCAATCAAAGATAATAAAATCCCCCTGGTGGCCTCTTTTTTCGTGAATCATTCTGGCAAAACACTCTTTGCCCACTCCGCTTTCACCCTCCAAGACCACATTCAAAAATTTGACAGTGGTCAGTTCCAGTTTCTTATAAAAATTCTCGATATTCGTGTTACTCATCTCATCCCCCTAAAAAAACTTATTCTCCTTCCTATCCATAGGAAATCCTGCTTTCTCAGTAGGCTATCCCGGCTAAAATTAACCCTCATATCTTTTTTAATGGCATTACCAACCCCTGTAATCCTCAGGAAGCTTTCTATATAATTATTTGCCCCTCAGAGGCTTCATTTTTTCCCATATTTTTGTCCCAAGCTCTTCCATTTGCTTAAGTGATACAGGCAACTTATTCTCATAAACCCAGTCAACGATTATATCATATATTAGTTGCTTTGATAATACCATTACTTCCTCCTGTCTCATCTCTTCCATAACTTTATATCCTGCTATAGTTCAATAATACGATCCCCTGTTTCAGTCTTCTCTTACCCTGTCCTCCACACGACCCGGTAAAGGCCCCCCTTTTTCTCTTGGTCAGTAGAACCTTTGCTTCTCCTCCATGAACAGGCCCATTACCCCTCTACCCTGACCAAGAGAAAAAGACGGACTTCCTTTCTCTTTGTTCAAAGTATTATGCTCAAGCTGACAAGAAGAAGGAGTGGCTCCCCAGAAGTGGTAGTCTCTCCGTTGTTAGATGGTGACGAGTTCAACCCGTCGCCTGGCTGTCCAATTCCGTCGTCTGCAGAAGCTACAGCTGGTATTCCAATGAGCAATAGAGCGAAAAAAATTGTTATGATAACTAACCCAACCGCCCCCTCTCTCCAGTTTGTCACTCCTCTCATAAGTCCTCCCGGCTTATAGGTGAAAGGTTTAAAAACTTTTTCAAGAGGACTTATTTCAAAAAGAATGCCGCTTATCTATTAAAAATAAGGAAGATGGGAAATACTGTATGTCGTTGTGGTATTAAGAATTAAGCTGATATGTTTCTGATAGTTTTACAGAGGACAAAGACAACCAAAACAGGAAACTCGTCGATTTTGACGAGTTAAAAGAAATTGTAGCTTTAATTGATTGAAATGCAAAGAATTAAAAGAAAAAGTCATTTAGTGCATATATAAATCAGAACATAATAAAATTTAAGTGATTGATAGTTATGATGGTTGGATAGCTTCCTCGTCATTTTCGACGAATGCTGCCTTTAAATTTTTTGATTTTATGTTTTGCCATTTTCCTTCTCAAAGTTGCTTCACTTATTCCCAATTGGGAAGCTGTCTTCACTTGATTCCAGTTGTTTTTCTCTAAGGCTTGAAGGATCATTTCTTTCTCTATATGATCCAGGACATCCTTTAAGTTCTGATGAGAAGTTAGTAATTTTTTCTCTTTTTGAATCTGGGTTTTTGTAGGCAAATAGTCCTTCGGGAAAAAGCCATTCTCCGAAAATAAAACGGCTCTTTCTATTAGATTAGCCAATTCCCTTACATTTCCGGGCCAGGGAAAATCCATCAAAAGATTCATAATCTTAACCGGGATTTTTATCTTGGATTTTTTGCTTTCCCCGGAGAATTTCTCCAAGAAGAAATCGACTATATAAGGGATATCCTCTTTTCTTTCCCTCAGAGGTGGTATTTTAATCGTCACCGGGTTTAATCTGTAAAAGAGGTCCTTTCTAAAGAGGTTGTTTCTTATGCATTCCTCCAGGTCCTTATTGGTAGCAGATATCACTCTGATGTCAACTTTGATGATTCTGCTGCCTCCTACTCTCTCGAATTCCCTTTCCTGAAGCACCCTTAGCACCTTTGCCTGGGTAGACAAGCTCATATCTCCAATCTCATCAAAGAATATAGTCCCTTTGTCCGCCTGTTTGAATTTTCCGTCTCGCATAGCCACTCCCGTAGCTACTTTTTCCTCCACGCCAAAAAGCTCGCTTTCCAGAAGTGACTCAGGCAGAGCAGCGCAGTTAACTTTTACAAAAGGGTTGTCCTTACGAATGCTGGTATGATGTATCAGGTTAGCAATCAGCTCCTTGCCGGTTCCGCTTTCTCCCAAAAGCAGCACGCTAGTTTTGCTGTTTGCCACCTTCTCCACCATGTTAAATACCTCCTGCATTCTCTTGCTTTTGCCAACGATATTGGGATAACTATAGGCTTGTCTGATATCATTCTTGAGCTGAAAGATCTCCTCATTCAGTTGGTAATACAGCTGGGCTTTCTCCAGGGCAACTGCCACCAGATTGGCAAAGGCCTTTAGGAAGTTTGAATCCTCTCTGGAGAACATTCCAGCCAGAGAACGGTGATCAACATAGATCGTTCCCAAGGTCTTATGCCCGGCAGTTAGGGGAACGCATAAGATGGAGAGGATATTATGGGTGATTACACTCTGGTATAAACTTGTCTCCGGGTCGTTTTTGGCATCCTCGATTATCAGCGGCTCATTGGTTATTAAAACATCCTTGATTACTCTACGGCTGATGCTTAAAGCATCCCGCTTGGTCTCTGATTCTATTCCCCTTACAGCTTTCAGCTCCAGACTGTCATCTTCGGGGTAATAGAGTATAACCGCAGCTCTTTCAGCACTGAGATGCTCTATGGCTAAATCCAAAATCCTGTCTAAAAGCTCATCCAGATCGGTGAGATCATTCAGGAGCTTACTTATCTGGTAGAGCACCTGTGTCCTCTGCTGATCTGCCTGGCTCAAATGACTTACACCCTGCAGAAGTTTCTCACATTCCGAAGCCTTGGGAATGATTCCCATGCCTCTGAATATGTTCAGGGATTCCCTCAGATATCCTCTGACCTCCTTTAATCTGTTCCGCTTTAATTTTATCCTGCCAACTTCCAAATAAGTTAACCCCAGTTCATATCTCATCTTGAGTTTTCTGAAGATATCTACCGCTTCCAGGAGTTTCCTCAGGCTTTGCTCAGCATTATTTTTTTGAAGTAATATAAAGCCATTTACTTTATGGAACTTCCCTTTCAGACTCTCATCATCAACTGAGTCAAGCAACTTCTCCGCATAACTCAAGTGTATTTCAGCCTCCGTGGTGTTATTTTGTCTAAGTCCCAATTCAACCAAGGATAACGAGACATCCAGCATTCTATTTTGATTCCCCAGAGCATCAAATAACTTAAGGCTTTTCTTCAATTGGGCCAAGGAGGTGGAGAAGTCACCTGTTTCGAGATTCAATCTTCCCAAAAGTCTTAAGGTCTCGGCCATTCTGGGCTTGCCAGAAAGTTCCTCTCTTATCCGCAGGCTTCTTTCCAGATGGCTTTTAGCCCTGGGCCAGTTCTCTTGGAGCAGGTACACCTCGCCCAGACTGAAGCTGCAATCTGCTACTCCTAATTTGTCCTTAAGGGCATGAAACAGCCTGAGGGCCTTGGAATAGTTTTCAATCGACTTATTTAAGCTTCCCCTTCTTAGATGTACCAGCCCTAAGTTGCTGAAAGAAATAGCCAGGCCATTCTGGTCCTCCATTTTCACCTTGAGCTCACAGCTTTTTTGATGGTGCTCTAAAGATTTGTCCCATTCATATAAATTTTCATAAGCCAAAGCCAAATTATTATAAAGGAAAGACAGGCTGGCGATATTTCCCTGTTTCTCCTCAAAGGGCAATGCCTTTTCAAAGTAATTAAGCGCTTCCTTTGGGTTCCCTTTGTTCCTGGCAAGAAGTCCCAGGTTCATATTCACCGTGGCTAAACTTTTTTCATCCTCGAGCTCTTCAAAGATAGCCAAGCTCTTCTGGTAAGAGCTCGATGCTTTGCTGAATTCTCCTAATTCCCAGTAAACTACCCCCAGACCGTTATAGGCTAACCCCAATTCCCTGGAGGCGTGTTTTTTCAGAGTTTCAATTGATTTCTGGAAATAAGATATAGCTTGTGAATAGTCACGTTTTCTTTGACACACCCACCCAAGGGTAGTATTGAGTTCCGACGCTATATTCGAGGACTGAGGTTTGCCAGCTAAGGAGAGTCCATCATTCAAAATCTCGATCGCTTTTTCATACTCACCTTTCCTCAAGTATATGACGCCTGTTTCCTGATAGAGCTTAGCTATACGATCAGGATCCTTCCTCTCACGTTTACAAAGGCTTATTGCTTCCCCGTAACAGGCTAGGGCTTTATCGAAACCGCCGGTAATTCCATACTGGTTGCCAAGTTTCGACCAAATTTCCTCTTCAGACACAATTGGTTTTTTCAGTCCCGGCGCATGTAGCTTCAAAGCGTTTTCATAATTTTCAATGGCTGCCTGACAGTCATTCTCCCTCTCAGCTTTTTCAGCGGCTAAGAGTGAATACTTAAATCCAGGCCCTTTGGCTCCCGCCTGGATGAAGTGATAAGCCAAATCACCGAGAATTGAATCCATATTCGCCGAAAAAAGCTTTTCCAGGGCCCTTCCACATTCTCCATGCAATCTTTTTCTTTTGCCTTCCTCTATGTTGCCATAGATGAAGTCCCTGAGCATTCCATTAACAAAGGCAATTTTGCTCTCGGCTGAAGAAGAATCCTTTTTGAGGAGGGCTTCCTTAAACAGGAGTGAAAAGGAATCAGATATTGCCTCCTCATCCCGGCCCGTGAGTTCGGATAGAGTACCTGCTTCAAATTCCTCCCCCAAAACTGAGGCAGCCTCTAACAGATTCAGGTCCTCGGTAGCTAAACGGCCTAATTTGCTTAATACCTGTTTATTATACTCCTCAGGCAGAGGTAAATGTTTCAGTCCCGATAACTGAAAATCCCAGCCCGAATCAGTCCTTTTCAAAAGTCCCCTTTCCAGGGACGAATTCATCAGGTATACAATTAAGGCAGGATTCCCGCCTGTCTTGCTGTAAACTGCCTGATTGACCCTTTCACTCTCACCTTTCCATCTGAACATCGAATTTATCATCTTAGCTGTATCTTCTTTCTTGAGAGGTCTTAAAACTATTTTGGTGAATAGATTTTCCAGGCTGGATTTTATTATCGACTCCACCCGATTTATTTTATCATCTTCCTCCACAAGCGTTAGATTGTCACTCAGAACGAGGAAAATCAGGGTTTTTTCTATTTCCCCCTTTTTCATAAAATCAACCAGAGAATCAAGAGACCCAGTCTCAAGCTTTTGTAAATCATCGATAACCAGGACAAGAGGGCAGGGTCTTTTCAGGAGATTCTGCAGCTCTGATAAAATACCTTCTCCAGCACCGAGAATGGTTTTCCTGATGGCTGCTCCACCATAAGTCTGGGCAAGGCTCTTGAATTCCTTTAAAAGCTTTCTTTTGCCCATACCTTTCTCGCCCTGCAGGAGGATAACCTCTGTCCGCCCGCATTTCGCTTCCCCATAGAGGTATTTGAACGTAGAGAGCTCTTTATCTCGACCGACGAAATCGGCTGAAGCAATAAGACTCCGGGCAAGCGTCAGATCATCTTCCTCCTGTTCTGCCGGGAAAGCTGGTTTGATGTCCTCTATCACCTCTCTGGCTGAAAAATATCTATCCAAGGGGTCTTTTTTCAGCAGTTTGAGGACTATTTGCCTTAGAGCTTCAGGAATCCGGGAACCTGTAGGGAATTTCACTTCTCTTCCCAAATGATCCATAGCAATGCTCATAACATCGGATTCCTCAAAAGGAAGGCTGCCGGTCAATACCTGATAAAGCATTACACCCAGAGAGTAAAGGTCAACCTGATGATTATATTCATCACCCCTGATTATCTCCGGAGCCAGATAAGGAATCGTTCCCTTCCATTGGGAGAAATCGCAGACCTTCCCGTAGCGAGCAATGCCGAAATCGGTGAACTTCATCTGGGGAATACCTTTTTTATCCAGGGAGATTAAGATATTGGAAGGTTTGATGTCCCCGTGAATTATCTCTTTGAGGTGTAGAAATTCCAGGGTAAGGCAGGTCTGAAATATAACCGAATAAAGTTTTTGAGGCTCAAGCTCCGGGATAAAGGTCTTGAAATCCTTCCCCTCAATGAACTCCATGGAGAAGAAAGGCAGAGCCTTTGAGGTATAACCAAAATCATAGACCTGAACGATATGGGGATGCACGATACCGCTCAAAAGCAGAAATTCCCTTTTGAATCTCTCGATATCCTCAGGCTCCTGGCTCGACAGAACCTTTATGGCAACTGCTTCATTATCTGAGCTGAAGGCTTTGTAAACAGTAGCTATGCCTCCAGAGCCTATTTTTTCGACTATCTGGTATCCTTCGAGTTCAGGCAGATCTAACATAGGTTATTACTCTTTACTTTATAAGATATAAGATTTACCCGTTTATTTCAAGACTTTTTAGACAGGTTTAAAATTTGATTTTTGGCAGTTTTTTCTTGCCTATTTCCGGATTATTGCTATATTGGGCACTGCAAGCCGGGAGTAGTGGACGATAAGAGCTTTAAAATCGTTCATTTCCCGGGCTTAAAGGCAGTGATTGGTAGATGGTTCATAGTTTATAGTATTTTTGTTTTTTTACTGTGAACTGTTTTTATATGGCGCTATCGTCTAGTGGCCTAGGACGGGTGGTTCTCAGCCATCAAACCGGGGTTCGACTCCCCGTAGCGCTATTAGGAAAAAATAAAAACCTGTCAAGGAATTGACAGGTTTTTACTACGGTTGAATCTTCAGAAATAAAAATCTTATATCTATTCAGTTCTCGTCAATACCTGAAGATTGCGGTCAAGGGTGCATTATCCGGCATTTTATCCGGTTCAATTGCAAACACTGCCCCTCTATTCAAAAGAGTATGAATGGCAGCTAAATCAAACAGGTCGCTATCCTCTGGCTCTTGCTCCTGGTGCGTAAAAACCCTATTGTCTCTTGGATCAAAAGTCCCCCACTCTTGAATACCCAGGGCAACAAACAATTTATCCACTCTTCCCTGATGTGCTTTAGGAAGAATCTCTTTAAGGTCGCTTGAGGTTCGGCCGGTGCCGGCAAGTTGTTTATACTGGGAGATCGCCTCCTCCTGGGATTTTTGAAAAATGGGCTCGACGATCTCCCAGGCTCTCTTGTGCAGTTCCTCTGCTTTAAGTTCATCCGGATTACCTGTAATTCCGTTGCCCAGAAGATGAGGATAACTATTCGCCTCACGATAGAGGGAGAACAGATAATCCACCCCGGCGAAAACTAAAGGCGTTTTTTCCTGACCGAACGACTTCTGCAAGCCCTGATCGATCTGCCGGAAGTATCTCAGGATGTTATCTTTTGCCTCATCCTTACCTACTCCATGACCATAGAATATAGCAGCTCTTTTGCCTGTTCCACCAGGAGTCCGGGTATGAAACTGGAGCTGCTTTTCAATGTCATCAAACTTCAAAGCCTCTGCCAGATTGGTTGGAACACCCTCGAGTTCGATTTCGTCTATAGCGTAACGATTGCCCTGGAATAATCTCACCTTATTCTTACTTAAAGCCAGCAGGTGAAAGCTGATATTACCGCAGAATAAGGGGAAAAGAGGTTTGAGGTGAAAACGTCTGCTTACCGCTGTCAGATCCTCAAAACCTAAGGGAAGACGATAGCACCGGGATATCTTCGAGGAAAGAAAGATAGCTAACCCGTCACTTTGCTGCTGCCAGAAAAAGCTGTTAAGCAAAAGCTCTTGAGCTGGTTTCAGCAGCTTCTTCACCTCTAAAGCTCGAAGCCCATAAGCTAACAACTTTGTCTCAGCCTCTCCCAGTAAGTTCTTGAGCCTGACAGGGCCCTGTTGAGTTTCTGCGCCAGCTCTATGCGTAGGCATGTAGGTGGAGATACATAACCCTATCTGTTTTTCAATCAAGATCTTCAAATCACCAGTGGTAAATTTATCCAAATTCTCCATTTATTCCCACTCCCTTTCACTGATTCTCTTATATATACTCTTGAGTTCTTTGATGGCAGAACTGTTTACCTTCCTCTTAGCTTTCAATTTCATCCCCTGTTGCTCCGTTGCTTCTTCGAATTCTAACTTCTCTTGCCTCGGGACCTAATGGTAAGCACGGGACAGGGAGCCAGGCGCACGACCTTCTCTGCAACCGAGCCAAAAATTAAATGGCGGAATCCCGTTTCTCCATGGGTGGCGATAACGATGAGTCCAATCTTTTCCCTCTTAGCCATTTGCACGATCTCGTCTGCGGCATTGCCGTGCACCACCATGGATTGTACCTTCAGCCTCTTGGATATTCTTCTTTTGATCAGTTCCCGGAGTTTCTTTGCCGCAGAAGTTTTCAACTCCTGCTGATAGAAAGGAACATTGAACTCAGAGGGACCAATCCCGGCAGTCATGGGCGTTCCTGTGGCTGTGATGATGGGGACGGGGGCGATGACATGCAGGAGATGCAATCTGGCGCCAAACTTCAATCCCAGCTCATTAGCAACTTTCAAGGCTTCATAGGAGTGCAGGCTGAAATCCGTGGGGCAGAGAATCTTTTTAAAAGATAACATCTTAAACCTCCTTTATTTTTCGGCTTTCTTCACTCTCTTGTCAAAACTATCGAAGAGACATCTCCATCCAAGGAACCCTCTTATCAATTATAACAGAATTATCCTCTTATGTCAAGAAAGGGCGAGAGTAGATTCTAGGATTAATGCCTGGAATTTAATTTTTAAAATAAACAACAATAAATCCAAAGAACATCGTATTAAAATAAAACTTGTGGAAGTTTCCAAGGTAAAATTTATCTTAGGTGACAAAAATTTAAAGTTGATATCGCCGTTGTTAATTTAGTATAAATAGGGAGTCAGGTGACAGGATATTGTTCCTCACAGATTTTTACCTAGATAAAAAGTGCAATTGATCAAATGAGGGATTTAAAATGAATAAGAGCGTTTTTACTTTTCTGGTAGGTGGCAAGGCAGGCGAAGGGGTGAAAAAAACGGGCTCGGCTGCCTCTAAGCTTTTCGCCGGTATGGGACTGCAGGTTTTTGAGATGGATGACTACCGGAGTTTGATCAGAGGGGGACATAATTTCTCAATAGTCAGCAGCGCGGAGAGAAAAATAACCAGCCAATATAATAAGGCTGATCTGATCGTGGCATTGGACGAGAGGAGTTACAAGCTGCACAAAAATGATCTGGCTGAGGGGGGTGTTATGGTCTGCGATTCTGAGATTGGAGACGAATCTTCAGGATTAAAAGTTCCTTTCAGAAAGGAAGCAAAAAAATACCCCAATCCGGATCTAAGGCTGGGCGTGGGAGCGGTGACAACCCTGGCTGCGGCTTTGGGGCTGAAGAAGGAGAATTTAAAGGCTCTGATCGAGAATGAGTATCCGCGGGACATGGAGAAAAATATAGCCTACGCCATGTCCGTTTATGATATGGTTTATCCCGAGATAGGCGCAAAGTTTCAGATTAAAAGCGGAGATAAAAAAAGACCGATTTTCTCTGGTAATGAAGCCGTGGCCTTGGGAGCAGCTGCTGGAGGACTGGATGTTTATTTCGCCTATCCTATGACACCGTCCTCCTCTGTATTACATACCTTAGCCGCTTACAGCGAAAAGCTGGGCTTAACCGTTGTTCATCCTGAAAACGAGATCGCAGTCATCAATATGTCTATCGGCTCTGTATTTGCCGGTGCCAGAGCCATGGTGGGAAGCAGCGGCGGCGGTTTTGCTTTGATGCAGGAGGCATTCTCGCTTGCAGGAATGTTAGAGGCACCTCTTTTGTGCTTCTTAGCCTCCAGGCCCGGTCCTTCCACAGGCGTCCCCACCTATACCTCACAGGGTGACTTGAATTTTGCCCTGTATCAGGGACACGGTGAATTTCCCAGAATAGTTGCTTCACCCGGAAGCATAGAAGAGGCATTCTACCTTGCCTCCGAGATGCTGGATCTGCTCTGGAGGTTTCAGACACCAGGGATATTACTTACGGAGAAACATCTGGCAGAAAGCTCGATGACGTTGGACCTAGATTTAAATAAAACCAAATGGCCTGAACCGTTGATGCACAACGGAGGAGAGTACAAAAGATATCTGGATACCGAAAAGGGCATCTCACCTCTTCTGTTTCCTCCCTCAGAAGAGCTGATTAAATGGAATAGTTATGAGCACGATGAGAAGGGCATTACTACCGAAGAACCCCGGATGATTGCCCGGATGCAGGAGAAAAGAAACAGAAAAAGAAAAGCGATTCTGGATTATCTGAGGAAAATGCGAACGGTAAATACTTTTGGAGACAAAGGTCCGGTTATTTTCACCTACGGCTCGACCTGTATGAGCGTTTCAGAGGCTTTGAAAGCCGGGGATATAGAAGCCACAGTGGTTCAACCGGTATATCTGGAGCCTTTGCCGGTCTGGGATTTAGAGAAATATAAGGACAAAGACATAATTGTGGTGGAGCAGAGCTGTGCAGGACAGTTTGCCTCTTTGCTTCAGGAAAAGGCAGGACTGAGGATTAAGGCTGTCATCAAGAAATATGACGGGAGACCATTTGACCCCATCGAACTATCTAACAAAATAAAGGAGGTATAAGATGAAAACATTAAGCGAGCTTTTCCAGAGTGCTGACTGGAAGCAGGAAAAGCATGTTCCGGTGATCGAGCTTCCGGAAAAGGCAAAAAAGGGTGAGAACTTGAAAGTGACGGTTGGCGTGGGAAAACAAATAGGACATCCCAATACGACCGAGCATCACATAGTCTGGATCGAGGTCTATTTTCATCCGGAGGGAGAGAAATTTCCCTATCAGGTAGGCAGGTTTGAGTTTGGCTCTCACGGCTCATCTGTCAAAGGGGCCGATACCAGCACGGTTTATACCCATCATGAGATCACCTGCACCTTCAAGACCGAAAAGCAGGGGACGATTTATGCGATCTCTTACTGCAACATACATGGTCTGTGGGCTAACTCAGAGGAATTAAAGCTGAATTAAGTCCAAATAAAACCGGAGCGCAAGCCAAAAGACGAGAAAGGGAAAAAAGTCATAGGAAGGCACTCTGGAGTGTCTCCCTAAAAATTCCCAATTTCAGATTAAAGGCAAAAAGCAAGAGGTGATATAATGGATGAACTGACAACCTACGCGGAGAACACCTGGTGTCCCGGCTGCGGAAATTTCGGGATCTTCAATGCCTTCAAAAGAGCAATAAAGAAGCTGGAGGAGAAAGGGATAAAAAAGGAGAAGCTGGCGATCTCTGCCGGCATTGGCTGTCACGGTAAGATCTTCGACTATCTCAACCTCAGCGGCCTTTATTCCATACACGGAAGGTCCATGGCCACGGTTGAGGGTATGAAGATTGCCAATCCGGACCTGAAGGTGGTAGCTTTTGCCGGAGATGGAGATGCCTTTGGTGAGGGTATTTCACATATGATATTTGCAGCCAAGAGAAATGCGGATATAACGGTGATCGTACATGATAACGGCGTTTATGGTCTAACCACGGGCCAGTATGCACCCACAACCAGGAAGGGCTTCAAAGGTCCTTCTACGCCCAGGGGGAGCATTGAGGAGCCCTTGAATCCCCTGGCGCTGATGCTGGAGTCAAAGGCTACCTTCGTGGCCAGGGGCTATGTAGCTAAGATAAATCACCTGATTGACATAATGGTCCAGGCGGTGGAACATCCTGGTTTCTCATTTGTGGATGTTCTTCAAACCTGCGTGACTTTCAACAACACTTATAAGCTGTACAATGAGACAGTGGAGGTATTGGACCATATTCCGTCAGGTTACGATGAAGCTATGTCCCTTGCCAAAAGAGAGGATAAATTACCTATAGGCGTAATATACAAAACAGAAAAGCCGGTATTTCATAAAGAGCTTTATGGTGATTTCAACCCTGTAACCCGGCGATTATCCAGGGAGAAAAGAATTAAGGAGCTTGAACAGATTCTGAACCTAAAGTAAAAAAAGGAGGATAACGATGGCAGAGGAAAGGAAATCGGCAAGCTGGCGAAAGATTTTATCCTGAAAGACCAAAACGGCAAGGAGTTCAAACTATCCTCGTTCAAGGGAAGAAGGATCCTGCTTTCTTTTCATCCGCTTGCCTGGACCGATGTCTGTGCCAAGCAGATGAAGTCCCTGGAGGATAATGTGAAGATTTTCGAGGATTTGAACACTACAGCAGTGGGAATAAGCGTCGACTCTATTCCCTGTAAAAAGGCTTGGGCGAAAAGCCTGGGGATAGAGAAAACTTCGCTTCTATCGGATTTCTGGCCTCATGGGGAGGTGGCAAAGCTTTACGGGATATTCCGGGAGAAAAACGGGATTTCGGAAAGAGCCAATATAATTATTGACCAGGAGCAAAAGATAGTATTATTTAAAGTGTATGAGATAAGCCAATTGCCGGACATAAATGAGATAATAGATTTTATTAAGAGCCTCAAAGAATAAAAAAATCAATACTTTCCGTCGATCTTGGGAGGAGCAAGAGATGAAGATGAAGCATGTGAACGGGGAAGACAAAGGGCATGTCGTTCTCTATGCCTTGAGCACCTGTGCCTGGTGCAGGAAGACCAAACATCTGCTGGATAAATTGGGGGTTGAGTTTTATTATACGGATGTGGACCTCTTGAAGGGCAAGGAGAAAGACGAGGCTATGGAGGCGCTCAAACAGCATAATCCTAAGTGTACTTTTCCTACTCTGGTTATAAACGACAAAAAATGTATAGTCGGTTATGCGGAAGAGGAGATCAGGGGGGAGCTTAGAAGTGAAGAAGAATGAGGTAGGAGAGGAGGGGGTCCAGAAACTTTATCAAAGGCTGAACAGGGAGGCAGAGGCAGGCGGCTATCATCTGAATCCGGAGGCAGAATTCACCAAAGATTTGGTCAGGGGGCTGATCATTAATGAAAAAAGATACGGTTACTGGGCGTGTCCCTGCAGGTTAGCCTCAGGCAGGAAAGAAGATGATCTGGATATAATCTGCCCCTGCGATTACCGGGATGCGGATTTAAACGAGTACGATGCCTGCTACTGTGCCTTATATGTTTCGGGAAGGGTTTTAAAAGGTCAAAAAAAGTTCGGCTCGATTCCGGAGAGAAGGCCTCCATTAGAAAAAAGAGGAAAAGAAAAACCTAAAGGGGCTGTCGAAAATCTTCCTTCCCTTTCTATGCCTGTATGGAGATGTAAAGTCTGCGGGTATTTATGTGCCAGAGAGAGCCCACCTGAGATCTGCCCTATATGTAAAGCCAAAAAGGAAAGGTTCGAAAGGTTTCTTTAGAAATCCTCCGGAGTGTAAAGCTTTCAGCTTTAATCTTATCAGATAACTCTTCCCAGTATATAACCTATCCCCAAAAGAAACTGGGTTAGCAATACCACCATCACGTTAGCACCCTGTGCGGGTAACATTTTAGTAATATCAGAATGGGCAAGGGAGCCGCTGATGGCTTTGAATGCCATGGGTAGGGTGAGCAGGGCAATCAGTGCAAATGACGGCATTATTTTGAATATCACCCCCAGGATAATCCAGACATAGACCAGCAAGGTCAGGGCAGAATACAATCTCGCCGCTCTGTCTTTGCCCAGGATGATGGGCAAGGTTTTTCTTCCTCCGGTCTTATCTGCCTCCACATCCGGGAATTCGTTTAAAAACAAAAGATTGCATACTAAAATGCCAGAGGGGATAGAGGCGAAAAGAACCGGCAAGGAAAAACCTTTGTTCAAAATAAGATATACACCCAGAACCGGCAGAGTGCCTAATCCCAAGCCTGTAGAGATCTCGGAGATTCCCAAACCTATCCTGGCTATAAAACTGTTGTAGAAGAGAACAAATATTGCACCAAGGATGAATAGGGGTAAAAGGAACCAACCCTTGTTCAAAATAAAATAAACTCCGATCGGCACTGCCAAGATAAAAGAAATAGTTCCCAGCCAGAAGGTCTGCCTGGCAGAAATTTTTCCAGAGGGGAGTAAGCCGCTTCCCCCGCTGAACGGGGTCCGGTTTACCTTTAAATCGATTCCGCTTTTGTAGTCGAAATAATCGTTTAAGGTATTGACGGAGATATGCAAAAGCAAAAGTCCTAAAAAAGTCAGGAGGGTATACTTGAGATTAAAAACCCCGTCATAGAATGCTATCGAGGTACTTAAAATAATCAAAACCAGAGAAAGTATAAGAAATTGAGGACGGGTTTCGAGAAAAAAGGTTTTTAAGGACATAGGCCTTTCCTTTCTTTAAAGATTTGACAAATCAAAAGGCATATATTCCAGTTATTAAATCTTTGCTGCGGTTTCTTTTATTTCAGTGCTTGCCAGGTCCCCTGACCTGGCAAGTTCCGCTTTTGCCGTCGGGTCAGGGGACCCGACGGCCACTTAAATTAATTTTTATAAACCTGAAGGTTTATGCTCCATATAGTTCACTTACGGAAAGTTCAGACCGGCTCCAATTCGGTGTATCTTTTGAGCTTGAACCTGGCTCCCCTCCACTCGACCGAGGTTTTGAAGAAGGGTGAAAACCAGATGATTCCTATCAGGATATCTTTCAGCGGAGTCAAGAAATAGGGAAAGAATCCAGCTCTTGCCTGGATCATCTTCCCCTCTAAGGAATCCACTATTATTTTGTAAAAGCTGGTTCCCAGAAAAGCTGAGAAGGAGAAAGTCGAGAAAGAAGAGAGAATGACGAAAACCGTGGCTATGAAAACTGGGTTGACCAGCATCTCCGAAAGATAGCCCAGACCTCCCAACTGCATCCTCATCTGTGACCAGCGAAGGTTGCGACTGAAAAATTTGGTTAAGGCTCTCTGGCTGTTGTTACTGGTGATCAGATGGTTGGAGAGGATTACCTTTCTCCCCAGCCTAGTGAATTTTTTCCCCAGGATCTGGTCCTCTGCCAGGAAATTTTTCAGACTGGAAAAACCGCCGATCTTCTCCAGGTCCTCTTTTTTGAAAAGCACTGATTTTCCGGTAACACAGGTATAATCGAAATAATGATAGAGCGAACAGGTGCCTCCCAGGACGAAGGAGTTCAGATATAGGTTCTCCAGGATTGCTCCCAGGGAGCCCTTTCCCTTTCCCCGGATGAGATTGGTGACCAGCCCCACACCCGGGTCGCGGAAATAAGGGGCAGTGGCTTTAAGATAAGTCCTGGCTGGACATACGTCTGCATCGCTTATCAGGATCAAATCATAAGAGGCATGTTTTAGCCCGCGAATTAGATTGTTTACCTTGGGATTATAACCATGATGATTCTGATCCTGGGCTATCTTTATAGGGAGTTTCGGGTATTCCTCCTGAAGCTCTCTGATCAAAGATAAGGTTTTGTCTTCACCTTTTTCCAGGCAGAAGATCAGCTCGTATTCCGGATAATCCAGCTCGCAGAAAGAGGAGAGGTTTACCTTTAAGCCAGGATCGGCTCCCTGAAGTGGCTTGAGAATGGAGACCGGAGGGAAAAAATCTCCAGCATATTTATTCTTTTCCTTGCCATCCTTTTCTGAGCTACGGGGTTGAGGCAAAGATCCAGGCTTTTCAGAGTGATTCACCACTCTGAAAACACTATACAGCTGTATGAAACAGCAGAAGGAGGTAAGCAGAACCAAAGTAAAAAAGATTAGATTTATCGGATTCAAGTTGTTTAAAAAATGAGTCTAACTTATCATATGGATAGGAGTCAAGCTCCAGCCTCCTTAACAATCGGATAATTTATTTTTAAATTCGCAAATGTCAAGGTTTAAAAACAAAGTTCCAGTCACCTATTCAGCTTAAACAATATTTTTAAAGGAGGCTGCCTGAATTTTGCTCTTGACTTGGGCTGATTTGAATCTCTATCTTAAACAGAAGATGAGGTCTAACTTTCGATAAAATACGAGCTTCCAGGAGGAGTGCTATGTCCGAGGAATTGAAATTCCAAGAAGTTCCGGTGGAAAAGCTAAGGTGGAGATGCGACCCCTCAAGTCTAAAGCTGAATTCCACGGATGATGTGGACGCCTGCGAGGGGATTATAGGGCAAAAGAGGGCGGTGTGTGCAATAAAACTGGGACTGGAGATAAAAAGCGAGGGTTACAATATATTCGTCACCGGCCTGGTGGGAACTGGCAGGACTACAACTATAAAGCATCTTTTGGAGAAGCTGGAAAAAGGGGAAAAGACCCCGGATGATAAATGCTATGTGAATAATTTCAAAAATACGGATATGCCCAAGGTGGTAAATTTACCTGCAGGCAAAGGTGTAGTTTTCAAAAAAGATATGGGCAACCTGATAGATTCCTTGGCCAATAATATACCTAGAATCTTTGATAGCGAGGCTTATCAGCGCCGGAGAAAGGAGGTGGTCTCCTCTTTTCAGGAAGATCAAAAGAAACTGGTGGGCGATTTTGAAAAGAAGGTGGCTAACGAGGGTTTCGCCCTGGTGCAGGTGCAGTTGGGACCGATTGCCAAGCCGGATTTGGAGCCACTGATAGAGAACAAACCGGTTAACCTGGGCAAGTTGGAGAAACTCACTGAGGAAGGCAAATTTCCCCGGGAGGAATTTGATTCCCTAAAAGAGAGGTATTCAAAATTGATTGAGGAGATGGAAAAGGTTTTTCGGGAAACCCGGTCAATGGCCAAGGAGCTGGAACAGGCACTTGCTAAACTGGATAAAGAAGTGATCTCACCACTGGTGAAGGAACTGATACAGGAGCTGAGGAACAAATATAAAGGTAATAAAAAGATTGAGGAATACCTAAATGAGACGCAGGAGGATATCTTAACCGAATATCAAAAATTCAGGGAGAAAAAAGAGGCTCAGCCTGAGGGCGCCTTACCCGGGTTACCTTTCATCTCGCCGGAAGCGCCTTTCCGGGAATATGAGGTGAATGTGGTCGTGGATAACAGTGAGACCAAAGGGATTCCCATTATTATAGAGACCAGCCCTAATTACCGAAATCTTTTCGGAACTATCGAGAGGAGCTTCGACCGTCTGGGAGGAAGCAGGACGGATTTCACCAGGATAAAGGCGGGCTCGTTTTTAAGAGCCAACGGAGGTTATCTGGTTCTAAATGCCTTGGACACCTTGATCGAGCCTGCAGTATGGCAGGCTCTGAAGAGGACCCTGCGAAATGGAATAGTGGAGATTCAAACCTACGACCCCTTCTATTTCTTTTCCGGTTCAGCCTTAAAACCAGAGCCGATTGAGTCAAATGTGAAAGTGGTGATGATCGGTGATCCTTATATTTACCAGACCCTTTATCGCTTAGATGAGGACTTCAGAAAGATCTTCAAGGTGAAGGCTGATTTCGACCTGGTCATGCCCAAGGAAGATAAGACGGTCTGGGAGTACGCCACCTTTATTCGTAAACTCTGCAAAGATGAGAAGCTGAATCCCTTTGATAAAAGTGCTGTAGCCTCTGTGGTGGAGTTCGGGGTCAGGTTAGCCGGCAGACAGAACAAGCTCTCCACCAGGTTCAACGTGATATCGGACCTGTTGCGGGAAGCTAACTACTGGGCCTGCTCAGAGAAAGCCAAGAGGGTCTCAGCCAAGCACGTGGAAAAGGCGAATGAGGAGTGGAAGAGAAGAGTGAATATGCCCGAGGATAAGATTCAGGAGATGATAGAGGAGGGGATTATAATGGTGGATATAAAGGGGAAGGTCGTGGGACAGGTCAATGGTTTATCCATCTATGACTTAGGACAGTATATGTTCGGCAAGCCTACCCGCATAACAGCTCGAACCTCCATTGGTCGAAGCGGTGTTATAAATATAGAAAGGGAGGCAGAGCTTAGCGGACGAACTCATAATAAAGGTGTTTTGATCTTAAGTGGATTCCTGCTGGGGAGATATGCACAGGATAAACCCTTAGTGATGAATGCCAGTATCTGCTTTGAACAATCCTACAGTGGAGTGGACGGAGATTCCGCCTCCTCTACGGAGATATATGGAATCCTTTCCAGCCTTTCAGAGCTGCCTATCAGACAGGATATTGCAGTCACCGGCTCGGTCAACCAGAAGGGAGAAATCCAGCCTATCGGAGGGGTAAACCAGAAGATCGAGGGGTTTTTTGATGTCTGTAAAGCCAAAGGGCTTACCGGAACCCAGGGTGTAATTATCCCCTATCAAAATGTGGAAGATCTGATGCTGCGTTCAGACGTAGTTGAAACGGTAAAGCAAGGTAAGTTCCGTATATATTCCATCAGAACCATTGACGAGGGAATAGAGATTTTAACCGGAGAAAAAGCTGGAGAAGGCAGAGCGAACGGAACTTATGAAGAGGGAACTGTGAACTATCTGGTGGATAGAAAGCTGGAAGAGTTCGCTCAGAGGTGGAAAGAGTTTTCAATAGGAGAGAAGTAAACAACAGGTGTGATTGTAGTGTCAGGTTTTATACCCGACAACAATTTGTAGGGACAGAACATTATTCTGTCCGTTTCGGAACCAACCCTGTCTCCCTGTCTTAAGAAGAGAAGGACTAATACCACCCTTCTCTTGCTAAGTCGAAGATCCCCTTTCAGTGGGGGAGAAGGGAGTGAGGGATGAGTTCGAAAACTCCCGCAGGGCGGCTGCCAAAATGAGGGAGAGTAAGATTTGACTCAGGTGGAGAAAAAAGAAAATAACGAAAAGGTAAAGGTAGCTCTTAGCTCCTTCTTAGCCGCGATTTTCCTTACCCTGACCAAACTGGTAGTGGGTATTATAACCCACAGCTTAGGGATAATTTCTGAAGCAGCCCATTCTGGCCTGGACTTGGTGGCAGCCGGCATGACCTATTTTACGGTAAAGCGGTCAGACAAACCTGCGGATACCGAACACCATTATGGGCACGGCAAATTCGAGAACCTCTCGGCACTCTTAGAGGCAATTCTACTCCTTGTAACCTGCGCTTGGATAATCTTCGAAAGCATCAAAAGATTTTTTAGACCAGTGAGGGTTGAGGTTATCCCGATCAGCTTTGTGGTTCTGGTAGTTGCCATACTGATTGATTACTCCAGATCCAGAGCCCTTTACAGAGTGGCCAGGAAATATCAAAGTCAGGCTTTAGAGGCAGATGCCCTTCATTTCAGCAGTGACATCTTTAGCTCCCTGGTGGTTATCTTGGGTCTTGTTTTTGTAAGGATAGGTATCCCCATAGCCGATCCCCTCGCAGCACTGGGGGTTGCCTTGCTGGTTCTTCGCGCCTCCTGGAAATTAGGAAGAAAAACGGTGGATGTGCTTTTAGATCGAGCGCCTGAGGGAATGGAGGAAAAGATAAAACAAGCAATCAAAAAGATTCCCCAGGTCAGTGCGGTTTCAAGGTTGAGACTGAGGAAGGCAGGCAGTCATTATTTTGTAGATATGAATATCAACCTTAAGAAAGACAGCTCGTTAGAGGAGGCTCATCAGATCACCACCCAGATAGAAAAAGAGATCGCTTTGCTTCTGCCTAATTCGGATGTGGTGGTTCACACTGAGCCGGAGGATGGCGGATTCCTGGAAGATAAAAATGGGTTTTTGAAAGACGGGCTGGAAGAGAAAAAGATAGTCTCGGATATCTTGAATCAGCACTTCGATGAATTTGTGGAGTTCCATAACCTCACTTTCACCAGAACAAAAGAAAAGGGGCTGATCAACCTTCATCTGGTCGTGCCCAAAGATGTCAAGATCGAGGACGCTCACAGGCTGTGTGACCATCTGGAGGAACATATCAAGGAAAGAATAGGTGAATCTGAGGTCTCCATTCACATCGAGCCCTGCGAGGGTGAATGCAAAACCTGCAATCAGGAATGTGAAAGAAGAAATTACAGATAAACGGAGAGAAAAATGAAAACCAAGTTTAAGGGGAAAGCTTGGCTGGCAGGCGACGATATCGATACTGACCAGATCTATCATGGCCAGTACCTGCCTTTGACCGACCCCCAGGAGATGAAAAAACATGCCATGGAGTTTGTGCCGGGATTTGAGAAGTTCAGTCAGGAGGTGAAGCCCGGGGAGATTATCGTTGCCGGGAAGAATTTCGGCACCGGCTCCTCCAGGGAACATGCGGTGGTCTGCCTGAAGGAAAACGGAATAAGCTGCGTGGTGGCAGATTCCTTTGCCCGCATTTTTTACCGCAACGCCATAAATTTAGGTTTTCCCCTGCTCGAATGTCCGGGCATATCAGAGTTGGTTAAAACAGGCGATGAGCTGGAGGTGGACGTCTCCTTAGGTGAGGTTAAGAACCTATCCACAGGCAAGAGCGTGACCGGGCACCCGCTTTCAGGATTGGAACTGGAGATTACCGAAAAGGGAGGGTTGTTGAATTTCCTGAAGAACGGATAAAAAAACTTCTATGGAATTAAAAAAAGGCGACCTGGTTGAAATCCCAGTCGTGGATTTAGCCTACGGTGGCAAAGGTGTGGGCAAGGCAGACGGTCTGGTGATTTTGACAAGAGGGGGACTTCCAGGCGATATCCTGAAAGTCAAAATCAAGAAAAAGAAAAGAAACTTCGCTGAAGCTGAAATAGTCGAGGTATTGAAAGGGTCTGGTAAAAGGGTCAAGCCGGTTTGCTCGCATTTCGGCTTGTGCGGTGGGTGTGTCTGGCAGAATCTGGATTATGAAGCCCAGCTTTATTATAAAAAGAAAACAGTCGAAGATTCCCTGAGGCATCTGGGAGGATTTTCTGATTTTGAGTGCGAGAAAATATCAGGGTCGGAAGAGACTTATTTTTACCGCAACAAGATGGAATTCTCCTTTGGAGCCGATCCCCAAAGTAAACTTATCCTGGGCTTGCATCCTTATCAAAATTTCAAGGAAGTCTTCGACCTGGATAAATGTTATCTCCAATCCGAGCTTTCGAATCAGATCGTTCATTGGATAAAAGATTTCTGCAGCAGGGAAGAGCTTATACCCTACGATATTAAAGAACACGAAGGGTTCTTGAGATATCTGGCTATAAGAGAAGGTGTAAATAAAACCGAGACAATGGTCAATCTGGTGACCTTCTATGAAGAGTTTGAAAAATCCAGTGATTTTGCTGCAGGATTAATGCAGAACTTCCCCCGGATAAAATCTGTGGTGCAGAACATCAATCCTAAATTAGCCACCATCGCCTTTGGGGAGAAGGAGGTAGTCTTAGGGGGGAATAAGGTTATCCAGGAGAGGGTCGGGCAACTGCGTTTCGAGGTCTCAGCCAACTCCTTCTTCCAGACCAACAGCAAGCAAGCAGAAAGACTTTTCAGCATAGTTTCTGAATATGCGGAGCTGGAAGGCTCTGAGGAAGTGCTGGATTTGTACTCGGGCACTGGTGCTATATCTCTTTTCCTGGCGGAGAGAGCTAAGCGGATTACGGGAGTCGAATCGGTTGAGGATTCAGTGAAAAACGCAACAAGAAATGCGGAGCTTAACTCTATTAAAAACTGCAGGTTCATCTCAGGAGAGGCCAGGGAGGTATTATCCTCTCTGGCTCAGGAAAGATATTCACCTCAGATCATAGTGGCTGACCCGCCCAGGGGAGGGATGCACAAAAAGGTTATCTCATCCGTACTTTCTCTCAAGCCAGAGAAAATTATATATGTCTCCTGTAACCCCTCCACCTTAGCCCGTGACCTGAAGGATCTGTGCGAAAAAGATTACAGGCTGGAGAAAGTCCAGCCGGTGGATATGTTTCCCCAGACTTATCATATTGAGTCAGTGGTTAAACTGGCAAGAATAAGATAAGTCTGGATTCTTTTTTAAACAACACCGTATCTCACGGTCATATTTTAAGAGATCATATCCAAGGCTTAATGTCTTACCCTATTCTCTCTTAGCCTGCCCTGAGAGGGTAAGCTCTCAAGATTCATTCCGTGTCTCCACAGCTGCGGTTACGCTTCCGCTAAGATACTTGCTTATAAGATCTTGACAAATTTTGGGAAAAAACTTAAAAATTCACCATATTAAGCCGATAAAATGAATTGGAGTATCTCATCGAATTCACAGTTCTTGGAGAAGCTATGGTAAAAATCCTACATACGGCAGATATCCATTTAGGGGCTAAATTCTCCGGGTTGGGTAAAAGCGGGGACAGGGTCAGGGCCCAGCTCAAGAAAACCTTTATGAGGACTGTAGATTTAGCCCTGGAGAGGGATGCGGATCTGCTTCTTATCGCTGGTGACCTGTTCGATTCCAACCAGGTTTCCAAGGCTACCTTGGGATTTGCCCTGGGCGAGATTGCCAGGCTGGGGAAAATACAGGTTTGCCTTATCCCGGGAACCCATGACTGTTATGATAACTCCTCTATCTACCGGAGCATCGACCCAACTTCCTTTCCACCGAATCTTCATCTTCTGGTAGATGAGGAGAATCCCTTCATCCACTTCGAGGATTTAGGGGTTACCATTTACGGCAAGGGGAACCGCTCCAACCGGGGAAAGGAAACTCCGCTTCCTGGTTTGAATAAGAATTTTAACTCAAAATACAATATCGCACTGGCTCACGGCTCCTTTCAGATACCTTCCAAAAGTCAGGAGGATGACTTCCCCATAACCCTGGAGGAGATTGAGAAAAGCGGTTTCAATTATATCGCCCTGGGCCACTGGCATTCCCTGCAGGAGCTCTCCAAAAAGCCTGTGGCTTTTTACTCCGGTTCACCGGAACAGCTTAAGTTCGGGGATAAAGATTCCGGCAACGTTCTATGGGTGGAGTTAGACGGGGAGAAGATGCAGATGGAGAAGATAAAAGTCGGAGAGCTCAACTGGGAGAAGATAACTCTCTCCCTTAAGGACTTCCAGAACTCATCTGAAATCTTAAGAGAGATCGAGAAGTACAAAGGTGACCAGAATATCCTGAGAGTTACTTTTCAGGGATATAAAAACTTGGACTCTCCCCTGGACTTATACACTTTAAAAGAGGTTTTGGAGGATCAATTTCTATATCTGGAGTTAGAGGATAACTTATGCTCAGCCCTGGAGGAGCTCTCCAGCTCAAGATTTCCCGTGCACACGGTTATGGGCCAGTTCCTGCGGATTATGGAGGAGAAGATCACAAAAGCTGGGGAGGAGAGTAAAAGCAAATACCAGGAAGCAAGGACCTTGGGGTATTTCCTGTTGAGCGGGGAAAAGGATTCTAAACAATGAAAATCGAAAAGCTGAACCTTAAGAGATTTGGAAAACTTGGCAGATTCGAATTAGGGCTCAGCCCGGGCATCAATCTGATCAAGGGGGATAACGAGGCGGGCAAATCCACGCTGGTCGAGGCCATAACCTGCGCCCTGTATGACGATCCCAAGTCGCAGAGAAAAGAGCTGAAGGAGAAAACCTCCTGGGGTGCCCAGGAGGATTTTGAGATGGAGCTGGATTTTGAGGCAGAGGGACAGTCATTCAGCCTGGAGAAAAATTTCCATAACGGCTTCCTAAAGCTTTCCAAGAAATCAACCGGAGAGATCTGGGAGGAGAGAAAAGGGGTCGACGAGATAATAAATCAAGGCATCGGCATTCCCTCCAAGGATTTCTTTTTTGCCACTGCCTGTGTCAAACAGGATGAGATGTCTTCCCTGGATTCAAGCGTGGAAGCGATCAAGGACAAATTGGAGAGCCTGGTCACCGGGGGGGAGGAGAAGGTAAAAGCATCAACCATCATAGAGTACCTCAGGGAAAAAGCCAGGGAGCTGAATAAGGTCGGGACCAAAAATCTGGGAGTGGTTCAAAAATACGAGAAGGACAGAGAGGAACTGCTCTACGAGCTGGAAAAGGTCAAGAACCAGAATAACAAGGTGAAGGAAAACAGAGCAGAGCTTTCTGAGCTTCTGGCCAGCCAGGAGAAGATAAAAGCAGAGCTGGAGATCAAAAAAGAGATACTGGAGAAAGCTGAGCAGGCTTTGCATCTGGAGGAAAAACAGAGGGAGCTGGAGGAGAGGTTTCACGACTTAAATGCCCGGATCAAACAGACCCAGAATTCAGAGAGGGTGGTACGCAGGTTAAGAGAAGAAGCCTCCAGATACGTGGCGGTGAATAAGGAGGATAAGGATAAAGCAGATGAGATAGAGGCCAAGCTGAAATTCCTGGAAGAAAAAAAGGCAGAGATGACAAGAGAGGAGGAGGAACTCAAAAGCGTGCTGAACGCTTCCTCTCCCGGTCAGAATTTAAAAATTATCGCCATCTCCGCTCTCTTTCTGACTCTCCTGCTTGTTCCCTTAGCCCTGTTTTTAAAACCGCTGTTCTGGGCCGGGGTTACCTTTGCCTTCCTGGTGTTTTCCCTCTCAGGCTTTAAGCTGCTTATGCAGAAAAATGAGAGTTATTTCTACGCCAGACAGATAGAGCAGAAGAGAATTCGTTTTCAGGAACTGGAGAAAGATACCTACGAGATAAGCAAATCCCTAAAGGATATCCTGAAGAAGTATAATCTCAACTCCTCAGAGGTGCTGAGAGAAAATTACGAGCATTACCGCGATATCGAGAGGGAGATAAAAAATGAGCTCTCCAGATACGAGGGATGGCTGGGTGGCAGGAATGCCCTGGATTTGGAAAATGAGCTGAAAGAGGTGACCAAGGAATTAGCCTTATGGGATGAGAAGACCAAGAATCTGAGTCAATACTTCTTAAAAAGAGAGGATTTCATAAAGCTTCAAAAAGAGGTCAAGGAATTTGAGGAAGGTGTAAGAAATTCGGAGCTGAAGTCGATGTCGCTCAAAAAGGAGCTGGAGATAGCCGAGGTGGGGGTGGAGCTGGAAGCGAGTTTGGAGGAAAGGCTGGAACAGACTCAAAAGACCTTAGAGGAGCTTAAGAGACATATAGAGGTATATGATATCACCCTGGAAAGCCTGGAGCAGGCCAGGGAGAGAGTAATAGATTCCTCAGTGGGGACGCTGGAGGAAGAGACCTCCAAGCTACTGAAACAGGTTACCAACGGCAAATACAAGCAGGTCAGGTTCGACAAGAACAGTTTCAGATTCGAGATCTTTTCAGATGAACTGAAGGACTGGGTAGACCCCCAGAGATGTATCTCCCGGGGCACTTTGGACCAGATCTATCTTGCCTGCAGGTTGGCTCTTTTGAATTTGATCTCGGCGGATAAGAAGCCGGTGGTGATAATGGATGACCCCTTCGTTACCTTCGATAAACGCAGGAGGGAAAACGCCCTGAAGCTTTTGAAACAGCTTTCCCAAAAGTATCAGATTCTGCTTTTGACCTGTCATGATTTCTATGACGGGTGCGAAGACAAACTGATCGAGCTGCCCGAATAATAATACAAATTATCCAAGGAATTCTTGCTGAAGGCGGGGTTTTCCTCGCCTTTTTGATTTTAACGCAGGCTAAAGTCTTAAGGCTACCTGAAGCTTATTTTATCTCTAGGCACCCAGCCGCATTCTCCTTTTCGGTTTTGGCACCAGAGCCAGCTACTTTGCTCTTTTAGAATCCTTAACTCTTCTCCTCTTTTCACGGTAAGCTCAGTAGCATCGTAATCAAAAAAAAGTTTTCCGCTATTTCCCTTTATCTGGAGATAGCTTTCAGGCACCCAGCCGGTTTTTCCATTCTTATCCTCACACCACACCCAGCCGCTCCACTCGCTTACCTTTTTCCCCAGCTTAACCTTCTCGCCAGCTTTAAGCTTGAGCGGTTCCGGGTAGGCGGAGCGATATCGGGATTTCACTTTGCCTTTTCCCATAGATAAAAGCCTTTTCTTTTTCACATTCATTTTCCTCAGATGAATTCTTTTGAAGATATTTTGTTAATCAGGTAAAATAGATTTCCTGATTGAAATTGTCAAATAGTTCGGATAAATAATATAATACTGCAGATTATAGTCTGCGACTAAAAAGTTTTGGTCTTGACAAGGGTTACTCCGGAAGTTAATTAATCTTAAAAATATGAGTATAAGGATAGATGGCAGTTATGGAGAGGGCGGGGGACAGGTTCTGAGAACTGCACTGGTTTTTGCTTGCGTTTTACAGAAAGAAATCGAGATCTTTAACATCCGTAAAGGCAGGAAAATCCCCGGCCTTCAGGCTCAGCACCTTACCTGTGTCAAAGTAGCTCAGGCTATCTCAGGGGCTGAAGTTGAAGGAGCTACTCTTCAATCCCAGGTTTTAAGGTTTTCACCGAAAAAGATCAAAGGAGGAAATCTTTCCTTAGATGTAGAGACTGCAGGTTCAGTCTGTCTGGTTTTGCAATCTATCATTTTGCCTTTGAGCTTAGCCACTCCCTCATCTGAACTTAAGATCAAGGGAGGAACTCACGTCCCTTTTAGTCCCCCGGTTACCTATTTCCAGAAAATTCTTTTTCCCTTCCTCAATAGATCAGGATTAGATCTTTCCATAGAGCTGATAAAGTGGGGATGGTATCCTAAAGGTGGAGGAGAGATCGTCTGCAAGGTTAAGCCAGCCGAGAAGATCAGACCTCTTAACTTAATTCAACGAGAGGGGCCTTTAAAACTTACGGGTCTATCCGCTGTTTCTAATATCCCGGTATCTATAGCTCAAAGGCAGAGGCAAAAAGCTGAAAAAATACTGCAGAAAAATGATTGCAGATTGGAAACCGAGATTTTAGATGCTCCCTCTAGGGGTAAGGGAAGCTTTTTCTTCATCTCGGCATCTTTCGATAACTCGCTGGCTGGTTTCAGCTCCCTGGGTGCAATAGGAAAGAGAGCCGAACAGGTATCAGATGAAGCCTGCAAAACTTTTCTGGAATATGTGAAGACTTCAGGGGCGGTCGAAGAACACCTGGCTGACCAATTGATTCCCTTTCTGGCTTTGGCTCAGGGCGAATCGAATTTCACTGTTTCCAGAATCAGCCAGCATCTTCTGACCAATGTCTGGGTGACCCAGCAGTTTCTTCCGGTGAATATCGAAGTGGAAGGAGAAGAAAATCAGCCGGGAAAGATAAAGATAATTCCTTGATGATTTTCGTAGGGACAGAACCCGCCACAGGCTGGTTCTGTCCTCACTTAAAAAAATAAAAATAAAATCCACTTGATTTTTTGTGGAGAACCAGTAATATTGATTTTGTATAATTTTTTTGGCTATGAACTATCAACCATTGACCATAAACCAGTTTTTATTTGGGGCAGTAGCTCAGTTGGGAGAGCGTCTCGTTCGCAACGAGAAGGTCGGCGGTTCGATCCCGCTCTGCTCCATAAAAACAGTGGTCAGTGGTTAGTAGTCAGTTATCAGTAATAGTTCACACAGGGGTGGAGCTTATCTCCACCTGTTGAGGGTCATTCAGTTTTATTTATTGGTTTTTTACTATGAACTATGAACCATTAACCAATAATCAGGAGGTTTAATCGGAGATTAGACTTCCTGTTCCCGTGCTAGATGGGGAGTTAGCGGTGCCCTGTAACCCGGAATCCGCTATACCGGGATCGAATCCCCACCTGAGGTCTTCTCCTCCGGGTGAGGGGAAAGGTAAAAGGCGATGAAGGTCAGGTCTTGCGCAATTCAAGCTCACCCAACCCCGTCAGGACCGGAAGGTAGCAGCGGTAAGTGAATCCTTGTGTGTGCCGCAAGGTAACCTGGCTGGAGCCTGACTGCCTGGCAACCTTCTCAGATGAGGGATCAGGGGTGGGTGCACGGGAGATTCAATCCGCCACTGGCGAATTGAATCTGGTGGGTAGTTAATAGTAAAAGAGGAAGAAAAAGGAATCGAAGATGTCCTACCTGGTGATGGCAAGGAAATACAGGCCCATGGGATTTGAGGAAGTGGTGGATCAAAAACATGTTACCACCACACTGGTTAATGCCATAAACTCCAAGAGGATTGCCCATGCCTATCTTTTCTCCGGTCCCCGGGGAACAGGAAAAACCACAGTTGCGCGGATATTAGCCAAGGCGCTGAACTGCGAGAAAGGACCCACCTCCGAGCCCTGCAACAAGTGTCCGGCCTGTGAGGAGATCAATGCAGGCAGAAGCATAGACGTCTTCGAGATGGATGCGGCTTCCAAAAGCAGGGTAGAGGATATAAGGGAGCTGATAATCGAGGGAGTGAAATATGCTCCGGTGAGGGGTAAATACAAAGTCTATATAATTGACGAGGTGCAGATGCTCTCGTCTTCTGCCTTTGATGCACTTCTCAAGACCATTGAGGAGCCGCCGGCAAACGTGGTCTTCATCTTCGCCACAACGGAACCCCAGGATATTCCCCCAACCATACTCTCCCGCTGTCAGAGGTTTGATTTCAAAAGGATTCCCTTTAATGATTTAGTCGAAACCATCTCCGGCATCTCTCAAAAAGAAGGGCTGGAGATGGAAAAGGAGGCTGTTTTCACCATAGCGCGCAAAGCAGACGGGAGCCTGAGGGACTGCCTCTCCCTTCTGGACCAGATGATAGCTTACGGCGGTAAGAAGATAACCAAAAAGATTGTTGACCAGACTCTGGGCCTGGTGGACCAGGAGGTGTATTTCAAACTTACGGAGCTAATTGAGGCTAAGAGAGGGAAAGAAGGCTTAGAGCTTCTGGAAAACCTGATCGACTCAGGCGTGGACCTGTTCGAGTTTGTCCTGGGACTTCTGGACCACCTCAGGAATCTCCTGGTGGCCAAGGTGGGTGGTGAATCGGAGAGGCTTTTCGACCTTTCACAGCATTACATCGAGAAATACAAAAGTGAATCAAAAAACTTTACGGAGACAGATCTTTTGAGGATGATAAAAATAGTGGCAGATTTAAATTATACCCTTAAAAGGACCTCCGAGCCGAGAATTCACCTGGAGGTTGCCTTGATGAAGCTTATCCAGATGGATTCGTCCGTTTCCCTGGAGACCCTTTTGAAGAAGCTGAGCCGGTTCGGAGCAGGAGAAGAGGAAACTGAATATAAATTACTTGAGAGAAAAGAGGTCTCCGGAACAAAAGATAAAGCTTCAGATGAAAATCCGGAGATAAAAAAGGACTCGGAGGAGCCCAATCCGGGGAATCTCACCCTGGGTTTGGAGAGCTTGAGAGCCGGCTGGCCAGAGGTCTTGAGCAAATTGAAATCGAGGAAAGCTTCGCTGTGGAGCTGTTTAAATCAGGCGGAGATAGTCTCTCTGGATAACGGGGTTTTGCTTCTGGAGTTTGCCAATGGCAACGAGTTCCACAAGAAACAGGTAGAGAAAAAAGAAAATCTAAAGCAGGTTCTGGAAATTGTGAGCAGTGTGTACCAGAACGATTTCAGGTTAAGTTTTAATTTGAATAATAATAAAACTGGTTTTAACCAGGAGAACCCCTTATCTAAAAGTCAGATGGTGTCTAAAGAGATCCCGGGGCTAAAAGATTTACTGGATAATCTGGGAGGGGAGATAATCGACAAGAAACCAATTTAGCTGTCAGTCCCGTTTTTCGGTCGATGAATCCAGCTCAGGCGGATTTTGACTAACAGGGCGGGATGTGACTTGCAGAGTGGAGGAAAATATGCCCAAGGGTTTCGGTGATATAATGAAACAGATGCAGAAGATGCAGGCTAAGATGGAGGAGATCCAGAAGGAGCTGGAGAATAAAAGAGTTGAGGGAACAAGCGGTGGTGGTATGGTGAAGGTGACAGCCAACGGCAAACAGGAGATCCTGGAGATAAAAATCGACCCGGAGGTAGTGAACAAGGAAGATGTGGAGATGCTGGAGGATCTGGTTCTGGCAGCAGTCAATCAGGCAAAGGAAAAAGCACAGGAAGTCCAGACCGAGGAGATGGCAAAGTTAACCGGCGGATTGAAACTTCCAGGTATGCCTTTTTGATTCTTCTCTCCTTCCCTTAAAGGGAGAGGGAATAAAGTAGCCGCAGACTTTAATCTGCGTTAAAATGTTATGGCGAAATTAACAGATTCAGTTGAAAGACTGGTGGAGGAGTTTTCCAAGAACGTTTTTCTCATGGGGGTTAATTATGTTAAAAGATGATGATAACCAAGAAATAATGAAATTAATTGATGAGAAACCAATAAAGACAAGACCTGAGGATAAGTTTGGACATCAATATTATGTAGATATTTTAAAGGATATTTTAAAGAAATGTCCAACACCTTATTGCATAGGTCTTTTCGGACAATGGGGTTCCGGGAAAACTGGAATAGCAAAAATTCTAGAAGAGGAATTAAAAAATGAAGGTGATAAAACCTATGAAATTTTGTATTTTGACACATGGAAACATTCTGATGACACTCTCAGAAGGCAATTACTAATAGAAATTGATGATACTTTTTTTGAGGGAAAGAAAAAATATGCAACTGAACTTTATTGCGACACTAAAACTGAGCCTGAAATTGGAGTTAAGTTTGATTTAAAAAGGTTTCTAATTCTTTTTATATGTGTTTCGTTATATATTACAATTGTAACAAGTGTAATATTCAGAGCAAAACCTGATAACTGGGTTTATCTTCTCTTAAGTCTTGTATTCCCAGCCTTATTAGCTTTATTGATTAGTCTAGACCGATACATTAAAATGATAACTGTAACAAAGAGCGTTGAAAAACCTACGTCACCAGAACAATTTGAGTATCTTTTCAAAAAAGAAGTATTAGAAGACATAAGAAAAAAAAGAAATAAAAAGTTATTAATAATATTTGATAACCTCGACCGTTGTGATAGCGAAACAGTCATTAAAACTCTAAGAGGAATAAACACATTCTTAGGTGAGGAAGGTTGTGTATATATAATCCCCTGTGACCCCAAAGCTATCAGAAAACACATCAAAAATCAGTTATATCAAAAAGATAACCAAACTACTGATCCTGATGAATTCTTAAAAAAGATTTTTCAAATATCAATCGATATCCATCCATTGCTTGTCTCGGACATTAAATCGTATGCAGAGGACTTTATAGATCAGACGAACTTGGGGAGTCATCCTAAAAGAGACCAGATTGTTCATGTGATTACACAAGGGTTAGTGGACAGTCCTCGCAAAATTAAAGAGTTGCTAAACAATTTAGCGATCAGATACTTTATTGCAAAAAAATTTGAAATAGAAAGAAAGATATTGCCAAATGTGATAACGGAGAATATTGACTTTTTGGGGAAAATGATGATAATAAAAGAGGAATGGGCTGGTTTTTATGAAGAAATTCAAAGAAATGCAAAAGTATATACAGCTGTAGTAGATATTATGGAAAATAGAATTCCTGCTCAACAACCGGAAATTACCGAAAAAGCTTACAAAATTCTTAGTGAAAAAAAAGAGTTGAAGGGATTTTTGGAAGGGACTAGACTCATACAAAATGAAAACGTAGATTTATTTTTACGCTTCAATCAAGAACCTTTAGATGTAATTATTCCTGAAAGCAGGAGAATTAAGGATGCCTTAATCTATACAAGAAGAAAAGATGAATTGATTGAAATATTTGAAGACTCAAAAAAAGATACTGAAAAACTCAGAAGATATATACAAATAATCGAAAATACATTGAGAGATGAAGATATAAAAGATAGATTTGTTAATATCTTCAATTCGACAAGTACCATTATCGATTATGTGCCGGAAAGAATGAGGACATATTTCTCGGAGCGGGTTTGCTCTTTATTGGATCGGTCTCACTTAATTGAAAGCGTCCATTCTCTAGATCTAAACTGCTTTAAAATATTTCGAAATATAGAATCCAGTAATCCACACTTGAAACGTATTCTGCGTGAGTTTTCTAGTGGTCTCATCAAATCTGAAACCTTCCCAAAGTCTAAGCTCGAAGTTTTGTTTGAAAACTCTCAAATTATTACCGAGGAAATTAAGCCGATTACAAATAAATTCTTTAATGTTAGATTTAAAGAGTTTAAAGCAGATATTATAAAATTTTTATCTGATTATGATAGTAAAACTTCTTCAGTATTTTTAGAATCTTCCTTTGTTAAGAATCAACTTGAAGGTTCAATTACTAATAAACCCAATAAAGAGAACCAAGAGATTATAGAGTTGTATTTATCTCTAAGGACTATTGTGCCTTTGCAAGAAAGAAACAAACATTATGTTTCTAAGATGATTGAGATGATTAAAAATACGGGCTCAATTGAATGCGATGAGCCTAAGAGATTTGCTATTGATAATCTTGATAGAATCAAGTTTGAAATTCCAAGTGATTTCATTATACCTTTGATCGATGCTTTAGATTCAATGCAAGCACTAATAGTCCAAAGTAAGCCCCAGCCACAAGCTTTTGAGTTTATTGCTGAGTTATATGTAGCATTGTATCCTGATGTTGATGATAAAAAGAAAGCAGACATCCAAAGTAAGTTAAGTCATCTTATCAAGACAAAGCCAAGTTCTTATGAGAAAATTTTAGAAGAAATAAGAAGTTCTGAGCAAGTGCAAAGATTCAATGGTCTAATCGGATTTACGACTAAAGAATACATTCAAACGGAGGTATACAAGAAAAAAAGCGATGAGGAAAAGAATAACTTTTTAAAGATGTTATATGAAGAATATTATCAAAAAGACATAAAGTATTTTTGCGAACACCTTGTTTTCGATTTATTAAGCGAGGGTGAGGAGCCTCTATTTAATTCGGGATTGCGTGCTATAAATATCTATATTGATGAAATTGTCAGCCATGGACTTGAGAAGAAACTAATTGAGATACTTGTTGAAGAGATTAAACAATTTGAAGATAATGATTCAAATTATGAGGATATTACCAACTATCTGAATGCCCTTTTGCTCTTTCTAAGAAATTGCACTGATAAAAATTTTGTAGATGGTGTTTTAAGTGATTTAGCTTCGAATTTCTTAAAATCTAAAAAATCAATTGAAAAAAGGGTAATTAAGGATAACTTTAACAAGGTAAAAGATATATTATCTGAAGATATGATTAAGACAATGTTTAATAATATTGCGCTATATGTGAGAGATAATGTAACTCTCCTGTCATCTAAAGATCCTTTATTCATTATAATTCTTGAGAATCAAGATTTCGTAGACAAGGGGAATTTAGATTCGTTAAAAAATAATCTTAAGTGTCTAATTTTAGAACAAAATGTAGAACAAATGAAGAAGCCCCTCTACTTTTTGCCCAAGATAAAATCTTTAACAAAAGATCAAATTAAAGAATATGTGGGAGATTTTTTAAATGTAGCGAAAGATGAAAAAAGACCTCAAGAGGTAAAAGAGTTGGCTAAAACCGCCGTTAAAGAACTTGAGCCAAGAGTAGATAAAAGATGGTTGGAATGGAAAGAATTTGAATCCTTAGAGAAAGAAGAATCCAAAGAAGAATGATGTATGGCGAAATTAACAGATTCAGTTGAAAGACTGGTGGAGGAGTTTTCCAGACTGCCGGGAATAGGTAGGAAAACTGCCCAGAGGCTGACCTTCTATATCCTGAAACTAAGAAGGGACGAGGCTTTGAAGCTTTCCCAGGCGATACTGGATGTTAAGGATAAGGTCAAATATTGCTCGGTATGCTTTAATATAACCGAAGAAGATCCCTGCAATATCTGTAAGGATAACAAAAGGGATAAAAGCACAATCTGTGTAGTGGAGGAGCCCAAGGATGTTCTGGCTCTGGAGAAAACCAATCAATATAGAGGGCTTTATCATGTTTTAGGCGGGGTGCTATCGCCTCTGGACGGTATAGGTCCGGATGATTTAAAGACCAAAGAGCTTATGACCCGGTTAAAAGAGAATATAAAAGAGGTGATAATTGCCACCAATCCGAATGTGGAGGGTGAGGCAACTGCAGTTTACCTGGCAAAATTGATAAAGCCCTTAAAGATAAAAGTGACCCGCATTGCCCGGGGAGTTCCCGCAGGCGGTGAATTGGAATATGCAGATATCACCACCTTAGCCAATGCGATCGAAGGCAGAGTGGAGTTTTAGATTTTTTTGTAGGGGCAGAACATAGTTCTGCCCTAAGGATTTTTTCGTAGTTCGAGGCTTTCAGCCTCGCCGTTCTCAAAGGAGCAAAGAATGGAAAATCTCGGCTACCTGGGTTTCCTGGGGCTTCTGGGACTTTTGGGTTTAATTACAGGACACCAGGGGTTTTATGGGTTTTTCGGCTTTTTCGGATTCTTCGGCATATCCGCACAGGTTAAATCTAAAAACTCCGGAAAACGGGAGCGTAGCTAAATCCATTTCCGAATCTTGTATCAGCAGGTTTCAGGATAAAATCTTCCTGAGACAGGTTCTGTCACTCTTTTCTCAGAGGAAAATTAATTCAAAATATAGAGACTGTGAGCTGATTCAGTTAAAAATGTGTTGAAATATATTACCTGGTTTTATATATTGAAGAAAATTTGAATTGAGGTCAGTCGTTCGAAAAAAGGATATGCAAAAACTCTGGGCGCCCTGGCGCGGGAAATTTATCCTGGGGGAAAAGGAGAAGGGGTGCATCTTCTGTAAAAGGCTAAAACAGAGAAAAGACGAGAAAAACCTTATCCTCTACCGGGGCAAAAAATCGTTTATCATAATGAACCGCTTTCCCTATAATACCGGTCATTTGATGGTTTGCCCGAAAAAGCATACGGGAAAGCTTGAAAATCTGACAGAGCCGGAGCTGACCGACCTGATGAAGACCGCCCAGCTTTCAATTAAAGTGCTTAAATCCGCCTTAAAACCCGAAGCCCTGAATTTGGGGATGAACCTGGGGAAGGTCTCCGGAGCAGGAGTGGCTGGTCACCTGCACATACACATCGTTCCCCGCTGGAGTGGGGATACTAATTTTATGCCTGTTCTGGCAGAGACCAAGGTGGTTTCCATAAGCCTGCAGGAAGTCTTCAAGAAACTCAAAATGAGTTTAGGTAAACGTATCTGAAACCCATAGTAATACGGATCGGATGAAAATCCCAAACAAAGAAGAGCTTGTAAAATTACAGATCCACTACAAGACTGATAAAAGGATAGGGAAGGTTCTGGGAGTTCCCGCTTATCTGGTTGCCTACTGGAGAAGGAAAAAGAACATCCCCAAGTATTCCCTGCCCAAATACAGTTTTGAGAGGATAAAAGAGCTGTGGGAGATCTACGGAGACGACCTGAAAGCGGGAAGGGAGCTTTCCATCTCCAAGGCTGCTTTTTACAAATGGAGACGGAAGTATAATATTTTAGAAAAACCCAAGGTACTGAAATTGGCTCAGCTGGAGCTTTCCTTAAGCGGAAACAACAAAAGTAGAAGCAGAGGCTTAACCATTGCCCAGAAGGGTTTAGCTTTGAAGTCCGGCAAAAGGGAAGTCCAGACCGGTGAGATAGTCTACGTGGAGCCGGATCTGGCTATGAGCCATGACAACGCCGGTCTGGTGATAAAGCAGTTCAAAGAGATCGGTGTCTCCAGGGTCTGGAATCCGGATAAAATCGTCATTCCCCTGGACCACCGTGCTCCGGCAGAATCGGAGAAAACAGCAGAGGCTCATCGCTCCATAAGGATTTTCGTTAAAGAACAGGGGATCAAAAATTTCTATGATATCAAGGAAGGAATCTGTCATCAGGTAGTGATTGAAAAGGGCCACATACTTCCTGGCGAATTGGCAGTCGGCACAGATTCCCATACCACCTCCTACGGCTGTCTGGCTGCTTTGTCTACCGGTATAGGTGCAACCGAGATGGCAGCGGTCTGGGCTACCGGCAGAATCTGGCTAAGGGTTCCGGAAAGCATAAAATTGACCATCGAGGGCAGGATTCCCTTTGGGGTTTACGCCAAGGATGTAATCCTTTATGTAATCGGTCAAATGACAGTCGAAGGTGCAAATTACAAATCCGTGGAATTCTACGGCGATACAGTTGAGAATATGTCTGTCTCCGAGAGGTTCACCTTAACTAACCTTTCCATGGAGATGGGGGGAAAATTTGCCATAGTGCCTTTTGACAGCGTGACCAAAAAGTATCTTAAAAACAGGACGAGAAAAAATTACCAGCCGATCTTTGCCGACGAGAACGCAGTGTACGAGAAAGATTATGAATTTGACATCAGCAAGCTTGAGCCGCAGGTTGCCTGCCCGCATAAGGTGGATAACGTCAAGCCCCTGGATGAGGTAAAAGGCATAAAGATAGATCAGGTGGTGTTAGGTTCCTGCACCAACGGCCGGCTGGATGATCTGGAGATTGCCGCACGGGTAATAAGAGGTAAAAAGATTCATCCGGAAGTAAGAATGCTGGTTCTGCCCGGGTCCAAATCAATCTATCTGGAAGCATTGAAAAAAGGTTTGATTAAAGCATTTTTAGAGGCAAACTGCGTGGTGCTTAACCCGGGGTGCGGACCCTGTCTGGGTGCACACGAGGGGATACTGGCTAAAGGGGAGAGGTGTCTGGCCACTACCAATCGAAATTTCAAGGGCAGGATGGGCTCTACAGAATCTGAGGTCTATTTAGCCAGTCCGGCAGTTGCCGCTGCCACAGCTATCAAAGGTGAGATTGCAGACCCCAGAGGGTATTTAAGAAAGTAGGACTGGAGCAAAATGCTTAAAGAGATTAAGGGAAAAGTCTGGAAGTTAGGGGATAACGTAGATACGGACGTAATCTATCCGGGCAGGTATCTTCCTATCCTGGACCCGAAGGAGATGGCAAAGCATGCCTTAGAAGGGTATGAGAAGGATTTTCCCGATAAGATACAAAAAGGGGATATTATCGTAGCTGGCTCGAACTTCGGCTGCGGTTCCTCCAGAGAACAGGCAGCCACTTCACTTAAATATGCCGGGATATCGTGTATAATAGCAAAATCTTTCTCCCGCATCTTCTTCAGAAATGCCATCAATCAGGGGTTGGCATTGGTTCAATCCATAGAGGCTTGCGATTTAATCGTTCAGGGAGAAGAGATCACCGTTGATTATGCCAATGGTGAAATCATAATTCGAGATAAAAAAATTCCCTTTCCACCTTTACCCGATATAGTTATGGGGATTTTAGAGGACGGCGGGCTGATTGAACATCTGAAGAAAAGTTTGAAGCAATAAAAAAACAGCCCTGGAGTGTAAACCTTCAGGTTTACTTTAAAAAGCTAAAATCTTCGCCAGGATCCTGCGGACAAGACCTTGACGGCTTTATACTCCAGAGCCTACTTATATCCCAGCAAAGAAAATTTTCCCTGACTCAATTTTCCGTAAGTGAAATGCTCAAACCAATCGCCCAGGTTCATATAAACCCCTCTGTTCAGCTCTTCAAAACAGGGCTGGTGGGTATGACCCATAATCACCGCATCATACCCCTGTGCTATTCTGCTCTGGGCAAATTCCAGGTAATCCTGTAAAAATTTCTTATCCCGTATTTTTGTTTTGCTCCGGCTGAAAGAGGCTACTTTCTTGGCTAAAGGGATGCCAATATCTGCCGGTACCAGGCGATAAAGCCAGATATTGACTTTGTTTCTCAGGATTCTTCTCAAAATCCTGTAACCGGTATCTTTTTTAGCCAGTCCGTCCCCGTGCAGTAAATATATCTTTTTGCCCTGATGTTCTGCGGTGAGAGACTCTCTGATTATATTTATCCCTACCTGCTTGGTTAAAAAATCGCCCAGCCAGAAATCGTGATTCCCTACTAAGTAGGTTACGGGTATCCCCAGGTTAATCAGCTCTTTTAATTTCATCAAGACCGGAAAATGCTCTTTGGGGATGGCGTGTTCGTATTCGAACCAGAACTCGAATAGATCTCCCAGGACATAAAGCGCCTCAGCATCCTTTTTGATCTCCTTCAGAAAGCTTAAAAGCCTTTCCTCTTTATGTTTCTCTTCTTCAGCCGAGTCTGAGCCCAGATGGGCATCGGAGATAAAATAGATTGAGTCTGGCATGATTTTTATATAATATAAAATAAAAAAAGAGGCAATTGAAATGTTAAAATCTCAAAGGAATTATTCAGCAAACGTGTCTAATTACTGAGGATTTATTTTGAAAATTGGAAAAACAAAGCTACTCGGTTTTTATGATACGGGAACTCAATAGCTACCAACCCTACATCTACTGACTCTTGAGGAAAAAGAACTCTTGACTGAGAATCCAAAAAGGTTAATTTATCGTTGAAAGGTTTTTATTTATTTCAAAGGTAACGTATTACTCATATGGAAAAAGGTATAAAATATGGATAAATTCGTAATCCAGGGCGGGAAAAAACTTTCTGGTACTGTTGAAATAGAGGGGGCTAAAAATGCGGTTCTGCCAGTTCTGGCTGCGGCATTACTGGCAGAAAAAGGGGAAACGGTCATTCATAATGTGCCTGACCTGGCAGATATTGATACTATGCTCAGGGTTTTAGAGCATCTGGGGGCGAAAGTAAAAAGAAAATTAAAAGAAAGAACTGTTATCATAGATGCAGAAAATCTTACCTCCTTCGAGGCTCCCTATGAGTTGGTGAGAAAGATGAGAGCCTCTTTTCTGGTCCTGGGTCCTCTTCTGGCCCGGTTGAAAAAAGCCAAGGTCTCCCTGCCAGGCGGGTGTGTTCTGGGACCCCGTCCGGTCAATCTGCATTTAGCAGGGCTTTCAGCCTTAGGTGCGAGAATTGAAGAGGAGCATGGCTATGTAGTTGCATCAGCGGATAAGCTCAAGGGAGATATAATCTACTTTGACCGGCCCAGCCATACCGGAACAGAGAATGTGATGATGACAGCCTGTTTAGCCGAAGGGGAGACGATCCTGGTGAATGCCGCCTGTGACCCGGAGGTGGTGGATGTGGCGAATTTTTTGAACTCTATGGGAGGGAGGATAGAGGGTGCGGGCTCGTCTGCTGTGCGGATCAGCGGAGTAAAGAAACTGCAGGGGGTGAAACACAAATGCATCAAGGATCGTCTGGAGGCAGGAACCTTTATAATGGCGGCTGCTTTGACCTCGGGTTGTCTGGAGGTCAATGATTTTATGCCCGAGCATCTGGATATGGTCCTCTTGAAACTCAAGGAGATGGGAGTGGAGATAACTACCCGTAAAAACAGTATAAAGGTAAAGGGCGCCTCAGGGCTTAAGCCGGTTTCCGTTACTACTTATCCCTTTCCAGGATTTCCCACCGACTTGCAGGCTTCCATTATGGCTCTGACATGCACTGCCTCAGGCTCAAGCTATATCCGGGAAACGGTTTTCGAGGACAGATTCACCCATGTGATGGAACTGAACAGGTTGGGAGCGGATATAAAGGTCAATGGAGACAGGGCTACCATAACCGGTGTCCCCAAATTGAAGGGTGCCTCGGTGATGGCTTCAGATATCAGGGCGGGAGCAGGTCTGGTCCTGGCGGGGTTGGGAGCAGAAGGCCAGACAGAGGTTTTAAGGATCTATCATATCGATCGGGGGTACGAGAGGTTCGAGGAAAAGCTTTCCGGTCTGGGAGCTGACATAAAGCGGGTAGAGGTTTAAAGATTCAAAGGCCTAAGACTCTTTGGGATTCTGGGCCTGATATTTGATGAAAACAAAATTTAGAAAGGAAAGATCATGTTCAGGAAAATTGTTTTAATCCTTCTCGTGGGGATATTCTTTTTCTACTTTTCACCCCCATCCGTTACGGCTCAGGAGGTTTATTTCGGCAAGAACAAGGTTCAGTATAAGAACTTCGAATGGTACTACATCCAGACCGAACATTATGACATCTATTATTATAGCGCAGGATACGGCTTAGCCGAGTTCGCCGCCAAAACTCTGGAGGAGGCTACCCCTTCTTTGCAGAAGATCTTGAACTACGAGCCGAAAAAAAGAATCCCGATTATCATTTACAATTCTCCGAGCGAGTTTCAGCAGACAAATGTGATAAGCGAGCTGATCGAGGAAAACGTGGGAGGCTTCACGGAGGTATTCAAAAATCGGGTAGTGGTTCCCTTTGACGGCTCGTATGAGGATTTCAGGCACGTGCTTACACATGAGCTGACCCATGCGTTCATATTCGATATGATATATGGAAATCTCATAGGGAATATACTGACTGCGGAATTTCTCCAGATACCCTTGTGGTTTGCCGAGGGCTTTGCAGAATATTTCTCCAGAGGCGGCTGGGACATCGAGGCAGATATGATCCTAAGGGATGCCACGGTCAATGGCTACCTGGTTCCGCTGGAGTATGCGGGGGGTTATTTGGTTTACAAGGAAGGGCAGTCTGCCATTCAGTATATCGTCGATAAATACGGGGAGGAGAAGATCTCTGAGATCTTGCGGAAGGGTAAAAGCATGCGCTCTTTCGACAGAAGTCTCAAGTCCGCTATCGGGCTAAATCAGAAGGACCTAAGCGAGGAGTGGACCAAGTATCTAAAAAAACAATACTGGCCCGATATCGCCCAGAGAGAAGAGCCCAAGGATTTCGCCAAACAGTTGACCGATCATCAGAAGGATGGCTCCTATATGAACGAAAAACCTGCCTTCTCTCCCCAGGGTGACAGGCTGGCTATTTTCTCTGATCGCAGCGAGTATACGGAGATATATGTTATCTCCGCCATTGACGGCAAGTTGATCGACAAGGTGGTCAAAGGCGAGAGGTCGGGTGATCTGGAATCTCTGCACTCCTATGTCAGCGGACTTTCCTGGTCTCCGGATGGCAGAGATATAACCTTCGTATCCAAGGGTCAAGGAAAAGATGCTCTGTGTCTGGTAAACGTAAAGAAGAAAAAAATCTATAAGAGGTTCAAGTTTAACCTGGACGTGATGTTGTCACCAGCCTGGTCTCCGGACGGTGAAAGGATAGCCTTCGTTGGAATATCGGACGGCAGGTCCGATCTTTACCTCACCGATATCAAAACAGGCAGATTGGAGAAACTTACCGAGGATGAATACGATGATAGGGAACCCAGCTGGAGTCCGGACGGGAAGGCCATTGTCTTTTCCTCGGATCGTCCCTCAGGAGAAGATAATGAGGATACCAATTATGTTTATGGCTCTTACAACATCTTCCTTCTGGAGCTTGAGTCTAAAAACATAAAAGCTCTTACCCGTACCGGGGAGAACAACTTCTCACCGGTCTTCTCTTCAGATGGAAAAGAGATCTGCTTCAGCTCAACCCGTAATGGGATCAGCAACCTTTACATTCAGGATCTGGACAGCCTTAAAATTTATCCTGTAACCGATATCTTAACTGGCTGTTTTACGCCCTCCTGGTCCAAAGATGGCGAGAAGATCGCTTTCTCCTCCTTTTATAAGGGAGGCTGGGATATTTTTGTTCTGAAAGACATAAAACCCTTAAGCGGGGAAGGGAGGATTTTAGCCAAGACCCCGTTTATTATAGAAAAGGAGATGTCGGCGAAGGTTCTTCCCGATACAGTAGAGCAAAAAGAAGAGGAAGAGAAGGAAAAAAAACTGGATTTCAGCTATTATGTTTTCAAAAGCACTCAGGAGGAGATAGACTCACTCTCTCAAACTATAAGCGGGCCAAAGCCGGAAAAGGAGACCCTGATTACCAGGCTTCCCTCAGGCGAATATGCAAAGAAAAAATACAAGATCAAATTTACTCCGGACATCGTCTCCGGAGCCTTAAGCTACGATACATTTTTCGGGTTCAGGGGGGAGTCCTATGTTATTGTGAGCGATCTGTTCGGCAATCATAATTTCTACTTAGCCACAGACCTTTTCAATACCATAGACCAGACTAACTTTCAGTTGGTTTATCTGTATCTGCCCAAAAGGATTGATTACGGCGTGGGGATATTCCACACCAAGTATTATTACATAGATTCGACAGACAGGCTTTTCGCCGACAGGTTATACGGAGCCACCGGCCTTATGTCCCTGCCTTTCAGTAAATTTAGCCGGGTAGAGCTGAACCTGACCCATCTTTCCATTGACCGAAAATACTATGATCCCAATTCAGAAGGGATCTATGAGGACAGGAGCGTGAAGGTCCTGTTAGCTAATTTTTCCTGGGTCAGGGATAATGTAATCTGGGGCATAACCGGACCGGTCAACGGCAGGAGAAGCCTGTTCAGCTTTGAATGGTCACCGAATATCTCCCGGAGGAGCATTGCTTTTACCTCTATGTGGCTGGATTACAGAAGATACTGGCATTTTTGGAAGAACAGATTCGGCTTTGCCTTCAGGTTTACCACAGGTAGAAGCGACGGGGAGGAGCCGCGTCATTTCTTCCTGGGAGGAATGTCTAACTGGATAGGTCCCAAGTTGTACACGGAGAACGTCTACGGAGTAGACGAGCTTTATTTCTCAGGGATTATCACTCCCCTGCGAGGTTACAAATATTATGAGTTAGAGGGGACCAGATATTTTCTAACCAACCTCGAATTCAGATATCCTTTTATTGAGTACTTAGCCATGGGGTTTCCTCCAATGACCCTGAGATATATCACCGGAGCAATCTTTCTGGATATGGGAAGTGCCTGGACGGAAACCGATAAATTCAAAGGCGGAACCACTAAGGGTGGCAGCAGATTGAAAGATATTAAAGCTGGATTTGGTTTTGGAGCCAGGATAAACTTAGGGGTATTCGTTTTAAGATACGATGCCGGCTGGGGTACTGATTTTGCGGATGTCTCGCCCAAGCCAGAGCATTATTTCTCCTTAGGGGCTGAGTTTTAGCGTCTTAAGAGCTTTTAAAGCCAGATCTTAGCCAGGGTTTTCCCTTAATCGACTACTCAAGCTCATCTGGTTTTTATGGTTTGTTTTTTGCCGGCTGGATTCGTTCTGCTAAAGGAAAGGCTCCTGATCTTTCCGCGGCTTCTGCCCTTAGCATATTCTTCGATTTCACAAGAGCTATAAACTTTGATACCATACTCTTCCTGCAGCCTTTTTTTGGCACTTAGATTTCCTTTTATCGCTTTTTTCAACAGGATATCGATATTTTGCCTTTTTTTAGTATAGTCCCGTTTTGTAGGAAAATCTAGATGAGTCATATTGATTCCGTCACCTCTTAGTAATTTTAATAAATTAGCTACAGATTCAGCAGTTTTCTTCTAACTCTACCTTAAAATATTACGCAGAATTCAAAGATTTTAATAATCTCCTATTTCTTAGCTTTCGGGTAAAATTTCACCTGTATTTCTTTATATAACAACAGCTTAATCTTTCAACTTTAAAGATTTTGACGAAAAAATTTTCTTCAGGAACAATAGTCTTAAAAATGTACCAGTAAAGAATATCCCGGTTCTCCACATAGCTCTTAAGAATAATTCAGCTCACAAAATTGATTTTATTTGACTTTGGACAACTTGAGGCTATATTTAAATTTCAGCTTAATACAGGAGCTAAGAGATGAAAGAATCCAAGGTAACTCTAAAATTAGCCAAGGAGCATGGGCTGTTAAAAGAGGAATATGAGAGAATAAAAAGGATATTAGGCCGGAACCCCACCTACACCGAGCTGGGAATTTTCTCGGTTATGTGGTCCGAGCACTGCAGTTATAAGAACTCCATCGCTGTTTTAAAGACCTTTCCGCGCGAGGGTAAAAACCTTTTAGCCAAGGCGGGTGAGGAGAACGCCGGGGCCGTGGATATCGGCGATGGTTTAGCCGTGGTCTTCAAGATCGAAAGCCACAATCACCCTTCTGCAGTCGAGCCCTATCAGGGAGCGGCTACCGGCGTTGGTGGAATAATGAGGGATATCTTCTGTATGGGAGCAAGGCCCATAGCTTCTTTAGACTCTTTAAGGTTTGGAGAGCTTTCCAATTCCAGAGTTAGATACCTTTTCGACGGGGTGGTAAGGGGGATTGGTGATTACGGGAACTGCTTTGGAGTTCCCACCGTGGCTGGGGAGGTCTATTTTGATGAATCCTATACCGGTAATCCCCTGGTAAATTGCATGGCAGTGGGAATTGTCAAACCAGAGGAGATGGCAAGCGCAAAAGCATATGGAAAAGGGAATCCGGTTTTGCTGGTTGGGGCTTCCACCGGCAGGGACGGGATTCACGGAGTAACCTTTGCCTCAGAGGAGATCAGCGAGAAATCACAGAAAAAAAGACCGTCGGTCCAGATAGGAGACCCCTTTATGGAAAAACTCCTCTTAGAAGCTTCCTTAGAGATTATCAAGGCAGATTTGATAGCTGGCATCCAGGATTTAGGCGGTGCCGGGCTTTCCTGCGCTACCTCCGAGACCTCTGCCCGGGGGAAAAGCGGGATGGAGATCGATGTCTCCTTAGTTCCCATGCGGGAAAAGGGGATGATACCTTACGAGATAATGATCTCCGAATCCCAGGAGAGGATGCTGGTTATCGCTAAGAAGGGTAAAGAGAAAGAGGTACAGAAGATATTTTCCAAATGGGGTTTGAATTCAGTTATAATCGGGCAAGTGACGGATGATAAGCTCTTGAGGGTTAAAAATAAAGGGAAGGTCGTGGCAGAAATACCAGCAGATACTCTGGTTTTAGGCGGGAGTGCACCGGTTTATATAAGAGAAAAAAAGAAACCAAAATATCTGGCTGAAACTTCAAAATTAGACCTGTCCAAAATTGAGATACCTTCAGATCTCAACCAGGCTCTGCTTGAGCTCATCGGTGCGCCAGATATCGCCAGCAAGAGATGGGTCTATGAACAGTATGATACTATGGTCAGGACCGGAACAGCAGTGGGGCCCAGCTCGGATGCAGCGGCTATCAGATTAAGAAAGACCAAAAAGGCTTTAGCCATGACCACGGACTGTAATGGAAGGTATTGTTACCTTAATCCCCGGATGGGGGGAAGAATTGCCGTGGCTGAATCTGCCAGAAATCTGGTCTGCTCTGGTGCCAGGCCATTAGCCATAACCAACTGCCTTAACTTCGGGAATCCCTATGATCCAGAGGTTTACTGGACCTTCGCAGAGTGTGTGGCTGGTATGTCCGAGTCCTGCAAAGCCTTGGAGACGCCGGTCACAGGCGGGAATGTCTCTTTCTATAATGAAGACCCTGAGAGGATAGTATACCCCACGCCGGTTGTAGGAATGATTGGTTTAATAGAAGATGTAAGATACCTAACCACACAGTGGTTCAAAAAGGAGGGAGATCTTATCGTACTTTTAGGAAAAAACAAGGAGGAGTTAGGAGGGGCTGAGTATCTTAAAGTAATTCATAATCTGGTTAAAGGAGAGCCTCCGGTTTTGGACCTGGATTACGAAAGAAAAGTTCAGCAGCTCTGCCTCAATCTGATCAAGAAGGGGATAGTAAAATCTGCTCATGACTGCTCCGAGGGAGGGTTAGCGGTGGCACTGGCAGAGTCATGCATTTCCTCCGGAGATGATTTACTGGTGGGGGCGGAAGTCGAATTGGACGAAAATCTGAGAAGGGATGCGCTTCTTTTCGCTGAGACCCAGTCAAGGATCATCCTGAGCCTGGAGGAGAAAGACCTTCCAAAACTGGGAAAAATTGCCAGGGAAAGCAAAATCGATTTTTCAATATTGGGAAAAACTGGAGGTGAAAATCTCAAGATAAATGACTGGATTGACATATCTTTAAAGGTAGTTAAGAAGAGGTTTTACAGCTCTATCCCCTCGATGATAGAAAAGAGAGGTTGAGTGAGGATCACACCAGATGTCGTTAAGTCGAATGCGAAATTCTCAGGGCAGGCGGATAAACTGTATGAATTTTCACTTTTTGTATCTGAGCGAAATGGGGAAGGTCTTTTAAAATAATCCCGGCTTTTATTTCGTAATAAATATGAAAGGTCAGCTGATGGGTTGGCCTTTTTTTTCGGAAAAAACTTGACAAATGATTTCAGATTGTTAAATTCTTCACAAAGGAGGTGAGAAGAGGAATGAAAAAACTAAGCTGGGTACTTATAATCTGTGTGGCATTTTATCTGGCTTTTAGTCTGGCATATGCCAACTCTGATCCTAAAGGGGAAGCCACTCCGAAAACCACCAAAGCTGAGGAAACAGTTAAGGCGAAATATTTAGGAGTGACCACCTGCAAGATGTGTCATAATACGGAAAAGATGGGTAAAATCTACGACAAGTGGGCGAGCTCTAAGCATGCTGCTGCTTACAAGGCCTTGGCAGGTGAGGAGGCCATTAAGATTGCCAAGGGGATGAAAATAGAGGACCCTCAGAAAAGTGCAAAATGCCTTAAGTGCCATGCCACCGGATACGATGCCACGGATGAACAGAAAGACAAGAAATTCGATCTGACCGAGGGCGTGACCTGCGAGGGTTGTCATGGCGCCGCCTCAGAGTACAAAATGGTGCATATGAAAGGCCCCAAGCTGGCGATGGAGAAAGGTCTGGTGATGCCTACGGAGAAGGAGTGCAAAACCTGTCATAATACAGAAAGCCCTACCTATAAAGAATTCAAATTTGCAGAAGCATGGAAAGTCATTGATCACTCTTATCCTAAGAAGAAATAAGTAATTAAAGGCAAAGATTTTTTGCGGCTGGCCAGAATCAGGTCAGCCGTTTTTTTAACGTTTATTCATAGCTCAATGTGCAAAAATTGTTTTAAGACTGAGCTTCGGGCTTTATTCTTCGGTTTGCTTCTGCTTTTAAGTTATTCTGAGATCTTCCCCTCAAACTTACCTGAATCAGTCAATGATAAAATTGATATGCAAACTCAACTTTTCCTGGATAATCTTCCTTCTGATTCGGTATGCTCCTTCTGGATTTTCTTTAAGGATAAAGGCTTGGGGGGTCAAGACAGCTATCAAAAAGCTTTGGAGAAAGTTATTCATCAGTTTCCAGAGAGAACTTTTAGGAGAAGAAGCTCAAGAGGAGGGAGGACAGTTGATTTTTATGACCTACCCGTCTGCCAGTTGTATGTGGATTCCATCAGAGCAGCCGGTGTTGAAATCAAAACGATCACCAGGTGGCTGAATGGAGTGAGCGTTCTGGCATCGAAAGGGGATATTGAAAAAATCACAGGATTTGACTTTGTGAGTAAAATCCAGAAGGCGGTAACCTTTTACAGGGGACTACCAGAAATAAATACAGAGGTAATTCCCCAATATGAGAGGGGGTCAATTCCCGGGCTTCTGGATTATGGACCCTCCTACCCTCAGCTTCTGCAGATTCACGTTCCGGAGCTGCATGAACTGGGGTTTAGCGGAAGGGGTATAAGGATCGGGATGCTGGATACCGGATATGACCTATATCATCAGGCTTTTCAGCATCTTCTGGACTCCAACAGAATCATCGCTACTTATGATTTCATCAATGGGGATAGCGATGTGGTTGATGAGCCCGACATTCAAAGATCACACGGAACCTATACCCTGTCAGCCTTAGCCGGTTATGTGCCTGGCACTTTAATCGGACCAGCTTTCAACTCGGAGTACGTCTTAGCCAAAACGGAAATCGAGTCGCAGGAGATCATACAGGAGGAATACAACTGGGTCCAGGGAATTGAGTGGTCAGAGAGTCTGGGAGTGGATATCGTAACCTCTTCTCTGGGGTATAATGATTGGTATACCTATGATGATTTGGACGGCAACACAGCAGTTGCAACCGTGGCAGCTGATATCGCCGTCTCTAAGGGGGTGGTGGTGGTGAATGCCGCGGGAAACGAAAGAAATAAATCCTGGCATTATATAATCGCTCCCGCAGACGGGGACAGCGTGATTGCGGTGGGAGCGGTGAATCTGAATGGAACTATCTCATCTTTCAGCTCTGCTGGCTTTCCCTGGGATTTTCAGAATGGTAAGATCAAGCCGGATGTATGTGCCTGTGGAGTGGGAACCTATTGCGCACTTCCGGGCGGGAATTATGGTGGGGTGGATGGAACCTCCCTGTCCACGCCGCTGGTGGCGGGTGCCTGTGCACTTGTTCTGGAGGCTGATACAAATTTAACCCCCGTAGAGCTGAGGGAAAGATTATGGAATACAGCTTATGGGGTTAGTTCTCCAGATACTTTGTATGGATATGGAATAGTCAATGCTGCCAAAGCCGCAGGTTACGATTACGTTCTGGTTGAAAACAAGAAAAAAATCTTAGCTTTTCCCAATCCCTTTAAGGATTACCTTTATATCTATGTCGAGGCCCCTCGGACTTCCGAAGTTCAGTTCTCAATTTTCAATATGGCCGGGGAGAAGGTTTTAAAGCGGGGTTCTTCGCTTTACGACGGGGAAAGGTTTGTTTTTTTCTGGGAAGGAAGAAACGAAAAACACCAGGAGGTTGCCTCCGGGGTTTATCTGGTTAAGGTGGATATAGATAAAGATTCAGAGCTGATCAAGGTTTTCAGGAATAGATAGCGGTCGTCAGATGAAAAAGCAGGTTGATATGAAATAAGGGCAATGCAGGGTTGTGAGATACTGGGCCTCAGCCCTGTTTTCTGAGGTTGGATTTTTCTTGACAAAAGGATATTTTATATTTTATTAAGACAATGGAGGTCGCCTATAGGATTAGCTAAAGGTTTGGGTTTTTAAGAATCTTAGTCGAAAGGGAAAGGATAAGTAAATTATGGGCGACGAGCTTTTAGCCGAAGAGGTTGGTTCGGCTTTTTTAATTAATATGAGCACCAGAATATAACGGAGGCTTAAATGCGTTTAAAGAAGATAACCATTCTGCTTGCCCTGTTACTTTCATCAGTTGTCTTATCCAGCCCGATCCAGGCGGATATCAACTATTCCCTGGACCAGCCATTTCAGGGGCTGGCTGGCAACAGCGTGGTCGAGATTATCTATGATGGAAATTTTATCTGGGCAGGAACTGGTGAGGGATTGAGCCGCACCTCGGACAATGGAGCAACCTGGGAATCCTTTGACCGGACTAATGGCTTGAACATGGACGGGGTCTCAGCCATAGCTTTTAAAGATCAGAGGTTATGGGTAGCGACCTCCTACAATCAGATAATAGATGGGGTGCTTATCCCCTTTGGATCGGGGATCAATATGACCACGGATAACGGAAATGTATGGGAATCTTTTAATCCCGAACAAGCAACCAACGTGGGGAAGTTAGCCTATGACTTGACAGTCTCCGATACCACGGTCTGGGCGGCTTGTTTTTATGGGGGGCTGATCCGTTCCAAGGACCACGGCTCAAGCTGGGAGAACGTGTATGTGGATTCTATTGCCCGGGCGGATTATGAAGAGGGTAATTACGAGGACTACAGAAACAGGTTTTTCTCTGTGGTAGCTGATACCTCTGAGGCTGATACCACTTTCATCTGGGGAGGGACAGCTGCAGGTATTTTCAAATTCGTCTACACTGCCTCTGACAGTGCTGACACGGTTATCGGCTATCAATACGATGATACCCTCGCTACCTCCATCTCCGGCAACTTCGTGGTCTCCCTTGCCGTTCAGAACATAGATGCAGACAGGAAGATTGTCTGGGCCGGGACCGAGCCCACCTATTATGGTTTCTATTCGCTGAGTTATACTACAGACCAGGGAGCTACCTGGTCACATGCCTTGGAGGGGGATAGGATCTGGAACATCGATTTCTCCGGAAACGGAGCCGGAGGGGATTCAGCTGTCTGGGTAGCTACCGGTACAGGCTTAAAAAGGTCAGCCGATTTTGGTGTTACTTGGGAGACCTTTAACTACATGCGAGATAAAGACCGGCCGGACCAACAGATACTAAGCACCGAGTTTTACGCCGTAAGGATAGTAGATGATACGGTGATCTGGGCTGGAAATTATGATGGTCTAGTGATGAGCACGGACAATGGGCAAAGCTGGAAGGTGTTCAGATCTTTTCTGCCCATAGGCTCACCCCAGGCAAAAACTGCCTATGCCTATCCCAACCCATTTTCTCCCATGACCGTCAATAAGGCGGTTCGGATTCACTATAAGCCTAAATCCGATGGACCGGTCAGCATAAAGATCTACGATTTCGAGATGAGGCTGGTCAGGAAGGTCATAGAGAATGCTGATAGATCTGGCAATGAGGAATATGACGAGACCTGGGACGGAAGAAATGACAAAGGCGAGTTGGTAGCGAATGGAATATATTTCTTCAGATTAGAGGGACCGGATGGGCAGGAGGAGTGGGGTAAGATAGGGGTTATAAAATAGCCCTGGAAACCTATCTGACTAAAAGGAGTTTAAAATGATAAAGAAGGTTTTCTTGTTCACAGTTATTCCGATCTTATTCAGTGCTCTTCTGTGCTATGCGGACGATGGAGATGGCGGTTATGCAGGTGCTTTCCTGAGAATGGGGTTGGGCGCCAGAGCCCTGGGGATGGGTGGAGCTTTTACCGGAGTAGCAGACGATGGTTTTGCTTCGTCTTATAATCCGGCTGGTATAATTCAGCTTGAAAACCCCGTATTAAGTGCAAGCTACAGGTTGATGGATCTGGACCGGAAGTTGAGCTACATAAGCTATCATCAGTCGATAAAGGGAGGGGCGGCCATTGGAGGTTACTGGATAAATTCCGGAGTGGGAGATGTGGAGACCAGGGATGATCGCGGAGAGATAACCGGCGAGCTGACCAATTATGAGAACGCCATTGACATCTGCTTTGCCAAGAGGGTGATCAAAGAGCTGACCTTGGGGGTAAACATCAGATATTCCCAGTACAACCTTGCCAATTTAAATGCCTACACCATGGGAGTCGATTATGGTATGATGTTTTTTCCCGTGGCAAAACTTAGGCTGGGGTTGGCAGTGCAGAATATCGGGATGAGATACAGCTGGGTCTCAAGCAAATACTGGCAGGAATTCGACAAATACGGAACGGATACAGACGATAACTTTCCGGTAAATTTCAGGGTGGGAGGTTCTTATCTCTTTTTAAAGGACAAGCTGCTTTTCTCTATGGATATGGAGAAAAATAGCAAGCAGGACACAAGATTGCACTTAGGGGCTGAGTATCGGGCATTGGAGAACCTGGCTGGCAGAGTGGGTTATGATGACGGCTCCCTTGCCCTTGGTTTGGGGATTAACTACCAGCTAAGATCGGTAATGATTGCGATAGATTATGCCTATCTTTCAAATGACGTAGAGTTAAATCCGGATCATATACTGGCAATGAGTCTGGAATTTACAGGGTTATTTAAGTAATGTTATCAGGTCATAGAAGAGGTGTGAGATGAGAAGATTAATTTCATTGGTTAGGTTATGTTGGGTGGTCGCTTTTTTTATTGTTTTAAGCCCGAGTCTCTACGGCTCGGATATCCCGGACAATGCGGGCACCTCTGGCCTGGCTTTCCTTAAAATAGGGGTTGGCGCCAGGGCCGCCGGTATGGGCGAAGCTTTCACTTCCGTTTCCGGTGATATATATTCGCTGTACTGGAATCCAGCTGGAGTTGCCCGGCACGAGGGATTCGAATTCGCCTTTATGCACAACGAGTGGTTTCAGGATGTCAGTCTGGAGTACGGCGCTTTATGTTTTGAGTATAATGATAAAAACGTTTTCGGAGTGGGTATGACCCTTAACCAGGTTAAGGACCTGGAGAGAAGGGAAGGTCCCACAGAAGAGCCCTTAAGCTATTTTGACCAGCATGCCCTGTCTCTGTCTTTTTCCTGGGGTAGAAAGTTAAATCAAAAAATCGACCTGGGTCTCTCTGCCAAATTCCTCTATGAGAAAATAGATTTCTACTCAGCCACAGGCCTGGGTTTCGATTTAGGAGCGATATATTTTTTAAGACCAGATATTCAGGTGGGGGGAGCCATACTTAATTTAGGTCCTAAAATGAAGTTCGAGGACGAAAAATTCGATTTGCCCACCCTGTATAAAATCGGAGGTGCCTATTCGGGTTACGAGAGCTATTTTAAAGGAAGCTTCATTTTGAGTCTCGACCTGGTAAAACCCAGGGATAACGATTTGAAAATTCATGTGGGCGGGGAATACACTTATAAAGATATGTTTATCTTGAGAAGCGGCTACCAGATCGGTTACGACGAGAAAAATATCTCCCTGGGATTGGGTCTGAAGATCGGTAAATATTCCGTGGACTATGCCTTCGTGCCATTCAGCTCAGATTTGGGCAATTCCCACAGGTTTTCCGTTAATATAAAGATCTGAAGGGATTGCTTTACTCCTTGCAGGGACGAACAGTTTAATCAAGCACATTTTTAAGTCGGAGGAAGGGTAAGTTATGCCAAAGTATAAGATAGCCTGGCTTCCGGGAGATGGGGTGGGAAGGGATGTGATGGAGGCAGCCAGGGTCGTTCTGGACAAGATCAAATTAGATGCAGAATATATTCCCGGTGAGATCGGCTGGGAATTCTGGTGCAGGGAGGGTAATCCTCTTCCTGACAGGACCATCGAATTATTGAAAAATACTGATTGCTGTCTTTTCGGAGCCATAACCTCCAAGCCCAAGGAGGAGGCGGAGACTGAACTGGACCCCTCTCTAAAAGGTAAGGGCTATATCTATTCCAGTCCCATCGTAAGGCTTCGTCAGGAGTTTGACCTGAGAACAAACCTGAGACCCTGCAGGGCCTATCCTGGTAATCCTTTGAATTACAAAGAGGGGATAGACCTGGTTGTATTCCGTGAAAATACAGAGGATTTGTATTCTGGAATAGAATTTCATCCCCTGCCAAAGGAAGTGATGGAGGTTCTTTTAGAAACTCATCCTAAGATGAAAAAGTTCGCTTCCACCTCCTTAGATGACATCGCCATCAGCTTGAGAATCGTTACCCGCAAAGCCTCCCAGAATATTATCCGGGATGCTTTTGAATATGCCAGAAAGAATAAAAGGAAATCGGTAACGGTCGTGGAAAAACCCAACGTGATTCGCGAGACCTCTGGGCTTTTCATCAGAGAAGCAAGGAAAATCTCAAAGGAATATCCCGAGATTAAGTTGTATGAGGCCAATATTGATGCAATCTGTATGTGGCTACTGAAAAACCCGTTTGATTATGATGTGCTGGTTACCTCCAATATGTTCGGGGATATAATCTCAGACCTTTGTGCACAACTGGTCGGCGGTCTTGGTTTTGCCTCCAGCGGAAATATCGGTGATAATTACGCACTCTTCGAGCCAACCCATGGCTCTGCACCCAAATATGCCGGGCAGTACAAAGTCAATCCCATAGCTATGATCTTAGCTGTCAAGCTGATGCTGGACTGGTTAGGGGAGAAGGAAAAAGCGGATAGACTTGAAAATGCCGTTGCTACCGTAGTGAAGGAAGGAAAGGTCAAAACCTACGATATGGGCGGGAAAAATTCTTCGCTGGAAGTAGCGGAGGAGATAGCTAAGAAATTATAGAAGATGAAAGATGGAAAAGGGGGAAAACGTGATTGTGATTCGTTGTTCGTGAATATGAGTATATTGTAGGGACAGACCAAAGTGTCTGCCCTGATTTATTTTTGTAGGTCAAGCATATCCACAGGATTGCTTGACAAAAATAGTTGTCAGCCACTCTTCGAGATGGTTGACCTACAAAGCTATTGCATTTTAGGTAGGACAGGCTTCCAGCCTGTCCTAGAGAGGGGAAGTTTTTAAGCAAGGCTAAGGCTTTGCTCTCTGAATTTTAAATCTTCGGAGGAACTATCCCCAGTATCCTCAGATATTGATTTATCTGGCTTCTGTGATGGATGTCGTGTTCCAGCAGATGGGTGAATATCCAGTAACCTTCCAGATGGTGAGTTTTACCCTCATGCTCTATAGAATAGGTTTTGCTTAATACTTCTTCTGGTTCGGCAAAGAATCTCTCCATCCTTTCCCAGTGAAGCTCAAGATATTCCTTGATCTTCTCTTTGGGCGGGCAGGGTTTGTCCGCGAATGCAAGCTCGGTATACTTCTTCCCCTTGATGACCTCATCGTACCACCCATCAGAGCACTCGGAGATATGTAAAAACAGGTTGCCCAGCGTTATCATCTTCTCCGCCGGTGCCCAGTTGAGCTTATCCTCAGGGGTAAGCTCTAAAGCCTTATTCAAGGTTGGCACAAGGCTTTTTCTCCAGAATTTGATCTGATTTTCGAGTAAAGGGTTGTTCTCTGAAAGCATCTTTCCTCCTTTTTAGTGATTTATTTCAATCTACCAGTTTAGATTCCGGCACATCTTCTTTTTTCTCCGGCAAACGGAACTGGTCCGGACGGGCTTTCAAAACTTCCCTGAGCCAGGTTTCCGGATAACCTTTTTCCTGTGGTCTGCCGTTTTCATCTTTGACATAGCCGTCATTATATTTGGTTATTAAAAATTCGCCTAATTCTTTCCATCTTGATACTGCCATTTCCGCATTGGTAACAGAATAACCGGTCAAATATCGGGTCAAAAGCTCAGGATCGGTTTTGTACAGTTCCAAAGCTGTCTTTTCCACGGATGGCTGAAGCTTGATAAAGTTTCCTTCAAGCTCTTTTTGCACTTTTAGGATATCCTCGACCATATAGGAATATTTCAGATTGGCAAAGTTCGCCACGAAATTGTATACCCACCAGGCAGAATCCCAGGAGAATTTCTTAAGAGAACCTACGGTATAGGATTTCGGGACAGTATCTATCCCGCAATAAAGCGGCACATAACAGGAGGTGTAGGTATCATCCAGCCCGTACCACAAAACCCCTCCGATTGGGTCAGGCAGCCAGGAACGTGACTGCGAAACAAACGAGAAAGCAGTCTGCTGGGTCGAAATCGGTCTCTCCCAGCCATAATCCACGCTGTCCACCATCCAGTTAATAGGTCTCCAGCGATTAGGAGTGCCATAGGGTCCGGCATCTATCCCCTTGGTCATATCATAAGGCGTTCCCTCGTAATGGTCTCTCATCAGGGTGAAAACATCGGAGACTGTAAGCTTTTTATCTGGCTTGATCCATAGGGGATAGGGTTCCGCACCCTCAACTCCTCTATGATAATCAGTTGTGAAATACTTTGAGGGTGCGGCTCGACGGAAAATGCTCCAGACACGTGTATCAGCATATCTCAGATTTTTCGGAGTGGCTGGGCAGTAAGCATCACAGAACCTAAAAGGCTTGCCGGATTCAGGGTCGTAATACCCTTTTTCTGTGGCAAAGGAAATGACTTTTTCAGAATACAGACAGTTATCCGGATCATTTAAAGGGAACTCACCAATCCTTGCCTTGTTGGCATGGCAGGAGATATACCCGTCCGGAACCCTCAGAGCCACCCATACGGCTCCCTTTCCTCCGGGACCCGGGCCTATCATCTCCATTATCCAGGCTTCTTTGGTGTCTGCTATAGAAAAAGATTCTCCGGTTGAATGGTAACCATAATCTGCCACCAGCTGTGTCATAACCTTGATTGCTTCCCTGGCAGTCTTTACTCTTTGAAGAGCAAGCGTCATCAGATCCCAGTATTCTAAAAGACCATCCGGGTTTTGCAGCTCCTCCCTACCATCAAAAGTCGTCTCGCTGATGGTGAGCTGATGCTCGTTCATCAGATCGACCACGGCATAGGTGTGAGAAACCTGTTTTACTTTACCCCGGACTTTTCCATACCAATCAGTTATCTCAAGAGAGTCTCCTTCTTTGTAATCCGCAGCAGGTAAATACTCCAGATGTGGGTGAAACTCGCCGTCACAGGTATAGGTTATCATCACCGAGCCATCCTCCGAGGCTCCTTTGGTCACCAGAATACTGGTGCAAGGCTCAATCTGTATGCTGGTTATCTGGATGAGAATACCCATAAAAACCAAAAGCATAAGAAACTGTTTTTTCATAATCCTACCTCACTTTAAGATATTTTTTGAATCTGTAGCGGAAGGCTTCAGCCTTCCATTTAAACTTAAATGATGGAGGTCTGAAAACCTCCGCTACATTCGATTCTCATTAAGGATATCTCTTTTTCCTCAGCATCTCTAAATTATTTCCGATCTCTGCTCCAATCAAAAGGATAAATGCAGAGTAATAAATCCAGAAAAGCAATATAACTATAGTTCCGAAAGAGCCATAGATCTTCTCCAGGCTGGTGTAGTTCCTTATGTAAATATCAAAGAGATGTTTGGAGACCTCCCACAAAACAGCTGAGGTCAACGCTCCGACAAAAGCAGGAAAATCCGGAATTTTCCGGTAGGGGATGAATTTGTAAAGCAAAAAGAAAAGCAGTGTGCTCAAGAGTACAGGTAGGATCAAGGCCAGAAGATTTGCCAGGAAAGGAGCATCGGAGAGCCTGAAACCCAGATAGGGGATGCTTTGATTTTTGGCAAAGGCATAAAAACTGGTCAGGAACAAAGAAAGTAGAAGAATCGCTATAGAGAGAGGGACCAGGATAAGGGAAATGAACTTACTGTGAAAATAGTTCCTTCCCCTGTCCACCTTCCAGACGGTATTGAGTGCCTGTTCCATAGCCGAAAAAATTCTGGAAGCTGCCCAGGTCAACCCTAAGAGACCGAATAACCCTAAGACCTGTCTTTTCTGTATCAGGTTAAAAACGAGTTTAAAAGAGGAGACAGTGGAAATGGGCAGGGATTTGGCTAATAGAAAATAGGCGGAGGATGCCGCTTTCTCCGAGGAGTGCAGGGCAAAACCTAAAAGGGAGATTAATAATAAAAAGAATGGAATTAAAGACAAGATGGCATAAAAGGACATCCCTGCAGCCATTAAAGGGCAGTTGTCTTTGGAGAAAAAATTGACGTAGGTTTCTTTAAACCAGTTCCAAAAGAAAAGAAGGTTTTTCTTCATTTGAATTTTCACTGTGCTTGCCAGGTCCCCTGACCTGGCAAGTCAATTTTATCTTTGCCGCCGGGTCAGGGGACCCGACGGTCACAAAATGATTCTACTACCTACTTTTTAATTCGGGTCAGTTCAAAAACCACGCAGGATTTTGGATCCGGGCAGCAGATTACAGCTTTGTCCTTGTTTCTCTCCCAGGGGAACTCCCCTCCGAATCTCAGGACTCTATAGTAGGGGAATATGACGTCAAATGCCGCTCCGCAGATTCCTGCTACGGTCCTCCCATCCTTAAGAATCCAGGTATCTCCTTTCTTGAGCCCGAAATCGCAGGGTTTTTTCTCCACCCTTAAAACTTTCACCCTGACCGGAAAGTCTTTGGTTTTTGTTCTTCTCTTTTTCATATTCGCTCCTTAAGTTTGCAGGGCAACTCTCAAAATCCCTTCTGGACCTTCAGGGTTGCATTCATTTGTTTCTTTGTAGGGACAGAATAGTGTTCTGTCCCTGTGACCTGACTGTAGGGGCGTATCGCAGTTCGACAGGCTCACTGCTCTGAGCGAAGCCGAAGAGCAATACGCCCCTACTACATCCTCATTCATTTCAAAATTTTCAATAACTTCTCCAAGGATAAAGTATTAACCACGTCCTCCGGCTCAAGCCAGCCTCTTTTAGCGGTGGCTATGCCGTATTTTATCCAGTGCAGGTGTTCGGTCCAGTGGGAATCAGTAGAGATGGCTATTTTTACTCCCTTTTCTTTGGCTTTTCTGCAGTTTATATCGTTCAGATCCAGCCTGTCAGGAAAGGCATTCAGTTCCATTATCTTGCCATTGGCTTTTGCCGCATCCAGGAGTTTATCCATATCCACCTCGTAGGGGTCTCTTTTGCCCAATAATCTGCCGGTTGGATGAGCGATTATATGCACGTGGGGATTTTCTATTGCCTGGATGATTCTTCTGGTCATCTCCTCCCTGGGCTGGGAGAACTTGGTATGAACTGCTCCAATAACCAGCTCCAGCTCCCTGAGAATATCATCCTCAAAATCCATTTTGCCGTTTGACTTTATGTCCACCTCTGCCCCGTTCAAGACTTTAAATCCTTTGAGCTTTTTGTTCACCGCGTCTATTTCTTTTTTTCGCTTCTTAATCCTTTCCGGAGTAAGCCCGTTGGTTATCCCGATGGTAGGTGAATGGTCGCACAGGGCGATATATTGATAACCCATCTTCCGGGCAGCTTGTGCCATCTCCTCAATCGTGCTTCTGCCGTCTGTCCAGTTGGAGTGGATGTGCAGGTCCCCTTTGATATCCTTTAATTCGATCAGATGAGGCAATTTCTTTTTCTGGGCAGCTTCGATTTCGCCCCAATCCTCCCTTATCTCAGGTGGTATATAAGGCAGTCCCACTGATTTGAAAACCTCTTCCTCTGTTTTCCCGGCGACGCTTTTTTTACCTTTGAAAACCCCATATTCATTCACCTTCAAGCCCCTGTCGATTCCCAGAGACCTTATCCTGATATTATGGGCTTTTGAGCCGGTGAAATAGTGCCGGGCTGAGCCGTAGGATTCCGGCTTTACCACTCTTAAGTCCATCTGAATTCCATCTTTGGTCACGATGCTGGATTTGGTTGCTCCTTGGGATAAAACGTTTTGCACCTCGGGCAATTTAACAAAGGCATCAGAGATTACTTTTGGCTTTGTAGAGGAAACCAAGATGTCGACGTCAGCAATGGTTCCCTTCATTCTTCTTAGGCTTCCAGCTAAGCTTATATCTTTTACCTCCTTAACTTTTTTCAATTGAGAAACGATTGATTCAGCCTTGGGTAAGATTTCACCTAAGGGGTATCTTTCCTTGTGTCTTCTTTCCTGTTCAATTCCTTTTAGGATGTTCTGTTCGGTTTTTTCTCCCAAGCCGGGAAGGCCTCTTAATTTTCCCTTGCGCGCGGCTTTTTCGAGCTGGTCAAGGGTTTTGATTCCCAGTTTATCGTAAACCAGTCTCACATGTTTTGGTCCCATTCCGGGAACCTCAAGAAGCTCCACCAGCGGTGCAAATTCAGATTTCTTCAGCTTCTCATACATCTCCAATTTGTTGGTTTCAACAAGCTCTTTTATTTTCAAGGCAATTTTCTCGCCGATGCCGGGAAGGTTCTTCAACTCCTCAGTATCCTTGATCTCCGAAAGCTCTTTGGTATAGGATTCCACAGTCTGGGCAGCTTTTATATAGGCTCTTATTTTGAAAGGGTTTTCCCCCTGAATCTCCAGTATCTCGGCTATGTTATAGAATATTCTGGCGATATCCTGGTTGGTCATAAAAAAAGTTCGAGGGTTTAAGGATTCAAGGGTTCAATGTAGTGCGAGGCTTTTAGCCTCGCTTTGGCGACCCTAAAGGGTCGCACTACGTTATCATTAGTTAAAATCAATGATTATTTCCCGATTAATTCCTTGAATTCTTCTTCGTTTATGGTTTTTATTCCTAATTTCCGAGCATCAGTTAGTTTCGAGCCAGGGTCTCTTCCCACGATTACGAAATCCGTTTTCTTGCTGACAGAGGAGGAGACTCTTCCGCCCATCTCCTCGATTATCCTTTTGGCTTCATCCCGCGTAAAGGAATCCAGGCCGCCGGTTAATACAAAGGTTTTGCCGCTTAAGGGGGTAGGTTGGGTTTTGATTTTGGTCTCCGGGAATTTTACCCCTGCCTTTTTCAGCTTCTCTAATACCTTCAGATTCTTACGGTCGTGAAAGAAATTATAGATGCTTTCTGCCACGATCGGTCCTATCTCAAAGGTCGAGGATAAATCCTCTATCGATTGTCTGGCTAAATTGTCTATGGATCTGTATTCGCGGACTAAAACCGATGCCAGATGCTCACCTATGTTTCTTATGCCTAAGGCAAAGATCAGACGAGGAAGGTCCGGATTCTTGCTTTTTCTTATGGCGCTGATAAGGTTTTCTGCTAATTTAGGACCCATACGCTCCATCTTATCCAGTAAATCTTTCTCAGTTAAATAATACAGGTCAGCCGGGTCTTTGACCATACCCAGGTCCACCATCTGCTCGATGAATTTATATCCCAGCCCATCTATGTCCATCCCGCCCTTGCAGGCAAAATGGGAGATTCTCTCCTTAAGCTGAGCCGGGCAGGCGATCCCTGTGCACCTGTGCACCGCTTCCCCGGGAGGTCTTTCTACCTTTGAGCCGCAGACCGGGCATTTTTCCGGGAAAATGAATTTCTTTTCCTTCCCTGTTCTCTTGTTTTTTATCACCATCACAACTTCCGGTATCACGTCTCCTGCTCTCTGCACCAGGACTGTATCCCCAATCCTCACATCTTTTTTGTTAATCTCGTCTTCATTATGCAGGGTAGCGTGGGAAATCTCTACTCCGCCGACCCTGACCGGCTCCAGAAGAGCAACCGGGGTTAAAGCTCCGGTTCTGCCAACGTTCACAGTTATATCCTTTATCTTAGTTGTTTCCTGCTGAGGCGGGAACTTCCAGGCAACTGCCCAGCGGGGACTGCGGGATAGCTCACCTAACTTTCTCTGTAATTCGAAATCGTTCACCTTGATCACAATTCCATCCAGCTCGTAATCTAATTTATCCCGTTTAGCTAAAATCCTGTTATAATATTCTTTGATCTCCTCTATATTCTTGCACAATTTCATTTCTTGGCTCAGATGAAATCCCAGGTTTTTGAGGTACTGGATGGTTTCAAACTGGGTTGAAAACTTTTTCCCCTCTACACGACCCGTGCCATACACAAAAGAGGTCAGATGCCGGGATGCAGTTATCTCTGAATCTAATTGTCTGACAGAGCCGGCAGCCGCATTACGCGGATTGGCGAAAAGTTGCTCACCTGATTTTTCCCTGTTTTTATTTAATCTCTCGAATTCAGATTTGGTCAGGATGACCTCCCCCCTTACCTCCAATAGCCTGGGGAGAGTCATCTTTTTTGATAAGAGTTTCAAGGGGATAGTCTTGACGGTCTTTAAATTCTGTGTTACATCCTCACCAGTATATCCATCCCCCCTGGTGGAGCCCTGGACCAGGAGCCCGTCTTTATAGACCAATTCGATTGCCAGACCGTCGAATTTCGGCTCTGCGGTGTATTCTATCTTTTTCTCGTCTATGCCGGACAGCTCCATCACCCTGCGGTGAAAATCTGAAAGCTCCTCTTCGGTTGTGGCTTTGTTCAGGCTTAACATAGGGACGGAATGCTTGACAGTCTTGAATTCTTCAAGGGGTGGGGCGCCTACTCTCTGGGTGGGTGAATCCGGGGTAACAAGCTCAGGATATTTTTCCTCTAATTCGACCAGTTCGTCGAACAGCCGGTCGTATTCGGCATCCGAGATCTCGGGCGAATCTAAAACGTAATAGAGATAATTATGATAGTTGATCTGTTCCCTTAATTCCCAGGCTTTTTTACTGATCTTCTCATCTATCTTTGACATGAGGCTTTTTGATGGAATGCAATCCCTCAGGTTTACTTGAAGGAAACCCTCTTATTTTTTATGTATACTATCGTAGTGTCAGGCTTTAGCCTCGCCCAAGCGACCTAAGAAAAGATTGCATTGCTAAAAGCGATACTTCCCGCTCTAGTTGAAGATTCAGCGGGCAAAGGTGTCTCTTTATGGAGTGCAAACCTTAAGGTTGACCCGTTTAATTATGTCACTGGGAAAAAGTAAAGCCAAAGCCTTACACTCCAAAATTTCTTTTAACCTCCCCTTCTGCCCTTGGTCCCGCCTAAGAATTTGTCTTTCCGTTTACGGTCAAACATATGTTTCCCGTGCTTGAACATGCCTTTCCTGAAATCTTTTAATTTCTCTTTGCGCTGTGCCTCGATCATATGTTCATGTTTCAGCCTCTGGTGTTTGACCTTATCCGGCTTCTCCTCTGCTGGTTTGGGTTTTTCCTCTGTTGGTTCTTCCAAGGGTTTTTCTTCCATCTTTTCCTCCGCTTTGGGGTTTGATATAATTTACCTGCAGCCTCCTCTTAAGTCAAATAAAAAAGGCAGTCTCGCCATAAAAACGAAACTGCCATTTTTTCCGAGGACTTGAAGATATCTGTTAATATCCCCCGCCAGTATCAGCTTGTGCAGTATCGGTCGGCATTGTCTCTTGAGTGGTACTTTCCTCCATCTGGGGCTCCTCTTTCTTAGCACATCCGATAAGGATTGATAAGCTGAAAATTAAGGCAAGCAGTAAAGCGATCAACCTTTTCATCTGGATTCTCACCTCCCTTTAGGTTCTTTTTTGCTTGACCAATCTCTCCTGTTTTCGTATAATTTTTACAAAAGCGTGAACTTCTGGTTCCGAAAAGAGTATAACAAATTTAGTTTTAATTTAGGAGCTGAGTTACGCTTGTCAACAAAAATTTTAATTTTTTTAGGAAAGGAAATCTATGCAGCTTCTGACCTTATTACTTTTAAGTCCTGATCCTGTCTCTTTCAGGGGCAGTATAATCCGTATGATCCTGGAATCCGGGATTTTCGCCAAAGTTATTTTGCTCATCCTTTTGTTCTTCTCGGTAATCTCCTGGGGGATAATCATAAACAAGTTCAGGGTTTTCAGAAAGGTGGAGGCTGATACCAGAAGATTTCTTGCCACCTTCAGGAAAAGCAAAGGTCTACCAGAGGCATATCTGGCTTGTATAACCCTGAGGAGGACACCTCTCTCCAGGATGTTGGAGGCTGGGTTCAAGGAAGCAGAACAGCTCTCCAAAATGGGATATCCAGATAATCCCCAGAGAGAGGAGCTCTTGACTCCCGAGAGAAAATCCGAGATCGTAAGAATGACCCTGGACAGAGTAGGGGCAGAGGAGATAGGTAAATTGGAGAGATACGTTGTATTTTTAGCCACCACCGGAAATATAAGCCCCTTCTTAGGGCTTTTGGGAACTGTCTGGGGAATTATGGACTCATTTGCCAGCATCGGTATAAGGGGCTCTGCCAGTTTAGCAGTGGTTGCCCCGGGAATTGCAGAGGCGTTGATTGCCACCATCTTTGGCCTGGCAGTGGCTATCCCCGGAGTTGTCGGATATAACTATTTCAATAACCGCTTGAAATTCGTCACCTCAGACATTGATAATTTTTCCCTGGAATTCCTTTCCTCGGCCAAGAAAGAGGGTATCTTATGAAGAAAAGGCACTATCCCGCTCTTTACGACATAAATGTGACCAATCTGGTGGATGTGGTCTTGGTCCTTTTGATCATTTTTATGATTACCGCACCTATGCTTCAAAGCGGGATCGATATTAACCTGCCCAAGACGGTTGCTACCCAGAAAGATTTGGGAGAAGGGATCGTGGTTACCATTAACAAGCAGAGAAGGATTTTCGTGGACGACAAGATCACTTCCTTTGACAAGTTCAAGCAGAGGTTGGGTGACCTTAAGGCTAAAAAGGGAGCTAATGCGGTTTACCTGCGCGCGGACGAAACCGTTCCCTACGGGTTCGTAGTGGATGTGATGGGAAAAATCAAAGATATGGGCATTACCAATTTGGGGTTAGTCATAGAGCCCGTGGAGAAAAGATGAGGAAGGAACTCTACCTCTCCTTAAGCTTTCACATTATCTTAATTTTTTTTCTGGCTTTTTTTGTTCCGGTTAAAGCCTATTACCAGATGAAGGGATACCCCCAGATCTATAAAGTTGGACTGGTTAGTCTGCCTGCCGGTGGTCTGGGGGGTGGTGGAGGAGAAAGCGCAAAAACCACTTTGGAAAAATCAGCCCCGGCTCAAGGCATCGGTTTGAAGGAGATGAAAACCGAGAAGAAAACCAAGACCCGGGTTTCTCAAAAGAAGACAGAGCCTGCAAAAAAGACTGCTGCTCCTTCAAAAAAACAGGAGATAGGAAAGACGGTTTCGGGTAAAGAGGTGGCTGGTTCTGGTAAGGAGGGAACAGGCGAAGGCTTTGATATATCCCTGGGTGGAGGATTGGGTTCTGCTCATGTGGAAGGTGGAGATTTCGGTTCGCCTTATTATCTCAATATCGCCTTTGGCAAGATCAGGGAGGCTTTTACTAATCCCCTGAGGCAGACTAACTTGCCTATAAGGGCAACGGTTTACTTTAAAATCCTTAAAGACGGGAAAGTATTTGAGCCTATAATCGAATCCTCCTCCGGGATTTCCGTTTTTGACCAGGCAGCCCTGCGGGCGGTGGTTTCGACTGACCCTTTACCCCCGCTTCCTCAAGAATATAAAGGAGAATGGCTGGGGATTCATCTGGAATTTGAATTTTTACCTTAGGAAAAGATGAGTAGGGAGTTGACAAACGAATAAGTGAATCTTGAGTTCGTCTGGCCCTCTGCCCCGACGAAAAATGATGAGTTAAGAGAAAAAGATATGAGAAAACGGATAACTTGTGTTGTAATTTTTTGTTTATGTCTCGCAATGGTCTGCATCGGTGATCTTTCTGCCCAGACTGAAATCTACGTCAAGATGCCGGTGGGTGGGGCTGAGCCCCTGGATATCGCGGTTACTGATTTTACTCCCAAGAAAAAAGGCTTCTCGGTCGAGGAGCAGAACTTGGCTTCCGAGATTCCCCAGATAATAAGGAACGATTTGGAGTTCTCCCTTATGTTCTATGTGGCGGAGATCGATTCCTTTGCTTTATCCGTAGTGGGGAATAACCCCTTGAATTTGGATGGCTGGTACAAGTTAGGCATACAGATGGTTCTGGGCGGAGAGTTGGAGCTGAGTGGAGATGAGATAAGAACTGAGGTATCTTTGTATGAGGTATTAAGAGGGAAAAAGATTTATTCCAGGACTTATAAGACCTCATCGGATAATTTCAGAGGACTGGCTCATACCATCTCGGACGATTTAGTCCTTGAGCTCACCGGTGAGAAGGGTATATTCAATACTAAAATCACTTTTATCTCCACCAGTAACGGTGATAAGGAGGTTTATATCTGCGATTACGATGGTTTCAATGTGAGCAGAATAACCGACGACAGGTCTATAGATCTATCCCCGCGCTGGTCCCCGGACGGGAAAAAGATAATCTATACCTCTTACAAAAAAGGCAACCCGGATCTCTGGATAAGGGATCTGCAGGCAGGGACTAATCAGATTCTCTCCTCCCAGGCAGGATTGAATTCTGCACCAGCCTGGTCTCCGGAGGGTAAAAATATTGGACTGACTTTAAGTAAAGACGGCAACCCCGAGATCTATTTGATAGATCAGTCCGGGAAGGTAGTCCGCAGATTGACCAACAGCCCGGAAATAGAGTCCTCGCCTTCTTTTTCACCCAAAGGGAAAGAGATAGTTTTCACCTCCGACAGAACCGGCTCGCCTCAGCTCTATATAATGGATGTTCAGGGAACAAACGTACGCCGATTGACCTATGGCTTGGATTACTGCGATTCTCCTGTGTGGTCGCCCAAAGGTGATAAGATCGCCTTCGTGGTTAGAACCCCATCCGGATTTGATATCTATACCATAGACGTAACCGGAGAGAACCTGAGAAGATTGACCTACGGGTATAATAACGAGAACCCCTCCTGGTCTCCGGATGGATATCATCTGGTCTTCAGCTCCAATCGCACAGGAAGATATCAGATCTATACTATGAACTGGGATGGCTCTGACCAGAAAGCTATTATCTCAGGAGGAGAAAGCTACAACCCCTCCTGGTCTCCCAGGCTTTAGAGGGTAAATATTTCTGTATAGTTTCCGATTTCTCTTGACAACTTTTGATAAGGCGATTATATAATCTTGGCGGATTAAACTTTTAACCTTTTAAACAGGAGGTAGAGAAGGTGAGAAGTATCTTAGTAGTTCTGATGGGAATCCTAATACTGGCTTTTTTCTGGGGTTGTAAATCAGGCACCAAGATAAAGCCAGCAGTTGAGCAGCCACAGGAAGAAGTAAAAACAGCGGAGGAACCTGTCACGCCACCGGTCAAGGAGCCAGAGGTTCAAAAAGAGGAGAAGCCGGTAGAGATCAAGTTAGAGCCGATCTACTTTGATTTCGATAGATATTTCATCCGCGAGGATGCCAAGAAGAGTTTGAACCAAAACGCCAAAATCCTGAAGGATAACCCCCAGGTGAAGATCAGAATAGAAGGTAACTGCGACGAGAGGGGAACCGCAGAATATAACTTGGCCCTGGGAGAGAAAAGGGCAAAATCTGCCAAGGATTATCTGGTGAATCTGGGAATCGACTCTGCCAGGATAACGGTTATCAGCTACGGCAAGGAGAAGCCCTTGTACCCCGGACATAATGAGGATGCCTGGTCAAAGAATCGCCGGGATGATTTTGTGATCGTCTCTAAATAGCAGGTAAAATATGATCATAAGAAGATTTCATCTATAATCCGGAGTTTCGAGGAGGTGACTGGAGATCATCAGGCGTCTCAAGACAGGAATCTTTTTCCTGCTGATAGCTTTTATAATCTCAGGCTGTGTCTCCAGAAAGGAGATAGTCAGATTTCGTGAACAGCTGGATTATCTGGAGACGAGCAATTATCGACTGGAAAGGGATGTGGCTGTCCTGGATAGTCTTTTGAGACAGCAGCTGGAGGAAAATGCAATGCTCAAGGCTGATCTCTCAGCATCCTTAACCTCCATCGACGACAGGGTGAGGATGCTGGAGGGGAGGGTGGAGGATTCCGGATACCGCTTCTCGGAGATAGTCCGCAAAATGGATAAAGGAGAGCTTTCTCCCTCAGATACTACCGGGCTTCCGGATTCCTTGAGATTCAAAGTTAGCCTGGATCCGCAGAAATTGTATGACCAGGCTTATGTGGATTTCGCCAAAGGAAGTTACGATCTAGCAATCCAGGGTTTCTCTGACTATCTGAGATATTTCCCCCAGAGCCTCTCAGCGGATAAGGCCCGTTATTGGATAGGGGAGTGCTATTTTGCCAAGGAGGATTACAACCGAAGCCTGGACGAGTTTCAGAAACTGTTGCAGGAGTTTCCCTCTTCGGATAAAATACCCAGTGCCCTTTATAAGATTGGACTTTGTTACGAGAAATTGAAAAATCAGATCAGAGCCAACCGTTATTACGGCGAGGTGATAAACAAATATCCTAATTCAGCAGAGGCAGAGTTGGCCAAGAATAAACTGGGGCTGGAGAAGAAAAAACAGTAGTAGCTGAGTTCCAAACGAGAAATCTTAATTGTAGTGACGTTCGACTGAACGTCACTACAATTTTTTATTTAAAGCCCAGGGTCATTAACGTAGGGACAGCCCTTGTGGCTGTCCGTATTAGGGTTAGGACAAGAACCACCGCCTTTGGCGGGATTTCGCGCTGCTCGACAAGTCCTGTGTCCCTACATAAAATTTATTCCGTAATAGACTTCACCAACAGCCTTTATGTGGCTGCCTTAATTATCTCACGTAATTTTGAGTAGGGGCGACCCGTCCTTCGGCTCCGCTCAGGACAGTGGGCTCGTCGAACTGCCTGGTCACCTCTATAACCTTATCTATAATCCTGTGTTAAAATCTTCTGATATTTTATGGCTAAATCCTGGGCTAAGGAGTCCTGTTTGAAATAATGCAGATATGAAATACGATCTTTTATCATCAGCGGATAATATTGAAGGTTGGATAAGGTTCTTTCATCTTTAGGTAGTTTTTTTTCCAAGAGACCTCGCAGTTGCAGCTCAGGGAAGGTAAAAGGATAATATCCTAATTTTCCCTGCAGGCGATAGATGATACCCTCCGGAAACCGGATAAAAGAGGCTAAGAACTTCTGGTCTACCAAAAGGTCGCAGTATAAAGGTTTCTGCGGGTAGTTCTTCAAAAGGAAGCTCTGGACCATATCCACATAGATTCTCTCTATGACCTTCTGGTCATAGGGCAGATTGTTCTCGAATAGATGAATCTGCCTTCTGAATTGGTTTATCTCGTTTTCAGATTCTGAATAGAGCTCGGGATAGTTATCCTCCAGGTAATTCAGATACCAGCTTCTTCTCAAAAGCTCCGTGTCCATCAATCTCACATCTGGCCTTTTGTTCTCTATAAACCTTAAGTAAAGCCAGGGGGAATAATGATCCCAGATTTTAGTCAGGATTATGGGATCCTTTTGGGCAGACCTCAGTATGTTCTCCGCATAATCATAGGCGAAATAGCTCTTGCTCTGGTCCTGCCTGGAATAGTTAAGAAGGAGGTTGAGAATTGGCAGGATCGCTAAGACGATAAGTAAAGGCAATCTGACAGAGGATAGTTTCCTCACTTCTTTATAAACAGATCCCAGGATGAAAGTTATTCCGCAGCCCAGCCAGATTGAAGCCACCAAAAACGAGGGGAGAAAATAAGGGTCGATATCCTGTATCTCGTAGTTGAGCCCATAGAAGACGGTAAAGATGAAAATCAAAAGCAAGGACAAGAAAAGCTTCCAGTTCTTCTTCAACGAAATCACAAATCCCAAAATTATCCAGGGCAAAAGATAAAACGGAAACTGGGCGTAAAAAAGGCGAAGATAGTTCTCGAGATTCTTCCAGAGCGCCTGGCTTGATTCGCTGAACATCCACACCCGATACTGCCAGCCGGTTACATGTCTTAAGAAATTTGAAAGGGAAGAGGGAGCACCCCAGTTCAGGATAGGGCCAGAGGAGGAACGAATGGGGAGATAGATATAAATGGAGATGCCCACAAGGAAAAATAAGAGGTAAAGTAAAATTCTTTTAGACTGAAGTAAAGCTCTCTGGTATATGACAAAAAGCAGGAAAAGAAATCCCGGGAGGAGCAGGAGAATAGAAAGGTGGTTGCCAAAGCTTAATCCGTAAAGGAAAAAGAAAAGGTAAGAGAGCTTTTCTTTTGTGTTAAGCTTATCCGCAGCCTTATGCTTGATCTGCAAAACCAGCAGGTAGAGAAGCAGCGAGGTCAGTATAAAATTGAGAGCATAGACCTCATTGGAGGTTGCCTGAGACCAGAGCGTGGGGGTGAAGGAGAAAATGAGCGCAGAGATTAAAGACAGAAAATAACGCAGATTCCTTTTCACCTCTGAAAAAAGCAGCTCGAAGATATTCAGGAAAAGAAAAAACAGTATCAAACTGGAGAAGGAGATGAAAAGTGAGGATAACAGGTTGAACCTGAGGACTACAGTTCCTATAGGTATCAAAGAGAACACCCTGCCGATTAAGGTATAAAGGGGATAGCCCGTGGGATGGGCAATGCCCAGAGTATAACAGACCACGGAGAGCTCCCCAGAATCAATCCAGGAGATAGTCGGACTCAAGGTGAAAAGATAGATTGACCCCGAGAGGATCAAAACCAGCAAAGGTAAAATAAGCTTCCTAATATCCATACCTAAAAGTATATAAATTTAAAACTCGGCTTGTGTTTTAGCAAGAACTCTTTGAAATAGTATGCTTTTTTAAAATAGCTTTTCGCCTCCCGGTTATGATTGAAAAATTCGAGATAGAGGGCCCGGTTATAATAAGCCACAGCATAATGGGCAATACATACCAGCTCCTTATCGGTTTTAGGCATCTGTGGATTGGATATGCCCCTCAGCGTAAACTCGGGGAAATCATAGGGATAGAATTTTCTTTCCTCTCTGAAACGCATAAGCAGACCTTCGGTAACAACAGGGAGTCCGGAATATCCCTTATAGGCATCCAGAAAGGTGATGTAAACCGGCAGTCTCCCGATATTTTTCAAGATGAAACTATCGATCATCCGGGATAAAGCTACGGAGGCATCCAGGGAGTTTACCTTTCGGCTTTTTTCGATTTGCAAGGCAAATAGATTGTAAGCCTCTATCTCCGCCGAGGAGTTTTTGTAAAACCGAGGGTGATATTTACGCAGGTGATCCAGAAACCAGCTCCATTCCAGAAGGTCGGTGCTGACCATCAGAAGGTCGGGCCTTTTATTTTCCACGAATCTCAGATAAAGCCAGGGAGAATAATAGTCCCAGACCTCCGTGAGGATGAGCGCATCCTTATGGGCAGACCTCAGGATATTTGAAGTGAAATCGTAAGGGATGTAATTTTTACTGCGGTCTTGAGATTTGAATTCCCCGGGAAATCTTAGAAGAAAAAAAATAATAAGGACTGATATTATCGAATAGTTCAGGACAATTTTTAACCGACCTGAGGATTTGTGAGAGAAGAGCAGTTTTTCCAGTAGCTGAAAGAAAAAGAGCAACCCTGAAAAAAGAAAAAACCCCGAGACCAAGATGGTCTGCAGAAAATAGGGATCTATGTCTTTTATCCCGTAATTTAAACTCCAGAGTAAATTGAAGAAAATGATTAAAAAGAGAAAAAGGGTAATTCTAAAATTCTGCTTGATAGCCCTGAGGAGACCCAAAAGCATTATGGGGAAAGTCCATAGGGGAAATTGTTTGAGGAAAGTGGAACCAAAATACCTCAGGTTGCTCCAGAACTCCGTCTGGCTTTCGCTGAACATCCGGTTCTGATACATCTTGGCGGTAAGATGATTTTTCAGATTCAGCCAGCTTGAGGGGTCACCCCAGTTCAGTGCAGGCTCCAGAGAGGAGCGAAGAGGAAGATAAAGATATATCGATATTCCCAACAGGAAGAACCCTGCGATTAAAACCAGCGATTTAAGACTATACGCTCCCTTATATCCGGAGGTGATTAAAAGGAAAAATAGTGCTGGAAACAGAAGCAGACTTAACAGGTGATTCCCAGAGCCGAGCCCCAGAAGATAAGCTGAAAGATAAATCAGACCGGGACCAAAGGTCTCTGGTTTGTTGAGAGTGCTGTTTCTCTTATACCAGTATAAGGCAATCAGGATAATAAGCCCGCAGAGAAAGATGTTCAATGAATAAACTTCGTTGATCACCGCCTGCGACCAGAGTATAGGGGAGAAGGAGAAGAGAGTGGTAACTAAAACTGCTGATAAAACTTTTAGCCTGGTGGTATACTTTTTTGAAAAGAAAATACCGGAAAGTATGACAAGTGACAGGAAGAAACACAGATTGGTCAGGCTAATCCAGAAGGCGGACATCAAATTTAACAGATAGATAGGCTTTCCTAAGGGGAATAAAGAAAACATCCTTCCCAATATTACATATAGCGGGTAGCCCGGGGGATGAGCGATTCCCAGAGTTGCACAGCAGGTGGCTAATTCCCCTGAATCAATGAAGGAAAGAGCAGGAGAGAGGGTCAAGATATAAACAAAACCGCCCAGAAGGAAAACCAGCCCGGATAGAAGGAGAAGAAGTTTTGAGGTCATTAGATTAGTGCTTCAAGGTAGAGACAGACGGCTTGTATAAATCCGAAGGTCGAAGCTCAGTCTCCGGAATCGACAGGACTAAAAAGGCAAATCCTCATCTGTGCTCTCGGCAACCTCAGCCTCTGCTTCCTCCGGCTCTTCAGCAGGACCAGCTTCCTTGCGACCTAATTTCATAATTCTTCGGGCAACGATTTCGGTTATATACCTTTTGTTGCCGTTGCGGTCGTCATAAGAGCGGGTCTGTATTCTGCCTTCCACAAAGACCTGGTCCCCTTTTTTAAGGATATCCTTGGCTGCCTCAGCCTGCCTCCCCCAGATAACCAGGTTGTGCCAGTCGGTTCTTTCCTGGAACTGCTCGGATTTATCCTTCCAGCGGGAGGTGGTGGCTAAGGTAACGCTGGTTACCGCCTGTCCATTAGGGGTGTACCTTTTTTCAGGGTCCCGGCCTAAGTTCCCAATCAAGAAAACCTTGTTTAAACTACCCATATCTCTCTCCATATTTGAAAGTTGTTTTTGATATTATATTATTTGATTTCTCTTTTGTCAATGATTTTGATTAATGCTGAGAAACTTTTCTATACAGATTTATGAAGTATTTACAGGTTGGATTCTATAGAATCAGTCAAAAAACAGATAATTTTTAGGGGTAGCTCTTGAACCTGTCCCCGCGATAGATAAGATAAATTCAGTAGTGCGAAGCAAAAAAGATGGGTTCTATTTCACCAGCACTACATCTATACGCCGGTTGTATTTTCTTCCCTCGGGCGTGTCATTAGAGGCAATCGGCTTTGATTCCCCGTATCCGGTGTAGGAGATCCTGTCGGGGCTGAGCCCCATATTGGCTATGAGGTATTCGGTGACGGCTTTGGCTCGGTCAAAGGATAACTGCTGGTTGTAGGTATCGTCTCCCATAGAATCCGTATGTCCCTCGATGATGATTCTCCTCTCGCTGAAGTCGCGAATAGCTTTTTGCACCCTGGTTAAAAGCCCGAAGGCTTCTGGCAGAATGGTAGATTTTCCGCTGGGGAAGCTGATGCCGTAAAGTCGGATAATTATATTCTCCCCCTCTTTTATCACGCTGGCTTCATCCTTGCTGAAAAGCTCCTGTAACCCTAAGAACTTTTTTTCCTCCATGTTTTTCTGTTCCAATTCCCTGTACCCCGCCTCTTTTTGGGCAGCCTTCTCCTCCAGCCTGTCCAGTTGATCATATAGGTCTCTGACTTTCTTGTCTTTCTCCTCCAATTCTGAAAGGAGCTCCTTTTTCTCCTGCTTGAGGTTCTCAATGGCTGAGATTATAGATTCCGTCGGCTTTTCTGCCCCCTGGTCGAATTCGGGGGTGTAGTCCAGGGCTTTGCCTATGCGGGTGATGTAATTTTCATACTCCAAGACCAAATTCTCCAGGTCTGGATAGTCAGCTTTGAGATTCTTTAACTTATTTGACAGATAGATGGCGTGGCGGGCCTGGTAAGCGGCTTGCTCTGCCTGAGAGGTGGCATCCTCAGCTGCATACCTTTGGGTATTCAGGAGTTGCTCGGTTGAGGCTAAAAGTTTTTCTGAGATCTGTAAGGTAAGAGGTGAGTATTTATCAGCTTTGGCTTTGACCTTGGCTTCCTCGACCAGTCTTCTGGCATCTCCAAGGATGCTGTTCTTTATGGCTATGAGCTCTGCATGATTAAATTCTCTCTCGGCTTTTAAGGCTTTCTCTCTGGAACTATTTAAATCCCCGGCTTCGATCCGGGAAGAGGCTTCCTCGAAAGCCTTTTTGGCTAATAAGTATTCCGAGGATGCAAATTCCGGAGCGTTGGCTTTCAAGGCTCTCTGGCGGGCTTGTAGTAAAGAAGCAAAGGAAACCCGAGCCACCTCTGCGTTTTTAAAAGCCTTGGCCAAATACATCCTGACCTTCTCCAGATTCTTTTGAATCCCTTTGAGCTCCCCACCTTTTTTGAATTTCTCATAAGCTAAGTTATATTCTTCCCAGGCCTTGCCGTAATTTGTGGGGGAAAGGATGTCCACCTGCTGGTTTTTCGCCTTGGTGAGTTCCTCATTGATCTGGCCAAAAAGCAGTTCCTCGGTAGAGGATTTTTCCTGGGCTAAGGTAAGCTTCTGGTTAATGAAGAGAGAGAAAATAAAGACTAACAGAAATAGGATCTTTAGATTTTTTGTGCAGAACATATTTCCTCCTTGGGTTATTTTTAACTTGGGTAGAATTTACAATATGTGGATCTATTTTGTCAAGGTTTTTAAGTTTTTAAAATTCGATCGACAAAAAGGAAATAAAAATTAGGTTTGAAAATGCTCCTCTTTTTCGTAAATTCTCAAAGAAATTAAAATAGACGATTAATTATTTAAGATTAAAAAAGAGAGGTGCAAGATGGAATTTTTCGAGGTGGTGAAAAACAGGCACTCGGTCAGGGCTTTCAAGGATAAAGAGATAGAAAGGGATAAAATAGAGAAACTGCTTTACGCGGCTAACTCCGCCCCTTCGGCCGGAGACCTGCAGGCTTATCAGATTTTCCTGGTTAAAAGGTCAGAGTTGAAAACCAAATTAGCTGATGCCGCCTATGGTCAGGATTTTATAACCCAGGCTCCGCTGAATTTGGTTTTTTGTATTGACCCGATGTGTTCTGCTCGCAAATACGGCAAAAGGGGTTCGGACTTATATTCCATTCAGGATGCCACTATCTCCGCTGCTTACGTTCATCTGGCTGCTGTAGATTTAGGATTGGGAAGCGTTTTCGTGGGTGCTTTTGATGAAGGTTCAGTCACCAGGATATTGAATCTACCCCATACACTCAGGCCCATTATAATCTTACCCATAGGTTATCCGGCTGAGAAGCCGGAGACCACCCCACGCAGAAAGATAAACGATCTGGTCGAAGAAATCTAAAGTCTTTGTAGGCGTAGAACATTGTTTTGTATCTACTTCCTCTTTGTCTGTAATCGTAATTTTTGTTTGACAAGCTAAGGACGAGTCAATATCTTGACGTGAAATCTCATTGGTAGGTTTGCAGGAGGTACAAGATGTCAGAAAATAAGAAGCCGGTTTTTACTGGGCTTTTGCTGATTTTGATAGGGCTGCTATTCATTCTATATAATTTTGGATACATAAGCGGAGAGATCTGGAGATTCTGGCCCCTGTTACTGGTAATCTGGGGCATTAAAAAACTCATCTATTGAAAAAGATGCAAGAAACCAGCTTAAAGATGTTTTTGTTTTTTTCCGAGCTTCTGGGTCGCTCGGTGATTGATTCCCAGGGGAAAGCCATAGGGAAACTGGTGGACCTGAAAGTTAAATTAGATGAGCTTTTCCCCAGGATAGTCACCCTGCGGGTTAAGCTCAGGGGCGAGAAAACCCCTTTATCCATAGACTGGTCTTTTGTTCAGAGCTTAAACGGAAACATAGTCAGCTTGAAACCGGAGGCAGAGAAAGAGTTCAAACCCGTAGTGCTGAGCGAGGGAGAAATTCTGCTCAAAGAGGAGCTCTTAGATAAACAGGTGGTGGATACCTACGGTTCTAAGATTGAGAGGATAAACGATATTCACCTTCTGATTACAGAGGGCGAACTTCGGATTGTACACGTTGATTATGGAGTAAGGGGAATCTTCAGACGCCTGGGCTGGGTTAAGATTGTCGATTACCTGACCAACTGGTTTTTCGCCTATCAGCTGCCGGATAAGATGATATCCTGGAAATATATCCAGCCTTTAGCCTCAGACCCTAAGAAGAAAAGTCTGAAACTCAATGTTACCCTGCGAAAGCTGCACGAGCTGCACCCTTCCGATCTGGCGGATATTATCGAGGAAGTAGATCAAGAGAAAAGAAATACAATTTTCAAGTCCCTGGATTTACAGACTGCGGCAGAGACCCTGGAGGAGGTTGAACCCAAGTTGCAGCTTTCCCTGATAGAGTCTGCACCGGAGGAACAAGCCTCGGATATCCTGGAGGAGATGGCTCCGGATGAGGCTGCAGACCTTTTGGCTGACCTGCCGGAAGAGAAGAAAAGAAAGCTGATGCAGTCACTGGAGAAACCCCATAGAGAACAGTTAGAGGAACTATTGAGGTTCAGGGAAGGGACTGCGGGAAGCATAATGACCAAGGATTTCATCTCCCTCCAGGAGGACAGAACCATCCGGGATGCTGCGGAGGAGTTCAGAAAAGCCACTCATCCCCTGGAAACCATAAACTACCTTTACGTGACGGATAAAGAAAATCGCCTGGTTGGGGTTTTGACTCTGAGACATCTGCTTCTGTGTGTCCAGGATGCGCCCTTGTCCAAGCTGATGAACAAACATCTGATCAAGGTTAAGCCCGAGGAGGATGTGGATGAGGTGGCGGATATATTCAAGAAATATAAGTTTATGGCAATTCCGGTGGTGGATGAGAATGACTGCCTATCCGGGATAATAACTCTGCGGGATGCAGTAGAATCTAAATACAAAGAGTTTTAAGATATCGATTGGAGTATAAGCCTTTAGGTTTATCAGGCATTTTTTAAAGTAAAGCAGAAGTTTTTGCCAGGATACTGTGAACAAAACCTTGAGGCCTTACACTCCATAAGAGATGATGCACTATGCCCAAAAGCTTTTTTAAATCTCGCTGGAGAACCCTTTTGATCTTCCTGGCGGTAGCCGGTCCCGGGATCATCACCTCCAATGTGGACAATGATGCAGGTGGGATTGCCACCTATTCTATGGCGGGCGCGAATTTTGGCTATTCCCTGCTCTGGTCTTTGATTCCCATTATGATAGCCTTGATAATAATCCAGGAGATGAGCGCGCGCATGGGAGTGGTTACTGGCAAGGGATTGTCTGATCTCATACGGGAGAGGTTCGGCGTGAGAATCACCTTCTATCTCCTCCTGGCTCTGGTCCTGACCAATTTCGGCAATGTGATAGCTGAGTTTGCAGGCGTGGCTTCGAGCTTGGAGATTTTCAGGATTCCCAAAACCTTATCTGTCCCCGTCGCTGCCTTTCTGGTCTGGCTCCTGGTGGTAAAGGGTTCCTACAGGTCAGTGGAGAAGGTTTTTTTGTTTGCCTGTTTATTCTATGTGACCTACATAATCTCGGGCTTTTTAGCCCAGCCGGACTGGGGTGCAGTCAGAGATGGTTTTGTCTCTCCTGAGTTTGAGTTTTCCGCAGGAAGCATAGGCATGCTCATCGGTCTGGTGGGGACTACTATCGCTCCCTGGATGCAGTTTTATCTCCAGTCTGCCATCGTGGAGAAAAATATTAAGGTAAGGGATTATAAGGAATCCAGACTGGATGTAATTATAGGAAGCTTCATTGTGACCATAGTAGCCGGATTTATTATATTGACCTGCGCGGCGACTCTTTTCAAGGCAGGTATAAGAGTGGAGACAGCTAAGGATGCAGCTTTAGCCCTGGAGCCCTTAGCCGGTAAATACACTTCGCTGCTTTTTGCCTTTGGACTTCTGAATGCCTCTTTGTTTGCCGCCTCTATCCTGCCTCTGTCAACTGCCTTCGTGGTGTGCGAGGGTATGGGATGGGAGGATGGGGTGAATAAAAAATTCTCTGAGGCACCCCAGTTTTACGGGCTCTATTCTCTGCTCATCTTCTTGGGTGCAGGGGTAGTCATTCTTCCGGGAATTCCTCTTTTTCCGGTGATATACATTTCCCAGGTGGTAAACGGGATCGTGCTTCCGGTCATCCTGATATGCATTCTCCTTATGATAAATGATAAAAAGATAATGGGGGAGTATGTGAACAAGGGGGTCTATAACTTCATCTCCTGGGCTACGGTAGCTATTCTGGTGGGCTTGAGTATAGCCTTATTAATTTTCCTACTGGGGGCTTAAGTTCGCAGGGCAATCCAACAGTATTGTTTTATCTGGCAAGGCTAAAGCCTATCCTTACCTTTATCCGGTAATAGGCGGCATAGAGACGCATCGCATGAGTCTCCATTTTTTTGAAAATAAAAAATGGGGACAGCTTAGATCGAAATAGCGTAGGGGGGCTAGGGAAAACGCTACTTCAACTGGCTATCCCCATAAGATATTAAGAATATACTTCTTAAATCATAATCTATTGTTTGCGTTTAGATTTCCCCTGATGTTTCTTACCAAGTTATCGGGTGAAATCTAAAATCCTTTAACTTGATAAAGTTTTAAGTCACGTTACCTTCAAAGTGGAGCCGACGGGAGTCGAACCCGTGACCTTTTGACTGCCAGTCAAACGTTCTCCCAACTGAACTACGGCCCCGGAATACAAAGCTCAAAAGTCGAAAATCTAAACAATGACAAAAATAGTCAGTAATCAGAGCTTGTCAAGGAAAATCTGTCGGGAAAAAGAAAGGAGAAAAGTGAAAATTGAGGATATAATATGGAATATGCAAAATGAAGAAAAGTACGTATGACTGGTTACTATCTTAGAAATATGCTACTTCGTAGGGGAGGGGCTTGTCCCCTCCCGCGGGCGGCCACAAGGGCCGTCCCTACAAATCATTTCGATGTAAAAAGTGCCTGGTCTATTTTGGTGATGTCTCCCAATATCCCGAAATGTATGTCCTTAATATATCTTTTAGCAACCGAGATTATATCCTCCGGATCAAGCTTTTTTACCTCCTCTACGAATTTGTAGCTTCCCTTCCAGCCTATGCCCGATATTTCCCCTCTGGCTAAGAAATCTGCCTGAGCCTGGTTTGTCTCTAACTGCAGGTAATATTTGGTCAGGAATACATTCACTGCATCGGCTAAGTCTTTGGGAGTAACCTTTTCGGACTGTAACCTCTCCACTTCCCTCAGCATCACCTTGATGGCCGAATCAGGGTCTACCGTAGATATGTAAAGATAGCCAAAATTGGAAAGACGGGTGCTCATATTACTTCCCACAGCGTAGGTAAGATTTCTTTTGGTACGAAGCTCCTCAAACAGACGGTCGTCCAAGATGGATAAGGCGATCTTCATTGCCGAATAATCCTGGCCCGATAGATTGGGGACCTGGTAGAACCCCATTATATAGTTTGTAGGGAGATCTTTTGACACGATCTCGATCTCCGGTTTCTGAACCTGGGGGGCAGGAGGGGGAAATCGGAAAAGGTAGCCTCCCTGGGGAAGCTGGGAAAAAGTCTTCTCTACTTTCTCCTTGAGTTGGCTTTCTTCTAAATTTCCCACCACCACCAGGAGGAGTCTCGAATTTACAAAATAATTTCCGTGAAAAGAACGAAGCTCTTCCAAGCTTATTCGGGCTAAGGACTCCTCCGTTCCTTTAGGCCGGTAATAATAAGGATGGCCCGCGTAGAAAAGTCTCTCGCCGATCATCTGAACATAGGGATCAGGGTTCTCCTTCTCGTTTTTAGCCGCATTTATCATTTGCTCCCGTACTAAAGTTACCTCTTTCTCAGATAGAGCTGGATTTAAGATGATGTCTGAGAACATCTCCCAGGAGCGGTCAAAATAATCAAGGATGCATTTTAGACTCAGAACCGAGTAATCGCTGTAGGCATCCGAACTTATCTGGGTTCCCATTCTATCCAGCTCTGCATTAAGTACCTCCTTGGGGAAATTTTTTGTCTCCCTTATGGAGCTATTGAGAAGCAAAAGCTCTATCCCCTGGGTGGAATCTGAAAGCAGCTGGGACCCTCCTTTAAGATAAAGCTTGGCTGCCAATACCTGATTGGTGGTTACTCTTTTGAAGATAACTTTTAACCCGTTCACCTCAAAGGTCCTGACCTCCTGAGCCTGAAGCAGAGGCGAGGTCAGAATAGCCAGGAAAAGTGAAATTAGCCCTGAAATGTAATAAAATCTTCTCACAGCAAATCCTCCAGCTTTAAGTTTATCTTGCTCTGATCCTCTGGCGAGATCATCACACCTATGATATAGGGTTTCCCCTTTATGTAAGCCTGAATGTACTTTTTGATATCCTCGCGGGTTACTTTCTTTAGATTCTCCACATAATTCAAGTAGTAATCAGTGCCGGCAGTACACCACCAGAAACCCAGACTCAGGGCGAATCGGCTTCCAACTTCCCGTGAATAGATCTCGTCAGCGCTTAATTTGTTCTTGGCATATTGCAGAAGGTCATCCGAGAAATAATCCTGCTGGTCAAATCTTGAAATCTCCTCCAGTATGGTGTTTTTCAACTGAAGGAGTTTATCCGGTGTGGTCTGGGCAGTGATCTGGATGGGGCCGGTATGCTCCTGGGTATAATACCCTATGTTACAGAAGAAGGAAAGCCCGTTTTCCACCAGGTTCTTCTGGAAATTTGAATTCCTTTGAGCCAGAATATAGGAAAAGACGTCCGCGGCATAGGTCGATTTTATATCCCTGGAAAGCGAAGGTCCCTGCCAGGCAATTGCGAGGGTAACGGTTTTTACCGGCTGGCCGACTATCACCGCCTGGCTCTTGCTCAATGGCGGGTGAACCGGTACAGGATACTCCCTAAAAGGATTGGGTCCTTTTTCCCAGGAGCCGAAGATATCTTTTGCCAGCTCGAAGACCTGCTGGTGGTCTATGTCTCCCTCGACAATCAATGCCGAGTTATTGGGGATATAATATCTTCCCTGGATAGTTCTCATTTTCTCCGGGGTGGCAGTTTTAATGATCTCCCTGTCACCGATCACATTCTTTCTGCTGTAATATTCATACCAGAGCCTCTTGCCCATAGCCTGGTTAAGATGAAAGAAAGGGGTGGCCTCATTTCTATCATACTCTCCTAATACTACCTCCCGCTCCTTCTCCAGCTCTGCCTGATTGAAGAGCGGGGTCTCTATAGCATCCTTCATAAAGACCAATCCCGGAACCAGGCTGTCTTTGGACAGGGTGAAATAATAGTTCACAAACTCAGTCGAGGTTCCGCCATTCCAGACCATACCCAGCTCTCTTTGTCTTTCCATATATTTCTCCTGATTGGAAATAGCTTTGTTCCCCTTGAAGAACATATGCTCGTAGAGATGAGAGAGACCGTCGAATTCTGGTGATTCGGTATAGGCGCCGTTTTTGACTGCTATGGAAATGGTGGCTAAGGGGACGGAGTGGTTTTCAATGGCAATTAGCTCTAACCCATTTTCTAATTCAGAGGTGAAAATCCCATCTTTCTGGGCGTAGGATAAGGAGCAAAAAGAAAATAGCAGGAAAAGTAAAAGGCTTGTTTTTTTAAGATTCATAAAACCTCCGTGGTTTGAAATTGCCAAATTTTCATATTTAATATACTCAAAAACACCTGATTTTGTTTCAGAACTATTTTACACAAAAAAGAAGCAAAGTCAAATGAAATCCAATCAAGGGGGAAATGAAGAATGATAAAAAGTTCTAAGAAATTGAGCGCATTGGTTTACCGGTGCCGGAAAATAAAAAAAGAAACTTGACAAGGAAAGTTGATTCAATATAATTATGTGTTGAAACTTGAATTGATCAGATGGTTGGGTGGTGTGGTCTGATCACTAATCATCCTTCACTGATCATTTCCCTCCCCGCCGGAGTGGTGAAATTGGCAGACGCGCCGGACTCAAAATCCGGTGAGGCTTAAACCTCGTGTCGGTTCAACTCCGACCTCCGGCATTGATTTTACGGGCATTCTCAAAAACTACAAGCGAGTTAACATTTCGACTACATTTTGCTGATAACCCATAGAAACCCATAATAACCCAAGAAAACATAGCCCGAATTGGAACTAAATTGAAACAGTGGGGAGGGCGTCATCCCTCCGAAACCGAATTCACCTAAGAGAATCTGCGATAGATTCTGGAGGGCAAACTTACTTGAGTTCTTCTGATAAAATAGCAGGTAAGGGAAGTAAGCGTTACTCACCAGTGCTAATCACTATATTTTCACTAAGAAATAGTGAGTGAGATGGTGAGGTAGTTTTATAAGCTTAGACGTATGGGTTTCAGAGATATATTTTTTCCCCCTAAACCTGTGAACTCTACGTGACGGGGCCTCGTGTAATTGCTGTCAGATCCTCCATTACGTCGAACTGCTTTACGCTAAAATCACTCAGCGCAGGATGGTTCTTCACTTGAGCAACAAGCGCTCCTTCAAGATAGGCCTTCATTGATGCCTCATCTTTGAACAGATAGATTCCTCCTGCTTCCTTTTCCGATTCATTTATCATCCAGATCTTCCAGAGTAGACCAGGAACAGCTGCAAATTGGTCAGCAAGGGAGGATCCTGATTTTTCGTACTCAGCTGTTGAAATATCAAACCTGAAATTCAGCTGCAAAATCTTTGCTGACATAGTTGTTCCTCCTTGTATTAGATGTTTCTTACTTCCTATTTTTTATTCCTTGTCAAGATCAAGTATTAATTGATAAAAGTATAGGAGAATTTGATATCAGGGTCAAGAAAATAATATTGTAAACTTAGCGGATTAAGACCCAAGAGGATAATAGGGAGTAGCCTCCGTCTATGCTTTTTTTTACTTTTGAATTGGGTGAGAGAATTTCACTGTGATTTCTGGAGTCAAACTTTCTTTTTTCTCTCTCTATCAGGAGGAAACTTCCATCGGAAGGACAAAATATGGTTGAGGGCCAACCATATTTGATTATGATCAGCTCCTGCTCATCTTCTCTATCAGCTTCCGGTTATAATAGGTGATCACGTCCCCTCTTTTCAGGATTCCTACAAGTTTTCGGGGGCTGCTTCTTTCGACCACCGGCAGGGCTTCCACGTCCTGCAAGCCGAATTTCTGCAGGGCATTCAGCAGGGTCTCGTCCGGGAACAGGGTCATAGGGTTAGTGGAGACTACGTCTTTGACGATCACCAGGTCATCCAGGCTCCTTTTGGTTATCAAATTTCTTATGTCCTGAAAGGAGATGGTTCCCTCCAGGTCTCCTTTATAATCCACTACCGGGAAAAACGAGTCGCTGCTGGATTCCACGAAAGGCAAGAGCTTACCCAGAGGCATACAGTTGGAAATCGGCTCCCATTTCTGGTTCATCACTTCCCTCACCAGCACCGTCCCCAGGATACTCACGTCTTTTCCTGCTCTCAGGTTAATCCCTCTTCTGAACAGTTTCATAGTGTAAATCGATTCTCGTGAGAGCTTATGAGAGAGAAGGGTGCTCAAAACACTGGCGAGCATCACCGGAAGGATTATGCGATAATCTCCGGTCATCTCAAAGATGATGAGCATGGCAGTTAGCGGGGCATGTGTGGTCCCGGCCACCACTGCGCTCATCCCCACCAGGGCGTATGCTCCGGGAGTTGCAGTAACCTGGGGGAAAGCAAGATGAATCAGATTTCCAAAAAATCCACCTAACATCGATCCTATGAAAAGGGAAGGAGCGAAAATTCCGCCGGAGCCGCCTGAGCCTAAGGTCATAGAGGTGGCGATTATCTTCATAAAGATCAGTATAAGTAAAACCCATATTATCATCTCCTCATGCAGGGCTGAGGTGATGGTCTCGTATCCCACCCCGAAGATATGAGGATAAAAAAAGCCGATTATTCCAATAACTAACCCGCCAAGAGCAGGCTTCAGATAATTGTTTATGCTCCAGGTCTCAAAAAAATCCTCGCATTTATACAGCATTTTTATGAACAAAACGGAAAACACGCCAGCAAATAACCCCAGGATTATATACATGGGTATTTCCCAGATGCTGACCAGGTCATAACGGGGCACGATAAATGCAGGATAGTTCCCCAGAAAGGCACGGGAGATGACTGTGGCAATGACTGAGGACAGAATGACCGGGCTGAAGGCATGTATGCTGAAGTCACCCAGTATGATCTCCAGGGCGAAAAGAACACCAGCTATGGGTGCATTGAAAGTAGCAGAGATCCCGGCTGCAGCTCCGCAGCCTACCAGTATTTTCATCCTTTCCTCCGACATCTTGAAGATCTGGCCAAGGGTTGAGCCCAGGGCAGAGCCTATTTGCACGATGGGTCCTTCTCTGCCCGCAGATCCGCCGGAGCCGATACAGATGGAGGAGGCAATAGATTTTGCCAATGCGATAAAGGGTCTTATGACTGCCCCCTGCAGAGCCACTGCCAACATCACCTCAGGCACACCGTGACCCCGTGCTTCTTTTGCCAGGCGGTAAGTGATGGGAGCGATCAGAAGTCCGCCGATCATAGGGATCAGAGGGATAAGGAATTCCGGGTGATTGGTTATCTGAAAGAAGAGTAAAGTCCCGTAATCGAAGAAAAGTATGCGGAAGAACCCGATCAGCCACCTGAAAACCAAAGCACCAAACCCACCGCCTACACCCACTACCGCTGAAAGGATAATCAGGACCTGTTGCTCGGAAAGCTTTAATTCCCTCATAGATTTCAGGGGCCAGCTGATTCTACTGGCATTAGCTTCATCTGACATAGGAGTGAAGATAAAGAATTTTTTTGAAAATGGAAATGAATTTTTAAAAAAATCTAAATTATTAGAGGGAAGATACGAAGGAACTTATTTTTTCAGATTTTCCATCCTGATGTCAGGAGTTGCCTCCTGACATCGCTCTCTGTGGAAAGGAGACTATGGACAGTGCCTTTAAAATTAAACTCTCTTGCCGGTGCTTTTGTTAAATTCGTGTAATTTTCTTTTATCGAAAACCAGCCAGATATTCTTGCCCTCATCTATTTTTTCCTCAGGTTTAAGTCTCACCGAGATCAAAGTATCGGAAACCTCAACATACAGATAATTGTCCGAGCCTAAGGATTCGGTTACACTTGATTTTCCTTTTACTGCCTCCGGCACTTCAGTAGAAGAAAATGTCAAGTCCTCAGGTCTGATGCCGACTATTATGTTTTCATCTTTGACGAATGGGATAATCTCTCCCGGGAGGAGATTCATAGTCGGAGAGCCGATGAAACCAGCGGTGAATAAATCCTGCGGCCTTTCATACACCTCAGAGGGAGTACCTGCCTGTAATATCCTTCCATCCTTCATCACCGCTAACCTGTCAGACAGGGTCATAGCCTCTGCCTGATCGTGGGTAACGTAGATTATAGTGGTTTTTACCTTCTTATGCAGCCTTTTAAGCTCGGTCCTCATCCTCAGTCTTAATTTTGCATCCAGATTTGACAGGGGCTCATCCAGAAGCAGGACATCAGGCTCCAAAACCAACGCCCTTCCCAAAGCAACTCTTTGCCTCTGACCGCCGGAAAGCTCTTTGGGAAGTCTTTTCTCCAATCCCTCTAATCTTAGAAGATTTAATGCCCAGTCAATTTTACTCTTTTTACTCTCCCTGTCCAGCTTCTTGATTTTCAGGCCAAATCCGATATTCGCCTCAACTGTCATATGGGGAAACAAAGCATAGCTTTGAAAGACCATAGAGATGTTCCTCTTATGAGGAGGGAGGTCATTGATTAATTTATCGTCAATGGAAATCCCGCCTCTGGTTACCTTTTCCAGCCCGGCAATTAATCTTAAAGTGGTTGATTTTCCGCAGCCGGATGGTCCTACCAGAGTCAAAAATTCTCCATCCTTAACAGTTAAGTCAATATTATCTACTGCCTTTACCTCTCCGAAAAACTTGCTTAGATTTTCTAATCTTACCTCTGCCACAGATTTCCCTCTTATAAAGACAAGTTATCTTTTTATTTCACTGCTCCTGCTGTTAATCCTGTTCTCATATATCTTTGAACCACAAAGGTGAATATTATAACCGGGATACACATCAGAAGGGATATCGCAGCTATGAAGTTCTTCTGGGGGGACCAGGCCAAAATCCTCAGGAGATAAACCGGCAGGGTGGTATCGGTTCCCTGAAATAGAATGAAATAGGCAAAGACAAATTCGTTCCAGGACAAAAGAAAAGTATAGATGGCGGCCGCTCCCAATCCCGGCAGAGCCAAGGGTGTCAAGATCCTCAAAAAGGAATAGGCTTTTGAGGCGCCCAGTACCTGAGACTGCTCCTCCAGGTCCCTGGGGATGGATTCAAAAACGCCTTTGGCAATATAGACGGCATAAGGCAGGGCTAAAAGCGTATGAGCAAATGCTACCAGCACAACCGGAGGTAGGTAGGACAGAGGCCTTTTGAAAAACTGCTCTGCCACCGGTATCACCGCGGAGATATCAGGAAAAAGCCGAATGGACAAAAGAAAGAAAAGCAAAACGCCCGCCCCCGGGATTCTGTAACGGGTCAGGGCGTAAGCTGTGGGCACTCCCAGGAACAGGCAGAAGGTCACGGTTAAGAGACCAACCTCCAGACTCACCATTCCAGATTGCAGGAAATCATTTCTCACCAGTAGTGACCGGAACATCTTGAGATCGGGATTGAAGGGCCAGAAAGGCTCAGGATATTTCCCTCCGGTTACGATGCTATCCCGGTCTGATATCGAATATTTAAAGAGAATAAAGATGGGGAAAATAATCAGGAAAATCACTATAGCGATCAGTATCGTCTTGACCAAAATTTATCTCCTTCTCATACCCTGACCAGATAGGCCCTTACGATTTTGGTTGAAAAAGTGAAAAGAAAGGTCGTTGCTCCGATGAACAGAACCAGCCAGAGCGCGCAGGCGCCTGCCATATATGGGTTCTGCTGAACGTGATACAGCCTGTCGATTAACACTCCCAAAAGGGGATAAGCCGGAGCAAGGACGAAAGGGAAAACGAACTCCTTCCAGTTCTCTATTGATCTCAGAATCAAAACAGTCGAGATGGCTGGGGTCAATAATGGCAGGGTGATATATTTAAACCTCTGATAGAAATTCGCTCCCATAATCTGGGCGGCTTCATACCCTTCCTTCTCTATGGTCTGGAGCCCGGCTAAGATGATAAGCATGGAGATCGGCATATCCCTCCACACTTTGCCCAGCATAGCCAGTCCAATGGAAAGAAACTCCGAGCCGCTGAAGTTCAAGGGAAGTTCCAAGATTTTGGGAAAGAGAATGTATTTCCCTAAAAGGAGATCATTCACATGACCGAAAGGATAGGAGAACAAAAGGTTGATAATCACCGCAGTAACCAGCGCGGGGATGGCAATGGGGATTAAAAACAAACTTCTGATCAGGCCCACTCCCTTAAAGCTCTCGTAGACCAACAATGCCAGGATCATTCCCACAGCAAGCTGTAGAGGCGTGCCGATTAGCATAAACCAGAAGGTTCTTAAAAGAGCCTTGCGGAATTCAGCTTCCGAGAAGACCGATAAAACAGGCAAACCCTCAGAGAAGGAAAATTTCAATAAGTAGAAAAGGACGATTATCAGAAAAGCAAAAAGGTAGAGAAAACAAGGGATGGTGATTCCTAAAATGAGTAGATTATCTTTCAGCTTCTCCCAGATCGAGTATTTTTCTGTTTTCTCCGGCATATTTCTCAAGTATAGATTTTATCTTTTCTTTATCCGTGAGTTTTTTTTCAACTGCTATCTCATGCCAGGCATCCAGGTAGTTTTGGTTCAAGAGGGGCAGTGAGGAGATCGAAGGGGCAGGCTCAGTCCCGCTTTCAAACTGTTTCTGGGATACCTCGAATATATATCTTTTCCAGTCCTCCGAGAAAACTTCAGAGATCTCTTCCAGAACGTCTTTTCTTACCGGGAACATTCCGAAACGCGAACATTCCTCTATCTGGTTTTCCCTATTGGTGATAAAACGGGCCAATTTGTAGGAAAGCTCAGGTGAAGGCGAAGTCCTTGGAATTCCCCACCACCAGCCGTATTGGTTCGATTTATGCGCTCCTTTTCTTTTGGGAATTCCATCACTATTGAGCTCTAAGGATGCACCCTTTGGCAATATAGCAATACCCAGATCCTGGGGCTCTTTCAGATAGCCGGTCATAGTCGGGTCTGAACCGCCGTGGATAAAAAATAAATCTATCTGATGCATAAAAGCCAAAAATACCTGCCCCTCAGAGATGGCTTTCCAGATCCCTCCTCCGGACCAGCTCTGCTCCCACATCCCAGGGTTATACAGATTGTTCTTTACGAAAAAACCTTCCCACTGAAACATATCCACCACCGGCTGGGTTGACATATCCAGAATATCCTTTTGATCTCCTCCCGACTCGAAGATCCTGGTATAGAGCTCATTGGCTGTTCCGGCATACTCTTTACCCCGGTGAGCCATTCGCGGGAGCTTTAATCCCTGATAGGGATGGTTTGCCCAATAATAGGATAAGACCAATAAATCATAAAAATCCCACTGACCAGGGTCTTTTTCCAGAAGATACCCTTTGGGAAGTCCATAACCATTTACCTTTTTCAATATCTCGTCGATTTCAGATTTATCTTCCTTCCAGTTTTCTAAGGCATCTTCTACCTTCGATTTCAAATAGAACAAAAGATAGGTCTCAAGTTTTCTGGGAACATAAAAAACTTTCCCGTCAATTGTTCCGACCTCTTTTGCCAAAGGAAGATATTCTGAGAGGTCATTATTTAATTCCACGGGGTCAACTATCTGATTAAGGGGTAGCATAAGCTTATCCTCGACTAAGGGATAGACCATCTCATAAGCTGTTTTCACCAGACCTATCTTTCTCCTGCCGGATTTCAACTCCAGCTCAATCATCTTCTTAACGTCCTCGACCTTATCAAAGGTTACCACGTTCAGCTTGACATCGTTTTCCTTTTCAAATTCCTTCATCTTTTCCCTGAACCACAAATCCTGAATATCCATCATGCGGATCAGGACAGTCATTTCCATTTTTGGTTTTTTCCCACAGGAGCATAAGGAGAAAATCATCAAAAGCAATAGAATCCAAAAGCTAACCCTTTCTATCGTTCTATTTTTCATCCTCAATCCTTTCCAGCAATTGCAATATCGCCTGGTTCCATCCTTTCGGCCCAATTCCTTTTGCCAAAAACGGTTTTTCAAGCTTTTTTAAGACCCTTCCCTCATATTTCCCTGAATGTAATTTAACCAGAACCGGAATATCAACTGCCAGAAGCATGGACAGATCATTGAAGCTATCTCCCAAGCCGATGGAGATTGCCTTCTTTTTCCACTCTTTTTCATACATCTTCTTGAGAATCCTTACCGCTTTACCCTTATCGTTTTTGCCGGTTAAATGAAAAAGCCTTCCACCCTTGAACATATTCAACTTATACCTGGAAAATTCCTTCTTAATTCTATTCAAGGTTTTTTCGTCCGGTGAGGTAACGAAATAAAAAGGCTCGTCATATTCTCTTTTTTTGGCTAAAGCAGCTTCTTTTGAATTAAGTCCATATTTTTTCTGTATCTCTTTGGCTCTTATATCTCCGAAACCTCTGACCTTATGACCGAACTTCTGTGTTACCTCAAAGAGTTTTTTTCTCAGGATCTCATAAGGCGTTCCCAGTTCTCTGATCAGATATCCACTTTTTTTCACCAAATTCGAGTAAATATTTCTAAAATAATCTTTGGATACAAAGATGGCACCGCCATTCTCCGAGATGAAAGGATGAGGGTTCTTTAAATTCTTCTGGTAGACCTCGATCTCTGCCCTGGTCTTGCTGGTGCAGATTATAAGGGGGATTTCTCTTTTTTTTATCTTCCTTAGGGAGGGAAGGGCTGACGCAAAGGAGTATGTATGGTAATCGAGGAGGGTCCCATCCAGATCCGTAAATATCAGTATATTTTTACTCATCCCTTTTAGATATGGGAGAACTCATCCGGCTTTTTCCTGGGCTCAGACGAAGCTTTTGCCTTCTTCTCCAAGAAATCTTTTGCCATATCCTTTCCCCCCAGGCCAAAGGCAATGGCTAAAGCCAGGACCACACCACCCAGGAGGATGGAGAAAGTCACCACCACCACTCCTTTGGCAATGCCCAGCTGCTCTATTCCCATGGTCAGGAAGAGTATGAGAATCAATATGTGAACGGTTAAGGAAATCGGCTTGGCTGATTTTACCTGGGCATTCACCAGAGCAATCAGCAGTGCTCTTCCCACGAAGCCGGCGAAAAAATAACCGAAGATCAACACCAGTACCGCTATGAAGAAGCGGGGAAGGTAAAGCAGGAAGGAAGAAGTCAGATCATCGATCACCTGGACGTTCAGCGTGCTCAAGCTCAAAACCAGGACCCAGAAGATCACCAGCCAGTAGACTATCAGCCCAAGGATATCGGTTGCGGTTCTTTTCACATTAGCCCTGACCATAGCCGTGGATAGTCCTATACGATCACACAGCCTGTCGAATTTAATTGCCTTCAGAATCTCCCTGACCACCAGCTTCAAAATCCAGGCAACGAGAAATCCCAGGAGTATGATCAAAAAGACCTCCAGTATCTTGGGACCTATGTCCTTAAGCCTCTCCCAGAAAAGGGTAAAGGGGCTGGATAATAATGCTGAACTCATAATCACTCCTTTTTATCTCCATTTAGACAGCAAAAAAATTTTTTGTTTCTCGAATTCCAAGCACAGCTCTTCAACATCATTTTCCACCGACAAAGGGGAGCTATCCACGTTCTCGTTCACGAAGGAGGCAGTTCGGCCAAGATAAAGCGGAGTTAAAGAGCTCAGGATATGATGTCTGGATATAACCTTATTATGATAGGCCAGGGCGAATTCGTAGATTATCCTGACCCAGAGCGGCTTGGGAAATCTGAACTCCAGTATATTGGAGTTTGAGACCTTTTTCAGTTCAGACAATACCTCATAGGATAAGAACCTCTCCCAGACGGAGTTAAGGTCTGATACTCCCTGATTGAAGCTTGAGACCATCCTCTCCAGATTAACCCTCACCGGGTCGGTTGCCACCTCGAATTTAAATCCGAATTCAGGCACTGCCTCAGAGTCTTTTACCTTAGACCAGCTCTGCTGATAGGTCTCCATCAGATTAAAGACCGAACCTATCACCTGAACCATCATCGAGGACAGGTCTGCTCCCGGATCTTTGGGGTCGTGTATCTTGGCTCCCAGAAAAGACTGACATATTTTAAAGCCAGAAGCCACTGCAGAGGTGGTCATCCAGATGTCTATGCCGAACCTGGCAATATCCGTATCATAGACCTTCTGGTCTTTCAGAAAATAGGAAAGCAGATTGCCGGAGATGCCGAATTCTCCTCCGATAGGCTGTCTTATTCTTTTACCGTATAGTGCCCTGGTAAGCGGGTAGACAATCGAATTGGTGATAGTGCCGTCATATTTATGTCGCTGGTATAAAGGGGCGACAAAATCGAATCCGTGTATCAAAACCGGCTCAATTAATCCCTCCAGCCATTCGGGGGTGATGCTTCTTAGATCTGAATCGACCACGGCGCAGGCTTTTGCCTGCAGGAGATGTGCTATCTCGAAGATAGTGCGAAAGGCGCTTCCCTTTCCGGGGATACCATGATAGGGAGTAACTATCTTATGTACTGGGTAAAGCGGGTGTTCGATCAGTATAGTATTGAAGTCCTCCACCATCGTATTTTTGACCACGTCCGGTGTTCCGTCCTTAGACCCGCCGTCCGAATTGATGATTACGCATCTATAGTCAGAAAAGTATTTAGCCAGTCCGGCTGACACCGCTCTCACCACATGGGATATGGTGCGAACATTGTTGTAACTGGGTATTCCTACCACGATATCAGCTATCTGGTATTCCTTTACTTTTTCCCTGGCTTCTTTACTCAGGATGCTTCTGGGCATACTCTATCCTACCAAGATTAAGTGAATGTCCATAACGTTGGTATTGGTTGGTCCCGTTTTTATCAGGTCTCCCAATTTTTCAAAGAAATGATATGAATCGTTTCGCTTCAAATGGTCTTCGGGATCCAGGTTCATTTTTTTAGCCCGGGAAACTGTTATCCCGTCACAGAGGGCACCAGCGGCATCTGTGGGACCGTCGATTCCGTCTGTGTTCATACTGGATATGACCACATCCTTCAAACCTTGGATCTGAATAGCCGAGGCCAGGACGAACTCCTGATTTCTGCCGCCTTTTCCCTTCCCTTTAATTTCCACCGTAGTCTCACCCCCGGAGATGACACAGGCTGGAGGAGATGGTTTTACTCGATCCTCTCTTATCTCCCTGGCTAAGGAGGCATGCTCTTTTGCCGCCCTGGTAGTGTCTCCCGATACGGTGGAGGATAATAAGATGGTATTGAAATCCAACTTCCTTGCTTCCTTTTCCGCTTCTTTCAAAGCCAGAAGGTTTGAGCCTACGATTATGTTTTCGACTTTCTTAAAAACCGCATCTTCTGGCTTGAGAGTTTCGTTTTCCTGTTTACCTTTGTTCTCTTCCAGAAAAGATCTTACAGATTTCGGGATTTTATCAAGCAATTTATATCTATTTAGTATCTCAAAGCAATCTTCAAAGGTGGTGGGGTCTGGTGATGTAGGACCTGAGGCAATGGAATCAAGCCTGTCTCCGATCACATCCGAGAGAATCAGACAAATAGTCCGGGATGGATAGGCTATTCTGGCCAATCTTCCTCCCTTTACCTTGGATATATGTTTTCTCAAGATATTCATCTCATCGATATTGGCACCGCACTCAAAAAGCAGCTGAACCATTCTCTTTTTGTCTTCCAGGGATACCCCTTCAGCCGGAGAAACCAGAAGAGCCGAGCCGCCCCCGGATAAAAGAAAGATGACCAGGTCACTATCACCAGCCTCCAAAAGCATCTGGAGTATCTCCTGCGTTCCCTTAGCTCCATTTTCATCCGGAAAAGGATGTCCTCCAATACAGAGCTTCGTTTTTCTCAAAGTAACCTCAGGTCCCTCTTTGGTAACCACTATACCTTTATCGATTTTATCCCCTAAGATATCCTCTGTCGCCTGAGCCATCAGGGCTGAAGCTTTTCCCGCTCCTGCCACTATTATTTTTTTGATCTGATCTAATCTCCTCCTGAAATTTCCCGCTGCGATATACCCGTTTTCGAATTTTAAAAATCTTTTTACGCAGAGTTTCGGGTCTGCGCCTTTTAAAGAGGCTTGGAATATTGACAATGCCTTTTCCCTCAAGGAAGCTTCCATAGATTCTTTTGGGGGTGGGTTTATTTGTTGTCTTCTGCCACTGCTTCTTTGAGCAGATCCAAAAAATCCGGGATGGCAGAGGTAACCCTGTTCCAGTTCGGTATCTCCGGGGCACCCAGGGGATCATCCAGGAATTCTTTTCCGGCAATCTTGATCCCCTGCAAAAATGTCTCCACTGCTGTTCCTTCAGCATGCCGGTCAAAAAACAGCTGGTTGATAGCGGCATCGTCCTCGAATTTCTTGATGGTATCCTGTGCAGACCGGAGATAAGTTCCGGTCAAAGTTCGCAAAAGCCCGGCTGAGATGATTATGCCCTCCTGGGAAAGGGTCCTGAAAAGAGATTTGGTTATGTCGACGCACATCTTGAGAAGTCCTTTGGTCGGGTCTGAAGATGAGAGATCCTGGTGCTTGTGTTCGTAAGTCTCTATCAGGTCGACCTGGCAGATTCTCTTAGGCACGCAGTTTCTGTAGACCTCAGCCAAGATGCCCACCTCCAAGCCCCAGTCGCTGGGAATGCGGGTAACCCTGGCTAAATCCTCGTCCAGGCTGAACTCTCCAGCCAGAGGGTAGCGAAAGCTATCCAGATAGACCAGAAAAGGATGGTAACCTACGATTTTCTGCAAAGCCCGGATAAGAGGGGTGAAGTAAAGTCTGGTTACCCTTCCGTACATCCTGTCTGTTACTCTGGAATAATAACCTTTACAGAATTCATAACCTAAGTTGGGATTAGCCATGGGATAACATAGTCGTGCCAGAAGCTCTCGGTTATAATTTACTATATCACAGTCGTGCAGAACGATAACCTCGCTTTTTTCATTGGCTATGATATACCCCAGAGCGATCCACACAGACCTGCCTTTTCCATCCTCCCCCAGCGAAAGCTCGTTTTCCTCCAGGAGCTTATAGAGCTTGTCTATCCTTGAGCCGGAGCTCCAGACGATATTTATATTCAGGCCAAAGTCTGTCAGAGTTTTTTTGGCTCTCCTGAACTCCATGGCATCGGTCCTGTTCATCACCAGCACAATCTCGTTTAAATAATTGACCCCTTTTAACTGGCTGAGGATTTTGGGCAGAGCCTCTCTCTCGAACTCAGCATAGACCGCAGGCAGTACCAGGGCTATGGGTCTGTGTTTCTGGTGCTTTTTTAACTCCGTTTCCAGAGATTCAAGCTTTCTTTGCCCTAACCTGTGTAAAGTGGCAATCGCTCCAGATTGGAAAAAATCTCCCATTTTTCCCTCCTTTGGTTTATTTAAGGGCAGCCAGCTCAAAAGTCAAGGAAAAAACAGAGCATGAAAATAAATTTTATGAAATATTCTTATAGATGAGTTCTCTCAATCTGGCACAGGTTTGGAGACTCGGTTTTTTGGAGAAATCTGATTTTATTCTTCTGGTTAAATTATAAAAGGTAAAAACTCTTAAAAGAAAATCCGATTCAGAGCTACCTCACCAGACTCATCTTTTTCGTCTCTTTATAATCTCCAGCCTTAAGCTGATAAAAGTAAATCCCGGAAGAGACCTCATCTCCATACTCATCCCTCCCATCCCAGATCACCTGATGAGTCCCGGGCTGTTTTTCCTCATCCACCAAAGTCCTGACCTTCTGCCCCAGGATGTTATAAATAGAAAGGGTGGTGTGGATGGGACTATGAACTATGAACTGAGAACCAGGAACGGTGAAGGGTATGGTGGTGGCTGGGTTAAAGGGATTGGGATAGTTCTGTCCCAGGGTGAAGCTTATATTCTGTGTTTCCTCTTCATCCTCTTTAACATCTGAGGTTTTGTTGAGCTTGATTATTGATTCGAATGGCAAGAAACCGTATTTGGTAACTGTCAAGTTGAGTTCACCTGCCCTTATGTCGGATAAAAAGATTTCCAATTTGCCGTCTGTGTCAGTTAAACCGACAAAGAAGAGAGTATCTTTGTAGCTCAAAGTTACTTTTGTTTCGGGCAGAGGAGTCTGCTTCGATTTAACCTCTATAGATATAATAGAGTCCGATATGGTTTTTTCGGGTGGGGAATTTACCTCCAGGGAACAAGGGATATCAGTCCAGATTTGCATCTCCGGGTCACCCAGAAGATTGTGTCCGTAATTCAAATCCCTGTAGGCCGGATAAGCTGTTTTTGAAAATGCCTCAGCCACTCCGATATGGTATTCATATTCAGGGTTGAAAATGTTTTTCATAAATTCGGAGGCTAATTTATAGGAAGTAGAGACCCAACCCCAGCGGGAATAGCCCAGGAAAGCAACTGTGCCTCTGTCTTTTAAGGTCAATAAACTTTTTCCGATGCAGGGCGGTGTTCCCAAGATTGGCTCTGTTTCCACATCCAGGGCGGTCTGATTACAGGAGATAGAGTACAATAATCCCAATCTGTTGATGTCGTTTAAGTTATTAAGATGACCGTTTCCGTCCTCAGTCCCTGAGTCGGATAATACGTAAGTCTTGGGCCAGTCATTCAAAAGATTCGAGCTGGCTACAAAGCCGTTTGATTTTCCATGAGCTAACACTCCGATTATTCCCCAGCCTTGATTTAAGGTCTCTATGCATTCCGAGCCGGTTGGGCTGGACGGGCTTTCAGCGCCTCCAGAGGGTGATTCCACAAGAGTCTGCAGGTCTTGGTAAAAGCTCTGGTCAACTTCCTGGGAAACCAGAGTGTGCTGGCCCACTGTCTCCCAGTCTCTCAGCTGGTCCGAGCTGATCCACAGCGCTTTTTTGATGAATGAATAATCACCTGCCCCGGGATTTTTCTCATAATTAATTATCTTCTGCACAAAATTCTCTGCTTCCTCTTTGGTTTTCACCGGCGCCCTGCCCAAAAAAAGCTCCGGATAGATGTCAGGGGAATCATCAGCCGGCTCGCCGTAGATCCCGTCTCCATCCTTATCCCATTCCCCGTCTAAGTCTGCGTAGTAGAGGTCACATATCTGGAGGTTATTTATGGATATAGAGGAGGAGGTGTTAGCATGATAAGCATATCTGAAAGGAATTACCTCTCCGTCTCCGCCTAAAAGAACCCACAAAGCACTCTCAGCGTAAGCCTGGATGAGAAAGTTTCTTATCTTTTCCTGGGTATCAATTCCGTCCTGAGAATTTTCTATGCTGTCCAGGGTGACGACAGTCGCTCTTAGCCCTTTTTGAGTTTTCCATTCAGCCAGAGGGTAAAACGAGCTTTTCAGTTCTTCAGAGGTAATTATGAGATATGAAGGCTCTTCTGAGATTTTGGTTTTATTCAGACCAGGATAAAAATTAAGCTCGTCAGAATTGAATAGTTGGTTTGAAAGAAAAACTTGATGGAACTCTGAGTTATCAGATGAACTCGATCTACGATTTATTGAAGGGGCATCTTTCAAGATGATGGTTAGCTTGAAGCTATTATGAAATAAAAGGTTATGAGAATCGGGAGCGTATTTTAAAGGGTATAAAGCCAGGCTCAGAATAGAATTACCAGCCAGGATTCCCTGATTTATAATCTCAAATGGCTCCTCGGGATAAGGAGTTTCGGAAAAGTAAACTAGACTGTCAAACAAAAAGGAATCTTCCACCAATACCCCATCTGTTTTTTCTTTTCTCTGAGAGGGATAAATCAAGAATTCTCCCGGAAGTTTTTGGCTCTCGGTCTCGCAGATGATGGTATCGACCTCTTTATTCTCAGGTAGAAGAAGGTTAATTATTTTAAAAGGCAACTGAGGCTTACCTTCTTTCTCCGAGTTTACGCCGTTCTTCAACTGGACATAATCAAACTTGCCTTTTTTCTGGAAAACAAGCTCGTCCTCAGAGAAGTTTATTTGATAAACCAGTTGAGAAAAACTTAAAGAGGGCGTTATCAGCACTAAGACACAGATTAAAAAAAGTTTTCTGATCAATTATACTCCCCTCGATCAAGTAGTTTTGAGTAAATCAGTTAGTTAAAGGCAAAAGGTTTGCCATCAGAATATGGGTTTGAATTTTTTTGGGGCTGTATATTCTGTTTCAGCAGAAGAACTTAAAATTCGGGTAATTTTTTGACTAAGAATTCAAGTCAAGATATAGTGGGATAACTCCTATAAATTGTGGTGATTTCCCAACAATTTTAAATTTCAAAAAAAAATTAGGAATTTCTCATTTTTTTCTTGACAAGAATGAGCTTCTTGTCTAATTTTGGTGGGAGGTTGTGGGAGATTGTGGTAAAACATTTGAAAGTTACCCAAAATGTCCTTCTTAAAGAACTCTTACAGATATTCGGTTGATCATAAAGGCAGGATAAACCTTCCGGCAAAATATAGAAAAACGAATAGTGCTGCCCTTTGCGATACCTATGTGGTGACCGTAGGATTGGAAGGGTGTCTATCGGTCTATCCCATGGATGAATGGGAAAAGCTTTTGGAAAAACTGAGAAATCTCCATTCTAACAAAAAAGATATAAGGCGTTATCTGCGGTTTCTTTTCTCCAATGCCAGCGAATCACAGTTAGATAAGCAGGGCAGGATGACCGTTCCCCAGGAACTGCTGGAGTATGCTAAGATTGAAAAGGAGGTTTTAATCATCAGGATGATAGATCGGCTTGAGCTCTGGAACCCCGAGATTTTCAAGGGGTATCTGGAGAAGGATGAGAAGAGCATTGAGGAGATAGTGGAAGAGATCGGGGGTTGAAAAACATTTATCATAAGCCGGTACTCAGGGATAAAGTAGTTGAATATCTGGTGACTGATAAATCAGGGATATATCTGGATGCGACCATCGGAACCGGCGGACACGCGGAAGCGATTTTAGAAGAGCTTAACGAGAGGGGAGAGCTCTTAGGAATAGATAAAGACGAGAATTCATTAGGGATCGCCCAAAGAAGGCTGAGGAGGTTTGGGAAGAAGGTGAGATATTTCCACCAAAGCTATAGTCTTATTCCCGAGTTATTGAATAATTTAAAAATTGATAAAATCAAAGGGATAATTATGGACCTGGGCCTCTCCTCCTATCAATTGGAAAGACCGGAAAGAGGTTTTAGCTATTCTATAGATGGCCCTCTGGATATGAGGTTTGATAAAAGCGAAGATAAAAGTGCCTTTGAGGTGGTGAACGAGTACCCGCTGGAGGAACTGATCCGGATATTCAGAGGATACGGGGAGGAGAGATTCTCCAAAAGAATAGCTCAGGCTATTGTTCAGAACAGAAAGGTGAAGAGAATCGAAAGCACCAAGGAATTGAGGGATATAATAACGAGCATCTTGAAGACAAAAGATGACATCAAAACCCTTTCCCGTATTTTCCAGGCTTTGAGAATCGAGGTTAATGACGAGCTGGGAGAGCTGGAGAAGGGTTTGGACAACGGGATCAGTGCTCTATCCCCTGGTGGCAGGCTCTGTGTGATCTCCTATCACTCTCTGGAGGATAGAATAGTCAAAAATAAATTCACCCACCTGTCCAAGGGATGCATATGTCCGCCGGAATTTCCTGTCTGTGTCTGCGGGGGCAAGAAGGTCCTGAAGGTTTTGACCCGAAAACCGGTTAGGGCGGAGGAAAAAGAGATTAAGGAAAACCCCAAAGCCAGGAGCGCAAAACTCAGGGCAGCGGAGAAGATCATCTAAGCTTAACATACACAGGAGATCTTTCAGTGGATTTAAAATTCTTTTACTGGCCCAAGAAAACTTTAAAGGCACATTCAAAGAAAACCTTCTATATGGCTCTACTGATGTTGATTGTTTTATCGACCCTGTATGTCTGGCAGAGGATCACGGTTATCAAACTTCTTAAGGAGACTGAAGATTTCAAAGGAGTACTAGCCCAGGAGGAGAAGAAGTATAAATATATTAATCTTGAGATAACCGAGCTTTCATCCATCGAGAGGATAGAGAAGATTGCTCGGGAAAATTTAGGAATGGTTTATCCCAGTAGAGAGCAGATCATATTTGTAAACGTGGAAAACCTGGAGGGCTCGACCCTCCCTGGTAATTTATGGGTGAAGTTAAAAAGCTTAGGCGAAAAGCTTAATCCCTTTCAGGAGAAGGGATTACAGGCTAAAGAGATAAAACATGACCTCTAAGAAAAAAATAGAACTCAAGAGAAGAAGCACCATACTTTTTCTATTTACCATCTTTTTTACTTTGGTGATATTCATACGACTTTTCTATATACAGGTGCTCAGAGCTAAACAGATCCAGAAGATAGCCACAGGACAACAGGAGATCTGTCTGAAATTAGAAGGAAAAAGAGGGGTGATTTACGACAGGAATTTGAAACTTTTAGCCTTTAATCTCCCGGTAGAATCTTTTTTCGCAGTACCCCATGATATATCCAATAAAAACCTTATAGCAAAAAAATTTTCCAGTCTCGCTGATAAAAGTTATGAAAAAATAATAAGCTCTCTTAACCAGGAGGGAAAGAAATTTGTCTGGCTTAAGAGGAAGTGTGAAAAAGAAGAATCTGAGATGATAAAGAAACGGCATCTGAAGGGGGTGTACGTGAGGGAGGAGACCAAGAGGAGTTATTCCTATTATCCTTTGGCCTGTGACCTTATCGGGTTCGTGGATACTGATAGCAAGGGGTTAGCCGGGATAGAATACCAATATGATCAGCTTCTGCGGGGTAAAGATGGGGAGGGGATTTTTCAAAGAGACGGCTGGGGAAACTCCTATCAGATAAAGGAGAACCCTCTGGTGTATCCCCAGAGCGGTAAGAGTCTGGTACTGACTATCGATTTAGACCTTCAGGCTAAGCTGGAAGAGGAGCTAAAGAATTCAATCAAGCTCACAAATTCACAGGCAGGCTCCGGTATCCTTTTAAACCCCCGTACGGGCGAGATTTTGGCTATGGCATATCTATCGAAGGAGAACTCGAAAGGTCAATATTCCGAGTATCGGCTTAAAAATAGAATGGTGAGTGACATCTTCGAGCCAGGCTCCACTTTTAAGATGGTCACAGCTGCTGCCGCCCTGGAAAAGGGAGTAAAAAGGCCTGAAGATTCAATTTATGCGGAAATGGGTAGATTTAAAATAGGCAGAAAAACCCTGCATGATATCAAGGAATACGGCTGGCTTACTTTCAAGGAATGTGTGGTTTTCTCCAGCAATATAGGTGTGGCTAAGGTGGCTATGGAGACCGGAGAGAAGAATCTTATCGAATATGCGGAAAAACTCGGCTTCGGGGAGAAAACAGGAATAGACCTGCCAGCAGAAGCTAAGGGGATTTTACCATCCTGCAGTAAAAAATGGTCTGATATCGCCATAGCAACTTTTGCCATAGGCCAGGGGGTGTCAGTTACCCCTATCCAGCTTATCTCCGCCTATGCCGCCATAGCCAACGGAGGGCTACTTCTTAAACCTTATATAGTGAAAGCGGTTCTGGACGAGGAGGGTAAAACAGTCCAGGAATTCAGTCCCACAATCATAAGGAGGGCTTTAAAGCCCAGCACCTCCAGTATGCTTACAGATCTCCTGAAAGGCGTAGTCTCGGAAGGTACAGGGACGGAAGTCCAGATAGAAGGTGTTGACATAGCAGGTAAGACCGGTACAGCTCAAAAACCTAAAATAGGGGAAAAAGGTTATCAGAAGGGTAATTATGTGGCCTCTTTTGTTGGATTTTTTCCCGTAGAGGACCCTCAGATAGTAGGTCTTATAATTCTGGATTCTCCGAAGGGGGAGCATTACGGAAGTCAAACTGCTGCCCCTGCTTTTAAGAGAGTAACCCAGAAAATCATACCCTCTCAGAATATACTATCGGGTAATGGCGGAGAGAAGACAGAGCTTTCCTTTGCAATTGCCTCTAAGCATGAAACAACAGATGAGGTTAAAGTAAACGAAAAATCTAACTCAATAACAGAAAATTTCATCTCTAAGAATTCTGACAATAATTCTGAGTCGAATGTTAAAAAAATTGAAGAGTTGAGTGAATCCAAGAAGGTGATGCCTAAGGTGATAGGTCTTACCTCCAGAGAAGCCATTAAATTACTCAGCTCTTACTCTATACCATTCAAAATAGAAGGAAGCGGCAGGGTAAAAAAACAGATACCCTTGCCAGGTAAACCGTTATCCCAGGGGGAAAACTGCTTTCTGGAGTGTAGTTTAAGTGATTGATTTAAAGAAACTTATAGACATACTTCCGGAAAAGGAGATTTTCGGAAAGGTTGAATTAGGAATAAACAAATTGGAGTATGACTCTAGAAAAATAGGTAAAAACGATCTGTTCTTCGCAATATCCGGGTTTGAGCAGGACGGGCACAATTTCATAAACTCGGCTATTCAGAAAGGGGCTATTGCCTGTATCTTGGAGAAAAAAGGAGATTATCCTTTGAAAGCCCAGATAAAGGTGAAAAACTCAAGAGAAGCCTTGGCTCTTGTCTCAGCCTTGTACTACAATTACCCTTCATCCTGGATGAAGGTTATCGGAGTGACTGGAACTAATGGCAAGACTACCATTACTTATATGCTGGAATCCATTTGGGAGAAAGCGGGTGAAAAAACAGGTTTGATCGGAACCATAGCTCATCATATAGGAAAAAGAAGAATTCCTGCCCTTAATACCACTCCGGAATCGCTCGATCTCCAGAGGATGTTCAAAGGGATGCTCGAACAAAAGGTCAGGTGCGTTGCTATGGAGGTCTCCTCACATGCTCTGGTCTTGAACCGGGTTGAGATGATAGATTTCGATGTAGCCATCTTCACCAATTTAAATCCCGAGCATCTGGATTTTCATAAGGATATGCAGTCCTATAAAGAAGCCAAGGGGATTTTGTTCAAAGGCTTGAAAGAAGAATCATACGGGGTGATAAACCTGGATGACCCTGAAGCAGAGTATTTCCTCGATATTTGTAAAGGCAAGAAAGTAACATATTCCTTGAAAAACAAGGATGCAGATTTCCATTTAAAAAATTTTTACCCCTGCTCATCCGGTTTCAAACTGGAGTTATCGACTCCTCAAGGGAATATGGATATGGATTTGAAGCTCTGGGGGGAGGGTAATATTTATAATGCTCTGGCTTCTACTGCTGCATCATTTGTCACCGGCACAAGTTTAGATAAGATAAAAGAGGGTTTGGAAGACTTCAAAGGAGTAAAGGGCAGATTAGAGAAGGTGGATTTAGGCCAGGACTTTAAAGTGATTATAGATTATGCTCATACCCCCTTTGCTTTCGAAAATCTGCTTCAGGCTATAAGAAAAATGACTAAAGGCAAAGTCATCTTTTTATTCGGGTGTGGAGGCGACCGTGACAGCAGTAAAAGAGCACCAATGGGCAGAATAGCCAGCCAGTTTGCAGACTATGTGATATTGACTACGGATAATCCAAGAAGCGAAGATCCAAAAATGATAATTCAGGATATATCGAGCGGAATTGTTGATAAATCCAAGGTGGAGGTGATCTTGGATAGAAAAGAAGCTATAATTTCCGCTTTAAGGAAAGCACGGAAGGATGATGCTGTGGTCCTGGCTGGTAAAGGGCATGAGGATTACCAGGTAATTGGTAAAGAAAAGTTTCATTTTTCTGAAAGAGAGATAGTAGAGGAGGAGTTAAAAAAATCTGGCCAGGTTTATGATAGAGCTAAGATATAAAAAGCTTCTGGACAAAGTAAAGGGAAAGCCTTTTCCAGAAGAATCCCGAGAGGATTCAGAGATTAAAGGGCTGTCTATTGATTCGAGGAGAATAGAGCCGGGGAACCTTTTTATCGCCATTAAAGGGGATAGAGTGGACGGGCATAATTACATTAAAGAAGCACTGGATAAGGGTTCGTCCTGTGTAATTCTTGATAAAAATAGATTGTCCGAAAAAGAAAAGCAATTCTTCTCTTCCACCAAAGGGAAAAGGGCGGTTCTGGTTAATGATACCAGGGCTGCCCTGCAAAATGTAGCCAAATGGTACCGGGATAAGTTTAACCCCAGAGTGATAGGTGTTACCGGGACTAATGGTAAAACAACTACCAAAGAGATGATAGCCGAGGTGCTCTTGGGCAAATATAATGTCCTTCGCTCGGAGAAAAGCTTCAATAATCAGATCGGCGTTCCCCTGACCCTGCTCAAACTCACCCAGGAAACCGAAGTCCTGGTTTTAGAGCTGGGGATGAACCAGCCAGGAGAGATAAGAGTTCTGACCAAAATGGTTGAGCCTGATCTGGGCCTGATAACCAATATTGGGCCAGCTCATTTAGAGTTTATGGGTTCTTTAGAGAATATCGCCCGGTCAAAATTTGAGCTTCTGGATAATATGGATAAAAATGGGGTAGCTGTGTTAAATGCAGATGATTCTTATCTATCTGATAGAGCAAAAACTGAAAAAAGAAAAGTCTATACCTTCGGCGCAGAGAGCCAGGCTGATTTTGTGGCTGATAAAATCAGTCAGAATGGAAACGGCTTTTTCTCCTTTTCGGTGAACAGCACGATTCCGATAAAGCTCAGGCTCTTGGGAAGACATAACGTTTATAATGCCTTAGCCGCTTTCACCGTGGGTTCAATCCTGGAAGTAGAGGAGGATAAGATAAAAAATGCTCTGGAAAATTATATCCCTTTCGAGTTGAGGATGGAACTTCTTCTGGTAAACGGGATCAAGATTCTAAATGACTCATACAATGCTAACCCTTCTTCTATGGAAAATGCCTTAGAGACTTTAAAGGGGATGAAAAAGGAGGGCAGAAAGATAGCAGTATTAGGGGATATGCTGGAGTTAGGTGAAAAGTCATATGAGTTTCACAAAAAAGTAGGTGAGAAAGTCAAAGAGTGCGGAGTTGATTACCTTTACACCCTGGGTGAGCTGGCTTCAGGCTTTGCTAAGGGAGCAGAAAAAAAAGGCTTTGTCAAGGAAAATATCTTCTCCTTACAGAATAAAAAAGAGCTTTTAGAGAACCTCCTGGAGTTCTTAAGACCTGGCGATCTGGTTCTTTTCAAAGGCTCCAGAAAAATGAAGATGGAAGAGATTGTAGAAAGTATAAAAAAACTTTACCCGGTAAAAAATTAAAATGCTGTATCATCTTTTATATCCTTTAAGCGAAAGCATAGGTTTTTTTAACCTGTTCAAATATATAACCTTCCGCACAGCTTACGCTACTGTGACTGCGCTTCTCTTGAGCCTTCTTTTGGGACCGTACTTCATTCGAATCCTAAAAGAAAAACAGGTAAAAGAAAAGATCAGAGCAGATGGGCCAGCATCACATCTGGCGAAGGAGGGGACGCCGACTATGGGTGGACTTATTATCCTTTTCTCCGTGGTGCTGCCCACTCTCCTCTGGGCTGATCTTACCAATCGTTATATCCAACTGATGCTTTTAACCACTATCTGGTTGGGCTCAATCGGTTTTATGGATGATTATCTGAAAGTCATAAAACACCAATCCAAGGGATTGGTAGGAAGAAAAAAGTTAATAGGGCAGATAACCCTGGGGTTATTCTTAGGCGCACTTTTATATTTTATCCCCCCCTCTAATAATTTCGATACTGCCACCGAGATCCCCTTCCTGAAGAACTATTTTTTGGAATTCGGGATATTGTACATACCCTTTGTGATGCTTATCCTGACCGGTTCATCCAATGCAGTGAACCTCAGTGATGGATTGGATGGATTGGCCATAGGCCTGACTGGCCTGTGTGCCATAGCTTTTGCCGGGTTGGCCTATGTTACAGGCAGAACGGACTTCTCCAGATATCTGGGCATAACCTATCTGGAAGGAAGCGGGGAGCTGACTATCTTCTGCGGGGCTTTAATTGGTGCGGCTCTGGGCTTTTTATGGTTTAACTCCTATCCTGCAGAGGTGTTTATGGGAGACACTGGAGCTTTGGCTCTGGGAGGGTCTCTGGGTCTTTTGGCCATCTTGGTCAAAAAAGAACTATTACTGGTAATAGTGGGGGGGGTTTTTGTAGCCGAGGCCCTTTCGGTCATCATGCAGGTAAGCTTTTTCAAGTGGAGTAAGGGCAAAAGGATTTTCAAGATGGCTCCACTGCACCATCATTTCGAGCTTTCCGGCTGGAAAGAGCCGAAAGTGGTGGTGAGATTCTGGATCGCGGGAGCTATCTTTGCGCTTTTGACTTTGAGCACTTTGAAAATAAGATAAAGTAAGGTTCAAGGGAAGAGAATTGAGAGTCTTGTCTTCAGAAGAGGTTTGTGTAAAAGTGAATCGGATAAGAGGTAAAAAAGTCTCTGTTTTCGGAATGGCCCGGTCGGGTATGGCTATGGCTAAGCTTTTAAAGGGCTTAGGCGCCTCGGTTTTTCTGACGGAGAAAAAAACAGAAAAGGATTTATCTCCAGAGATAACGGAGCTCAGGAAACTAAAAATAGATTATGAAGCCGGAGGGCACACGGAGAAAGCAATTGAGTATAAAGATTATTTAATCATAAGTCCTGGGGTTCCCTCAGACCTTCCGCTTTTAGTAGAAGCACGGAGGGAAGGGATTCCGATTTTCTCTGAAATCGAAGTGGCTTTCTGGCTGACCGAGGCTCAGATCATCGGTATCACCGGTTCGAATGGCAAAACCACCACGGTTAATCTGGTGTATGAAATACTCAAGGAGGATGACAGGGAAATCCGGCTGGCTGGAAATGTAGGCATTCCATTTTCAGATGTGGTGCAGGAGGTTTCCCCCAATGGAATAATAGTCTTGGAGCTCTCCAGCTTTCAACTGGAGAATATCGAGGAGTTCAGGCCTAAGGTTTCGGCTATCCTTAATGTCACTCCGGACCATCTGGACCGCTATGCGGACATGAAAAGCTACACTGACGCAAAACTGAGGGTCCTCGAGAACCAGAACGAGGAGGATTACGCAGTTCTAAACTGGGATGACCCGATAACTTCCAAGCTGGCACCACTCTCCAGAGCAAAGAGTTTATTCTTCAGCACAAAAAGCGAGCTAAGGGTTGGCTCCTATGTCAAAAACGGAAACCTGGTTTTCCAGCTTAACGGAAAAGCAGAGGAGATAATTTCGGTCGAGGAGATTGGCATAAAAGGCCCGCATAATCTATCCAATGCCGCAGCTGCCTGTGCTATCTGTGCGGTCCTGCAGGTAAAAAAAGAGTCTATGGAGAAAGCCCTGAAAAGATTCAAAGGGGTGGAGCACAGGCTGGAAGAGGTGGCATTAATCCAGGGGATAAAGTTTGTGAACGATTCAAAAGCCACTAATGTTGATTCTCTCTACTATGCCCTGCAGAGTATAAAAGAGCCAATTCTCCTGATAGCAGGTGGCAAAGATAAGGGTGGGGATTTCAGCAGGTTAAGGGAGCTGATTCAGAAAAGGGTAAAAGGTCTTATCCTTTTAGGCGAGGCTAAGGAGAAGATTAAAACTGCCTTTAAGGACTTGGTGCCGATCTATTCGGTTGATTCGTTAGAGGAGGGAGTAAAGTTGGGATTCGGGAAGGCGGAAAAAGGTGATTGCGTTCTGCTTTCGCCTGCCTGCGCCAGCTTTGATATGTTCAAGAATTATGAGGAGAGGGGCAGGGTTTTTAAAAATACAGTCCTGAATTTAAAGAGGGAGAAAGATGCCTGACCGTTCCAGACCTGATTTCATGCTGCTCTCGATAGTTCTGATCCTAGTACTCCTGGGCATGGTGATGATCTATTCTGCCTCAGCCTTTCTGGCTGATTTTAAGATGAAGAAGAGCAGTGACTTTTTCCTGATACGGCAGCTTCTCTGGATACTCTTCTCTGCTGTAGCCTTCTTCTTGATATTGAAGATAGACTATCATCGCCTTAAAGGGATCTCCTACCTCTGTCTTTTCCTGTCCCTGCTTTTTTTGGCTATAGTTCTTTTTCTCGATCCAACCAAGGGGGTTAAAAGATGGGTCAGGATTGGCCCGATTGGTTTTCAGCCGAGCGAGTTTTTCAGATACTCGTTCCTGATATTCATAGCTTTTACCCTGGTTAAAAAAGGAGAGAAGATCAAGCAATTTAAACATCTTGCACTGCCCTATCTGGCTATTCTGGGAGCAGCTTGTCTCTTGATTCTCAAGGAGCCTCATTTAGGAGGGGTTTTCACCTTGGTCTCAAGCTCCCTGGTTTTACTCTATCTGGCTGGAGCCAGGCCCAGGCACCTGCTTGTCATTATATTGCCGGTTTTGCTCCTGGGATTTTTATTCGTGCACTTGACCGGATACGAATTAGACAGATTGATCGACTGGGAGAAAGGATTTAGAGATCCACTTGCGGGGAGCTACCAGCTCAAACAGGCAACCTTATCCGTAGGCAATGGCGGGCTAACCGGTGTAGGGTTGGGACAGGGAGGGCAGAAGCTGTTTTTCCTCCCCGAACCTCATACCGATTTTATCTTAGCCACGATTGGTGAAGAAGGAGGATTTTTCTGGGTCATGGGGATAATAATTCTTTTTTTCCTTTTAGCCTGGAGGGGTATTCAGATTGCCCAGCGTGCCCCTGATCTTTTGGGGTATTATTTGGCCTTCGGCTTAAGTTTCACCATTTTCATAAATTTTCTGATAAACAGCGGTGTGGTGCTGGGACTCTTGCCCACCACCGGCATACCGATGCCTTTTTTAAGTTACGGTGGTTCGTCCCTGCTTTTCAATTTAGCCGGGGTAGCCATAATTCTTAATATCTCCCGGCAGAAGGGATTCAAAATCTACAGGAGGATATGGTAAAATTGATTTTAGCTGGAGGAGGAACTGGAGGACATATCTATCCAGCGATTGCTATTGCCAGGGAATTCAAAAACAAATTCCCTGATTCTGTGATTCTTTTTATTGGGACCAGGAAAGGTCTGGAGAAAGAGATAGTCCCAAAGAATAACTTCAGGATAGAGTTCATCTCAGCTAAAGGGCTGGCCCGGGGATTAAATAAAGAGCTTTTTATCTTACCTTTGTTTTTGATTAAAAGTCTTGTGGAATCCTGGATGATTTTAAAAAAATTCAGACCGGATTTAGTGGTAGGAACAGGTGGATATGTCAGCCTGCCTGTGGTTCTAATGTCCAGTTTAATGGGCAAAAAGACGCTTATTCAAGAGCAGAACAGCTACCCGGGGTTATCTACCAGGATACTGGCTCTTATGGCTGATAGAGTTTGTCTCTCCTATGAGAGTTCTCTCAGATATTTTCCAATTAAGAAAAAACTCAGAATATCGGGCAACCCTATCAGAAAAGAGGTGCTTTCCGGAAACAGGGTAAAAGGGCTAAAGTCATTCAACCTGGACCCAGACAAGAAGACAGTTTTTATCTTTGGTGGCAGCCAGGGTGCGAAAAAGATTAATCAAGCTATAAAGGAAGGGATGAACCTACTGGAAGAATTTGAGGGAGTTCAACTTCTCTGGCAGACAGGGGAGAAGGATTTTGAGGAAATCGAAGGTTTTATAAGGGGTAAGAGCCTGACCTCAACGGTTCTCCCGTTTATTGAGGATATGTCATCCGCCTATGCAGTCTCTGACCTTCTGGTCTGCCGGGCTGGGGCGCTGACTTTAGCCGAGGTAGCTGCCTGCGGAAAACCTTCCATACTCGTTCCCTATCCTTTTGCTACTGCTGATCATCAGAGATTCAATGCTCTCTTTTTAAAAGAGAAAGGAGCAGCAGAAATCATTTTGGAGAAAGAGCTGGAAGGAAAGAGGTTAGCAGAGAGAATTATCCAGTTACTAAAGGATGATGATAGATTAAAAGAGATGTCAAAAAACGCTTTGGCTCTGGCAAAACCTTTGGCTACCTCTCAAATCGTTGATGAAATGGAGAAACTTTTAAACAAATGAACTATTCGCTGTAGGGATGGGTTTTAAATCCGTCCCTACCAAAAAAATATCAGCAGATGGTGAGATTCAAGAGGATAAAAAAACTTCATTTTGTGGGTATCGGCGGTACGGGGATGTGCGGTATAGCCGAGATCTTGTGGAATTTAGGTTACATAATTACAGGCTCGGACATCAAAAGCTCCGAATCCACCGAAAGGCTGGAAAAACTGGGGATGAAAATCTTCTTCGAGCACAGGAAAGAGAATGTGTCGGATGCAGATGTGCTGGTTATCTCCTCAGCCATAAAGGATACAAACCCGGAAATCGTCTTCGCCAGGGAAAACAAGATCCCGGTGATAAGAAGAGCAGAGATGTTAGGCGAGCTGATGAGGATGAAATATGGTATAGGCGTGGCAGGAACTCACGGGAAAACCACTACCACCTCGATGATCGGTCAGATTTTGACCGAGGCGGGGATGGACCCCACCATAATCGTGGGTGGAAGGGTGAAGAACTTAGGAAGCAATGTAAAATTAGGGCAGGGCGAGTACTTAGTAGCTGAGGCAGACGAGTTCGACCGCTCCTTCTTACGCCTTTCGCCCACCATAGCTGTAGTTACGACCTTGGAGGCAGAGCATCTGGATTATTATAAGGATTTGGAGGAGATAAAATCTGTTTTCACAGAATTCGTGAATAAAGTTCCTTTTTACGGAAGTGTGGTCCTGTGTCTGGATGAGCCCACCATTCAGCAGATCATTCCGGATATAGAAAGACCCATAATCACCTACGGACTTGTGCCTCAGGCAGACCTGGTAGCTCATTCTGTTTCTTTTCTGGAGAATAAAAGCGTTTTCAAGGTTAAACATAAAGAGAGAGATTTAGGAGAGATTAATTTGTACGTTCCGGGAATGCATAATGTAAAAAACTCCTTAGCTGCACTCTGTGTAGGGCTGGAGCTGGAGATACCAGTAGAGAAAATAAAAAAAGCTCTGTCCGAATTCAGAGGGGTTCACCGCAGATTTGAGATAAAAGGGGAAATAAAGGGAGTGATGGTGGTAGATGACTACGCTCATCATCCCACGGAGATAAAAGCCACGCTTAAGTCGGCAAGAGAGGGCTGGAAGAAGAGGATAATTGCCGTATTCCAGCCGCATCTTTTCTCCCGGACCAGAGACTTTCATAAGGAATTCGGCAGGTCCTTCTTCGATTCTGATCTTTTGATAGTTACCGATGTCTATCCAGCCAGGGAAGAGTCTATTCCCAGAATAACCGGTGAGCTGGTTGCTTCCTCAGCCAGGGAATTCGGACACAAGGAGATTTTTTATATACCGGATAAAGAAGAAGTGGTTTCGTTCCTTTTGGAAAATTTAAAGGAGAACGATCTGGTTATAACCATGGGAGCTGGAGATATTTACAAAATAGGAGAAAAGCTTCTTTCAGCTCTGAAAGATAAAAAATGATGAAAAAGATCTCAATCATAGGTGCTCTGGCACTCATCTTCTTGGGGATAAGGACAACCGAGCTTTTCCTTACCCATTCGCCCTGGTTCGAGCTGAGGCTGATTGATATCTCCGGAAATGAGGAATTGAGGGATGACGAGGTGATGAAGCTTTCAGGACTAAGATTGAATAGGAATATTTTTAAAATCAATTCGAAAGACGTCATCAAGAAGATCAAGTGCGACAAAAGAGTCGAATCAGTGCAGCTTAGCAAATTCTATCCCGGGAAAATCCAGATAAAGCTGGATGAAAAGAAGCCTGACCTGCTGCTAAATTCAAGATACCTGTCTGATCTTTACGGACTCTCAGCCGAGGGGGAGGTGATCCCCTTGAAAAGGTATTACAGTTATGATTTGCCCCTGATCAGTGGAGGAAGTTCAAGAAATTTGGAGCCCTACAGCCAGGTAAAGGATTTAGAGATTCAGACAGCTTTATCTTTCTATAAGATGATCCGGAAAGAAGACCCATCTTTTCTGGGTAAGATCTCGGAGATAAATTTAGAAGACAAGAACAATTTAGTGGTCATATTGGTAAAAACCGGAGCAAAGATTTTTTTTGGTGCAGGAGATTTCAAGGAAAAATTTGAAAGGCTCATCTGGATAGAGGATAAGCTGAACTACGAAGGTTTCTCCGGAATGGATTTAAGGTTTAAGGATCAGATGATTTTTAAAGGGACCAGTAAAAGCCTTTAGAAAAAAGAGGTAGATGATGAGCAGAGATAACATCTTAGTAGGTCTGGACATCGGCACGACTAAAATCGCCGCAGTGATCGGGGAATTAGGGGAAAGTGGTGAGGTGAAGATCGTGGGGCTGGGAACCGTGCCGGCAGAGGGTTTGAAACGAGGAGTGGTGATAAACCTGGAACAGACCATCAATTCGATTATCAAAGCGGTTCAGGATGCGGAGCTAATGGCCGGAGTGAAGGTTGACTCGCTCTATGCCGGAATAGCCGGTGACCATATCCGCAGCATCAACAGTCGGGGGGTGATAGCGGTCACCAAAGCGGACAAAGAGATAGGCGAGGCAGAGATCGACAGAGCCATAGAGGCAGCAAAAACTGTAGCCATCCCAATGGACAGGGAGATCATTCATGTCCTTCCCCAGGAGTACACGGTGGATGATCAGCCCGGGATAAAGGATCCCAGGGGAATGGGCGGGACGAGATTAGAGGTGGAGGTACACATAGTCACCGGCTCGGTTACCACTGCCCAGAATGTTCACCGCTGCATAAAGCGAGCCGGGTATGACCTTCTGGATCTGGTGTTGGAGCCTTTAGCCAGCAGCAAAGCACTGCTCGAGCCAGAGGAGATGGAACTGGGCGTAGCACTCATTGATATAGGCGGCGGGACCACCAACGTTGCCATCTTCTACGATGGATGCATAAGGCATACTGCGGTTATCAGCCTGGGAGGTAGAAACGTAACCAACGATTTAGCTATCGGACTGAGAACGCCGGTAGAGCAGGCAGAGGAGCTGAAGAAAAATTACGGCTGTGCCTTAGCCTCTTTAACGGATCCTGAGGAGATGATAAAAGTGCCCGGGGTTGGCTCAAGGGAGTCAAAGGAGGTTTCCAGAAGCATATTGGCTGCCATAATCGAGCCCCGGATGGAGGAAGTCTTCAGCCTGGCTTTAAGGGAGATAAAAAAGAGCAGTTTTGCAGAGATACTGGCATCAGGAGTAGTGCTTACCGGCGGAGGCTCGCTTCTGGAGGGAGCGGAGGATCTGGCTGAACAGGTCTTTGATATGCCGGTCAGAAAAGGTAAGGTTAATGGAGTAGCCGGGCTTTTAGATATAGCAGGAAACCCGATGAACTCCACTGCTATCGGTTTGATACTTTACGGACTGTATAACGGTAAAGACAAATTCAGAAAAGTCGGCAATGGAAAGCTTTTCAGCCGGCTTGCCCAAAGAGTCAAGGGATTTTTTGGGGAGTACCTGTAAGAGAATTTTAAAGACAGGAGGTCAGTTATGCTTTTTGAATTAGACATGGGGGCGCAGGAATACGCCAGAATGAAAGTCGTAGGCGTAGGCGGTGCAGGTGGAAATGCCATCAACAGGATGATCGATGCCTCGCTTGCCGGGGTGGAGTTCATCTCGGTCAATACCGATGCTCAAGCCCTGGATAGTTCTCGCGCTACCCAGAAAATTCAGATAGGAGCTAATCTAACCAAGGGCCTGGGTGCAGGCTCCAATCCAGATATCGGTAGAAGGGCAGTGGAAGAGGATAGAGAGCTTGTGGGAGAGGCGCTGGGTGGTGCAGACATGGTTTTTATCACCGCTGGTATGGGTGGAGGGACTGGTACCGGTGCCGCTCCTGTTATTGCGGAGATCTCCAGGGAATTGGGAGCTTTGACTATTGCCATAGTCACTAAACCCTTTGATTTCGAGGGTAAAAAGAGAATGTCAAAAGCCCTTCAGGGTTTAGAGGAGCTCAAGCAGAGGGTTGATACTCTGATCGTGATACCCAACCAGAAACTCCTATCCGTGGTGCAAAAGGAAACAACTCTTTTGGAGGCTTTCAGATTTGCTGATGAAGTACTGCTTCAGGCAACCAAGGGCATATCTGATCTGATTACAGTTCCCGGCTTAATCAACCTGGATTTCGCCGATGTGAAAACGGTGATGTCTGAGATGGGGGATGCGCTTATGGGGACTGGTTATGCCTCAGGAGAAAACAGAGCCAAGGAGGCAGCACAGAAGTCCATCTGCAGCCCGCTTCTGGAAAACGTCTCCATCTCCGGTGCCAAAGGAGTTCTGATGAATGTGACCGGGGGACAGGATATGACCCTGTATGAGGTTAATGAGGCATCCTCGGTTATTATGGAGGCAGCCGGTTCCGAAGCCAACATCATCTGGGGAGCGGTGATCGATGAGTTTATGAAGGATGAGATCAGGGTAACAGTCATCGCCACCGGCTTCGGAGATTCGAACAATAGAAGAGACAAAGGGCTTGAGCAAGACCTTTTCTCCTCCCGGAAGCTTGTCCTGGAGAAACCCCGGACGCTGAAAAAGGATAACCATACCCAGCAGATCCTGATACCCAAGAACAGGGAGGTGGTCTTTTCCCAGGACGATCTGGAGATACCGGCTTATCTGAGAAAACAGGAAGGGACCCTGAGACAGGGTGGAGAGAAGTAATTTTATATTGAAGTTTGGAGCTTGACTGAGATGCCAGGAGATTCTCTCCTTCATTATCATTTGCATTTTGAATAATTGATCTTTTGTCTTGAAGTTAGATTTAATGGAAATAGGGGCACGTTACAACGTGCCCCTACAGTTTATCATCTGCTCTTAATAAAATATTTGACTTCTCTTTCGTAATAGATTTATATTAATTCAAGAGTGATTCACGCATTTTTGATATGCGCCCATAGCTCAATTGGATAGAGCGCCTGACTACGGATCAGATGGTTGGGGGTTCAAATCCCTCTGGGCGCGCATGAAAAACAGTGATTAGTGACTGGTGATTAGTTAAAAAAATTATATTAGAGTGGCAAGTCTATTTAGAATATAATAGATAGTTGTACAAAAAGTGGAAAGGGGTTTATATGCCCCGAAAATTTCATAAGATGTTTCTAGGATTTATAGTACTATCTCTCTTTATTTGTAGCTGCAAATCTTCCAAAACTATAGGTCCTGTGATTCCTTCAATTTATTCAACTTATTTATTGTCTGCTCCCGAGGAAATTCAAATCGCTAATAAAACTCTTTTTTTGGAAACTTCTCTCTGGAGAGATTTTCAACCAGTATGTCCTCCCGATGGTGAACCACTCATTGCATTAATCTGGGTGGTTACAAAAGATTCATCAGAATTTCCATCCTCCATTACAGCAAACAGGTTATGGGTCATTAAGGATAAAAAATGGGTGTGGGAAACTGAATTCTCAAATGAACAGACAATTCCCTGGCCTTACAAATTGGAAAAAGTTGCCAGAAACGGACCCAAATGGGGACCAGGGATTTATGTTGATGTGGTGGTGGGGATAATTGATGAAAACAACAATAAAAAATATTTATTGAAAGTCACGAATCAATATATATTTCGAACAGACTAACCAATATAATTCAGAAACCGAATGCTCTCAAGGGTAATCCTTAAAATCAGAAGAACAGTTCTCCTTATCGACTTATTGCTTTTTTCGCTTGACAAAGTAGGGTTAAAATATAAATTGCCGATTTAGAAAGATAGTTTCTCTGGTGTATATTGCCACTCTAGCTCAGTAGGTAGAGCAACGGACTGAAAATCCGTGTGTGCCCAGTTCGATTCTGGGGGGTGGCATTTAAAATGCAGTTTAGAAGTTTAGGAGTTAAAAACTAAACTTCTAAACTCTTAAACCTTTAAACTGTCTTTTTGCCACCGTAGCTCAGTCGGCAGAGCAGCTGATTCGTAATCAGCCGGTCACCCGTTCGAATCGGGTCGGTGGCTGTGAAAAACAGTGGTCAGTCGTCAGTGGTCAGTTTTTAGAACAAGGCTTTTAGCCTTACAGTTAGGAGTGCAAAAGCTTGCTTTTGCTTTCCGAATTTTGATATGTTCGTAGCGTCCGGGTTTATCCCGGACGTTTCTTATATAAAACCTTATCCTGACCCTCTCCTTAAAAAGTAGAGGGAATTTTCCCCCTACCCTTGTGGAGGAAGGATCAGGAGGGGGCAATAAATGCAGGTAATATCCATCAGGTTGCCCTTCATCAGAACAGGCTGGATGCCTGTTCCACCAAAAAACGAATCCGGATTATCCCTTCAATGGGGGCTACCTCCATTTTGACACAAGATGAGGTTACAGGTTAAGAAGATAAAAATAAAAAATTTTCAAACAGATTTAAAACTGCTTAAGTAATAATTCTTTGGAAAAGACAAAAAAAGACTTGACAAGGTTAAGTCTAAATATTATAATAGGTTTGCCGATACAAATTCAGGGAGCTGAGATTATCTCCCGTTGGCAGCAAAGGATAAAAATTTGAGAGAAAAAAAGAATTCTTTGAAAATTAGTAAAAAATTTCCTTGACAAGTATCGCACATAGGTTATATTAAGTGTCTGCCTGAAAGCGATATTTTGAAGGCAGACATTTTTTTCGCTAATAAACTGCTCTTTGAAAATTAAATAGCGTGCATAGACAGAGATTTTGATGCGGGTCTTTAAGATTTCGAACAACAAAACCTATTAAGGGTTTGTTGATGAGCTTTTTACGGAGAGTTTGATCCTGGCTCAGAACGAACGCTGGCGGCGTGCCTCATACATGCAAGTCGTGCGAGAAACCTTTTGTAGCAATACAGTTGGTGGAAAGCGGCGAACGGGTGAGTAACACGTGGGTAATCTGCCTCGAAGTTAGGGATAAGCCCTCGAAAGAGAGTCTAATACCTGATAATATCCTGAGAAGACATCTTCTCAGGATCAAAGGTTCGCAAGGATCGCTTTGGGATGAGCCCGCGGTTCATTAGCTTGTTGGTGAGATAAAAGCCCACCAAGGCTATGATGGATAGCCGGCCTGAGAGGGTGTACGGCCACACTGGGACTGAGATACGGCCCAGACTCCTACGGGAGGCAGCAGTAGGGAATATTGCGCAATGGCCAAACGGCTGACGCAGCGACGCCGCGTGGAGGATGAAGTTCTTCGGAATGTAAACTCCTGTTGGTGGGGAAGAATATTCGCCTTTGGCGAACTGACGGTACCCACAGAGGAAGCTCCGGCTAACTCCGTGCCAGCAGCCGCGGTAATACGGGGGGAGCGAGCGTTGTTCGGAATCACTGGGCGTAAAGGGCACGTAGGCGGGCAGATAAGTCAGACGTGAAATTTTCCTGCTCAACGGGAAAACGGCGTTTGATACTATTTGTCTTGAGTACGGGAGAGGAAAGCGGAATTCCTGGTGTAGCGGTGAAATGCGTAGATATCAGGAGGAACACCGGTGGCGAAGGCGGCTTTCTAGCCCGATACTGACGCTGAGGTGCGAAGGCTAGGGTAGCAAACAGGATTAGATACCCTGGTAGTCCTAGCGGTAAACGTTGGGCACTAGGTGTTGGCTCATTATGGGTCAGTGCCGAAGCTAATGCATTAAGTGCTCCGCCTGGGGAGTACGACCGCAAGGTTGAAACTCAAAGGAATTGACGGGGGCCCGCAC
>CAZEDM010000002.1:0-46785 GCA_964511075.1 uncultured Ignavibacteria bacterium
AAATACTTTTTTTCATCTGATTTCCTCCTTACGAAAATCTAAGGTGAAAATTCTCACTTTATCTCTCCTCTTTATTTCTCTCATCCACCACCTCCTGAAATTTTCCCCCTCCTTCCCAAGAAATTTTTTTTAAAATAATTAGAGTTAGCTGGAAACCGTGGTTGTAAGGTGGGATATTTCCAGCTAACCTTGGTCTAAGGGGTATGTATTACACCCTTTACCAATTTCGCGGAAGAAAAATTGGTTTGATCTACTTTTTACAGAGGTTAAAAACCAACCACTCCCCCGCCAAAGCGGGGGAAGAAAAAATTCGTTCTCGAATTTTTTTGCTTTATTTATCAGGGGAAGAAAAAACTCAAGCCCGATTCAACAGCCCGGTGGAAGAATTTATCCTCTTCCTTAATTTACTCCAATCCATTAGAGCTTCTTTTCCCTCTACATTTGATAATATAATAAAACCTGAAGGCTTGTCAAGAAAAATCTTTAAAAAATCAAAAAAAATTTTACATTAAATAGTACATAGACCTTATTGACTAAGTGTATCTAAAATAAGGAGTTATGTAAATTGTAAGATATTAATCACAGGATAATCCATTATACTACAATAGATTACACCTGATAATAGATATGTGGATCTCAAAAAAACCTATTGATTATTATAAAATATCACATTAGTAGTTACGGATGACGATTAGTCAGGATAACTTTAAATATATTGAAAGGGATAAGGCATATATTTTCAATAACTTACAGCATCGCTTAAGTTTTTTTCACATCATCTATAGGTGGTTTATCTAATTGATTATTATTGAATAACTTACTTAGATTATTCAAAAACTGAAGAAGCTTAATGTGGTTCTTCTCCGACAGTTTTTGGGTATCTTATTGAGTTCTCGGCAGGAGGTAATTCTTTTGATGGATGAAGATTACAATACTCTCTGGGCTCGGTTCTCTCAGTAAAAAGATCTGTTGCAGTGTTCGGGCATCTGTTGGTAGCTAATAGCCCGCTCTCCAGACAAACTGTCCTTAGGAATACCCCTTCTGGTTTCTCAAAATCCAAGACCTCCATATTAGAACTGGCGAATTTCATAAATTCTGTCCAGATAGGCAAAGCCACTTCAGTGCCGGTTCCATGTTTACCTAAGGAGGTTTTATCATCGAAAGCCACCCATACACCAACAGTTATCTGGGGAGTAAAACCGATAAACCAGGTGTCCATATTCCAGTCCGTGGTCCCGGTTTTTCCACCAGCAGGTCTATCGAATCCCCATAATCGGGCTGGATAACCTGTGCCGCCATCATCTATTACTGATCGTAGCATGGAGGTCATTATATACGCAGTCTGAGGGTCTAAAACCTCTTCCTTTTTAACAGCTCTATTATCCTCCAGAACATTTCCGTAACGGTCTTTTATATTTAAGATGTACCGGGGTTCAACTTTGACCCCTCCATTGGGGAAAACAGAGTAAGCTCTGGTTAGCTCCAGCAGGTTTACCTCCGTTGCACCCAGTGAGATTGAAGGATAGGGAGCAAGATATGAGTTTACACCTAAAAGATGAGCATATTTTACAACTTCCTGGGGGGTAACCTTCTGCACCAGTTTAACCGAGACTACATTTCTTGAGATCCTCAAAGCCTCCCTTAAGGTCATGGGGCCTCTGTAAGCGTTGTCGAAGTTTCCGGGATTCCACTCTGTTCCGTCACCTGCCTGTAAAATAACAGGAGTGTCATAGATTATGTCTGTGGGTTTGAATCCGTGTTCTAAAGCCGCAGTCCACACAAAGGGCTTGAAGGCTGAACCGGGCTGCCTGGGAGCCTGAACTGCCCGATTGAACTCGCTTTTGCCAAAATCCTTCCCGCCCACCATCGCCAGGATATTTCCATTGCGGTTGTCTATAGCCACCAGGGCAGCCTGCAGTTCTTTAAACACTCTCCTTCTTTTGACCTTCCCCTCTACAGTGTCAGTTACTACAGTGGTATATTCATCTTCGTCCAGACTATGGCTGGATTCAAAGTTTTTCTGCTGAAGAGCCAGCTGGTTGTTGATAATCTCCTCTGCCGTCTTCTGCATTTCCGGATTCAAAGTAGTGTATACGGAGAGACCTCCGCTGTAAAGGCTTTCCTCTCCATATTCTACTATGAGGTACTGCCTGACCATCTCCGAGAAATATGCTCCCGTTCCCGTCCTGGAAGAAGACGGATCCAATTGGAGCGGCAATGTTTTCAAGCTGTCATACTCCTGTTGGCTCAGTTGCCTGTTATCCACCATTGACCTTAGGACTAAATTCCTCCTCCTCAGGGCTAAATCAGGATGCCTAAAAGGGGAATAGCGGCTGGGATTTTTCAATATCCCTACCAGAAAAGCACATTCAGGCAAAGTCAGCTCTTGAGCTTTTTTACTGAAGTATGCCTGGGCGGCAGCCTGGATTCCATGGGCTCCTTTTCCAAAATAACATTGATTCAGATACATCTCCAGTATCTCGTCCTTGGAATAGGTTCGTTCGATCCTCAAGGCAGTTAAGGCTTCCTTGGTCTTTCGGGAGAGAGTTTGGTCCAGATTCAGGAAAAGAGTTCGGGATAACTGCTGGGTTATGGTAGATGCTCCCTGGGTTATCTCACCCCGGGTTATATTGCTGGCTAAAGCCCGCAATATTCCCAAAAGGTCAATCCCCCAATGATGATAGAATCTTCTGTCCTCAGTGGCTAAAAGAGCATCTACTAAATAAGGGGGTAGCTCTTTCAAGGGGATTAAAGTTCTTCTCTCTATGTAGAACTCCTTGATTAAGGTGCCATCAGCTCCATAGAGTTTGGTGGAAAGGCTGGGCTCGATATTGTGGAGCTGGGAAAGAGAAGGCAGGTCTTTTTTAACACTATTGTAGGTGACGGTCAGGGATATAGCGATCAGAGCCAAAACCCCTGTTATTGCCCCCAGCAAAATGAAAAATCTTTTTTTGTTCCCTAAGAGATGCATATTTGGAATTTAAAGAATCTCGAATAATGCTGTCAAGTTAAATTGTCTTACTAAATTTACTTGCTTTTCTGTCTGAAGTATTTTATATAAAGCGAAACAGGAAGAAGGCTGTTTCGACTTCCTTCAGTTTTTTTCTATGTCCCATTGTTGGAACGAGATCACAGTATCTACGCTTTCAGGAGAGTAAATGTTAGGGATAAAGGAACAGATGGAGGTGATCAGAAGGGGGACGGTCGAGATCATTCCAGAGGACGAGCTTATGGAGAGGCTGGAACTCTCCCTAAAGGAAAACAAGCCTCTTCGGATCAAGATGGGTTTTGACCCAACTGCGCCGGATATACATCTGGGGCACACGGTGGGCATAAGAAAGTTAAAACAGTTTCAGGATCTGGGTCACCAGGTGGTGCTTATCATCGGGGATTACACCGGGATGGTGGGTGACCCCTCAGGGCGTTCCGAGGGCAGGCCCCAGCTTTCCTATGGCCAGGTGAAGGAAAACGCCAAAACCTATCAAGAGCAGTTCTTCAAGCTACTGGATAAGAGTAAAACCGAGGTGCATTACAATGGAGAATGGTTTTCCAGGATGAGCTTCCAGGATATCATGGGTTTATCTGCCAAGTTCACCTTGGCTCGTATCCTGGAAAGAGACGATTTCTCGGAAAGATATAAGAAACAAAATCCCATAAGCCTGCATGAGCTTTTTTATCCGGTAATGCAGGCTTATGATTCGGTGGCTATAGAAGCGGATGTGGAGATCGGAGCGACTGAGCAGAAATTCAACCTTTTGACCGGCAGGCAGATTCAGGAGCAATATGGTCAAAAGCCGCAGGTGATCCTGACCATGCCAGTTCTTCCGGGAACGGACGGGGCTCAGAGGATGAGCAAATCAACCGGCAATTACATCGGTATTGATGAACCGCCCAATGAGATCTTCGGCAAGATAATGTCTATAGCGGATGAGCTGATCTATCCTTACTTCGAGCTTCTGACCGAGGTGTCAAAGGAGGAGCTCTCAAAGATAAAAAAGGAATTGGAGAGCAAAAAAACAAACCCCATGCTCTGGAAGAAAAGACTGGGAAGTGAAATAGTCTCGATGTATCATTCACGAAAAGAGGCTGAGAAAGCTCAGGAGGAGTTTGAAAATGTTTTTTCGAAAAAAGAGCTTCCGCAGGAGATACCTCAATTAAATTTTGATTGGCCTGATAGGGTGATATGGATAGGGAAACTGTTAACGGAGACTGGGCTTTGCTCCTCTACTTCAGAGGCTCGCAGGTTGATCAAGCAAGGAGGAGTCTATATTGACAATCAACGGGTTGACGATGAAAATCTCCAGATTGAGGTGAAAGGGGAAAAACTTATAAAAGTGGGGAAAAGAAAATTTTTGAAAGTAATTGGTAAATGAGTTGTGTAGGAGGTTCGAAATTTTGAACCCCTACTTTTTTAAATCGATGAATATAGTGACCCCAATCCCTCAACAGGCTTTTTTCTAAAAAAATTCATCGAAGCATTAACTTTTTTCTTGACAAGGATTTATCAAACGGTTTTATTTTGGAAAAAATTGAGGGGAAATGAGCTTTAAGGGACTAGAGTCAGAGGAGGGAAAGTTTAGATTCTTCTGCGGGCTGGTCAACCGGTTCATCTTTTTTCTTTTCCCCAAGATAAAAATCGAGTCAGTTTTGACGATTTACTTTTTTTAATCGGTTCATCACGGGCTAGGGTGAAGGAGGTGAGTGCCAAAATAGGAGAAAGGTAGGAAAGATTGCGTAAAGCTCTTACCTTTAACTTTTAAAAGGAGGAATCAGAATGAGGAAAAGTATCTTGTTAGTTTTGCTAATCCTTACGGCTTTTTCGCTTTGGACGTTAACAGCCTCTGGCAAGGCGAAGAAGGAGGAGAACGTCCGTAAGTCGAGTCACTTCCAGAAATCGGAACCGGTAGTCGGACCTGAGGCATTTCCCCAAACAGTATTGCCCAAGGTGAAGCCCAATCGTCCAACTTTTGAGGATTTCAAGAGAGAAATTCTGGACAGAAAAGGCTGGACAGAGGAGAAGATAGAGGCAATGAAGAGTGGGGCGGTGTCTATGGAGTTTGAGCCAGAGTTGAGGGAACCCTACTATTGCTTGGTAAGGAATCAGGCAGACCCTTGTTGCTACTACAAGCCGGCTGGAACAGAGTATCTATATTGCTGGGACCAGTTGGGAATTGCCACCTACATGGATTTGGACCATAACTACTACGAGGACTGCCCGTATCCGCTTTATCCGTTCAACGCTACGAGTGTCCAGATGACAATATATGTTACTGACACCTGCACGATTATAGCCGAGGCAAGGATTTATTCTGCAGATTATTCTGGAGGCGGTCCTTATCCGGATCAGAGGCTCTGTAGCAGTGATACTGCAAATCCATTAGTCTATTCACATGTGGGTGCTTTTGCCACTATCAATGTTCCTCTGCAAGATACCTGCTGTCTTTACGAGCCTTTCTTCGCGGTATTTGTGTTTGATAATACGGATGATTTCGTAGATACGGTTTACTGCACCCCCATGTATCTTCCGGACGTATATGTGCTATCCTGGGTCTTCGACATCTCCGGAAGACTTTATCAGAGCTATTATAACCCCTTTGGATTAGGGGGCAGTTGGTACGATGTGGTGGAGTGGGGTATAGAATCTGGAGCCATCAGAGTAGAGGTATATGGCTATACCGCAGACCAGAACGAGTGTCCCCCTCCAGTAGAGACCTGGTATTTCAAAGACCCTTATACTCCAGGTGCCCCCTGCGGAATACCTGATTTTGATCAGTATCAGATGCCAGGACTGGCATTCTGCGGCCCAACTGCAGGTGCTAATTCTGTCTGGTGGTTTGCCTCAAGAGGTGATTTTCCAGCTTCCTGGGGCGGACTCGATTCATCTTTTGTATCTACTCTAATTAGCGAGATAGCGGATTCAGCCGAAACTAACCCGGCCTTAGGAACCGAATGTGATAGTCTTCAGGATGCTGTCCTTAAGGTTATAAAAGCCCATGGCGGCTGGTGGTTTGAGGAGACCACAGTTTACCAACCTGATTTCTGGTATCTGCAAAAAGAGCTGAGAGACTGTGAAGATGTAATCCTGCTCCTGGGTTTCTGGCAGACAACGGATGGAGGGACTACCTGGCACAGGTTTGGTGGTCATTTTGTTACCTTGGCTGGAGTGGACATCTTCAATCTGGCTTTTGCCTTCAGCGATCCGGCACTGGATGCTGCGGAGTTTGGCACAAGACCAGGTACCGTCTGCGGAACCCACGATACCCTTCAGGACCCCCTTGACCATAACAGGGGTATAACCTCTTACGATTACTATCCCGCAGCCTGGCCTTCAGAGAGCCCGGGTGGATACATCTATCTACCGGATTATTCAGCTAACTGGCCAGATTTTCAGGATCAGAACTTCAGAACCGAACATCAAACTTATCACAGTACTTATGATTTGTCTTACCCGGTTTACGTGGAGATAGAGCAGGCAATAGTGGTTTCCCCTGGTATTAAGGAGATGACCGAACAGGTTAACAGCGCCAGTGCCTATGAGATCGAAAACAATCACGGAGGAGTTGAAGCATTTGATGTCTACCTGGGAGGAGCTGCATATACCTATGGACTTTACTATGGAAGCTTCATCGCTGGTACTTCCCAGGAGGATTTAAACTGCGACTATGGTGATTATTACCCGGTATATTCTTTTGACCCCTTGAATCCCCCAACTCTGGATACCTTCACGGTAACGGGCGCAACCGGTGACTATACCATCTATCAGCTTACCGTCAACTACGCTCTTAAGTCCATACCTGAGCTTCAGATCACCAAATATGCCTTTGGCTTCTGGGTGCCTACGGGCGGAGTGGATGCCTGTGAGTATGTGGTTGAGGACGTATTGGTTCTGCAAAACACCGGCGTGGACGATATCACCGATCTGCAGACCGGCATGCTTTTTGATTACGATGTCGGTGCCAGCAATGCCTGTGATGTGGACTACGACCAGACTCACCAGTCGATGTGGATGTGGGAGTCCGGGGTTTCTGATACTGTCTTCGGGTTAACCAAGACCCCTGCAGTTGAAGGTGATGTTGCCGTTGCCGGCTGGGGTCTTAAAAATGATGGCAGGATCTACGATGGGCAGTATGTGGATTCTCTGAAATACTGGATGGAGAATCTGGGATGGGGTGTTGATGAACCAGGAACGTTTGATGATAAATCCCTGCTCATCGCAGATAACAGTTTTACTATACCAGCTGGTGAGATGCGTATCGAGAAATGGCTCAAGTGGGGTTATGGGTATGCTATTGCCACGGGTGGGGATGCAGACTGGAGGCACTTCCTCTACGATGTTTTGCATCAGCAAGGTTATTTCCGCGGTGACGTGAACAGGGACAGGAGGCTGAGTTTATCAGACATCGTTTATCTGATAAACTATTTGATGAAAGGTGGCGCAGAGCCCTATGAGTTCGCGGACCAGGGTGATGTCAACGGTGACGGCAATGTGGATGTAGGCGATATTGTCCGGCTCCTCAGCTATCTGTTTAGACGTGGGTCAGCTCCTGTTGATAGGAACCGTTTCCTGATGAGCTCACCCTATGTGGACTCTACTCACCAGGCTTTAGGTGTCAGAGATCCAGGACTTTTCGCTGAGCCTGACTGGATGTTCCTGGGTCAATAACTCAGACTGAACCTCTAATGTTAAATCCCTCCCCCTGTGCAGGGGGAGGGATTTTTTTATTTACTTTCAGGTTGGATAAAAGATCGTAAGTAAGTGTATGTCGAGCGGTTTATAATAGTAAAGATTATTACTTGATGGTTCACGTTGTTTTAAAAAATTTGACATTCGTAATTAAATTGGTTTATTGATAAAAGTATGAGAAAGATAATTTTTCAGCTTATCCTGTTATTAATTTACCCTCATTTTCTTTCAGCCGGTGGTGGGTATATCTTGCCTTTGAAAGAAAACAGAGGGCTTTCCTCGGTTTTTGCGGACCATCGGGATTTTCATTTTCACTCGGGTATCGATTTCAAAACCGGGGGTAAGACCGGCCTGGAGGTTCGCGCAGTCAAGTCCGGTTGGGCTTACAGGCTTGTGGCCTCCTGGTGGGGGTATGGTAAGGTGGTTTATCTGAGACATCCGGATGGGAAACTCACAGTTTATGCTCATCTTTCCGATTTTTCAGAAAAGCTGAAAAAGGTTGTAACTCAAAAGCAATTACAGAATAAAAATTACAAGGTAGATATTTTCCTGGAGGATACTCTGTGGATAGAACAGGGTGAGGTCATCGGATACTCGGGACAAACCGGGAGCGGTGCCCCTCATCTGCATTTCGAGATAAGAGACGAGAAGAACAAGCCTATAAATCCTCTATCTCACGGATTTCCGGTTAAGGACACGCTGGCTCCAATTTTACAGAGTATTGCAATAAGACCAAGGGATTTTAATTCTCGGGTAGATGACTCTCGGGATTATAGAATCTATTCTCTACATTTCGATTCTAAGAAACAGGCCTACATCCTGGGAGAATCTCCAGCAATTGAGGGGAGAATTGGGATCGAGGTGTCTGGATACGATCAGCTGATGCAGAGGGGAAACAGGTTCAGCATTTATAGATTAGGTCTATTTTTAGACACTCTTTTGATATTCTCCTCTCGTTACGATACCATAGATTTTGAGAATAGCTGGAAGGTTGAGCTGGATCGTGACTTCGAGCTCAGCCAGAAGAAAAGGGGGGAATTTCACAAGCTGTATATAGAAAAGGGGAACGATCTACCTTTATATTATTCCCTTAATAAGGGGATACTTGAGTTAAAAGACAATAATGTCCATCAGCTAATCATACTGGCTGCGGATGTTTCCGGGAATGTCTCTAAGGCGGAGATAACTCTCCAGATAAGCAAAAAGCCCCTTCTTTCAGAGATGGCCATAAGGAGAGGCCAATCAGGGTCCGTGGTCGAAGGGAAGGTGAGAGACAGTGGACAAATTCTGAAGGTTACGGTTGAAGCATCCTCCCCGGATAAAATTTCCTGGAAGGATTTAAGCGGTTACGAGTGTGAAAGTAATCTGAATGGTTTCAGGATACAATTGGGCGACTTGGGCCAAAAGCCCAAGGTGCTGCGGGTTAAGGTAATTGATGGCTCAGGAGTTGAATCGGATTATGTTTATCTTCTGCACAATCTGGACAGAGTTGAGAGGGAGAGCGACCAGAGAGTAATTTATCCTGCAGTTAAATATTCGCTGGAAGACAGCTTCTGGGTTTTCAAAATTTCGTTTGATCATATACTCAAGAATTTCCCTGAGGTTTTTCTCAAAGCCGGTGAAATGAGCGTATTGCCCTTGACCTCCCGGCAGATAGACGAAAAAAGCTATGAGTTCATCTTTCCCTTTTTCGAATTGTATCTTCCCGGGGTTATCCTTGACATTCGGGCAACCGATGTTTTCGGGAATGAAGTGGGTGGAGTTAGATATTTAGAGATGTTCGTGGCAAAAGAAGATAATTCGATTTTAGTAGAAAATATCGATGGGTCTGCCAGAGTGCAGATGGATTCGGGTTCGGTTTTCAAAAATATCAATCTTACGATTGAGAAAACTGAAAAGCCTCAGGAGGAAAACAATAGATTAAAAACCCCTTTATATTCTTTTAACCCCTCGACCTATCCCCTGGCTAAGCCAGCCAGGGTCTCCATCTCATACAGGGGCATAGGCTGCGAGCCTTCTAAAACTGGTCTGTATGAGTCTACTGGCGAAAGTTACAGATTTATTGGACAGGATATCGATACCCTGCACAATCTTATCTCAGGCAAGGTGAGAAATCTTTCCGCCTATGCACTCCTGGAGGACTTAGAGCCTCCTACGATAAAAAGAGTATATCCAAAATCGAACCAGAAGATCAGCGGGAAAAATCTGGTTGTCTCCGCCTGGGTAAAAGATGACCTCTCGGGAATCGGGAGTGAGCAGGATATAGAAGTATTACTGGATGGGGAGTGGCAGATCCCGGAATATGACCCGGAGACTTACCTCTTGATCTCCGAACCTCTTAAAACTTTGTCACCAGGCTGGCACCAGCTGGTTATGAAGGCTAAAGATCGAATGGGGAACGAAAAGGTTGTGACTAATAAATTCAAGGTAATAGAGTAAAAGCTATATGCTTCCCTTGAAAGATGACATACCTTCCCAGAAAAAGCCTGTAATCAACACATTGCTCATTTCCATTAACGTTCTGGTTTTCCTGTATCAGTTTTCTCTGGGTGAAGGTTTTGAGGGATTTGTGTTGAAATATGGAGCCATTCCTTTTCAGATAATTCACGGGGAGAGCGTTACCCCTTATTCCACCTTTCCGTTTCCTCTGACTCTATTCACCGCCATGTTCCTGCATGGCGGTATCTTGCATCTTTTGGGAAATATGCTTTATCTCTGGATATTCGGAGATAATGTGGAGGACCATTTAGGGCATCTCAGGTTCCTGATATTGTATATAGTCTCAGGGATTTTTGCCAGCCTCGCCCACATATTGATGACACCTGATTCCACTTTGCCAATGATAGGAGCGTCCGGTGCTATTGCCGGGGTATTAGGTGCTTATATGATAGAATTCCCTCGTTCCAGAATTTTGACCCTGGTTTTCTTCGGATTCTTCGTCAGGGTGACGAGAATTCCGGCGTTTTTCGTCCTGGGGTTCTGGTTTGTCCTGCAACTGATTTACGCCTCCACCTCCTGGGGAGCTTCCGGTGGGGGAGGGGTTGCCTGGTTTGCCCATATCGGAGGATTTATAGCTGGTATTCTTCTGTTCAAATTATTGAAAAGAACAAAATGAGGTTTAAATAAATCTTCGCATAAATTATCCCCTGAGGCTGGTTTTGTAAAGCGTCAGCGTTTTCTCTATTGTGTCGATATGCTCCCTCTCGTGCTCTAAAAATCTTCTAAGGACTTTTCCGGCTGTCCATTTTTCATCTTTAAATTTAGTGTATTTTTTAGGGACATTGATTCTCTTTCTAACCGCCGGAGTAAGATCTTTCAAAATTCTCACGGCTATTTCTCTGTACCTTTTCAGTTTTTCAAAAATCTCCTCGCTGGGATATTCTGGAACCGGGTAAAGCTGCTTGAAGTCCTTGAGTCTTGAAAGATACCACCACTCAGCAGTGGCTATGTGGTTTAAAGTCTCCCTGATGGAACGAATATCTTTATCTGGTCTCCAGTCCAAAATGTCATGGGGCAACTTCTTAACCTTAGACAAAAGTTCCTTACGATTATGTCTCATCCATCTTAGAGATCTTTTGATGTAATCGGTTGAAGGAGGGATCAGATCGTAAGAAAACAGAGCGGCTTTACTTGGGCAGATTACAGGGCAGGTTCCTTTTCTGGTCTCCACGATTTCGAATTTAATCCTTTTGGGGATCTTCAAATTCCTCTCACCCTGTTTCCTCAGAAAAGACAGGAAATCCTTGATGGCGTCTGGCAATCTCCTCAAGGCTTTAGTTCTGGTTTTATCCCAGACAAAGCAGCCGGGCAGCCCCTCAACGTGAGCCATGCACCAGCCTCTTCTGTCCACTTCAAGATAAACTTTATATTTATTTTTCCTCATATCTTATTGAACGGGGGTGCGTAGGGATAATTCGTGTCCAGACGGATCCAAATGGAAATTGCCCTTGTTATTTATTTAAAGTCATACAAATCCGGGGGCTTTATCCCTAAAAGTCTCAGGTAAGTAAACAGCTGTCCCCGGTGATGCCAGTGTTCGTCATATATCACAAAAAAGCAGGCATAAGCGTAAAGCTGGTCTCCCCAGAAAGTTTTAACCTTTTTCTTCATCTGTCTGCCGGTGAGAGACCTGGCTATGCGGTTGGTGTTCTGGTGGATCTTCCTGGCATAGCTGATCAGGCTCTTTAAGCTTTTAAATTCCCGAGATCCTTCTTTGAAATCCTCCTGGGTGATGAACCCTTTCTTGGCTCCATTTGCAAAGACCTTTTCGCTGGCGTAGATATGCCGAATCAGGTCTTTGATGGGCATCACCTCAGGGCAGGGCTTGAAATTTAACTTTTTGGGAGGGATTAAATTAACAGCCTTAAGGGTTACCTTCTGGACTTTGTCGAAATATTTCAGCATAGCCATTATGTCTTTCTTCTCCATAGAGACTCCCTTCTAAAAAAGGTTACCGGTTTTAAAATTCAATTCGATTTTCAATGGGATTTAAGGTTATCAAGAATATTCAATGGAGGAAAGCAAATTGCATTCAATTTGCAAACCTCCGCACAAGCAGAACAGCCCACTATGCAGGCGAAGGGATTAATCACCTTGGGCTTATTGTTTTTCTCCTCCCAGAAATAAACTTTCTGCGGACACATATCGTAACATTTTCTGCAGCCGTCGCATTTTTCCTCATACACAGTTGGATACCAGGGGATGTTCTCCCTGGATATACCCTGGTAGGCTCCGTAGGAAACTTTAACATCTACTCTTGAGCCGGTTGCTCTTCTCTGGTAATAAAGTGAATATTCCCTGAGCAGGGCTTCGGCATAAACTCTCTCTTGCTTTGCAGGAACGTAGTTTTCCTTCTGGGCTAAAAGGAGTAGATCTTTCTGAGTTTGCTTTCCCGGCTTTTGCTTTGCTTCATAGAGCTTCTCAAATATCTCATCTAACCCTACCAGGCCGATGAGCTTTTCTCCGATCAAGACCATTCTGCTGCTCTTATTCATCTTCTTTTAGCGGAAAGGAAATTATACACCTCCTGAGCTTCTCTTCTCACTATATAGGCTATATCCCAGCTGTAGCTTTCATCCAGGCCCAAAATCCTTTGAACAATCCTTTTTGTTTCCTCTTTTTCGTCTTTGTCCAGAAAACCATATCTTGCCATCTTGCCCAGGCTTCTTACAGCTTTGCTTCTCACTCCTGAGGATTCATCCGAGAGCATTTTCTTGAGACTCCCAAAAATAAGATTTTTATTTCTCTGACTGATTTTCGAAGGGGATGTCACCTCAAAGATCTTGCCAAAAGTTCGAGTGGCACTATCCCTTACCTCTACGTCTTTGTCTTTCAGCCCTTTCAGCGCCGAGGGGATGCCCTTGACCACCCCCGGGTCTTTTATCTTGCCCAGCGAATAAAGCAGAAACGATTTTTCAGCAGAGTCTTTTGATTTACTTAACCTTAAAAGGATGGGGTCGATAGCTGACCTCCCGATTTTTCCCAAAGCCCGGGCGATATTCAACTGGAACTTGACATCTGATTCCTGAGTATAGGATAGAAGAAAGGGTATGGTTTTAGTTTTGAATTTTTTATACACCTCAAAAACCCTGTCGATTACCACCTGCAAGTCCGGTCTCTCGAATGTATCGATATAGAAAAGGCTGGACAGGGAATCCAGGGCCTCCTTATATTTTTTACCTTTGAGTTTAGGCAGATGACTTTCTATCTCCCTGATACCTTTTAGCACTACATATTTGTCAGAATCAGCTAATTTGGCAAAAGATGTTTTCAAATTCTCCAAGTCGACCTCCTTTCAGGCTTAAAGGCCTTTGTTTTTTAGATGCTCCTTGATTATTTTTTCAATTTCCTCTTCACTTGCCGGTCCCAGGAACGGCGTTTCTCCATCTATGTAGATATTCGCCTCACCATACCTCTCCAGGTCTTTTCTGTTTGTTTGCTGATATATGTTAAGTTCGAGTTTATCTGTTGTCTCTTTAGCTTTTCTTATCAGATTACGCCAGTTAGCCACAATATAAGGGCAGCTGTGGTTATAAATTACATCCATGTTTATGCGATCGTTCAGGTTTTGAGGTACGAAACTCGGCTCGAACCAGTAACAGGATGCATCTTGCTGGTTTTTCCTTAGGAGAAGCTGAAGTGCTCCTTTTTCCTGAACTTTTTCAAATCCAAACTTCGTGAAAAACTTCTGAGGCATCCAGCCGGTAGCACTTACGGTTACCACTCCCTTGCGGTTTTGAGTCGATTTGAGAAGCGCTTCCATAAGTTTTCTGCCATATCCTTTTTTCTCGTATCCCGGTTTAATCCAGAAGCAGGGCATAAAATATAGACTATCGCCCGTGATGGCTTGAAAGCTTTCCTCCAGGGGGTGTAATTCTGCCCGTCCCGCAGTGATCTTATCCTCATACAGGACCAATCCTCTCCAGCCGACCTTCTGTTTTTGCAAAAAGAAGTCCACAGACTCCCGGCAGGCTCTTTTATATTCTTCCTTGTCCGGAATACAGAATTGATATAAATCTAGGATATTATCTGAGGAGATGCTTTTTATTTCAGGCATGGATTTCTTTTAAAGAGATCTCTCGCGTAGATTCCCGGGAAAATATTTCATACCTGCTTTCACGGGAAATTCATCAGTAAATACCTGGCAATAAAGATTCAAAAAATATAGAACCTTAGAATATTCCGAGATGATGTAACCTTATAACGAAAATTATTTGTAATATTTTGTAATATACCGATAATGATATTAATTAAGTTGCAATTTCAAGTCAGGTTTCCTGGCTTTTCAAAATTGCCTTGACTTTTCACCAAGTTTAGCATATATACCCAAGAATGTCAAGATATTTTCATAGTTTGCGTATTCAAGATAGGAGGAAGATCAAAGTTTGACTGAGGATGTGAAAAAATCCAGAACGGCTGAGGAGCCAAAAGAGGAAGTAGAGAAGGTACATATCTTTGAAGCCTGGTGCAAGAGATGCAATATCTGCATAGCATTTTGTCCCACCGGAGCTTTGGTGGCTGACAGGGAGGGTCTTCCGGTTTTAATCCCGGAGAAATGTACGCAGTGTGGCTTATGCGAGCTTCGATGTCCGGATTTCGCTATAACGGTAAACCCCAGGAAAAGCAAACAAGAAAAATCTTAAAATCAAATATAGAAGATGACTGAAAATCATAAAGCCAGATTGTTTCAGGGGAACGAGGCCTGTGCGGAAGGAGCATTGGCTGCCGGTGCTAATTTTTTTGCAGGATATCCCATAACCCCTTCAACCGAGATCGCTGAATATTTGGCGAGAAATCTTCCTCGCAGGGGCGGAAAGTTTATTCAGATGGAGGATGAGATCGCCAGTATTGCCGCAGTAGTCGGTGCGTCCATTGCCGGAGCCAAGTCAATGACTGCTACCTCCGGTCCGGGGTTTTCGCTTATGCAGGAGAACATCGGTTATGCCTATATGGCAGAGGTACCCTGCGTAGTCGTGGACGTGCAGAGAGGAGGTCCCTCAACCGGCCTTCCCACCAAAGTCTCCCAGTCGGATACGATGCAGGCAAGATGGGGGACACATGGGGATTACCATTCCGTTGCCCTGGCGCCCTCATCGGTTAGAGAATGTTTTGAGCTTACGGTTAGGGCATTTAATCTCGCAGAGAAATACAGAACTCCGGTGATTTTACTTATGGATGAGGTCTTAGGTCATATGAGGGAGAAGGTGATTCTGCCGGATTCTTCAGAGATAAGGGTATTTAACCGCATTAAGCCGACCGTTCCGCCTGAGTGGTATCAGCATTTTGAGATAAACCCGCATTTCATCTCGCCTATGGCAAGCTTTGGAGAGGGGTACAGGTATAATATAACCGGGCTGACCCACGACCCTTTAGGTTTCCCCACCTCCAGATCAGAGGAGATACAGGCTAAGCTGGATAAGCTACAGAAGAAGATAATGCATAACGTGAATGATGTCGTGCAGGTGGAAGAGGAGTTTATGGAGGAGGCTAACATTGCGGTGTTCGCCTACGGCATCGTGGCGCGGGCAGCCAAACAGGCAATCAGGATGGCTCAGCAGAAAAGGATCAGGGTTGGATTGATCAGGCCTTTGACCATCTGGCCCTTTCCGGATATCTATATGGAGCAGATGTCAGAACAGCTGGAGATTATAATCGTGGCTGAGTTAAACCAGGGGCAGCTGATTCGGGAGGTTATGCGAACCAACTGCGGAAGAGCCAAGATCTACGGGCTGAATAGATTCGACGGTGAGATCTTAACCCCGGAGCAGATCTTCGCCAAGATCAGGGAGGTCAGATAAGCATGGAGATTATGCCTAAGGTGACGCATCATTACCTGCGCACCAAAAAGAAATTCCCCAATGTCTGGTGTGCGGGGTGCGGCATCGGAACAATATTAGGGACGATTATTCGGGCCATAGACAATTTAAAATTAGACCGGGACGAGGTAGCCATGGTCTCGGGTATCGGCTGTTCCAGCCGTATGCCGGTGTACGTGGATTTCAATACCCTGCACACTACCCACGGACGGGCTTTAGCCTTTGCCACCGGGGTGAAGTTAGCTAATTCCAAGCTGAAAGTTATGGTCATAACCGGGGATGGGGATGGTCTGGCTATCGGGGGGAATCATTTCATTCACACCTGCAGAAGGAACATAGATATTACCACCATCCTGATAAACAACAATATCTATGGAATGACCGGTGGGCAGTATTCGCCCACCACCCCTTTTATGAAGCTGGGGACTACAGCTCCCTACGGCAACCGGGAAAGAGATTTCGATATCTGCAGTTTGGCTAAATCGGCTGGGGCGACCTTCGTTGCCCGGGGCACAGTCTATCATGTGACTTTACTGGAGAAGATTATCCAGCAGGCCATTCAGAAAAAGGGTTTTTCTCTGGTAGAGGTCATCAGTCACTGCCATACTTTTTACGGCAGGCTGAACAAGGAAGGGACGGCAGTCAAGATGATGGAATGGCAGAAGGAACATGGGGTGCCCATCCAGGCAGCAGCCAAGCTCCCGCCGGACAAGCTCAAAGGCAAATTTTTGATCGGGGTTCTGTGGGATGTGGATTTCCCCGAATACTGCGAGGAATACGATAAGGTGATAGCTCAGTTTAAAACAGAGTCGGAGACTCCTGCTTAGATAAGAGGCTGGTATGAAAGTAAGAAAAATGAATGTGGAGCACGAGGACAGATATGACATAAGGCTTTCCGGGTCCGGAGGTCAGGGACTGGTCTTCGCAGGAACTATACTGGCTGAGGCACTGGGTATTCATGAGGGCAAGAATGTCGCCCAGACCCAGAGTTACGGACCGGAAGCCCGAGGCGGTGCCAGCCGTTCTGATCTGGTTTTCAGCTCAGGCGAGATCTACTATCCCAAAGCCCTGAAATTGGATCTGCTTTTAGCCTTGACCCAGGAAGCCTGCGATACCTACTATCTCAATCTCAAGGACGAGGGACTGCTGATAGTGGATTCGGGCCTGGTAGACCAGCCTCCGGCCAGGGACGTGATCAACTTGCCCTTCATCCAGAGCGCCAGGGAGAATTTAGGTACTCCAGTAGTGGCGAACATCATCGCCCTGGGTGCAATCGTTTCCCTTACCAAAATAATCTCAAAGGAATCATTGATCGAGGCACTTAAGACTAAATCTCCAAAAGCTATGTTGGATTTGAATCTCAAGGCAGTGGAATTAGGATTTGAGCTGGTGAGGAAAGAGAAGAGAAAAAGGAAGAAAGCTTAATAATATACCAGAAGGAGAATTTCTGGAGAAGACACTTCTTATCATCAAGCCGGATGCGGTCGAGAGAGATTTGACAGGGGAGATCTTAAAGAGGGCGGAAGCTTTCGGCTTCAAAATCGAGGGACTTAAGATGCTGAGAGTTTCCCCGGAAGAAGGTGGAAGATTTTATCAGGTGCACAGGGGTAAGCCTTTTTACGACGAGCTGGTGGAGTATATCTCCTCGGGCAGGATCGTGGTCGCGCAGCTGGCAAGAGAGAATGCGGTGGAGAAGCTCAGGGAGCTCATCGGCTCAACCGATCCCAGGAAAGCAGAAAGGGGAACCATCCGGGCTGAATACGGATTGGATGTATGCCACAACTCGGTGCATGCTTCGGACTCAAAGGAAAATGCTCAAATCGAAATAGATTTCTTTATTTGGTAAAAGAATGTAGTTGACGGGATTTTTTTGATTTATATTATAGTGAAAAAATTCACAAAGTAGATTGAGTTTTAAAGTCAAAAAAAGATGACAGGAAAGAAAAGTCTCGGTCTTAATTTCTGGCAGAATTTTGCTAATACTTTCCTGCACTATTAAAAATGAATGTCTTTTTACATAAGATCTGATTGATAACCTTAAATTTTTAGAGGAGGGATCAATATGTCCTTAAAAGAAAAGCTTGCCCAGAAGGTCTCTGAAACGCAAAATGAGATCAGGAGTCTGATGAAGGAACATGGAGAGAAGGTCATCTCCGAGGTTACGGTTCAGCAAGCCTATGGTGGAATGAGGGGTGTAAAATGTATGGTCTGGGAGACCTCGCTTTTGGACCCCATGGAGGGAATAAGATTCCGCGGCTACAGTATTCCTGAGGTAAGGGAGAAATTACCCAAAGTCAAGGGGGGGGCAGAGCCTTTGCCGGAAGGGATCTTCTGGTTGCTTCTGACCGGAGAGCTTCCCACGAAAAAAGAGGTCAAGGAGCTCACCAGGGAATGGCAGAGTCGTTCAGAGGTGCCCAATGATACCTGGAAGATCCTGAAATCCCTGCCCAAGGATATGCACCCTATGACCCAGTTCTCCATCGGGATTATGTCTCTTCAGCCTACCTCCTTATTCGTTAAAAGGTATGACGAGGGGATCTCCAAGACCGAATTCTGGGATCCGACGTATGAGGATGTGATGAACCTCTTAGCCAAACTCCCTGCTATTGCCGGCTATATTTATCGCAAGACCTATAAGGACGGAAAAAGAATTCGACCGAAAAAGAGTTTAGACTGGGGTGCGAACTTTGCCCATATGATGGGCATAGACCAGCCCGAGTATTATGAGCTGATGAGGTTATATCTGGTACTGCACTGTGACCACGAGGGCGGGAATGTGAGTGCCCATACCACCCATCTGGTCGGCTCCGCCCTGTCTGATCCTTATTACTCCCTGGCTGCCGGCATGAATGGACTGGCTGGCCCCCTGCACGGTCTGGCAAATCAGGAGGTCTTAAGATGGATTCAGGGCTTTTTGGAGAAATTAGGCGGAAAGATACCCTCCAAGGAGGAGTTATCCAAAGCCTTGTGGGACACTTTGAACAGCGGACAGGTTATACCGGGATACGGGCATGCGGTATTGAGAAAAACCGACCCCAGATACACCGCCCAGCGGGAGTTTGCTCTAAAGCACATGCCGGATGACGATTTATTCAAGCTGGTCAGCCTGATTTATGAGGTCGCGCCGGATATTTTAACCAAGCACGGCAAAGCCAAAAACCCCTGGCCCAATGTGGATGCCCATTCGGGAGTTCTGCAGTGGTTTTATGGGGTAAGGGAATATGATTTTTACACAGTGATGTTCGGGGTTTCCAGGGCTATGGGCGTTCTGGCACAGCTTATCTGGGATAGAGCCTTGGGTCTCCCCATCGAAAGACCCAAATCGGTTACTACTGAGTGGATTAAGGAGAATGTTATAAATAAGTAGCGAGTAACGAGGATGTAAGGGCGAGGTTTCCTCGCAAAGAAAAAAACGGGCAACCTTTGGTTGCCCGTTTTTTTTCTGGAGATTGTAGCACGGACTTTATGGCCGACGAAGAAAGTAGAGACACATCGAATGCGTTTCTATAAGTTTTCTGGAGAAGACATAAGGGTAGAATTTGACTTTACCCAAACATCCCTCTATTGGTATAAAAATTAAATTTCAAATTCTAAATGTACTTGCTATACTCTCAAACAATACTTTGGAATAATTATAGTCTTCTTGAGTGGTCGTAAAACTGATAGCATATAAATTCTTCTTATTCTTGTCACCAACGAGGATTTGGTAAAGGGTTAATTGTTGTTCATCATTAGTAATATAATTAACCCTGTATTTCATTGCAGGAAGCCCTTGGAAAAGCGAATCTTCTTTGAAAACTAATTCTGCGTTAGGCAACATAAAAAGAGAACTTTTTATACCTTCTTCGTATATTTTTTTTAGGTCTTCTTCTTGCTTGGAAATATCACCTATTGTTACATTCACATTTCTAGCAAATCCCAATTTTTCAGCAGATTTCAAATCTCTAGCAAAGCCATAAAATGTTTGTTGCGGGAATCTTGTAAATTCCCATTCTTTTGGATAACAAAAACCAAATTGAAACTCCTTTGACACCTCTGATTTGTAACCCTTCGGAACAGTAAAATTATCTAATTTAGCTGTCATTAGCTGTTCAATTTGGGCTTCAAGTTGATGGATTTTCTCATCGGTAGAGAGCTTCTTGGATTTCCTTTCTACAGATGTAACCCTGAAATAAGTATCTCTGAGCAAGATAAATATCACCACAAATCCAGCGGCTGCTCCACCTAAACTAATGCTTTTATTCTGAATTTGAGCAAAGGAATCCAAAAAGTAAAAAAGAACAACAGCAGCTACTAAACTAAGAATCAGTAGGCTTCCAACTACAAATAAGTAGCTTTTTCTCTCTTTTGATATATCCGAGTTCGCCATCTCTTCCTCCTTTATGTACCTGTTTCAAAGATTGTTTGTATCTAAATCTACCATGTCATATCTTTATCAATCAACACTTTCATATAATTTCACAATTTTCATCTCGCTTAAAGCTTATAGGCTTTAATCACAGTAACAGTTGAGATTTTTGAATCTTGTTTTAATTTATATGGGGTCTTTCAAAAAATCAATCTTTTTTCTAAAGGGCAAAGATTTTTTTAGAGCAAGTTGAAATACATTGTCCCTACCGATGCCTGAAAAATACTTTAGGATAAAGCTTGTCTCTACCCTTTCACTGATGGGCGGAGTTGAACTCCGCCCCTACTCATTGATAAACCTAAAGGTTTATACCCCATTTATCTTCCAAAAAATTTTTCAAAAAAAGTTGACTTTGTGAAATTTTTCTCTTAAATTGGGACTCAATTAGAAAGCAATCCTATGAGGATTGCCCTACGAAATACAAGGTTTTACGTAGGGCCTCCGCCTATGGCGGACAGCCTTGCTGGAAAAAAGAGGCAAGATTATAAAGTGATTACTTCGTCCCCCTCCAGCGGACTTGCAATGACCAAGCGAATCACAAACAGCAAGTAGCCAATACCGAAAAGCGAGGATAAATATGGGTAAGACTTTAGCAGAGAAAATCATAGGCAAACATGCCGGAAGGGAAGTGAGTGCCGGCGAGATTGTTCTGGCAAGGGTGGATGTCTGTCTGATGCAGGACGGGACTGCACCTTTGGCCATAAGACAGCTGCAGAAGATAGATCTGGAGAAGGCGGCGAATCCCAAAAGAACCGTGCTCTTTCTGGACCATGCAGCTCCATCCCCCAGAAAAGAGCTTTCCAATGACCATATCACCATAAGAAAATTTGCGGAGAAAACCGGCTGTCAGGTCTCGGATGTTGGAATGGGTGTATGCCATCAGGTGATCTTCGAATCGTATCTGAATCCGGGAGAGATCTTAATCGGAGCTGATTCTCATACCTGCACCGGTGGGGCTATGGCGGCTTTTTCAACTGGTATGGGCTCAACGGATGTGGCTATTGGAATCGCCCTGGGTAAAACCTGGCTCAGGGTTCCTGAGACTTTCAAAATTGAAGTGACCGGAGAATTTCAACCGGGAGTTTACGCCAAGGATTTGATCCTGTATCTGATAGGACTGATTGGAGCTGATGGTGCTACTTACAAAGCTCTGGAGTTTACCGGTGATACCATCGGGAATATGTCCATCTCCAGCCGGATGACTCTTTCTAATATGGCGATTGAAGCCGGGGCGAAAGCGGGTTTGATCGCATCCGATAAGTTCACCAAAGATTATCTTAAAAAACAGGGAAGGGTAAGCAAATTCAGAGAGGTTAAGGGGGACGAGGATGCGGTTTATGAAAGGGTGATAAAAATCGACGCCTCCAAGCTGGTGCCTACCCTCTCTTTCCCTCATACTGTGGATAATACCAGGCCAATAGATGAAGCCAGGGGAATAAAAATAGACCAGGTTTTTCTGGGGACCTGCACTAACGGCAGATTGGAAGATATCGCCGTAGCCTGCGAGGTGATAAAGGGAAGGAAGAAAAATCCCAACACCAGGTTTGTAGTTGTGCCAGCCTCAAAGGCGATCTTCCTGGAGGCTATGGCAAAAGGGTATATACGGCAGCTGGTTGAATTCGGAGCGGCGATCCTGGCTCCGGGCTGTGGTCCCTGTGTAGGCGTGCATGAGGGGGTCCTGGGTGATGGTGAGAACTGTATCTCGACTGCTAACAGGAATTTCAAAGGCAGGATGGGGAATCCTGAAGGGTTTGTCTACCTGGCATCCCCGGCCACAGCAGTAGCCGCCGCAGTGGCTGGAAAGATAGTCGACCCCAGAGAATTTATCTCAAGAAAGAAGACAAAAGGCAAAAAAGTTTCCAGGAGAAAGAAAAAAAGATAGGGACGCAGGGCATGCGTCTCTAAGAATATTAAAGAGGTAGTTATGATTCTAAAAGGAAAGGTCTTTAAATTCGGGGATGATATCTCCACGGATCTGATTGCGCCTGGCAGGTATTTTCATTTACGTTCCAATCTGCCGGAGATGGCCAAGCATGTTTTGGAGGATGCGGATACATCCTTTGCCGGCAAAGTGCAAAAGGGGGATTTCGTGGTGGCAGGTGATAACTTCGGCTGCGGCTCCTCCAGGGAGCACGCTCCTACCATCATCAAATTAGCCGGAGTCTCGGCAGTCTTGGCCAAATCGTTTGCCCGGATTTTTTATCGCAATGCCATTAACGTGGGATTGCCGGTTCTGATCTGCGATACAGACAAGGTCTCCCCGGGGGATGAGTTAGAGGCTGATCTGGAAAAAGGAGAGATCAAGGATTTGACTAACGGAGCTGTCTTGAATTTTGCTCCTCTGCCCAAGGCGATGATCAACATCCTGAACGATGGTGGGTTGGTGGAGCATATCCAGAAGCACGGTGATTTCAAGATAGATTAAAAAACAGTTAAACTCATAAACAATCCTCCCGCTATCTGCGGGGAGCCAAGCCCTGAAAAAGATCAGGAGGAAAGGAGTTGGATAGGGATGGTGAAGTTCAGCAGGATCACCCCTCCAGTTGATGGGGAGAAGATCGAGGTCTCAAAGAAAGAGGATAAGCTACTGGTGCCGGATAACCCGATTATCCCGGTTATCGAGGGGGACGGTGTGGGCAGGGATATTATGAAGGCAACCCGTCCGGTTATTGATGCGGCAGTTCAAAAGGTTTTTGGCGGTAAGAAGAGAATCGTCTGGTTCGACGTGTTTGCCGGGGAAAGGGCGCAGGCAAAATACGGAGAGCTTCTGCCCCAGGATACCTTCAGAGCCATAAAGCACTATATCGTGGCTTTAAAAGGTCCTTTGACCACACCCATAGGTGGTGGCTACAGAAGCCTGAATGTTACCCTGAGGCAGATTTTGAACCTTTATGCCTGTGTTCGTCCGGTGAGGTATTTCGAAGGTGTGCCTTCTCCGGTCAAACATCCGGAAAAAATGAATATAGTCATCTTCAGAGAGAATACCGAGGATGTCTATGCTGGAATCGAGTGGTCCAAAGGCACCAAAGAGGCAAAGAAGGTTATCTCCTGGTTGAACAAGACAATGAAGACCAAAATCAGAACCGATTCGGGCATAGGCATAAAGCCGATCAGCGTTACCGGAACCAAAAGGTTAGTCAGAAAGGCAATCAAATATGCCATAGAGAATAACCGCAAGTCGGTTACTTTAGTGCATAAGGGTAACATAATGAAATATACTGAGGGCGCGTTCAGGGAATGGGGTTACGATTTAGCCCTTAAGGAGTTCAGGGATAAAGTTGTCACAGAAGACGAGTTAGGGAAGAAGTATAACTGGCAAATCCCAGAGGGCAAGATAGTGATTAAGGACCGCATCGCAGATAGTATGCTTCAGCAGGTACTGACAAGGGCAGACGAGTATGAGGTAGTGGCAACACCTAATCTGAACGGGGACTATCTTTCCGATGCCTGTGCCGCACAGATTGGCGGCCTGGGAATGGCACCCGGGGCGAATATCGGTGATTACGTGGCATTGTTCGAGGCAACTCACGGCACTGCACCCAAGTATACGGATAAAGACGTGATCAATCCCAGCTCGGTGATTCTTTCCGGCTGTATGATGTTGGAATACCTTGGCTGGAAAGAGGCGGCTGAGCTAATATATAAAGGAATACAAGAGACCATAAGGCAGAAGAGGGTTACCTACGACTTGGAAAGGCTTATGCAGGACGCTACCAAGGTCAGGACCTCCGAATACGGTGCGGCGATTATCGAGAATATGGGTTAAATAAATTTTCACTTCGTAGGGGAGGGGCTTGTTGAGTTTACGAAACCCAGCCAAAGGCGAGGGTCCGCTCCCTTTTTTATTTAGGGGTCGCATTCCGAGTAATCACATTCCGGAGGAGGGCCAAACCTAAACAGGTAACCTATCAACAAAACTACATCTGATACTGTAACGCTACAATTTGAATTTACATCAGAATAATAAAGCCAGGGCTCTGGTCCACCCTTAAACAGAAAATTTATTAGTGCTATAACATCTGAAACCGAGACATCTCCATCCGCATTGGCATCCCCACATTTAACCTGTCTGAGTCCATCTGCTAACTCTTCCAAGTCCGTATACCCCTGATCAGTTACCATCAAGGCGTATTTCATAGTAACTTCGGTTGAGGTAGAAGGATTATCCAGATGAATTGCTGAGATCAATATGCTCATATCGGTAGAAGAATCCGAGGCAATTGACCAGCCCGGTGAAGACAGATAAGTACACAGAGTCTCATAGGGAGCAGGAAAGTTAATTAGCCAGAACGTATCTTGTACGATATTAGCTCCAAAGGGTGTCCAGGAGGTATCACCATCTTTTTCTACAAAGAAGAATTGGCAGGCTCCATAATAGTTTTCAAAACCTGCAGAATCCGAGGTTAACCAGATTAAATTTCTGGACTGATCATACCCACCGATGTTTCTCAGGTAGGCTTCAGAGGGGACATCCCAGTCTGCAATAAAGCCGAAATAGACCGAAGGTAAATTCGGAGGCTCCGGCTCGATATTGCACCACCAGGGGGGAGGAGGATTCATATACAGTTTGGTATATTTCACAATCGCCCTATCATAGGCAGGACCGTAATGAAGATCTTTGGGCTTCCAGAAAAATAGCATCTTCTCCTCAATAGTATACCACCACCAGAACCAATGATAAGGAGGAGCAAATGAGGGGCAGATCGGGGCAAACTTTGATTTGACTAGGGTGCAGTGCAAACCCGGACAATGGGTTACCTCCACGGAGGATTCCGGCAGAAAGTCATTTCTGTGATGAAACCAGCTGGCACTGGCATCGCCGTAGCCAGGTATATCTGTGCATATTGCTGGTGAAAAATCGAAAAGGTAGTCGTGTCCATTGTAGAACATCTGCTGTCCTTCCTCTTTGTTACCTAAGTTCCCTACATTGGAAACAGTTATGGTTATGACTCCATTGTCTATGGTATCGAATTCAACAGGATAAAAACTGTCAGCAACTGCAAAGTGAATCTTAACCCATTTTGTATCCGAATAGGTCTCTCCTCCGCCAATTAATCCGTCATTGGAGAGTATTTGCAGACTGTCTACCAGTAAGGTATCGGTGAATCCGGCTCCATTGAAGGTGAGATTTACAGTCTGGTCAGGTGCACCTTCTGCGATGTAGAAATTGGCGGGGCTTATATTCAACCAGGAAGGTCCGCTTAATTTCACATATAAAGCGGCTGTGCCGTTTTCATTACTGACTACCAGGGAATCAGATGTCGTTCCGCTGTTTGCAGCCCACTCAACCATCATAGACGGGGTGAAGGTCATTAGAGCCATTGCCGGAACCAAGAAACGGGGATATTTCAGATAACGGATAGGATTGAGAGTGTAGGTCCCCTCGCCATAAGGAATTGCACCTGCGTCCAGATCATAGATATACTGGATATAGAGGAAGCTATCCACCCTTTCTGCCATTGAGGACCAGTGCTCGCTTTCGCAATTCCCGGGAAGACATCCATCTGAATTGGTGTTGGTCAGGTTTATCTCGGGTCCCCAGCTTAGCCCGCCATTGGAAGAGGCTTTGACACATATATCTCCATTGGCAAACCCGCCTGCGGAGATATCGCCTTCTTTGAATTTAGTGTAGTTGACATAGAGATAATTATAAGCTGAGTCCGAAGGGTCAGAGCCTACTCCCAGTGTGAACTTGGCAATAAGTAGATTCCAGGCACCAGGATCTACATGAGGAATAGAATAAGGGGAAGCAAAAGCAGAACTGACTTTGCGAATACCGGTGGCGGAGCTCCAGTGCCACAAGGTAATATCATTGAAGTCGCTTACAGTGTAGGTGGTCCAGATTATATGCAGTTCATCATTGTAGTCGTAAACTGCAGTAATATCATCGTAAGCCCTGTCTATATAGCCGGAAGCACCATAGTTGGTCAACTGGACAGGAGTGCCCATACTTCCTGCTTCCATCCAATCATTTCCGTTGTTAGTCGATTCGAAATACCTTAACTCATTCATAGATTGAGAAGAAGCCATGTTCTTAAGCCAAACCACACAAACCTTCTGCGAAACGGGCGAAGTGGCAACTACTGTCCCTCCTAACCTGTTTTCAGAGAAACTATAGGGCGCTTTGTTAGGGTTGAGCTTGGTGTCTTTGGGAATCAGGAGAGGAGATGTCCATCCGGGGGAGTCACATACCAGTGTATCTTTGCTACTTGGTTTCTCAAAGCAGCGAACATATCCTAGATACTTGCCACCGCAGCCGGCTTCCTGAGCATGAGTGATATGAATAAAGACAGTATCACCTTTAGGGAGCTTGGCACAGGCTACAGCTGGATAATATCCTTTTTCGGAAGAGTAGTCTATAGAATCAGGGATGTCAAAAGAGTTGAAATATCCAGAACCAGGTGTGCTATCCTCAATGGAGATGGTGGCTCCCCACATGAAAGGATAGGGTTGGGTTCTATGGTAGAATAACACTTCCCTGTTATCTGGCAGGATATCAATACCTCCATACCCTGCCCTGGTATCTGCCGTTGTTACGTGCATACCTCCAGATGATAACCAGGTTCCGTCACTGTAACGCGCATTGAAATCTATATATCGGTCACCATAATAGTAGTCAGGAGTGACCAGGTCCATCCAGGTGAAGTGCAGGGTCCCCGATGGATCGATAGCTATCTGCCTGTGCTGGATATCGTTGAACTGGTAGTCATAGTAAGTGTACCCTACTGTATCATTGGATAACGGATAAAAGACTTTAGGCTCTATGACCTGGCGATAATAAGAGGGATGATCCGGGATTACCTCTTTGGCGTAGCAGGTGTCATCCAGAACCGCTGTGCTTCTGGTTTTCAGATTATCTAAAGGTTTCTTTGCGGCAAAAATTAAGGCAGAGACTAAGAACAAAACGCCCGTCATCAAAACAAAAACCTTTTTAAACATCCTTTGCTCCTTAACTAAAAAGGTTAAAAAATCTTGACAGCGAATCAGAGTCGATGTAAAGACTTTTGAAGATTTACTCCTTGTTTTTAGACAGGAATATTCAGTTGTCTCTAATAAGATTAATTTAAGGGCTGGTTTAAACTTGTCAAGTCTTTTGTGAAACTGAAGGCGCGGGTTCACGTGGTGTCAGGAGTTACCTCCTGACACTGCTCTTTGTAGGGGAGGGGCTTGCCCTCTCCTTTTTTTATTTGTTTTTTCTCAAGCGGATATAAAGTTTGATAGTATAAATTTCTTTCATTTTCTTACTTCTTCTTTCCCCAGATCAAAATTGTAGGGCCAATTCCCTGGCTTTTAAGCTCAGGCTTATCCTCAAAGCTTTTTAAAATCCCCTGAGCCTCTCTTCTTAGCTTCAACGATTTTATTTTCTGAATTGAGGGCTCCTCCTCTTTCAGACGCTCGTTCCAGATTTTCCTCCTAAGCTCTTCTGGAAATTTCAGTGACTCGTAACTTATAACCATCGATTTTATACACCTCAATCCCGCCTTTCTTAAATAATCGATATAAATCCCGGGTTTTTTGAGGCTAAGGAAATTTATCTTCTTATCCTGATAACTCAGCTGGAATAACCGGTGATAGTAATATGCAGGCAGATTTTTGCCTTTATCGTAATAGAAGGTCATAGCGATAAAGGGCGCTCCGGGTTTCAATACCCTGACCATCTCCTGGAAAGGCTTCAGAAAATTTTTGTTCTTGGAACGCAGGCTGTGCAGGGTGTAGTGGGAAATAAGTGCATCGAAGTGGTTATCCGGAAAAGGGAGATCCCACAGGTCAGCCACCTTGGGTTTGAAATTCTTCTTTCTGATCTTCTGGCGGATTTTCTTTATCAATCCCGGGGTGGAATCAATGGAATACAGGGTTTGATTGGGGCTTAAAAACCCCTCCAGAAGTCCCTGGGTGAATTTTCCCTGGCCGGTCGAGCATTCCAAAACAAACTTGCCCTTGAGCAGATTCAGTTTTTTGACCTCTGCTATTTCTTTCTTTATCCTCTGCTGAACGATTCTGAAATACACTTGCGCCTCTTTTGAAGTTAAGGCGAACAGCTTCTTTAAATTCGAAATTTCCTTTTTGGAGTTGTTCATTCTTCCCTCGTACTCGAAGAGCCGCTCGGCTATGCTTCTCTACGTTTCCTTAAAATAAAAATTCCCCAGAGAATCAAGACCGCCCCTGAGATCTGTACCAAAGTCAATTTTTCCCCGAAGAAGACAAAAGCTAAAAAGGATGCCACCACAACTTCCCAGGTGGCGGTTATTCCGGCCCGGCTGGCTTCCAGATATTTCAGCCCTTTGGTATAGAAAGAATAACCCAGAAGGGTGGGGACTATGGCTAAAGCGAAAATCCAGACCCAGGCGATTCCCGGATAATCCGGGTTTAATAAAGTTAAGGGATTTCTGAAAAAAAAGAGAAATAAAGCCCCAAAGCCGAAAGCGTAAGTTACCACGGTCCAGGAATCATATTTTGAAGTAGCTTTTTTCCCAAAGAGGGAGTAAGAAGCCGCACCCAGGCCACAGATCAATCCATATAAATTGCCCCTGAGATTGAATTTCAAAACCGAGGAATCGTGTATCTGAGCCACCAGTAAAATTCCAGAGAGAGTGAGAAGGAGTGCAATGAGTTTTTGCCTGTCCATTTTTTCACTCAGGATAAAAAATGAGAGCAAAACAATCCAGGCAGGATAGGTATACAGAAGAATGGTTGCCATTGCCACGGTTGTGTATTTTATGGCGTAAAAGAATAAGATAAAAGTCATGGTCACACTGAGGAATCCATAGATGGCGAAGAAAGGCAAATCTTTTAATTTTAATTTCAGCTTTTCCGGGCTGAAGATAACAAGCGTCAGGAAAAGTAAAAGTGCGGCGATTATCCCCCTATAAGTCACCACCTTGATGGGGTCAGATTCATATTGATAAATCGCCCTGCCCAATACCCCGATGCTTCCCAAAAGGGTGGCTCCTAAGAGGACGAAAAAATAACCTTTAAGGTTTTTGGTCATTGACTTAATTCAATCAGTAGGGGAGGGGTGTCCCCTCCCGCATTTTCTTAGGGCAGAACGATGTTCTACTCCTACCATTCATCGTGTCTGTCGGGTCCCCTGACCCGACAGAGATTTACCGCCAGGTCAGGGGACCTGGCGGGTACAGAGACACTAACCAGGAGCAACATTTTTCGTAGGGCAAACCTTCAGGTTTGCTTTTTTAATGTTTTTGTTAGTGCGGGAATTGGAATTCCCGCTCTAAAAGGGCAGAACGATGTTCTGCCCCTACAGTCTCATAGAAGGGCACGCTCAATATGCCCCGACTATTTATTTCTTCTTCTCCGGCTCCTTGATATCTTCTCCTATCCCAGCTAATCTTCTGGCAATCTCGACTTTCTTTTCCAAATCGGCATTTGCCCTTATGACTAATTTGGCACCGTCGGGTGAGCCTCCGCCGTGCATACAGCCGGGTACTCCTGCGCCGATGGTCAGCCATTCGACTAACCTGGCGGCTTTTACCCTGGATTCGGCTGAGGAGCAGGCTTTGAGGTATTTCTGCACTAAATGACCGTACTTCGGGTCATTGAAATCTTTGCAGGAAGGGATACAGCCGGTCTCGGCTATGCCGCCGGCTATGTCCTGAGCCAAAACCGAGGTCTGGTAGGGTAAAGTCGCCACGTGCACTTTGTTCACATTTGAAAGTAGAGGGTCCGGCTGCCATACACCGGATGGATGTTTTCTGCCTAAAACCGCTGATGCGATTCCCATTCCGAAAGTGGTCTCGTTGTTGATATACATCTGGGTGAGCTTGTCGTTGAAGACCTTTGAGGACAGGCCATTGGCCCTGGCAACTAAAATAGCCGCACCTATTTTCACGTCCCCCTGTCCGGCTACGCAGCCTCCGATTGCCGCACGATAGGGCATAATGAAATTCAAAACCGCATTCAGGGCATATTTATACTCACCGCACATAAATACTCTTTCCCTGGGAATGAAAACATTCTCGAAGAAAAGATATGCCTGGGTTATGCCTCCCTTTTCGACCGGGATATCGAATCCTTCCTCCTGCTCACGGGAATCGCTTGGCCTTCTGGCCTCTACTATAGTCAACCCTTCGATATCCCTGGGTATTACAAAAGAGACTGCATAATCTTTGTCCTGCTCTTTGTATCCCGAGCCGGGTAAGATAAAAATCTCATTTGATGCAGCAACTCCACAGATCATCACCTTGGCTCCCCGGACGACAATGCCGTTCTCTTTAACCTCTACAATATGCAGGTTCATATCCGGGTCCTGCTGCTGGCAGGGTGATTTGGTCCTATCACCTTTGGGGTCAGTTAACGCCCCTGAGATGGTAATATCGCTTTTCTGAGCAACAGCGAGCCAGTTTTTAAGCCTCTGGTGATAATCGGTTCCATATTCCCTGTCTATGTCGAAAGTAGCTGCCCACATGGCATTGATAGAGTTCCAGCCCACGCATCTTCCACCGGTGCAGGTGCCGGTTAACTGGAATAGCAGCCTTTTCATCTTGGAATTGGCAATCATATCCTCAGGGGATTGAATCAAAGATAGATACCTGGAGATTTTATCTCCGATTAAAGTTGAGTCAGTGGTGACCAGGTCTTGGTATTCAGGGTTATGCTGGGCAGAAAAGATCTGGGCATGTCCCTCAATGGTATGTTTAGTAGCTGGATGGGTGGTTACATCCTGAATTAGCTCCCCGAATTTGTAGATATTGGGGCGCATCTTCTTTAAGCTTGCCTTATATTCCTCTGCGGTTTTTAAAGCCATTTTTTTCTCCTGTGAAAGAATGATTTTTTTCAAGAAAGCTACTATAATTAAGTTTTTTGTCAAGGGAATTTAAGCAATGACATAAAAACAGGGTGTTCGCCAGAGCTGAACATACCTGAAACATACAAAAGCAGAACCCCAAAATTTGTATTGACAATTTTTTCCCCAATTGCTATTTTTTTCACAATTTGAAGCTAACTTTTTGGAAGTTAGCTTCAAAAATTAAAGGAGGCTTATTTTACTATGTTCGAGCCCTATATCGCATTACTTCTTTTAATACTAATAGTGGGTGGAGTGGGGCTGGTGATCATAATCCTGCCCCGGTTTACCGCAAAAAGAGCTCCTACCAAGGAGAAGCTCCTGCCCTATGAATGCGGGAACATCCCGGAAGAGGATGCCAGGGGGAGATTCCCGGTGAAATTCTTCCTGGTGGGGATTCTCTTTGTAATCTTCGATATCGAAGTAGCTTTTCTCTTCCCCTGGGCGGTTATCTATAAGGAATTGAAGCTTTTCGGTTTGATAGAGATGGGAATATTCCTGATTATTCTTCTGGTAGGTTACATCTACATAGTTAAAAAAGGCGGACTGAGATGGGAATAGAAGACGAAGAACTTACCTATTTCATAAAAGAGGAAGAAATTCCAAAAGGGATTATCCTGTCTACCCTGGATAAAGTAGTTGGCTGGTCCAGGAAATCCTCCATGTGGCCCCTGGGATTCGGGCTTGCCTGCTGTGCCATTGAGATGATGTGCACTGCCGCCTCCAGATACGATTTAGCCCGGTTCGGGATGGAGATTTTCCGCAACTCTCCCAGACAAGCTGACCTGATGATCGTATCCGGCAGGGTCTCTCAGAAGATGGCACCGATTTTAAAACAGCTGTATAACCAGATGCCCGAGCCCAAATGGGTTCTGGCTATGGGCGCCTGCGCTTCCTGCGGGGGGGTTTTCAATAACTACGCCATCGTTCAGGGAGTGGATAAGATAGTGCCCGTGGATGTCTACGTTCCAGGATGCCCGCCCAGGCCGGAACAGCTCATTGACGGAATTATGAAGCTGCATGCCAAGGTTCTAAAAGAGGGTCTGCTGGGTAAAAGAAAATAAATGATTATGGAAAATCTCGCCCTTGAAAAATTAAAGGAGAATTTTGCTGACTCGATTTTGGAGGTAATTGAATACCGGGATCAGCTTTCGATTACCATAAAAAAAGAAGACTTGCCTTTAATCTGCAAATTCCTGAGAGATGAGCCTGAACTGAAATACGATTTTCTCTCGGATGTATGCGGGGTTGACTATCCCCAGAGGGAAAAAAGATTTGATGTCATATATAACCTCTATTCACTGCCCTTCAGATGGAGGATAAGGCTGAAGGTCAAGCTGGATGAAGGCGAGTCAGTGCTTTCAGTTACCCCTATCTGGAAAGGAGCCAACTGGCTGGAGAGGGAGGTTTTCGATATGTTCGGGGTGAAGTTCGATAATCATCCGGATTTAAGGAGAATCCTTATGCCGGATGACTGGGAAGGGCATCCCCTGAGAAAGACTTATCCTTTGACCACCGAGGAGATAGCCTTTAGTCACAACAAGGATAAACCGCCTGCAATAATAAAATGAAAGATATAAGATGGAAAAAGGAAGATGAAAATCGTAAAGCAAGGCTTCAGCCTTGTGAAGGAGATGCGAGTAAGACGTAAGAAGTGAGACGAAAGACGAAAAACAGGAGTGCATCAGCTTGCTGATGCAGGCAAAATCGAGCTTGGCACTCCTTCTATAGCAGATAAAAAGAATGAATATAAAACGGGAAAGACAGGATACCATGATCCTGAATATGGGACCCCAGCACCCGGCAACTCATGGTGTGTTAAGAATAGTTCTGGAGCTGGATGGTGAGACGGTGGTTAAGGCAACGCCGGTGATTGGCTATCTGCACACCGGGATTGAGAAGACCGCAGAGAGTAAAACCTATTCCCAGGCGATAACCCTTTTCGACCGGACAGATTACGTGGCTAATCTTTCCAATAATCTGGGGTATGTCTTAGCCGTTGAAAAATTACTGGATATCGAGGCTCCTCCCAAGGCTCAGGTTATAAGAGTACTTCTGACTGAATTAACCCGTATAGCCTCGCATCTTGTGTGGATAGGCTCCCATGCCGCGGATATCGGAGCAGTCTCCATGCTTTTGTATGCGTTTCGTGAACGGGAGATGCTCTTGGATATATTTGAGACCGTTTCCGGGCAACGGATGATGACCTCTTACTTCAGGGTGGGAGGTTTAGCCAAGGACTTACCTTCATCCGGAGAATTTGAGAGAAGGGTGAAGGGGTTTCTCAAACTGTTCCCCTCCAAAGTTCAGGATTATGAAAACCTTTTAACCAAAAATAAACTCTGGCTGCAGAGAACTGTGGGCATCGGTGCCATTACCGCAGAAGAAGCCATAAACTGCGGGCTTTCAGGTCCTATGATAAGGGGATGTGGTGTGAAATGGGATATAAGGAAATCCAATCCCTATTCCGGTTATGAGAAATTCGATTTCGACATTCCCACGGGCAAGGACGGGGATGCCTATGACCGCTATCTGGTCAGGGTGGGGGAGATGAGGCAGTCCCTAAGGATCGTGGAGCAGGCTTTGAACGGTATTCCCGGGGGAGATTATGTTGCCAGGGTTCCCGGCGTAACCTGTCCCCCAAAGGAGATAGTGAAAAAGGAGATGGAGGCTTTGATCTATCATTTTAAAATAGCGGAAGAAGGGTTCGACGTTCCTCCGGGTGAAGTTTACCATTCAATAGAATCACCCAAAGGTGAATTAGGATACTTCATCGTCTCGGACGGCTCAAGCAAACCTTACCGGGTTAGAATAAGACCTCCCTGTTTTGTGAACTTAAGCTCTTTTAATAGATTGGTAGCCGGAAGATTGATCGCGGATGTGGTGGCTATTATCGGAAGCATTGATATAGTGCTGGGAGAGATCGATAGATAATTTTAGCTGGGAGCAGGTAGCCAGTAGCTTTAAAAAATGATTACAAAAGAAACAGAAGAGAAAATACTCAGTCTGAGAGGGAAATATCCCAAGATAAAGACCGCGATACTTCCCGCTTTTCACATTCTCTATCAGGAGTCAGGTTATCTCGATCATGAAGGGATAAAGAAGATATCAGAGCTTCTGGGAATCCCTCTGTTGGAGATATATGAGGTGGCATCGTTCTACACTTACTTCTCTCAGGAAAAGATTGGTAAATACTGGATCAGGGTGTGTGATAACCTGCCCTGTTCCCTTCTGGGAGCGGAAAGTCTGATTAAGTACTTGGAAGACAAGCTGAAGATAAGGGTCAACCAGACGACACCAGACGGTCTTTTTACTCTCTCAACCGTGGAGTGTCTGGGTTCCTGTGATACCGCGCCGGTGATGATGGTGAATGAAGATTACTATGAGAACCTGACCAGAGAGAAGATAGATCAGATTCTGGAGGAACTTTCAGGTAAATAGATTATGCCGGAGAAGATTCTTTTCAAATATAACGACCAGCCTGACCAGTACAGGATAGACACCTACATCAAGAACGGTGGATACCAGGCAGTTCCCAAGGTTTTAAAAGACCTTTCCCCTGAGCAGGTCATCGATATAATCAAGAAGTCAGGCTTAAGGGGCAGGGGTGGTGCAGGGTTTCCCACCGGAGTTAAATGGGGTTTTGTGCCCAAGGATTCGCCCAAGCCCAGGTTTTTGCTGTGTAATGCGGATGAGGGAGAGCCAGGCACTTTCAAGGACAGGGAATTGATGCGGAAAAATCCGCATCAGCTCCTGGAGGGCATTATCATTGGAAGTTATGCTATCGGTGCACATCTTTCCTTTATCTATATCCGGGGTGAATTTGCCTTTGAGGCGAAAAGATTAGAGGAGGCGGTGATTAAGGCCAGGAATAAAGGCTTCCTGGGTAAGAACATCCTTGGCTCTGGCTATGATTTGGATATAAAGGTCTACCGAGGCGGCGGTGCCTATATCTGCGGCGAGGAGACCTCACTTTTATCCTCCATAGAGGGGGTAAGGCCTTTGGTAAGATTGAGGCCGCCATACCCTGCTATATCCGGCTGCTATGAATGCCCCAGTGCGGTGAACAACGTGGAGACTTTGTCGAATGTTCCTCACATCATCACAAATGGTGCGGAATGGTATGCGAATATCGGGACACCCAAGAGCAAGGGGACGAAGATCTTCTGTTTATCCGGCAGGGTTAATAAACCCGGTAATTTTGAGCTTCCTATGGGCACTCCCCTGAGGGAATTGATTGAGGGGTATGGTGGTGGTATAAGAAATAATAGAAAGCTGAAAGCAGTGATACCGGGTGGAGTTTCTACCCAGGTTCTGCCGGCGGCTAAAGCAGATGTGAAACTGGACTTTGAATCTCTGATCGAGGCAGGCTCGATGTTAGGCAGCGGTGCGGTCATAGTAATGGACGAGGACACCTGTATGGTGGAGACTGCCTACAGGCTGGTGCAGTTCTTTGAGCACGAGTCCTGCGGTGAGTGCACTCCCTGCCGGGAAGGAACTTACTGGCTCTCCAGGATAATGGAAAGGATTGTGAGGGGGCAGGGCAGGATGGGGGATATAGATTTGCTTCTGGATTTGTCGGATAATATCTTCGGGAAAACCATCTGCCCTTTGGGTGACTCTGCTACCATACCAGTAACCAGCACACTCCAGCACTTCAGAGAGGAGTATGAGTATCATATCAAGAATAAGAGATGTCCAATAGAAAAAAAGTAAGATGTAAGATGGGAGACGAAAAGAAGATTCAAAAGTTCAAAGGTTTAAAGGTTCAAGAGGGGAAAAACAAGAAAGAAATAAAACCTGAGAAAAAAGATGGTTAGCTTAACTATAGATGATAAAATAATCGAGGCTGAAGAGGGGAAGACTATCTTGGAGGCTGCCAAGAAGGCTGATATAGACATACCCACCTTTTGCTGGCATCCGAAGCTGAAAATTCTTGGTGGATGCAGAGTTTGTCTGGTAGCAGTTGAGAGAAACCCTAAATTACAGATTGCCTGTAACACCCAGGTTAGTCAAGGCATGGTAGTCAGGACTAACACTCCGGAAGTAATAAAAGCCAGAAAGGGTATAATAGAGTTACTTCTGATTAATCACCCCCTGGATTGTCCCACCTGCGATAAGGGAGGGGAATGTGATCTACAGGATATCACCTTCAAATATGGTGCGGACAGAAGCAGATTTACAGAGGAGAAAAGAAGACATATCGTAGACAGGAATTCCACTTTTGACGATCTGCAGATCGGGCCGCAGATAATCAGGAATCAAAATCGCTGTATTTACTGTTTGAAATGCATCCGCTTCTTAAAGGAGATAGCTGGTGAATATGATATGGGAGCATTCGAAAGAGGCTGGAGAAGCCAGATAAATGTCCTTCCCCATATTCCGGTGAGCAATGTCTACTCAGGTAACACCGTGGAGATCTGCCCGGTAGGAGCATTAACCGCCAAATCTTTCAGATATAAGATCAGGGTATGGAATACAAGAAAGGTGAGAAGTATCTGTCCCTTCTGTTCGGATGGGTGTAACCTAACCCTGTGGGTTGACCGGGACAGAGGCTATAGAGGCACTTCCAGAAGAAATGATAAGGTCGATGAGGGGTTTATCTGCGATAAGGGCAGGTGGGGTTACGATATAGTGAATCATCCGGAGAGACTCAAGGCTCCTTTGATAAAAAAGAACGGCAGATTGGTCGAGTCGAGCTGGGAGGAGGCTTTGGAGTATGTGAAAACCAGGCTTTTCGGGATAAAAGATAAATACGGCTCCAGGGCATTAGCGGGAATAGGCTCGGAGAGGTGCACGAACGAGGATAATTATATTTTCCAGAAATTCTTCAGAACGGTTTTAGGGTCCAACAATCTGGACCATAGAATAGATTTCAAAAAGGTTCTGCCCAGCCCGGGACTTTTTGAATATCCTCAAGCCTACACTATGACCAACCCCATACAGGAGATAGAAAAAGCAAAGATGATTCTGATATTCGGCTCAGACCTCAACTCAGAACATCCTATAATAAGCCTGAGGGTCAGAAAAGCCGTTTGCCAAAACGAATCGACTCTTTTGATTGCCAATCCGAAGAGGATAAGATTCGGCTCGCTCGCTGAAAAGGAGCTGGTTTATAGATATGGCACTGAGGGGGTTCTGGTGAATGGGTTTATGAAGGTTATCCTGGACGAGGGTTTGTATTCCAAAAATATAGAAGAGGAAAAAATAGGCGAGCTGAAAAAGAGCTTGGAGAACTACACTCTGGCCAGAGTATCCGGATTAACCGGCATAGATGAGGAGAAGATTAGAGATTTCGCCAGGAAGCTGACCGCTTCTGAAAACCTGATGATTCTCTGCGGCAGATGGGTCACCCACGCTCCTCAGGCAGATAGACTGATCAGGGCTTTGAACAATCTTTTAATTTTATCAGGTAAATTCGAGGGAGAATACTCGGGCATTAATCTGTTGTGGGAAAATAATAACTCTCAGGGCGCCCTGGATACTGGTGTATTGCCGGACAGACTTCCGGGATTTATTCCGGTGGAAGATGACGTTGGCAGAGAGAGGTTGAAAAAGCTCTGGAATGCAGAGATACCCGAGGATAAGGGACTGAATTTCACGGAGATTTTATTAGGCATCAACGCTGAAAGGATAAAGGGGCTGTACCTTATGGGAGCCAACCCCCTGGAGAGTTCCCCGGACCGTGGGTTCATGGAATCTGTTTTGAAGAAGTTAGAGCTTCTGGTGGTTCAGGATATTTTCTTAACCCAGACAGCGAAATTGGCGGATGTGGTACTGCCAGGGGTAAGCTTTGCTGAGAAGGAAGGGACTTTTACCAGCTCAGAAAGAAGGGTACAGAAACTCTGCAGGGCTTTATCTTCTGTTCATCTTGCAAAACCTGACTGGGGAATAATTTGTGAGCTATCTACTCTAATGGGATACAATCAGTACTATTCCTCAGCCTTCCAGATAACAGAGGAGATCTCTCAGGTCTCACCCGTATACGGTGGGATCAAGGCTGATCGGCTGGAGGAAGAAGGACTGCAATGGCCCTGTTTGAATCTGAACGATCCCGGCTCGGAGAACCTCAAGCCGGAAAACTTCCTGCATAAGGAGCCGGAGATCATACCGGTGGATTTTGAAGAGGTCCCCGAGGAGGGGGAGTATCCTTTCATTTTGATAACCGGAAACCTGGCCCATCATTCGGGAAAGTACACCAGCTGGTCTGCCAACCTCTGCTCGATTGTGCCGGAGGGGTTCTGCCATATCTGTCCCTCCGATGCCCTGAGGATGAATTTGAAAAACGGGGATGAGGTCTGGGTGGAATCGGTCAGGGGTAAGATCAGGATGAAACTAAAGCTGGACGAATCCATAAATCCTGAAACTCTTTTCATTCCACTTAATTTCAAAGATATAAAAGTTAATCTGCTTCAGGATAGAGACAGGTTAGTCGATAGGGTCAAATTAACGAAAGTCGAATGATATGATCGAATTTGTCATTATAACGCTTTTAAAGATTATAGTTTTCCTGGTCATCTGGCTATTGGGGATGGCATATCTCACCTGGCTGGAGAGGAAGCTTCTGGGTGATTTCCAGGTGAGGTTTGGACCTCTGTACGTAGGCCCGCGGGGACTTCTTCAGCCTATGGCGGATGGTCTGAAACTTCTGTTCAAGGAGGATATCACTCCCTCCTCAGCTCATAAGCTCGTCTATACCCTGGCACCTCTTTTGACCTTTGTGCCTGCTTTTATCATCTTCGGAGTGATACCCATAGGGAATAAGGTCAGTTTGTTCGGCAGAGAGATAAGCTTGGTCGTCTCAGACTTGAACGTAGGCCTTCTTTACGTGTTAGCGGTTCTGTCCCTGGCGGTATACGGGATAGTTTTTGCCGGCTGGTCCTCCAACAGCAAATATCCCCTGATCGGTGGCATAAGGTCGAGTGCCCAGATGATCAGCTACGAGGTCTCACTGGGACTGTCCCTGATAGGCCTTCTGATGATCTCGGGCAGCTTGAATTTAGTGGAGATAGTCAAATCGCAGAACAGCTTCTTCCACTGGTATATCTTCCGCCAGCCCTTGGCATTTATAATCTTTTTGATCTGCGGGATTGCGGATAATAACCGTTCGCCTTTTGACCTGCCCGAGGCGGAGAACGAGCTGGTGGCAGGATATTATACCGAGTATTCCAGCATGAAGTTCGCCCTGTTCTTCCTGGGTGAATACGGAAATATGATAAACATCTCTGCCCTTACCACTACCCTGTTCTTAGGCGGCTGGCACGGCCCTTTGCTCCCGCCCTTCCTCTGGTTTTTCATAAAGGTTTTCTTCGTCCTTTTCCTTTATATCTGGATCAGGGCGACCGTGCCCAGGTTCAGGTACGACCAGCTGATGAATTTCGGCTGGAAGGTTCTTTTGCCTTTGGCTTTATTTAACATCTTTATCACCGGGATAGTAATGGTCTGAGGATATGTTCAAGTTCGTTAATTATATAATAGCACTGATTAAAGGTCTGGCTACTACCTTCAAGCACGTTTTTAAACCGCCGGTTACAGACCGGTACCCCAGAAGGAAAAGGGAGATGTTACCTCGCTACCGGGGCCTGCATTACCTGGCTCGCTACGAGGATGGGAAGGAGAGATGCGTCTGCTGCGGCCTGTGCGCGGCTGCCTGTCCGGTGGGATGTATCTATATGGAGGGGGAGGAGAACGAGAAAGGCGAGAGGTACCCAAAAGTTTATGAGATAAATGAGCTGAGGTGTATCTTCTGCGGATATTGTGAAGAAGCCTGCCCGGAAAACGCTATCTTCCTGGGCAGGGAATACGAGTTCACCCACGATAACCGCAGTAGTTACATCTACAACAAAGAACAGCTCTTGGACTTGTTTCCCAAGGAAAAGAGAAATCGAAAGAAAATCATCGGAGGGGAGATAGATTAGAAAATGGAGCTACTCTTTTTCGTAATCATAGGTCTGGTCGCCATCGTCTCTGCCCTGATGGTTATCCTGCAGAGGAATACGGTTTACAGTGCTCTGGCTCTGATAGTTACCTTGGGAAGCATCTCGGGTTTGTTCATTTTGTTAAAAGCTTTCTTCTTGGCTTTCATTCAGGTTATCGTGTATGCGGGTGCGGTGATGGTACTTTTTATTTTCGTGATTATGCTTTTGAACCTGAGAAAGGACGAGTTCGGTCCGGAGAAAAGGAAATTCCAGAGGGTCTTCGCTTTGATTTTCTCGGCTTTTTTTCTGATTGAGCTTTTTGTGATTGTGGGACATGCGATTTTCAGCAAGAGGGGAAGAGGCTTGGCTATACCTGCGGATTTCGGCACTCCCCAGGCATTGGGGAGAATGCTTTTTACTGATTACCTGCTGCCCTTTGAGATAGCCTCGGTTCTTCTTCTGGTGGCTATGGTGGGTGCTATCTTCTTAGCCCGGAAGGAGGAATAAGATGGTTCCCTTATCCTATTACATTCTGCTGAGCGGGATCTTGTTTGCTATCGGGGTTCTGGGTTTTCTGGTTCGACGGAACGTTATAGTAATTTTTATGTCAGTAGAGCTTATGCTGAATGCGGCAAATTTAGCCCTGCTCGCCTTTGCCAGGGAGATGGGAGCCTTATCCGGGCAGATAATAGTTTTTCTGGTTATGACCGTGGCAGCGGCAGAGGCTGGAGTCGGGCTGGCGATAATAATGTTATTTTACAGAAACAGAAAGAGTGCTAACGTGGATGATGGAAATCTGATGAAATGGTAAAAGGAGGATGAAAAAAACATAGGTCAAGGCTTCAGCCTTGTACTGATGTAAGGTGCGGGAAGTCCAATTCCTGCACTAACGAGGGGAAAAATAGATTATGATCGAGTATGTCTGGTTGATACCGCTTCTCCCCCTGATAGGGTTCCTGATTAACGGGATCCTGGGTAAAAAATTAGGCAGGGCTCTGGTTTCCTGGATCGGATGCGGGTCGGTAGGGCTTTCGTTCCTTATCTCCGTCAGGGTTTTCTTCGAGCTTTTATCTCTGCCGGCAGAGGAGAGGATTTTCGAGAAGATAGTTTTCCCCTGGATATATTCGGGATTTTTCAAGGTCAATATATCCTTCCTGGTGGACCCGTTGTCCTGCGTGATGCTTTTGGTGGTGACCGGAGTCGGGTTTTTGATTCATATCTATTCTGTGGGCTATATGCATGAGGATAAAGGTTTTTCCAGATTCTTCTCCTTCCTTAATCTCTTTGCCTTCTCTATGCTGATGCTGGTTCTGGCGAATAATTTCCTTTTGCTCTACTTGGGCTGGGAGGCTGTGGGCTTGTGTTCCTACCTTCTGATCGGCTTCTGGTATGAGAAGAAATCCGCCTCAGATGCGGCAAAGAAGGCGTTTATAGTTAACCGGATAGGTGATTTCGGGTTTGCCCTGGGTGTGATGCTTATCTTCTGGACTTTCGGGGCTCTTAACTATACCGAGGTATTCCAGCAGGCGCCCTCGATTCTTGTAGCAGGCTGCGGACTGGTAACTGCCATAACCCTGCTTTTATTTATGGGTGCAGTGGGTAAGTCCGCCCAGATACCTCTTTACGTCTGGCTCCCGGATGCGATGGAGGGACCTACCCCGGTCTCAGCTCTGATTCATGCGGCAACTATGGTCACCGCAGGCGTCTATATGGTGGCAAGGTGTCATGTCCTTTTCGAATTAGCTCCCTTCACCCTGAGCCTGGTGGCTATCATAGGTGCGGTTACTGCAATCTATACTGCTTCCATAGCTATGGTGCAGAAGGATATAAAAAGAGTTCTGGCGTATTCGACCATAAGTCAGTTAGGTTATATGTTCCTTGGATGCGGAGTGGGTGCATTTGCGGCTGGGATCTTTCACCTGATGACCCATGCTTTTTTCAAGGCACTTCTCTTCCTGGGAGCGGGAAGCGTGATGCATGCCCTGTCGGGCGAGTTGAATATGCAGAGGATGGGCGGTCTCAAGGGGAAAATACCGGTAACTTTCTGGACTGTTTTTGCCGCAGTCTTAGCCATATCAGGAATTCCCCTGTTCTCCGGATTTTTCAGCAAAGACGAAATTTTATGGAAAGCATTCTCCCAGGGTAACTTACTCCTCTGGCTAATCGGGGTGATTACTGCTGGAATGACCGCCTTCTATATGTTCAGACTACTCTTTTTAACTTTTTTTGGCAAATCGAGAGTGGAGGAGTCTGCTGCTCATCATATCCACGAATCTCCCAAGGTTATGACTGTGCCGCTTATGATTCTGGCAATTCTGTCCATCTTCGGCGGTTATCTCGGAGTTCCCAAATCCTTAGGTGGAGGGAATCATTTTGAGCATTTCCTCAGCCCGGTTTTCGGTGAAAAGGAGATGTTAGTTCATCATTCAGTCTCCACTGAATATCTGGTGATGATCATCTCGATTGGAGTTGCCCTGGCAGGTATATTTTTCGCCTACAGGTTTTATATCTCGAAGCCCGAGCTTCCCAAAAGCCTGGCACAGAGATACAGCTTCCCTTATAAAGTTTTATTGAACAAATATTATGTGGATGAGCTTTATTTCAAAGTTATAGTAAACCCCCTGCTCAAATTCGCCATGTTCCTATGGCAGTTCTTCGATGTAAAGGTCATAGACGGAACCGCCAACGGACTGGCAGAGATAGTTAACTTTTTCGCAGGTGTGCTCAGAAAGATTCAAACAGGCTATGTGCGGAATTACGCCCTGGGTATGGTACTGGGGGCGGTTCTGGTTTTAGCCTATTTTATATTGAGATAATACTCTGGTAGCGGAAGGCCGTCAAGGTCTCGAGACTTTAGCCTTCCATAAGAAACTGGAGATCTGAAAGCCTCCGCTACATGACAAAGAGAATTGATTATGTCTGGATATATCCTAACACTTTTGATCTTCATACCTCTGGCCGGAGCGCTTCTACTCCTTTTGGTAAGCAGAAGTAAGCCCGGGCTGATAAAATCGTTTGCCCTTCTGGTTTCCCTTTTGAACTTCGTCCTCTCGCTTTATCTGTATTTCAATTTCCAGCCGGGAGTCTCCGGTTTCCAGTTCGAGATCAACAGAACCTGGATTCAGAGCCTGGGTATCAGCTACCACTTGGGAGTTGACGGGATAAGCTTGTTCCTGGTTCTACTTACCACACTGCTTTCCGCCATTGCCATACTTTCCTCCTGGAGCGCCATTCAGGAGAAGGTAAAGGGGTATATGGCAACCATGCTCTTTCTGGAGGCAGGGATGATCGGGGTCTTCGTGAGCCTGGATCTGTTCCTGTTCTACGTTTTCTGGGAGGGGATGCTCATCCCCATGTACTTCCTGATAGGGATATGGGGAGGTCCCCGAAAAATCTATGCTACTATGAAATTTGTCCTTTTCACCATGCTGGGAAGCATCTTCATGCTGGTTGCCATCCTGGTCCTCTATTTTATGAACTATAATCTCACCGGAGAATACAGTTTCGACCTGCTGAAAATCCTGCAGCTTTCCATCCCCGCTGGTGCGCAGATGTGGTTGTTTTTCGCTTTTGCCTTGCCCTTCGCCATCAAGGTTCCGATGTTTCCCTTTCATACCTGGCTTCCGGATGCGCACGTGGAAGCTCCTACAGCAGGGAGTGTCCTCTTAGCCGGTGTCCTGCTGAAGATGGGGACCTACGGTTTCCTGAGGTTCTGTTTACCTCTGTTCCCTAATGCATTTTTGAATTTCGTGCCTCTTTTCTCCATTCTGGCTATAATCGGCATAATCTACGGAGCCTTGGTCTCCACCATGCAGAAGGATATAAAGAGCCTGGTGGCCTTCTCCAGCGTCAGCCATTTAGGGTTCGTGATGCTGGGTCTTTTTGCCCTGAATATGCAGGGAATTCAGGGTGGGATTCTGCAGATGATAAATCACGGGATCTCCACCGGGGCCTTGTTCTTGATCGTGGGGATGATTTACGAGAGAAGGCATACCCGTATGATCGAGGATTACGGAGGGATAGCCAAAGTGGTCCCGCTCTTTGCGGCTTTCTTTATGATAGTGGGGCTCTCCTCCATCGGCCTGCCGGGAACCAACGGGTTCGTGGGAGAATTTTTGATTCTTTTGGGCGCCTTTAACTCCAGAATAATTTATGCGGCTCTGGGTGCAATCGGGATAATATTAGCCGCAGTTTATATGCTGTGGATGCTTCAGAGGGTGCTTTTTCAGGAGATAAAACACGAGGAGAACAAAAGGCTTCTGGATTTGAATCTCAGGGAGGTAGTCACCCTGATCCCCATAATTCTCCTGATCTTCTGGATAGGCTTGTATCCCCGGCCCATCCTTTCCAGGATGGAGCCTGCGGTTAAGAATATACTGGAATACGTGGAGAGGAAATCACATTTCTCAATTACGGATACCGAGGATAGTATCAAGAAATGTGAGATAGCCGCAGGGAAATGTTCGGAAGAGATCGACAAGTGAGAGGAGGGAGTATGGCAGTTACCATCTACGTCAAGGAGGGATGTCCTTTCTGTAAGGCACTGAAGGAGGATCTGGACAAGAAGAAGATCGAATACCAGGAGATAGACGTGGTTAAAAATCCTGAGTTTCAGGATAAGCTGATGAAGCTGGCCAATAGAAGGGCAGTGCCGGTGATGGTGGAGGATGGCAAAGTAACAGTTGGGTTCGGAGGTGCCTGAGGATTTTAATTCCAGCAGTTTCGCTGGATTAATAAAGCTCAATGGTTAACAGTTCAAGGGTTAAAAGATGTAGCGGAAGGCTTTAGCCTTCCATAAAAAACTGGAGGTCTGAAGACCTCCGCTACATCACAAACTTCTCGAGAGTGAGGATATGGATTTAAGTTCAATCGGCATCAACTGGAAAGTGATTTTACCGGAAATCATTCTGGCGGTTTTCGGATTTCTGCTTCTGCTCTTGGAGGCTTTTCTGCCCAGGGATAAAAAAGGGTTCCTGGGCCATATTGCCTGGATCGGCATCGGCATATCTTTCGTCTTCTGTCTCAACCTTTACGGCTCTCAGCTTACTGCCTTTAAGGGGATGGCTATCGCGGATAATTTTGCCATTTTCTTCACCTTTGTTTTCCTGGTGAGTTCCTTCTTGGTGGTTCTTCTGTCTTTAAGCTACCTCAGGAGAACAGAACAGGTGCGAGGAGATTATTACGCTTTAATCCTTTTTGCCACCCTGGGTATGATGCTTATGGCTTCATCTCTGGATCTGGTGGTGATATTCCTGGGGCTGGAGATTGTCTCCATCTCGCTTTACATCCTAACCGGATTCAGGAAGAGGGATCTAAAGTCGAACGAAGCCTCGATGAAGTTCTTCCTGATGGGAGCTTTTGCTACTGGATTTCTGGTCTATGGGATTGCCTTAATCTACGGCAGCCTGGGGACAACCAATCTGGAAAATATCATGATGTTGATTCCTATAACTGAATCCGCTCTGCTGGGAAAAGATTTTCTGCTGTATGCCGGGATCGGTTTTCTGATAGTAGGATTCGGCTTTAAGATCGCCTCAGTTCCTTTCCATATGTGGATGCCGGATGTTTTCGAGGGAGCACCTGCGCCCGTTGCAGCCTTCGTCTCCGCAGGTCCCAAGGCGGCTGGCTTTGCCGCGCTTTTAAGGGTTTTTCTTTTAGCCTTCTCCTCGATCAAACCCAACTGGACTCTGGTCTTCTGGATTCTCTCGGTCTTGTCCATGACCACGGGTAATCTTTTGGCTTTATGGCAGAGGAATCTGAAAAGGCTTTTAGCCTATTCCTCAATCGCTCATGTAGGATACATATTGATTGCCTTGGTTGCCGGGGGTAATTCTGCTGTCTCAGGGGTTTTGTTCTACCTGTCAGTTTATATTCTGATGAATTTGGGAGCCTTTGCTATAATCATCTCGATGGGCTCAAAAGAAAAAGAGGGGACAGACCTTTACAATGAATATGCAGGAGCAGGGCTTAAAAATCCGTTCTTAGGCGTGTTTATGACCATCTTTATGCTCTCCTTAGCGGGTTTTCCGCCAACTGCAGGTTTCTTAGCCAAATTCTATATCTTTACCTCTGCAGTAAAAACAGGTTACTTAGGGTTGGTGATAATAGCGGTGATAAATAGTCTGGTCTCGGTCTATTATTACTTGAGGGTGATTGTTTATATGTTTATGCGTCCTCCAGTAGAAGAAATTAAGCCGGTTTCGATACCGTTCTCCTTGGGTCTGGTTATATTTATTGCGGGAATAGGAATTTTAGCTTTGGGAATTTTGCCTCAGAGTCTTTTAGATTTAGCCTACAATTCTATTTTTTAATTTTTTTGGAGTGCATTAACCATGTTAATGCAACATTCCACCTTTGGTGGGATGCCTCCCATATTAGAGACGCATGCAATGTATCTCTATGCTTAAATCACCCCACCTTGAGGGCAAGGTGGGATTACCCGGTTTTTTCGTCTCACATCTTTCTTCTCACTTCTCCCTTTATTAAAAAACCCTTTGCAAAATCAAAAAAATGCTTATATTAATCTTGAAAATAACAAACCTAACCGCTTTATTAACAAATGAGGATTTATGAGCAAAGTGTTCTTAACTTTATTCTTGGTCTTATTTTTTACCCTGCCCCTCTTTGCACAGTCTGTTGACACTGCCTGGGTTAAAAGA
>CAZEDM010000002.1:46885-307395 GCA_964511075.1 uncultured Ignavibacteria bacterium
TACAACGGACCGGGAAGCGACTCGGATGAAGCTTATGCTATAGCAGTAGATGGCTATGGGAATGTTTATGTAACAGGATATAGTTACGGCAGTGGAACATCCTTTGACCTTGCTACCATAAAGTATAACTCCAATGGAGATACTGCCTGGGTTAAAAGATACAACGGACCGGGAAGCGACTCGGATGAAGCTTATGCTATAGCAGTAGATGGCTCTGGAAATGTTTATGTAACAGGATATAGTTACGGCAGTGGGACAGGCGCTGACTATGCCACCATAAAGTATAACTCCAATGGAGATACTATCTGGGTTAGAAGATACAACGGACCAGCAAACTCATGGGATGGTGCTTCTGCCATAGCCACAGATGGCTCTGGAAATGTTTATGTAACAGGATCTAGTTACGGCAGTGGGACAGACGCTGACTATGCCACCATAAAATATAACTCAAACGGAGATACTATCTGGGTTAAAAGATACAACGGACCAGCAAACTCCTGGGATGGTGCTTCTGCCATAGCCTTAGATGGCTCTGGCAATATCTATGTAACAGGACGAAGTGAGGGCAGTGGGACCTGGTATGACTATACCACAGTGAAGTATGATCTTGGTGGAACCCAGCTCTGGGTTGAAAGATACAACGGACCAGCAAACTCCCTGGATGCAGCTTCTGCCATAGCCACAGATGGCTCTGGAAATGTCTATGTAACAGGAGCAAGCTGGGTAGGCAGTGGGACAGACGCTGACTATGCCACCATAAAATATAACTCAAACGGAGATACTATCTGGGTTAGAAGATATAACGGACCAGCAAACTCCGGGGATGGTGCTTCTGCCATAGCCACAGATGGCTCTGAAAATGTTTATGTAACAGGATCTAGTTACGGCAGTGGGACATCCTATGATTATACCACCATAAAGTATAACTCCAATGGAGATACTATCTGGGTTAGAAGATACAATGGACCAGCAGACTCCGATGATCGGGCTTCTGACATAGCCTTAAATGGCTCTGGAAATGTCTATGTAACAGGATATAGTTGGGGTAGTGGAACAGCCACTGACTATGCCACCATACAGTATAACTCCAATGGAGACACTGTCTGGGTTAGAAGATACAACGGATCAGCAGACTCCGATGATCGAGCTTCTGCCATAGCCTTAGATAGTTCAGGAAACATATATGTAACCGGCTACAGTTCTAACAGTTTGACATCTGTGGATTATACCACCATAAAGTATGTCCAATTCCTTCGTGGGGATGCTAATAAAGATGGGAGCGTGAGTCTCTCTGATATAGTTTATCTTATAAGCTATCTTTTCAAGTTTGGGTCTGCACCTGAGCCAATTCAATCCGGCGATGCCAATTGCGATGGTCAGGTGAGCCTGTCGGATATAGTTTATTTAATTGTTTATCTTTTCAAGTTCGGGCCAGCACCGTGTATTTGAAAAAGCGTAAGATGTGAGATGTGAGTCGTAAAAAGTGAATTTGAAGAGACGCATTAAGTGCGTCTCTTGCATAAATTTTTTTTCGTAGTGCGAATCTTCAGGTTAACATTTATTATAAGGACAGAACACTGTTCTATCCCTGCACTCTTTGGTGAGGCTCAAACCTCGCACTACTCTATAATAACACACCTTGAAGGCAAGGTGGGATTACGATTTGTAGGGGCACTTAATCCGAGAAACATTCCATCTTATTAAACTCCCCTACAAAATAAATGGGTCTTGATGAATCAAGCCCCTACAGGAGTGTTAGGTGGGGGTTCGATTTATCGAACCCTAATTTTTTGAGACGCATACAATGCGTCTCTACGTTATTTTGCAAATATCCCTTGCCAATCTATTCTCTAACTGTTATAATTCAAAAAATCGAAAACTAATTTTCAAAAAAGGAGTTGTGGATGAAAGTCGAGCTTAAATCAGGGAAAACAGAAGAGCTGAAGACTGAGGCTCTGGCTTTGGGGCTTTTTGAGGGGCAGGGGTTTTCCAGCGAAGCAAAAGATATAGATAAAAAATTAGATGGAGTAATCTCTCAACTTCTAAAAAGCGGCGATTTCACCGGGAAGCTTAACCAGACTGCCGTTCTGTATCCCGGGAATTTTGCGATAAAAAGGATTATCCTGGTAGGTTTAGGGAAAAAGGAGAAGTTTGACTTAGATAAGATCAGACAGTCAGCAGGCACGGTTTATAAAAAAGCCAAGGGACTGAAGATAAGAAATTACGCCACGCTTCTTAATGGCAGAGGACAAAGAGGGATTAATTTCCAGGATTGCGCCCAGGCTATCACAGAGGGGAGTTTGCTTTCCTCCTACCATCTCGACCAGTACAAGTCCGAAGGAAAAGAAGAGCTGTTCGAAGTCGAGAATATGACTATCTGGGAAGGGGATAGAACCAAGAGAGGCGCAGTTGAAAAGGGGATTGCCACAGGCGAGAAGAATGCCTGGGGAACCAATCTTGCAAGAGATATGGTAAACCATCCCAGCAATGTCATGACCCCTACCAGGATGGCGGAAATTGCCCTGAGGCTTTCCAAAGAGCATAAATTCAGATGCGAGGTTCTCTCTCCGCCGGAATTGAAAAAGCTGAAGATGGGTGCGCTCTTAGCCGTAGCCCAGGGAAGCCAGCAGCCGGCTAAGCTGATTGTGATGGAGCATATGCCGGAGAAGAAGAGAAGAGGAACAATCGTATTGGTAGGCAAGGCGATAACTTTTGACTCGGGCGGGATCTCCATAAAACCCTCTGAGGGAATGTGGGAGATGAAGGGTGATATGGCAGGAGGAGCGGCAGTGATCGCCACCCTGGCTGCAGCTGCAAAGGAGAGGATTCCGGTTCATCTGGTGGGCATAGTGCCAGCTACTGAAAACCTGCCTTCCGGCACAGCCTATAAACCGGGTGATATACTGACCTCTTACTCCGGAAAGACCATAGAGATATTCTCAACTGATGCAGAGGGAAGGTTGATCTTAGCTGACGCCCTGGCTTACGCCAAGAAGTATGAGCCAAAGGCAATTATAGATATCGCCACTCTGACTGGTGCCTGCGTTATCGCCTTGGGGAACGTATCAGCCGGGCTTTTGGGGAACGACCAGAGGTTGATAAATAAAGTCAAGAACTCAGCCCAGAAAACCGGGGAGAAAGTCTGGGAGCTTCCTCTTTTCGAGGAATACGATGAACAGATAAAAAGCGATTTGGCAGATATGAAAAATACCGGCGGCAGGCCTGCAGGTACAATTACAGCTGCAGCCTTCCTGAGGAAGTTTGTAGGAAATACTTCCTGGGCACATCTGGACATAGCAGGAATGGACTGGGAGGAAAGGGGGAAGCCTTACATTCCAAAAGGACCGCTGGGGTTTGGAGTGCGTCTTTTCCTGCAGTTTTTGAGAGACTGGAACAGATAAGGGGCTAATATGTATTCTAAAAACATACACTCGGATTTATTACCGTAACTCTTTGTGATTAAATAAAGAAGAGTATAAAAGTTACATTCTGTTTGTGAAAAAAGTAACGAAATAATAAAGATTTTTATTGACTTAAAGAAAAGAGATATTATTATAAAAGGGAAAAAGACAATTAGAATCCTTTTAACCTTATAAGGCAGGTTTTTTATGGAGTTGACCAAAGCAGGAGATTACGGGTTCTTGGGCATCTTATATTTAGCCAAACAGCCCCCGAAGAAGGTCGTTCGTCTCTCGGAGATCTCTGAGATGGAGGGAATCCCGGAGAAATTCTTAGCGAAGATTTTCCAGAGCTACACCAGATCAGGACTGGTCAAATCCCATCGGGGAGCCAGAGGAGGGTTCACTATGGCTAAATCCGCAGATACGATTACAGTAAAAGAGATATTAGAAAGCGTGCAGGGACCAATCTGTCTTGCCAGATGTCTGAACGAGGTGGAATCCTGTGACAGAAAAGATGACTGCCCTTTGAGAAAAGTCTGGATCAAAGCCCAGGATTATATGACCAATCTCCTGGATAAGAAAACCCTGGCAGACCTTATTTCTTCCTGAATCGATAAACAGATTATTAAATTTTAATTCATTCAAAACAAGAACAAGAAACAGAGGGATATTTTTGTGTCTATTAAGCCGGATAAATGGATCAGGAGAATGTCTCTGAAGCATGAGATGATAAAGCCGTTCTCCGAGCGCTGTCTTTCCAGAAGGAAGATCTCCTACGGCTTGTCCTCTTATGGCTATGATATGAGGGTGGCCGGCGAGTTCAAGGTTTTCACCAATGTTTTCACCAACGTAGTCGATCCCAAGAAGTTCGATCCAAAATCCTTGGTGGATATCAGAGGCAACTACTGTACCATACCTCCCAACTCATTCGCCCTGGCTCGAACAGTGGAATATTTCAAAATCCCCAGGAATATCCTGACCCTGTGTGTGGGGAAATCGACTTATGCCCGCTGCGGGATAATAGTCAACGTGACCCCCTTTGAGCCTGAATGGGAGGGATACGCCACCCTGGAGATCTCCAATACCACTCCGCTTCCAGCCAAGATCTATGCCCACGAGGGGATTGCCCAGATAATCTTTCTGCAGGCAGACGAGGAATGCGAGGTTTCCTATAAAGACAAAAAAGGGAAGTATCAAACTCAGAAAAAGATCACTTTGCCTAAAATGTAAAAAAACCTGGCCATCACTCGAGAACGTGGATATAATGTGGATATAATAAAAATTCAAATGCTCAAAAGTATAAAGAAGAAATTTAGAAATACAATTACGGAGAAATCAACAGCTCAAAACTAAAAACAAATTGAAGTGAATATAGAGCGTATTAATTTAATTGGATTCGTTTAAAGGAGGAATATGTTAAAAGAGATCAGGATCCATGGTAGGGGTGGACAGGGGGTGGTGACTGCGGCAGAGCTTTTGGCTGTGGCAGCTTTCGAGGACGGAAAATACGCCCAGGCTTTTCCCACCTTTACCAGCGAGAGGATGGGTGCACCGGTGCAGTCTTTCGTCAGGATAGCGGACCATAAGGTCAGAGCCAGAAATCAAATCTATGAGCCGGATTATCTGATCATTCAGGATTATACCCTGATCGGGGCAGTGGATCTGCTCAAGGGTCTGAAAGATGACGGACTGGTTCTGGTTGATACCGAGAAAAACCCGCAGGAGCTCGGGCTGAAGTCAAAGGCAAAAATCCTGACTGTTCCAGCCACCAGGATCGCCCTGGAGAAATTGGGGAGACCCATCCAGAACACCACCTTGATGGGAGCTTTTGCCGGTGCTACCGGGCTCATATCCCTGGAGGCAATCAAAAGAAGCGTTATGGAGCGTTTTCCAGGCGAGATAGGGAAGAAAAATGTGGCTGCAGTGGAAGAGGCCTACCAGTTGATGAAAGGAGCGAAAAATGCCTAAGCCAGAGGGAACGGTTTCCAAGCCAGGCTCGAGCAAAGAGTATAAGACCGGTGCCTGGAGAACCAAAAGGCCTGTTTTCAAACAGGATAAATGCAACGACTGCCGGATCTGTGTGGCAGTATGTCCGGATGGGGTTATCTTCGGCGCTGACAAGAAATACCGGGCGGATCTGGATTACTGCAAGGGATGCGGGATCTGCGCTGAGGAGTGTCCGGTGAAAGACATAGAGATGATACTGGAGGTTAAATAAGATGAAGAAAGTGATCGAAGGTTCAATGGCAGTGGCAGAGGCAGTAAAAGTCTGCAGGCCGCATGTGATAGCCGCTTATCCTATCACCCCCCAGACCCATATCGTGGAATATCTTTCACAGTTCGTGGCAGATGGGGAGCTTAAATCACAGTTCGTGAACGTGGAGAGCGAGTTCGGAGCAGCCTCAGTGGTCCTGGGCGCCTCGGCTACCGGAGCCAGGGTTTTCTCGGCGACTTCTGCCCAGGGGCTCCTGTTAATGGCTGAGGTTATATTCAACATAGCCGGGCTCAGGCTGCCGGTGATTATGACCATCGCCAATCGGGCAGTTTCTGCTCCCATTAATATATGGAACGATCACCAGGACGTTATGGCCGTAAGGGATTCCGGAGCGATTATCCTTTTCGCCGAGGACAATCAGGAGGTTGCGGACCTGCACGTGCAGGCTTATAAATTAGCGGAACATCCGGAGATAATGCTTCCGGTGCTGGTCAACATGGACGGGTTCATTCTCACGCATGCCTTCGAGCCGGTGGAATTTTTTGACCAGAAGATGGTGGATGAGTTTCTGCCGCCTTTTAAACCGGAGTTATATCTGACTACCAAAAACCCTCTGACTTTCGGCGTCCTGGCAGAGCCGGACTGGTATCTGGAGACAAGATACAGGATGGAACAGGCGATCGAAGCATCATCGGATATGATCGAGGAGGTGGCAGACCAGTTCAGGAAAACCTTTGGCCGGTATTCCGGCGGACTGGTGGAAAAATACAGATTGGATGGAGCCGAGACCTGCGTTGTTGCCATGGGCTCGGCTGTGGGAACCATAAAGGAGGTGGCGGATGAGCTCAGGGAGAAGGGAAAGAGGATCGGGGTACTGAAGATACGCTCATACAGACCTTTCCCCAAGGAAGCTATCCATGAGGCACTCAAAGGCGTGAGGAACGTGATCGTGATCGAGAAAGCCATCTCCCTGGGAGCAACCGGGATATTGTACGACGACGTGAAAGCCGCCCTGTACCAAAAGCCCAACCAGCCGAAGATCTCCGGTTTCATTGCCGGCTTGGGCGGAAGGGATATTCCCAAGGAGTCGGTGGTTAAGGCAATCGAAAAGGGCGAGGCTCAGACAGTGGACAATGTTTTCGTCGATCTGAGAGAGAACTTAATTGGAGGGAAATAAGATGGCAAAAGATGAAGTTACGGTAAAGAAAAAAGAAGAGATAGTCGAGGGCCTGATTGCCCCTGGACATAAAGCCTGTTCCGGCTGCGGACTGGTCCTGGCTGCCAGGACGGTGATGAACGCTGCCGGTAAGGATATCATTGTAACTGCGGCTACCGGCTGTTCGGAGGTTTTCTCCACCTCTTATCCTCACTCTGCCTGGAAGATGCCCTGGATTCATTCTTTGTTCGAAAACTCTGCCGCGGTGGCTGCGGGAGTGGAGGTTGCCTTAGTTGCCTTAGGCCGGGAAAAGGAAGCCAAGGTCATTGCCCAGGGCGGCGATGGTGCAACTGCGGACATCGGCATCGGCTGTCTTTCCGGGATGTTTGAGAGAGGCCACAATGTGCTGTATCTCTGCTATGACAATGAAGCCTATATGAATACCGGAGTGCAGAGAAGCGGGTTGACGCCCTTTAACGGCTGGACCTCCACCAGTCCCTCCGGGAAAGTATCCTGGGGCAATCCGACGGACAAGAAGAACATGCCGGCAATCGCTGCAGCTCACGGCATCCCCTATGTTGCCACAGCTACGGTTGCCTATCTGAAAGACCTGGAGAAGAAGGTGAAAAAGGCACTGGATATATCCGGTCCAAAATATCTGCAGATTCACTGTCCCTGCCCACTGGGCTGGGCACACGAGCCCAACGATACGATAAAAGTGGCAAAGCTTGCAGTTCAGACCGGTCTTATTCCGATCTTTGAGATGGAAAACGGAGTTATCACCTCAGTCCGTAAGATCACCCAGAAAAAGCCGGTTGAGGAATACCTTAAAATCCAGGGAAGGTTTAAACATCTTTTCAAAAAACCGGGATTTGAGGAAGAGCTTAAAAGAGTCCAGGCGCTTGCAGACGAGAACATAAAAAAGTTCAACCTGATGTAATCAATTTGATTTCCTCTGGTAAATAGCACAGGCTTAAAAACCTGTGCTATTGCTTTTTGGGGGAGAAGAGGTTATTATTAAAGTAGAGACGCATTGCTCTTTACATAAATGTAGCGCCGAGTATAACCTTTTTAAAAATGGAAAACTATGAAGAGAGAAAAAAAGACAGATAAAAATCAAAAGCTGGTGGTGGTTTTGACCGGGGAGGGCAAGGGTAAGACCACCTCTGCCCTGGGAATGGCTTTGCGGGCTGCAGGTCACGGCAAAAAAATCCTGATGGTTCAGTTCATAAAGGATTTCTCGGAATACGGGGAGATAAAATTCTCCAGAAAATGCCCCAGGAATATCGAGATCTACTCTATGGGCAAAGGTTATGTGGGCATATTTGGCGATAAGCTTCCCTTCCCAGAGCATAAAAAAGCAGCCAGGAGAGCCCTGGAGTTTGCCAGGAAAAGAGGTTTGTCCGGCAGATATTTTATGGTCATTCTGGATGAGATAAATGTGGCTCTTAAGCTGAGATTGCTAAAGGCGGATGAGGTGATCAAGGCAGTAAAAAGGCTGCAGTCCAGAGCCAATGTCGTTCTGACTGGAAGGAATGCCCCCAAGAAGTTGATCAGGTTTGCGGATCTGGTTACGGAGATGAATGAGATAAAACACCCTTACAGAAAAGGGATACTGGCGCAGGAGGGGATTGAGTATTAGGTGGTAGGTGATAGGTAGTAGGTAATAGGGAAAATCATAGCGTCGGGCTTTACGCCCGACGATAAGGTATAGCGGAAGGCCGTTCCTAAGGATCCAATTTCGGACAAGGTCTTGTCCACAGGATCCTGGTGAAGACTTGAACCTTCCATTTTTTTGCTTCAAATTCTGTTGACAAGCTGTTTATAGTCTTTTACACTGATCGTCCTAAATAAGGAGAAGCGAAATTGGTAAAAAACCAATAAGTGAACCTTTAAAAATTGGAGGTTTATGTTTCAAAAAAAAGCTAATATTATAATTGGCTGTACAGTATTTCCTCTTTTAATTTCTCTTCTCGCCTGTACAAATAATCAGAAGCAAATCGAATCGAAAGAGAAGGAGGTTGCCATGGCTATTCAGCTTAGCAGCTCGGCTTTTGAGGAAGGTAAGTTTATTCCATCTAAATATACCTGCGACGGAGAGAATATTTCTCCACCGCTTAAATGGAATAACCTTCCCAGGGGAACTAAAAGTCTCGCCTTGATCTCCGATGACCCGGATGCGCCTATTGGTACCTGGGTACACTGGGTTATCTATAATATCCCCTCCTCTATTTCTGAATTCGAAGAGCGAATTCCAGCCGATAAGGAACTTCCCAATGGAGCAAAGCAGGGTATAAATGACTTTAAAAAAATAGGTTATGGAGGTCCCTGCCCTCCCTCTGGAACTCATAGATATTACTTTAAACTATATGCTTTGGATTTAGAACTCAAGCTTGAAGCGGGAGCTACTAAAATGGAACTGCTCAAAGCTATGGAGGGACATATTCTGGAAATGGGACAGCTTATAGGTACGTATCAGAGGAAATAATAAGATTGGTATCTCCTAAAGATTCGAAATAGTTATTTTGATATTTTGAAAATGATTCTATGGATTTTTGAATTGTCACATCATCCAGCTAATAACAACCAAAACTGCTATTATTATTAAAAATACCGTCAGCAATTCTGTCCATGATCCTGGGAACACTAGAGAAAGAATTCCTTTGTTGGTTCGGGAGTTGGATTTTCCCTCCTTAGATGGAATCCGGGTGACCTGAGCTAATTAAGTGTAGGAATTTTATGTGCCAGTCGGGTCCCCTGACCCGACTGAGATGAAAGCAAGGCTAAAGCCTTGCCCTACGAAATCAAACGTCCAAGACAGGGATAAACCCCCATCTCTACTCTTTCTCCTCCAGATACTTCTGTGCCATAACCGCGGCGATGGCGCCGTCGGAGGTGGCGGTTACGATCTGTCTCACGTTTTTCTGCCTGACGTCTCCTGCGGCGAAGACTCCGGGGACCGAGGTCTGGGTCTGGTTATTGGCGATGATATAGCCGTCTTTATCCATAGAGATTTCGCCCTTTAAAAATTCTGTCTGCGGAACTAATCCCACGTAGAAGAACACTCCCAGTGCTGGGATTACCACTTTTTCATCGGTTTCCCTGTTCTGGGCTGTTACTGACTCGACTTTGTCTTTTCCATCTATGGATAGAAGCTGGTGATTCAGGTGAAATTTCATCCTGGGCTCCTTCAAGGCTCTTTCCTGCAGTATCTTTTCTGCGGTCATCTGGGGCAGGAACTCCACAAAGGTGATGGTTTTGACGAATCTCAAAAGGTAAAGCCCTTCCTGGATTCCCGAGTTTCCACATCCGACGACGACGATGTCCTTGTCCTTGAAAAACGGTCCGTCGCAGGTGGCACAATAGGACACTCCCTTGCCCCTGAATTTCTCCTCTCCGGGGACGTTCAGCATCTTCGGTTCGTTACCGGTAGCGATAATGACTGTTCCGGCTTGATATTTTCCCCGGCTGGTCCGGACAATCTTGGGAGTGGATTTAAGTTCCACTTCAGTAACTTCCTCCTGAATTATCCTGATCCCGAATTTCTTAGCGTGCTCCTCCATTTTTTTGGATAACTCCATCCCGCTAATCCCGTCTGCAAAGCCGGGATAGTTTTCCACCCAGTCGGTGGTGGAGACATACCCTCCGGGGACGGCTTTTTCAATTATCAGGGTACCCAGCTCGGCACGGGCAGCATAGATCGCCGCGGTCAAACCAGCGGGACCTCCTCCCAGGATTATCAGGTCATATATCTTATCTTTATCCTCAGGAGGTTTATCCCCGGATGGGGTTTTAAAGAATAATTCCGGCATTTTATCCTCTCGGTTTACTGATTATAATCATCTGTTTGGCTTGATTTTTAAGCCTTTATAGGTTAAATTGGTTAATCTTTAATCACGCCACAGGCGGATTAGATTTCAATTTTATAACTATTTTCGGATATGTCAATACGAAAATAAAAAATATTGATGGACAGCGAATGAGAGATAAGATGTAGGGGAGTGGCTTGTCCCCTCCTGTATTTTCTTGCGGGCGACCACGAGGGTTGCCCCTACATTCACCGACAGGAGGAACATTAATATGAAGATAAACCGGGAAAGACTGCCCCTGTGGTTTAAGGTGAAACCGCCTCTGGGAGAGAACTATAGGAAAGTCAAATCCTTGTTAAGTGGACTGAAATTGCATACGGTCTGCCAGGAGGCTAACTGTCCCAATGTGGGGAGCTGTTTTGAGGAGAAGACCGCGACTTTTCTGATCTTAGGCAAGATCTGCACCAGGGGTTGCAGTTTCTGTAATGTGGAAAGAGGAGTTCCTTCGGAATTGGATTCTTCGGAACCTCTGCATATCGCTCAGGCAGTAAAGAAGTTAGAACTGGAATATGCGGTGATTACCTCTGTTACCAGGGATGATCTGGAAGACGGAGGTGCAGATCAATTTGCACAGGTGATAAGGGAAATCAGAAAATTGAATCCCGATTGCAAGGTTGAGGTTTTAGTCCCGGATTTCAAGGGTAATCTTACTTACTTGGAGATTATCTTAGAGGAAAAACCGGTGGTGCTGAATCACAACTTAGAAACGGTGAAAAGGCTTTATCCATTGGTAAGAAAAGGTGCGGATTATGCCAGGTCCCTATCTTTGCTGAAAAAGTCAAAGGAATATGATGACACCATTTTGACTAAATCCGGAATCATCCTCGGAATGGGAGAGAGCCGGGATGAGATTATCGAGCTGATGCAGGATTTGAGGGGAGTCGACTGTGATCTCCTTACAGTGGGACAGTATCTCTCGCCCTCGGCTGAACATCTTAAGGTCGAGAGATATTATTCTCCGGAGGAGTTTGGGGAACTGAAAAAGATGGGGGAGGATATGGGTTTCAGAAAAGTGGAGTCCGGACCGCTGGTTAGAAGCTCCTACCATGCAAGGAAGACAGTCTATGGTCTAAAGGCTTAAGTCCAAAGGCAGAAGGGACAAGCTAATTGCTCTAATATCCGTTGGTGACCTCGTTAATTGTTCTTCTTGGTTTAAAACCGTCAAGTCACAGAGAACTTTAGCTATGCGGATTATCCATTGAGGTTCTTAATTGTCATAAATGATTCAAATTGATTGATCCTCCCCCTGAGGCTTTAAAACATAACATAAAAGGTTGTTCTTATTAAGATTCTGCATCAATAAGCAGGAACTATGTTCTTGACTTGACGAAGAAAATCAATATATTACTTTTCTATTTTTTACCTAAAGCCGGCTTATATCAGAGGAATTGTCTTAAAGAAATAAAATCAAACTTAAACAAAGGAGAAGAAGATGTTCGACACCGGCAATACGGGATTTATGTTAGTGGCGACAAGCTTGGTGATGCTGATGACTCCGGGACTGGCGTTTTTCTATGGTGGACTGGTAGGGCGCAAGAACGTGCTGACCATCATGATTCAGAGTTTTATTTCCATGGGAGTTACCACAATCATCTGGTGGGCTTATGGTTATTCTCTCTGTTTCAGCGGTGGGGTTGGGGGAATCATAGGAAATCTTGACAAAGCGTTTATGATCGGCGTGACCTTAAATACGCCTTCCCCTTTCGGAAGCGGAAACATACCTGAATTCGTTTTTATGGCATACCAGATGATGTTCGCAATCATCACGCCCGCGCTGATCACCGGTGCATTCTCTAACCGCGTTCGCTTCGGAGCTTATTTGATGTTCCTGGTAGCTTGGTTAACGCTGGTCTATTTTCCTTTCGTGCATATGATTTGGGGTAATGGGCTTTTAGCCAAGATGGGAGTGCTTGATTTTGCTGGTGGAATCGTTGTTCACAATATTGCCGGCATGGCAGCTCTGGCATCGGTTCTATATGTCGGGAGAAGACGCATAGGCGACAGCATCCCGCACAGCATTCCGCTGGTTGCGCTTGGAGCCGGGCTTCTCTGGTTCGGATGGTACGGATTCAATGCCGGCAGCGAGTTGAGGGTTGATGCCGTGACTGGTCTGGCGTTCCTGAATACCGACATTGCCGCATCTTTCGCAGGCACCGTCTGGATGTTACTGGCATGGACCTTTGAAAAGAAGCCAAAATTCCTTGGTCTGCTGACCGGTGCGGTGGCTGGCCTGGCAACCATCACCCCCTGTGCCGGCTACGTTACCCCCACCAGTGCAGTGATAATCGGCTCTCTCGCTGGTATCGTTTGTTATTTTGCCGTGAATCTGAAAAATCGCTTAAAATGGGACGATGCTCTGGATGTCTGGGGCGTGCACGGAGTCGGCGGGATGCTTGGAATTATCATGCTGGGACTTTTGGCGAGCAAAGCCGTCAATGCAGCCGGAGCAGATGGATTGTTTCAGGGCAATGCCAGCTTCTTTGTCACACAACTACTGACCGTCATCGCATCATCCATCTATGCTTTCGGTTTCACCTTCTTGATGCTGATAATTATCAATAAGATAACCAGGGTTAAGACAACCGTGGGCGAGGAAGAAAAGGGTTTAGACCAGTCCTTGCATGGTGAGATGGCTTATGAAGGAATGTGATGAGATCACAGCTAAGTTGATAGTCATACTAGCCGTTTATTTTCCAGGAAAAAGGAGGATTGTGTGTCGATATCCCTATTAAAGAAGGTAATGCTGTTCGCTGCCGGAGTGTTTTGGTGCTTGTCTGGAGTTGTTATTGCCACTCCCTCAACTCACATCTGGGCGCCTTCTACCGATATCCAGCCTTTTTCAAAATGGCACATCACCAGCGATATGTACCTGCCGGCAAGAAAAGATGATGCCGGCATACGCTGGAGCACGGTCACTAATTTGGGTTTAACTGTGGGAGTTTTACCGTTCAAAAACATCAATCTGGAAATAGGCTTGGACCACAAATCTGGCACGGGTGTTCTGGATGACTATCCTTTATACTTTAATGCCAAATTGGGAATGCCCGAGGATGGTCTGGGAAAATATGTTCCGGCTTTGTCTATAGGTATATATGAGATAGGCACCAAAAAAGACTTTACCAATAACAACATCCTTTATGTTGAAGTTGCCAAAACCTTTGAATCGGGGAAAACTTCTTTAGGGAGATTTTCCGCTGGCTTTTTCACAGGTAATGAAAAGCTCCTCTTGGATGACAAAGGAGAAAAGGACAATAAGGGTCCAATATTAGCCTGGGAAAGGACTATGGATGAGATTTCCGATAAGTTGTGGGTCTGCGCTGAATATATGGGTACAAAAAGCAGCTACGGCACGGTCAACTTCGGTTTCTCCTGGAAGTTTGCGGATGATGTAGCTATGATATTCGGCTATGATATCTTTAATAACCGCAACATCCCGGACGTAGCTACCGTACAACTGGATGTCGATTTTTGATAGTCATATTTCAAGTATCAATAGATAGAAAAAGCAATAGAATAGCGGGAAGAGGGGTGGCTGCAGAAACTTTATGCCTGACGGATTGACCTGCGTTGTTTCCTCACCAGTCGTAACCTTTTGGTCTGGAGAATAACAGCGAACAGGAAAAACTGTCTATTGTTTTAAGGGCTGCAAACTACTTGCTGCCTGCTGAAGGCTGAATTATGACGGAGATAAAAAATCAAAAGGAACTAGATCTGACCTCCGGGGATATCACCAGAAACATTTTTCGTCTTGCCTGGCCGGTAGTTACCCTGATGTTCCTGGAGATGTTTTTTACCATTGCAGATGCTTTCTGGGTAGGAAAATTAGGAGCGGTCTCCCTGGCCGCGGTGATCTCCTCAACTTTCGTCGTCTGGATCATTTATTCCCTGGCAGCGATCATCTCGGTGGGGGTGGTGGCTTTGGTCGCCAGGGCTGTAGGTGCAAGGGACCCGGCTCAGGCAGCTTATGTCTCTGAGCAGTCGTTTCTATTCTCCATAATCAGCGCTGCATTTCTGACCCTCATAGGAATAATTTTCACTCCCCAGGTTTTCGATCTGATGGGGACCGAGAGTGAGGTTACTTTACTTGGAACAAAATATCTGCGCATAATCTTTCTGGGAGCTCCTTTCTTCTTTCTCGTAGATACCCTGGCAGGAGTGTTCAGAGCCTCAGGAGACACCAGGACTCCCCTGAAAGTGGCAGTGGTGGGATTCGGGCTCAATATTATCCTGGACCCTTTCCTTATTTTTGGCTGGGGACCTTTTCCCCGACTGGAGACAGCAGGTGCGGCCATCGCTACGATTTGTTCCCAGCTCATCGGGGTGGTACTATTCAAACGTTATATTGATAAGGGAAAGCTGCCCTTCAGCCTGAGGTTGAAGTTGCGCTCAAGAATATCTCTCCAGACTGTCTACCGGATTGTTAAGATCGGCATACCGACCTCGGTAGCGGGTATTGTTTTCAGCGTGGTCTATTTGTTTCTGAATAAGATAACTGCCCTTTTTGGAACCGAGGCTATTGCAGCTCTGGGAATAGGGAACAGAGCCGAATCCATCTCCTATCTAACCTGTTTTGCTTTCTCCATGGCTGCAGCCACACTGGTCGGTCAGAACCTGGGGGCTGGTAAACCTGAAAGGGCGGAGAAATCAGCCTGGAGGACGGTGTCGATTGCGGTTATGATAACCGGGTTTATCTCGGTGATGTTCATATCGTTCCCCAGATATATTTCCGCTTTCTTCATTTCGGATGAGAGGGTGATCCAGATAGCTATTGTATATCTGAGGATACTGGGCATTTCCCAGATATTCATGGGCATAGAGGCGGTTCTGGAAGGGGCGTTTTCCGGTGCGGGTAATACCTTTCCTCCGATGATCGTTTCAGTGCCCGGTTCTGTCTTGAGGATACCCATAGCCTACCTTTTGGCTATGAAACTGGGATTGGGAGTAGCTGGAATATGGTGGGCTCTGACTTTGACTACCGTAGCCAAGGGTATAGTTATAGCCCTGTGGTTCAAATTAGGCAGGTGGAAGAAAAAAAAGGTTTAAAAAATCCGGGCTAACCTGCTTGACTTATTCAGCCCAAAAGGTTTAATTTACTGTGTTTGAAAACCTGAGGTTAAAAGAGAGATAGGAAGGATAACCGAGATAAAATGACTGACACAGGATTAGTATATCATCCGGATTATCTTAAACACGATACCGGCAAGCGGCATCCGGAAAATGCCTCCAGGCTGTCTTTCCTTATGGACTATCTGGAGAAAAAAAGGATTCTCTCTTCAGTGAAAAGGATCGAGCCTTTGAACCCGCCCCTGGAATGGGTGGAGAAGATCCATCCGGCTGAATATATCCAGCTTATAGAGGAATTCTCCAGGCATGCTCCTGCTCATCTGGATGCGGATACGGTCATCAGTTCCGAAACCTACCGGGTGGCGCTTTTAGCCGCAGGAGGGGTTCTGGCAGGGGTGGATGAGGTGATGCAGGGAAAAGTCAAAAATGCGTTCTGCGCCATTCGTCCCCCTGGTCACCACGCCGAGCCTAACCGGGGGATGGGATTCTGCATCTTCAACAACGTGGCATTAGGGGCAAAGTACGTTCAGGGAAAATACGGGTTGAAAAGGGTATTGATCGTGGACTGGGATGCCCATCACGGCAACGGCACTCAGAAGGCTTTTTATTCTGACCCCACGGTTTATTATTTCAGCATTCATCAGTTCCCTTTTTATCCCGGAACGGGCGAGGAGAAGGAAGAGGGAGAGGGAGAGGGCATGGGTTATACCTTGAATATTCCCATGTTTGCCGGAAGCGGAGATCTGGAGTATACCGAGGTCTTCGAGACGATATTCTATCCGGCGGCTTTGCGGTTTGCACCCGAGTTCGTCTTCATCTCCGCAGGCTTCGACGGGCATATGGACGACCCCCTGACCAATCTGCAGCTCAGCCCCAATGGGTTCAGGAAGATAACGCAGGTGGTAATGGAATTGGCAGAGAAGACCTGCGAGGGAAGGATCGTCTCCGTCCTGGAGGGCGGGTATAATCTCAAAGCCTTAGCCTGTTCTGTGGAAGCTCATCTGGAAGTTTTGATGGATAAAAAAACCAAGTAAAAAATATGCTTTTCGCCTGTTCCCTTTGATGAAAAGGTGAATACAAATAACACTTTCATTAAGATTTTCTCTTTTTTTCTTCTTTCCCTTAATCCCTTAGCTCTTCAAGCAAACTACCTGCCAGTTGCCTCCTATAAGATAAATGCCAGTTTGAATGACAAAGAGAAGATTATCTCCGGGCAGGAGAAAATTACTTTTACCAATACCTCTGAAAAAGAGATAGACACTTTATATCTGCACCTGTATGCCAATGCCTTTTCCTCGGATTCGACATTTTTTGTGAAAGACAGCAGGTCCCTTAAGGAATTGATGCAGAAAGAAGAGTATAGAGGGTTTATACAGGTAAAAAACGTGAAATCCCCCCCAGGGGAACTGAACTGGGAAGTAGCTGAAACTCAGATGAAGATATTTTTGCCTCAATCCCTGAAGCCGGGCAAAGAAATCGAGATTGGTCTAGAGTTCGAATTGAAACTTCCTAAGATCATCTCCCGCCTAGGGTATTATAAAGACAGCTATCTTCTATCTGAATGGTTTCCCAAGATGGCGGTGCTGGAGAAAAATGGTATATGGAGCACTTTCTCCTATCATCGTTTTACCGAGTTTTACTCCGATTTCGGAAGCTATGATGTTTCTATAACTTTGCCTTTGAAGTATATAGTGGATGGAACAGGTTACATCGTCTCCCAGAAGGAAAATCCAGATTCCACCAAAACCGTAACCTTCAAAGCCGAAAAGGTTCATGACTTTGCCTTTTGTGCATCCCCGGAGTTTAGAATAGGAAAAGAGAATATTGAAGGAATTGAAGTGATCTTTCTTTTGCTTCCTCAGAATTCCTATAAATATCAAAGATGGGTAAAAGCGGCAGAAGTCGCTTTGAGATACTGCAATTCTCATTTCGGAAAATACCCTTACGGTAAACTGGTGATATCCAATAGCTACATCGGTGTTATCGGCGCGGCTATGGAATGTCCCATGCTGGTGACTATGCCCATCAGGCTCCCTCTTACGCCCCGAAATATAAGACTGGCCGAGGAGATTCTGATCCATGAGATAGTTCACCAGTGGTGGTACGGTGTGGTGGCTTCAAACGAGGCTCTGGAAGCCTGGCTGGATGAGGGGTTCACCACCTACACCACGCGTAAGATTATGGAAAAGGAATACGGACCGAAGGGCAGTCTTATAGACCTGTGGGGACTCAAGCTCTCTGATTTGAATTTAGCCAAATGGATATATCTGAAATATCCTGCACTCGATCCTGTGGTTCAGCCCTCCTGGAAGTTTTTGAGCTCTACCAGCTACGGGGTAAATGTTTATTACAAGGCCTCCCTGGTGCTGGAATTGCTGGGGAATTTAATCGGCGAGGAAAAGATGAATGCTCTTCTCCGGGAATATTACGATCTCTACCGGTTCCAGCATCCGAAGACAGCGGATTTTATAAAATTGACCGAGGAGGTAACGGGCCGAAATCTGGATGGATTTTTTGAAGATTGGCTTTACAGCACCAAGACCTGCGATTATGAGATCGGGAGAATAAAAAGCGAATTAAAAGAAAGCTCTGGTAAAGAAAAACTGTATGAGGCCACAGTCGAGTTAATACGCAACGGAGATATAATTATGCCGGAGGATATACTCCTCGAGCTGGAGAACGGGGAGAAGATCTTGAAGAGCTGGGATGGAAAAGATAGGTGGTTTAAGCTTCAACTCGAGACCAATGCGAAAATCAAATCAGCCCTTCTGGACCCGCAGAATAAAATGGTCCTGGATACGGATGTCAATAATAACGGGCTTTCGAATAAGCCATATAGCTGGCCTGTTTTTAAATTTTTCTCAGATTGTCTATTCTGGATGGAAAGCGCCGTCCAGTGGCTGATGGATGTCTTCTAATAGGTCGTAGGTGATAGGTAGTAGGTATTAGGTGTTAGGAGTTAAGGGAAAGATGATTATCTGGAGTTCTCTTAGAGAGGGGATCAGAAATATCCGGAAGCATAAGCTTTTGGTTCTGGTTTTGTTCTTATTTAAGCTCTTTTTCGCTTTTTTGCTTTTGCTGCCAGCCTATTATATGTTCTCCAGGACTTTTTCCTTTTCTCCTTTATCAATCAATTTTCTAAAAGGATATGACTTCCATCTCTTGATAGATTTTTTCTCTGAGTGGAGCAGGGGTTTAGGCGTCTACAAAGTATATTTCGTGATCACGGGCCTGGTATTAGCTTTCTCATATATATTTTTCTCCGGGGGTCTGTGGAGTGCTCTTTATTATAATCTGAAGCAAAAGACTTACAGTCCAGCAGGGGAGAGATTTTTTGCTGATTGTGCCGGATATTTTGGCGTTTTTTTGAAAATCTTCATCTTCATCTGCACCGTTTATCTTCTGGCTTTCGTTTTCACTCTGCTTTTCTTTTCATTTGTGCATGAGCTGATTGGGAAGGAACTTTCCTACACTGCCCGCATCCTGATCCTGTCCCTGGAGATTTTCATCCTGGCGCTTCTATTTATGGGGGTGAATATGTGGAGCATCTATCTGAGGATTCAAAGTGTTTTCCTTAGGGAGAAAAGGATTCTGCCCCTCCTGAAATACAGCCTGGATTTTATTTTAAAAAACTTTGGCAAAACGCTTTTGCTTTATTATCTTTTGGGTATAATTCTTGTAGTGAGCTTGGCTTTTTACTTTGGCCTGAACAAAATTTTGCACCTGATGTTGGAGGAAAAATTTCTAATTCTGATTTTGTTTATCTTGCAACAAGGGTTCAGTATTTTCAGATCTTTTCTCAAACTGGTTTCCTACTCATCTCAGATGGCACTGTTTGATAGAATTTATAATCTGAAATAAAAGGAAATATGTGAAATGGTCAAGTTAATCAATACTATTACTGGAGTGTAAAACTTTAGTTTTACTCTTTAATGAGTCTAAAAGCTTATCCTCCACGACGGAATAAAAACAAGAAGGAGGTTTTATGTTCAAAAAAATCAAATATTCAACTATTTTTCTCGCAGTAATTTTCCTGACATTGGTCCTGGGTACAGCTCAGGCTCAAAAAGCTCAGGAGAAAGGAGCAAAAATGGATAACGAAGAAATTACCGTCAGATGGCTCGGTCATTCCTGCTTTATGATTTCGGATTCGGTCAAGATCGTGACCGACCCCTTTGATAAACGCGTGGGGTATCCTGTGCCGGATGTCAGCGCCGACATAGTGTTGGTCAGCCACGAGCATTCAGACCACAATAATGTCTCCGCCATTAAAGGTAAACCTGAAATCATAAGAGGGGCAACATCCAAGACCGTAAAAGGGATAGACTTCGAGTTCCTGAAGACCTCTCACGGTGAAGGCAGGGGGGACAACTATGTCCGGTTGTGGGAGTTTGAAGGTATGAGATTCGCACACTTTGGTGATCTGGGAGTTGACCTGACCGATTCCCAGTATAAGGAGATAGGCTCCGTGGATGTGGTCTTCATACCGGTTGGCGGATATTACACCATAGATGCAGAGCAGGCAACCAAGATTATCAACAAATTAAACCCCAGGGTCGTTTTTCCAATGCATTATAAAACCGAGGCTGTGGGCTCCAGTTTTCCCATCTCCGGGATTGTGCCCTTTATAAAGGGGAAGAAAAACGTGAATAAGGTGGGAAAGAACTCAGTGAGTCTCAAAAAAGATTCCCTGCCAAAAGAGGTGACAATTTTTCTTCTGAAATACGAATAAAGGTAATAGGTGGTAGGTTTTAGGTGAGAGGTTGAAAAGTATTAAACCCAATACCTATGACCTATTACCTACGACCTGAATTAACAAGGAGTGTATAATGATCTACAAGCTGGAAAACCTCAACTGGATGGAGTTTGAGGAATTGGTCCCGAAAAAAATCAATAGCGTTATCCTTCCGGTGGGAACGATTGAGGCACACGGGGTTGTCACCTTGGCAACCGATGTGCAGATTCCCCAGAGAATATCGGAGATGATGGCTGAGGATTTGAAGGCGATAATCGCACCGCCGGTATATTACGGGGTTACCAGAAACCTTTATCATTTTCCCGGCTCTTTGAGCGTGAGCTCGCAGACCTTTGAGAATTACCTTTACGAGATCATAGACTCCCTGGCAGAGAAGGGCTTCTCCAAAATCGTGGTGATCAATGGCCATGGTGGGCATTTGAGCGAGCTGAAAAATGCGGCTCTGAAGGTGTATAAGACCAGGAAAGCGAAGATAGTCGTGATCCACTGGTGGCTCCTGTGTTCTGATGTCACGAAAGAGGTTTATGGTGTCGCGGGAGGACACGGCGGTATTGATGAAACTGCCGGCATCTTAGCCATTGATAAGAATCTGGTGAAGAAGAATAGATACAAAAAACAGATGGCTTACAAGGGCACTCAGGCTATGAACGTGATGCCTTTTCCCTCCTCCATAGGCTTGTATAAAGAAGGGGAAGGGTATCCGGATTTCGATGAGAAGAAAGCTAAGATATATCTAAAGAAAGTAGCGGAGAAGATCAAGAAAGAACTGCAGGATATTTTCCAAAGGTGGAGTAAATTAAGGTAGATTAGCGGGATGACATATCCCTACAAGTTACAGATGTTGTTCAAGCTCATCAAAGTATTGTAAGTTGGCATTGTCATATCTCAGTTAAGTCAAAGATTAGTATTCAACGGTCACGTAAAACGATTCACGCTCACGTTTTTTTACATCAGAGGAGGAATCTATGAACGTATTTCAAGCAATCAAATCCAGAAAGAGCATCCGCAGCTATCAGGATAGACCGATCGAGGAGGAAAAATTACTCAGGGTTCTGGAAGCAGGCAGACTGGCCCCTTCAGCCAAGAACCTGCAGGAATGGAAATTCGTGATCGTAAAGGATAAAGAGTTAAGAAAGAAACTGGTAGCTGCAGCAAATAACCAGCGTTTTATAGCGGAGGCACCGGTAGTGATTGCCGGATGTGCCACTCTGGTAGATTACGTGATGTCCTGCGGGCAGTATGCCTATCCTATAGATCTGGCTATTGCCATGGACCATATGACCCTGCAGGCAGTAGAGGAAGGTCTGGGGACCTGCTGGATCGGCTCCTTTAAAGAGGATGAGGTCAAAAAACTGCTTAACATACCCCCGGAAGTCAGGATAGTTGAGCTTTTGACCCTGGGTTATCCGGAAACAATTCCTCCTGCCCGTGCCAGGAAGAAATTGGAAGAGACCATCTGTTTTGATAGATGGAGCTGATGCACAAAAAAATTCTCCAGGGAACAAATTTTGTGCAGGCAGATAATCCTTTTTCCGGGGAAAAAATCACATCATTAAATATCCCCATATAAATTAGCCAGTTATAAAAGAGACGCCAGACTATCTTTCTGGCATAAGGATTGCTCTCTTAATTTAGATTTCGTTTGACTTGAAGCTTCCTCTGAGTTAGTTTACTGCAGGTGTGAGAACCTAAAAACCGGAGGGGAAGATGAAAAAAGTTGTTCTATCCGCAGTTCTATTCACCTTTTTGTACAGCTCTGCCTTTTCTCAGAGAGTGGAGCAGGGAAAGGTAACCCGCATCAGGGATTGGGCAAGAGTTCAGCCACGCAAATTGATAGATTGTCCTACAGCCGGGCTTCTGCCCAGAGGAAGTTTCGATTTCGATATCAGGGTCTATCCCGGCGGGGGAGTGATCAACACCATCGATATAGGCTTGATGAACCGGTTTACCCTGGGATTGTCCTTCGGAGGGGCGAACCTGATCAGCGAGGATAAGCCAGACTGGAATCCCAGAATTGAATTTGCTGCCAAATTAAGATTCGTCAACGAAAGTTATATGATGCCGGCTGTCGTCCTGGGGTATGACGGACAGGGTGTGGGAGCGTACAACGATTCTTTGGAGAGGTATCAGTATAAATCCAAAGGTTTTTACGGGGTGGCAAGCAAAAATTACCTGGTTATGGATATACCGGTGGGGTTTCATTTCGGGGCAAATTACAGTCTGGAAAACGAGGACGAGGATAAGGACATTTCCCTGTTTCTGGGAGCGGACGTAAGGTTCAACGAAAGCTTTGGCGCGCTTTTGGAATACGACCTGGGGACCAACGACGAAAGCGGGAAAGCCCTGGGAGAAGGGAAGGGATATCTGAATCTTGGCTTCCAGTGGATTTTCTCGGACCAGCTGACCCTGCAGTTGGATCTGAGGAACCTTTTTACCAATACCGAGAATAAATCATATATCGGCAGGGAATTGAGAATTATATTTGTGGAGTTCTTTTAGAGGCTAAAGGCTGTAGTCTGAAGGCTTGAGTCTAAAAAACATAAAACAAGGCTTCAGACCTGCTTTTAAAAGCGCAAGCCTAAAGGTTTGTCCTGCGTTCTCGTATTTATATAAGGTGTCGAATTATTCTTTTAATCTTTTGTATGTCATACTGTGTCTAATATTTGTTAGCGTTAGAAACTGGAGGTGAGAGAAAATGCGAAACAGATGGGTGTTGATGGGAGTGATGCTGACTATAATGGGGATTTTTGTGGTCGGCTGTTATACCATTTTATCCCATCCCCGGGTGGAGGGTGAGGAAGGGGAGACGTATTCTGGCAGATATTATCGGGAGAACTGCACGGACTGTCATGCGGATTATCATAATTACCCTTACGGCTACTATTACGGCTATTACCCGGATTATTACTGGAATTATCCTCGCTGGGGTCATTATTACATCTATCCCTGGTGGTGGGATTGGTACTGGGGGGATGAGGGAGGTGGAGGCGGTATCATTCAAACAGAAAAAATAGAGAGGAGAGGCAGAAGCCTGGAGCCGCCTTATGTTCCCGCAACCCAGGGCAGTTTTCCATCGGTCATAGAATCCAAGTCCCCGCGGACCAATACGCCAAACGTGACTATCGATAAGAAGACGGAGCAGCAGCAACCGCAGCAGCAGGAAGGGAAAAAAGAGGAGAGAAAAGAAGAGAAGATAGAACGGAAAAAAAGATAAATCTACGATTTAAGGAGAATCTTATGTGCAGGAAGGTGTCATTATCTGTGGTCTTCTTGATTTTGGTTTTCTCTGCCGGCGCTTTCGGCCAGGAGTTCACCGATTATCAGATATGGGAGGAGGCATCCTCTGGGAATTTCTTTGGGGTGGGTGCCAGGGCTATGGGGATGGGAGGTGCACAGATCGCGACTGCAAACGATGCCTCAGCTTTGGTCTATAACCCTGCCTGCCTGGCGAAAATCAAGAGGATTGAGTTCTCAGGCGGGATGACCCATCAGAGGCTAAAAAACGAGACCGGTTTCACTGGCAGATTCCAGTCGTCAAGCGAATACTTCGCCAATGAAAGCATAATACAGTCCAATACCCGCTTCAGCTCTGCCAATATCGTTCTGCCGGTTCCAACTTACAGAGGAGGACTGGTCTTTGCCCTGGGAGTCAACCGGATGAAAAGTTTTGACAGGGCATTCCATTCGGTATTAGTCGAGGCCTCTACCGGAGCAACTGAACTGGACGCTTCCATCCTTGAGACCGGTGGTATAAATATGTGGTCGTTCGGCGGAGCTTTAGACCTTTCTCCCAGCATATCCGTAGGTGCGGCTATTAACTACTGGAATGGAGAGGATGATGTGATTCAGGAATATTATTTACCCCTTATTAATAAATTAGGTTATGAAATCTGGGAGAAGAATCATTATTTGGATAGCTACACCGGCTGGAATGCCAAGTTGGGATTTCTGGTTCAGCCCAATAGGTTCCTGAGCGTAGGCGGAGTAGTCGATTTCCCTACCTGGTTCAAAATTCAACAGGACTATTCCTTTTATTATGATAGCCTTAATGTCCCAGGTTCTGAATATGTGGAAGACTACACTGCTCTTGGAGAATATGATTTGACTCATCCTTACTCTCTTGGGGCAGGAGCGGCTCTGAATTTCAAAGATATGACCTTCGAAGGGGATATCTATTACACGGACTGGGCGCAGATGGGCGGGAAAGGGGTGGATGAAAAGCTGATAAAGGAAAATTATCAGGAAGTGCTCCGCTGGCATTTAGGGGCTGAGTTTGTGATGCCGGAGCTTTCCACCACGGTAAGGGCAGGATATTATGTCGACCCCATTCCCTATAAAACGGTCTACCTGGAAAAAGACCGCAGGTATCTGACCTTTGGAGCAGGCTTTCTCATCGACCAGGTGCTGACCCTGGACCTTGCCTGGAATCACGGTTTTTATGAGTTCAGGGATAACCGGGACCAGTTCATCAAGGAATCTTATACTACGGATAAGATTTTCATAAGCTTGGCTTACAGATTATAGCGATTTCCGATAATTATTCTCAAAAAGCCGTCATTTTTTGGACGGCTTTCTCTTTTTTTGTAGAGACGCATGGCATGCGTCTCTGAGAATCATATATAGACCCACCTTAAGGGCAAGGTGGGTCTACCTTCTTCAAAGGTAATTTGTCTACCCGGACAATCCTCTTATAATGAGGAATAAAACACACGATTGTAATGACAATTCATCTCCGTATGGATCCAAATGGAAATTGTCTCTACTTTTTTCTTGACAGTCAATTCAAACTCTTCTATATATTTTTTCATCATGGAGGATCTTGCGGTCAATTTGAAATTTAATGGGGAAAAAGTAAACCTATAATTTTTTTTAACCTTTAACCCTAGGAGGGTGTTATGCGTTACCGTGCTTTGTTTTTGGTGGTGGTGGGGTTGCTGGTCTGTTGTTTGGCTTATGCAGACATTCCCAGACTGATTAACTTTCAGGGGAGGCTGACTGACTCGTCTGGCAAGTTTGTGGTGGATGGCAATTATTCTGTTACTTTCAGCATTTACTCGGTTCCCTCAGGGGGGAGCGCCCTGTGGAGCGAGACTCAATCGGTCAGTGTGAGCAAGGGGTTGTTTAACGTTATCTTAGGCTCCAACACACCTATTCCCAACTCCATTTTCGATTCTTATGTTGATACCTACCTGGGAGTACAGGTAGGTGCTGATGCGGAGATGACACCCAGACAGAGGATATCCAGTTTGGGATATGCTTATTACTCTCTGAATGCAGACAAATTGGATGGTTTAGATGCTTCAGATTTCACCAGCCCGGTATCGGATTACGGTCGCTCGGGAGTATCTCCCAATCTCTATGAAGGAACAAGTACTCTGACTGACAAGTATGTGAACGAGCAAGGACCGGAAATTGTTTATTCTGCCTCTGGCTCAGCCTTTAGCGGAACAGTCTCAGATAGCAGTATAAATACTGCAACCGGCGTATATGGATATGCCGAGAACAAGGGATCTGGCGTTGCTTATGGTGTGCGGGGAGATGTAAATGAGCCTGGCAGCGGTGGGCAACATTATGGGTTAGTAGGAGTAAGCCATAGCGCTTCCTCCAGCGTATCGTACACTTCAGGCGCTTTAGGTGAAGGGTACGCAGATGGCAGTGGCTGGGCATTGGGAGTTATAGGTTTATCTAATAATAATTCAGATGGTCCAGTTTATGCGGGATATTTTGAAGCCTATTCTGGTGGCACTGGAGAGCGCTATGGAGTAGAGGCAAATGCTTATAGCTCTTCTGATGCTACTGCTTATGGGATTTCCGGTTATGCTCAAAATACATCCACCGGTGTAGCTTCAGGCGGATTTTTCAGCACCTCTTCTTCTGGTACCGGGGAACATTATGGGATAGAAGCAAGAGGTTATGGTGCTTCTTCTACCCAGACCTTTGGAGTACAAGGATACGCTTCAAACACCTCCACAGGAAATGCTTATGCAGGGTATTTCACTGCAGATTCTGCAGGCACAGGGGACCATTATGGAATTATGTCTTACGGCCTGGGAGACCAATCTGCAGATGCTGCTTATGGTGTCTACGGCTATGCCAAGAACAGCTCGTCTGCTTCAGCCTTTGGTGGATATTTTAGCACCTCTTCCGATGGTACGGGGTATCATTATGGGATTTATGCAGCAGGTTGGGGTAGCAATTCTTCTGGAATTTACGGTACAGCCAGTGATGCTTATAATTATTCAGATGGCGAGGCTTACGGTGGGATTTTTTATGCCTCTTCCATGGGAAGTGGGACGCGTTATGGTGTTTTCGGGGAGGCATTTAGTAACTCCGATTCCTCCGCTTACGGAGTTTATGGCTATGGCTCAAATTATGTAACAGGTAATGCTTATGGTGGCTTTTTTGAGACCTCGACTTCAGGCACAGGGTATCATTATGGTGTAAGAGCTGAAGGCAATAGTAGCACCACAGGACTTGCTCGAGGGGTTTATGCAATGACTGAGAATACCTCCAGCGGCAGTGCTTATGGTGGTTATTTTTATGCCTCTTCTTCGGGAACAGGGGGACACAGAGGAGTGGTAGCAGATGCTTATGGTAGTTCTTCTTCCAGTACTTATGGATTTGATGCTTTTGTCTCAAATTATTCAAGTGGGAGTGCATATGGTGGATATTTTGCAGCATATTCTACCTCAGGCACAGAATATGGAGTATATTCCTATGCGCCTTCCACAGGTTATGCTGGATATTTTTCAGGGGATTTCCTTGCTACAGGCACTAAGAGTGCGGCAGTGAAAGTGGATAATGGTGAATATCGATTGCTTTACGCAATGGAGTCCCCGGAGAACTGGTTTGAGGATTTCGGAGGGGGCACTCTTCAGAATGGGGTGGCAACCGTTCAAATAGACCCTCTTTTTGCTCAGAGCGTAAATACCCAGATAGAATACCGGGTCTTTTTGACGCCCGAAGGAGACTGCAAAGGATTATATGTGGACAACAAAGCCTCGACATCTTTTGAGGTAAGAGAGCTTCAGGGAGGAACATCCAATATATCTTTTTCCTACCGCATCGTAGCCAAAAGAAAAGGTTATGAGGAATTGAGGATGGCTAAGATGGTTGGCTCCACTCCAGAAGAGATAGAGGCAGAGCATGCAAGGCGTGTGGCTGAGTCAGAGCAGGAGATGGCACAGATGAAGCGGGAGAGAATAGAGAGGACAGAGGAAGATGAGCTGAAGAATAGACCCCAACCGATTGAGATAGAGAGCGTGCAGAAAGTAAGAAGAGAAGAGCCAAGGCCGGAGGATACGGAGAAGATAAGGGTGAAAATGGAAAGTAGGAAGTAGGACCATAGATGTGAAATGATGCAGGGTTATCCCGTCTGAGAGAGAGCCGTGTCCCTGCAGTTCAATGTCGAATCGTCCCCACGTTGAGAGCAACGTGGGGATACCTTTTTATTTCAAAGTAGGCCAGACATTCCTGTCTGACCTTAAGGACAGGTCAGAGTAACAGTTCTGCCGGTTAAAAAAGCCGTGATTCTTTGGCGGCTTTTTTGTATCTTACGTATTACCAATAACTATAGGAACATCACGATATAGTCATTGTAACCCCAGGGAAAGGTTCATAGTTGACTGAAGGCAATTTTTTTGTATCTTAAAGGGCATAGAGGGAACATATAACAATAATCCGGAGTGAGGATTAAGATATGGATGATAAATATTCACGGCAAGCAAAACCGTCCCTGAATCAACCCAATACCGTTCCACGAAATCAGGGAGAGGAGGAAGAGCAGCCGATAAATGCGGTTCCGCTCTACCGCAGAAAAAGAGTTTTAATCCCTTTTTTTATCTTAATCATCGCAGTAGTGGTGATTGTCTGGTACTGGTATGTGAATTTACGCGGATACGTTTCAACGGATGATGCCTACATCGACAGCAACGGCGTCTCGCTCAGCTCCAAGATTCTGGGTAAGATAGTCAAGCTTTCAGCGGATGAAGGGGACAGCGTAAAAACCGGGCAGGTTCTGGTAAATCTGGACGATTCGGACCTGAAAGCCCAGGAAGAACAGGCAAAGGCAGTTCTGGCACATTCCAAAGAAAGCGTGGCACTGGCAAGAACCAATCTGGATAAGACCAAGGACGATTTCCAGAGGACCGATGCTTTGTTCCAGAGCGGCACGACTACAAAGGAACAGTTCGATCACGACAAGAAAGCCCTCGAGACGGCTCAAGCCCAGTATAGCATCGCTCTGGCCCAGGTAGGTGTTGCCAGGTCCCAGTTGGGGGTGATTCAGACTCAGCTCAAGAATACCGTAATAACCTCACCCATCGATGGTGTGGTCGCAAAAAAATGGGCTACGCCCGGGGATGTAGTTCAACCTGCCCAGCCGATTTTCTCCATCTACGATCTGAAGAATATCTGGGTAACAGCCAACCTGGAGGAGACCAAGTTCGCCTCCCTCCACCTGAATGATCCGGTTGAGATCTCAGTGGATGCTTATCCACGAAGGCGTTTCAGCGGAAAAGTCATTCAGTTCGGCTCGGGCACAGCCTCACAATTTTCCCTTATTCCTCCCAGCAATGCCTCAGGCAATTTCACCAAATTAACCCAGCGAATTCCGGTCAAGATATCGATTTCCCAGGATGACCCCGAAAAGCAGGAGCAGCCGGTATTGCTTCTTCCCGGAATGTCGGTTGAGATCAAGATAAAGCTGAAATAAAAGATGAAAAATCAGTTTTCCGGCCGGTTCAAATCCTTGAACCACGGGCACGAGCTTTACCGCTGGTGGGTTCTTTTCAGTGTAATGTTGGGAACTTTCATGGCGGTGCTGGATGCCACTATCGTCAACGTTGCCCTGGCAAAACTGATGGCAGCATTCGGCGTCTCCGTGGATAAAGTCGAGTGGGTGATGACAGCTTACCTTCTGGTGTTCGGGGTGATGCTGCCGACATCCGGCTGGGTGGCAGACCATTTCGGTTACAAGCGCACTTATCTTTTCGCGCTTTTTCTTTTCACCTTGGGCTCTTTTCTATGCGGGCTTGCCTGGAACGAGGACATCCTGATAGTTTTCCGGATAATTCAGGGGATAGGTTCCGGTTTTCTGATGCCGGTGGGTATGGCTATTGTCACCCGGGAATTTCCTCCGGAGAAAAGGGGGGTGGCTTTGGGGTTCTGGGCAATTTCCGCCGCAGCCTCCGTCTCCCTGGGTCCCATGATCGGGGGTTACCTGATCGATAGTTTTAGCTGGCATGCGATCTTCGATGTAAACGTTCCGGTGGGCATAGTGGCGATCCTCGTCGGCTGGATCATCCAGCGGGAATACAAAACCGAGCAGATACGTTCATTCGACTTTTTGGGATTTGTCTCACTTACCGTGTTTTTGGTTTTTCTGCTTCTGGCGCTGGCAGAGGGGAACGCCGCCTGGAACATAGGCGGATGGACCTCGAATTTTATCCTCTCCTGCTTCGCCCTGTCAATTTTGGGGCTGGTCGTTTTCCTGATAAACGAGCTTTCGGTCCAGCACCCTCTGATCGAGCTGGACCTGTTCAGGGACTTAAACTTCGGGATGACCAATTTAGTTTTGTTCATCTTCGGCTTGGGAATGTTCGGCAGCACCTTCCTGCTTCCTCTTTACCTTCAGAACGGGCTGGGTTACACCGCGTTCCAGGCAGGAGCCGTGTTTCTGCCGGTAGGATTGCTTCAGGGAGCAGTCTCACCCATCTCAGGGATTTTGTCTGATCGGATGAACCCGAAGATACCGGCTATTGTCGGGATAATCCTGCTGACTCTCAGCCTCTACCTCAACAGTTTCCTGTCTCTTTTTTCCGAACATGCCCAGATAATGTTTCCTCTTTACCTGCGCGGTTTTGCCATGGGACTTCTTTTTACCCCTTTGAGCACTATAGCTCTGTCTGATATCCCCAAGCACAAGATAGCCCAGGCAACGGGCTTATTCAACGTTATCCGGCAGATAGGCGGGAGTTTCGGGGTGGCGATTTTGGGAACCCTGCTGATTCGCAGACAGATTTTTCATTCTACCATATATGGACAGCAGATAAATCAGTATTCTCCGGCATTCAAGCATATCTCTTACGGCCTGCAGCATTTTGCCCAGCAGTCGGTTGGAGGCACAATGGCTGAGGCTTCCCAGCGCGCAGGCGCCCTTATCAGCTCGCACTTAGCACAACAGTCTTTCGTGCAGTCTGTAAACGATGATTTTCTTTTTGCGGCGGTGGTTGTTTTCCTGGGAATCGTGCCGCTCCTTCTTATCCGGATGAGGAAAAAATCTGTAGCCAAGGTAACTGCTGTTGAATGAGTCTATGCAGGGCGACAGGTGAGTTTAAGCAGGTGAGGGGTTGGGGCAGATCGCGATGCTGTAAAAACTGTCAGAAGTAATTTGCCGCATGTGCATCCCGCCGAGAGGGAAGCGCGCCACTACGGCGGGTCATTGCCAGGAGTTCCCGCAAGGGAAGATGAAGCAATTGTGTTGAATGCAAACTTCTTGAGCTAAGGAGGCATAAAGAAAATGATTTTAACATTTTGGAACAAGTATAGGGATTTTGGACTTCTGATTCTTCGCCTAGGGATAGGAAGTATGTTTCTATTTCACGGTGCTCCGAAAATGTTTGGCGGCCCGGAGAAATGGGAAAAACTTGGTACGGCAATGGCCAACGTTGGTATTCAGTTTATGCCGGCATTCTGGGGATTCATGTCCGCTTTTGCGGAATTCATTGGAGGAATTTTGATCGTTACAGGTCTATTTTTTAGACCAGCCTGCATGCTTCTGACCATTAACATGACTGTTGCCGCTATCATGCACTTGAGCAGAGGGGATGGTTTGGGTGGAGCTTCCCATGCCATTGAAGACGGGATTGTCTTTCTGAGTCTGATTCTCATAGGCCCGGGTAAGTATAGTCTTGGTGATAAGCTTAAACCTTTTCGGAGCCACGAGAGATAACAGAGGAGCCTGTCGGAAAAACCTTATTTTAAAGGATCATGGCTTTTGCGCTCCTTTATTTTATTGAAGATTGCTTCGTAAAACAATAACCAAGTCAGGGAACCGTAATCCGGCAGGCCAGATGTTCCTGTCTGAGGCCAGATATCGTAGGGGCAGGTTGTCCGCCTCAGGCGGATGTCCCTATAATTTATTTTGAAGAAATCAAATCCCAATTTATATTAAGCAATATGCTTGAGCTTATAAAGATATCGATCGTTTTCGTCTTTTTAGTCCTGTTGATCAAAAAGAGAGTCCCCATCGGCTATACTCTGCTTTCGGGTGCCGTGTTACTGGGACTTCTGTTCTCTTTGCCGGTTCTAAAACTAGTAGAGAATATCTTCAAAGCCACAATCGAATGGGATACCCTGCGCTTGTTGTTCATCGTCATACTGGTTACCATATTCGGTGGTCTGCTTAAATACACCCGCAGCTTGAGGGACCTGACCGATTCCCTGGAAAACCTGATTCAGGATGTCAGGTTCATAATAATGCTTCTTCCAGCCCTGATAGGGGTACTTCCGATGCCCGGCGGGGCGATGATGTCCGCCCCTATGATCGAGGAGGTGGGCTCGAGGAAAAACCTCTCCCCGGAGGTCAAAGCCGCCTTTAACCACTGGTTCAGGCATATAATGGAGTTTGTCTTTCCCCTTTACCAGGGGGTGATAATAGCCTCGGTGATTTTGAAAGTGCCTTTGAGCAAGATAATCTTAGCTCAGGTGCCTATGAGCCTGACGATGTTGGGTGCTGGGATTTTTTTCCTTTTTGGAAAAGTCAAAGTGGAAAGGATGGAAAATAAAGTAGAGAAAAAAATAGAGGAGAACCTGTTCCTGTTTCTGAAAAGCATCTGGGCAGTGCTTTTGGCTGTGGTCTTGAACCTGTTTTTGAGCATAGACCTTCTCTGGGCTTTGATTTTGAGCATCTCTTTTTTCTCTATTCTGAATAGGGTCAAGCTCAGAGCGCTGGTCAAGGTAATCCGTGAGAATGTGACCTGGGAGATTATTATGCTGATACTGGGCATAATGATTTTCAAGAAGATAATCGAGGTATCCGGCGCGGTGACCGTTATCCCCCAGACACTCTCCACCTGGGGTATCTCTCCGGTTTTAGTCATCTGTCTGGTTCCCTTTGCAGTTGGGGCTTTGACCGGGGTGACCACCGCTTTCATAGGTATATCCTATCCGATACTTTTAAGCTTTTTAAAACCTGAGGGGGTTAACTATGGCTATGCTATGTTAGCCTATGCCGCGGGCTTTACCGGGGTGATGCTTTCACCGGTTCACCTGTGCCTGGTTCTGACCAAAGATTATTTCAAAGCCACTTTCTCCGGCATTTACAAGTTGATTATCCCGCCTTCCATTTTGCTAATGATAATAGCACTCCTTTTGGTTCTTTTAGGTTATCCTTGGGGCAAAATCGGGTGAAAAAGGATTCGTGGATTCAAGGGGATTAAGATTTTCGTAGGGCAGCTCTTTGGAGTTGCTTTTTTCTTTCGAAGGACAACCCTTTTAAGATCGCAAGAGAAATAGAGACGCGTAGCCTTGCATCTCTACAAGCTGGTAGATGATATGAGGGTGTTGGATTTATCTGCTGGCAATTATTCTGGCTATTTCAAGTATTTTCCTGAGATAGCTCTCTACCCTGTAATAGTCCAGCCGCTTTTCGCCAGTGACCTGTTGAGACCAGAGGATTCCGGATTTTTGTATCTCAAATACCGAAAAAGGCTCAAGGTTTTTTACCCGCTCCTGGAATTTTGGCTCCTTGAGAAGTTGTTTGTCCTGGTCTGCTTCAGGTCTCAGGTAATATTTTTCATCGAAATCATTTACACCGCTTTGAAATTCTCTGTCAAGGCGAAGCTTCTTTTTAAAACGGTGCAGCCAATTCTCGTGAATTATCGAAAGAGCGTAACGGCTCGGCTGGATGACGAAAATTCGCAGGTATTCCATGTTATCCGCCGCTTCATAGAGATTGGAAGCGATTCTGGGGAACTCGCTGATTTCTATGGCGAATTTCTGTTGCTGTAACTTGCCTTTGAAATCAGGATAAACGAAATAAGAGGTATCCGCGGCGCCAGGTCGGGTTTCCGGCCTGGGTTTCGGTCTTATTATCTCGCCTTTGAAGTTAGCTGAGAACTGGCTTAAGAGACTTTCAAATGGTTTTTGCCAGGGTTTTTCCCAACTCACTGCTGTCTCCTTTTTTTGCCGGTATATTCAACATATATTGATGTTTGTGATTAATCAAGCGGAAACTCAAAAAAGAGGGTAGGGCACGACTTGTAGTGCCACTGCCTCTTAGGAACCACTCACCCGATTCTCATCGACCTGGGAGAAATTAGACAGTTGCTTTTTTCTTTCGTAGTGCGACTCCTTCAAGGTCGCAAGAGCAAGGCTGAAGCCTTGTCCTGCCACCTGAAATTAAATTAAACAAATTTGGGAACTTTAAAGTATATTTAATTGTATAACCTGTTAAAAGAGGAGAGATTCCTTAGATGGACCAAAGCCGGCCTCAGGGTCAAGCTCGACTCTCGGATAAGGAGTTGATGGAAAGATTCTTAAGGGGCGAAATTGAAGGATTCAATCTCCTGGTTGAAAATTATAAGGTGAAGCTGTTCAATCTGCTTTACCGTCTGACAGGTGCTAGGGAGGAGGCTGAGGATATCTTGCAGGAGACATTTTTGAGAGTATACAGGGAGAGGGAAAGTTACAACTTCAACTATTCTTTCTCCACCTGGATTTACACCATCGCTCTGAATCTGTGCAGGAATTTATACAGGAGGAAGAACAGGGTCAGATTCACCAGCCTGGATGCCCTGCTGAGCCAGCCAGGCTCCAGCTCGGATAATTTCGGCAACAGGAGCCGCCTGAGCTCTATTCTGGAAAAAGCCATAACCACACTTCCCAGGAAGTACAGGAAGGTTTTTCTTCTGAGGGACGTGGATCAGCTGAGCTATGAGGATATCGCCCTGACTCTGGGTATCCCCCTAGGGACGGTGAAGTCCAGGGTCAATCGTGCCAGGAGGATTTTAAAGAAAAAATTGAGACCTATGATGGAGGAATGCTATGAGCTGTCGAAAGATTCGCCGCTATCTATCCCGATATTATAGAGGTGAGCTTTCAAAAGAGCAGGAGGAGCTGATCACCCGGCACATCCAGGAATGCGAGGGATGTGCTAAAGAAGCTCGGGCTTATAAAGCCTTGAATCAGGCAATCCAGGATTTAGAGGTATATTCACCCTCTCCCGGTTTTGATTCAAAGTTGGAGAACAGAGTCAGGGAGCTCTCATATCCCCAGATAAAGCCAAAGGCAAAGCCGCTGGTTACTTCCTTCCCCTCCCTGAGATGGGCTTTAATTCCCGTGGCGGCTTTAGCTTTGTTTTTGTTCCTGAAGATTGGATTTTTTAAATCACAGCCTGATCTCACCTCAAAGGGAACTGATTTAGTCAAGACGGAGGCTAAACCTACTGAGGATTCCTTTGTGCAGGCTAACACCCAAAATGCGATTCCGGCAACTGCCCTCGAGAAAAAGGAAAATTACAAAGCAGTATACATTATGGCTAATCTCAACCTGGCAGAGCTGAGGAGAGTGCCTGACAGCAAGGTCATACAGGGAGAACTGAATAATTATGTTATGGATGCGGCAAATTTCCGGCCGGTGGATAGCAGGCTGACCAACGAAGCCTATGTCCTGCCAGCGGTATCGACTATGCAGGTTGAAGAGAAGAGAAGTTATTGATTCTCTGAACAGGAGGTTTTACATGAAGATAAAAATTTTGTCGAGTTTAGGTCTTTTAGTCCTTTTATCCTTGTTCCTCAGCCGGTTCGGGTCTGTCCCATTGGGGACGGCAAATACCGCCTCAGCCCAGGATGTTTTAGAATCCTTAGAGAAAAATATCACTGGACTGGTAGAGGAGGTTAAGCCCTCGCTGGTCACAATCGAGGCTGAGATCTACTCATACGAAAAGAAGAAGCCTGTCTCTCTTACTTCTTTTGTAGGCTCAGGAGTGGTCTATTCTTCTGATGGGTATATTTTGACTACTTCCAGTGTGGCAGGAGGGATGAAGGATTTTAAGGTTACACTTTCCAATAGGAAGGAATATAAGGCGAAATTAGTGGGGATGGATATTCAGACCAATTTAGCTATTTTAAAGGTGGATGCCAGGGGCTTGATTAAAGCCAGGTTCGGTAATTCGGATAGGACAAAAGAGGGTTCCTGGGTTACGGTGGTGGGGAATTCATACGGACTTCCCACAGCAGTCTCCTTTGGAATAGTCAACGGCATAAGGGAGGACGGAACTATTCAGATGAGCGTTAACGTTAGCCCCGGCAATAGTGGAGGACCAGTTTTAAATATCAAGGGGGAGGTTATAGGTTTGGTCTCAGCCAAGTTTTCCGAGACCTCCTATCTGGATGCTTTGAGATTTTATGAGGAAAAGGAGAAAAGGGTAATCTATATTCCCCCCACACAGATCGAGATCCCCTCTTCTGGAATCTCGCTGGCTATTCCCATAAATCAGGTGATGAAGAAAACAGACTGGATAATCAAGCACGGCTCAAGTATCGAGAAGGGCTACTTGGGCGTTTACCTGGAGGACCTGGATCCTGATATAGAGGAGGAATACGGCATACAGGGAGGTGTTCTGATAAGCGGGGTGGTGGAGGATAGTCCGGCAGAAAAAGCCGGCTTAGAGGACGAGGATGTGGTGACTGAATTCAACCAGCAGAAAGTCAGGGATTCTGACCACTTCAGAAAACTAATAGTAGGTAGCCAGCCAGAGGATGTGGTCAGGTTGAGGATCATCCGGGACGGGCGTAAAAAGATTTTAACTGCAAAGCTGGGAGGAACTGGCTCAGTTTATTCTTCCAGGACCGTTGTACCCTCGGTTAAAATACCGGACGTCATAGAGGTACCTGAAGTAAAATTACAATTCGATGAAGCTTGGGAGAAGTATGATGAGGCCCAGGCTAAGATGCTGCAGGAGGAGCTGAAGAAAATCCTTGGCAAGTCGCTGGATAATTTCAAGCTGGAGCTTAAGAGGCTGGAAAAGGAGCTGGAGAGACTGGATAAGAAGATGAAAAAATACGAGGAGGAAAAGTAAGCCATCTTTAACTTCCACAGTATTATTCTGCTCACCTAAGTTATTCAGAAGGGGCAGACCTGCGTGTCTGTCCCTAATCTTTTTGATTTTCTTCCGGCTCCGTTTCTCGGAAGAAAGAAGAGGGGGGAAAATTTTGTAGGGACAGAACAATATTCTGTCCTTTATATTTTATGTTTTCAATAGTGTCAGGAGTTACCTCCTGACTCCTGAAGGGTTTCCAGAACCTCACCCCAACCCTTTCCTTAGAAAGGAGAGGGGAAAAAAATTTCCCCTCCTTTTTAAGGAGGGGATAAAGGGGAGGTTCTCAATAGTATCCGGAGTTACCTCTTTTACAAAAGGAAAGAGTAGGGGCAACCCTTGTGGTCGCCCGCTTTCCTAAAAATGCAACGCCCGACATAAAAGTCGGGCGCTACGATATAGATTCAATTCTGATTAAAAAGACAAATTACCATGGCGGGGTTAGCTGGCACCATATCAACTTTGGTGCTGGTCCTCCCTTGAACAGATAGTTTATCAAATACACGATGTCTGATACAGTAATATTTGCATCCGCATTAGCATCGCTGTATGCCTTGAACGGAGGCGCTCCTCCTTTAAATAGAAAATTAACCAGATATACCACATCAGTTACCGAAACATTACCGTCTTTATTGGAATCACCCGGCTTTATCTTCGTTATCAAGGAATCCACTCCCCTGAAGCCTGCCTCTCCCTGATCCGATACCAGCAGAGCATACTTCATAAATATTACCGTGTTGGGGGTGGGATCAAGCTTCTCCACAAAACACATCATTATGTTCATATCCTGAGAGGAGTCTGACTCAACTGAATAACCCGGGGTGGAAAAATACTTATACAGCGAATCCCCATCATATCCATTAAAGGGATATAGCTGGGTTTCATTGGTTCCTACGCGTGCGCTAAACGGTGCGGTCTCTTCCACCACCGTCCCGGCTGAATCGTTGCTCTCCCATACCAAGGCATCTATGAACTTGAAGCCGCCATAGTAGTTTTCAAAACCGGCTGAGTCCGAATACTGCCAGATCAGGTTCCGGGTGTCATCATAGTCGCCTAAGTTACGGCCTGATGCATCTGCGGTTACATCCCAGTCTGCGGCTATGCCAAAATAGCCGCCTTTGGGATTGGTATCCGGATTGAGTGTTGGATCAAGATCATCCCACCAGATAAACGGCGGATTCCATACCCACCAGTTATACACCAGAATATATTGCGGGTACAGCTGGATAACCTTGGAATACTTGGTCCAGTAGCCCCACCACTTGTGGTAGGTATAATGGTCTGCCCGGCGCGGCGGAAATACCAGGGTTAACTTGTCCTTGAATACTGCTACGTCCAGCTTGTCATAGATCGTCGACTGAATATGATCCTCCGCTATGAAATCATGATGCTCGTGTAACCAGGTGAATCCTACAGGCCCTGATCCATTGATGTCTTCTGTCACAAATGCCGGCGTAGACTCAAACAGATAATTTTGCCCATTGTAGAACATCCCTATACTATCACCCTCATCGCTGCCCAGGTTACCTACGTTGGCTACCTGAGTGATAGGGCTGTAGGGACAGGTGTCGAACTCTGCATAGTAGTAATTGGTGGTCACCACCATATGATACCTTATCCAGCGAACATCCGAATAAATCTCCGGACCACCTACTTCTCCATCATTCGACTCAACCATCAAACTGTCGATTATCAGGGTGTCTGTTAAGCCTGCTCCGTTAAAGGTGAGACTGACTGTATGGGTCGGGCCCGCTTCTGCTATGTTGAAATTACCATTGGTTATATTCACGTAACTCGGCGCAGGATCGGTCACCTTCACATACAAGGTTGCAGTGCCAATGTTGTCAAACTCCATAGCACCCTGTGTGCTTCCACCATTCATTGAATAAACAGGTCCATATAAACGCTCCCATCCCGGAGGACTCCATGGTGAAGGTGGGGCAGCTGGTGGATAAATGAATTCGGGTGGAGGAAGTATTGGTTCTGGTGGAACAAATTGACGGGTATGCTTCAAATGGCGAACTGGATTCCTAGTAACTTGTCCGCCTTGTTGAAAACCAACACCTGGAGCTTTATCAAGAATATATTTGATATGTAGATAGTCATCCACTTTTTCTGCTAATGAAGCCCAGTTCTCACTCATACAATTCCCGGGATCACATCCGTTAGTATTAGTGTTGGTTAGATTTTCCTCACGAGGTCCCCAGGTCAACCCACCGTTGGAAGATATTTTCTTATACAGGTCTCCATTAGCAAAACCATTTTTACATTTGTCTCCGTCTTTGAACTTGGTGTAAACCACATAAAGATAGTTGAAAGCTGGGTCCGAAACTCTACATTCTACCCCCATGGTCATGTTAGCAATAATAAGGTCTGCATCGCCTGGTTTTAGAGAAGAATGGGCTGTAGCAAAATCAACTTTGCGAATCCCTGTAGATGCACTCCAGTGCCATAAGGTCACATCGTTCATATAGGGAAGTTTGTAGGTGGTCCAGATAATATGCAACTCGTCGTTGTAATCGTAAACTGCTGCCAGATCACCATAACCCCTGGTATCTGTACCCTGATAACTAGTCAACTTTACAGGAGTCATGCTGCCGGCTGTCATCCAGTCATCTCCGTTGTTGGTAGACACAACATAATACAGGTCATTCTGGGATTGCGAAGATGCGTAGTTCTGCCAGTAGACTATGGCTACCTTCTCTGAAACAGGAGAGGTAGCTACAACTGTGCTACCCAGCCTGACGTTAGCTATCTTATAAGGAACCTTATTGGGTGCCAGCTTGGTATTGGCTTTTAATAATACCGGTGAAGCCCAGCCTGGCGACTGACAGACCACTGTATCTACTCTGGTCGGGTCCTCAAAACAACGCACATACCCTAAGTCCTTGTCCACGCTGCCTGAGGTTGTTCCCCGTGCATGGATGATATGCATGAAAAGAGTGTCTCCACGAGCTACCTTGGAACAACTCAGGGTAGGCCACTTCCCTTTGTCGTTTTGGTTCGCTACAGAATCAGGGATATCATAGGCATTAAACTCGCCTAAACCCGGAGTGGTCTTCTCTATGGATATGGTAGTACCCCAGAAAGTATTAGGGGTGGTGGGCAGGGTGCGGTGATAGCATAATACCTCCCGGTGGTCCGGTAATAAATCTAACCCGCCATAGCCTCCCCTGCCTGTTGCTGGGGTTACATGGTACCCTCCGGCTGCTGACCAGACCGACCCGTCCCAAACGTTATAATCTATATAACGGTTGCTGGTCCATACATCCTCTCCTACTGAGTTCGTCCAGCATAAATGCGTGAGATCATAATCAGGGTCATATGTTATCTGACGGGACATACTACAATATTGCTGGACATCCCAGTAAGTAAAACCTGCGGTGTCGTCTGTTACCGGAAATAATATCTTCGGCTCCGGTGTGGTCACATACTGCCCTACTACGCTCTCGTCCGCATAGTTCGACCGCTCTATTCGCTCCAAACGATCCACCATCTTCTGGTCGGCTGGCTTCTTTGCACCATACAGGCTTAAGCTCAATATCAATAACAAGCCTAAGCTTAAGACTAAAACTCTTTTCGCCATCTCGAACTCCTTTCTTGGTTTAAGATTATCTCAAAAATTTTTGCATGGATTTCTTCCCTCTTTCACAAAAAACCACATCGTATCCTAAACCCTGCCTCCTTTCTCTTCTAAAAGTTCAAATAAACAAATAGGGTTAGCCAGAGGTAAGTTTTGGGTGTAAAGGTGGGTAATTTTCCAGCTAACCCTATTAAGGAGGTGAAAGATTTTACCTTCACAAATTTAAAGAGATATTAGTTTTATCTCCTTATAAAACTACATCTCCACTTCCTTTTCCTTTCGTGAAAAAACCAGTAGGTGAACAAGACTATTATTCTTTTACTTTTTTAAATTATCAGGGAAGAAAAACTCAAGCCCGCATCTATACCCCGCAGAAAGATTTGGTATTCCTCCTCTACAAACTCCAAATTCTTAGAGTTTATTTTCCCTCTTCCAAATCAAATAACATTTTGGGATGCTATTTGTCAAGAGAAAAATAAATGTCAATAAATAAATTTTCTAACTTATATAGGGTCAATTACTTATAAAGAATGTATATATAAAGATCTTTTAGAAAATAGAGAAAAGCAATCTGTTTTATAGAAGGGTAAGGGATAGTTTATTTAGAGATGATGAAATCTACTGATCGTTGCTTTTCTTACAGGGTTTTCAGGTAAGCGTCAATTGCCCTGGCGGTTTTTTTGCCTGCTCCTGCGGCTAAGATCACGGTGGCACCTCCGGTAACGATATCACCTCCGGCAAAGACTCCCTTACGGGAGGTCTGGCCAGTTTCCGGGTCTGCAATGATATTCCCCCATTTGTTGACCTCTAACCCGGGTGTGGTTTTGGGAACCAAAGGATTGGAGCTGTTTCCAATAGCCACTACCACGGTATCCACGTCCATTATGAAATTGGAACCCTCTATGGGCACGGGCCTTCTTCTTCCGGAGGCATCCGGCTCGCCCAGTTTCATCTTGATGCACTCCATTCCTTTGACCCAGCCGTCATCGGTTTCCAGGTATCTAATAGGAGCAGTTAGAAAATGGAATTTGACCCCTTCCTCCTCTGCATGATGAATCTCATCCTTTCTGGCTGGCATCTCAGTTCTGGACCTGCGGTAGACGATATAGGCGTTATCCGCTCCCAGCCTCAAAGCTGTTCTTACCGCATCCATAGCTGTATTTCCGCCTCCCAGGACTGCCACGTTCTTTCCGGAAAATATGGGGGTGTCGTGCTGGGGGAAATCGTAAGCCTTCATTAAATTGGAACGGGTGAGGTACTCATTGGCTGAGTAAATTCCGTTTAGGTTCTCTCCCGGGATTCTCATAAAATTGGGAAGACCGGCACCGGTTCCTATGAAGACAGCATGATATCCGGAATCGAAGAGTTCATCGATGGTCTGGAGCATTCCCACTACACTGCTGGTCTTGATCTCCACACCTAATTTTGCCAGATAATCGACTTCAGACTGGACAATTGCTTTGGGCAATCTGAACTCCGGTATGCCGTAAACCAATACTCCTCCGGCTTTATGCAGTGCCTCGAAAACGGTAACCTGATGTCCCAGCTTGATCAGGTCGCCTGCCACCGTTAAGCCGGCAGGGCCTGAGCCTACGATAGCGACTTTCTTGCCGGTGGATTTTTCAATCTTGGGTATCTCTACTTCTCCTGCTTCCCTTTCGTGATCTGCAGCAAACCTCTCCAAGTTTCCTATGGCTACCGGCTCGAATTTCTTAGCCAGGACGCATACTTTCTCACACTGGTCCTCCTGAGGGCAAACCCTTCCGCAGACCGCAGGCAGGCTGTTTGACTCTTTAAGCTTCTTGGCAGCACCTACAAAATCTCCCTGAGAGATCAGTTTGATGAATCCCGGTATGTCTATTTCCACGGGACAGCCGGTGATGCACAAAGGCTTTTTGCAGAAAAGACATCTCTGGGCTTCTGTAACGGCTATCTCCTCGGTATATCCAAAAGGGACTTCCTTGAAATTCTTAACGCGGTCTTCTGGTTTTTGTTCCGGCATCTTCTGCCGGGGGACCTGGGTTTTCCTGGGTGTGCTCAATTTTCTACTCCTCTATTCTTTAATCAATGGCTTGTGCTATGCTGGTGAAAATTATCCACAGCTATTTTTTCCTGCTTCAGATACATCTTCTGCCTCTTTAGCAGCTCGTCGAAATCGACCTGATGAGCGTCGAAATCCGGGCCATCCACGCAGGCGAACTTGGTCTGGTTCCCCACGGTTACTCTACAGGCACCACACATACCGGTCCCATCCACCATTATGGGGTTAAGGCTTATGATCGTCCTTATCTTGTAAGGCAGCGTGACCTTAGCCAAAGCCTTCATCATCAGGACAGGACCAACCGAGAAGACGAAATCGATTTTCTCGCCCCTCTCCAGCAGCTCTGCTAAAACCTGGGTCACGAAGCCGTGATAACCATAGCTGCCGTCATCCGTCGCTATCTTCAGCTGGTGGCAGGCAGATTTTGATTCTTCCTCCATTATCAGAAGCTCCTTGGTCCTGGCACCGATTATGGAGATGACATCATTGCCTGCTTGCTTTAAAGCTTTAGCCACAGGATTGATAGGAGCTATCCCGATTCCACCGCCAACGCAGACACACCTCCCGTATTTTTCTATATGAGTAGGGGTTCCCAGAGGTCCTACCACATCCGCAATTGAATCCCCCTCCGGGAGGGCACCTAATTGGGCAGTGGATTTACCTACTTCCTGAAAGACGATGGTTAAGATTCCCTTTTCCTTATCCAGGTCCGCAATAGACATAGGGATTCTCTCTCCAGGCTCGTCTATTCTCAAGATGACGAACTGTCCTGGCTGTGCCTTCCCTACCAGAAGCGGCAGTTGGAATTTTATCCGATGAATGCCTTCAGCTAACTTGACTTTCCCTGTTAACTTTTCCAGAGTTCCTCCTTTTTAACAAAAGAAATTATTCTTCAGATTTTTTTCCTTTTTCAATCTCCTCTACGAAATAGGTCTTGAAGAAATCTACGACCTCCCCTGGGGTGAATACGTTGATGAGTTCCTTATCCTTCATCTGTTCATATCCGGCTTTAAAGTTTTCATCTGTCTGAAGAAGGGAATCGATGCCTCTGGCAACCGCCTCATAGTTTTTTGCATCGAACTCGGTCCTGAGGGATTCAGGCAGAGTATGACGGAAAACATCCAATCTCTCCTGCAGATTTTGAACTCTTGTTTTTTGACAGGAGGTTAAAGCAGACACAAGAGTCAGAATGAGAAGTAAACTCAAACCGAATTTATACACCCTTTACCATCTCCTTTAAGAACTTATCCACCTCTATTACTTTTCTGGTCTCCTGGGCTATGACCAGCTCCTCGTTGGTGGGAATGGCAAAAACCCTGACCTTTGATTTATCTTTGCTGATGAGCGCCTCGACTCCCACCGCATTTTCATTTCTTCCCTCATCCAGCTCAATCCCCAGGAATTCCAGACCCTCACAACACCTTTCCCTTATCATGGGCGAGTTTTCTCCTATCCCGGCAGTAAAGACCAAAGCATCCAGACCAGCCATACAGGCAGTATAAGCCCCTATATATTTTTTTATGCGGTAACAATATATATCCAGAGCCAGCTTGGAATTGGCATGTCCCTCTTTTGCTTCCTGAATGATATCACGCATATCGCTTGATTGTCCTGAGACCCCCTGCATCCCGCTATGCTTGTTCAAAAGCGTGTTAGCCTCCTGAAGGGAAAGCTCCTCCCGTGCCATAACGTGTAATATAACAGCAGGGTCTAAATCCCCGCACCTCGTGCCCATAAGCAGGCCTTCCAGGGGAGTAAATCCCATGCTGGTATCGATGGAGATTCCTCCTTTAACTGCTGCCATACTGGCGCCATTTCCCAGATGACAGGTTATTATCCTAAGCTCTTTAACCGGTTTCCTTAAAAGCTCAGAGGCGCGCTGGGAAACATAGTAATGAGAAGTCCCGTGAAAGCCGTATCTTCTGATGCCATATTTTTTATATAGTATATAAGGAAGACCGTAGATATAGGCATGTTTGGGCATCTGCTGATGAAAAGCGGTGTCGAAAACCGCTACCTGGGGAACGCTTGGAAGGATCTTCTTACAGGCGTTGATACCCCTTATGTTATGCGGATTATGCAAAGGCGCCAGCTCTATGCAATTCCTTAGCTCTGCCATCACCTCAGGAGTTATAAACACAGACTCAGGGAATTTCTCGCCACCATGCACTACCCTGTGTCCCACTGCTCCGATCTCCGATTTATCCTTGATCACGCCGTGATTGGGGGAGAGGAGTATGCTTATCACGTACTCTATGGCTACTATATGGTCTATTATCTCACCGGTTATCTTTATCTCCGGCCTGTCGTGCGGCTTGTGAGTCAAGACCGCCTCGCTCATCCCGATTCTGGAAACCGTGCCTTTGGCCAAGGCATAGTTTTTGTCAATGTCTATAAGCTGATATTTGACCGAAGAGCTTCCACAGTTCAAAACCAGAATTTTCATCTCATCTCCTTAACACCTCTCAAAATGCTCCGGAGTATAAAGCTTCAGTTCTGTCAGGAGAACCTTAGGGCTTGCACTCCCAAAATTCCTTTTTTCCCTTTACTTTTCGTTGGTATTCTCACCAACGAAGGGTTTTCTTTGTTGGTTTCCAGATCTACAAACAGCAAAAATCGTGACTCAGGCAGTATATATGCCCTCCTCATCTTTATTCTTTTACCCTGTTCCCCTCCGCATCGTATTTAAAAAAGCCCTGACCGGTCTTCTGTCCTAAGTGACCTGCTCGTACCATTTTTCGCAGGAGAGGGCAGGGGTTGTATTTATGTTCTGACAGCTCGTTCAAGAGATTCTCCATCCAGCTCATCACCACGTCCAGCCCCATCATATCCGCTAAAGCCAGAGGCCCGATATTGAATCCAAACCCCAGTTTCATAGCGGTGTCGATATCCTCGGCAGAGGCTATCCCTTCCATCAGAACATGCATAGCCTCGTTCAGGAAAGGGACGATTATGCGAGTAGTCACATACCCGGGATATTCATATACCGTTACAGCGGTCTTATTCAGCTGGTCCGCAATATCCTTTATGGCATCATAGGTCTGCTGAGAAGTCTTCAGCCCCCTCACTATCTCCACCAGAGGGACCTTGGTCACCGGAATAAGAAAGTGCATACCGATGACCTTATCCGGCCTCTGGGTGAAAGAGGCTAATTCGGTTATGGATAGGGTAGAGGTGTTGGTGACTATGATTGCGCCTGGTGAACAGCTCTTATCCAGCTCCCGAAAAACCCTTTCCTTGATCTCCAGATTTTCCGGGACAGCCTCGATCACCATCTCTACTTTGCAGACCTCCTCCAGTGAGATTGTGGGATGAATGCGGGAGAGTATTGCCTTTTTCTCGCTTTGAGTCAGCCCCCATTTCTCTATCTCATTATCCATACTCTCAGAGAGAATATGCATGCTGTTTTTCAATATCTCCTCGGTCCTGTCAAGCAGTATCACCTCGCAGCCGGTAGAGGCAATCAATTCCGAGATACCCCTTCCCATCACCCCGGCACCCATGACTACGACTTTGTGTACTGGCATTTTTCCACCTGACTTAAGAATTCTGACGAATGGCTGATAGTATTTGGCAGGTAGCCTATAGCGAGTAGCTAACAGCAAACAGCTAATAGCAAACAGCTAATAGCCAACAGCAAATACCGGATCGCAAATCCCGGGTTCAAAGAACAAAAAATAATAATAATGAAAAAATTTTTTTAGGCAAGCCAAAATTTTAAAAACTTTTTGATGTCTTCATCAATTGAAAGGTTCGTTTCCTGCTGGTTTACGGCAGAACATCAGGTCGCGGATGGTTCCTTTCAGGCAGATTGCATCGGGAGGTTGCCTTCTTTTACATACTACGTGTGATGAACTCGCTGGTTTATAAAAAGGCGGTGAGTTTCCTCACCGCCTTTGGGGGAATTTTTCTATTCAGAAGGGGGTTTTTCCTCAGCGGATTCTGGTTCGGATTTGCTCTCCTCAGAGGGGGGCGCTCCCCACTTCTTTTCAATCTCCTCTCTTTTCGGTTCCTCCACCAGTTCTTTCACCTTGATGGTCTTGGTGGGATGTTTGGCTAAATAGGCTTCCAGCTCGGCTTTCTCTCTATCCTTATAATATTCCCTTACCGACAGGATTATCTTTCTGGCAGGCTGGTCGAACTCGATAACCTTAAGTGGAATCACCTCTCCTTCGGAGAAAGCCTCCGAGGGTTTAGTCAGATCAGGTTTTCCCAGATGGTCCACTGGCACAAATCCTTCCATCTCTGCATCCAGTTCCACTACCACACCACGATCCAGAAGACGGATGATCTTTGCCTGGGTTTCAGCACCTAACCGGTATTTTTTGGAAAGCACAGGCCAGGGGTCTTCCTTGAACTGCTTATAACCCAAGGAGATCCTGCGATTCTCCTTGTCAGTGCTCAGGATTATGACTTCCACTTTTTCCCCTTTTCTCATCACCTCGCTCGGATGTTGAATCCTCTTGGTCCAGGAAAGGTCCGAGATGTGAACCAGCCCATCCACGCCTTCCTCCAGCTCTATGAATACGCCAAAGGGAGTCAGATTTCTTACCCTCCCGGTAACCTTAGAGCCCACCGGGTATTTCTTCTCCATATTGTCCCAGGGGTCTGGTTCCATCTGTTTGATACCCAGGGAGATTCGTTCGTTATCCTTATCCACAGAGAGAATCACCGCATTAACGATGTCTCCCACCCCCAGGAGCTTGGAGGGATGTTTGATGTGCTTGGTCCAGGACATCTCCGAGATGTGTATCAAACCCTCGATCCCTTTTTCCAGTTCCACGAAGGCGCCGTAATCTGTTATGGAGACCACCCTTCCTTTAACCCTCCTGCCTACCGGATACCTTTCCTCAATATTGTCCCAGGGATAGGGGGTAAGCTGTTTTAATCCCAGAGAGATACGCCCGGTGGATTTGTCGAAGTCCAGTATCTTGACATTTATCTTGTCTCCCAGAGCGACTACCTCACTGGGATGGGATACTCTTCCCCAGGATAGGTCCGTGATATGGAGAAGGCCGTCTACCCCTCCCAGATCAAGGAAGACACCGAAGTCGGTGATATTTTTCACCACTCCCTCTTTTACCTGTCCTGACTCGATCTCGGACAGGAGCTTAGACCTTTGTTTCTCCCTTTCCTCCTCCAGCACTGCTCTGCGGGAGACCACTATGTTTCTTCTGCTCTTGTTCAGTTTTATTATCCGCAGCTGCATGGTATTCCCTAAAAGAGCATCGAAGTCCGGAATCTGTTTTAGCGCAATCTGGGAACCAGGCAGAAAAGCATCCACTCCCATCAGATCTACGACGATTCCGCCCTTGATCCTTTTCAAAAGCTTGCCTTCCACTAAAGTCCCTTTTTCATAAGACTCTCTTATCATATCCCAGATTTTAATGAAATCTGCTTTCTGCTTGGAAAGGACCAGCTGCCCGTTCTGATCTTCGACCGCCTCCAGGTAAAGGTCGACCTCGTCCCCTATTTTTAATTCCTGGGGAGCTGTAAATTCCGCAAGCGGGATTATACCTTCGGATTTGAAACCCACATCCACGATCACGTCATCTTTGGTGATCGCCAGTATCTTCCCCTTCACTATCTCTCCCTCCCTGACCACCTTAAAGGTCTGGTCGTACATGGAAAGCAGTTTCTGAAATTCCTCAGGGGAATATTCCTTTTCCTCTTCGATCTTCGGCTCAGGCGGCGGCTCTGCTTTTCTGGCTCTGACTTTTCTTTCCCTTTTAGCTGTTTTTAATTCCCTTTTCTCGGCTAACTCCTTCGAGTCCGCCGGTTTCCTTGGTTTTCTCTTGGCAGTAGAAACAGCCTTGGTCTTTTTAGCACCTCCTTTCTTCTTAGCTTTTCCAGCCTTGGAGGCTGGAGTCTTTTTGGCTTTTGTCTTCTGCGCCATTAAATTGTTCCTCCTTTATATCGAATTTGCCTCGGGGGCATTTTTTTCCCGGTCAATTCCTTGATCTTTTCCACCACCTGATTTATAATCCAGTTAGGAGTGGAGGTTCCTGCGGCAACTCCAACGTTTTTCTTGTTCCTGAACCAGCCCTTTTTCAGTTCTCTGGGAGTTTCTATGTGATAGGTGGGTTTACCTTTTTCCACACAGAGCTTGGCCAGACGGGTGGTATTAGCCGAATTCTTCCCTCCCACCACAATCATCAGGTCCACGTCTTTTGCCATTTCCAGGGTGGCCTTTTGAGCCTTAGCCGTAGCATTACAAATGGTATTGAATATCTTGATCTCCCTGGTTTTCTCCAGAAGCTGGTCTACGATTCTTTTAAACGTATCGAGATTCAAAGTGGTTTGAGCTATAACTCCTATTCTTTTATTCTCAGGGAGATTCAGTTTTTTTGTCTTTTGATTTATCACCAATGCCTTACCCTCTGCATAACCAATGATCCCCTGCACTTCGGGATGATGAGCCTCTCCAGCCACTACCACCTGATACCCCTCTTTGTGCAGATCCCTGGCATTTTCCTGGGCTCGCCTGACAAAGGGGCAGGTGGCATCCAAGATTTTTAATCCTTTCTTCCTGGCCCGGGTTATAATCAGGGGATGTACGCCGTGAGACCGGATTATCAAGGTGCCGGATTTGATCTTAGCTATGCTTTTTACCGGCTGGACACCTTCTCTTCTCAACTCAGCAACCACCTGGGGATTATGGATTAAAGGACCTAAGGTGTAAACCCTTTTCCCGCTTTTTTTGGCGGCTTCAAAAGCTAAATTGATTGCCCTTTTCACTCCAAAACAAAACCCGGCATTTTTCACCACGGATATTTTCATTCGCAAATTCACCTGTTCTCTTTTAAGTTCTTGATTCTCTTCATAATCTCCTGAGTAACTCTTCTGTACCCATCTTTGTCCTTTGGTGTCAGTGAGAATGAGTCCGGATCAAGGGGGGGACCAAACCTTATGACGATTTTTCTTCTCTGAAAGAATGCCCTGAGCCAGTTTCGGGAATAATCCAGATAGGCAGGCACAATCGGAACACCTGCCTCCAGGGCCAGTTTAGCCACTCCCAATTTGAACTCCCTCAGCTCGCCGTCTTTGCTCCTGGTACCTTCAGGAAAAGCCACCAGCGCCTTTCCCGCCTTAAGGATTTCCAGAGCATAGCTTAATCCCCTGCGGTCAAAATCTCCCCGGGAGATGGGTATGGCATTCAGCTTTCTTATCAGCCAGGCAAAAAGGGGGTTACCGAACAGCTCCTTTTTCGCCAGATAGTAAAGCTCTCTGGGGCTGGCGCATCCGATCAGGGGAGGGTCGTAAACAGCCACATGGTTGCAGGCGATCAAAGCTCCTCCTTTTTTGGGTATGTTCTCCTGACCATGTTTTTCCACTCCAAACAAGACTCGGACGATAGAGTTAATCAGAATCCAGCCCACCCGATAAAAAAATTTCATCTTTTTTTTCATAATACAGCTGTATGACCTTGTTAACCTGTTCCTCGATGGTCAGATCAGTAGTATCCACTATCACGGCCTCCGGGTCGACTTTCAGGGGACTTGTCTCTCTCTGGGAGTCGATTTTGTCTCTGGCGGATAGCTCTCTGATCTGCTCCTCCAGGGAGGTTTTTATTCCCTTAGCCTGAAGCTCCAGCATTCTTCTTCTTGCCCTTTCCCTGACATCACAGTCCAGATAAACCTTAAGGACTGCATGGGAGAATACCACGGTAGTCGTATCCCGGCCCTCAGCCACTAAATTATATTTCGCGCCTAACTGTTTCTGTTTGGATACCAGCACCGCTCTGAGTTTTTTATGCGCCGATATTTCAGATACTATCCGGTTTATGCCCGGCTCCCGGATAAGGTCGGTAACATCCTCTCCGTCCAGATAAACTCTGTTCACACCTTCCTCTTCTCTTAAGTCGAGGTTTGAACCCTTGGCAATCTGAGTAAGCTTTTTCTCATCCTTTGGGCTGATTTTTTCCCTGGAGGCTTTCAGGGTGATGGCTCGGTACATGGCACCGGTGTCCAGAAACACAAAGCCTAATTTCCCTGCAACCAATTGTGCGGTGGTGCTTTTCCCCGAGCCGGCTGGCCCGTCTATGGCAATCACTTCCTTTCTCATCTGCAAAAGAAAACGCCCTTATACCATCATTCTCAATCAGGACAACACTCACAAAACCAAAAAAATTTTATGGGCGTTATTTTAGATATTCTCTTTTATCCCTTCTGAGGGGAGCTCTTCTGTCAGGCTTCCCTCTAAAGCCAGGGTATTCTTTTCTCTCTCTACCTCCTGAGCCGAGTAAGTTAGGCTCTCCTTATCTTTTTTCATCTGCATCAATGATTCCAGTTCCTCTATCCTGGGCAGGTCATTTAAATCCTTCAGCCCGAAATAGAGCAAGAACTCTCTGGTGGTCTCATAGATCAAGGGACGGCCCGCGCTTTCCTCTCTGCCGGAGATGGTTATCAGCTTTCTCTCCAGCAGGGTGTGAAGCGCTGTTCCGGAATCGACACCCCTTATCTGGTCCACGGTCGATTTGACCACTGGCTGACGATAGGCCACGATGGACAGAGCTTCGAGTGCTGCAGGGGAAAGCCTCTGGGCTTTTCTTAAGGATTGAAGCCGGTTAATCCAGGATGCATATTGGGGACGGGTGTACATCTGGAACCCGCCGGCGATCTCCCGGATAGCGAAGCTCTGATTATTCTCCTGGTATCTTCTGTTCAGATCCTCAATAATAGCTTTTATCTTCTCTACTGAAAGCTCGTCCAAGACCGCCTTCAGCCTGTTTAAAGATAGCGGAGTGTCTGAGGCAAAAAGCAAAGCCTCAACTATTGAATGCTGGTTGGTTTCCTCGATCAATTTTTCACCTGTTTTTGTTCCTGAGGATAAATATCCTGGAGAAATGTTTCCTCTGCATCACCCGGATCTCGTGTAATCTCATGAGCTCCAAAATAGCCATAAAGGTCACCACCAGTACCAGGCGGACGGGGTTATCCTGGAACAGCTCCTCAAAGCTGACCTTCTCCTTGTCTGTCAGATAGTCCAGAATATACTGAATCCTCTGCTCCAGGTCAACCTTTTGGAATTCTATGGAGTGGAAACTTTCCCGAGGCTGGTTATCCAGAACTTTCTTGAAAGCCACAAGCAGGTCAAAAAGGTCGGCATCTTTTAACGGCTCCATGCTCTCATCCTGGTCCACAAAGGAGAAATCCGAGCGGGGGAAGAACACCTGTTCCTCTTCCTCTTTTCTTCTCAGGGAAAGGGCAGCTTCCTTGTACTTCTTGTACTCCAGCAGGGCAGATACCAGCTCATCCCTGGGATCCTCCTCCTCCTCGATCTGGTCCCGGGGAAGAAGCATTTTGATTTTTATTCTGATAAGGATGGCAGCCATGAGGATGAACTCGCCGGCTAAATCCAGATCCAGCTCCTTAATCAGCTCGATATATTCCAGATACTGCCGGGTGATCAGAGCTATGGGTATATCGTAGATGTCTATTTCATTCTTCCTTATCAGGAAAAGAAGTAAATCCAAGGGTCCCTCGAAGATCTCCAGCTTTACCGGGAAGGTCACCTTTTTTTCTACCTGCTGTTCTGCTTCAACTTTAAAATTCACGGGATCAACCTCATGGCTTTTCTAACTTCCTGCATGGTCTTCCGGGCTTTCTCCCTGGCCCTTTCAGCTCCTGCCTGCAGGACTTTAGAAATATAATCAGGGCTTTTCTCCAGTCCTTTTCTTTTTTCCCTTATGTCTTTTAACTTCTGGTTAAGATTATCCGACAGGTTCTTTTTGTCCTGAACACAGCCTAACCTGCCGGCGATACAGTCGGAATGAATTTTCTTATGATCCTGGGTGTAGATCTTGTGCAGATGATAAACCGGGCACTGGTCCGGTCTGCCCGGGTCGCTCTTGTGAATCTTCTGAGGATCGGTGAACATCATGGAGATTTTTTTGGCAGTCTCCTCAGGGGTATCGGCTATGGCTATGTCGTTATTGTAAGACTTGCTCATCTTTCTTCCATCCACGCCCGGGATCACGGGGTGCGGGGTCAAAAGCGCCTCCGGCTCGGGAAAGACCTCACCGTAAAGGGAGTTGAATTTACGGGCAACTTCCCGGGTAAGCTCGATATGGGGCAGCTGGTCTTTTCCCACCGGTACACAATCCGCCCTGTAGACCAGGATGTCAGCAGCCTGAAGTAGGGGATAGCCTAAGAATCCGTAACTGTCCAGGCCCAGCTCCTTTCTTTTCTCCTTATAGGAGGGCACCCGGGCTAAGCGTGCCACAGGGGTGAACATGGAGAAAAGCAGATGCAGTTCCGCATGCTCCTTCACCTGTGACTGCACGAAGATAGCGCACTTTTCCGGGTCCAGTCCGGCTGAAAGATAATCCAAAGCTACTTCCTTGATATTTTCCTGTAAATTCGAGGTATCGTTATAATCCGAGGTAAGTGAGTGCCAGTCAGCAATGAAGCAATACATCTCGTAATCGTTCTGCAGAGCTACCCAGTTCTTAAGAGCACCTTCTAAATTGCCCAGATGCAGTTTGCCGGTAGGCTGCATTCCGCTGAGTATGGTTTTTTTCTTCATCCTAATCTAATCCAGAAAAAGATATTGTCTCCACCTTTGATCCGAGATGCCGATGAACCGCTGCAGGAAGGTTATGTGATTGGGGGTTCTGGGCTTGCGCAGAAGCCTGAAGCCCGCCTGTTCCGGAGTCTGGTTTCCCTTGATGTTGTTACACTTGATACAGGCACAGACCAGATTCTCCCAGGTGTCTTTGCCTCCGAAGATTTTGGGAATGACATGGTCAACGGTCATGGGAAGATGAGTTGACCCGCAGTACTGGCAGCGGTGGCTGTCTCGTTTGATTATGTTCTTCCGCGAGAGCAGTACCCTTTTCGGAGGAACCTTGATATATAATCCTAATCTCACCACGCTGGGAACAGGTATAGACCAGCTTACAGAGCGGAGCGTCTCCCCGTCGTTTTTCTCGATCATCTCCGCCTTGCCCAGAAAGACCATCACCACCGCTCTTTTCACGCTGCAGACCGAGAGCGGCTCGTAATTCTGGTTTAAAACCAACACATTGCCTGAAAGCCTGCTCAAAACCTTCCTCCAGCTAATTTTTTATTAAATTTATACTATTTTCTTCTGTTGTCAAATAGATTTTTAGAGAATAGATAGGTTTCATGTTTGTAAAAGTCGATTTGTCCACGGGGAAAGCGAGAGTAATTCATGTCCAAATGGATACAGGTGGATATTACCCCTGAGAGGAAAAGGCATAGGGTTAATTCGACTTTACTTTTTCCTTGCTAAATTTTATGGTTTTTAATATTATGAAAAAAATCCGTATTCTATTGGGAAAGTTAGAGGAGTGATTACAGATGGGTGAAAATATAGTAACCAAGATCTTCGGCTCCAAGCACGAGCGGGATATAAGGAAAATCAAGCCGGTAGTTGAAGAGATAAATACCCTGTTCGAGGAATCCAAGTCTCTTTCAGATGAGCAGCTGAAAGGTAAAACCGACGAGTTCAGGAAAAGGATCAGGGAACATTTAGAACCTTATCAAACTGAGGGCACATCCGAGGAGGAGCTTAAAAAAGCAGAGCAGGAGATAATGGACGAGCTTCTGCCAGAGGCTTATGCTGTAGTAAAAGATACCTGCAGAAGGCTCCTGGGCAGAAAATGGGAGATCTGCGGCATCGAGATCGAATGGGATATGGTTCCCTTTGACGTTCAGCTGATCGGTGCGATAGTTCTCCATCAGGGCAAGATCGCAGAGATGGCAACCGGTGAGGGGAAAACCCTGGTTGCCACTATGCCGGTATATCTGAATGCGCTCCTGGGTAAAGGAGTCCATCTGGTCACGGTAAATGATTACCTGGCCCGAAGGGATTCCGAATGGATGGGCGAGATATATAAATTTCTCGGATTGACCGTGGGCTGTATCCAGAACCAGATGGACAATGCGGAGAGGAAGGCTCAATACAACTGCGACATCACCTACGGGACGAATAACGAGTTCGGATTCGACTACCTGCGGGACAATATGGCTATAAGGGCGGAGGACAGGGTGCAGAGGGGGTTTCAATATGCCATAGTGGATGAGGTGGACAGCGTTCTGATAGATGAAGCCAGAACGCCTTTGATTATCTCCGGGCCGGTCAGTCATTCCACCCAGAGATACGGTGAGATGAGGCCTATGGTGGACCAGCTGGTAAAAAGGCAAACGGGTTTAGTCAATAAGATGGTAGCAGAAGGGGAGGAGCTTCTAAAAGAGGGGAAAGAATATGAGGCAGGTATAAAACTTCTAACAGCACAGAGAGGTGCTCCCAAGAACAAAAGACTGATGAAGCTTTTAAAGGAGCTTGGAGTAAAAAAATTAATTACCAGCGTGGAATTGGATTATATGCGGGATAAAAGACTGAATGAGATCGACGATCTGCTCTACTACTCCATCGATGAGAAGGAGAACTCCACCAACCTGAATGAGATGGGCCGCTCCCTGCTTTCCCCTCAGGACCAGGTGCTTTTTGTGATCCCGGACATAACCGAGGGGATTCACGAGATAGATTCCGATGAGACCCTTTCCTTCCAGCAAAAATTAGAGAAGAAAGAAGAGCTTTACAAATTGCACGCGGAGAGGAGCGAGAAGGTTCACAACATCTCCCAGCTTTTGAAAGCATATTCTCTGTTTGAGAAGGATGTGGAATACGTGGTGCAGGACGGCAAGGTGATGATTGTGGACGAGTTCACCGGCAGGCTGATGCCGGGCAGAAGGTATTCGGATGGTCTGCACCAGGCTATCGAAGCCAAGGAGGGGGTAAAAGTCGAGGGTGAAACCCAGACCTTAGCCACCATCACCCTGCAGAACTATTTCCGTCTTTATAAAAAATTAGCCGGTATGACCGGAACCGCAGAGACTGAGGCTGGCGAGTTCTGGGAGATATATAAACTGGACGTTGTAGTCATCCCCACCAACGAGCCGGTCAGGAGGATAGACTACAATGATGTGGTCTATCGCACCAAAAGGGAAAAGTATAATGCCATAATCGAGGAGATAAAGGAATATCATAAGGCAGGACTTCCGGCTTTAGTGGGAACTGTCTCGGTGGATGTCTCGGAAACTTTATCCCGCATGCTGAAAAGGGAGGGGATAAAACATTCGGTCCTGAATGCCAAGTACCACCAGCAGGAAGCAGAGATAGTAGCTCATGCCGGGAAAGCGGGCACAGTAACCATTGCCACCAATATGGCAGGAAGGGGCACAGACATAAAATTAGGCCAGGGCGTGGTCAAATCTCCTTATTGCAGGTTAATTGCAGAAAATCCAGAGGGTAAATGTCCTTATTTAGAAGAGCTGAAGTGTTACGAGGATGTGCCCTGCGGGTTGCGTATCATCGGCACGGAAAGACACGAGGCTCGCCGGATCGACCGTCAGCTAAGAGGGAGAAGCGGAAGACAGGGAGACCCGGGCTCTTCCAGATTTTACCTTTCCTTGGAGGACGATCTGATGAGGCTTTTCGGCTCGGACAGGATCGCTGCGGTTATGGACAGGCTGGGCGTGCAGGAGGGTGAGGTCATCCAGCACGGGATGGTGACCAAAGCTATAGAAAGAGCACAGAAAAGAGTGGAGGCACAGAACTTCGCCATCAGAAAACATCTTTTGGAATATGATAACGTGATGAACCAGCAGAGGGAGGTTATCTACGACAGGAGAGCCGCGGCATTGGAAGGAGTGGACTTGAAGGAGGAGGTTCTGGGTCTGATCGAGAAAGTGGTGGAGAGCAAAGTCGAGCAGTTTGCGGATTCCAAGGAATACCCGGAGAACTGGAACCTGGTAGGCCTGAGAGAGGAGTTGCGAAAGATATTTTTGCTGGAGTTGAAGTTCGAAGACAAGGATATACCCAAGCTTACCCAGGCAGAGTTAAAGGAAAAGATCACGGGTGTGGTCAAGGAGATTTACGAGAACAAGGAGAAGGCATACGGCTCCGAGATTATGCGGCAGCTGGAGAGGTTCGCCATGCTCCAGGCTATCGACGAGAGGTGGAAGGACCATCTTTACGAGCTGGATATGCTGAAAACCGGGATAGGGCTGCGGGCTTATGGCCAGAAGGACCCTCTGCTCGAGTATAAAAGAGAAGCCTTCCAGATGTTTACGGAAATACTGGAAAAAGTGGACGAGGAGGCATTATCTCTAATTTATAAACTGCAGGTCAGGGGAAAGGAGGAAGCTGCCAGAAGAAAAGCACCGGAAAGAGAATTGCAGGCGATTCATCAGGAAGCAGCAGGGATGGGTTATTCCACCACCAACCAGGCAGAAGAAGTTGCCCCGGGAAAATCCAAGCCGGTGAAAGTAGGCAAAAAAGTAGGCAGAAACGACCCCTGCCCCTGCGGATCAGGGAAGAAATATAAGAAATGCTGCGGGGCGTAGAAAAACAGTGATTAGTGATCAGTTCGTAGTGCGACCCTTCAGGGTCGCCCGTAGAGATGCATAGCATGCGTCTCCATAATGTAGGGACAGAATTGTTCTGTCCTAAAAAAGATTAGCGTCGGGCTTCACGCCCGACGAGAATAAAGGTAGGGGCGTATTGCAATACGTCCCGACAAGCTCCACAGTTAGAGAAAGGGGTGATTACAATGAATGCTGAGAAGCCATCAAAAATCCATTCAAGTTTATGGTTAGGGATTAGCTTGGCTCTGGGTCTTGTTATATCTACAGCAATTGTTTCGAACACCGTCACCAGGGTCAAGCTCGCCAACCAGACCATAACTGTAAAGGGATATGCAGAAAAGCGCATAACGTCTGATTTAATCGTGTGGAAGGGGAGTTTTTCAGTTCGGGGTAAAAGTCTCACCGAAGCTTATGGGTATTTAAATAGAGACCTGTCTCTGGTAAAGGGGTATCTTATTAAAAAAGAAATACCGGAGAAAGACTTAATTGTATCCTCCATAAAAATCAGACCCATTTACACCAGGGATGCACAGGGAAGACCTACTGAACAGATAGAAGAATATGAATTAGTACAGGAAGTAGAGATCAGGTCAAACGAGGTCCAGAAAGTCACCTCTATTGCTCGAGAATCTACTGAGTTGATAAATAAAGGAGTGCGCTTTCAGTCCTCTGAGCCGCAATATTTGTATACCAAGCTCAGTGACCTGAAGATCGAGATGCTGGCAGAAGCGACAAAAGACGCCAGACAAAGGGCTGAGCAGTTAGCCATCAATAGCGGGAGCAAACTCGGCTCGCTTCGTTCTGCCAGTATGGGTGTTTTTCAGATAACCAGAGCCTATTCGACTGAGATATCAGGTTATGGAGTATATGATATATCTTCTCTGGAGAAAGATATTAAAGCAGTGGTCACTGTGAGTTTTTCTATTGATTGAGTTGTAGGGATAGGCCTAAATGTCTGCCCAAAACGTAGTGCGACCCTTCAGGGTCGCCTTTTATAGAGACGCATTCAATGCGTCTCTACGAAAAAACCAGTATTTAAAAAATGAAAATCAGCCTCGTCTTTATTTTCATCTCTTTGGTCTGGGTACTCTCTGAGATAATCTTAGCCAGGGCAAAGCGTTCTAGGGCTGCTGATTCAAAGGAACTGGATAAATCCTCCTTAAGATTTCTATGGCTGACAATAATCGCTTCTATCGTTATCGGGGTCTTTTTGGGATTAACTGGTATTGGTTTTATCCCGGTAAAAATCCTTTCTGTGATAGGTTTGGTTTTAATCGTCCTGGGGCTGATTATCAGATGGATTGCTATTCTTACCCTGAAAAGATATTTTACGGTTAATGTCTCCATCCTGAGCAATCACAAAATCATAGACAAGGGAATCTACAAAACCATACGTCACCCGGCTTATGCCGGAAGCCTGCTCTCGTTTCTTGGTCTGGGATTATGTTTCTCGAACTGGCTAAGCACGCTGGTTATATTTATACCGGTATTCATAGCTTTCGCTTATAGAATTCAGATTGAGGAAAAAGCTCTGGTTCAGGCTTTTGGAAACGAATATGTAAATTACTCTAAATCGACCAAACGTCTGATTCCAAAAATATATTGAAGACAGTAATCAGTGATCAGTGGCCAGTTATCAGTGGTCAGTTTGTAGTGCGACCCTTCAGGGTCACCTGTAGAGACGCATGGCATGCGTCTCCATAAAGTAGGGACAGAACATTGTTCTATTTTGACAATTCAGCGCAGGAGGATAGATGGATTCCTTATTTGATAGGCACGTAAAAGATCCCTCTGACAAAATCCTAAAGAAAGAGATTACTATCCCAGCCTCTTTAAAACAGGTCTGGGATGCTTGGACCACTACCGAGGGGGTGAAAAGTTTTTTCTCCCCTGCGGCAAAAATCGAGCTGGCAATCGGGGGTGCTTATGAAATTTATTTTGTTCTTGAGAATCCTCACGGTTCAAAAGGCTCAGAGGATTGCAGGGTCCTGAGTTTTCTTCCGAGAGAGATGTTCTCCTTTGAGTGGAATGCTCCACCGGAGTTCGGGGAGTTACGCGGGCAGCATACCAGAGTGATCTTGCAGTTCCAGGAATTAGAATCAGGCAAGGTGAAGGTAATTTTGTCACAGCTGGGGTGGGGTAAGGGAGAGGACTGGGGTCGGCTATATGATTATTTTGACAAAGCCTGGGATTACGTGCTCAATAATCTGAAAAAGCGCTTCATCCCAGGGTCCGATTGACTGGTCATCTAAAAAATAGTGACCAGTGGCCAGTTGTCAGTGGTCAGATGTAACCTCGGGCTTCACGTTCGACGAAAACAAAAAAACATGTGGATAAACCTTGCAATACGCTCCTGCTTTTATTTTTCTTCCAGAGCTTTGGCAAAGGCTTGCCTGAAAGGATCGGCTCTTGGATGCTCCAAGAGTTTTATCTCAGATTGTTCTTAAGACAAGCGTGCTGTTTTTTTATGTTAATTTTTATTTGATTTTTTTGCCTATCAACAAAAAAAGTCGCCAAGGTTTTGGGAGCGCTGCTCTCTCTTGGATTCAGGGGAGGATTTCCTCTGGGGGGTGTGAGCAGAGGTCTTGGATCATCCCCGGAATTCCCTCTTGGCGACTTGTGTGTGAAACTATCCTTCTCTTGCGGGTTTTCTTCAGGATAGTTTCGTCTTGGGATCCTGTGCTTCCCTCATCCAGGAGGGAAGGAAGCTTTTCTTTACCCTTCTGATTCTCTCCTTGTCTATCTTGTGGTTCTTCCCGTTTCCCGGTTCACCCTCGGGAGATTGATTTTTCGGTTCTTTGGTCCTGAAAGACTGGCTCATCTTGCCTCCGGAAAACTTCACCTGTTTTATAATCTCAAGCCCAGGCCCAATGCTACAGCCAGCCCTTTGCTGGAATTGGGGACTAAAGCTTTTTTATTGGCAATTCCCAGGTCCAGGTAAACTGCTCCCATATCCAGGCCGAATCCGCCGCACAGGTTTACCCCTTCTTTCCCCCCGAAGGATACCCCGCCTCTTAATGGCAGGAAGCCGGTAAGCTTCAGCTCCGAGCCGATTGCGAATCTGGGGGTTTTGGAGACGCCGGGCCCTTCCTCGAATCCCTGTTCCCAGTCAAAGGAGACTAATATCTTTTTAGCCTGGTAGGCAAAGCCGGCTTTGGCTACTGTTGGAAGATGGGTGACAAAAGGCTCGATATCTTTCTCGTAGTCCTCTGATAGAACCACAGAATCGTCATCCGAATTGGAGAGGTTAAGAGAATCTATTTCGAACTGGTAACCTTTTTCCTTTGTTTTCCTGTCCCACCTTATCTGGCTTAGCGGATTGGAGAGAAAAACTCCCAAACTGATTTTTTTGCTCATCTTAGCTGATATTCCCAAATCCAGCCCGAATCCTTTACCGCCTGAAGCAGAATGAAGGACCAGGTCGGATTCCCCTTCGATCTCATACTCTTTTATCCTTACTTCACCTGAGGCTCTTACGATTTTCTGGTAGATTATCCCCTGAAGATATTTTAAATTAGCACCGATGCCGATTTCCTTTTCGCCGCTATGGTAAATCGATTTGCCGTAGGACAGGGCTAAGGTGGCATAGGCATAGGCTTCACCGGAAGTGCCCTCCAGGCTTATGGTGTCCTCTGCCTGGTTTCCCAGAAGTAAAAGCTCGAAAGGGTCTTTGGGGAAACTGGCGCTCGATACGCCGCTCGCCCAGCTTACCAGAGCAAAGGAGCCTGAGGATAATCCCAGTATGGAGGCTTCTGCCTGGGCATTTAGCTCCAAGCCGGTTGAGGGGATCAGGCTCAGGATATTGTCTTTATCCCGGTCATCCCAGAACCTGCCGTTATATTCGTTATAGTCTTTCAGGCTGAAAGCATTGTTCTCCACGCAAGCACCCAGGGAGAAAAGATTCAGACTGAAGCCTCTATTATCTTTGAAAGAGAGGTTTGCCGGGTTCCACAGGGGAGCTTCAAAATCTTTTGCTACCGATGTATATGCACCGGCTAAGCCCAGGCTGCGTGCACTGGACAGCCCCACAGGGGCTGACTGGTCGACCCAGACAAGGAGTAAAAATAGGGCTAAAAGCAGAGCCTTGAGTATAGATTTAATCACCATACTTTATCTCCAGTTCCAAGCGTGAATTGATCCTGATATAATCCGCAGATAAAAGCTTGACCTTCTGACCGCCTGTTCCCTGGAAGGTGATTTCCCCGCCGGTGTAAAAAGGTGAATTCTCAAAAAACTCCAGCTGCTCCTTGGTCAGCTCAATCTCAGTCTCCGTGGTGACCGGACCTGTAACCAGTCCAGTACCGTCGGTCTCTGCAGGCTGGACAGAGATGGAACCGACCAGAAGCTCGGGATCGGTATAAAGACCGGCTGAATCTGTTGCCAAGAAAATCTCAACCGAGGCTCCCAGGGGCAGGTGATTCTCCAAGTTTAAATAGATTTTTGCCCGGTTGACCTTATCGCTCAGCCCATCCCTTAAATCCTCATCCAGGGAGTTTGAATCCGCGTCGATCTCGACACTGGTGGAATCCAAAATAAACTCAAAAGGGGAGCTTAAGACGAACTCACCGCAGATGAAATCGTTCTCCGTTACCGTGCCGTAGGTTATCCCATCCCCGCAGGTAGCCTGCCCGCTTAAATTGACCTGCTCGGGAACCGGGCTCAAAAAAGTCTGCGGATCGTTCTCTCTCAAAACCGTGATTACGGGGTTCTCCGGGGAGCCGGGCTGGATTTCTCCATTTATGTAAAGATATTGTCCGTCTTCTCCGTTAAGATTCAAATCCAGAATACCGGGAAAGCCGACGCCGTTATTAATCCTCAGTTCCAGGGTCGCACCAGTCAGGGAGACAGAGGAAAGACCCTGCGGAAGATTCAGGTCTATCTGCATCGGATCTATCTCTACCGGGGTAGGCTGGATTATCCCTGATAAATAAGAGAAGCGTAAAGTATCGGAGTAGGCATAGAAAGAGATAGAATCCGAGCTGTTGACGCTGACCAAATTCTCCTCACTGCTGTGGGTCTGTCCGCTGATCTCTATCCTGAGATCGTTGTCCTCAGGCTGAAAGTCATATCCATTCAAGGGGACGTTTATTTCCGCGTTACTTAAAGCCCCGATATATCTGGATAAGCTTAAGGGAAGACCGGAGGAGGTCAAATCCGGAAAGAGAATCGAGAGGTCTGCCGGGAGGCTGGTTCTGTTATAAATACTTAGATACAAATTACCGTTTTTAATATTAGCTGACTGGATAGTATTCAGAGTGGGAAGGTCAATTTCCTGCTCTTTGGATAAATCTATGGCTGGTATCTTTGCTACAGCAGAACGGATGTAAACCGTGTCCGGGAAACATACAGAATAGCTGAGATATTTGTCAGCCAGGCTCAGGATCGTCCCTCCGGGAGTATGCCCCTGGTTATCGCCCGAGAGCTTGGAGGAGAACGATTTTTCTACCAGATCAAGGTCCTTGGTTACGGAATTATCCTGGGGTATCCCGGTCTCGAAAACCAGTGTTCCAACCGTATCCTGTGAAACGGAATCGACCAGAACCACAGAGAAAGAATCCAGATCGATACCCAGGTGATTCTCCACAATCAGCCGGGCAGTTCCGCTCTTTATGCTGACCTGTGCCAGATCCTCCAGCTCCGGGAAGTTGACCTGGATGGTAAAACTGAAAGGGGGAACAGAGCCTGCTTCTCCGGGATAGATATCTGTCAATATTACCTCAGTTGTTTGAGTGTCAGATGAGGTGAACGGTATCTGCCCCAGTGTATCCTTGAAAATCTCAGTTAGAGGCGAAAACTCCAAATTTTCCCTCACCCGAATGGTGTCAAAATCCTCCTGAATATATATTCCCGGGTTACCTGAAGAGTCGATGACCAGTGCAGGGTCATCTATTTTCTCTATAAGGGTTCTGGTATCATAAGTCTTGGTCAAAAGCGGCAGGTTGTAGGTGCTGTTCCAGCTGGGAGCAGAGGGCTTCTTGACCGAGCACTGAACCAGGGTCAAAAAAATCAAAAGAAAAATAATCCCGCACAATCCCCAGAACAACAGGCTTACGAATTTGTCTAAAAAGCTTTTCTCGCCTCTTCTTCTCATTCAGATAAGTCCCCCAGAGATTAAATTTGTTTTACTATTGGGTCTAAAATTATTTATGCAACAATTATGCCATAAGGTGAAGTGCAGGCAGATGTTTTTATAAAAGGTTAAGACCTTTGGGATAAAAGAGTTAGACGAAACACTCAGGCTATGCCGGATGAAGACAAACTAAATCCAGACATCCATTAACACAAAATTATGGGAAGAAGCCAATAACCTGTTGTGCTGATACTATTTTAAAAAAGGGTTCAAGGAGTCAAGGGTATAAAATATCTTCTGTCGTTTCGTAGGGCGACCCTTCAGGGTCGCAAGATTTTTGTAGCGGGAACCTTCAGGTTTCCAGAAGATTTTATCAATCTGTATTCATCGAAAAGGACATATAGATTTAGGAAGAAGAATAGGACAGAATCCGCCTGCGGCGGATTCTGTCCCTACACGTAAAAAATACTTTACAAAGAAGACGAAGGATTATATAATTAAATGATTTAAAACTGGCTTGTGATGTCCGGGTTTGCATTTTTAAAATTTTAAAAAAATGGAAACAAAGCTTATATTAGGGATAGATATAGGCTCGGTCTCGGTCAAGATTGTTCTTTTGTCTCCAGTAGAGGCAATTCATGAATTGCCCCTGCAACAAGGTAATACCTCAAAAAATATAGTCTATCATTCCTACACCCGGCACGAAGGACAGCCCTATGAGGTCCTTTTGGCTGAGCTGCAAAAACTTTTTCAAAATTTCGATTATAAGGAAATCTCTGGCATTGCCGTAACCGGCACAGGGGGGAAACTTGCCTCCGAGCTTTTAGGTGGTAAGTTCATAAACGAGGTTATCGCCCGGGTGAAAGCCACTTCACTTCTTCATCCTGAGGTGAGGAGCATAGTGGAGATGGGAGGGGAGGATTCCAAACTACTTCTTCTGAAAGAGGACAGCCAGACCGGGGCACTTTTGCTGGATGATTTCTCTATGAATACACTTTGTGCCGCAGGGACCGGCTCCTTTTTGGACCAGCAGGCAAAAAGACTCAAGGTCAATATAGAAGAGGAATTCGGGAAGTTAGCCTTAAAGTCCAAAAATCCACCCAGGATAGCCGGAAGGTGCAGCGTCTTTGCCAAATCGGATATGATACATCTACAGCAGATCGCCACACCGGATTACGACATAGTCGCAGGCTTATGTTATGCCATGGCAAGGAATTTCAAATCCAATATCGCGCGGGGGAAGGAATTAAAAAGAAAGGTCTCGTTTCAGGGCGGGGTGGCATCCAACCTGGGGATGGTAAAAGCATTCAGGGATATCTTTTCGCTGGGCGAAGATGAGCTTATCATTCCGCAGTTTCATAAGGAGATGGGTGCAATCGGCGCGGCCTTGAGTCTCTCGGCAGATGAGAAAAGTGAATTCAAAGGTTTGTCAGGTCTTGAGGAATACCTTTCTACCCCCAAGGCCCGGAAGGGTAAAGAGAAGTTGTATTTCAGTTATCCTGACACCAAGCACTATTCGGAGACATTGTCTTTCGAGGTTCCAGAAGGTAAAGAGATCCCTGCTTACCTGGGCATTGACGTTGGCTCTTTATCCACCAACGTAGTGGTGATAGATAAAGATAAAAAAGTTCTTTCCAGAAGATACCTGATGACCGAGGGAAGGCCCATAGAGGCGGTGAGAAAGGGATTGGAGGAGGTCGGAGACGAGATAGGAGACAAAGTAAAAATCCTGGGAGTCGGCACCACCGGCTCCGGCAGGTATCTTACCGGAGACTTCGTGGGTGCGGACATAGTATATAACGAGATAACTGCCCAGGCAAGGGCAGCAGTCGAACTCGATCCTGAGGTAGACACCATTTTCGAGATCGGCGGGCAGGATTCCAAATATATAAGTCTGGAAAAGGGGATAATAGTAGATTTTGAGATGAACAAGGTATGTGCCGCGGGCACTGGCTCCTTTTTGCAGGAGCAGGCTGATAGGCTCAACATAAGGATAGAGGAGGAATTCGGAGCATTAGCTCTGAAGTCCGAATGCCCGGTTAACTGCGGCGAGAGATGCACTGTTTTTATGGAATCGGATTTGAATGCTCATCAGCAGGCAGGGGTATCCAAAGAGGACCTGGTCGCGGGTCTGGCTTATTCCATCGTCTATAACTATCTGAACAAGGTAGTGGGGAAAAAGAGAATCGGAGAAAAAATTTTCTTCCAGGGCGGAGTTGCCTGGAACAAGGGAGTGGTGGCAGCTTTCGAAAAGGTACTGGGGAAAAAGGTCACCGTGCCTCCGCATCACGACGTCACCGGCGCGATCGGGGCGGCTATCTTAGCCCTGGAGAAAAACGTCTCGGGGAAAACCGATTTCAAGGGTTTTGACCTTTCCCGGAGAAAATACGAACTGGAGAGCTTCGAATGTCAGGACTGCGTTAACCGCTGCGAGATAAAGAAAGTCTCGGTAGAAAAGGAGAAACCTCTTTTTTACGGCAGCAGGTGTGAAAAATATGATGTGAAGAGAAAAAGTCATGAGAGATCGGAGATTCCAGACCTTTTCGAGGAAAGGGAAAAACTGCTTTATTCTGTTCACCGGGAATTCATTTCCTCTAGAAAGAAAAAAGGAAAAGTGGGTATACCCCGTGCACTTTTCTTTTACGAGCTTTTTCCTTTCTGGGCTACTTTTTTTGAGAACCTGGGGTATGAGGTGGTCTTATCCGACAGGACCAACAAGCGAATCATCCGGCAGGGGGTAGAGACAGTTTTAGCGGAGACCTGTTACCCCATCAAGGTAGCCTTGGGTCATATCCAGAATCTTTTGGAGAAGAAAGTAGATTATATCTTTTTCCCCAGCCTGATCAACCTGAAAAAAGACAGCCCGGGCTCTGAGAGCTACTGCTGTCCTTATGTGCAGGCATTTCCCTATATGCTCAAAGCCACCTACAGTTTCAAAGACAAGGGAGTAGAATTCCTTTCTGCGCCGGTTCATTTTCAAAAGAGAAGAAAAAGCCTTTTAAAGGAGCTGACCAGGCTATGCAGGAATTTGAAGGTCAGTAAACTGAGACTTAAAAAAGCCTTTAAGAAAGCAGAAGATTGCCAGAATGAGTTCTGTCGCAGAATCGTCTCACGCGGAGAAGAGGTGTTAAAGGATTTTGGGAAAAAAGCGATCGTGGTAGTAGGCAGGCCCTATAATACCTGTGACCCTTTTTTGAGTCTGGAGCTTTCCAGGAAGTTGAAAGCTTTAAACAGCTTAGCCATACCCCAGGATTTTCTACCGTTCAGACCTTCTCAATACCATTCTGTTGCTTCGAATATGTACTGGAAATATGGTCAGAGGATTTTATCCGCATCCGAATTCGTGAAAAATTCTACGGGACTTTTCCCGGTATACGTGACCAACTTCGGCTGCGGTCCGGACTCTTTCATTCTCCACTTTTTCAAGCACAACCTTGGCGGGAAACCTTTTCTGCAATTAGAATTGGACGAGCACTCAGCCGATGCCGGGATTATCACCCGCTGTGAGGCTTTTTTGGATAGTCTGGAAAATTATGACGAGGCTAAAAGAGGTGCACCCATTCAGGCACCTTGTCTCAAGACAGATGGTCGCAAAAAAGTCCTGTATATCCCCCGTATGGCAGAGCATGCTTTCGCTCTCAAAAGTGCATTTTTAGCCTGTGGGATAAAGGCTGAGGTAATGCAGGAGTCGGATGAGATAACCCTGAGCCTGGGGAGAAAATACACTTCGGGTAAGGAATGTTACCCCTGCGTCTTAACTACCGGTGATATCATCAGGCTGATTCAAAGCCCGGGTTTCGACCGGGAGAATTCAGCCATTTTTATGCCCAAGGCAGAAGGGCCCTGCAGGTTCGGGCAGTATCAGAACCTGCAGCGCATGATACTGGATGAGCTGGGATACAAGGAGATTCCCATATTCTCCCCTGATTCCAGAGATTCATACAGTCATGTTTTAAACTTGGATGATAAGTTCAGACGAACTGCCTGGAGAGGGATAGTGCTGGTCGACCTTCTTAATAAGCTTTTATGGAAGACCAGACCTTACGAGTCAGACCCTGGAGAAACCGAGAAAGTATATCAAAAATGTCTGGATGAAATCTGCTGGACTGTCGAGCAAAAAAAGAGCCTGAAAAAACTTTTGGGGTTTATTCAGAACTCATTCGCCGAGATAAAAGTGAAGAGAAACGGCAAAAAGCCTCTTATAGGTGTAGTCGGAGAGATCTACATAAGAGCCAACCGCTTTGCCAATCACGGTATCGTGAAGAAGATCGAGGATTTAGGAGGCGAGGCGAGAGTGGCACCTCTGGCTGAGTGGTTTTTCTACACCAATTTCATGTATAAGAAGAGAAGCCTTTCGGAGAAAAGATTCAAAGAGTATGTGAAAGCAGCTATCAAAGATAGGGTTCAGAAAAAAGACGAAGAGGGTTTTTATGAGAAATTGAGCAAGATTCTGGGAGAAGAGCATGAGCTCTCAGTGGAGAAGATACTGGAGCTTGCCAGCCCCTATCTGCACTTCACCTTCGGGGGCGAGGCCATACTTTCCATTGGCAAGTCACTTGATTTCATTCACAGAGGTTTCTGCGGCGTGATAAACACGATGCCCTTCACCTGCATGCCCGGAACCATTGTCACCGCCATCTCTAGGAAACTGCGGGAGGAATACGATAACTTCCCCTGGCTGGATATAGCCTATGAGGGTTTAGAGGATGCCAACGAGCTGACCCGACTGGAGGCTTTTATGTATCAGGCTAAAGAAACCCAGAAAAAAATTAATCGTTTAAAAGTCCAAAGAAGTAAGAAGTGAGATGTAAGACGTAAGAAGAATAAAGTAGGGTCCGGCGATTCTGCTGGACGATAGGATATGGCCAGGCGAAGACGCGATAGATGCGTCCCACAAAGTTAAAGGAGAGGTAATGAACAAAAGATTTCAAGCTTTGGTCGACCAGGTTTTGGAGTACCGCTGGAAATCCAATCCGGTGGAGGCGACCTATTCCGGTATTCACAAATACGATGGTCTTTTCGAGAACTATTCTCCGGTCTTCAGGAAAAGTTATCATCGGAAACTGAAACAGTTCGCGAAAAGACTGAAGAGATTCTATTCCAGAAAAGAGAAGCTCTCCGCGGATGAGCTTCTGGACCTTAAGGTACTTCATTCCGCCCTGCAGGTAGAAGTCAAATACGAGAGCGAATATCAGAAATACCTGCGAAGTGCCAGCAGCTTCCCCTCCATAGTGCTGAACGGCTGTAATATTTTGATCTTGCGGGAGTTCGCCTCTCCCGAGCAGAGGGGCAAGAGTCTGCTTAAGAGGATGAAACTTATACCTGCTTTTTTTAAGCAAGTCGAGAAAAATCTGAAAAAAGCCAAGAATATCCCGAAGATCTGGACAGAGATAGGAATGGAAACAGCCTCAGGTGGAAGGCTTTTCTTCCAAATTACCGTCCCTAAATTCGCAGAACAAATACCCCAGCTCAAGAATTCCCTGTTGAAGGCATCACGGGAGGCAGAGAAAAGCTTTGAGCAGTATTATCAGTTTCTCAAGGAGAAGATCCTGCCCAGGTCAAAGGGAGATTTCGCCTGCGGCAAGAAGCTTTATGGTTACCTACTGGAAAACGAGCATCAGCTTCCCTATAGCTCCGCTGATCTTTTGAAGACAGGGGAGAAGGTCATCCGGGAGACACAGGCTCAGCTCAAGAAGCTTTCCAGGAGAATCGACCCCGGTAAAACCTGGGATGAGATCATAGCCGGTCTGAAGAGATTCCATCCGGAAAAGGAAAACCTTCTGGATTTTTATAAGGAGGAGATGGGGAAAAGTTATAATTTTGTCAGGGATAAAGACCTGGTAACCATTCCGGAGGGGCAAAAGCTGGAAGTGATTGAGACTCCGGTTTTCTACAGGCACATCATGCCTTATGCCGCCTATATGTCTCCAGCCCCCTTTGAAAAAGACCAAAAAGGGTTTTACTGGGTAACTCCAGTTGATGAAAACCTGCCTGTTGAAAATCAGGAGGAGAAACTTCAGGGGCACAGTATTTACAAAGCAGTTGTCACTACACTGCACGAGGGTTACCCGGGGCATCACCTGCAGCTGGTTGTCTCGAACAGCGTGGATTCAAAAGTGAGAAGGCTCTTCGGCACCAACGTATTCGTCGAGGGCTGGGCATTATACTGCGAGGAGATGATGTACGAACAGGGTTATTATCCCGATATCAGGACCAGGCTATTTCAGCTCAAAGACCAGCTCTGGAGGGGATGCAGGGTGGTTATAGACGTGAAACTCCATACCCAGAAGATGAGCTTCGACCAGGCAGTGGATATGCTGGTAAACGTGGCGAAGTTGGAGAGGGTAAATGCCATAGCCGAAGTGAAAAGATACACCCAGACACCCACCCAGCCGATGAGCTATGCCATAGGCAAACAGGAGATACTGAACTTAAAAGGAGAATACAAGAAACTCAAAGGTAAAGAATTTGACCTGAAAAAATTCCACGACCAGCTTTTGAGCTACGGCTCCATCCCGGTCAAGCTGGTGAGGGAGAAGATGCTGGCTAAATGACTTCAAGTCCAGGCTATCACGATTTTTGTAGTAATCCCATCTTGTGGGCAAGGCTGGATTACCCATTTTGGCATCCAGCCCAGGCGATATTTTCGTAGAGACGCACGGTCAAGCATCTCCGCCTTTTTAATCTGTCCTTTAGTTAATCTGTTCCTCTGTCCGTGCCGATTTAAATAAAAGAGGATTAAATGGGCTATAGCTTTTTTTCTTGCATTTTAAGCTCTTAGTCTTATTATTTAAGGTAAAACTTAAAGGGTTAGAGGATGAGTCAATTCCCCTGGGAGGAGAAAAAGGAAGATTCGGTTAAGCTGCTTAAGGATGCCATCGAGATCAAGATAAACGAGCTTGCCGAGCTTAACCAGAGGTTAAAGAAAAAGCTTTCTGATCTGAGCACCGTTCTTGAGCTCAGCCGGCAGTTCAACTCGGTTCTATACCTGGATTCCATACTGGAGAACACCCTCTTAACCTGCCTGGAGCACTTATCAGTTAAAGGAGCCTCTATTGCGGTTCAGAGTCACCTTAAGGATAAATCGTTTTCTCTCTTCAAGACCAGGGGGGCAGAGATGCAAAACGAGCTTGAGCTTTCACCTGACTCTGACTGGGCTAAGTACCTTAAGGGCAAAGACAAACCTCTGTTCTTCAATGAGCTGATCAGTGAGTTCAAATCTGTCCAGAGAAAACGAAAGCCAGCTCTTGAGCCTCACCCGGAGGTGATTGCTCCTATAAGGGCAAAAAGCAACTTAAGGGGAGTTCTCCTGCTTTCGGATAAGATAACCGGCAAACCTTATTCTGGGGATGAGCTGGAATTGATATCGATATTATGCCATCAGGTAGCGATGTCGGTGGAGAATTTACTTCTTCATCAGGCAGAGGAAGGCATCAATAAAGAGTTGAGGGAGGTCCGTCAGAGGTCAAGCCAGTCCGAGAAACTGGCTACCATGGGTCAGCTTTCGGTTACCCTGGCTCACGAAGTGAATAACTCCCTGGGGATAATCAAGAACTATTTGACCCTTCTCAGCCAGCCCTCGAGTAAAAAGGATAAATCCACTTCATACTTAAAAATGGCAGGGGAAGAGGTGGATAGAATCGCTAAGATATTTGGACAATTTCTGAATTTTTATCCTCATCCCTCGGAGGTTAAAAGCCTTATAGATATCGAATTTCTTCTGCAGGACACCTTTACCTTGGTGGGTAAAAGGCTGGAGAATGAGGGGATCCGTATCAAGAAAGAAATCCCCTCTAACCTGCCGAAGGTTGAGGTCTTTCCCAATGAGCTGAGACAGGTATTCATAAATCTTCTGATGAATTCCAGGAGCTCTATGCCCAAGGGAGGAGAGATAGAAGTCTGGGCTGGGGTGGAGAAGGGCAGGCTGAAGATAGAATTCAGGGACAGCGGTCGCGCAATTGACAAAAAAGAGCTTTCCAGAATATTCGATCCCTTTTATTCAGCCAGAGGCAACGCTTCCGGCTTAAACCTCTGGGTCTCGAATGATATAATGAAAAGGCATGAGGGAGAAATTGAAGTTAAAAACAGAGAGGATGGAAAAGGCATCTGTTTTACTCTAAGTTTACCTTTTACCGTTTGAGATGAAAAACAAAACCGCAGAGAGGATTCTTTTGGCGGACGACGAGCTCAGGCTGTGCGAGAGCCTCAAGACCCTATTGAATAACTCCGGGTATGAGATAGAGATCGTCAGAGATGGGGAAGAGGCTCTGAGCCTGATTAGCCAGAGCGATTTTGACCTGGTCATATCCGACGTCAACCTGCCAAAGATCAACGGGATAGAGCTTCTGAAAAAAGCCCGTGCCAAGGATAACGAGGCTCTGGTCATCCTCACCTCTGGATACGGCTCTCTGGATTTAGCCCTGCAGGCGATAGAAAACGGAGTCTATCACTATTTTCTGAAGCCCATAGAGTATCAGAGCCTGGAAAAAGCAGTCAAAAAAGGTCTGGAGAAAAGGAAATCAAATTTAGAAAAAAACAGACTCCTCCAGGAGCTGAACAACAAGAATGAGGAGTTAAAGAAAAGGGTGGAGGAGCTTAATGCCTTATACCAGGCGGGAAGAGCCCTCAGCTCCACCGATACCCTGGAGGTTCTGCTCTCCAAGATTCTCTCCCTCTCCACCAAGGTCATAGGGGCAAAGACCGGCTCCATCATGTTACTGGACTTTTCCGGCAAGTCCCTTTCCATAAAAGCCGCCATAGGCCTGGATGAGGGGATCGTCAAGAATACCAGGCTGGAATTGGGCAAAAGCATCTCCGGCTATGTAGCGGAGAAAGGTCAGCCGCTTTTGGTGGAGGACGTGGAGAAAGACCAACGTTTTAAAAGGGTATCAAAAGAAAAATACGAGACCAAATCCCTGCTGTCTGTGCCCCTGAAGGTCAAGGATAAGGTTCTGGGAGTCATAAACCTGAATAACAAGCTCAGCGGAGAGGCTTTTAATGCCACGGACCTGAAGTTGATTTACACTTTCGCCTCTCAGGCGGCAATAGCCATCGACGATGTTTATTATTTCGAGCAGAGCAAGAGAAAAATCGTTCAGCTCTCGGTCCTGCACCAGATAGCTTCCCAGCTTTCGACCCTAGACGATTTCGAGGAGATCTCAAGATTCATCTTCGAGCAGTTAAAGAAGATAATCCCCCTGGATTTCTCCTTGTGGTTTGACTGGGATGAGAAAAATCAGAAAATCAGGCTGAGCTCCATGCAGGGAGTAACGAATAAAGGTTCAACCCTGGAGATACCTATTCTGGATCTGGATATTTTCGACAGGGAAAAGCTGGGCCGGAAGATAAAGAAAAGACTGGAGGAGGAGAAATTCATCACCCAGCCCTGCGTCTTCTGTCCTTTCCCCATTCTGGCTGAGGGAGCCTTTCACGGAGTACTCTGCGCGGGTAATTTCACAGAACAGAGCTTCACCCGGGAGGAGGAGGAAATCATCTCCATCGCAGGCTCTCAGGCAGCTTCCATCTATGAGCGTCAGAGGGCAATCCTGAATGCTACCAGGCTGGTTACCATGGGCAATATGATGTCCGAGATTACCCACGACCTCAAAAAACCCCTCACCAGTTTAAAGGGAGTCATTCAGATTCTGAAAGAGGGGAAAGGGGAGGTGAAAAAAGAAGAGCTCTTGGAGATGCTGGAGCAGGAGATCAACAGAGCCGGCGAGCTGGTCAGGGAGTTAGTCGATTTCTCCAATCCGGTCAAGTATCAGCTGGAGAGAAAATCCATAATTTCCATTCTGGAAAAAGCCCTGAAGCTTCTGGATCGGGATATAGTGGGGAATCGGATCAAAGTGGTCCGGGAGTACCCAGAGGAGGTGCCTCTGCTCTTTGTCAATGAGAACGAGCTTCTGGAAGCATTCGTAAACGTCATTCTGAATGCCATTCAGAGCATGAAAGAGAAAGGGGAGCTGAGGATAAACCTGAAAAGATATTACGACAGAGAGAAGGAGGACAGCTTTATCCAGATATGCATTGCGGATCAGGGCGCGGGGATTCCCAGAGAGAACCAGAACAGGATCTTCGAGCGATACTACACCACCAAGGAAGGCGGCTCCGGCTTGGGATTATCCATAGTGGAGAGGGTGATAAAAGCCCATAACGGTTTCTGGAAAGTGGAAAGCCAGGTGAAGAAGGGAACAAAAATTTTCATTTATCTCCCCGGCAGTTAGAAAACTTTGGAAAATCTGCCGATTAGAAATATAAATAAAGGCAAAAGGTTATGGATGAAAAAATAAGATTGCTGGTTATTGATGACGACCCCAATATCTCCTGGCTTCTAACCGAGGGGTTGGGAAAAGGTTATGAGGTCCTCTCAGCCAGGGATGGAAAAGAGGGCATCAAAATGCTCTCCGGGGCAAAGCCGGATCTGGTATTGCTGGACATCAAAATGCCGGGACTGAACGGCCTGCAGGTGCTTGAGCAGATAAAGGAGCTGGACCATTTTCTCGAAGTCATAATGCTTTCAGGACACGGGGAAACCGAGAATGTGGTGGAATCTATCCGCAAGGGCGCATCCGAGTTCATAAACAAGCCCTTTGACGTCAAGGAGGTAGAGGTTCATATCCAGAAGGTCCTGGAGAAAAACAAGCTGAGGAAGGAGCTGGATTTTCTTAAAACCGAGCTGCAGGCAAAATCGCAATACGACAAGCTGGTGGGCGAGTCTCCCCGCATGCTGCAGCTCAAAAGCCTGATTGAACAGGTGGCAGATTCGGAGCTGACCGTTCTGATCAGGGGAGAGAGCGGAACGGGAAAGGAGATAGTTGCCCGGATGATCCATAACCTTTCCTCTCGCAGAAACCAGGCTTTTATCAAAGTGAACTGTCCAGCCACCCCGCGCGAGCTCCTGGAGGCTGAGCTTTTCGGGTACGAGAAGGGAGCCTTCACCGGAGCGCATAAAACCAAGCCGGGCAGGTTTGAGACCGCCAACAAAGGCACTATATTCTTAGACGAGATCGGGGATATGCCCCTGGAGCTTCAGGCAAAGCTACTGCAGGTTCTGGAGCAGCACGAGTTTGTCCGGGTAGGGGGGATAAAGAACATCAAGGTAGATGTGCGGATCGTGTGCGCTACCAATCGCGATCTGGAAAAAGCCCTGGAGAAAAGAATCATCCGGGATGACCTGTACTACCGTCTGAACGAGATCACCATAAAGCTCCCCTCCCTGAGGGAGATAAAAGAGGATATTCCTTTCCTGGTCGATCATTTTTTGAGGAAATACAATCTGCAGTACAGAAAGAACTTCAAACAGCTTTCTCCAAAAAGCATAAGCCTCCTGCAGGCATGCAACTGGCCCGGAAATGTAAGGCAGCTGGAGAATCTGATCAAGCAGATCGTTGTTCGAGGGGATGAGAATATCATCCTGGAGACTATAAAGTCGACCATTATCCCCTCGGAGACAATAGAGGAGATCGGTGCCGCCCCGGAGGCAAAAGAATACTCTCTGAAAAAGAGAATAGCTAAAGCCATTGCCACGGAGGAAAAAAGACTCATCTCAGAGGTTCTGAATAAGACTAACTGGAACCGCAGAAAAGCTGCAGAGCTTTTGGAGATAAGTTACCGCTCACTGCTTTACAAGATCAAAGAGTATCGGCTGAACGAGATCGGAAAATAGAACCATAGCACTTTTTACCTGGCTTATGTAAGAGGGTGCAAAGATTGTGAACAAAGTTGCATACAGATATCCGATTGAAGAATGGCTCTACAGGTTCAACCGGTTAATAATGAAAGACTGCTAAAATACCTGAATAAAATCCTCTTAAGCTCATTTTTTTCCCTTGAGATAAGCGTTTGTAGGTCAACAGCTTAAATATTTGCTCCGAACTTATCCACATTCAAAGAATTTTCTTTTTTTATATGAAAACTAAAGTTAGGGGAAAAATCAATGGCATAGGTTTTGCTTTTTTATGGGTAACCGAAGATTAAAGTTACCTCTTCGAGGGAAAATAAAGAAACCGTAACTTTAGAGGCAGGGATGCCAGCTACTTTACAGGAACTCAATTAAGCGAAGAATATTTTTATATTCAATACGAAAGGAGAGTTTGAATGGATCACTTCAGGGATGAAAAAGATCCTTATACGGGTCAGTTGAAAAGGGAAGAGCGGGATAATTTTTACAGGAAACACCGTAACTTCGGGCTCTGGGCAAAACTGGAGCTGAAAAGAGCAGAACGTTATTGCGAGTTTCTCTCCCTTTTGGTTGTGGATCTAAGCAGTCTGGCAAAGTTTTCCCGAAAGGGAACTTTGAGAGGTTATCGCCGGGAGGAGACGCTCTTGAAGGAGATAGAGAACGTGGTTAAAAGTGCCGTGAGGGAAACAGATCTGGTCTCGGGAGTCGAAGACCGGAAGTTGATTCTACTGCTTTCCGAGACTCCCAAGGAAGGCGCAAGGAGTTTGGCGAAAAGATTGGGTGAAAGAATAAGGGTTTTAATCTCCAGCTTCCTCAGGACACCGCCGGGATGGCAGGTGTCTATGAACGTTCTCTCCTACCCTGACCGTAAAGGGAAGGAGAGGTTTTTGGGTTTCATCCAGGAATTGACCCAAGCATGATGTTATCGAATTAATATCCCCTGCAGGGAGTTCATCTTAAGAAAAGGAATTCACCTTCGCTTAAAATGGTTAATTTAAAAATTCATTGATCTTTGGGATTCATAACGGACATCTGGGTTTAAAATTTACTCCAGCAGACTGTTTTGAATCATACAATTTTTTCCATACTTTCCTCCGATAGCAGGTTTTCAATCATAAATTTACTGATTTCGTAAATCACCCTTAATTTCATAAAACAGATTACATAAGGGGGGTAGATCTGTATAGGGTAGCGCAAGAAGAGTAGGTTTTTGTCTGTGGTGAGAGTCCGGAGTTATTCATTCCTCCGATTCCACAAGGTTGAAGAACGAAAGCAGGAATACCCAATATTAAATTCTTGACTTTTAATGTCCTTGGGACTATATTTCAAAACCGTATTGAATCTCTATGTTAGCAGACAAGAAAATAGAAGAGATAAAGAGATTATCGGATAAAGACTGGCTCAGAGTGGAGCAGGAAAAGGTTTATGCGGAACCGGATGATATAGCCCTGATTCCAAGACTGGTCAAGTTAGCCCGGGAGGCTAAGTTTAAAATCCTTCCACTGGGTAGCGGTTCAAAAATCGACCTTTCAGGATTCTCAAAAGAAAAGCTCCTTTTCCTGAGATTAAACCGTCTCTCCCGGATAAAGAAGGTCGTCCCCCAGGACCTGTACGTGGTGGTCGAGCCGGGCCTTAATCTGGGGGAATTGAACTCCGGGCTTTCAGAGTATAATCTTTTTTACCCTCTATCCCGTGAGGATTCCTCAGGGACCGTAGGCGGGTCCGTTGCTGCCGGGCTTTCAGCCAGAGCCGGGAAAAGAGAGGTCAGCACCAAAGATCTGATCCTGGCTCTGGAGATAGTCAATTCCTCTGGACAGCTCCTGAAGACCGGCTCCGAGGTCTTCAAAAGCGTTACCGGATACGATACCACCAGACTGCTGGTGGGCTCCTGGGGAAGTTTGGGCGTTATAACCTCGGTCTGGCTGAGGGTTTTTCCCCTGAACAGGAAAAAGGAGTTCGACGGGCTGAAGACTTTACCTTCCAGACCAGGAAAGCTGAAAGGGGGAAAAGAACCCGCAACCACGCTTAATCAAAGAATAAAGAAGCTCCTGGATCCGGAGGGAGTTTTCGCGGAGATATTTTAAAGGAGAGGAGATGGAGCAGAAAGCTTTTGAGGAGATAATCCTCTACGCCATAAGGAAAGAGGTGGAGGCTGCAACTTTATATAAGACCTATGCCAATCTATCCAAGAGCCGGAACGTCAGGGAGATGTTTCTGGGTCTGGAGGCTGAGGAACAGAAGCATAAGAAGATACTGGAAGGGCTGAAACAAGAAGATTTCGGTTCCTACCAGCTGAAGAAGCTGCCCAACCTAAAGATCAGCGATTATTATCTGGAGCAGGATTATTCCCCGGATATGAGTTACCAGGAGGCTTTAATCCTGGCTATCAAAAGAGAAGAAAAATCGGTTAAACTATACCAGGATCTGGCAGATGGTTCCGGCGACCCTGAGATGAAGAAGACCTTTGAGGTTCTGGCTCAGGAGGAGACAAAACACAAGCTTAAACTGGAAACCGAATACGACCAGAGGGTATTAACAGAGGATTGAAAGATTATGCCGGAAAAAGAGGAGCTGATCCTGGATATCTTGTTGGGGGCTATTCAAAGGGAGATAGAGGCCTACGATTATTATTACAAATCCAGCCAGAGCTCGCCCTATCCTGAGACCGAATCGCTTTTTCTGCAGTTAGCCCGTGAGGAGAAAAGGCATCGGGAGATTTTAGCCAGAGAATACCAGACAGTCAAAAGGATGCTCAAAAAGGAGAAAGAGGGGGAGATCTATCTAAAGAAAGAAAAGGTCTCCTATTTTATCCCGGATGAGATTCCCTTTCGCAGGGTAAGAAGCATCCCCCAGGTTGAGATATCCTGCCTTTCCCTGCCCACGGAATTCCTGGGAGGGGATTATTTCGAGACATTGATTGTCGCTGACCCTCAAAAAGACACCAAACATCTGGCTTTTCTGCTTTACGACATAATGGGACACGGCCTGGGGACAAGCTCCCTTAAAGCAAAGATCAGGGAGAAACTGGAGAACCTCATGGATGTCTGGTCAAAAGACAGCTCGGTCCTTTCACCCGGGAGTATGCTCACCCGCCTGGGAGAGGATATCTTCAAGGATTGTCAGGAATCCTCCAGTTTCGTGGAGCTTTTTTACGCCCTGTACGACCCGGATGAGAAAAAGATAACCTACTCCTCAGCCGGGCATCCGCCGCCCATACTTTTGTCTGACCAGGGGGATCAGGTAAAGGTACTGGTTGATACCGATCTGGTGATGGGAATTACGGAGGATAAGCAATACCGGGACAGTCACATGAGCATAAGATCCGGTGACATCCTGATCTTATTCAGCGATGGGGTGGTGGAGGCATTCGATCCGGAAGATCAGATGTACGAGGAGAAGAGGCTGATCAAGACAGTGCAGGAAAATTTTAAGTTAAGCGCAAACGATATCGCACAGAAGATCTGTAAATCCATAAAGGATTTTACACGAAAAAGACCTCTGACGGACGAGCTTACCCTGACGATTGCGAGGTTTAAGTAGAAAACAAAAAGAGGATGTGAAAATGAAAGGGAAGAAGAAAAAAACTTTCAAGGAAGTGTCAAAACCTCTGCCTGAAGATGCCGGGACTTTGGATGCTCTGGAGATAGCCATTTATAACGAACAATCCGCTCACGACTTCTACCAAGATCTAAGCGAGAGCATAGAGAATCCCAGCGGAAAGGACAGGTTCAGATTTCTATCCCTGGACGAGAAAAGGCACAGAGAGCTTTTGGAGGAAAGGTATCTGAGGGAATCCGGCGGAAGAGGGTTTGAATTCGACCCGGGGAAGGTAAAGAGGATAGAGCTTAAGATCAGTGACCAGGCCTCGGCAAAGGAGGCTCTGGAGATCGCATTGGAGGCGGAGAGGGAAGCTTATAACTCCTATATGAGAGCTGCCTCTCAGGCTAAAGATCAGGAGGGCAAAAAGATGTTCGAATCCTTAGCCGCGGAAGAGGACAAACACTATCAGATACTGATGTCCGAGCGGCAGATGGTCGAGGGCGGATTTTACTGGTTCAGCCTGGACACCTCAGGCTTTATGGAGGACTAAACTCAGGGAGAATACCCCTTAAGTTGCCTGGCTTATCAGGCAAAGATAGATAAGGAGGGAAGATAGGATGGAGAAATGGCAATGCTTGATCTGCGGATATATATACGATCCGGCAACAGGCGATCCTGATAATGGCGTGGCTCCGGGAACACCTTTTGAGAACCTGCCGGATGACTGGGTCTGTCCTGAATGCGGGGCAGAGAAAGACCAGTTCGAGAAATTACAGGAATAGGTATTTCTTCAGGATATTCATACTATCCCAGAAGAGGGTTGTAAACCCGGGCGGGGAGATTCGTGCCATAAAAAAATTTCAAGAGAACATTATCGAGAGCAATTCAACCTAATCCAAAAAATAAAGGAGGAGTAATCGATGGGTGTTAAGACAGACGAGATTTTAAAGGATAAATGTGTAGGGGAGGGATACGAGAAGCTTCTGAAGATCAACAATCCAGGGCTTAACGAGTTCATCGCAAAGTATGTCGAGTTAGGCAATCCGGATAAGGTATTCGTGTGCGCCGATACGCCTGAGGATATAAAATATATCCGGGAGCAAGCCATAAAAAATGGTGAGGAAAGCAAGCTCAAAATGGAGGGGCACACAGTTCATTTTGACAATTACTATGACCAGGGAAGGGATAAGAAAAACACAGGGATACTTGTGCCCAAGGGGGTTAACTTAGGGGAAGCCATTGAGACCAAAGACCGTGATGCTGGCTTAAGGGACATTCATGAGATTTTAAAAGACATAATGAAGGGGAAGGAGCTTTATATTCTTTTCTTCTGCCTGGGTCCCACCAATTCGATATTCTCCATCCCCGCGGTTCAGCTCACCGATTCGAGCTACGTGGCGCACAGCGAGACACTGCTATACCGCCTGGGTTATGCCGAGTCTGTCAGGCAGGGACCCAAAGCCCGCTTCTTCAAGTTCGTTCATTCCCAGGGCGAGCTGGACGAGAGAAAAACCAGTAAAAATCTGGATAAGCGCCGGATATTCATCGACCTGGAGGATAATATCGTTTACAGCGTCAACACCCAGTATGGCGGGAATACCATCGGGCTCAAGAAGCTGGCTATGCGGCTGGCGATAAACCAGGGCTCAAAGGAAGGATGGCTGACCGAGCATATGCTGGTAATGGGCGTGCACGGTCCGAAAAACAGGGTTACCTATTTCCTGGGTGCTTTCCCCTCGCTCTGCGGCAAGACCTCGACCGCTATGCTGGATGGCGAGACCATCGTGGGTGATGACATCGCTTATTTAAGGAAGAAAGATGGACAGGTCAGGGCAGTGAATGTGGAAAAAGGAATGTTCGGCATCATTATGGGTGTGAATTCCAAAGATGACCCCAGCCAGTGGAAGGCGTTGAACAATCCCGGACAGATCATCTTCTCCAATATTCTGGTGACCGAGGACAAGGGCGTTCACTGGATCGGTAAGGATGGAGAGGTTCCACCCAAAGGCTATAACCATTCAGGTGAATGGTTAGCAGGTAAGAAGGACAAAGAGGGGAAAGAGATAAAATGCTCACATCCCAATGCACGCTTCACCCTTTCGCTTGATACCCTGGATAATTTAGACCCCAAACTTAACGATCCCGAAGGGGTGACAGTAGCCGGGATGGTCTACGGCGGAAGGGATTCGGATACCTGCGTGCCGGTGGAGGAAGCATACGACTGGCAGCATGGCATTATCACCAAGGGCGCATCCTTAGAATCGGAGACCACTGCAGCTACCCTGGGCAAGGAAGGGGTCAGGGCGTTCAATCCGATGTCCAACCTTGACTTCTTGTCCATACCGATTGACAAATATATTCAGAACAATCTGGATTTTGCCAAGGGTTTGAGCAAAACACCTCTGATCTTCTCGGTTAATTATTTTCTGAAAGATAAAGACGGAAATTTCTTGAATGAAAAGACCGACAAGAAGGTCTGGTATAAATGGATGGAACTGAGATCACAAAATGAGGTGGAGGCAATCAAGACCCCCACCGGTCTTATCCCCAAATATGAGGATGTCAAAAGGCTGTTTAAGGAGGTCCTGAAGAAAGAATATTCCCAAGAGGATTATAATAAGCAGTTTATGCTCAGGATCCCCGAAAATCTGGCGAAGATAGAGCGGATCAAGAAGATCTACGAGAATAAAGCGCAGATCCCGGATGCCCCCAAGGTAATATTCGAGGAGCTGGAGAAGCAGAGACAAAGGTTAATGCAGGCAAAGGAGAAATACGGAGATTACATAACCCCGGATAAATTTTTGTCATAATCTTCTGAAGTAGGGGCACGTTGCAACGTGCCCCTACAGATACTACATCCTGCATTAAAACAGTAGGTCAGCCATTCCTGTCTGACCTGCAGTCGTAGGGCAAACCTTTAGGTTTGCTTTTTTTTGCAAGGCTAAAGCCTTGCCCTACAACTTTGGTGGGTCAGGCATTCTTGCCTGACCAGAACAGGCAAGATGCCTGTTCTACCGTGTAATCGGTATCCTCACGCTGCCCTCAACGCAGGAAAATGCTTTTCTTTATATCCCACCTTGTGGGCAAGGTGGGATTACCGGTTTTGGCAGAGGTGGGACAACCTCATCCCTACAAAATATGTAGCGGAAGGCTTTAGCCTTCCATAGGTACTATATTACTCCAAAAGTATCTTTGTAGTGATTTTGTCTCCATCTAATTCCGTCAAACACGGACAACACCATTCCGTCATTCACGGAATCCGACACTTGTCCGTGAAACACGGACAAGAAAGAGAATAATAAATAGAGATATATATTAAGTATACTTATATAGGTAAAAAGGAATTTTTAGCTTTCGATACGATTTCGATATAAATTTTATATTAAATCAAGAAGTAGAGACAAATGAAAAAAGCTTAATAAATCGAACGAAAATTCGATCTTTGGAAAATACCTAATAACAATTAACAAAAAAACATCAAGTTCAATGTGCCCGTCGGGTCCCCTGACCCGACGGGAAAAACTTCCCTCTCTACTGTATGCTGTCTACTATCTATTGTATATTATCTTTCCCCCCAGAATCGTCATCTCCACCTCTGTTTCCAGAATTTCCTGAGGATTGATACTGAAAATATCTTTAGACAAAACCACCATATCCGCCAGCTTACCAACTTCAAGAGAGCCTTTCACGTTTTCCTGAAATTCCGCATAAGCTGAACCCCAGGTGTAGGCTTTGACTGCCTGTTCGACAGTTAAATTTTGTAGAGAAGAATGGCTATGTGTCTCTTCCTGGGGCGTATAGCAATACGCCCCTACATCTCTGGTTATGGCAGAATAGATTCCCAGCATCGGATTTAAAGATTCAATGGGCCAATCGGTTCCAAAAGCCAAAATCGTGCCTGAATTAAGCAAATTTCTCCAGGGGTAGGCTCTTTTTAATCTGTTTTTCCCCAATCTCTGTTCCAGCCAGATTTTATCTGAAGACCAGAAAGAAGGTTGAACAGAAGCTATAACTTTTAAGCTGGCAAAACGTGGAATATCGGTTTCTTTTAAGATACTGCAATGCTCAATTCGGTGTCTTCTTTTCTTTTCAGGGTTTGATTTTTTGATTTTCTCATAAATGTTCAGGACCATATTACTGGTCCTGTCTCCAATAGAATGGATTGCTACCTGAAACCCGGATCTGTCTGCCAGAAAGACCATTTTCTCTAATTCCTTTTCATCCAGTAAAACCATCCCGGTTTTATCTGGCTTGTCTGTATAAGGCTCAAAAAGAAAAGCAGTGTGCGAGCCCAAGGTTCCATCTGCCATTATCTTGAATAAACCTGGTTTAAAAAGATTGTTTTCCTCAGGGAAACAACTTCTCCATCGTTTCAGCTCCTCTGAATTTTTAACTGTCTCCAGGGGAATCCACTCGCTTATCCTGACTTTCAATTCCTTATTTTTGAGAAGAGCATTATAAACCTCGATGGCCTCAAAATCTGAGTTGTCCTGAACGCTGGTTACTCCGTATTTACTGGTTTCATTCATAGCCTCCCTGATGGCGGAGTGAAGCTCCTCAGAAGAGGGTTTGGGAATCACCTTATCCACAAGCTCTATTGCGTTTTCCGTTAAAATGCCTGTGGGTTTCTGCGTAAGACTGTCTTTCAATATAACCCCGCCCTCAGGCGAGGAGCTGTTTTTGTCTATTCCAGTCAGTTTCAGAGCCAGGCTGTTAGCCCAGCCGGTATGACCGTCTATTCGTTTCAAGAAAACAGGATTTTGCGGCGCCAGTTTATCCAGAAACGATTTTTCAGGCCAGTTACCCTGGTTGAAAAGAGTGTGATCCCAGCCTCTGCCTAAAATCCAGAAGCCAAGTTTGGTCTTTTTGATTTTGTCCAATATTCTCTTCTCTATCTCCTGGAAGCTCCGGCAATCTTTGAGGTTAACCCTTAAAGATGCCAGCCCGCCTCCGAGCAGATGCAGGTGAGCGTCATTAAAGCCGGGTAAGACCAGCTTTCTCTTTAAATCTATTACCTCAGTCTCTTTGCCGATGTATTCTCTGGCGGTTTCGGTTTTTCCCGAGTAAATAATTCGCTCGCCTGAGATAGCTATGGCATCTGCCCGTGGATTTTTGTCATCCATAGAGGCGATTTTGCCATTTAATAGAACTAAATTGGCTTTTGGCATTTTGGCTATCCAATGTGATGTAAGGGCGAGGTTACCTCGCCCCTACAGTTCGGTTATTGAAGAATTATATCAATAAAAGGAGAAGTTTGTCAAGTGTAAACCAAAACAGAAGTTTTTTAACTTGCTATCCTTTACTTAGTTTTTATCTTGGAGGAAAAAAGCAGGAGAGCAAAATGACTGATTTTATAAATCTGAAAGGAAAAGTAACCCTGATCACCGGTGCTTCCAGGGGTATAGGCAGGGCTGCTGCTGTTTTCTTCGCCAGAGCAGGGTCTGATCTGGTGTTGAATTATTTTAGAAACGAAAAACAAGCACAAAAAGTCGCATCTTTAGCTAAAAAAGAGGGAATCAGGGCTGAGGTTTTTAAAGCAGACGTGTCCTCGAGAGCCCAGTGTAAGAGGATGGTCGATTTCACAATCAAAAAGTTAGGGAAAATAGATATACTGGTGAATAACGCCGGCATCTGGAAATTTGCTCCCATCGATAAAATGAGCCAAGCTCAGTTAAAACAGACATTAAAAGTCAATCTGGAAAGTATCTTTTATCTGACAACCCTGATCGTCCCTATTATGAAAAAACAAAAACAGGGTAATATCATCAATATCTCCTCCACTGCCGGTCAAAGGGGAGAGGCAATTCATTCTCATTACGCTGCCTCCAAAGGGGCGATCATTAGTTTAAGTAAGTCTCTTTCCACAGAACTTGCTCCTTACAACATCAGGGTAAACTGTGTTGCGCCCGGATGGGTGGATACCGATATGAGTCATTCCTCACTGGTGGGTAAGGACAAGGGCTGGATTTTGAACCAGATCCCCCTAGGCAGGGCGGCTCAGGCAGAGGAGATTGCCGGAGCCATACTTTTCCTGGCTTCCGACCTGGCTACCTTCATTACCGGCGAGGTTATCAACGTTAATGGCGGGGCAGTCCTGTGTGGCTAAAAAAGATGATTATTTTTGTTGCGAATGGAAGCCCCGGTCTCCATTTTTAAGCTGATTTACTGAGCAGATATTTGTCTACTTGTTTCTCCTGGAAATTATAATAACTTTCCCTATGGAGTCATTTCACCGGCTCGACTTCATCTTTATTCCCAGAAAAACCCTTACAGGATATTCTCCTTAGCCTGGAAGGATATCCGGAGTAAATTTTACATCGAGTGTGTCGATAAAGAGAAATGAGTTCCTGATTTTATTTCGTGGGTAAAACCAGATGGAGATTGTTAATAATAGATACAGAGTTATAAGAAAGTTAGGGGAAGGGGGGATGGGCGCTGTTTTTCTGGCAGAGGATACCTTAGAGAATAATAAGAGGATTGCCCTCAAAACCATAAAAGCAGACCAGCAGAAACTTCCTGTCATTGAGAGATTTAAGAGTGAGTTCAAGTCACTAACCGAGTTACGCCATCCTAATTTAGCTGAAGTGTATGATTTCGGTATAATTCGCAGTCCCTCTTCGGAAAATACAGAATATTTCTTTTCCATGGAATACGTGGAAGGCAAAGATTTCTTCCAGGCCTCTGAGGATCTGTCGTATGACCAGCTATACGAGCTGATGGTTCAAATCTGCAGAGCCTTGGAATATGTGCACCGCAGGGGCATACTGCATAACGACTTAAAGCCGGAGAACCTTCTGGTAAGAAATCTGGATAATGGGAACCAGCTGGCAAAGCTTATGGACTTTGGCTTGGCAGATGAAAAACCCACCCCGGGCAGGATAAAAGGCACAGCTCATTATATTGCCCCGGAGATTGCCCTGGGTAAATCTGCAACCCGCCTGTCAGATCTGTATTCTCTGGGTATAGTGCTTTACCAGGTTTCCACCCGCAGGCTTCCCTTCACGGGAAAGGATGCAGTGGAGATTTTAAAAAATCAGATAGAGCAGGACCCCACTCCCCCGCAGAAAGTCAAGCCCGATATTCCCGATCCGCTCCAGAGCATCATCCTTAAGCTCCTGTCAAAAAAGCCGGAGAACCGTTACCAGAGTGCCAACGAGGTGATTGAAGCCATAAACAGCTTAGCCAGAAAGGATTTCCAGATAGATACCCAGGATACCAGGAAAAGCTATCTCTCAACCGGCAAACTTACGGGCCGTGAGAAAGAGCTTTCTTTCTTCGAGGAACAAATTCAAAAGCTGGTTAAGGAGAAGAAAGGCGGGTTCATTCTAATCTACGGGGAAAGCGGAATAGGCAAGACCCGTCTTTTAAATGAGTTTAAATATCAGGTCCAGCTGAACAATTTAAATTTCCTCTCAGGTAAAATAGCCTCAGAGGGGAGTACTCCTTATCAGCCGATCAAGGAGATACTGAAACAGATCAACCCTTCCCTGGAGAAAAACTCCCTAAAAAAATATAGCTGGATTTTGCAGAGGCTAATTCCGGAATCTTTCCAGCCCGAGCCCCATTCCGAGCAGATCAAGCTCAACCCCGAACAGGAGAAGTTGAAACTCTTTGATGGGATCACCCAGCTTCTGCTGGAGTACAGCGAGTCCTGTCCCTGTGTCCTGGGGTTTGACGATCTCCAGTCAGCCGATCAGGCCAGCCTGGAGCTTCTGAGCTATATATCCCGAAACGTCAAGAACTATCCCATACTCATCCTGGGAACTTATCAGGAACAGAAAAGGGAGGAGTCAGCGGGGAATACGTCTTTTGAAAATGAGGCCCAGGAGCTTAAGACAGAGGGATTTTTAAGCGAGATTCAGTTGGAGTCATTTGATCAGCAAAATATAGAGAGCTATCTTAAATCCATGCTGGGTATAGAGAACTTGCCGCTGGGGTTCAGCCAGAAGCTTAAGGAGCTGACCGGCGGAAATCCATTTTTCCTGCAGGAGGTACTCAAAGCCGTAATCGAGAAGACCTCGCTCTCGGGTAAAGACCTGGTTTGGGCCTGGGAGAGATTCGATTTCTCCGAGCTTAAGATACCCGGCAGCTTAAGGGAGATTCTACGCGATAAAGTGAAGAAGCTGGACCCTCATCTTCTGGGAATCGTCCAGACCTTTGCCGTGTTCAATCGAGCAGTTGAGGCAGAGCTTTTGCAGGAAGCTTTCCAGAAAGAGAAAGACGAGTTGCTCAGTGGGCTGAATTCTCTGGAGAAGATGGAGATCCTTAAGGCTGAAGAGGAAGGGGAAGGGAAGGTTTATTCCTTCACCAATGCACAGATTCGCGAGGTGATCTACGAGCAGATGCAGTCTGAATGCCAAAAGGAGATGCATCAGCACCTGGGTCAGCTGCTGGAGGATTACCACAGGCCAAATCAGAGAGCATATTCCGAGGAATTAGCCTATCACTTCCTCAACTCCTATGACCAGGAAAGGGCTTTGAGCTACTCCCTTTACGCTGGCAGGCACAGCAGGAAGCTATATGCCAATAACGAGGCAGTGAGGTTCTTCGAAAACGCCCTTCCGCTTTTAGAGAAAAAAGGGAATCACAGGGTGGTATCCAAGGTATATGATAATTTGCTGGAGCTGTATCAGCTTCTGGGGAAATACGATCTGGCTATTCAGAAATTCGAGAGTTGGGTCAGGGTCTGTACCGAGAACAGAAAAAAGGCAATGGCATTTGAAAAGATCGGGATGGTTTACGAGAAAAAGGGTGAATATGATCTGGCTCTGGAGCATCTGAAGAAAGGCATCCAGTGTCTTGAGGCAGGGGAAAATACCCTGGAGATGGCTCGGCTGTGCTACGATACCGGCTACGTTCATGCGCGTAAAGGGGAGTTCGAACAGACGAAAAAACTTTACGCCAAGGCGCTGGGTATCTTAAAAGACAAAAGCGACTCTACCTCTCAGAAGGAGACGGGGAAACTTCTAAATGCTACCGGCATAGTCCACTGGTTCCAGAGCGAATACGAGAAAGCCTCAGAGTATTTTCATAAAAGCATCGAGATCTTTCTGAAGATCAAGGACGAGGAGGAGATCGCCTCGCCCTACAATAACCTGGGCAACATCTCCTTTGCCCTGGGGAATATCGAGGAGACTATCGAATACTATCAAAAAAGTCTTCTGCTGCGAGAGAAGATAGGAGATATAAATGCTATGGCAGGCTCCTACAACAACCTGGGGAATGCCTACTACAAGAAGGGAAATTTCTCGGAGGCGTTAAGAAACTATAAAAGGAGCGCCTCCATTTATTCCCGTATCGGCGCTCGCTCCTCCCTCATCATTCCCTTGGGTAACATGGCCAATATCAGCCTGGACCAGGCAGATTATAAATCTGCCCTGGAGTATAACCAGAGATGCCTGGAGGTGTCTGAGAAGGTAGGTGCGATCTGGAACGCCTCGATCAACTGGCACAACCAGGGATGCATCTTCCAGTTCTTGAATCATCTGGATAAAGCCATAGAATGCGCTCATAAAAGCTATTCTTTGAAGGGCAAGCTGAAGGATACCTTCGGGAAGGGAGGAACATTCAACCTGATGGGAGATATTTACCGGGTCAAAGGCGAGTGGTTCAAGTCCGAAAGATATCTGAATAAGGCTTTAAAAATCAACAAGGAGCTGAACAGCAAACCGGGGGAGGCTGAGTGCTTGAAAAGCTGGGCGGAGCTGAACCTGGAAGCCGGAAATTACCCCCAGGCTTTCAGCCTTTTGAAGGATGCGCTTAAGCTCGCAGAGGAGTCGCAGGACGTGGGTCTGGTTCTGTCCTGTCTCCTTTTGCTGGGCAAGACCAGACTCAGAGCCAAGCTTACCAGATGGGAGCAGGAGAGTTTCTCCTGGGAGGAGATAGAAAGAGATCTGAGGTCTGCGCTGGAGAGAGCCGAGTCACAGCAGAAACCGGAGCTGCAATGGGAAACCTTAGCCAGCCTGGGAACTCTGTATCAGGCTCAGAGAAAATATACCTTAGCCACCAAGTTCTATAAGAAATCGGTCAATATCCTGAGGGAGATTTACGCAAAAGTGCCAGAGGAATTCAGGGGTTTTTATCTGGCAGAGCCTAAAAAGATACAATTGAGAAAAGACATTTACTCCCTGAAGGAAGAGATAAAAGCCAAGAACAGAAATTTAGTTGGAGTAGGCTGAACCATATTTCGAGATAACAGGACAGCCCTATGACTCATACAGATTTGAAAAAGAAAAGAACTTCTTCCTATTACGATAGCACTGAGATCTTCAGGTTAATGGAAAGCGACCTGGAGGAAGCGGAAAAAGGAGCCATCGACCTGGACAAAGCCAGCCAGAGCCTTTTTCAGGATCAATCCCTGCGCCAGTTCCTGGAGATCAGCAATGCCATGAACTCCAATCTGAAACTGGAGAAGCTCCTGACCTATGTTATGGATCAGGTTATAGAGATGACCAAGGCAGAGTACGGCTACCTGATCTTTTTGAAGGAAGATGGCGACCTGGAATTCAAGGTGGCGCATAATCTGGCCAAGGAGGAGATCGAGAGCGCCGAGTTCGAGATCAGCCGCAGCGTGATCCGGGAGGTAAGAGATAACCAGAAAACGATTTTCCTGCAGAACGCCTCGCAGGACGAGAAATTCAAAAATCAGAACAGCATTCTGAACCTGCAGCTGAAATCGATACTGTGTGTTCCTTTGAAGATAAAGCAGAAGCTCTTGGGCTTAATCTACCTGGAGAATAGATCCATTATCGGCATCTTCACTCCGGAACAGGTGGAGTTTCTGGAGATCTTTGCCAACCAGGCTGCCACAGCCATAGAGAATGCCCAGCTGTTTGAACTGACGGACGAGAAACTTCAGAAAAAAGTGCATGAGCTTTCTGCCATCAACACTGTCATCTCCACCATCAGCCAGACCATGGACCTCGATTTTATTCTCAAGAGCACTCTCAAAATCATCATGCAGATCACCAGGGCAGATTATGCTGACATTCACCTGAAGAAAGAAAACAAAGTCATCTTAGGAGCATCCTTTGGTCTGGAGTCCTCGCTTCAGGAGAAGGTCAGGTGTATAAGCCTGGATGAGCCGGGAATAAAGAAATTACAGGAACCCTCAAACTGGTTTGCGAATAAAGCTCCTTCGGATGAGGTGAATTTTATGACCTCGATCGCCAGGTCCCTGGGAGTTCAATCGTATCTCTGTCTGCCTTTGAAGGCTAAGGAGAATTTCATTGGATTGATAATACTGGGAAGCAAAAACCCCAACCATTTCACTGAGGAATATATCGAGCTTCTCTCGGCCATTGCCAGCCAGCTGGGGGTGGGGATTGAAAACGTTCAGCTTTATCTCAAGGAAACCAACAAGACCAGAAGGCTGAAGGTGATAAACCAGATCGGCCTGAAGATCACCTCCATTCTGGATATCGATAAGGTATTGGAGGAGGTCATCAGCCTGCTTTACTCCGAGTTAGATTATGATGTGGTAGACATAGGCTTGGTCGAAAAAGACTGGCTTATGATAAAATCGGTGCATGAGGATAAGCAGGGGGAATGTGGCATCCATAACTGCCGCTTCAGCTTGAAAAATAAGAGCATAATAGGGTGGGTGGCTATAAACAATCAACCGCTTCTGGTGAACGATGTGAGCATTGATTCACGTTATTATTTACTGGATGATCTGAAAAAGATCAGATCTGAGTTAGCAGTTCCTATAGAGCTTCAGGGCAAGGTCCTGGGGGTTCTGGACGTACAGAATAACCAGCTGGATGCCTTTGACAGTGAGGACCTTCAGCTTCTTCAGTCAGTAGCCAATCAGACTGCAGTGGCTCTGGAAAATGCCAGACTCTATGCTAACAGCGAAAAGAAAATCCGCGAGCTTTCGGTTCTGAACGAGGTGGGCAGGGTGGTAAGTTCAACCCTGGACTTGGACCAGCTTCTGGAACATATTTACCAGCAGCTTACCTCGGTGATAGATGCTCCCTCCTACTACGTGGCACTATATGACGATAAAAACCATATATTGAATTTTGAGGTTTTAATAGACGAAAGGCAAAGGTTTCCAAAAACCTCCACCCCTGTAGGGGAAGGGGCGGTGAGTTACGTTATAAAGGCGGGAAAACCTTTGATTATCAATGACTTTGAGTCGGAGATCAATAGATTGTCCATTAAACTTGAGCTGGTTGGCGCGAAGAAAGTTTCCCCCTCCTGGATGGGCGTTCCGATGATGTCCGGGGACAGGGTCCTGGGAATACTGGCAGTAGCAAGTTACGAAAAAAACGCCTTCTCGGATGAGGATCTCCAGTTCCTGATAAATATCACCAACCAGGCCTCCATAGCTATTGTCAATGCTCAGCTGTTCCATCAGATCTTAAGAGGTAAACAGGAATGGGAACAGACCTTTGACTCCATAACCGATCTGATCTGTCTGCTTGACCCGGAATACAGGATCATACGAGTGAATAAGGTCCTGGCTCAGCAATTTGGTGTTCAACCGGAGGAGATCATCGGCAAATGCTGCTATAAGGTTTTTCATCCAGGCTCCAAGACCCCTTGTCCCGAATGTGCCCATCGTCAGGCCAGGGATACCAAAAAACCTTACACTCTCGAGGTGAAGAGATCAACTGAAGACGAGGTGTTTCTCTGTTCTGCTTTCCCCCGCTTCGGGCCGAATGGCGAGTTCATAGGAAGCGTGTACCTGCTCAGGGATATAACCGAGCAGAAAAGGCTCCGCGAACAATTAGTTCAGTCGGAGAAGATGGCAGCAGTGGGGCAGCTGGTCTCGGGAGTGGCACACGAGCTCAACAACCCTCTGGCAGGAGTGATGGGTTATTCTCAGCTTCTTCTCATGCAGAACGATCTGGGAAGCAAAACCCAGAACTACCTGAACAAGATCTGCAAGGAATCGGACCGGGCTAAAAATATCGTAAATAACCTGCTCACCTTCGCCCGCAAGCACAAGCCGGAGAAGAAGTATCTGGACATAAATGCGATAATAGAGCAGACCATAGAATTAAGAGCCTACGATCTCAAGGTAAGCAACATTCAGGTGCAAAAGAGATTCGACTCCCAGCTGCCCAAGACCATGGCTGATTTTAACCAGCTTCAGCAGGTGTTCATCAATATCATAAATAATGCCCAGCAGGCTATGCTGGGCTTCAAAGGAAAAGGGGAGATCAGAATAACTACGGAGAGATACGGGGAGATGATTAGGGTGATACTCCAGGATACCGGTCCCGGGATACCCAGGGATATCATCAATAAAATATTCGAGCCGTTTTTCACCACCAAAGAGGTGGGAAGGGGAACCGGACTGGGCCTGAGCATCTCCTATGGGATAATTCAGCAGCACGGGGGCAAGATATCGGTGAACAGCACTCCCGGACAGGGTGCAACCTTCGTCATCGAGCTCCCCATTCTGTACGAGGAGAACAACATCTCCTTCGAGAGCGAAAAAAGGCCCAAGCCCATCGATCTAAGGATGGAGAAGAAAAACATCCTGGTGGTAGATGACGAGCAATCGATTCTGGATATCTTAATGAGCGCGCTTCAGCGGGTGGGGCACCAGGTGGACGTGGCCTCCAGCGGGAGAACGGCTTTATCCAAAGTCAAGGCCTCCAGCTACGATCTGATTATCACCGATATCAAGATGCCGGATTTCGACGGAAGGAAATTTTACCGGGAGGTGAAAAAGTATAATAAGGATTTAGCCAAGAAGATCATCTTCACCACCGGAGATTTAGCCAACCCCGAAACCCAGACCTTTTTGGAAAAAGCCGACCAGCCCTGCATCGCCAAGCCTTTTGACCTGGAGGAGGTCAAACAGGCGATATTTAGATTTTTCGAATAGATGTCACTTTCCTTTTTGAACTAAACCCACAGCCATAAAAAGGCAGCCTCGGGCTTTACGCCCTGAGCTACAAGCTTATCATACAATTCCCCTATTTGGAACACAAGGACTTACAATAGCTGAAAAATTAGTTCCACTTATTAACTTGACTTTTCCCTTTTTATTAATTAATAGGAAAGTATCTTGTACCTGTTCCCATCCAGACACTACTTCCCAGAAAATCAAGAGTCGATGTTTTCTTATTTACAATTATACCTCCACCAAAATCACCTGGTGGCTCATAGAAGACAAAATGGTCAGCATATTCGTAAAAGCGGTATTCCCAGAAATCCTCAGTCAAAAGATAATCTTTTATACTTTGAATTAAATATTTGTTGTATGAGTCATCTTTGTATTCTTCAATGTAGTCGTCGAGATATTGATTCATTAACTGTTTTGCCTCTTCTTTGCTTTCTAATTGGACGAAGTGATTGATAAAAACGTAGGTTTTAATTTTTTCAGCTTTATAGTCAGGATAATCTTCAAATTTGAACGGAGTTACTGTTGAATAAACCAGTCTTGAAAATCCAATTGGATTTGTTGTAGTAATAAAGATTAGTTCATTATAAGATGTATCACCTATACCTTGGATATAAAAATGAACATATACGAAAACAGAATAATCTCCCTTTTTCCAAGTATTTTCCATTATACTTTCATCGTATCTAAGTTCCTCATTCCAGATTTCCTTACAATAATTTACAAAATCTGGTAATTCTGCCCACCCGTTAAAAATTTCGAAAACAACAGGTTCTCTATACTCGCTTTTAGTCTTAAGTAGCTTTTGAGCACAAGCTAACATCAGGAGTAATATAGCTAAAATGACTATTTCTATGATTTTGACAATCTTTATTCTTTTCATTTTGTCATATTAAGTTGTTGAATTATCTATAGAATAAATAAAAGTGTCTTCCTTGTCAATAGAAAGTTAATAAAAAAGATAATCAGAAAACTATAGGAGGTAGCACTCGTGGCACCTTCGAAGGGTAGTTTTTTAAGCCCCAAAATATATCAAGATTAACCCCCTTTATATTTATTACCAAAAGTTATGGGGCAGGAGTCTTGCTCCTGCCCCGTTGGAGGAAAGAGATGGTCAGGTCGGAAAATCTTAAAATTTCAAGTTATCGAGAGGATTCCCTTACCTAAGCTCCTCTCTGAGTTGTTCCAGCTCTTCTTTCAGCTCTGATAGTTCTTTTTTGAGTTCTTTAAGTTCATTCTTGAGCTCTTTCTCGTCAGAGTAGCTTTTTTCGTGAAGCTTAATCTCGGGGATTTCCAGCTTCTCTACATCCGAGTAGAACTTACTAAAGCTGTCATCTTCCTTGATACTGAGCTCGAATTTCCGGGTTTTTTTGTCTCTCAGCACTTTAAGCTCAACCCTGTCTCCTTTTTCCTTGCCAGAGGTTACCTTCAGAAGGTCATCCGTATTCTCGACTGGCTGATCGTCAATCCCCACGACCACATCACCGGCTTTTAATCCGGCTTCCTCTGCAGGACTATCCTCTATTACTTCAGTAATCAGTACACCTTTACCGTCCTTGGCCCCAAAGTAATCCCCTAACTGGTCGTTTAGATCCTGAATCATTATCCCTAATTTCGGTTTGGAGTAAAAGGTCCATTCAAGAGGTCCTTTCTTCGCCTTCTTCAGTTTGGTGATTCCCTGGGGAATCTCTCCATACCAGACGGAGGAGGATTTTTCGCCGATTTTGACTTTTAGCTTTTTCTCCTTTCCGTCCCGGTTAATTACCAGAGCCACCCTTGTGCCTGGAGAGGTTTTTCTTACCAGACGGGTCAGCTTGCTGACCGAATAAACCTTTTTCCCGTCAAAGGAAATTAACACGTCCCCGTCTTCGAGATCCGCTTCTTCAGCCGGGCTGTCTTCCACCACCCCGCTGATCAGTACTCCTTCGACTGATTTGTCCAGATCCAGGGATTCCTTCAAATCCGGTGTAAGCTCCTGCAGGTAAACCCCCAGATAACCCTGCTTTTCCTCTTTAGTCGATTTCTGTGCCCAGCCTAGGTTAGTGAGTAAAAATGCCGCCGCAACCAGGGCTAAAAGAATCAGGCTTGAGGATTTTTTTAACATAATGTCACCTCCTTGGTTCTTGATTCTCTTTGATTACTTCTACAATTGGTCTTTCGAAAAAGTTCCAGGGATTCTTAAAAAAAATTTTCTTTACAACTCCTGATCTTAAGCCTAAATTATCCCACAGCAGAATCTTAGCTGGACTTGGCAAATTTTTTTAAAGGAGGAGAAAATGGCGACCTACGTGCTGATGACCAAGCTATCCCCGGAGGTGACCAAGAGGATGAAACAGAGGTCCGAGTTGGGGAAGGAGTGGCTGGAGATGGTGAAGAAGAAATGTCCCCAGGTGAAATTCCTGTGTCATTATGCCCTTTTGGGACCTTATGATTTTCTGGACATCTACGAGGCACCGGACGGGGAGACCGCGGCTAAGGTTTCCATGATAAGCCTTTCCTACGGAGCCATCCAGGCGGAGAGCTGGACCGCCATTCCCTACAGAAGATTTCTGGAGTTGAGCAAAGAAATATAAGAAAGCTTGTAGCAGGTAGCAAAAGAAAGGGTTCGAGGATTCAAGGGGTCAAGGAGCCGCGGGAATTTCGTAGTGCGACCCAGCTTGTCCTGCCAAAGGCGGGATCAGGGCCGCGGATTCTCCCCTCTCTGTTGGGGAATAGCTCCCCGCTTCTGTGGAAACGAAGTTGTTGAGGCGTCTAACCAAATGCAGACGCCCCTACTGACAAACGATAAAACTTACAAACTCCAGACTGCATTCAGCAACCCGGAGGGGGTCCTCCTTTAAACAGATAATTTATCAGATAGATAACATCAGAGACGTTAACATCTCCGTTGCAATCCGCATCCGCGGATAGAAGCGGGTCAGGGGCAGGTCCTCCTTTGAACAGATAGTTGATTATGTAGACTACATCCGAGACCCCGACATCGCCGTCACCGTTGGCATCCCCATAGATGAAAGTCTGAATCGGCTGAGCCAGGATGGCAACTGAGGCTATACCGGCTTTGCCGAAATCGGTAAAATAGGGCAGGTCGAAGGAAGAGAGAAGATCGCTGGTCGAATGATAATAAGGGTTGAAATCGTCAAAATCCTCGATCCCCAGGATGGCAGGATAGCCATAAGTCCAGAAGGATGCGTGGTCAGAGCGGTCTGTTGCTCCGGAGGTTATCTTCTGAGGAATTAAAGACAAGCCGTAGTCATTTATCACCCCAATGGTTATATCAGCCAGAGCTTGGGAAGAGGCGCCGGTGCCTGCATGTAATTCTATAATATTATTATCATCTCCCTCCCAGGCGATCATATCGAAGTTATAGACCCCTATGATGGTATCTCCTCTCTGCTGGGCTTTATAGGCATAGGCATCAGAGCCTAACAGCCCCTGTTCCTCCCCGGCAAACCCGATGAACTTAATGCTGTAGTCAAAATCATAGTCCTTAAGAATCTCTGCTGCAACCAGGACTGCCGCAGTACCCGAGGCATTATCGTCCGCCCCCGGGGCTGTATTATAAGGGTCTTCCGAGGTATCGTCGTAATGGCCAGTAATCAGGCATTCTTTTCCTGGTTCGGTTTGACCGGGCAGCACTGCCACCACGTCATATTTCTCATACCGCGGGTAAAGATTATCCGCCTGCTGAACCCAGTTCTGCCCGCCATCTGTTGTATATAGAATGTCGTCGTAGCCCGTGGTCCAGCCTTTTAAAGTATCCAGAAAATAGATTTCATAGAAATATCCGTAGTTATAACTGGTACTCTGAAATGACCAGTCACTACCACCGTTTGTGGTATGCAGTATTCCGCCTAAATTCCCGGAAGCCCAGACATTAAGAGAATCCGGAGCAGTTACCATATAAAGCGCCTGGCTTGTTCCGCTGGTTTGGCTGTCCCAGTTAGTGCCAGCATTTGTGGTATAGCGAAGATAGCCATTTTCACCACAGACCCATCCCTTTTCAGGGGTGGCGAAATCGATCCCGAAGATAATACCAGTAGTCCCGCTGGTCTGGGAACTCCAGTTTGCTCCCCGGTCAACGGTGTGAATTATCTTTCCACCCGAACCTGCAACCCAGCCGGTGGTATCGTTCACAAAAGTTATCTCGTAGAGATTGGAAGTGGTGCCACTGCTCTGGGAGGTCCAGCTCTGACCTCCGCTGGAGGTATAATAGATTAGGCCACCGTACCCGGCAACCCATCCAGTCTGTGATCCGTCGAAATAAACTCCCCTCAGACTCTGGGTGGTGGGGCTGCTTAACTCGAACCAGGACTCGCCACCATCAGTTGATTTGATAATGGCTCCGTAGTTACCTGCACCGTAAAGGGTATCAGGCGTAGGAGCGGAGAGTGCCCAGAGATCATAATAATCCGTTCCGCTTATATTGTACCAGCTATTGCCGGCATCGGTCGTCTTCCATATCCCTGAATAATAACATCCCAGCCAGGCAGTATCGCCGGTTGGTGTGGAGACGATATCCATCACATAATAGATGCTTGGCCCTATGGTAAATGTGTCATACCAGGCCGTTAGTCCGAAACTCTCGAATTTCTCTTTTAAGTATTGACCTGCTTTATCACATCCATCAGTATAGGTGTATCTGGTAAAAAGGGTTTCTGGAGAACCGCCTATCTCGACAGGGTTCTCTCCCGACAAGTCAGCCACATAACCGGTTAATTTGCTTGTAGTTACCTTTTGCATTATCTCGTTTATCTGTGGGTCATAGGCCGGAGTCTTCTTTTTCAGGATAAGGGGTAACTCCTCTTCTGATTTTAGGGGAACTGCTCTCTTTTTTATCAGCTTAAGGCTGAGCCCATAGGAGGTTAGCTCCTCAATTCTGCGTGGATGTCCCTTTACTATTGCCCTGGAGCCTTCTGTTTCCAATACGACAGCTTTTTCTTTTATCTTGTCCAGATAATTGGAGATATTTTCATCCGGCCTGCACCAGACGAAAAAGTAAAGGGAGAACTCAGCATCATCATCTAAAATCTGATAGGGGATTCCCTGACCTTTAAGATAATTCAGGTTCTCTGAAGTAACCTCCGCTAAATAGAAATCAACGGTCTTGGTTAGAGCTTTTATCCCGGAAACAGAAAGGAGCTTTGTCTCCTCCGAAGTCACAGGACTAACCTTGATTAAAAATCGATCCTGAGCCGCACCCTGAGTAAAAAATAGAGCCACTAAGAACAAAACGAATAAGGCTTTTCTCACCTCACACCTCCTGAGGTTTAAAGGTTTAAGTTTCGTTAAAATTCACTGAGCTAGTAATTGATCTTCTCTCAGCAAAAACCAGTGCTAAATCTACCACCCCTCTTAATCAAGCTTGCCTCTTTAATATAATCGGAAGTCATATCTTGTCAACGGCTATTATGCCCTTTGGGGGTCTTGCGATTTTAAGGCTGAAGTCTAAAAACCAGTAAACCGCTGAGCGATAAGTTTGGGTTGTCCAAAAAGCAGAGGGGCGAGCTTTTTCAAAAGAACTGTAAGGGCACAGCACGCTGTGCCCTTACAACCTGCAAAAAACAAGGGCAGGCAAGATGCCTGCCCTGCTATTTCTATCCTTTGCCTGTTATCTTTCATTGGTATTTTAACATCCCGGAGGTGGTCCTCCTTTAAACAGGTAATTTATCAGATAGACAACATCGGAGACGTTAACATCCCCATTACAATCCACATCTATTGATGAAAGCGGGTCCGGTGCAGGACCTCCCTTGAATAGATAGTTGATAATATAGACCACATCCGAGACCCCGACATCGCCATCACCGTTGGCATCACCGGGGACAACGCCGTATTCGTATGCTACAACTTGGATGTCATCGATATTCCATCCACAATATCTCCAGCCAGCATCGGTTGTTCCCATGGTCCACCGCAGATAGACCGTGGGCTGATTGTCTGCGACAGCTGAGATGTCAAGGTTCATCTCAGTCCAGGAATAATCCGTGACCTCCGAGGTGTTTTGCCAGATCGTGGTCCAGTTGATTCCATCGCTGCTTACCCGGACGTAGGCATGATCGTAGAAAGGTTGCTCCACACCCAACCAGCGCCAGAATTTCAAATGAACATTATATAGATCTGAGCAGTCGATGGAGTTACTCGTCAGATGAACCTCCGGGAGATTATTGGGGTAGTCACCCTGGAGATTGTATCCGTAAACCTTGCCGCCGGTGTGACCACTGGTGGGGTCCTGTCCACCATGCTCGCCACCACTACCGGTAGGTTGACCAAATGCCCAATCAGATTCAACAGTCCAGCCAGGATCGCTCTCGAGCGCCCATTCGTATTGTAGCATAGGTTCTCCTACAGCCAATTGTACCCGACGGGTAGCATCACCAAAGTGGTTAGTCGTATTGGTGAAATAAATAGTTGCAAAATGTACACCGTCTCCCAGCATCTCAGCGTTACTGTTAATCTCCACTATTACCTCTGCTGTATCCTCTGGTTGCAGAGTGCCGAATATATCACCGGAGAGAGTTATCCAATTGGCTGAATCGCAGGTGATCGCATAGGTGATGGCCTGACTATCCTTGTTCTCCAGTTGGAAGAGCTTACTTGAGGGCATGAAAGGACCACCTTTGGATCCCTCTGAGTGTAAATCATCCGCCGGGCTGATTCGCATACCCCTGGCGACAGCTAAGGCTTTGATGCAAAAGTTAGCGGTCTCATTGAACTCGTAGAGGTCTAACCAACTTGAGCCACTCCGGTAATAGCTCTCGCCCGGGTGGGAGGTGGATGGCACAGTCACAGTATATCTTACTGCAAGCAAAACCGGCACATCAGAGGTTCTGTCGAAGGCATAACCTCCCTCCGAGAGTTCCAGGTAAATATAGAAGTCGTTGCCCGGGCTCAGCGTAATGGCGCTATCCAGCTCGATGGTGTGAAAGCCAGTGAACTCTATGAAGCCTGATTTTGTGGAGAGCTCGTCCAGCAGTTCACCACCCTCAAAGCGATCGTAAACTATAACCGTGTAGTTTACGCTGTCCTGGGCTGTGTAAAAGCTGATGGCTTTGAGCAGCTCATTCTCCGTAGCGGTGAAGGCGTTGAACGCCCCATCACAGTCTGTCTTAGTATCACGCCATCCGTGGTAATCATGGTAGTAGACGTGATCGTATTCGCAAGGCTCCACGTTCTGGAAGGAAATAGCGCCCATCTCGGGATGCTTGCAGCAGTGCTTGTCATAATAGGAAATCCAGAAGTAACCGTCCAACCCCCAAGAGGTACCCCAGCTGTTCTTGCACAGCCAGGCTCCGTTGCCCTCTGGAGCCTGAGTTACCTTATCATCGTCCCAGCCTACAATGGCAACCGCATGGTTTGGGTCAAGCTCGCTGCTGTCTGGCTGGTAATGTATGTAGTTTTGCATGAAGGAGCTACTATAGCACATGCATGTGCCAATGACACCGTTGGTCATGATCTTTTCTTTGACGGTATTGATATTGCTGAGATCCGGCTTTACCACGAACCACTCGATGTCCCGCACATAGTAATAGTGATAACTCGGGTCGTACCTGGCTGGTGGGGTATCGTAGGATTGTCCATCGATATCTCTTACCGCTCCTTCCCCTCGGTTTAAATAGGCGGAGGCAACTCTATAATCTCCTCCCTGGTGAACAATGAGCCCGCTGCCCGAAGGTGGGTCTAAATCATCGTTATTATTTTCGTTGAATCCATTCCACCAGTCTAAGTGATATTCCGCCAAATTGGGCTCTCCGCTCTCCCCGGCTACCTCCCAATTGCCTGTCATAAGGAGGTTTCCTTCGATGGCTGCTATCACCCCGTGTGTCCAGCAAGTGCCTCCTGTCTGACTCTTGACCGAGGTCACATAGTTCACACCGCCCACGTCCCGTAAATCGAAGGAACTCGGCGGATCTGCCCAGGAGTTGAAAGTGAAAAGGGTAAGGGTGAACAGGATAGTTAATATGATGTCTCCGCTTAGATTTTTCAGCTTCATGGTCTTTTTCTCCTTATAAGGTACTATTCTGTTAGTCTAATTGATTGTCTACTATATAGTGTCAAGATATTCCCCCTCATAACAGCAGGCATTATGTGTTTGACCTCGAGAAATACAGATGGGATCTTTTAACCAAAGACTCATCTATATCACATAAATACAAATTAATATAAATTTTGGTTTTGTCAAGTTCTTGAACTCAGAAACCACATTAAACACGACAATTAAGGTCTAAATACTACAGAATTAACGTCTTGACACGTATAATTTTTGGGTTTATATTGTCAAAAATTTTTTTTCAGGATAATGAATTTATGCCAAAGGATAATTTCAAATATTTAAAGGATCACGAGCAGCAGCTATCCAAATGCCTAAAATGCGGAACCTGTCTGTATGCCTGTCCTTTATATGCTGAGCTGAAGTACGAGCCAGCCGCACCCCGGGGAAGGGTGGCATTGATCGATGCCGCTTACAAGGGACAGATGGACCTGTCCGAGGTTTTCAGGAAAAAGGTCGCTTTCTGTCTGAACTGCAAGTCCTGCGTGGATGCCTGTCCCAGCGGCGTAAGAATCGATGATCTGGTTCTCAGTGCCAGGGCAGAGTTAGTGGAAAGGGGCAAGTTGACCTTCATAGAAAGGCTAATCTTCAGGCATCTGTTGAAAAGAGGCAGACTGCTTCCTCCGGTGGCTAAATGGGCTACCTTTATGGGAAGATTAGCTCAGAAACTGTTACCCAACAGCACAGCTTTGAAACTTTTCCTGCCTATTCCAGAGGGTTTTAAGGAGAGAATCTATCCCAGGATTGCAAAGAAAAACGCCAGAAAAAGATTTCCTGAGGTGATTAAAGTTAAAAATCCAAAAATGAGGGTAGGGTATTTCATCGGGTGCGGGACGGATCTGGTCTATCCTGAGGTGGCAGAGGCGGTGATCAAGGTTTTGACGCATAACGATATTGAGGTAGTCATTCCCAAAGGCTGGGTCTGCTGCGGGACCTCGATCTACAACTCGGGCGATTTCAAAACCGGTATAAAGCACGCCAGGAAGAATTTGAAGCTCTTCAATAAATTCAAACTGGATGCCATTGTGACCAATTGTGCCTCCTGTGGCCTGACCTTGAAAAAGGAATATCCCGAGCTTTTGAAAGTGGGTAAATTCGACGCTCCGGTCTACGATATAAACGAATTTTTGACCAAGGTAATCAAGCTGAAAGAGGATTTCAAGCCGATAGATTATAAAGTTACCTATCACGACCCCTGCCATCTGAACCGGGGACAGGGGATAAAAACAGAGCCCAGAAAGCTGCTCAGAAGCATACCCGGGGTCAAGTTCACCGATATGAAAGAGGCGGACAGATGCTGCGGAGGAGGAGGCTCCTTCCATCTGAAATATTATCCCACGTCAGTAGGAGTGATGGAGAAGAAGCTGGACAATATGGGAAAAGTGGATGCGGATACTTTGGTAACCTCCTGCCCCGGCTGTATGATGAGGTTCCAGGAGACTTTTCTGCAGAAGAATAACGGGAAAAAGGTAAAGCATATAGTAGAGCTATTAGCCGAAGCCTACGCGAATGAGGATAAAGGGAGAAAAGGGGAGAAAAGAAAAGAGAAAGTTAAAGTTGACTAAAGCAAAAAAATAGGCTTAATGCAGGGACATGTTGCATCGTGTCCTTTTTTATCTCAACAAAGCCATCTTCCTGGTTTCGGTATAATCCTTAGCCCTTAACTGATAGAAATATATCCCGCTTGCTACATCCTTCCCTGAATCATCTTTCCCATCCCAGATAACATTATAACTCCCCGGCAATTTCTCCTCATCCAAAAGCATCCTGACCTTCTGCCCAAGTATATTATATATAATCAGGGTGGTGTGGGCGGGTTCTGCAAACTCCAAACTCCCAACCCTAAACTGTATTCTTGTGGAGGGATTAAAGGGATTGGGGTAATTCTGAGCTAACTCAAACGACTCCGGTAAACCTGCCATCTGTTCTTCTTCAACATCCGTCCAGTCCCAATCCACCACTTTGGCGTAAATGTCCCAGCCTGTAGTATGGTTGCATTCATACCAGCAAAAATAGACTTTAGAACCAATTGCAGCCACTTCAGGATTTGCGAAATAGGTAGAAGACCGCTCAAAATTGGGAATAAAGTATCTGTTATTCAGAAGATTCCCTGAAGAATCATATCTGCTGGCATAAATCGAATCCCCACCTGTAAACGGTCTTTCCTGATATGCGATTATGAATTCACCGGAGTTTCTTATGGCGATTGAAGGAAAATACTTATCATAACCTGCTGTATCATCCACTGCGAAACTGGGACCCAATGGGATGCCAGACGAGTTAAATCTACGCACATAAATTTTGGCATGCAATATCAGATCATCCCAGGTTATAAAGAGGTTACCCAATCCATCCGTGGCAATTCCCGTTGTTGCTGGGTCAATTGCTCCAGTATCGTCATCCACTATGAAGGTGTCGCCTACCGGATTGCCGTAGGTGAGGTCATATCTCCTGGCATAGATATTATGGTGGCTTACCCAGGCAATTATGAACGAATGATCGGCATCAGAGGTATCTATCGCAATCGAAGGTGCAAGTTGAGAAATCAACCCTGTATCAGGATTGACTTTAAAGTTTAATCCAAATCGAGTACCAGAGGATCTGTATATCTGGGCAAAGATATCCCAGTCATAGGAGTTACTCCTCCATCCTTTCCAGGTAATAACGAACCTTCCGGAGTAATCCATGGCAACAGCAGGGTAGTCGTAGCCGTGATAGGCTGCGGTGTCCTCATTCACTTTGAAGTTAGATCCCCGGGGGTTACCTGCAGAATTGTATCTTTGGGCGTAGATGTCAGCGGAGTAGGAATAATCCTCATAGTTGCGCTGGTCAATCCAGGCGATGACAAAATCTCCATCGCCATCTATAGCCACAACAGGGTGATACTGGTCTCCCGAACCAGTATCATCGTTTACTCTAAAGTTAGAACCCAAAGGAGTGCCGAACTGATTGTACCTCTGGGCATAGACATCTAAATTTTCCTTCCTGCCATCCTCCCACACAATAATAAAAGAGCCATCAGGGCCAACTGCTATATCTGGATTCTGCTGATACCACTCTCCCGTGGTATCATCATTCACCAGAAAGTCATCTATTATCACCTGAAATTCCTTAAATGCTTGAGTATTAAATTCTGAGACCGGCTGTTCAGCTGAAAGAAAATTAGGACAAAAAAGAAATACAAATGCACTGAAAAATAAAATTCTGACAATGGAGTGCATAAGTCCCTCCCTTTATTCTTTGTTATGATCTAAAATTATTATAATGAAATTAAGGGAATTGTCAAGAAAAAGTGTAGGGGCGACCCGGCGGGTCGCCCCTATATTTTGTCCCGAAGTAAACGGGATCAGGGTCGCATTTTTTTAATGTAGAGGCGTATTGCAATACGTCCCTACAAATAGCTCATCTCAACAAAGCCATCTTCATGGTTTTGGTGTAATCCCTGGTCTTCAGCTGGTAGAAATAAATGCCGGAGCCAACTTCCAAACCTGTTTCATTCTTTCCGTCCCAGGTAACTTCATAACTTCCGGGTGATCTTTCCTCATCCACCAGGGTTTTGACCTTCTGCCCCAGGATATTATAAATAATAAGGGTGGTGTGGACTGGTTTGCCAAACTCCGAACTTCCCACCATAAACTGTATTGTGGTTGTAGGGTTAAAGGGATTGGGACGGTTCTGCGAAAGCTCAAACGTTCTGGGAAGTTGAGCTATGCCCTGATTTTCCCCGACATCTGTATGCAGCCAGCTAATCACCCGTGCGTAGATATCCCATACCTCGCCACTACGGTCGTCCATCCAGGCGAAGTAGATGTTGGAGCTGTTTGCCGAAACCGAGGCAAATCCCTGTGAGAAAGCGGCAAATTGAGAATCAGGTACTAAATAGTTTCCACCTTCAGGACTGCCGGATGAGTTGAATTCCTGGGCATAGACATCCAGGTAATCCCAGCAGTTACGCGCATCTGTCCAGGTGATGACGAACCTGCCGGAACCTTCCATGGCTATGTCGGACAGATACTGCCAGGCAGATCCGGTATCATCGTTCACCCTGAAATTAGTGCCCAGGGGTGTTCCTGCCGAGCTGTACATCCGGGCGTAGACATCCAGATCGCACCATTCACCGTGCGAGCCTGTCCAGGTGATTACGAAATTGCCGGAGTTGTCCGCAGAGACATCAGGAAAAAGCTGGAAATCGGTAGAAACATCATCACTAACCCTGAAATTTTTTCCCAGTGGGTTTGCCGAAGGGTCATATCTTTGAGCGTAGATATCCGGGTTTTTAATTCCATCGCGGAAATCAGTCCAGGCGATGACGAAATTGGCTGAGCCGTCCGAGGCAACGGAGGGAAACATCTGGGAAGCAAAACAGGTGTCATCGTTGACCTTGAAATTCGAGCCGAGTAAGCCTGTTGACAGGCTGTAGCACTGTGCATATATATCGGGATTGCAGGAGCCGTTGCGGAAATCGGTCCAGGTGAAAACCAGTTTACCGGATTCGTCCAGAGCAACAGCCGGGAAATACTGGAAAGCTTTGCCGGTATCATCGTTTAGCCTGAAGTTAGACCCGATAGGGTTCCCCAGGCTGTCATAAATCTGGGCGTAGATATCGGGGTCGTCACATCCTTCACGGGTGTCTGCCCAGACTATCACGAAATTTCCCGAAAAATCCATAGCAGCGTCAGGAGAAAGCTGCTGGGCATATCCACCATCGTCGTTCACTTTAAAGTTAGGACCTGTCGGTTCTCCGGAGGGGGCGTACCTCTGGGCGTAGACGTCCCAGCTGCAGTTGCGCATATCCAGCCAGGTTATTACAAAACTGCCGGAGGGGTTCGAGGCCACAGCAGGGGAATAATGGTCCAGTTTATACAGGGTATCGTCATTCACCAGGAAATCCTCTGACAGAGCCTTTGCCAGGATCCGGTTTTCAAAGTTTAAAGACGGGCTTTCCCACTTAAAAAGCGAGACAGAATTCGGAATGCTGAAAAGCGGAATAGCTGTCTCTCCCTCTGTGTTTTTTGCAAAAGCCGCATAAGGCTCGACACAGATGAAGGGGTCAAGGATACTGAATACCGACTTCAGTGCGGAAGAATTATTCAGATCAAGACCGTAGCCTTCCCCGCAGGAATCGCTTTCCGATATCCTCAGCCCGACATATTGGGATTGTGCATCGAATTGAGCCGGGTATGAAAGTGAGAACGATAAGAGGAAGAAGATCAGGCTGGTAAAAAAAGGTTTTGTAAATGCTTTCATAAAACCCTCCCTGAAAAGTTCTTAAATTTTCAAACCTGTTCGTAATCAACCAACTTAGAGAAACGCAATAAGAGTGCCTGTTTTACATTTCAGAAGGTACTTTTTTCATAGGTATAACTCCCTGTCAATTAATACGATAGGGGACTTTAAAAAACCTCTTTTGGAGCCCCTGAGATCACTGTGCAGAACAAATCACAAAAAAGGAAAAGCCCTTCAGAAAAAATACCATAGAAAGTAAAATGCTCAAAATTTAAACAGGATTATTTTGAAAAGTTTCTAAAGAGAGAAAATCAAAACAGCAAGGAAGTCACATGCTTTTTTGCCCTGGGATAAGACAACTTGTATCAAAGCGCAGACTGAAGTCTGCGGCTACCTTGAAGAAGGTGAAAAATTTCACAAAAAATCCTTGCATTAGAAAATTAAGCTGGTTATATTTTGGTTTGTGACTGCGTAAAATTTATTGGTAGCAAAGGGAAAATCTATGAAGATAAATTTAAAATATGGTGATGGGTACAAAGAGCTTGACCTTCCGGATAAAAATTTGCTCAGGGTCCTGGAGCTGGAGAAAAGCGCGGGTATCTCAGACGTAAACCAGGCAGCCATTGAGGCCCTGCATAAGCCGATTAACAGCAAAAGATTAAGCGAATTAGCCCGAGGGAAAAAGACTGCAGTCATAGTGGTGAGTGATTTCACCCGCGGAGTTCCTTATAAGAGACCTTCATTTAACCTGTTACTGCCGATAATTGACGAGCTTAAATCAGGCGGAATTAAAAACGAGGATATAAAATTTCTGGTGGGGACTGGCGCTCACCGCCCTCATACGGACAAGGAAAACCGGGATAATTTCGGAGATGAGATCGTGGATAATTTCCAGGTTATCAGTCACGAGTGCGACAAGGACCTGGTATCTTTGGGCAAACTCTCCACCGGCAACGAGCTTCTGGTTAACAAGCTGATCAAGGAATCTGATTTAGTGGTGATGACCGGCCTTATCACTACCCATTATTTCGGCGGATACTCCGGCGGCAGAAAAGGGATTTTACCGGGAGTGGCTGGCAGGGAAACCATACGGGCGAACCACGCCATGGTCAGAAGACCGGGTGTGGGTATTGCCAGGCTCGAGGGCAGTCCCATCAATGAAGAGATGGAGGAGGCAGCAGCCAAAGCCGGGGTTGATTTTCTCTTTAACGTGGTGATAAACGACAAAAAGGAGATCGTGAGTATAGTTGCCGGCGATCTGAAAGACGCCTTCTATGCGGGTGTGGATGCCTGTAATAAACTCTATAAGGTAAAAATCGACAAGCTGGCAGATGCGGTTATTGCCAGTGCCGGCGGGTATCCCAAGGACGTGAATCTGTACCAGACCATGAAGACTATGAACAATGCCAAAGAGGTGGTTAAAGAGGGCGGCACCATCGTGATGTTGACCGAATCGAGAGAGGGGATAGGCTCAGAGACTTTCGACAAGTGGCTTTCTGCGGCATCCTCTCTGGACGAGCTTCTGAATACCCCGGAAGAAAAGATAGTGGTCGGCGGGCATACCGCGGTGATTAACTCCAAAACCCTGAAAAATTACGATGTCTATGTGCTCTCGATGATGAAGAAGGATTTCCTGGAAAAAAGATTTTTCAAATATACAGAAAACCTGGAAGATGCCCTGGACAAGATAAGGGCAAAACAGGGAAACGATTTCAAAGCCTACGTTATGCCCCAGGGCGGTTTGATCTACCCCTGCCTGGAAAAGAGCTGTGTCTTTTAAAAATATAGATAAACCTTTTAAAAAAGGAGTTAGAGATGGCAGACGTAATAGTCAATGATGGAAAGCTGGCTAGTTTCTGCACCGAGGTTTTCGTCGACTTAGGCGTAGCCAAGGAGGATGCGGAGGTAACCGCGGATAACCTGGTCCAGGCAGACCTGAGGGCGATCCCCTCGCACGGCGTTGCCCGTTTAATGCGATATGTGAACGGCATCAGAAACGGAAAGATACTTCCCCAGGTCAAACCCAAGCTTCTGCGGGAGACCCCCTCGACTGCGTCGATAAGCGGGGAGAACGGCCTGGGTCAGCCAGCAGGTCTTTTCGGGATGAAATTAGCCATAGATAAAGCCAAGAAATCGGGGGTGGGTCTGGTCACAGTGTGCAACTCCAATCACTTCGGAATTGCCGGTTACTATTCGATGATGGCATTGAAGGAAAACCTGTGCGGCATCTCCATGACCAACTCAGCTCCTTTAGGTGTTCCCACTTTCAGCCGGGATATGCTTATCGGGACGAACCCCATAAGCGTTGTGTTCCCCACCAATAAGGAAAGACCCTTTGTCCTGGATATGGCGACCACCGTAGTTCCCAGGGGCAAGCTGGAAGTTATGAACCGCCTGGGAAAACCTCTGCCCTTAGGCTGGGCAGTAGACGAAAAGGGTATTCCCACGACCGATACTGCCAAGGTTCTGGACAATATGACCAAAGCCGCAGGCGGCGGCGTTCTTCCCCTGGGCGGTGCAGGCGAGGAGTTCAGCGGGCATAAGGGTTACGGGATGTCGGTCTTAGTGGACATCTTCTCCGGAGTGCTATCAGGTGCGGCTTACGGAAGTTATGTAGCAACCAAAAAGGATCCGGGTCAGAAGTTCAATAACGTAGGTCATTTCTTCGGTGCCATAAAGATTGATAATTTCGTTCCGCTGGACCAGTTCAAGGCTACCATGGATAAGATGATCTCCGAGCTGAAGAACTCCAACAAAGCAGAAGGGGAGAAGAGGGTCTTTATCCACGGGGAAAAGGAGTTCGAGAAATGGGATTCCTATAAGAAAAACGGACTTCCCTTGCAGGATAAGGTTTACGACCAGTTAGAGAAGCTTTCCCAGGAGATGAACGTAAAGTTTGATATAAAATAAGTTACTTTCCTCTCCCCTTGCGGGAGAGGATTAAGGAGAGGGAAAAATAGAGAATATTATCACCCTCCCTTTGTCCCTCCCATCAAGGGAGGGAGATAGTTTTTGCGCCTTTTAACGTGAGCGTTTTTGTAGGGGCGGGGTCTCCCCGCCCCTACTTTTTTTGGGGCATCCTGCAGAAGGCGGGACCGTGCCCTTTTCTTTTGTTCCCTCTCCCTTAATGGGAGAGGGTTAGGGTGAGGGTAATAGAAAAATGTCATCACCCTCCCTTTTATTCCCTCCCATCAAGGGAGGGAAATAAATACAAAACATCTCGTAGGGATAGGGCTCGTCCCTGTCCGAATAACCCTTTTATTTTCTGTTATCTTTTCCTACCTGGCGAAAAAATTTTTCCTTGCATATCTAAACAAGGCAAGTTATCTTACCTTTAGATATTTCACTTTCATTTCATGCGGCTAGTTTGGGCAGTTTAAAAAATTATAATTCTATTGCACAGATAAACTCAAAGTGTTTTTAGAGACCTTTTATCAAATATCAGGAGGCCTTTAAATGGATAAACAAAAGAAACTGCTTATTATTTCAAAAAGGTTAGTGATCTTTGCCACGTTGTCGCTGGTGGTAGCGGCGATCTTATTTTCAATTACTATTTTCGTCGGACTGCCGTTGTATATGTCCTGGTTTGCATTCGAGTGTGGAATAATGGGAGGATTTGTCAGCATACAACAAAGACTTAAAAAAATAGGTGACGAGGAACTGACACTTTTATCCGAATCATGGGCCACAATATTATTAATTCCGATTTACGGGGGTGTTTTCTCTTTGGTATTATTTGTGCTTTTTTTATCTGGTTTATTAAAGGGGCATTTGTTTCCGGAATTTTGGGTTCCAGAGTTTGGTGCGCCTCCTACCATTGATAATATAAAAGAATTCTTGACAAAAAGTTATCCGCTGTCCGCAACTGATTTTGCGAAATTCGCTTTTTGGTCATTTGTTGCTGGTTTCTCTGAAAGGCTGGTACCGCAGGTAATTAAACAGGTAACATCAACCAGTGAGGAAGTTCCCAAAAGTTCCGACTCCAATTCATCTTAGAAACAGAATTGAGGGATGAAGCTCCAAAGGGGTAGGTGGAAGGATGCACAACCTGTTTCACGCCCCCGATAGTTCCCCTGACCTAACGGGAAAATTTTTACTTGCGTAACTAAATAAGGCAAGTTATTTTACCTTTTGATATATTTTAATTTTCATTTTATGCGGCTACTTTAACTGTATAAAAGATTGTAATCTTATCGGAACATATAAACCCATATTGTGCTCGATTAAATTAAAGGTGTAGCCATGAACAAAGTGCCTGTTGATGACACGGTGATATATGCTTTGGCACGATTAGTTGATGATGCTCAAACCGAAAGAAGAGATCCAAGTCATTCAGACATTGAATTTCATATAAACAAAACTGGACTTAAGTGTGCGGATCCAAACAGAGAAGGCCCACCGGTTGGAAAAGCCAAAAGAGTCAGGGCAGTTTTGATTTGGAGCTTAGAAAATAAACCTGAATCCGCTGAAACTTTTGCCGCAGGTATAATTTCTTCAATTAAAGCATGCGGTGGCTTTCGAAAAAATTCACCGAATTATGTTGGCGATGATGCGATTAAAGACCTGTCCAATGCATTAAAACAACTTGGGGTTTTATTGGCTGAAGATGGTTCATTAACTCCACTTGCATTAGAGACTCTGTCTGGAGAAAATTTGACAAGAGCATTACAAATCTATACACAAAGAGCGAAGAAGGGAATCGAAGATGCAGCATTAGTGGTGGGAACAAGTAAAGATTTGATGGAAGCAGTAGCTGCCCATGTTCTTCAGGAACTCTGGGGGCAATACCCTACTACTGCTAATTTCCCAACGCTTTTAGGACAAGCATTTACTGCATTAGGCATGACTACTCCTGCGGAAAAAGAAATAAGTAGTGAGCATCCGAGAAAAAATATGGAAAGGCAAGTGTATAGTCTAGCATGTGCAATAAACAGACTCAGAAATAAGCAAGGAGTTGGTCACGGAAGGCCCTGGTTAGCTGATTTAAACCAAGATGAAGCAAAAGCATCAATTGAATTCATTGGAACGATTTCTGAAATGATGCTAAACAAACTAAAACAAAAGAAAGGATAACAAATCGCTGCACCTGCCCGCTATTTCGTTGCGCTCCATAGCGTCAGGCGAGCTTTGTCATTAGGCAAAAAGGAGTGGAAAAATGTGGGAATTACTGATTAGTGGTCTTCTTAGGCTCCTTGGAAATTTACCTAAGTATAGAACTCGCTCCCGGGAGCAAAAAGACATAGCTCTTTCTTCGATTATCTCTGCTGCAAACGAAACTAAAATCTACATAAAGCGCGTGCAACGTACTGGGCAAACCAACCGAGAAGCAGAGGAGAAACTTTCCAGATTATGGGCTGCGGCCTCTGTTCCTTTGAGACACTTTGACCAAGACTTAGCGGAGCGTTGTCTTATTAAAAGTGATGCTTGGTTAAATCCGGAAAATTATTCTGCAACCGATATAGCAAAATTCAGGATAGGCATTGAGCAAGTCTACAAAGAAGCAAAGGCATTGCTATAGAGTTTGTCTGACAAATCGCTGCACACCGATGTGGATTCCGTTACACTACATCCACACCAGTGACGCCATATGTTGATTGTACTAATAGAATAAGATAATGGCCAAAGGAGCTTTTTATCCCGAATTGTTCGTTCTTCAACTTTACCTTCAGAACCCAGGTGAAGCCGAAGGCTTCCTGCGCGAGTTCTTCAAAAAATTATTCCCCGCATTAGAGCAGATGAGCAGATCACCAGGAAAACAACCATCCGAAATAAATTTCAATCCACCGAATAACAATTTAGATTCAGCGGTAGCGATGGGGGCACTTGTACATGAATACTATCATTACCTACAGTACACGACACGAGCAGTTGGCTTGCTCTTCTATGAGTGCCGCTATCAGCAGTTTCTCATTACGCAGACGTGTGTCAATCGTCTGTCTACGCTACAAGAACGATTAGAATTACCATTGATTAAAGCTCATGATAAGGCAAACCAGAAAACCAGAGGGGTTTTTGATGACTGGTGGAACGTGTGGGGTCCATATCAAGCTGCTATATCTGCAAGTGGTTTAGGAATAGCATTGGACGAGGAAGAGCATTTTGCGACATATGTCCGATCAGGACTGTCGAAGAAGTGGAACCCGACAATAGAGGTAAAAACGGAAGATGGGCAATCGTACAATAGAGAGGTGTCTATTGATCTTCTTCTGGAAACTGAGGCAGATATCGTGACAATGGAGGTTCTTCAAGCTCTTTTCCCGGACAGATGGACCGATGCCTGTGATGTGTTGGCTGGGAATCTTGGTCCTGAGTCATGCTCGCTTGCTATACCTTTCCTATACGCTGGGCTAGCTGACCTAATTCCTCTTCTTATGGACTACTCCATGCAGAGTCCAATGCATTCAGAAAGCGGTTGTTTGAGAAGCCCTGCAGAGCTCTTCGTTTCGATGTTTAGAATCGCGAAGGATCGTTACTCAGGAATGCAACGACATGACATATTAAAGCACAGGAAAGAAATCGAGGAAACAATAGGAGCGGAGCTTGGAATTAGATGTCCGAGCAAAGCGCTTTCCCTTTACTCGGAAGCAGTTAAGAATACCGGCATATCTAAAACCGCTATAGGACGGATGCTCCTGCGTTGCACTAAATTTCGGCTTGATCATCCAGATTACTTCGCAGTCCCGTTCGCATTTATTTTTATAATTCTCGTCACAATGCCCTCTGCAATCTGGGTGAACTACAACTTGGGCATTCTCGACATCGAGCAGAGCAGAAGGGGAATACGGTATGGCTTCTTGCCCAAGGGCCGCGAGGAATTCGATGCTGAATTACTGCGTCTGCTACTTTGGGGAGCACATGAGATAGCAATTAGGAATGAAGGTTTCATATGTCCTGAATGTCACATAAAATCCCGTTGGCCAAGATGCTCTGGCAAGTGTGGATTTATTGAAGTATGTAAACATAATTTTGGAATTGATCTATTTAAACAGGAGTGGATTACAACCTAAGAAAGGAGATTATAATGAAACTGAGATATATCTCTACTTTCCCAGAGATTAGAGAAAGGCCAGAACTTGAAGCGGTGCCAGGGGGACATTTCGTTGGCTCATTGCCCAAGATTATCTCAGGCAAGCAAGTGAAAGAGCATCTTCGTGAGGCTATGCAAGAGATGACTGACTACCTTAATTCTGTAAGAGATGGGGATGGCCCTTTTCAGTTAAAAGAAGCTGAAATGACATTCCAAATTGATCAATCTGGGAAAGTCAATCTTGTCTTGGCAGATGTAGGAGGGAGGATTTCAGGTGGTATACGTCTTAAATGGAAGAGAAGATAAAACAGCTAATAATAGTATCTACTGAACGTTCACATAGCCATCAGGTCCCCTGACCTGACGGAAAGCTTCCTGTCGGGTCGGGGGACCCGACAGGCACTTATAAATCTGGTACCTCAGGGGTTACGCTTATGAAAAAACTCTTCACTTTCCTCACCGGTTTTGGTTTAATCGCCTCCCTTTTTGGTTTTTTTATGGCTTACTGGGCTATAACCCGGTTTGAGCCTCGCGCTTACCATTACATCCTCACCTCGCTTGGCTTAATTGCTGCAGTATACGGTTTCTACCAGGCATTCAAAACCATAAGACTGGGGAAAATTGAGGTAGGAAACGCCCTTATTGCGCTTTTGTTCATCTCTGCGGGTTTGGTATCCACCATCTACGGGTTTATCCAGGCTTACAGGGGTATGCTGGCGGTAACGAACAATCTTGTGCAGGTAATATCGACTGCCCTGGTGACTGCTGGATTTGTTGCCGCACTTTACGGCTTCTGGCGCGGGTATAAGGTTATAATCAGAGAATTCCGTAGTAAAAGCAAATAGGTCTTAAACTCACTCCCTCTCTGTGGAGTGCATTAGCTTGCTAATGCAGGCAAAAGCAAGTCTCAAGACATAGATTACGTGCTTTTGCACTCCGAACTTCACGTATCCTCCGGTGACGTTAAATTTATTTCTGGCAGTCAGGTGATAACTCCTGCCAGCACATTGCATTTCCTCTCCCCTTGTGGGAGAGGATTAAGGAGAGGGGGAATAGAGTATATTGTCACCCTCCCTTTTATTCCCTCCCATCAAGGGAGGGAAATATGTCTTCTCCACTTGCCCGTCAGTGACGTTAAATTTTACTTGCACATCTTAACAAGGCAAATTATTTTATTCTCAGTTATATAGATGGGGGAAACAGTATCCCTCTCTGTATCGATTACCGGATGAGCAGGATTGCTCGAATCCGTGAGGGTAATAAACCGTTAGCATTTACAAATGAATAAATCAACCAATACGGAGGGACGAATATGGATGCCGTTTTGTTATCCCGTATCCAGTTTGCCCTGACAGTAGGGTTCCACTTTCTTTTTCCGCCGCTTACTTTAGGGCTTTCTTTAATCATCCTGATTTTCGAGACGATTCACCTTAAGAAAAACGACGAGCTTTACCGGAGGCTGACAGATTTTTTCGTCAGGATACTGGGGCTGGTGTTCGTCATCGGGACTGCCTCGGGTGTGGTGATGGAGTTCTCTTTCGGGATGAACTGGTCCAGCTATTCCAGGATGGTGGGGGATATCTTCGGCGCTCCTCTGGCGGCTGAAGGGGTCTTTGCCTTTTTTCTGGAATCCGTTTTTCTGGGCATTCTGGTATTCGGCAGAAACCGCGTGTCGAAAAAGGCTTACTGGGTTTCCGCTTTTCTGGTCTTCTTCGGGGCACATCTTTCCGGGCTGTGGATCATCATCGCCAACTCCTGGATGCAGACGCCGGCTGGCTTTGCCCTGGAGGGCGGGAGAGCGGTTTTGAAAGATTTTTTTGCTGCAGTGTTGAACCATTCGACCATTATCCGTTTTGTCCACACCGTAGTGGCAAGCTGGATAACAGGCTCTTTTCTGGTAGCGGGTATCAGCGCCTGGTATCTTTTAAAAAAACGCCATCTGGATTACGCTAAAGCTGCCCTGAAGATTGCGGTCATCATATTAGTCATCACCTCTTTGGGGGAGCTTGGACTGGGACATCTCCACTCCCTCCAGGTGGGGAGGACCCAGCCTGCTAAGCTGGCGGCTATCGAGTCGCTGTACGAAACCAGAGCCGGAGCACCCCTTTCTCTTTTCGGGCTGCCGGACGGCGGGAAGCAGAAGACCTATCTGTATGTGGGAATTCCCGGGATGCTGAGCTTTTTACTGCACTTCGATTTCAATGCGACAGTAAAAGGGCTGAACGAATTTCCGGAAGACCAAAGGCCCCCGGTTTTTCTGCCCTTTGTATCCTATCATATTATGATTTTGCTGGGGGTTCTGTTCATCGCAGTATCCTTATTCTCCGGTTTTCTGCTGGTCAAAAATAAAATCTGGGACAGCAGATGGTTTCTGAGAATACTGGTCTTTGCCATTCCGCTGCCGCATTTAGCCAACGAGTCCGGCTGGGTTACAGCAGAGGTGGGCAGGCAGCCCTGGGTGGTCTACGGGGTCCTGAGAACCTCGGAGGCAGTATCCTTAGTCGTTCCTCCGGGGCAGATATTGTTCTCGCTTATAATGTTCGGGCTGATCTATCTTTTGCTGTTCATAATATTCGTCAAGATACTTTTGAAAATAGTCAAAAAGGGGATAGACGAAGTTTCGGTTCCCGGCTACTAAGTGGATTTTACTTAATTACCTCAGAAGAGGAGGTCTTTGATGCAAGCTTTAATCTTCCTCCAGAACGTCTGGTACCTGCTGATCGGTGTTCTGCTGATGGGATATTCTGTCCTGGACGGGTTCGATCTGGGTGTGGGGACCCTGGTGCCTTTTTTAGCTAAAAGAAACGAGGATAGAAAAGTTTTATATAATGCCGTAGGTCCATTCTGGGACGGTAACGAGGTCTGGCTGATCACCGGAGGAGGGGCTCTGTTTGCCGCATTTCCCCAGGCATATGCCACGGTGTTCAGCGGTTTTTACCTGGCTTTGATCCTGATATTGTTTGCCCTCATCTTCCGTGCGGTTGCACTGGAGTTCTGGAGCTACGACGAGAAAAGAAGAAAGCTCTGGGCAGGTGCGCATGTCATCGGAAGTTTTCTGCCGGCTCTGCTTTTCGGGGTAGCCTTGGGCAATGTCATACAAGGGATTCCCCTGAACGGGAATATGGAGTTCACCGGCAGTTTCTTTACTCTTTTGCGGCCTTTTCCCTTGATTCTGGGTCTTCTGGGGCTTGTCACTATATTACTGCAGGGCAGCACCTATATTGCTATGAAAACAGAGGGTCTGCTGCAGGAGAAGGCAAGGAAAACAATAAACGGATTATGGGTGGTTTTTATCTTGCTCTTTGTTCTCTCCTTCATATTTGCCTTGATTCTCATAGCCGGCATCACAGGGAATATACCGGCTTACGCTTTCGGGATTTTTGTGATAATTGCCTGGATAATGCTCAAACAGGCTTCCAATAAAGGAAAAGACGGCAGAGCATTTCTCATGTCCTCCTTGATTTTCTCAGGTTTGTGGGGAATAACAGGTGCTGTTCATTATCCCAATCTGGTGCGGTGCAGTAACGACCCGGCGCTGAGTCTTACGATCTCCAATGCCTCCTCCACCCAGCTGACTTTGACCGTGATGTTCATCATCGCCCTGGTGGGTATGCCGGTTGTCATCTGTTACACGATTTATGTGTATAAGGTTTTCAAGGGGAAGGTCATTGCGTAGATAGATAACATTCGTGCCCGTCAGGTTCCCTGATCTAACGAAAGAATTTTACTTGCATATTTATATAACACAAATTATTTTGCTTTCAATCGAGTAGGTCAGGATCCCTTGCTTCCGACACTATTCATTTGTCAGGTGCGCAGGCCACCTGAATAACCAGTCTTTAACGCATCGTGAACTCTCTAATTATGAAATAAGAATAGATGGCTAATGTTGTTGATATTGTTGAAATGAGCATGAGTAAGCTACCAACTGATAAAGAGTTAGCTGTCCGCGCACTTCAAGACAAAAATGAATTTGCTGCGATTATTGAACGCTATCAAGCCGCGATTCGCCGGTATATCATTCGTCTTGGATGTATAAACGATGATGACGCCGATGACCTCCTCCAAGATATTTTTCTGAAAGTTTATGTTAATTTGAATGATTACGACCAAGACTTGAAATTCTCTTCATGGCTTTATCGTATTGCCCACAATGAGGTGATAAGTTTTTTCAGAAAAAAGAAGGCTCGCCCCGCATTAATTAATTCAGAAGACAAGGAATTGCTCCTTGAAAATATTAGTGATGACAAATATCTTATAGACGAGAGTCAAAAGGCAAACTACGGCGCTTTACTAGATAAAGCGATGACACAACTTAACCCAGCTCAACGCGAAGCTCTGATTCTAAAATATTTTGAAGAAAAAAGCTATAACGAAATATCAGACATAATGAAAATACCGATGGGAACCGTTGCGACTCTTATTGACCGCGGGAAAAAGAAACTAAAGAAGTTTTTATCAAGAACTCATTTCGAGCATATATGAATAAGCATTTTTCAAAAAAAATATTGGCGGAAATTGAAAAACGCCGCCTGTCGCCAAAACCACGATGGCAATTTCTATTGAAAAGATGGCTATTTTGGACACTCGCCATTATTTCTGCACTTTTCGGCGGATTGGCAATTGCCATTATCATATTTATTTTCCTTGACCATGATCCGAATGCCAGTGTATACCTTAATCAAAGCGCGTTTGAAGACATTCTCCTCACGATCCCTTATGTCTGGATTTTTATGCTCTCAATATTTATTTTTGTCAGCTGGTATACCTTCCGCCACACAAAAAGGGGGTACCGACACAGAACGATACTCATAGTAACATTCTCTTTATTGATAAGTATCTTTCTTGGATTACTGCTTAATACAATCGATGTGGGGGAACGCATTCATTACTTTTTCATAAAAAATGTTCCCTATTATGATACCGTAATACGAACATTGGAAGATGAATGGTCGCAACCGCAGAAGGGACTGCTTGGAGGTGTAATTATTGAGACAGAAGAAAAAGAGGACTATATCGTGATTCTCGATTTTCGCGGGAATATATGGCATATAGATATTACTTCGGTTCAGCAACAAGGCGAGGTCAATCTTAATATCCACAGTAAAATCAAAATAGTCGGTGAGATAGAATCACCGGGTGTCTTTATTGCTCACGACATATTTTCTTGGAAGAAATAGAAACCTGAAAGAAATACGGGCAGGGAAGCGTAGTAGAAGTTGCAAGGTGAAGTTAAAAGCCTGGAAAGGAGGTGAGAAAAATGAAGAACAAAATTTTCATCTTTGCCTTAATTCTGGCGTTCGTCATAGGAACAACGCTGGGAATAAGCAGGCTTGTCACAACTCCTGCCCGTGCCCAGAATTCGAATACCGAAACACAGATAGGACAGCAAAATGGTAATGATGAAAAAGAAGCTGGGGTAGTTGAGGAAAAAGAAAAGACTGAAGAAAAAGAGAACTTTGAGAAGAAAGAAGACGTTGAGGAAAAAGACGAAGCAGAAGAACCAGCAGACGAGCAGGAGCAAGAGGAAAATTTACCCGGGGGCGGGCACCAGGATTCTGACGGGGTGAACGTAGAACATCAGTTTGAAGGTGTTGAGTAAATCTACCATCTTTTCGGGAACTTAATAAGAAACGGGGATTTGGATTCAAGTCCCCGTTTTGCATTATAAGACTGTGGGTTAGGAGCCTTTGCTCCTGACGCTAATTAACTCTGGCTATCAGATGGCAACATCTGACAGCACATTGCATTTCCTCTCCCCTTGTGGGAGAGGATTAAGGTGAGGGGGGAATAGAGAATATTATCACCCTCCCTTTTATTCCCTCCCATCAAGGGAGGGAAGTAAATATCAGATAGCACCGTTAACTCCCCCCGTACCCTCTCTCTTACCAAGAGAGGGGTAGTAAGGGGATGAGGTCATTTTCCATCTTCCTTTTTCTTTTTTCTATTTTCTGTTATGTCCCCTGAACTGAGGGAAAAATTTCTTCTTGTATACCTAAACCAGGTAAGTTATTTTATTGGCATAGATAAGCCTGTGTTGATCGGCTGGGTTTGAGTGTGAATATGGCTGTAATTTCAGAATTCACGAAGGAGATATTACGATGAGGTCAAACAGAAAACTTATTGGGTTGTCAATCATGTTTTTCGTTTTTGCGGTTGTCTTCTCAGTTGTGATTTGGGCAGATGTCTCGCTGGCAGCTAAAATCGGTTTCTTTGTATTAGGGTTTGGTACCGGCGTAACGGCTGGTCGATCGTTCGCCAAGCGGAGCGCATAAGCCAGGTAGCAATTGTTCGTGCTTTTTAAAACTACCCGAGTAGAAGCTGGATAAGAGGGGAAATAAAAAAACAATTACCCTCCCTTTATCCCTCCCATCGAGGGAGGGAAATAAACATTGGATAAATTCAGAGGACAGAACGATGTTCTGTCCCTACACAGGTTAACCACATTCACTTGCCCATCAGGTCCCCTGACTTGAGGGAAGAATTTCTCTTGCCAGATAAGAAGAATTTTTATTATACTAAAAAGAGGTTAGCCTGTATGGATTATAAAAGAGCGATGCTTCGACACTTTCTTGGGGCAATAGCTTATCGGACTCAAAAAGCACTCAGGGGCGCTCCGCCCGAATTTGCGGGTTTCCGTGCCGCTGCCGGCGTGAGGACACCTCACCAGATAGTTTTCCATATGAACAGCGTTCTTGGATACGCCAGGACTTTTTTTAGCGGAGGAGAATGGAAACCAAAGATAAAAGACAGCTTCGATTCAGAAATTGAGGAATTTCACAAAATACTCGACAGTCTCAAAACACATCTGGAGCAGGGAACTCCGTTCGAGAACACAACTCCCGAAAAGATGCTGCAGGGACCTTTTTCGGATGCTATGTCTCACGCAGGACAGCTGGCAATGCTGCGTCGTCTTTTCGGCTCGCCGGTTCCTCCGGAGAATTTCATAGTGGCAAAAATAGGTGGAGACAATGTAGGCATAAATCAAGCAGAGCCTGTAAGTCCGGACGGAGAGTGGTTTGACGCGGAGGGAAAAAGGCAAAGATAATATTGTAACAAAAAACCAAAATTTCGTATAAATTAAGACAAACATAGTCCACTTTTGAGCCTAAAAAAGGATTGGCGAAATGAAAGAGAACTTATTTGCGGATTTAAAGAAGATCTTCGGCGAAAAGAACGTTTTGACCACCTTCGAGGAGAGATACTGCTACTCCTACGATGCAACCAATACCTCCTTTATGCCGGATGCTGTGGTCATTCCCCAGAAAACGGAACAGGTGGTTGAGCTGATGAGATATGCTTCAGCCAACAGGATTCCCATTGTCAGCCGCGGGGCAGGCTCAGGCTATACCGGCGGCTCTCTGCCTACCAGGGGAGGAATCGTGGTTAGCTTTGAGCAGATGAACAAGATTCTGGAGGTGAACAAGGAGAAGAGGTATGCTGTGGTGGAAGCAGGGGTAGTTACTCAAAACTTCTTCGATGAGATGGATAAGCTCGGTTTTTTCTACCCGCCTGATCCCTCCAGCCTGAAAACCTCCACCTTAGGAGGAAACGTGGCAGAATGTGCCGGCGGCTTAAGGGGCAGGAAATACGGGGTTACGAAGAACTATGTCACAGGGTTGGAGTTCGTTCTGTACAACGGGGATATAATCCGCACTGGTGTATTAAACCCGATTGGGGATTCGGGCTACGATTTATCCGGGCTGGTAAACGGCTCAGAGGGGACTTTAGCCCTCATCACCAAGATCGCTTTGAAACTGCTGGAAAAACCGGCTTACGAGGAGACCATCTTAGCCGGATTCAATACCATGGAGGATGCGGCAAAGGTAGTGGCGGATATCACCGCCTCGGGGATAACTCCATCCATCCTGGAGTTCATTGATGGGGATACGCTCAAGTGCGTTCTGGAGTATATCCAGACAGACAGGGTGGAAAAAGCAGAAGCAGTCCTCTTGATGGAAACCGCCGGAGAAAAAGAGGAGGCTCACAAGGAAGCAGAAAAAGTGATAGAGATCTGCCAGAAAAACAATGCCAGGAGCTTGAGGTTCGCAGATACCAAAGAGGAAAAGGAAAATCTGTGGAAAATAAGAAGATCGGTCTCTGCGTCTTTGTTAAGAATCGCTCCCACCAAGGTGAACGAGGATGTGTGCGTTCCTCCAAGTCAATTACCCGAGTTAGTTCGCGGAATTAAAAAGTTATCCAAGGATTACAACGTGCAGATAAATACCTTCGGGCATGCGGGGGATGGTAATCTTCACGTCAATTTTATGACAGATTCCCGGGACAAAGAGAAGATGCACAGAGTGGAAGAGGCAGTGGAGAAACTGTTCGATTTGACCATCAGCCTGGACGGCACTCTTTCCGGCGAGCACGGCATCGGCACGACCAAATCCAGGTTTCTGGAAAAGGAGATCGGGAAAACCGGGATCGAGTTTATGAAGAAGATAAAGGAAGCCTTTGATCCGGCAGGCATAATCAACCCGGGCAAGATTTTTCCCGAATAAATTTTCTGTAGGGGTGCGCCGTGCCCCTACCACAAAAAAGCAAAGCTAAAGCTTTGCCCTACATTTTCCCTCCACGGTGGACGGTATTGGTTTCACATAGAGCTTAGCGAGGCTAAAGTCTTCGCCAGGATCCTGCGGACAAGACCTCGAGACCTCGCACTACGTTTACCTGATGCCAGAGATTTTTTTGTTGGGTTTTCGCAGCTATGTGCGTATATTTTAGTGGACGAATAAGAAGATACAAGCGAGGCTATATGTCCAGCACCTTTTCCAGACATTCGATTCCCCTGTGGATATTGATGTTCTTATTCCTGACCCTGTCCTGTAAAAAGCCTACCGTTACCAGTTACACGGACGTGGACGCGATAAAGGATTACATTTACACCCATCCCAGCATCTTCTCTGCGGACGTATTCGACACCAACTCCACGGACCCAAATTTTTACCGCCAGATCACCAAAAGAGACAACTGGATAAAGATTGATTTTCATGAAGCCGATTCCTTTTTTTCAAAATATGCCATTGTGAACTGGGACGATTCCATACAGGGGGTATTTCATACCTTTATCTCCGGCCAGGAGTATACCAAGAATTTTAATGCTTTTTCCAAAGTTCAAGCCCGCTTTGAGCAGTGGGGCAATTCAGGTGATGTCTATCGGGGCTGGTTGTTGATGTGGGTCACAAATCTTCAGGTATATTCTCTAAAAATCCCTACAGTGAATTTCGGCTCTGTCAAAGTGAATACCTCAGGTTCAGATAGTTCTATAAGCTTAGGTGGGCTGTTTGAACTTAAAAAAGTTTTGCAATTGCAAAATTCATCTTTAACAAAATTCAGCATTCAAGTAGAAGATCCTACTGATTTCTACTACCTGCATATCTACGAGGGTAATGGCTGGAGGAAAATCCCTTTTACAAACCAAGGAAACAATCTTTTCACTGCAAACTGGACAACGAGCACACAGGATTTTAATACCTACAAACATGCTTATATTGACTGTATAGACTCTAAGAGCGTGAATGAAGCTGATACTACCAAAAAATACGATTCAAGGACCTGGGGGATATTGTATAAAATCAGTCCTTGAAAACAAAGCCAAAGTCTTTTATTTCTTCTTCGGAGATGTAAAATTTAATATAAAAGAGGTTAAAGATGCCTGAATATCCGGTTAAATTCGATGTGGAGTATCCAAAGAAATTAAATCCCTGGCTGGTCCTGGCAAGGTTTTTCCTTGGCTGGCTGTATATAGGGATTCCTCACGGGATTTATATGGGGATATACAGCATAGCCGCTTTTTTCGTGCTGATTTACGGTGGATTAGCCATAATCTTCACCCGCAGTTTCCCCAGAAGATCATTTGCCTATCTTATTAGATACCAGAGATATGTGAACAGGGTTGAAGCCTACTGGTTGTGTATGGTGGATAAATATCCACCCTTCAGCGGCTGGGAATAAAAGAGAACCGCAATTAAAAGGGTAAAGAAAATCGTTCAGGTCAAATCCGACCGTAGGATGAAAGCACTGAATTCAAGCCAGAATAGCGAATCTCCATTCACTCCTGTTTTTTTTGAAAATCACAGGTTGGTATATAATACAGGTTTTCCCCCTATCCCTTTAGGGATAAAGAGTTATCGCAAGATGTCGATTAATAGACATAGGGATATTCTAACGTAAGGTGGGAAATGCAGAAACAGAAAAATCCTTTGATTTTAAGTTTTCTTAAAGAGTTCAACTCAGCCATCAAGAAGCTGAGCATCTATCCTTCCGAGCATCCGGCAGTTAAAACTTCCCTGCAGAAAACCCATCAGATATTCAAAGAGCTTCTGGAGGGGAAGGAGGAGATCACCCTGGGCAGGGTGGAAAACAAGCTGGTACTGGAGGAGGAGAGCCTGGATTCGAACTCGCTCTCGGGGAAGCTCTGGGATAAGATGGAAAGCGAAAACATAAAGAGCTTCAGCTTTTGCCCGGGATTAAATGCAGAGGAGCTTAAATCCTTCCTGGAGTTCTTCGTAAAAAAGGATGCGGGAAGCTTCTCCGAGTATCTGAAGAGGAATAACATCACCAACATAAAACTGAACCGACTGAGGTACGAGGTGGTCTCGGAGGATGAAAAGGTGGTCAGGTCTGATTTTGTGGAGAAGGTAAGTCTGAAATCCGAGCTCTCCCAGGTTATCCGGGCGCATCCCGAGCTTTTGAAAGATATCCTCTTGGGGAAATCGGTCGAAGGTGAAAAGATAATGAAGGCGTTGGGGGGATTTGCAAAAGAAAACCAGACACCCTCTTCCGGAGAAGGAACGGAGTTGGCCTCAGGAGAAGGTGGAGGAGGAAGCGGAACGGGAGGGATAGATGTCAAGCAGATGATGGAAGAGATTAAAGACGAGCTGGATAATCTCTCGGATGATGAGATACTGGAGCTTCTAACCTACAGTTTAAGACAGACCCTTAAGGAGATCCCCAAGGATAAAAGCACCTCTCATGAAGCTCTGGAGATGATCAGTAAAGTCCTGGAGAAAAGAGACAAGCAGAAACTTCTGCCCCAGCTCAAGGAGATCCTGACAGGTTACGGGATAATCGACGAAAAATATTTCGACCTTCTGCTGGACGAGAGATTTCAGAGCAAAGAGAGGATTATCTCCCAGAACCTGGAGTTTCTGGAAGAGCTTGAGAGGAATAAAATAGAGACGGATGATCTGGAGCAGAGGATAAGGGAGATAACTCTTTCTCCGGATGAGAAGCTCAAAGACAAGATAATCGATGCCCTGGTGGAAAAGCTGGATTCCACAGAGGAGAAACTCAGGCAGGATTCAACCCTGACCCTGAAAAAGCTTTTGGAGCTTGCGATCTCCGAAGAAAAGGAAGAGGATTTCGTATATATAAAGGATAAACTGGAGTCTCAGCCGAAGAAGGTTTTAGTCTCCATGAGGTTCTATCGAGGTTATTTCGAGATATTGCCCCTGATCTTCTCCCGCTTAGCCGTCAAAGGCGATTTGGAAGAGATGAAGAGGTTGATGGATCAGATCGAACAGCAGGTGCAGAGCGGACAGATGTCAGCAGAGTTTCAAAGACTAAGGGATAATTTCGTATCCCAGGTGACCGGGAGGAATCTGGATATTTTGATCCAGCCCCTTTTCTCCGAGTTCAACGCCCAAAAGGGTAGAAAGGTAGAAGAGATTTTAAACAGCCTGGATAAGGGGGAGGTGGCTCAAAAGCTCGTGGAGATATTTACAGTTGACCAGCGCCACATTCGTATCTGGGCTTTGAGGGCATTAAGCGATCTGGGAGAGGATGCCGTAAAAGCCATTTCCAGCTTTCTGTCACTCAAGGATGAGTTCAAAAGGGATAAGGACACCAAAGCCCTGGAGAATGAATACTGGTACAAGGTCAGGAACGCGCTTTTCATCCTGGGAAATATCGAGAGCCAGAGGTCGTTCGATCTGCTGATGGAATTTACCAGGGATCCGGATCCGCGGGTAAGGCTGGAGGTGTTGAAAGTCCTGGAGAAGAAAAAGGGCGAAAGGGTAAATCAGGTCCTGATCGAGCTTCTGCGGGACGGAGACAGTGAGGTAAGCAAAAAGGCTTTGAACCTGATCAGCATCTCCGAGGAGCGGGAGTTCATCCCGGTTCTGAAGGAGACCTTTGCGGACGGCTCCCTGGACAGGAAAAAAGTGCTCAGCACCTTGATCAAGATAGGGGACAGGGAGTGTCAGGATTTCGTTTTAAAGCTTTTGACCGAGGAGAACTTTCTTCCCTCCATCCTGTCCAAGAAGGAAAAAGAAGAACTGCAGTTACTGGCTCTGGATTTTCTGGAGAAGAGGGGAGATGAAAGATCCTTTCAGATATTGAGGGATTTCCTGAATAAAAGGAAAAAGGGTTTTTTGTGGAGGCTGGGCAAAGACGAGATCACGGAGAAAACCCAGAAGTTGCTCTCTGCAAAAGAAAAGGAGATCAGCCTCTCCAGGCTTTAAAAAAACAACACCTAACGACCCTGATGAGAAGATACCTTTTTCGGCTGGCATTAGTTCTGCTGTTCTGTCTTCCCCTGGAAGCATATTCCCAGTACTACTTCGGAAAAAACAAGGTTCAGTATACCCAGTTCGACTGGCAGGTCTTAGCCACCGAGCATTTCAATGTCTATTTTTACACCGAGGAAAAGGAGCTGGCGGAGATAGCTGCCAGGATAGCCGAGGATAGCTATACCTATCTGCAGGATAAATTCAATTTTCACATAGCCCAGAAGACGCCTTTGATCATCTACAGCTCGCCCAACTATTTTGAGCAGACCAACGTGATCTCCATTCTCATACCGGAGAACGTGGCCGGCTTCACCGAGTTCTTCAAGGGACGGATGGTGGTGCCCTTCAACGGCTCCTATGCCGATTTCAAGCACACCATCCGGCACGAGCTGGTGCACGTGTTCACCTACAAGAAGATCTTTTTCGTGATGAAACAGCACCGGCGCTACAATTATATAGAGCCGCCCCTGTGGTTTCAGGAGGGCCTGGCAGAGCACTGGTCAGAAAAAATAGATTCGGAAGGCGAGATGATAGTAAGTGATCTGGTTATCTCCGGAAAGCAGATAAAGATCGGGGACATGGGAGCTATATCCGGCTCCTATCTGATGTATAAGGAGGGGGAGTCCTTTTTGAATTATCTGGCTGAGGAGTACGGAGACGACCGCATCTCCCTTCTGTTCGACAATTACTGGAGGGGGGATAACTTCCCGGAGGTGGTGGAGCTTACCTTCAATAAGCCCCTGAACGAGTTAGGGGAGGAGTGGGAATATTATCTGAGGAAGAAGTATTACCCCCAGATCTCCTCAGGCGACCTGCCGGGGCGTGTGGCATCCCGGCTGACCTTTGACGGCCTGAACGTGAAACCCGCGCTGGTGCCTTACCGGCACAAAGGGAAACTGGAGGACTGGATCGTATTCAAGTCCAACAAATTAGGATACTCCAGCTTGTATCTTATGTCCCCGCGGGGAGAAAAGGAAAAGCTTTATACTTTAGTCAAAGGGGAGAGGTCTTCCCATTTCGAATCGCTGCATCTTCTGGAGAGCGGGGTGGACGGCTCGGAGGACAGCCGGATAGTTTTTGTATCCAAAAGCAAGGAAAGGGATCTGTTATATATTTACGATCTGAAGAAGATGAAGATAGTGCTGAAGAAAAGCTTCAACCCGCTGATCAGCCTGTCCTCGCCTGCCTGGTCAGGGGACAATACCAGAATAGTTTTCTCCGGGGTGGACAAAAAAGGTTATACTGATCTCTACATCTATCACCTGTCCGGGGATTCACTTGTACGCCTGACCGAGGATCTGTATCAGGAAAAGGACCCCACCTGGTCCAAAGACGGGAAAACCATCGTCTTCTCCTCGGACAGAGCCTTTTACGGCGAGGAGGGCTACCAAAATCTGTTTACCTTTGATCTGCAGGACAGGGTGATACGACAGTTGACCTTTGCACAGGCTCACGATCAGAACCCATCCTTCTCCAAAGAGGGGGATAGGATTTTCTTTTCCTCTGACCGGGAGGGTGCTTTCAATATCTACTCCCTGGATTCAACCGGCATAAAAAAGCTGACCCGCTTTCTGACCGGCGGGTTTGATCCGGCGGCTGACGTAGAGGAGGAGAACCTGTATTTCTCAGGGTATCAGGACTATAATTTCAATATCTACAGGCTCAGTTTAAACGATTCCCTGAGCAAGCATATAGTGCCGGGAACGGATACTCTCAGGCTGAGCTGGGCTCCCCCCAGGATCTCGGGAAAGCATACCAAGGGCGTGGTCAAATATGAGAGCGATTACTCTTTTGACATCGCCCAGTCTGCCATCTCCTACGATGCCCTGTACGGGACGGTGGGAGGGCTGCAGATGGTCCTGACGGATATGCTGGGCAACCATCAGTATTTCTTCCTTCTAAGCAATACCGCCGAAACCAAATCCGAGGTCCTGTCCAGCTTTAATTTCGGGCTGACCTATCTGAACCGGACCAAGAGGCTCAATTACGGATTCGGGGTCTATCATCTGTATGATAAATACGAGGACGATTTCTACGGTCTTTTCAAGGAGAGGCAGTACGGCGGTCTTTTCCTGGCCAACTACCCTTTCTCCAAGTTTCAAAGGATCGAAACCAGTTTTTTCCTGCGACAGTCGGATAAGGATTTTTACGTGTATGGAAGGAAAAGAAACGTGCTTCTCTCCACCAATTACCTTTCCCTGATCAAGGATACCAGCCTGTGGGACCTGACCGGTCCCATAGACGGCACCAGATTCAACCTCACCCTGGGGCTTACCGTGAGCTGGGATGAGTTTCAGGTTTACAACAGGCTTATCCTGACAGATATCAGGAGATACTTCCGTTTAGGCAAAAACAGCTGTTTCGCCTTCAGGTTTATGGGTTTTTCCTCCGGCGGCATAGAGCCCCAGAGACTGCACCTGGGAGGGAGCTGGAGCCTGAGAGGGTACGAGCGCAAGGAGTTCTACGGGAAGAGGCTTCTGCTGATCAACAACGAGCTGCGCTTTCCCCTGATAGACAATCTGCTGATCGGTTTTCCCTTTGGCAGGATCGGCTTCAACGCCATAAGAGGGGCGCTGTTCTTCGATGCGGGGAATGCCTGGGAAGAGGATTTCGATCAGCTTTACGGAAGCTTCGGAACCGGGTTCAGAGTTAGCTTGGGGTATGTGGTGGTTCTGAGATTCGATTTTTCGAAAAAGACGGATTTCAAGTCGATATCTAAGGGAACGGTGTTCGACTTTTTCTTCGGCTGGAATTTTTAGGAAAAAAGAGGAGTATCAGTTGAGGACAAAAATTTTCACATATTCAAGCATACTCTTTTTTCTTTTACTCTCAGGCTGTGCCGCAAGTTTGAAATTCCCCCGTATGGATTTCGAAAAACAGGACACGGACTGGAGGAGCTTCAGGGACAGCCGGAATAACACCGGAGCCGGAGATGCTGATATCAGGGCACCGCTGAAACTTCTGTGGAGGGAAAAGATCGGTCCGAGTTACTCCACCCCTCTGGTCGTAGGTCAGATGGTGATAAGCGGGTCAGTTGACCGCAAGATAAACTTCCTGAAGCTTGGCTCGGGGGATAAGATAGATTCTTATTCTTTATCCTTTCCCATCTCAGTTACCCCCTGTGTGGATGAAAGCATTCTCTATTTCTCTCAGGGGAAGGCAGGCTCGGCTCTTTCTGCTCTGAACCTGAAAAGCGGAAATATTGTCTGGGAGAAGAAATTCAGAGGGACCGGCTCGTCCCCGGTCGTATCCGGAGATATGCTTTTCCTGGGCACGGACAACTCCCTTTTCTGTCTGGGAAAGATGAATGGAGAGATAATCTGGAAATTTGATACCGGTGGAAACGTTTATTCCACTCCCGCTTTTTCTGGTGATGCCTTATGCTTCGGCTCAACAGACAGGAAAATCTACTGTCTGGAGAAAAACTCCGGAAAACCTAACTGGAGCTACAAGACACAGGGAGCAGTTTATGCCTCTGCCTGCATGGGGGATGAAGCTTTATTCTTGGGCTCCACGGACGGCTACTTCTATGCCCTGGGATTAGCCCGGGGCGAGCTTCTGTGGAAGTATAAAACAGGAGGGGGTATCTACTCGTCAGCTGCCCGGGATAAGGAGAAGGTATTTTTCGGCTCCAACGACGGCTGTCTTTATGCCTTGTCTATTGAGGACGGGAGCTTAGCCTGGAAATTCGAGACGGACGGGCCCATCCGCTCCTCTCCCGTAATAGCGGGGGAGATAGTTTTCTTCGGCTCCCTGAACGGCAGTTTCTACGGGTTGAACTCCTCGAATGGCGAGATGGTCTTCCAATACGAGAGCGGAGATATGTTCTACGCCTCGCCTTCTTTCTCCCGGGGGCGGGTGCTTGTTGCCTCTACCGGCGGTCATCTCTACTGTTTTGGAAGAGGGGGTAAAAGGGATGGCAAATAATCTCACACTGCACGGCAAGCAGGCTCTTGACCTGGATTTAAAAGAGCTGGGGATGGAGATCTGCAGGGAGCTTTTCTTAGCTTCCCGTATGCTGTCGCTGGATACCCAGGTGCATTCTAAAAAGACGGAGGTATGCGAAAAGCCTTTAATTTACCTGAGAAAGCTGTTTAGGGTGAGGAGCTATTTCGATCTGCATCTTTACCGGGGGGGATTGTACTGTATGGGTATGCCTCTGGAGGAGAAGGTTTTCATCCGCCGCTTGAAATCGGAGCTTTCCAAACTGTCCCTGGGCAGTATTTATCTCTATAGCCAGGCATCCTTAGAGGAACTGCTGGTTTTCCTGAAGCGCCTGGGCAAGAAATCAGTCTCTGCCTCCGGGAAATTCAATTTCCAGCAATTTCTGCAGGAGAAAAAAGTTCGCTATATCAGAGTAAAGGAATCAGAAACCGAAGACCCGTTTATAGAGGAGAGCATCTCCTTCGTGAACAAAAGCGGGGATTTCAAAGTCAGGACCCTGGCTAAGTTAGCCCTCCAGGAAAATCCGCAATTAGTACAGGAGATATTATCGAAGGAAATTAAAAAGGATATAGATTTAGAGGGAAGGGTCAGGTTCGATTTCAGGCTGGGTGTTTTCCAGTCTGTTCTTGCAGTGGAGCCGGAATTACACAGCCGGAAAGCAGTTGAAGTTTTTCAAAAATAGTTATTGATTACCGCTTGTTCTGCACTGATGTCCTCACCGATGCAGGCAAAATTAAGAAAAGCTCTGCTGGTCAAGAGATCAGCAGAAAGCAATGTATATCGAATAAGAAGGTAGGGCAAAGCTTTAGCTTTGCTTTTTTTATGGCAGGAGCACGGTACGCCGTGTCCCTACGGTTATTTCAATAAATTCATTTTACGGGTTTCTTTGTAATCCTTTACCTTGAGTTGGTAAAAATATATTCCCGAAGAAGCCTGGTTTCCTTTTTCGTCTTTTCCATCCCATATAATCTGATAACTCCCTGGAAGTTTTTTCTCGTCCAGCAAAGTCCTCACTTTTTGCCCCAGGATATTGTAGATTGTCAAGGTGGTGTGGATGGGTCCGCAAACTCCAAACTCCAAACTCCTAACCTGGAAGGGTATGGTGGTGGCTGGGTTAAAGGGATTAGGATAGTTCTGGCTGAGCGTGAAGGCATAAGGCAGGGATTCTTTTTCCTCTCCAACCGAGGTGGTGGTATCGACATTCAGGATTACCGGTATCGATACAGGGGGCAGATTGTGATTTTTATCCCACGAATAGATTTTCAGATTTCCCCGGTAGGAGCCTATGGGTAAAAAGTAACTATCGAAAAATAGATTAACTGACTGGTTTTCACCAGGGTCAATTTCGCCTTGCAGCGGAGAGATTAAAAGCCAAGAGGGGTTTATCCTTACTCTCAGGGAATCCTTCAGATAATCCTGGTTGTAAGAGACAAGCAGGGCACAGGTGCCGTCCTGGTTCTGGATCCCGACTGTGGCTGTGTCATTATGCTGGCCTGTTTCCTCATACTGTAAATCTATGGAACCTTCTTTGGTCAGGATGACCTGAAATGTGTATAGGTCATCATATTTGAAATGTTTTATCTTTTCGAAAGAGACTATCAGAGAATCGTCAGAATCGAAAAGGTAAATTCTGCTGCTGTCAGTCAAAACCAGGTTGCTCCAGAAAGGAGAAATCAGCCTGAAATACCCCTGTGAATAGGGCAGGGGCTGGTTTACGAATTTCAGATCCCAGGGATAGAAGCTCAGGACTCCATTGGTCGAAATCCACAGGCTGTCATAAAGATTTCCGTAAAGGGGAAAAGGAAAGCTCAGATACAAAGGACCATAAACTTCGTTTTTATCCCCGGGCTGGTTGATTAGTGTTCCCCGCTCCGATATATCCACCCATTCATACTTCAAGCTCTTTTGTGTGATATTATCGCTCCAGGTGTAGCCGTAAGTGTCGGTTCCCTTGATGGAATCATCCGGCAAAAGCTCAAGCTCTGTTTTATAGTCCAGAGGCAGGTCACCGGCATTAGTCAGATTGGTATGTTCTTCCCTCTGCTCACCGGAGGTCAAGAGAATCTCCAGAGAATCAAGCTCGACCTGGAGCAAGGCGCCCTGTCTGGGAGTGGCACAGGCTTGGTCGGAGCTTTTGGATTCCTGCCCGGAATAAACCGCTGTCAATTTGTAGAAATAGGTTTCACCGTTGGTTACCTGAGTGTCAGGATAATAAAAGGAATCTGCGGAAAAAGTATCCAGCAGAAATTCGGGCAAAACAGGAAAGCCAGAGCTGTCTGCCCGGTACAGGTTATATCCATCAGGCGAAAGGCAGGTCGGCGAGTCATTGGATAAGGTCAGACACCTGATCATCCAGTTGTAATTCCACTGCCACCACTGCCAGTATCCGTCTTTTTTCCAGCCGGCGAACGACATTTCACTGGTCGTCGAATTGTCTGCTCCAATTAAAGGAGAAATCGGAGTCTCTTCTAACCAGTGAAAAACAACCCAGAAGGTATCCTCATCGGTTATCAAAAGATTGTGCTCTATCTCCACCCACTCTCCGTCTGTATGGGCATTGCCAGAGGCATTGACATAAACCGGCTGTGAAAACATCTCTCCGGGGATTCCCTGGTTGTTCTTGTTTATGGTGATAAGGAACGGGTCGGTGGGGTCATAAAAAGGGTCGCCGGCTTTTCCCTGATAGCTGATGAAAACTACTGATTTGAGAAGGACAAAGGGCAAAGGGGGAGAGACGAATTTCTGGGCAAAACAGTTCTCATGCCATTCTTCAGAAACATAAAGCTGGTTTTCTTCAGTCCCGTCGTCATATAACTGCAGCTGCGGCTCGATTCCCGGCTTGAACCAGTAAAGAGGGACTTTACCGTCCTGGTCCGAGACGGCGGAGAGAAATGAAGGGGCAGAATCGGGCTGGGGATAAAAAGGGAAAGATTTAAGAGGGAAAAGGAAGAATAAAAGAATAAGAATCGTAGCAAAAAGCTTTAGTTCTATAGAAAAGATAGGAAGAAGAACTCTTTTTATCACCGCAGAAAATAGTTAGAGATAAAATTTTCTGGTAAATAAACTAAACAGAATTTAAAGTCAAGGATTTTCTAAAATAAATCTCGTGAAATTCGTAAGACTGTGATTGTCAATATCTTGGTGAATCAGCCAAAATTGTTTTTGCGGATTTATTTTCTGTAGGGACAGAACCCGCCTTAGGCGGGTTCTGTCCTAAACTGGAGTGCATCAACTTGTTGATGCCTGCAAAAGCAAGCTTTTGCACTCCCAAAAAAATCCCCACATTGAGGGCAACGCGGGGATACCGATGGTGGAACAGTAGTTGTAGGTCAAGCATGGCGGAGCCTGCTTGACATTGTATAGGTTCTGGAGAGCATCAACTTGTTCAGTGGATCCAAATTCGGATTGATGCCTGCAAAAGCAAGCTTTTGCTCTCCAAAAAAATCCCCACGTTGATGGCGACGCGGGGATACCGATGGTGGAACAGACATCCTGTCTGTTCATAGAACTCAGGCAAGATGCCTGAGCCACCAAGTTTTTAACCTAACCCTCTCCTTAAAAAGGATAAGGGACTCTTAATCGCTGTCACTTCTGGCGGTGAAATTTTTCCGCAACGGAGAAGGCACTGGCATCCTCGGCATACTTGAGAACGAACTTCTGCAGCTCATCAGTGGATGCTGTCAGGAGAACCCTGTCATCCAAAAGCTGGTGAGGGATTTCGATCTTCTTCTGCTCGATCATCTTTTTGAGCCAGTCGTTAGCCAGCCCGTTGATGTGAAGCGTATCATCCTCCATCCAGATTTTCCAGAAGGTGTGTGCGGGGATGAAGTGATAGGCATCGTAATCCTCGTCTGTTTTGGGATAGATATCCAGAAACCTGAATTTTCCAAGCTGCAAAAGATACGCCTTATACCTAACTTTCAGTCCTTCCGCAGTATAGATTAAGTCGTAGGTCTTTTCGCCGCCGTCCTCGAAGGTCAGGGTATCGTCCTCGTCTGCTGCTGTCCAGCTGCCTAACAGAGCTTTGTCGAACACCAGGTCCTTCTGTGTGAACAATGGATGAAGAGACGATACCACACAGCCGGATATAAACAATACGATTCCCAAAACAGCTAATATCTTAAGATAGCGCATCGTTAACCTCCTCTTATAATCTTTGGTGGCTGATTGCTCTTTAAATTTTTCAGTCTTTTCTCACAGAAGGTTTTTTGAAAAAAGAAATTTAGTGTAAATAAAACAGGCTAAAGCTAAAGTCAAGGATTTTATTGGAGAAAATTTTGGATTTTGTATGACCAAAAAATGCAAAAGCTTGGTAATCGAAACCAAGAATAAAAAGACTTGACTTCTTTGAGGGTATGGATAAAATAAATAAGATGGAAATTTTCAACTCACAAGTATACTTCAACTCGGATATTTTATCAGGTTATTCTGCGTTCTCTGGATGAATTAAGGAGGTACAGATAATGAGTAATTTTCTGAAAAGCACACAGTTCCTTTTGCCCGTAGCCTTTATAGCAGGCGGGCTTCTGGCTGGATTTGTCTTTGAGAAAATCATCCTCTCACGGCTCAGAAAGTTAGCAGCCAGAACCAGATGGGAAGGGGATGAGGTGGTTATCGGCGCCCTGAGGGGAGTTACCATTTTATGGTTTTTCATCGCCGGGCTGTATGGTGCCCTGCTCAACGTCCCGCTCAGCCTCGCCTTGCAGGACATAATCAAAAAAATCCTGCTGGTTATCATAATACTCTCAGCCACGATGGTCCTGGCGAAGATCGCAGCAGGGTTTTTGAATCTGTATGCCAAAAGAGCAGAGGGGGTTCTGCCCTCCACCACCATCTTCTCGAACCTGACGAAGCTTCTCATCCTTATCATAGGCGTCCTGATCATCCTGCAGTCGCTGGGCATCTCCATCACGCCTTTGATTACCGCCCTGGGAATAGGCGGGCTTGCGGTTGCCCTGGCTCTGCAGGATACGCTCTCCAATCTTTTTGCCGGGATTCACATTCTCATCTCCAGGAAGATAAAGCCGGGAGACTACGTGGAACTCGATTCCGGCGAGAAGGGGTATGTCACAGACATCACCTGGAGAAACACCACCATAAGAGCCATTCCCAACAATATGATAATCATCCCCAACTCCAGGCTGTCCTCTGCCATTGTCATTAACTATTACCAGCCGGCAACCGAGATGGCAGTTCTTGTCCAGGTGGGCGTGAGCTACGACAGCGACCTGGAAAAGGTGGAAAAGGTTAGTATAGAAGTGGCAAAAGAGGTGATGAGGGAGGTCCAGGGCGGGATTCCGGAGTTCGAGCCTTTTATCAGGTATCATACCTTTGCGGATTTCAGCATTAATTTTACAGTGATAATGCGGTCCAACGAGTTTATGAATCATTATCTGGTCAAGCACGAGTTCATAAAAAGGCTGCACCGGCGGTTCCTCAAAGAGGGGATCGAGATTCCCTTCCCCATAAGGACGGTTTATATGAAGAGAGAAGAGGGGAAAACAGGTGATACCGGGGAGTAACGTGAAAAAAACCTCCTCATATACTTCTCAAAAAAGAAAGGGAAAGGCAGATCATTTGATGGCAAAGAAAGAGAAAATGTTTAGGTGGAAATTTATTTTATTAGTCCTGTGCGTGATTATTCTGACAGGAGGGTGTGCCAGGCAAAAGGGAAAGGAGGTCACTTTCGCGGTGGGCGGCGCTCCCAATGAGATCGAGGTGTGGGAGGAGCTTGTCTCCGATTTCGAAAAAGAAACGGGAATTAAGGTGAATATCCTCAGGCAGCCAACAGATACTGATCAGAGAAGACAGGGGCTTTTGATTCCCTTGAAAGCCAAGAGGGACGATCCGGATGTTTTTCTTATGGACGTGGTCTGGATTGCCCAGTTTGCGGCTTCCGGATGGCTGGAACCTCTGGACGATTACGTGAAAAAAGAGAATCTATCCACTGGCGTTTTCTTTAACAGGGTCGTGAACCTGGCAGACAGGTACGATGGTAGGCTGGTAGCCCTGCCCGTATATATCGATGCCGGGCTTCTCTATTACAGGAAAGACCTGCTGGAAAGATACGGATATCTAAAGCCGCCGCAGACCTGGGAGGAGCTTCTGGATTATTCCCTGAAGGTGCAGAAGGAGATGAGGAAAACGGAGCCGAACTTTTACGGCTTCATATGGCAGGGTGCGCAGTACGAGGGTTTGATCTGCAACTTTCTGGAATTCGCTGGCTCCGAGGGCGGGATTATTCTTCGAAATGACAAAATCAGGCTGAATACTCCTGAGAACATAAGGGCGGTTCAGCTGATGTATGACCTCATTCACCGATATGATGTCTCCCCTCCGAATACCTTCACCGAGATGAAGGAGGAGGAAACCAGAACATTTTTTCAGCAGGGAAAAGCCTTGTTTTGCCGCAACTGGCCCTATGCCTGGGCATTATTCCAGGAGGAAGGATCGAAAGTCAGGGATAGGGTGGGCATAGCATCCCTGCCGCATTTTTCCTCCGCAGCAAGCGTCTCCACGCTGGGCGGCTGGCACATCGGGGTCTCAAAATATTCCGAGGTCAAGCCGGAGAGTTTTGCACTGGTCAAATTCGTAACTTCTTTTGCCACGCAGAAGAGGCTGGCGATCGAGCTGGGCTGGAATCCGGGACGAACGGACGTCTACTCGGATTCAGAGGTTCTGGAAAAATCGCCCCATCTAGCAGCACTCAGGCAGGTTTTCGAGAATGCGAAAGCCAGGCCGGGGCTGCCTTACTATTCGCAGATATCGGAGGTCCTGCAGCAGAATATCAATGCCGCGCTTTCGGGAACTTTGTCCATACAGGAGGCGCTCACGAAATCGGAAGAGGAGGCTCAAAAAGTTATGCAGAATTACGAAGCACAGTAATCCCACTATAACAAAAAGATGAAAGATTATACCTTCAAGGAGCTGAGAGAGTCATACACATTCGTTCTGCCCCTGGTTATGGTGATTTTGATTTTCATTCTTTTGCCTGTAGCGGGGACTTTCATCACCAGCCTTTACAGGGACGTCTCCTTCCTGCAGAAGAAGTTTATAGGGCTGGAGAATTACGCTAATCTTTTTCAGGATATCAGGTTCTGGCAGTCCTTTCGCTTTACCCTGTTATTTACTTTCGTCTCGGTCTGCCTGGAGATAGTTCTGGGGCTTGTTTTTGCGCTTTTGCTGAACGAGGTTTTGCCTTTTCGCGGTATCCTGCGCGCCTGCGTGCTTATACCCTGGGCTATACCCGCAGCCATAGCGGGAAGAACCTGGGAGCTGATTTATAATTATAATTACGGGCTGGCTAATTTTCTTGCGAAAAGCATTGGAATTGCCACGCAGCCGGTAAACTGGCTGGGGTCGGATGTCTCTGCATTTTTCTCCCTGGTGTTATCCGATGTCTGGAAGACGACTCCTTTCGCGGCGATTATCCTTCTGGCAGGTCTTTCTGCCATACCCCAGGAGCTTTATCGCCAGGCAAAGGTGGACGGGGCAAATTTTATCCAGAGGTTTTTCAGGATAACCCTGCCGCTTCTTAAGCCGGTTCTTTTGGTGACCCTGCTTTTCCGGACTATCGATGCACTGAGGATCTTCGATCTGATCTACGTACTGACCAAGGGAGGTCCGGGCGGTGCCACGACCTCGCTTTCCCTTTACGGGTATAAATATTTCTTAGCCTCAGATTTCGGATATGGCTCTGCTGTCTCGGTGGTTCTTTTCGTAATCGCATTCGCTTTGTCCCTTCTGTACCTGCGTCTGGGCCGCTTCAGGGAGGGTCTGGCCGGATGAAAGAAGAGAGGGTCAGAAGAATACTCATATTCCTAGGCTCGGTCTTTATGGTGGTTTTCTGCCTTTTGCCTTTCATCTATATGGTGGTTATCAGCTTCAGCCGGAATCCCGATTTCCTTGGCTCCGGAGGCCAGTTCGGGTTTGTGCTGGATAACTATAATAGAATTTTGACGGTATCATCTTTGAATTTCCTGGACTATCTTCGCAACAGCCTGGTTATATCCGGGGTCAGTGCATTCTTCACCGTGATCATAGCATCCCTGGCAGCCTATGCCATCACCCGCCTGCAGTTCGCGGGTAAGACCTTTATACTGCTTTTCGTGCTTGCCATCTCCATGTTTCCCCAGATAAGTATCGTGAGCTATCTATATAGATTCATGGAGAGCCTGGGCTGGATAAACACCTATGCCGGTCTGGTCTTTCCCTATATTGCCTGGACAGTGCCTCTTTCTTTGTGGATCCTGGTGAGCTATTTTGCCCAGATACCTAAAGACCTGGACCGGGCAGGGCTGGTGGACGGCTGTTCCAGATTCCAGGTTCTTCGCAGGATAGTATTTCCCATCGCGGCACCCGGACTCTTCTCCACGGCTTTACTTGCCTTTATCTTCGCCTTCAACGAGTTTATGTTTGCAGTGATGCTGACCATAGATTATCATTCCAGGACCATACCGGTGGGGATTGCGCTTTTTCAGGGTCTGCACGGCGAGATCCCTTGGGGGACCATAATGGCGGCTTCGACTGTGGCTACGCTGCCGGTGGTGCTGGGTGTTCTGGTCTTCCAGAGACATATCATCCAGGGGATAACCAGAGGAGCGGTGAAAGGATGAGGGTTCAGCTTAAAAATCTGTCCAAGAGATTCCTTTCCCTGCGCGGCGAGACCCGGGCAGTTAACCAGATCGAGCTGGAGATAAAGGACAGGGAGTTTTTCATTCTTCTGGGTCCAAGCGGCAGCGGGAAATCCACTCTCTTGAACCTGATTGCCGGACTGGAAAAGCCTTCAACCGGCGAGATATGGTTCGATCAGAAGCTGGTAGCCTCCTCTGCTGAAAAGATATTCCTCACGCCGCGGGAGAGGAACGTGGCTTTCGTGTTTCAGAGTTATGCTTTGTATCCGCATCTGAACGTGTTTGAGAATATCGCTTTTCCCTTGAGGGTGCAAAAGCTCCAGGCAGATAAGATAAATCAGGCAGTGAAAAAAGCAGCCGCCACCCTGGAGATCTCCAACCTTCTGCAGGATAAGCCAGGGGAACTGAGCGGCGGTCAGAGACAGAGGGTTGCCATTGCCCGGGCAATTGTGCGCCAGCCGGCACTGTTTCTTCTGGATGAGCCATTATCCAATCTGGATCCGCAGCTGCGGCTTTCCACCAGAAAGGAGTTGAAGGAGCTGCAGCGGAGTCTGGGCATAACTACCATTTATGTAACCCACGACCAGCTGGAGGCAATGTCCTTGGGGGAGAGGATTGCCCTCTTAAGAAACGGCAGATTAATCCAGGTGGGAACTCCGGATGAGCTGTACGAAAAACCGGCTGATACTTTCGTAGCTTCGTTCATCGGCTCACCGGGGATGAATTTGATCGAGACTGATTTTTATGAGGAAAACGGTATTTTCTGGGTTTATGTGGGAAAGGAAAAACTGAGGATGCCGGAAGATAAGAATCAAGAGTTCAGAAAATTAAGCTCTAAAAAATGTATATGGGGAATAAGGGCTGAGCATATTAAAGTAAACCTGGTAAAAGCGGAGCAGAGTTTAAGGGGAAGGATTGATTCTATTGAACCCCTGGGCAGGGATGAGCTGCTATATGTCTCCATAGGCGAGGTGGGGTTTTCTGTTCTGACGGGTAAGAAAGGTCTGAAAGCCGGGGATACGGTCGAGATTGAGTTTGAGATGGAAAAGGCGCATATATTTGGAATCAAATGATTTTTTATCATAGGAACAGAACATAGTTCTGTCCCAAGCTGGAGTGCATCAACTTGTTGATGCCCGCAAAAGCAAGCTTTTGCACTCCCCAAAATGGTGGAAGAGACATCTTGTCTGTTCATAGAGCTCAGGTCCAGCAAATGGACCCATAGGACAGGATGCCTGAGCCATCAAGTATTCAACTTCTCTCCCGCCTGCGGCGGGATTTCCAACCTACCCCTCTCCTTATAAAGTAGAGGGGACTCTCTGCCTCTCTCCATAGGAGAGAAGAGAATTATTTTAAAAAAATTTTCTCACAACACTCTCTTCCCAATTCCGTATATTATTTGTTAAAATGAGGATGTAATTGATTCCTGTCACTTTTGCATAACTTAAGCCAAAAAAGCATACGAAACTGCAAAATTGACCCAAGTAATGTCACTTTGACATAAATATAAAAAATCGGAAAATCGAAAATATAAAGATAACTTATTGATAAATAAAAGGTTAAACCGAAAATCAAATTTTGGCATTAACCTTGCTTTTAAATATTAACGCAGTAGTAAGGAGGATGTGATGCTCTGCAGGACGATTGAGAACCAGGATAAGAGGGGAGACGAGAAGCTGTTATTTATGGAGTCAAAGGTTAGGATGGCTCCTCCGCCGGAGGAGGCTGAGTGGGGTCCGGATATTGATGAGGAGGAGACAGAAGATGATATTTTCATGGTGGCATAGCTGGTAAGGAGCAAGAAGTGAGAAGGAAGACATAAGATGGAAAGAGCAGGTATAAGGAAAAGGTAGCGAGGAGTGAGGGAAATAAAAAGAATAAGAGCAAGACGAAAAAAAATAAATTAAAAAACAACAACTATTAAACAAAGAAAGGAGTGAGTTGTATGGCTATCATAAGATGGAGACCTTTAAGGGATATGGTCTCGATTCAGGACGAGATGAACAAGCTGTTTGATGACTTTTTCGGCAGAACGCCAACCAGATGGTTCCAGCCGGAGGAGGGCCTTTGGACGCCGACCGTGGATGTGAGCGAGACCAAGGATAATATCGTGCTCAGTGCTGAGATACCGGGACTGAATAAAGAGGACATAAAGCTTTCGGTTCAGGATAACGTTCTCAGCTTGAGCGGCGAGAAAAAACAGGAGAAGGAGGAGAAGGATGCTAACTATCACAGGCTGGAGAGAAGCTATGGCTCCTTCTGCAGGTCCTTCACCCTTCCGACTCCGGTTCAGCCGGACAAGGTAAAAGCCAGTTATAAAGACGGAATCCTGAAAGTGACTTTGCCCAAGACAGATGAGGTAAAGCCGAAAGAGATACCGATTAGTATCAGCTAAGAGAATGGGTGAAAAGGTGTACCCGGGTTTGAGGGGAATCTGGGTATACTGTTTGGCGAGTGACAGGATCCGCCTCAGGCAGATTCTGTCACTAAGGAAGATTTTTCGGGCTCGAGAACAGAATTTACAAAAAGAGTTTTGTTCCCGGATTCGAAAAAAACAGAAAATGAAAAACAGAGCTTGACTTTTTGAAAAATTTGAATATATAGGAGGAATCAAAAATGGGAAAAATCATAGGCATAGATTTAGGCACAACTAACTCCTGCGTGGTGGTGATGGAGGGGAAAGATCCCAAGGTCATTCCCAATTCCGAAGGCTCCAGGACCACGCCCTCGGCGGTTGCCTTCACCAAAACCGGAGAAAGACTGGTCGGGCAGGTGGCGAAGAGACAGGCTATCACCAATCCACAGAATACAGTTTTTTCCATCAAGAGGTTTATGGGGAGGAAATACGCCGAGGTTGGTTCCGAGATCAAGACCGTTCCCTTTAAAATCGTTGAGGGTCCTAACAGCGATGTTCGCGTGAAGATCGAGGACAAAGAATATTCTCCTCCGGAGATATCGGCGATGATTCTGCAGAAGATGAGACAGACTGCGGAGGATTACTTAGGGGAAAAGGTAACCCAGGCAGTTATCACCGTGCCGGCATATTTCAACGATTCACAGCGTCAGGCCACCAAGGATGCAGGCAGGATAGCAGGGTTGGAGGTACTGAGGATTATCAACGAGCCGACCGCGGCATCCTTAGCCTACGGGCTGGACAAGAAGAAAAACGAGAAGATTGCGGTTTTCGATCTGGGTGGCGGAACTTTCGACATCTCCATCCTCGAGATCGGGGAGGGTGTGTTTGAGGTTCGCTCGACCAACGGTGATACGCATCTGGGCGGGGACGATTTCGACAAGAGGGTCATCGACTGGCTGGTTGCGGAGTTCAAGAAACAGGAGGGGATAGATCTGTCCAGAGACCCCATGGCTCTGCAGAGGCTGAAGGAGGCAGCGGAAAAAGCCAAGATGGAGCTTTCTTCAACTTTGGAGACCACCATTAATCTCCCGTTTATCACCGCGGATGCAAATGGCCCCAAGCATATGAACATAACGTTAACCCGCTCCAAACTGGAGCAGTTAGTGGATGATCTGATCGAGAGAACCATAGAGCCGTGCAGAAAAGCTCTGGATGATGCTAAGCTCTCGGTAAACCAGATAGATGAGGTGGTCCTGGTCGGCGGTATGACCAGAATGCCCAAGGTTCAGGAGACAGTAAAAAAGTTTTTTGAAAAAGAGCCGCATAAAGGAGTAAATCCGGACGAAGTGGTGGCAGTCGGAGCAGCAATTCAGGGAGCAGTCCTGGGCGGCGAGGTCAAGGACGTATTGCTTCTGGATGTTACACCGCTCTCTTTAGGAATCGAGACCTTAGGCGGGGTTTTCACCAGGCTGATCGAGAGTAATACCACTATCCCCACCAGAAAAGGGGAGGTATTTACCACGGCAGAGGACAGCCAGACCTCAGTGGAGATTCACGTCCTGCAGGGCGAAAGGGAGATGGCTATAGACAACAAGACCATAGGCAGGTTCCACCTGGACGGGCTTCCGCCGGCACCCAGGGGCATCCCGCAGATAGAGGTCACCTTCGACATAGATGCCAACGGGATTTTGAACGTTTCAGCCAAGGATAAGGGTACCGGTAAACAGCAGAGTATAAGGATAACCGCATCCAGCGGACTTTCGGAGACGGAGATCAACAAGATGGTAAAAGATGCACAGGAGCATTCGTCAGAGGATAAAAAGAAAAGAGAGGAGGTCAATACCCGCAACCGGGCTGACCAGTTGGTATACGAGACGGAGAAGAGTCTGAAAGAGTACGGGAGCAAGCTGGATGCAAATACCAGGGCGAAAGTGGAAGCGGCAGTGGGACGGGTCAAAGAAGCCCTGAAGAGAAACGAGATGCAGGAGATTAAGTCTGCTACCGAGGCTTTAACCACCGTATGGCACGAGGCAGCCGGTAAGATGTATCAGCAGACTACTGCCCAGAGCAAATCCGGAACCCAGGGAAACCAGGGAACCAAGTCCGGGAAAAAAGAGGACGAGGGGAAAGCAGTAGATGCAGACTATGAGGTGATGAATTAAGAATTCTAAATTTCGAAATAACTATTAGCCTAAAGGAGAAAAAATATGCTCAAGGGTTCCCTGAAGGATTACACCAAATATACGAAAAATCGTTACGAGGCTATCATAGTGGCAGCCAAGTATGCCAGGAAAATGAATGAGCTGCTTGAAAAAGAGGAAAACGCGGAGGGGGAGGAAAAAACTGACAAGCCCAAGATGGAAGAGATAGTCTCAAAATCGCTGAGGGAGGTTCTGGAGGGGAAGATTAAATTTGAGAGACCCAAGGGAACAGGCAGGAAGTTCTAAGAAGAGGAAGATGAGAGATGCCGACTTATGAGTACCGATGCAGGAGTTGTTCACATTATTTCGAGGTGTTTCAGAAAATTACCGAGGAGCCGGTAAAGGTCTGTCCCAAATGCGGTGGGGAGGTGGAGAGGCTTATCTCTGCCGGTGCGGGCTTGCTTTTCAAGGGAAGCGGGTTCTATATCACCGATCACCGCAGCGAATCCTATAAGAAAAAAGCCAGAGAGGAGAAAGGAGTCTCTACTCCCAAAGAGGAGAAAAAAGAGAAGAAGAAAGAAGGTAGCACAGTAGCGCAGTCTGATTCCAAATAGATGAGGAGTTACCGGCGGGGTAGTTAATAATAAATTAAAAAGGCGAGTCTCTCGCCTTTTGTTTTGAGACAGTTTTCGTAGTGCGAGGCTTCAGCCTCGCTTGAAGCGACCCTAAAGGGTCGCACTACAAAAGAGAAGAATGAAAAACAAAGAGAAACGTAAATATCAGAAAAGGATAAGATTAAAAGATTTTTCCTATAAGGGATTTTGGAGATATTTTATAACCATTTCGACTGACTATAGCAAACGATATTTTGAAAATAATGAATCTGTGCAATATTGTTTGGATATTCTCGAAAATCTCTCAATTGCTCATAAGTTTAACATCTTAGCCTATTGCTTTATGCCTGATCATTTACATCTCCTGGTAGAGGGGAAGAAAGAAGATTCAGATTTCAAGAAATTCATGTCGGTCTTCAAGCAAAAAACCAATTTCTATTTTAAGAAGATAAAAGGTTATCCTCTTTGGCAGGAGAATTATTACGAGCATGTTTTAAGGAAAGAAGAGGATACACTTGAAGTAGTAAAATACATATTGAATAATCCTGTGAGAAAAGGGTTAGTTGAAGATTTCAAGGATTATCCTTTTCTGGGTTCCTTTGTTTACGATTTTAAAGAAGTGTTTTCGTAGTGCGAGGCTTTAGCCTCGCACTACGTGAGAACTAATAGATTCAAAGGATTTTCTTAAATGAACAAAGAATATCTTTTAATTTTGCCCAGCGTTTTCATTAGAGAGCCTTTTACTATTGGTAATATAACTTTTCAACGATTTGGTTCGGAAGATGATAGGTTGACTGATGATAAGAACGAAGAACTATTAATAGATACTCAGCAGATGCTGATTAACAATGGGTTCTCTGGTATTTTTACATATTACTGTTTTACCTCAGAAGATAATTTTCAAAAAATACTTTTTAATATAAGGAAAGTCATAGCACTTTTTAGATATATCGCATTTGAAAAACATTCGGAGTTAAGCCTTGAATCCTTAACTTATTATTTGTTAGTACCAATAAAAATGGAAGTTAGTACACCAGAATTGAAATATTCGTTGGATGGTTTACAAGATGGGAGTAGCCAGGCTCATTACTGGGCACCTGGATTTAAAGAAGTTACTAGAGAAAGAAACTATCCTCACATTCTGAATTTAGACAATGAACATTTTTTAATTCAAAAATTTAATTCAGGAGAATTAGAAGATAACTATATAATAGCGATTGAAAGATTTAACAGAACCTTTAAGGAGAATTATGATTCAGTAGAAGATATTTTGAATCTCACTACCGCTTTTGAACATATATTGGAGTTAAAAGGTAGTGACAAAGCAGATATATTTGCAGACAAATTATTTAAAGAGTTTAGATTAAAAGATTTGTATTTGGAGGATGAAAAAAGAGACAAAGATAGAGATAAAGAAGAAAAAGAAGAGGAGGAAAGTAGTAAAAATGCTCTTAAAATTGTTGCGAGTAATTTTTTTAAATGGTGCAAAGAATTTTATTCAGTTAGAGGTCAAATTTTTCATGGGAATGCCTTTAGACGCTATAAGAAAGGACATTATGACTACTGGGAGGAATGTTTGGAATGGAAACATCCAGATGGGAAGGTAAGATATATAAATCATACTTTTATAGCTAAAAAGGTCTTTCAACAATTAATTGAAAAACGCCTAAAGGGGAAAAAAATAAAGAAGGAAATTGGGTTACCAGAAAAAGACGTAGGTTTTTTGAAACAAATAGAATATGAGCTTTTGAGACTTGAAATTGAACCACTAATTACACCTAATGAGGTTTATTATAGAAAGTTAAAAGAACTTGTAGATAAAAATGTTTCTTTTGGTGAGCCTTATTATGAATTTATTTCGAAAATAAGACAACCGGATGGTACTGAAGACGAATTAATTTTGCTCGAAATTCTAAATCACCTTTTGAGCTCAACCCAAACTAGATTTCCCGATTCAGAAAAAGAGTTTAATGAACTAAAGCAATTAGTCGTAGAAAAAAAGAACACTGCTTTAATAGCATTGAGAATATTTAAATTGTCAGATAAGATTTACAAGAAGGAATCGCAGCAAAAAGTAATTGGCGATGAGGGGTTTTATAATTTTTACTTGTCACAACTTTTAGAAAAGGTTCATTACTCGTTAAATCGCATTGCTTGGCAAGAGAGGGGAAAAAGTTAGCTTGTAGTGCGAGGCTTTAGCCTCGCTTAGGCGACCTTAAAAGGTCGCACTACGATAAAGAAAAAGTGTAGTGCGAGGCTTTAGCCTCGCCTGAGGCGACCCTAAGGGGTCGCACTACGAAAGGAAAAAGCACTGCGAAAAAATAAAGAAGGTGATGTTTTATGAGACTGGATAAATTAACCCAGAGATCCCAGGAGGCTCTGCAGTATGCACAGGAGCTGGCGTCGAGCTATAATCACAGCCAGATCGAGCCTGAGCATCTGCTTTTAGCTCTATTAGAACAGGATGAAAGCTTAGCTGAGACTATCTTAAAAGATACTGGTGTCAATACACGAGAACTCAAGGACAAGCTGAAGGAGGAGCTTGCTCTTTTGCCCAGAGTCTATTCGGAAACCGCTGCCCCGCAGGTTTACATCTCCGGTGAATTGCGCCAAGTTCTGGATGAGGCTTTCAAGGAAGCGGATAGATTCAAGGATGAATTTGTCAGCGTAGAGCATCTGTTGCTTGCCGTAGTTGAATCCAAAAAGAGCAGAGCCGGAAAAATACTCTCGGAATTTGGAGTCAGCAGGGATAAAATTTATCAGATCTTAACCAAAATCAGAGGAGGACAGAGGGTGACAGATCAGGAGCCTGAGAGCAAATATCAGGTTTTGGAGAAATACAGCCGGGACTTAACTGAGCTGGCGAAGAAAGGGAAATTAGACCCGGTCATCGGCAGGGAAGATGAGATAAGAAGGGTGATCAAGATACTTTCCCGGCGCACCAAGAATAATCCAGTGCTCATAGGCGAGCCCGGTGTAGGGAAAACTGCTATTGCCGAGGGATTGGCTTTGAAGATCGCCAAAGGAGACGTTCCGGAAACACTCAAAGGCAAAAAAGTGGTGGCACTGGATTTGGGCTCACTTATCGCCGGCTCCAAGTTCAGGGGAGAATTCGAGGAGAGGCTGAAGGCGATCCTGAAAGAGATAGAAAGGTCATCCGGGAATATCATTCTCTTCATCGATGAACTGCATACCATCGTGGGGGCGGGTGCGGTTGGCGGGGCTATGGATGCCTCCAATATGCTCAAACCTGCTCTGGCCCGCGGAGATTTAAGATGCATAGGAGCAACCACCTTGGATGAATACCGCAAACATATCGAGAAAGACGCAGCCCTGGAGAGGAGGTTTGCCCCGGTATTAATAAGCGAGCCCTCGGTTGAGGATACCATCTCCATCCTGCGTGGCTTGAAGGAGAGGTATGAGGTCCATCACGGAGTAAGAATTCAGGATGGGGCTTTAATAGCAGCAGCAAAGTTATCTGAAAGATATATCACCGACAGGTTCCTTCCGGATAAGGCCATCGACCTGATAGACGAGGCAGCAGCAAATCTCAGAATCGAGATAGATAGTATGCCGGCAGAGCTGGATGAGGTGGAGAAGAAGATAAGGCAGCTGGAGATAGAAAAGGAAGGGGTGAAAAAGGAAAAGGATGCCAGAGAGAGGCTCAAGCCGATCGAATCAGAGTTGAATGGACTCAAGGAAGAGCAGATGAGGCTTAAATCTCACTGGCTAAAAGAAAAAGAGAGCGTGAAGAAGATAAGAGAGCTCAAGGAGAGAATCGAGAAGTTGAAAACGGAATCAGACAGAGCAGAAAGGGAAGCGGATTTTGAGAAAGCAGCTAAATTGAGATATGGAGAGATAGTTACCCTTCAAAAGGAGCTGGATCAGGAGAATAAAAGATTGGCTGAGGTTCAGAAAGATATGAAGATGCTTAAAGAGGAGGTGGACGAAGAGGATATCGTAGAGGTGGTCTCCAAATGGACCGGAATTCCCCTTTCGAAATTGACTCAGACCGAGACCGAGAGATTGCTGAAGTTAGAGGAGGAATTGCACAAGAGGGTGGTGGGCCAAAACCAGGCAGTCTCCTCCGTGGCTCAGGTGGTCAGGAGCGCAAGAGCAGGGCTCTCCGATCCCAGAAGGCCTCTGGGCTCTTTCATTTTTTTAGGTCCAACCGGCGTGGGTAAGACTGAGTTAGCCAAAGCCCTTACCCAGGCTTTGTACGGGGATGAGAATGCCTTGATCCGCATCGACATGTCTGAATATATGGAGAAATTTTCAGTCTCCAGATTAATCGGGGCACCTCCGGGGTATGTGGGATATGAGGAAGGGGGACAATTGACCGAGGCTGTCAGGAGAAGACCCTACTGCGTGATCTTGTTCGACGAGATAGAGAAGGCTCATCCGGAAGTATTCAATATCCTGCTGCAGGTTCTGGACGATGGAAGATTGACCGATAACCAGGGCAGGACAGTCAACTTCAAGAATGCGATTTTGATCATGACCTCCAACATAGGAGCCAGTTTGATTGCCCAGCTCTCCGAGAAGATAAGTGAGAACAATCAGGAGGAGATCTATAAGAGGATGCGGTCCGAGGTCCTGAAACTGTTGCGCCAGGCTCTGCGTCCCGAATTTCTGAACCGGATCGACGAGATAATCGTCTTCCACACTCTCTCCCTCGAAGAGATAAAGGAGATCGTGCTTCTGCAGTTCTCGGAGATAGAGAAGAGGCTGGAGGAGCAGGGCTTGCAAGCCGTTCTTGCAGACAGGGCCAAGGGATTCCTGGCCCAGCAGGGGTACGATCCCTCCTTTGGAGCGCGTCCCTTAAAACGGATGATCCAGAGATATATATCTCAGCCTCTGTCTAATGAAATCCTGAAAGGAAAATTCAGGGAGGGGGATAAGATTAAAGTTGACTTGAAGGAGGAGAAGATTATATTTAGCAAGACTGGTCAGAAGTGAGACGGGAGATGAATAAAAGGAAAATTAAAGAAGGAAAATAAAAGATGAACAAGAGAAAATTGATTGGTTGGGTTGCGATTGCAGCTGGTTTGGCTGTCCTGCTTGCCGGCTGTTCCAAGAAAACCGAGCAGGAACTCCTGCAGGAGGCGCAAAAATCCTTAAGCGAAAATAAATACGCAGAGGCGATCGATAACTACAATCAGCTGATCAAGTCTTACCCCAATAGCCAGAACAGTCCCAGGGCTTATTTCAATATGGGAGCGATAAACCTGGTCTATCTAAACGATCAGGAAAGCGCGGAGAAGGCTTGGGAAAAACTTCAGAAGGCCTATCCCCAGTTCGACTTAGCCAAAGAATTTTTCGATTATGCCCAGAAGCTCCAGGACGAAGGGAAATTTGAACTGGCCATCAGGCTGTACGATGAGATATCAAAATTCCTTCCGCAGGGCCCCAACCGGGAAAAGGCTTTGTTCCTAAAGGGCTTTGTCTACTCAGAGGAGCTGAAAGATTATGTAAAAGCCAGGGAGATCTATCAGCAGTTCATACAGGATTATCCTGAGAGCGAGCTTAAGGATGATGCGGAGTATATGTTGGAAAATATGGACAAGGAGCCTGAATGGGGCAAGTAAAGCAAGTATGAAAAAATTTCATGCTATAAATCCAAAGCCATCCGGGTGGATGGCTTTTTTGTTCTATAAACCAGGAAGGTGACTAATTCACTTTTCCTCAAGAGAAACCATTAAATATTCCCGCTTAAACATCAGAGAGATGAAGAGTACGTTTCAATTCGTAACGGTTATTGTAGAACACCATCAGAATATGGGGGGAACCCTTTAATTTTCATTAATTTTCGGGGGTAAACCTGTTCAAAGATTGCACAGCATTTTCCCATAACTTCTTAAGGTTAAGACGGTTATCAAAAAGCCCGCAGCGGGCTTGGCAGATATTTTGCCTTAATAACGGTTGAAAAAATATAACAAGGACTTAATAATCGGGGAAGGAAAAAACAATATGTCTAAAAGGCTGAAATCCAAAAAAGGAATCTCTCTGTTAGAGGTGATGGCTTCAATGGTGGTGTTTTCTCTGGGCTTGCTGATGCTTATTCCCTTGATATTAGCCTCAATTACGGCAAACGAGTTTGCCGATGATATGTCCAAAGCGACTCTTTATGCTCAGCAGCAAGTAGAGGTACTGAAGAATACAACGTCTTTGAATTCCGGAAGCGACATGATAGACGGGATGAACCGTGCCTGGGCAGTGGAGGATGTTGCCACTCACCTAAAAAAAATAACCGTGACGGTCAACTGGCAGGATCTAAGGAATCGTTTACATCAGGTTCGAACCATAACCTATGAGGTGAGATAAGATGTCTGGAACAAAAAACTCAAGAGTCAGTATCCAGCGGAAAAAGCGGACTGGATTCAACCACAGTGGATTAACCTTGATCGAGCTTTTGATCTCCATCACAATGGGACTGATCATTGTAGGGGCTGGTCTGGAGCTCTATCTGAACCAGCATAAGGCCTGGATCATAGAGGAGCAGATCTCGGAGATGCAGCAGAGCGGCAGGGCCTCGATAGATGAGTTATCCAGGAAAATTATGATGTCAGGCTATGAACTACCTAGAGGAATAAACCCGATTAGCGCCAGCAATACAAATCCGGACACCATTACTTTACTTTTTAGGAATGAAGGCTTATGTGACGCTACCGTTGAATGGCCTATGCCACAGCCCAGCTCGGAATTACGCTGCGATGGACACGATGTGAGCTGTTTCAAGGATGATACCTGGGCTTTTATCTACGATCCCAACACCTTGACCGGAGAGTTCTTCTATGTTACGCAGGTTCAGACTGGCTCCAGCCATATCCAGCATAATACCATGGACCTTTCGAAATGCTATCCGGCTGGCAGCCAGGTTATGATGCTGGATTTCTACAAGTATTACCTGGATACCACCACTGACCCAAATCACCCGAATCTGATGAGAATGGGACCGGATATGACCCCCTGGGTTTTTGCAGAGAATATAGAGGACCTGCAGTTCAGGTACGGGTTAGCAAACGGGGTTTACGTGGACGTGCCGGTTATCGGAAATATAGTCAGGGAGGTGCAGGTCTCTCTTCGTGCCAGAACCTCCAGACAGGATCTTCAAATACCTGGATATAGAAAGAGAACTTTTGCCTCGTCGGTCAAAGTCAGAAACTTAGGTCTATAAGGAGGGATAAATGATGATAGGAAAATTAAAAGATCAAAAAGGATTCAGCATGTTTACCCTTTTGATCTTGCTTATCATGTTCACCATTCTGGGAATCGCGGCTGTAACCACCTCCGATTTCGACCAGGAGTTAGCCGGCAATCAGAGACGGAGCAACAATGCGTTTTATGCGGCAGAAGCAGGGGCGAAAAAAGCTGAAGCGGAGATAAAGACAAGTTACACCTCCACTGGTAATCCACCCAGCCCTCTGCCTTCAGGCACTTTCTCTTTGAACGACTATTCGGTCAATTACAGCACAGCGGATATGGGTGCTGCTACTCAAAAGACACTGACTGTTGGTGCCTATAAGGGCCTTTACGGCTTTGTTAAAACGTTCGAGATCACCTCTGATGCGGCGGCGAGTTTGAATCCGGAGAATGCCAGGATAATTCAGGGGATGGATGATGCCCTGGTGCCCATCTTTCAGTTTGCGGTTTTTTATCAGCATGATTTAGAGATCTATCCGGGACCTCCTATGACCCTGGGAGGAAGGGTGCATTCGAATGGGGATATGTATTTAGGCTCGGAAGATGTTCTGTACGTGAATTCATATTGCACCTCCGCCGGTGATTTCTATGGTGGCAGAAAACCCGGCTCGGGGAGATCAGGCAACAATAGTGACGTTTACATAATGGATAATTACGGAAATTATCAAAATATGAGAAATGCAGATGGGACATATTTAGATAGTACTGACCCGGATTGGGTAGCTGAATCCTTAACCAGATGGGGTGGTCTGGTTGAGGACCAGTCTCACGGTATGACCGACCTGAATCTGCCAGTGGTGACTGAGGGTGAACCGATTGATATGATTAAAAGGGCGGGAGGGGGTAACTCGGACAGCTACGAAAACAAGGCAGGTTTGAAAATCGTGGACGGGCAGGTGTTGTATCTAACCACTGCAGGTACCTGGCAGGACGTTACCTCCGTTCTAACCTCCGATGGAACAATAACCACCAACTCTTTCTATGATGCCAGGGAGCTGAAAACTGTTACCAGTTACGATATAGACATAAGTAAGCTGAACACCAGTGGATATTTCCCTTCTAACGGAATTGTCTATGCATCCAGGGCTCAGCTCTCAGGAACCGTGCAGGCCGTTCGTTTGGTAAACGGCTCTACCTTAGCTGGTGCCTTAACCGTGGCTACTGATAACCCGCTTTATATAAAAGGGAACTACAATTCGGTAAATAAAAAGCCCTCCGCAGTATTCACCGATGCTTTGAATATTCTCTCCAATAACTGGAACGATGCTAACAGCACTAGATCCCTTAGCAGCAGAACCGCCTCCAATACCACGGTAAATGTATCCTTCCTTACCGGCAATACCAACTCCCAGGATGGACACTACAGCGGTGGTCTGGAGAACCTTCCCCGCTTTTTAGAGAACTGGAGCAGTAAAACTTTTACCTACCGCGGCTCGATGGTAGATCTGTGGTTCAGCGAGCAGGCAACCGGCCTCTGGGGAAGCTATTATTCTCCGCCTAATCGTGACTGGGCTTTTGATACTGACCTTCTGGACCCGGCTAATCTTCCGCCAGGCACGCCCGTGGTGAATGTCGTGCAGAACACAAGCTGGGCTAGAAAAACAGGCGATTAATACGAAAACAAGTTGAAAGCAAAAAAGCCGTCTGTCTCAGACGGCTTTTTTTGTTAACAGTGCTTGGATTTACTGAAGACCCAGAGAGGGGCTAGTTTTTTGAAAATTCACCAGTTTTTTAAACCTCATATAGAGCAGAGTGATTTTCCGCCTTTGAACAAATAATTGTATAGGTAAAGCAAATCACAGATATCTACATGGGAATCACAATTCACATCTGCCTGCACAGGGTAAGCTGGTTTTTTTCCACCCTTAAAAAGATAATACAGTAAAAACATTACATCACCTATATCCGGATACCCGTTGTTATTCAAGTCCCCTTTTTTTCTTATAACGCCAAACTCCGTGTTGTTGGTATTATAATTATCATGGTAGAACTTGCCCCACTTAATCTTATCGGGGTGGTAGGGGACATTCAGGCTGTAAAGATAGACATAGAATCCGGGTCCAGCCAGAAGTGCAAGGTCCAGGATTGAATCCCCGTTTATATCATTGAAATTCGGACAGGTGGTAAGTGGAAGGTCAAAAGGTGCTCCTGAGATAAAAGTCCCGTCATTGTTGTAGGCGTAAAAGCTACTCAGAACTATATCCACCGAGTTATTACCGTCAATATCAGCCAGAGCGAAATCATGATATTGATTGGGGCCTAAGTAAAATATGGGCCAGCCGGGCTGTTCTGTTCCCTCCATCCTCAGAACATGCAGATTGGGTAAGCCCATTAAATGTTCATCGGTTACGAAGACAATTTCTTTGAGTCCATCGCCATCTATGTCTCCGGTTATAGGTGTTGATCTTGGTTGAACTTCGTAGTATTTAGGAAAGCCGGGCATATAGGTTCCGTCATGCCTCCAGACTGCCACATAGCCTGAGTAGCCAGGATAATCAATAAAAGCACAGGCTAAAACCTCTGAACAGCCGTCATTATCCAGGTCACTCACAACCACGTGATGAAGCCAGCCGAAGTAGTGGTCTATTTCTCCTTTTACGGGCCAGCCTTCAACCGGCGTTCCATCTGCGTGCCAGGCATAGATACACTGGTTGCCGTTGGCAACTATCTCCGGGTCGCCATCTCCATCTAAATCACCCACTGCTTGTGCACCTGCTATATACTCATATGGCATGCAGGCCGCTCCCTGGGGCCAGCCAGGAAGAGTTTCCCCTTTGTAATCATAGATATATACCAAAGTGTCAATATAAGCGAGTTGACCTGAGGTTATTATTTCCAGCTTCCCATCCCCGGTTAAATCATAAAGGGATGGTGCAGTAGCACAAGTTGCCTCCATTATAACTGGGAATCCCTGCATTAAAGATCCATCCTGGTGAAATACATAGAGATAAGAGGTATCTTGATTTCTCTGCCACTTAGTGATGACAATGTCCAGTTCCCCGTCTCCATCCACATCCCCGATTGCTGGAAGTTGCTGCCAGTAAGCTAATTGCGGCTCTGTGATAACGGGCCAATTATTGAAATTTGTGCCGTCATACTTCCAGACGTAAAGGCTGTCTTTGGGAAATCCCCCTATCACCTCTAAGTCTGGTAGAGAATCTAAATCGGCTAAAACAACTGAATAAGTTGTGCCGGTGCCAGCAACTGAATTAAAGGACTTGGGCCAGCCGGGAAATATCTCTGGCTGAATCAGAGGATTTGAGTAGGAAATTGATTTTAAAAATCCGAATAAGCTTGAAGTTAATAAGATAAGGAAAAAAGCGAATATATACAGTCTATATTTTTTTGAAGAATTGTAACTCATATCTGGTCTGTGCTGATTCAAGGCGACGATGAGATTTTTCACCATCGCTTTGAAATGTTGACCCTCTTACTTCTCGATGTAATTGGGCTGGTCAAAAAGTACATTCTGAGTAGTAGTCTCAAGGGAATCGTAGTAAACATAATAACCTTCACTCCCACAATCTTCTCCTATTCCTACAACATAGTAGTGTCCTGGTTGATTGTCTGGTGGCCTAAGCATATTATACCAGTGCTTAACTGGACTGCCCTGAATAAGTTTGTAAGCAAGGCGTTCTGTTTCAGTAGAATCATAAAGCCAAATTGTATCATATCCAGGGTCGCAGCCATCGTCGTAAGTGACAGTCCCTTGAATTTGGCCTGGCATGACTGGTGGGTCTTCTGAAGCCGTAACTACGATGACAACGAAAGCCAAGGAATATAAAACAACAACTGCCAGAAAAAATAAGATGTCTCTCTTTGTTTTTAACATATTACACCCCATTTCAGATCTTCAAGTTTAAAATTAAAAACCTTTATATTTTTAGAAGTTATGCCCGCCCATCCAATGGATGGGCGGGCTGTAGTCTTAAAATTGGAAATAGTAACTCTCGAGAGAGAGAGAGAGAAGACCCTAGAAAACATAAATAACCCCCAAAAAATTAACTTCGTATATATTAAATAATAATTTTCTAAGATTTTGTCAAGTAGTTTTTTAATTTTCGCCTAATTTTTTTATTTGAAGAAACAGATTCTGTAGTATCAGAATTATAGTATAGTACCTAAATTGTTGTTAGTTCATAAACCCATTATGGTTTCATTATAAGTTAAAAAAATACGCAGAATATAATTTTCAAGATTACCACAACCAATAGTAATTTATTTTTCTTCAAACACAGTATATATGGTTTTTTTTGTTGACATCCACTCATATTTCTATTAATTTCAATAAAAATTAGCCAGGGAGTTTGCTTGAGAGTTGTGCTTCAAAGAGTTAGGGAGGCATCAGTCGAGGTCGAGGGAAAGACAGTCGGAATTATAAATAAAGGCTTGGTTCTTTTAATTGGTGCCACTTCAGGAGATGGTGAAAAAGAAATAGATTATTTAGCTGACAAATGTGTAAATTTACGTATCTTTGAGGATGCCCAGGGGAAGATGAACCTCTCAGCCCTGGAGACAGGAGCAGAGATTCTGGTGATTTCCCAGTTCACCTTATATGGTGATACCAGAAAAGGGAGAAGGCCCAGTTTCACTGAGGCTATGGAGCCGGTAGAAGCAGAAAAACTTTATCTTAAGTTCATAGGCTGTCTGAAGGAGAAGGGTCTGAAGGTCGAACAGGGAAAATTCGGAGCGAAGATGCTGGTCAAAATCTTCAATCACGGACCGGTGACATTTATCCTGGACAGCAAGGAGAAATAATATATGCAGAGGTGGAGCTTGTCCACAGGCTCCAAATTCGCATTGAGCTTTGCGAGAAAAAGCACAGAGGCGTGGATCTCCTCTCAAGGTTGATAATTATATATGAGCACTGAGTTCTCAAAGCTTCTGAAGGAAAGGAAACTGGTTTTAGCCTCCAGCTCTCCCCGCAGGGCTGAGTTGTTGAGAAAGGCAAAAGTGGATTTCGAGATTTTATTCCCGCAGAACATCGTGGAGGAGAACATCTCCGCTGATCCGGTTTCACACGTGATGGAGCTTTCGAGAAAAAAAGCAGAAAGTGTGGTTGAAAAAGCCAAAAACAGGCTTATATTAGGAGCAGATACCGTAGTGGTGCTGAATGGAGAGATCCTGGGCAAGCCCAGGGACAAAGAGGATGCGCTCAGGATACTTAAGATGCTAAGCAGCAAAGAGCACAAGGTTTACACCGGTATAACCCTGTTGGACGAAAGAAGCGGCGAAAGAGTAAGCGGTTATCAGCTTACCCGGGTAAAATTCAATCGACTTCAGGAAGAGGAGATCAAGGACTACATAGAAAGCGGCGAGCCGCTGGACAAAGCCGGAGCTTATGGCATCCAGGGGATGGGGAATTTTCTGGTGGAGAGAATAGAAGGCGACCTGGATAACGTGATCGGTTTGCCTGTGAGAAAATTAAAGGAGCTGTTAATCGAAATCAGCAGCAGAGGGGAGGGTTAAATTGGAGAACTTAGGCTCGATTCTGCGGGAGAAAAGGAAAAATCTGGGATTAAGCTTAGAACAGGCATCGGCTGAGCTCAGGATCAAATTACAATACCTGGAGGCGCTGGAAACTGGGGAATACAAGCTTTTGCCGGACCCGCTCTACAGAAAGATTTTTCTTAAAGCCTACGCCGATTATCTGGGTTTGAATTTCGACGAGCTTTCAAATAAACTCAGCCAGAAAGAAAGAAAAGAAGAAAAGGAAAAAGAGGAAGTAAAGCCAAAGATGGAAGCCGGGCGAGTAAAACCACAAAATCACACTCAGTTCCTCATCGTTCTGGGAATAATCCTGGGGCTGGTATGCATTCTGGTGTTTCTGCAACATAGAAAACCGGGAACTGATTATTATGAAGCATCGCCTGAGGTAAGGGTCGAGGATGCGAGAACCGAATCACCTGCCCAGATACCAGGTTTAGAGGAGAAAGTAAAGACAGAGAAAGCTTCTCCCAGGTCCGCGGAGATGATCCTGAGCCTGGAGGGTCTGGACAGAACCTGGGCCTTGGTGCTGGGGGATGGGGATACGCTTTTCATCGGATTTATCAACAAGGGGATGAGGGTCGAATGCAGGACCCGGAATCAATTTGATATCACCCTGGGAAGAGCCTGGGCAGTTGAGGGGTACCTGAACGGAGAAAAGCTAAAACCCTTTGCCCCTCAGGGGAGGAGCGTCTTCGGCAAAAAACTCAGCCGGAAAAATTATTTAGAGTACTTGGAGAATTCTCCGGGGGAGAGATGAGAAAAGTTTCAAGCGGAATCAAATCCACAGGACAGGAGGACTAATTGTATCTCTCCAAATTAGAGATATTGGGATTCAAATCCTTTCCCCATAAAACCGAGATCATCTTTGACGAAGGGATCACCTGCATCGTAGGTCCAAATGGCTGCGGCAAGACCAATATACTGGATGCCCTGCGCTGGGTTCTGGGTGAACAGAGGACCTCCCTTTTAAGGGGGGAGAGGATGGAGCATGTGATCTTCAACGGGACCAAAGAGCTAAAGCCCCTGGGAATGGCTGAGGTCTCGCTCACGATCCAGAACACCCAGGGGATCCTGCCCACTGAATATCAGGAGGTTAACGTAACCCGCAGGCTTTTCCGCTCGGGCGAGAGCGAGTATCTGCTTAACAAGAAAATCTGCCGCCTGAAAGATATCATAGATCTTTTCTTGGACACCGGGATGGGCACCCATGCCTATTCGGTCATCCAGCCGGAGATGGTGGAGTCAATCCTCTCGAATAAGACAGAGGATCGCAGATTCCTGTTCGAGGAGGCAAGCGGTATCTCCAAGTACAAGCACCGTAAAAAAGAATCCCTGAGGAAATTGGAGACCACGGAAAACGACCTTCTCCGCTTGAGGGACCTGACCTCAGAGGTGGAGAAGCAGGTGAACTCCCTGAGGAGACAGGTAAGAAAGTCCGAAAGGTTCATAAAGCTATCCCAGGAGATAAAAGACTTAGAGCTCAAATTCAGCAAGAATCAGTACGAGCTTTTGAGAACCAGAGAGTCTGAGCTCGGTACCAGGCTTTCCCATTTAGAGGGCGAAAGGGTAGCCCAGCAGGCTAAGATAGCGGAGTTAGAGCTGGGGAACGAGAAGCTTAGACTGGACTTAACCCAGGCGGAGAAAAATTACTTTGCTTTCAAGAAGGAGCTGGACGGCTGTCTGGAAGTCCTGCATAGCCTGGAAAAGGAGATGGCCTTGCATCAGGAAAGGAAAATTAATTTGGAGGAGCAGAGGAAGAGAGCGGAAAAAGAGATCGAGGCGAATTCTTCACGCGGAGATTCAGTGGCACAGGAGATACAGGATAAGGAAAAGAAAGCTAAGGAGATTTTGGAACAAATAGATTTGAAGGAAAAAGAGCACCGTGAAAAAGAAGATGAGCTAAAGCTACTGGACCAGAAGCTGAATGAATCAAGAGAAAATTTAGCTGCCGTCGATGCCCGGCTTGGGGAGGTGGAGAAGCTGGTGCACCAGAAGGAGCTGGAGGAGCAAAATCTTAAAGTTCAATTGAGAGAGCTCGAGAAAAAAAGGAAATTGCTTACCGAGGAAAAGGAAGGTCTGGGGAAAAACCTGCAGACGGTGGATTCGCACAAAGAGGATTTAAGTGATTCTATCCTTTCCCTGCAGAAAAACCTGGAGGAGAAAGCCAGGGAAAGAACAGCTCTTCAGGAGAAATTGAGCAGCACTCAAGGGAATCTGGAGAGCTTGAATAACGACAGAGTAGCCAGGGAAAAAGAGAAAAGCTCCCTTACGGCTAAATTCGAGCTTTTCCGGGATATGGTGGAACATTATGAGGGATATCAGGCAGGCGTAAAAGCGGTTTTGGAGAAAAGGGAATCTATCCCCGGACTGGTTGCACCAGTTGCCAATGTCATAAGTGCAGACAAAGAGTATTTGACCGCCATAGAGATAGCCTTAGGTGAAGCAGCACAGTATGTGATTTCGCAGGATTTCAGCTCTGCCCAATCGGGCATAAAATTATTGAGGGAGGAGGAAAAAGGCAGGGCCACCTTCCTGATCCTGGACAGATTCCAGGGGCAGAAATTCGACGATCGTATAGAATTAGAAGGTAACGGGATCAAAGGATGGGCAAAGGATTTTGTCAAATGCAGGGAGGAATACAGACCAGTGATAGATTTTCTCCTGGGCAGGATCGCCCTGACAGACTCTTTGCAGAACGGGATAGAGCTGAGCTCAAGATTAGGCCGGAGCTACGGGGTGGTCACCCTGGACGGTCATATAATAAGAGACGGAAAGGTAATAGAGGGCGGCTCAGAGAAGGAGATATTTCTGGTGGGTAGGGAGGAGGAATTAAATACAATCTCGGAAAAGCTTACCTCCTTAGAAGGGAAATTGAGCCAGCTGAACAAGGAGATGGGGGAAAAGGAGCAGGCAAAATCCGAACTGATTGCCCGGCTGGATGACCTGGATAAAAAAACAGAAGAGGAGAAGAACAGATACAAAGGTTTGGAGCTGGATTTAGCCCGGCAGGAAGAGATAAGAAGAGGATTGACACAAAGATCTGAAGCCCTGAGGCAACAGGAGGAAGAGCTTGAGTCAGAGCTTTCGCTTTTAAAGGAGCAGGAAGGGATCTCAAAGCTCGGGGAGCAGCAAAAGGAAAAAGAGCAATTAGAGCAGGAATTCAACAGGTCAAAGAGTGAGCTGAACAAGATTGAAACGGAGAGGGAGAACGCTTATCTGAGATTGAACGAGATGAGGATTGAACTAGTAACCCTGCAGGGCAGGGGGGAGCAAATAGAGAATGAGATGCAAAGGCTGAAGGAGTTTGAATCTGAGCTTAAAACTAACAGGGAGAGAAAGGAGAAGGAAATAGAGGTTTTAACCTCGGAGATCAAAGGTATTGAGACCAGGCTTGATCAGCAAAAGGCAGAACTGGAGAAAGGGCAGAAGGAGAAAGAGGAAAAGGAGGAGCAGGCGGAGAATCTCAGACAGGAGCTGGAAAATACTCAGCAGAACCTGGTTTCCCTGGAGGAGGACCTCAAAATTCAGCGAAGGAAGAAAGAAGAACAGCAGGAGATCTGGCATAAATTAGAGATGGAGAAGCTGGAGCTTTCCACCAAGCGGGAGAATCTGGAGAAGAAGATCTGGGAGGAGCAGGAAAAAGACCTGGAGAAAGTAGAGGAGTTAAGCGAGGAGGAAAAAACAGGAATGGAGGCTTATCCCCAGAGGATCTCCGAGCTAAAGGATAAGTTGAAACAGATGGGCGCGGTCAATCTCCTGGCTTCGGAGGAATATCACCAGCAGAAAGAGCGTCTGGATTTTCTACAGAAACAGATGCAGGATCTGATCGAGGCTAAGGAGAATCTGGTTTCCACCATAGACAAGATAAATAAAACCGCAACCGAGCTTTTCCTGAATACTTTTCAGATAGTCAAGGTGAATTTCCAGAAAGTATTCGAGCAGCTTTTCGAGGGAGGAGAGGCAGAGGTGAATCTGATCGAGGGGCTGGATCCCCTGGAGTCCCCTATCGAGATATCGGCGCGTCCTATGGGGAAAAAGCTTATAAACATCAGCCAGCTTTCTGGAGGAGAAAAGGCCCTGACCGCCTTGTCCCTGCTTTTCGCCCTGTACCTGGTGAAACCCAGTCCTTTCTGCATCCTGGACGAGGTGGATGCACCCCTGGATGATGCGAACTTGTCCCGTTTCATAAATCTGATAAAGAGCTTCAGCCAGAAGACCCAGTTCATAATCATTACCCATAACAAGCTGACCATGGAGTCCGCAGATGTGCTTTACGGAGTAACCATGGAAAAAGCGGGGGTCTCAAAAATGGTCTCGGTGAGACTCAATCCTAAAGAGGTGATAAAAGAGGCAGCTTGAGGTTGATACAAACTTCGGTTCAGCTGAAATCGTTTTTAGTCTGCTCACCCATTGAACAGATGAGCTTTTTTCTTCAACCGAGCGAGTTTCAGCTACTTATCTTTAAAACGAATTTTCCATAAAATGTCTTTCAAATCCTCCGTAGAAAAATTAAAACAGGGCTTAAGCAAGACCAAAAAGAGCTTACTGGGTAGAATCACGGAGATAGTTGGGCTTTCCAAAAAAATTGACCAGGAGCTTCTGGAAAAGCTTGAGGAGATACTTTTAGAGGGAGACATAGGTGTGGAGGGAACCGAAAAGATTATCGACGATTTAAAAAGAAGAGTAAAAGAAGGAAAAATCGAAGAACCGCATAAGATAATTGAGGCGATTAAAGAGGAGATACGGATAATTCTGGAGGAATCTGCTTCCTCGTCTGAAACTTTAAATCGCAGCGCTAAGCCGTTGGTAATTATGATAGTAGGAGTAAATGGTGCTGGCAAGACCACCTCCATCGCCAAGTTAGCTAAAAGGTACTCGGATGAGGGGAAGAAAGTCCTGGTTGCAGCCTGTGATACTTTCAGGGCAGCGGCTCTGGAACAGCTTTCCATCTGGGCTCAAAGAGCAGGAGTAGATATTGTAAAAAGCAAACCCGATCAGGACCCCGCCTCAGTAGCTTTCGATGCGGTCAAGGCAGCTTTAGCCCGGAAAATCGATGTGGTGATTGTGGATACCGCAGGCAGGCTTCATACCAAGTACAACCTGATGGAAGAGCTCAAGAAGATAAAAAGGGTGATGGGCAAGAGTTTGGAAAACACTCCCCAGGAAGTACTTCTGGTCCTGGATGCGACTACCGGGCAGAACGGAATCTCTCAGGTCAAGATGTTCGACCAGGCAGTAGGTGTCACCGGTATTATCTTAGCCAAGCTGGATGGAACTGCAAAAGGAGGGATAGTGGTTGCCATTGCCAGCCAGCTTAAGATTCCGGTCAGATATATCGGGACAGGAGAGCAGATCGATGACCTGGGGGAATTTGAACCAGAGGATTTCGTGGAGGCTTTATTTTTATGATCAGGGAGATAAGCATAGAGACCTCATCCAGGGTGGAGCTTTTGGACATCACCCATTTAGTGCAGGAGGTAGTATCGAAAAGCGCGGTGAAATCGGGAATCTGCTGTGTTTACGTTCCACATACCACAGCAGGGATAACCATAAACGAAAATGCTGACCCCAGCGTAAGGAAGGACATAATCAAAGAGCTGAACAAGATCATACCCTTTGCGGACAATTATTCCCATTCGGAAGGGAATTCAGCCGCTCATATAAAGGCAAGCCTGATAGGATTTTCGCAGAATGTCTTTTTCGAGAATAAGAAGCTGGTTTTAGGGACCTGGCAGGGGGTCTATTTCTGCGAATTCGACGGGCCGCGGAACAGAAGAATTTATGTGAAAATAATAGAGGGTTGAAGTTTCCGTAAGACTACTGAGACTAAAAGGAGGTGATGGAGGCAGGGTGCTGACCCGTGAAAAAAGACTCACCGTTTACCCGGTGAGAATTTCCAGCCCCTGATGTTTTTTACGTATAGGCTGTAAAGGAGGAGAAATGGAGGTATATAAAGAAAGGATGAGGAAAGCCCAGGAGATCATGCAGAGAATCGGGCTTGATCTTCTTTTAATTTTAAGTCCGGAGAACTTCTTTTATTTTACCGGCGATTTAAGAAAACCGCCCCGGATTCTAATTCCCAAGCAAGGGGAGCCAACTCTTATGATATTCGCCTCTGAATTAGAGGAGGTCAAAAGGACTAACTGGATTCGCCTCTGGCGGATCAAGACCTATCGGGCACTGCACGAGATGATGATAGGGATCGTGGAGCATCTCAACTCCCTGGGAATGGAACATCCCAGGGTGGGGGTGGAGATGGAGTTTAACACGCCAGCTTTTCTTCTGGAGCGCTTCAAGATGGCAAATCCACAGGTTGAGGTCCTGGATGCCAAGCCGGTTTTGGGAGAGCTTCGAAAAAGAAAAGATGAAGCGGAGGTTGAGTGCATAAGGAAAGCCTGTCAGATAGCCGATTCAGGGATGGAGTTAGCAGCCAAGATGATTCACGAGGGCGTGAAGGAGACGGATATATCCTTTGAGGTCGAATATCAGATGAGAAAAGCAGGAGCGGATAGAATTGCCTTTCCCATATTCGTCAACTCCGGCTATCGCTCCTTGTGGATTCACGGCACTGCCACGGATAAAAAGATAGAGAGGGGGGATTTCATACTTATAGACTTAGGTCCGGTTTACCAAGGATATTGCGGTGATATCTGCAGGACTTTCGTCCTGGGCAAAGCCACTGATAAGCAGAAACAGCTTCACTCAGTTTATTCGCAGATGCAGTTAGCGGTTATGGAATCGATAAAGCCGGGAGTGAAACTGTATGAGCTGGAGGAGAAAGCGTATGAGATTGCGAATAAAGCCGGTTTCGGGGAATACTACGTGAGAGGGTTCGTTCACGGCCTGGGATTGAGTTTCGAGGAGCTTCCTTTTCCCACCATCTTTCCCGAGGATATGATGGAGGAGATCTGTTCGGGCATGACCCTGGCTGTGGGACATTCGGTCCTCTCGGTTCCCCATATAGGGGGTGCCAGGGTTGAGGATACTGTCCTGGTCAAGGATGAGGGGATCGAGATGCTGACCAAATTTCCGCGCGGTCTCAAGGAGCTGGACTATGCCTGAAGCTTCCTTAGAAGTCTGTTTCAATCTGCCCGCGGATTCGGTCTGGAAGTTTATCTGCGATTTAACAAACATCGGCTCCTGCCTGCGCTTCATCGGGGAAACACAGAAAACCCCTGATTCTCTAATCTGGAAAGTCAAATCCCCTATGTCGATTACCACAAGGACTTCGATATTGAAGCCGGAGTTTCTTAAAAAAGAAGAATATAAATTCCTCTCCTGGATAGCCAGAGGGGAGAATCTGCAATGGGGCGGAAGTTTCGATTTAGAAAGTCTAAAGCAGGACCAGATCAGAGTAAAAATAGAACTGGAGGTTTCAGGTAAGGGTCCCCTGGCGGCGATTATCAATCCCACTGCAGCTCTGCAGATAAAGAACCAGCTTAAATATTTCGTGGAGCAGTTGAAGAAAAAAACAGAGGGAGAGAGCATAAGCCTGGAAGGCTCGGGCAGGCCCTTCTGCGACGAGGAGGGAGGAAAATGACCAAGGAAGAGGAAGTTTTCGAAAAATTAAAAGAGGTCAAAGACCCGGAGTTCGGGCGCTCCATAATAGAGAGGAAGCTTATCGACGAAGTAAAGGTAGAGGGAGATACTGCCAAGATACTTTTTCACCTGACGGTTCCCTTCTGCCCGGATGTGTTCGCCCTTTTTATCGGCAGGGATATAAAGAAGAAAGCCGGAGAGGTGGAGGGGATAAATAAAGTCGAGGTTACCCTGCAGCAGCATAACAAAGCCGCACAGTTGAACGAGATATTGAAAAAAGAGGGATAAAGGGTTTAAGGATTCGAGGGTTAGGAAAAGCAAGTAGCAAGGAGCTTAAGGCAAAGAAGGAAAAGTTCCCTCCCAAGCAATGTCCAAAGGTTTAAGGATTTGTAGTGCGACCCTTCAGGGTCGCCTGAGTGAGGCTTAAAGCCTCGCTGAGCGAACTTGAAGATGTGATGAAACTAGTACCATTTTTATGATATGTCCTGTCAAATGATTTGTTAAGCAAAGACGAAAAATGTAATAGAATTAGGAGGCTTAGGTAATGAATTTAGTTGAATCATATGAGACTATTCGGGAATGTGTAGTTGCGTTATCAATTAAAGATATACCAACATCAAACAAAGGCATAAAGCCAGGAATATTTCCAACTATTTTTGCAACTGGTTTTGTTGTTAGGGAAGATGGTCTTATAATTACAAATGATCATGTCATTAATGCAATTCGTGATTTAATGGAAAAAAAGATTCCTGCTATAGCAACTCTGTTTAAAAAATTTTCATTAGGTTATGTGGCAGTACCTCTTGACGTAATTGGCGGTCTCTCATTAAAGGATAGCCCCGTTAAAGATATTTTCAATTATGGGCCTAAAATTCCAGATATAGGTTTTATTCGTATTCGTCAGCAAGGCCTACCAACTGTGAAGCTGAATGATAGATTGAATGTTTTGACCGAAGGAGTTGAGGTTGGTACTGCTGGTTTTCCTTTAGGAACTACTCCTCTCAGATTAACTCAAAGTGTAGGTCCGACATTGCAACGTGGAATAATCTGCGCAGTATTTCCTTTTCCTGGTACTAATCCTCATGGTTTTGCGATAAATGTAATGAGTCATCCAGGGGCTAGTGGCTCACCAGTTTTTTTGTCAAATAGTGGAGAAGTGATTGGTATTGTATACGGTGGACTAGCTATTCCGGCAAACTTCACATATGTTATTCCATCTAGATACATAACTGCTTGCTTAAGTATGGACTTGACAAAAGTTGGATTAATGCCTTTCAGTAAGGATGTTCCATATTTTAGTGAAACTGTTAAAGATGCAGAAAGGGTATTGTTAGAAGGAATCGAGGAAGCAAAAAGAAATCAGAAATAAAACATTTCTATTACTTAGTGAGGTAGTAATTGGTATTCCCACACTTCTGGAGCAAAGTTCAAAGGTTTAAGCATTTGTAGTGCAACCATTCCGGGTAGCCTTGGCGAGGTTGCTCACGTCGAATACCGAAGCACTACTAAACTAACAACTACAACAAGGCCTGAGGTAACAGATTTTTTTCTTGACTAAAGTAAGTATATAAAGCTTATTTTATTCATATGCTAGAAATCAGAGGGAAAATTTCTGTTTTGGTTAAATCTATTCTGAAATTTGCTAAGACCGTAGGGCCTTTTGTTGGAATATTGGTGTTATTATTAGGAGTTTGTAAGTTTGCATATGAACGTGGGAAAGATATATGTAAATCTGAACTTAAAGTTCGAGATAAGGAGATTGCAATTCTAAAGGATTCTCTTTTTTTTGATGCTCAGATTCCTCGATCTTATAATGAAGTTATGAGGGCTAATTTGCGTAGAGGAACAGCAAGTCCAATATTCGAAGGACAATGTGTAATTTTATATCGTGACGTTAGAGGGAGGGGCACAAAAAGAGAAGCCGAAATTTTAGTCAGAGAGGCTGATCCACAAGAAATAAAATTAAGACAAATCAGACAAATAGGGGAAACGTGGTTATTACCAGCAGAGTTCACATCTTTTACTGTAGAAAATGCAACTGGAGGTTATACTATTTATAGAGCGACTTATAACATAAACTTTCTGGGATTCTATGATGACATAGAAAAAGATATTGCCAAAATAATTATATATTATAAGAGTGGTGAATCTCTAGATCCAAAAAAGGATGGAGAGTTAATTATTGATTCTACTGTTTTGAAAAGAGGTGATTCCTTAGGAATTCTTAGTGGTGCTGTCCGTATTATATATAATAATGTAGAAAGTAGGGAAGGAAGGAAATGGCCGATCGTTGTTTTAAGCGGAAAGAAACTGAAGCAATTTAGAGCAGTATTTATTAATAGATATGATACTATTCCATTTTATGAAGGGGATGACTTGTATGCTCTGAATTTCTTGGGATTTGTTGATACATTAACTTCAGACAACATTGGTATTAGTTTATACAAAATTAAGAAGTAAGCTATAGTTACTGAAAATATTAGATTTCTCCGATCTCTATCACAACATTTGAAAATTCCAATTTCCTATGAGCAGTATCATTTCACGAAGAAATAAGAATTGATTAAACTTAAATTCATATTCGTGGGCAAAACCAAAGAGCCCTGGATTGCCGAGGGTATTAGACATTACCAAAAGATGCTCTCGAATTTTGCTGAATTGGAACTTCAGATAATAAAAGATGAAAAGATTACCCAGCGCATTTCAGATGAAATGGTTTTGGAAAAAGAAGGCGAAAGGGTTTTGAAATATCTGAATAAGAAAAAATTCTCCTTTGTTCTGGATCATAGAGGTAAGATGTTTTCCACTGAGGAGCTGGCGGAGTTTTTTAAAAATAAAATGAACCAGGGACGAAATGAGTTTGTTTTCGTCACGGGCGGTGCCCTGGGGTTATCCCAGAAGGTCATAAATTCTGCAGATTTCAAGCTCTCTTTATCCAAGATGACTTTCCCGCATCAATTAGTGAGACTGATTCTCCTGGAACAGGTCTATCGGGCTTTTTCGATTATAGAGGGACGGAAGTATCACAAATGACAGTAGAGAGCAGCGAGGGGAGAGGGAAAATAAAATGGAGGATTAATAGTGTGAGTAGGGCAAGGCTTCAGCCTTGCTCTGGCGATTTTAAAAGAAAAGGGAAGTGTGCATCGGGCTTTACGCCCGACGTAGCTGTTTTTTATCTCCAGCTTCACCATTTCAACCAGGACAAGACATTTCTAAAAGCGGTATATTCCACTTACTACGCTTGATAATTGTCACGGTAGGGCTAACTTAAAAAGTGGTACAATTACTGGGGGCAGGGCACTCCCTGGATGGTAAATAAATAGCTCCACCGAGAGGGGATAAATCTACTTGATCTAGGTCATAAGACAGATTCCAACCTTGTTTCCTAAGGCACTCATAATCAAATAACTACCCTTAAAAAGCCCTGAATGATGCCTTTTCAGCACCACTGGAGTGCTAAAAAGCTCTTGGAAAAATTCAAGAAAGCCTTATATTATTTGTGAAGGAGGAAATAGAAAATGGGCATAAAAGCGAGATTTTTTTTGCCTGTCAGTATCATCGCCTTTTATTTCCTTCTGGGCACTAATTCATTCACATCTGTAAGTACAAATATCGATTCCATAGAGGGCATTGAGCTTAAGACAAAAACCACATCCCGCTCCCTTCCTTCAGTGCTTTCCATAATTGAGGATACTGATGAAAAAATAACAGTGCAACTGGAGAATTGCTATAGGGTCACATTCTCCAAACCGGGGAGCGGTTGCGGAGAAACAATGATATCCGAGCTGTCCGTATGGAACGGCACAGACTGGTCCCCCAACGTGGTTGAAGATTGCGGATACAGCGAGTATGGCCTGGGTCTCTTGGAATTCTACAGCGAGCTGACGAGATCCTGGATATCTTTCGATAAATTTCCTGATGAGAACATACATTACCAATTGGTGATGAACAATTCAGAGATAGTAATTATAAGGTTCTACGGCACTTGGGGAGGAGCGGAAGGCATAGAATACGAGACTATCTGGGTCATGAAAAACGACTGGGATTTCATCCGCGGTTTCCACAGGAAGATGTTCAATCAGTACGTGGTTGGCAGCCAGGATCAACTGGCTGAAATGTGGGAACCTGAGGTGCTGACGGGCGCAGATGATAAGCTTGAGATTACCAATGAAATAGGCACTCTGGAGGAACAGGGTAAATTTGATTCTGGTAATGCCCCTGTCTGGAATACATTTACAGCAACTGATTTGGGTTTGATGGACAGGTTTCCTTTCATTAATTTCTATGAAGGGGGGAGCAATACATCTAGCGGCATGATTGTCTTATACGCACAAAATCCAGAGCAAAATAAAACCATGGATTGGTCATTTGATACTATGGATTCCAAGGCTTTGTTAGAGCCCCAGATGCACTTCTTTGGAGGATCCGGGGTGACCCATAACCCCGGAGATAAGAACGTAGCGGATATGTTCTATTATGCTGGAAGGGGGGATGCCTTAGAGGTGGGTGATAAGATATCTTCAGAGTGGTTCAGCCCTTATTATGTGAAGTACGAATTAAGCAATCCTGTGAAGGCAGGCGAGGGTGATTCTAGATTCAACCCTGAGGACAGTACGGCGAACTTCGTCTCACTGTATTCGATCTACGGAAGACTGAGAAATTACAATTCTACCGGTATAAGCGGTAAGGAGAATTTTGACAGAGACTGGACATTCTATCCCCTTGGCTGGGCTTCAAAAGAAGGGTCAGATGCTGCAGACCCTTCAAACGAGGAATCAGCAGCAGTGTTCAGTATCAATCTCAAGATTGTCAATAACATAGACACTTGTGAGAAGAATGACACTGATGCCGAGGTCTTCAACTCAGAATATGAATCCTGGGTGAACGCTCCGTTTTTAAATAATAATTTCAGCGGAAATATCAAATTCACTGTTTATGACAATTCCGATAAGATGGTTGTTTTTGCAAATGTTGACATAGGCGAGATCAGCGCCAGGGAAATATTTGTCGATCTGGATTACACGACCCCCTATACCATTTCTGTAGATAGGCCTGTATATGTTGTCAAGCTGAGCGATACGGTTTATGACATTCGCTGGGAAGATGCTGCTCTGGGCTGGATCGGAACGATGGTCTATGGTGTGGAGAATGTTGAGAAGATAACGGACACAGGATCTGAGCTGAGGGTCTACCTGTTAGACGATACTACCGGGCATAACCACGAAAACTTTAACACAACTTTTTACGTCTGGAACCACGAAGGCATCAAAAACCTAAGTGATATAACCGATCTGCACGCCAGGGCACCAGTATACTACAACCAGCACTTCATAAAGATAAACAAGCATGATGACAGGTTCGGTATTCTCGAATTTGGCGAATCTGCAGTAATAAATGAGAACTATACTGAGGATAAAGTTCTGACCCTGTGGCTCTGGGGCTTAATGGGCACACAGCAAGACTACATATTCTACTATAACACCCTGAACGATATCGACAACGTGACGGTTGACGGTGTCGAGACGATATGGGATTATGATTCCGACAGCAATATCCTGACCTTCAGAGTTGACTATTCCAATGAGGTAAGGGAAATAAATATAACGGAAAATACCGTAAAACTCTTTCTTCCTTGTGGAGATTTAAACAGTGATGGGTCGGTATCAGTCTCAGACATCGTCTACCTCATTAGCTACATGTTCAGGGGCGGAAAACCGCCTCAATGCGAGCCCTACACAACATGTACTGACTTAAATAATGACTCCCTCATCACAGTTTCTGATGTCATCTACTTGATTAATTATCTTTTAAAGGGAGGAACTGCCCCCTGTAACTAAGAATTGTTTCTCATATGACCTATTTTACCAGCTACCTTTTTAAAAGAGGTATACTCCACTTTTATTTAGCTTGACTCATAAGAAAATTCAAAAATCATTTGACAATCAAATCAAAAACTTCTATGTTTTATTTATCTGGACAAATATAGGGGAAATAATGTCTAAGAAATCGATTAATCTTTTTAACATAAGGAGGGTAATATGTTTACTCGAATAATAGCATTGGTTTTGTTATTAGCATTTTTAAACTCAATTATAGCGGGATGTATGCAAAAACTTGTAAAAGTGTCTGTAAACGAGCTTCCTGAAGCGAAGAAAAGAAAAATTACAGAAGTTATTTTAGCAAATGGAGATGTTGTGAAATTTAATGATAAAGGTGCTAGATATCTCCGCACGGATATAGTGAGTGGTGAAGACACAGATGGTAAAGCAGTTGGAGTTGCACTCAAGCACATAGGTGAAATCCGTGTTTCTCAACCCGAGACTGTAAATAAAGAAGATGTTGAAGGGAAAAAGATTGTGGAAGCAATATTACACAATGGATATATTATAAAATTCAATGAAAAAGGCGGTAAGTACGATGGTGTCACAGGAAAAGTAACTGGATACACTGAGAATGGTACTCTGATTATGAGAAGTTTTGATAATTTTAAAGAACTTCGTAGTTCACTACCAGATACAATTTCAAGAGAAACCCTTTTAGAAACAAAGAGTCAACACATTTTTGAAATCACTACTGGTTCATACCTTATTATGTTTGACACAGATGGTGGGAAATTAGAAAAAAACATATTGGTTATAGCTGGTATGACACAAGGAGGTAAAGGAGTGGCAATTGGTATTGATGATATTAATACTGCTGAAATTTCAAAAATTGACGAGCTCAAGACTATAGGAACTATTGGAGGTGTTGTTGTTCTCGGAATTTTAATCTATGTTGTAGTGAAAATGATTGAGGATCCTCTTGGTGATGATTTCGTTTTAGATTGAGTCCTACAAAGGTGGAATAGATAATAAGAAAAAGTTGAAATTTTTGAGCTGAAGAAAATGTAATCAGGATTAGGATATTTCAAGAAATAGTTCCACTCGGTTGGGGGTAAAACTACCTGATTTGGCCCACAAAACAGGTTCTAACTTTGTTGCGTAAGGCACCCTTTTGATTGAATAAGATATAGGGAATAATACTAGTGGTGCCTTCGAGAGGGTAGTTTCCTACGCCCAGATTTAAGTGTGAAGCTACCCATATTATAAGTCATTCTGGATAAATAGATTACAAAAAATATGCCCCCCGTATACTCAACTTGAAGTAATTCTAATACTTCCTAAGGATGAAGATGAGAGAATATTGTCTCGTGCCTCTTTTATGCCACATTTAGACTTGGTTTATCTTTGATTATGGTGAGTTATTATGGATAGTAGAAAAGTGAAGAAGTTTTTGTGGTGCTTTGTAATGACTGGATATTTAATGAGTTAAGGAAGTGAGTTTATCGTCCTTTACGCCCGACGTTTTTTTATTTGGATATTCAGTTCCTGCTTGAACATCGACAGATAAAAAAAAGGCACCCCGCCTTTGGCGGGATGCCTTTTCCTTAGACAAAAATTTTCTTACCAGAAACATCCGGGCTGGGGTGGTGGGCCGCCTTTGAACAGGTAGTTTATAAGATAGATCACATCGGAGATGTCTCTGTCGCAATCGCCATCCACATCTGCTGCTACCAGGGGGTAGGGCTCAGGACCTCCTTTGAACAGATAATTGATCATATAGACCACATCGCCGACATCCACATCCATGTCATAATCCGCATCGCCCGGCTTGTAACCCACGATGGAAAATGTTCCTTTGACAAATACAGGTCTGTATCCCAGAGGTTCCGGGGTCACGAAGGTTAGCTGGTTAACGGGAGGGAAAAAGACAGTATCGACTTCGACTGTGCCGGTGTCGGTTACGGAGAAACACAGAGTCGCAAAATATCCCCTGCCTTGACCCATAAGAGTGTCCTCCTCCACCGGAACAGCACCAACCAGTATCTTATTATCGCCGAGCAGGTCCTCGTTTACTGGTTTGTATTGCAGGTATTTTGCCCGGCTGTCCCTGAAGGAGACCGAGTCGTAAACCACCGGTCCGGAGAAGATAAAGGGTGCCGAGATCGCGGCAACCGTGTCGTCATTTACAAAATTGATATGGATAAAAGCCAGACCCGGTCCAGAGGGGAGGGGAAAATATAACTCGTCTGGAGTGAAGAAAACCGAATCAGGGGCACCCGGGTCATTGGGATCCTGCTGGGCATAAGTTAGTGAATAGGAAAAGATTAACCCCAGAAATAAGATTAAGCCTAAAAATCTTCTTACTCCTTTCATAAGGGGACCTCCTGTTCTGTGACTTTTCAAAGAGATTAAATCAAGAATAGATAAAAATTTTCAAAATCGCCTTTTGAGATAATTCAGAGGCTTCGATTCAAAATATGGAAAGTTACGGTTTTTGTCAAGTTAAATTTCTAAAATATCTTATGGAAAAAGATTTTCACTCCACCCCGGTCTGCGTTTTGCAAATAACTCATTAATTAACAGCATATTAGTAGACAGCAGAGAAAATCAAAAAACTCACAAAAGTTTTAAGGAAAGAAATCCTTGCTGAACAGCTGTATGTACAAAAACCCGTCCCGGCAGGTAAAATTGCTTCTTAAATTTCTTGACTTATTCAACCCGGAAGAGTAAAATAAAGAGGCAAATTTTTTTTGAGAATATTATTTCAACTGAATAAGGAGGAGTTGTGAATTTAAACTGGATTTTCGCTGAAAGAGCCTGGAAGATGAAAAGCTCCGCCATCAGGGAAATTCTGAAGATATCAAATAAGCCCGGGGTGATCAATTTCGCCGGAGGCCTGCCGGCACCTGAGCTTTTCCCCATTGAGGAACTGAAGGAGATCTGCGTCAGGATCCTGGAGAAGGAAGGTCAAAAAGCCCTGCAGTACAGCTTAACCATGGGTTACCCACCCCTGCGGAGTTTTCTGGCGGAAAGGCTTTCCCAAGAGGGAACGAAGCTTACCGAGGACAACATCATGATAACCTGCGGGTCGCAGCAGGCGCTGGATTTGGTAGGAAAGGTTTTTCTGGACAGCGGATCTTTCGTTATCGTGGAGAACCCGACTTACCTGGGAGCGTTGCAAGCTTTCAATGCCTATCATCCCCATTATGTAACGGTGGAGATGGATCATGACGGGATGAGAACCGATCAGGTGGAGGAGGCCATCAGAAAAAGCAAACCGCGTTTCATCTACGTGGTTCCCAACTTTCAAAATCCTTCGGGGATCACCATGAGCTTCGAGCGCAGAAAGCTTCTGGTGAAATTAGCCAGGGAATATTATGTGCCCATAATTGACGACAATCCTTATGGGGAGCTCAGGTACAGGGGAGAGGACCTACCCTCTCTCAAGAGCCTGGGAGGCGATTGGGTAATTCAGTTAGGGACCTTCTCCAAGATATTCACCCCGGGATTAAGGCTGGGCTGGATCGCCGCTTCATCCGAGGCGATGAAAATGTTCGAGAAGATGAAGCAGGGAACCGACCTGCATACTAACACCTTTGCCCAGTATCTGATCTATGAATATGTGAGAGCCGGGCATCTGGAAAAACATATCGAGCAGATAAAAAGAGCCTATGCCAGCAGGATGGAGGCTATGCTCAAGGCTCTACGAAGATATTTCCCGGAGGGGATCACCTGGACCAAGCCCGAGGGTGGGCTTTTCCTCTGGGCGGAGCTACCCCAAGGGGTGTCGGCATCAGAGCTTTTCGATAAAGCCGTTGCAGAGAAAGTTGCCTATGTTCCCGGCAAGTTCTTCTATGCCATGGAGGATAAGGATAACACCCTGAGGCTGTGTTTCTGCACGATGTCCGAGGAGATCATCGAGGAAGGAATAAAAAGACTGGCTAAAGTCTTCAAGGAGAATATCAGGACAAAGCCGGTCAGGTCTGAAAAAGTAAAATGACTTGGCTCGAGCTTTCGGGGTATAAGATATAAAGCTCTATTTTTGTCTTCTGATTTCCGGGGCAGGAGTTAAGCTCCTGTCCCGTATTTATTCCCGCCACCCAGCCACTCGAAAGATATTGACTTTTAAATCTGCGAATATTAGAATAATTTTAATTTGTATTTGAGAGAGCAATCTTTTTAAAGGTTTAAGGTGGTTTCACTCGCATAATTTTAAAGAAATGAGAAAACAGTTGGAGAAAAAAGGTAAGAGCCTCCTAATCGGTCTTTTGCGATTTTTTTTAAGGAACAGGCCGCTTCAGGGTGAGGTCGGCCTTTCCTCTATCAAAAGAATACTGGTGGTCAGGCAGGATGACCGTATAGGCAACCTGGTTTTGACCACACCCCTGCTCTTAGCTTTAAGAAAGGGTTTCCCTCAAGCCCGAATCACCTTTTTAGCCAGCCAGGTATTTGCCGAGCTTTTTTCAGGCTCCCAATTGGTGGATGAGCTTCTGGTCCTGCAGAAAAAAAAGTATATACGCAATCCTTTGACTTTCATCCGCAATATACTCAGGCTCCAAAAAAAAAGATTTGACCTGGCTTTCGACTGCTCGGATGAGAATCATCTTTCCTTCGGTCACGGGATGTGGATTTACCTTTCCGGAGCCAGATACCGTATAGGGCATAAGAGAGACGGAAGCGATCTTTTTCTGAACATAGAAGTGCCGCCGGTTAACCATACCCGCCACGCCGTAGATATGCATTTGGACCTTCTGAGATTTCTGATTCCGTCAGATACCACAGAATTACCATACCTGGAAGTGAAAAAAGAAGAGGAAGTATATATCCGCAGTTATTTAAAAGATATGGGAATAGGAGACGATGATCCTTTAGTTGGGATAAACCTGGGAGGGACCGGTAACAAAAGATGGGAGATAGAAAATTTTATTCAATTGGGAAATAGATTAAAGGAAAAAGAAAAACTAAAAATAATATATATCTGGGGTCCGCAGGAGAAAGAGATGGTAAAAGGCTTGAACGTTTCTGGAGTTTTAGGCGAAATATTACCGCTGCCGGAGCTTTCTGTTCTTTTGAAAAGATGCAACCTTTTCATCTCCTCCGATTCGGGCGTAATGCATCTGGCAACTGCAGTGGGAACTCCTACACTGGCTATTTTTACCCATTCCGATCCGCAGAAATATGGACCCAGAGGTGAAAAACACAGGGTGATAACTTCACGGGAGGGCAAAGTGAAAGTAAATGAAGTGTTAGAAGAGGCTTTGAAGACGATTAGAGAATTATCTAATGTTAAACAATTACAGATGACAAATGACAAATAAAAGTTAAACTGTTACAAGGAGATCTGGAGTGTAAACCTTCAGGTTTACCATTGGATAAAGCTAAAGCTTTATACTCCAGAGCAAAGACGCTACAAAAAGAAAGATTTAAAATGAAACTTTATCTCAGACTTTTAAGCTTCTTAAGACCGCATCTGAAAGCTCTTGTAGGGGCGATAATCTTTATGATTCTTTTTGCGGGGATGAGCGGGTTCTCCCTTACTATGATAGTTCCCTTTACCAAGATGATTTTCTACGAACAGAGTACGTCTGCACCTGACTCTGCAAAAATATCCTCTGACAAAACCACTGAAAAAGGAGAGAACCTGGTAGTTCTGGTTCCTGGAAAATTGAAGGAGAAATTCGATTCCTGGCTTAAAGGAAAAGATAAGCTGGATAGCCTTAAGCGATTATGTATCTTCATCTTAGTTATTTTCTTCCTGAAGAACATTTTCTGGTATTTGGAAAATTATCTGATGATAATAGTGCAGGAGGGAGTGGTCAAAGACCTGCGGGATAAGCTTTATGCTCATTATCATCTTCTGCCCATAGAATATTTTTACGGGAAGAAAACCGGGATGTTAATCTCCAGGGTGACCAACGACGTCACTCTGGTGAGGTCAGCTGTTTCCTCCGGTTTTGCCGGAGGGCTTCGTCAGATTTTTCTGGCGATAGCGTTTCTCTTTCTGGTTATCTGGGCAAGCTGGAAATTGACCCTGATCGCCCTGCTTCTTTTCCCGCCCAGCATCTTCATAATCACCGAGGTAGGGAAAAGGCTGCGCTCCCGGAGCGTTTTATCACAGCAGAAGATGGGTAATATAACCTCGATTTTACAGGAGACCGTGTCCGGGATAAAGGTGGTTAAGGCTTTTGCCATGGAGAAATTCGAGCTTAAGAAATTTTTCAACTATACACGGGATTATTTCAAGACTATGGTGAGGTTGACCAGGGTAGGCTCTTTTGCTCCTCCTTTGACCGAGTTCTTCGGGGTGGTGGCTGGAGTTTTGATCCTCTGGTTTGGAGGAAGAAGCATCTTAGCAGGCGGTGGGCTTACTCCGGACCGGTTTTTCCTTTTCCTCTTGGCCATGTTCTCTCTGATGCAGCCCTTGAAGATCCTGAGCCATGTGAACATAGATATACAACAGGGGCTGGCAGCAGCCACACGGATCTTCGAGGTGCTGGATACTCAGCCCAAGATAAAAAATCCGGAGGATGGGGTTAAGATAGAAAGTTTAAAGCAAAGCGTGAGATTCAAACAGGTATCGTTCAGGTATGATAAAAAGAAAGAAGCTTTGAACAAAATCAATCTGGAGGTTAAATCCGGGGAGATAGTAGCCCTGGTCGGTCCCTCCGGTGCAGGTAAATCGACCCTGGTGGATTTGCTACCCCGCTTTTACGACCCTACAGAAGGGGTCATCGAGGTGGATGGAACTGATTTAAAAAAGATGGATATAACCTCGTTGCGTAACCTGATGGGAATAGTAACCCAGGAGACAATTCTTTTTAATGACACCATCTGGAATAACATTGCCTACGGTGACGAGAAAGCTACACAGGAGAAGATCGAGGAAGCAGCTAAGATGGCAAACGCTTACGAGTTTATCCGTGGTTTACCAGAGGGGCTCAACACCATAATCGGAGACAGGGGGGTCAAGCTTTCCGGAGGTGAGAGGCAGAGGCTGGCTATTGCGCGGGCTTTGTATAAAAACCCCTCCATCCTGATCTTCGATGAGGCAACCTCAGCCCTGGATTCTGAATCGGAGTTGTTAGTGCAGGAGGCGATCGATAGGCTGATGAAAAACCGCACCACCTTCGTGATTGCTCACCGACTTTCCACCATTCAGAACGCGGATAAAATAGTGGTGATAGATGAAGGTAAAATAGTTCAGATAGGAAAGCATAAGGAGCTGATCCAGCAGGAAGGACTGTACAAGAAGCTTTACGAGATGCAGTTTAAATATAATAATAAATAAAGTAAGACGTAAGACGAGAGAAGTTAGACGAAAAAAACGGTAGAACAGACATTCCTGTCTGTTCTTAAAGGTCAGACAAGAATGTCTAACCTACCAGCAGAAATCGTAGGGCAAGGCTTTAGCCTTGCTCTGGAGATTTAGTACGGAGTGTAAACCTTTAGGTTTACTGATAAAGCTAAAGCTTTATATTCCATAAAAAAGAACTACGAAATAAAGAATAGATGCCAAAAATTCAGCCACAAAAGATTTTAATCATTCAACTTCGTCGTATCGGGGATGTGCTGATGTGCACTCCTTCTATCAGAGCTTTACGTCAGAGTTTTCCGCAGAGCAGTATCTCTTTTCTCACCGAGACAGAGTCTGAGCCGGTTTTGAGATTTAACCCTTATCTAGCTGAGAAGATAATTTTGGATAAAAAAAGATACGGTAATTTTTTTTATCTCTGGGGAATAGTGAGAGATTTAAGAAGGAAAAAATTCGACCTAACAATAGATTTTTTTGGAAATCCCCGCAGTGCTTATTTTACTTTTTTGTCCGGAGCTAAGTTTCGCCTGGGGTTTGACCTTTCCTTTAGAAAAATCTGGTATAACCTTTTAGCCCCACGAGGAAATTCCTCGGAATATGCGGCATTGTCCCGCTTAAAAGCATTAAGAACCCTGGGAGTGGAATCGGATGACTGCAGGCTGGATTTTTACCTGTCGGACGAGGCTCGAAATTTCGCAGAAAAATTTTTTCTAAAAGAAGATCTTAAGGATGACAATTTAATTATCTCTGTTTCTCCCACCAGCAGGAGGAAATTTAATTTCTATCATCTTGAAAGGTATGCTAAAATCTGCGACTGGCTCATGAATGAATACTCAGCCAAAATTATCCTGGCCTGGGGTCCTGGAGAGGATAAAATAGTCTGGGAATTAGCAGCTAAGATGAAGAATAAACCTTTAATCTCACCGCAAACCCCGACTCTTCTGGAGTTAGGTGCAATCCTTGAAAGAGGTGACCTGCATATAGGAAATGATAACGGCACCAAGCATATTGCAACTGCTTTAGGCAAACCTACTTTTACCATTTATGGACCAAACAGTCCTTTAAGCTGGACTTACCCTGACCCTCAGAGACACGATTACATCAAAAAGGAAGTGGAATGTCCAAATTGCGAAAAGGAAAAACATAAATGCGAAAACCTGGAGTGCCTGGATTATTCGGTGGATGAGGTTAAGGAAAAGATTTCAGAATTCTTGAACTCTTTAAATGAGTTGAAACATAAGGTTAATTTAGCAAAACAAGGAAAGTCAGGATTAGTTAGGGACAATTAACCTCTCCCTATCCCTCTCCTTAGAAAGGAGAGGGGAAGTTAATGTAGCGGAAACCTTTAGGTTTCCATAGGGAGAATGGAAGGCTGAAGCCTTCCCCTACATGAAATGAAAAAGACGCTTAACATACTTCAACTGGTGAACGTCAGGTGGTATAATGCCTGTGCTCATTATGCCGTGACTTTGTCCTCAGCTTTGCAAAAAAGGGGTCATAGAGTGATAGTAGCCGGAGATATAAATTCCCCTCCTCTAAAAATAGCAGAAAGTATGGGGCTGGAAACTTTCCAGGACTTGTATATTAGCTACCAGAATCCGGGCAGGTTTTTTTATAATCTAAAAAGGCTCTCTGATTTAATAGAAGAAGAAAGAATCGACCTGGTAAATGCTCATCAGGGAGAGGGGCATTTATATGTTGCTCTGGTAAAGAAACTTTTTGGGAAGAATTTCGTTCTTATCCGCACGCGAGGAGATCAGAGGAAACCCAAAAAGGGTCTATTTAACCGAAAACTGAATGAAAAATGGATAAACGGGCTAATTACCACTGCAGAGGTTTTAAAGCAGAGTTATTTAGAGCAATTCAGTCTGAATCAAAATAGACTAATCAATATCCCCCTGGGGATTGACCCGGATTATTTTTACCCGGTGGATAAAAATCCGGGATTAAAAAAGAGCTTGGACATCTCCAGTGACGAACTGATCGTTGGAATCCTGGGAAGACTTTCTCCGGTAAAGGGTCATATATATTTCATCCAGGCGGCTTTTGAGGTTTTGAAGGAATTCAAGCAGGTTAAATTTCTGATCGCAGGAGAGGATGCACAGGTTAAATCTTACCGTCTAAAGGAACTGGTCGGCAAGATGGGAATATCGGACAAATTCGTCTTCACAGGCAGGGCAGACGATTCGAGAGAGGTAATCTCGCTTATGGATATTGGAGTGGTTGCTTCGATCGGCTCGGAGACCGTGTGCCGGGTGGCTCTGGAATATATGGCTTTGGGCAAGCCGGTTATAGGGACCGAGGTTAATGGAATACCCGAAGTGATTAGGGACGGGATAAATGGACTTTTAGTCAAACCTATGGATAGCCGGGAAATGGCTGAGGAGATGCTCAGACTCCTTAAAAATAAAGATGAAAGGGAAAGCTTCGGGAAGGCCGGAAGGTCTTTAGCAGAAAAAGAATTCTCATTGGAAACGTTCGCGCAAAAGACCGAGGAATTTTATTTTAGATATTTGTAGAACACACCAGGTAAAATTATGTCTAAAATCTCCGCGGTGGTCATTGCTTATAATGAAGAAAAAAATATCCGCCGCTGTCTGGAAAGCATAAGCTGGGCTGACGAGATAGTGCTGGTGGATTCCTACAGCCAGGACAGGACCAAGGAGATTGCCAAAGCCTTCACAGATAAAATCTATGACCTGGAGTGTGAAGGGTTCGGAAGAAAAAAAGAATTTGCCAGAACCAAAACTGTCTATAACTGGATTCTGTCTATTGATGCGGATGAGGTGGTTTCAGTCAGATTAAGAGAGGAGATCAAAAGGATAGTCCGGGAAGATGAAGCCTTAGACGGATATTACATCCCGCGTCTTTCGAATTTCCTGGGCAAATGGATCAGGTATGGCGGCTGGTATCCGGATTATGTCTTAAGGCTTTTCAGGAAAGATAAGGCGAAGTTCGATCAATCCCTGGTGCATGAGAAGTTAGTTTTGGAGGGGAAGACAGGTCGTCTGAAAAACGAGCTTCTGCATTATACCGACCCGACCATCAGCCATTATCTTTTGAAGATGAATAAGTATACTACCCTGGGAGCAAAGATGCTTCTGGATGAGGGGAAAAGAGCTACTTTTTTCGATATGCTCATCAGGCCTCCGGCTCTGTTCCTTAAGATGTTTATTGTTAAATTCGGCTTTCTGGACGGCTGGTATGGTTACCTCTTAGCCATACTTTCCTCTTTTCACGTTCTGCTCAAGTACGCCAAGCTGTGGAATCTCAACAAACCCCGGGCAAGCCAAGAAAAATCTACTTGATTTGCCTCATACCGTTGGATATTATAGAAACAAATAGTGGCAAAGGGTTGAATTTCGATTTTTGCATATAATTTTGTTTATATTTTTCTGCAGCAATGAAAAAAATTGATATAAAAGGGAATGAGAGATTTTTGGTGGTGAGGACCGACCATATCGGAGACGTGTTGTTGTCCACTCCGGTTTTGGAGGCAATAAAAAGAAAATATCCTCAATCCAGTGTGAGTATGATGATCTCACCCTATACTAAAGACCTTCTTGCTAATAACCCCTGGGTAGATGAGATAATAACAGACGAGCAAAAAACTTCCGGGGGTTTCTTCCGCCTGGTAAAATTTTTAAGGAAAGAAAAATTCGATTGTGCAATTTTATTACGTCCGACTTTAAGACTGGCTTTACTTCTATTTCTGTCAGGAATGAAAGTTAGAATAGGCACAGGCTACCGGGCATATCAGTTCCTTTTCAACTGTAAGGTTTACGAGCATCGTAAAACTATTGAGAAGCACGAGCTGGAATATAATTTAGGTATGCTTGCTCCTCTGGGAATCCCAAATGAAGGATACAAGCCCAGGATATACCTCTCAGCGGAAGAAGAAAGACATTCTCAAAGGTTATTCAGCGACTTACAGATCAAAAAGGACGAGCTGAAAATCGCAATTCATCCGGGAAGCGGGAACTCCTCCCTGAATTATCCCTTGGGTAAATTCGTACTGTTAGCCGATAAACTTATAGAGGAGTTTTCTGCCAGGGTCATCTTAACCGGAAATGATAAAGAAGTGGAGCTATCCCAGACCATCAGACACAGGATGAGAAACAAGCCGGTCGATCTTACCGGTAAGACCAATCTCCGGGAACTATCTTCCCTTCTAAAAGGCTCAGACCTTTTGATCTCCAACAGCACCGGGCCGATGCATATGGCAGTCGCCCTGGGGACTCCGGTGGTAGCTCTTTTCTCCCCGCTTTTCGTAGCCAGCCCTAAGAGATGGGGTCCTTACGGTGAGGGAAATGAGGTGGTTATGCCGCCTTTGGAGATATGTCATAAATGCGTGAGGGAAAAATGTTCTTCCTTCAACTGTATGGATAAAATAGATCCAGATGAGATCGTATCACGGGTAAGAAAGATCCTGGACAGAAGATCAAAAAAGGTGAGTAGATGAATTTAGCCGAATTCGTCATAAGAATCGAATCCTTCAACGCCAACGTGGATATACCGCTTCTTAAGAAAGCCTACGAGTTCTCGGATAAAGCCCACCAGGGCCAGTTCCGGGAATCGGGCGACCCCTATATCCAGCACTGCCTGGAAGTGGCTTTCATCTTAGCTGAACAGCATCTGGATACAGCCACCATTGCTGCAGGGATGATTCACGATATCATCGAGGAGACCAGTATAACGCTGGAGGAGATAAAAAAGGAGTTCGGCGAAGAGATCGCCATGCTGGCGGACGGGGTTACCAAGATAGGGGAGTTTGACTTCAAGAGTGCGGAAGAGGAGCAGGCGGAAAATTACCGCAAGCTGCTTCTGTCAATGGCAAAGGATATCAGGGTGATAATCATCAAGCTGGCAGACAGGCTTCACAACATGCGGACCTTAAACGCCCTGCACAGGGAAAAACAGCTTAAGATAGCCCAGGAGACCAAAGAAGTCTATGCTCCTTTAGCCCACCGCTTCGGTATGGCGATGATCAAGGCGGAATTAGAGGACCTCTCTTTTAAATACCTGGAGCCGGAGGCTTATACCGACCTATTGCTAAACATCACCGAGAGGAAGGAGATGAGGGAGGAGTACATACAGGAAGTGGTGATACCGCTGAAAGAGGAGCTAAAGAAATCAGAGATAAAGGCCGAGATAACCGGTCGAACCAAACATCTATCCAGCATCTACCGCAAGGTCAGGGAACAGCATAAACCGCTGGACGAGATCTACGACCTGTTTGCCATTCGCGTGCTCGTCAGTTCAGTGGGCGAATGCTATCAGGCACTGGGGATAATTCACAGCCTGTGGACTCCGGTAGCAGAGAGGTTCAGGGATTACATAGCAACCCCCAAGAGGAATATGTATCAATCCCTGCATACCACCGTCATCGGGTCCCGGGGGAGGGCGGTCGAGATACAGATAAGAACCCATCATATGCACCATACTGCGGAGTACGGTATTGCGGCTCACTGGCTTTACAAGGAAGGCAAAAAGGAGCTGGACGAGTCGGACAAGCAGATGATCTGGTTAAGGGAGGTTCTGGAATGGCAGAGGGAGCTTTCCAACCCCAGGGAATTTCTGGAATATCTCAAGATAGATTTATTCCCGGATGACGTTTTCGTATTCACCCCTCTGGGCGAGTTGAAACAGCTGCCCAGGGGCTCGACTCCGCTCGATTTCGCATACGCCGTTCATACGGAGGTGGGTCAGCACTGCACAGGTGCACGGGTGAACGGCAGAATGGTGCCGCTTAATACCGTGCTGTCCAGCGGAGACAAGATCGAGATAATCACCTCCCCTCATCAGCTGCCTTCACAGGACTGGCTGAAGATCGTCAAAACCACCAAAGCCCGGAGCAAGATCAGGCACTATCTCAAGCAGAAGGAATACGAGGAGAGTCTGAATCTGGGGAAGGTGATCCTGGAAAAGGAGCTGAGGAGACATCACCACAAGTTATTGGGTGAGCCTGATCTTACCGATATAAGTTCAAAGTTGAATCTATCCTCGTCCGAAGCGCTCTACTCCGCATTGGGGAAAGGCAACCTGTCGGTAAAGCAGGTTCTGCAGGAGATACTCCCGGAGGAAGAGCCTGAAGAGGTCAAAGAGGGTTTCATCCAGAAATTCGTGGAGAAAGCCAGGAAAGGAACCGGCATAAAGATACAGGGTATGGATAACCTTATGTTCAGGTTCGCCCAGTGCTGCCAGCCGATTCCGGGGGAGAGGGTTGTTGGTTTTGTCACCCGTGGCAGAGGGGTTTCCGTTCACCGGGCAGACTGCGTCAATGCTCTGCAGATGATGCTGGATTCCAACAGGAAGGTGGAGGTGGAATGGGACGTGGACAAGAATCAGTCTTTTTTGGTTAAACTGGAGATACTGTTGGAGGACAGGAAGAATATGTTAAGGGACATAACCGAGGCTATCGCAGATGCGGATACCAATATCAGGGGAGCCGAGATAAAGCCCGGGCAGGCGGCTACGGTGGGAACTTTTCTCGTAGAGGTCAAGAATCTGAGGCATCTAAACCGGGCTATCAAGAGGATAAAAAGAGTAAAAGGGGTGATTGAGGTCGAGCGGGCTAAAGGGGTAGAGTTTGAATAGAGCAAGGAAGTATGGAAGAGACCATTACGGAACATAGAATAAAAATAGAAGAAAAAGCGGGAGTAATCTATCAGAGGTTTGCCCCTTTGGAATCATCTGGATTTCTTGAACACGGCTTCGTCTTAGGGTATAAAGATGGAAGAAAAGTCAAGTTCGAGGATATTCCCCGATTGATCTCCACGCTTACCGGAATACCAGAAGAAAAGTTTAAAGTCGTCGTTCCCAGGCAGGTTCACCAGTCAAGGGTGGAGATCTTCAAGGAAAGATTTCCGGAGAAAATCAAAAATCCGGAGTGCGATGGTTTGATAACCGACCAGGAGAATCTTTTTCTGGTGGTTCAGGTGGCAGACTGCATACCTGTCTTTTTGTTCGATTCCGGAAGCAAGCTTCTGGGTCTGGCTCATATCGGCTGGAGAGGTGCTGTTTTAGATATTATGGATAATTTTATCAGGGAAGCAGTGAAGTTCTCCAAATCTATCCCACAAGAGCTCAATTTAGTTCTGGGACCCTCGATCGGTAAGTGCTGTTATAAAATCTCGGATTCGCTGGCTGTTCTTTTAGATGATAAATATATCGACGTAGGGGGAAAGGGAAGGTATCTGGATTTAAGGAATCTGGTCAGGGACAGGTTTATTAAGTCAGGAATAAAAGAAGAAGATATTTTTGTCCCGGACACTTGTACCTGCTGCGAAGATAATCTTTACCAATCCTACAGAAGGAATGGGGAGAAGGCTGGCAGGATGATAGCATTTATAGGCAAAGTAAAAAACGAGCAACAGATTTCTCAGGCACCTGGCATACCTGGTGGACAAAAATAGAATTAAAGTTCCCTCTCCCCTTGTGGGAGAGGGACAGGGAGAGGGGGTCACCCTCCCCTTACCCCTCCCGTCAAGGGAGGGGAATCAAGGAAAATCAGTCATTACGTTCTACTCCAGGATTTCCTCTTAGAAAAAGTTAAGGAATATTGTTTTAATTTCCGATAAATAATAAATAAGAGGATGAAACCAATAAAGGAGGGAAGGATGAAAAAGGTCCTGGTTTTGCTGGGTTTGCTGGCACTCTGTGCCTCGCCGGTCTATGCGATAACCGGAGTAGGAGTGGGAGTGAGAGGTGGATTGGTGCAGAGCTACGATAATCCGGGCATAGACGAGTCTCCGCTGGGGCTGGATCTGAAGGAGATGCCCATGCTGGGAGGTCATGTGGTCGTAGGCTTTATCCCCATGCTGGAGGTAGAAGGCTCAGCCGAGATGGCCTGGAAGAAGAAGGAATTTACTTACGAGGCCTATACATATGATTTTTCAGTGAGAGATTTCTCCCTGAACGTGACCGCCAAGTATAAATTCAATCTCCTTCCGGCAGTAAAACCCTATATCGGAGCAGGCTTAGGCTGGCACTGGCTGACTTATTCCATTTCAGGCGAAGGATTGGTCGTGACCACTCCGCTGGATGAGAACAGGTTAGGTTATCACGGGGTAGGAGGAATCTCCTTAAGGATACCGGCACTGCCTTTCGAGATCTTCGGCGAATACCGATATACTCACATAATGACCAAACAGGAAGACTTGGACACCGAGGGCACTAACTATTCAACTCTCTTAGGAGGGATAACCTTCGGGTTTTAAGAATTTTTCGTAGGGCAACCCTTCAGGGTTGCTATCTTCTCAGCGCATGGCTGAAGCCATGCCCTACGACAAAATGAGAGAAGGAGAAAAGCCCCCGTATGGGGGCTTTTTGTTGGTAGAACAGACATTCCTGTCTGTTTTTTTTAGGGAAGGCTAATGCCTTCCGCTACAGAATACTGGCGAACCTGATCCCGCTTACTTCGACACGAGAAAGGTCGCACTACGTTTGTTCTTAACATCTGACAGAGACGGCAAAGTTTCATTCCAATCTCTATTATGTCATATAAAAAGGGGTTGACTTTGAAAGAGATTGCCATTAAATTTAGTGAAAATTTTCTCAAGACTTTGAAGAAAGCGAGAAATAAAGTGAATAAACCGTTAAGAGAGATTTTGCACAGGATTTACCTCAAGGGGCAGACTTAGACCTATACTCGCATAAGTTTTTCCTCTTTAGTAGCGGAGGTCTTTAGACCTCCATTTAAACTTCATTCTGGAAGGCTAAAGCCTTCCGCTACATTATGAAAAGGAAATTCAGATCATAGGAAGATAAATAGAATAGTTAGAATAGGTTTTTGATAAAATTTTAGCAGAAGGATGTGAAAATGGTTAACAGAAAGACACCTCATATCAGGACCAAACTTCCGGGGCCCAAGAGCAAAAAGCTCATCACCAGGGACGAAAAATTCGTGTCCAAGTCTTACACCAGGGCTTATCCTGCGGTTATCGACCATGCCAAGGGTGCATACATCTGGGATTCAGATGGTAACTGCTATATCGATTTCCATGCAGGGATCGGCGTATGCGCCACCGGCAGCTGTCATCCGGAAGTGGTAGCGGTCATAAAGAAGCAGGCTGAAAAAGCTATTCATATCACCACTGCGGATTTCTATCATCCTCTGGTGGGAGCCCTGGCGGAGAAATTGTCAAAGATTTCTCCGGGAAACGGGGAGAAAAGGGCTTTCTTTTCAAATTCAGGGGCAGAGTCAGTCGAATGCGCCCTGAAGTTAGCCCGGTACAACAAGAGAAAATCCAGGATGATTGCCTTCATCGGAGCCTTTCACGGAAGGACCATGGGCGCTTTGTCTTTGACCTGCAGCAAGCTGAACCAGAGGAGATATTTTTCACCGATGCTGCCGGAGGTAACCCACGTTCCCTATGCTTACTGTTATCGCTGTCCTTTTAACCTGGAATACGGCAAATGCGATATCGCCTGTGTGAAGTTCATAGACGAGGTTATCCTGAAGAAGGTAGCACCGGCTGAGGATGTGGCAGCCATATTCGTGGAGCCGATTCAGGGGGAAGGTGGTTATATCGTTCCTCCGGCCGAATTTCACCCCATGCTCAAGAAAATAGCGGAGAAGCACAACTTCTATTACATCGCGGACGAAGTCCAGTCCGGGATGGGGAGAACCGGCAGGATGTTTGCCATCCAGTACTGGGGTGTTGTGCCGGATATCGTCACCGTGGCAAAGGCTTTGGGCTCGGGCATGCCCATCGGAGCCTGCATCACCCCCAAGAAATTGATGTCCTGGATTCCAGGCGCTCATTCCACCACCTTTGGAGGTAATCCCGTTGCCTGCGCGGCAGCACTCAAGACCATCGAGCTTCTGGAAAACGGTCTGGTGAAGAATGCGGACAAGATGGGTAAGTTCTTTATGTCCCGCTTAAAGAGGATGTGGGAGAAATATGATATAATCGGAGACGTGAGAGGCAAGGGACTGATGATCGGGATCGAGATGGTGAAGGACAAGAGGAGCAAAAAGCCTGCAGGAGAGTATGCTCATGAGATCGAGCAGAGATGTTTCCAGAACGGCCTTATGCTCCTGACCTGCGGGCCGAATTCCGTCAGATTCATTCCACCCTTGATAATTGACGAGGAGATAGCAGACAAGGGCTTGAAGATTTTCGAGAAAGTGGTCAAAGGTATTTCTGAAAGAAAGAAGAGATAACCTCACCCTTTCTTTTTTAGGAAGAGAGCTTGAAGGTGTTCAAGTTAAGGATATTTATCAATTCCCTCTCCCCTCGTGGGAGAGGGCTGGGGAGAGGGGGTCACCCTCCCCTGACCCCTCTCATCAAGGGAGGGGAAGAGTTATTCATCGGAGGTTTCTGTGAGACTCTACGAATACGAAGCCAAAAAACTTTTCTCCAAAGCTGGCATACCTGTTCCTCAGGCGGAGATAGTAAAATCACCTGAGGATGCAGCAAAATTTGCCCGAAAGTTAGGCCAGCCGGCAGTGCTTAAATCCCAGGTCCTCTCCGGAGGAAGGGGGAAAGCAGGCGGGATTAAATTCGCCCTGAATCCGGAGGAGGCTAAGGAAAAAGTAAGCAAGCTTTTCTCTCTTAAGATAAAAGGCTTCCCCGTCGAGATGATTCTGCTGGAGGAAAAAGTAGATATCGAAAAAGAACTTTACGTCGGCGTGACCATTGACAGGCTGAATTACAAGTTGGTCATCATCGCCTGTACCGAGGGAGGGATGGAGATCGAGGAGGTGGCGAATAAAGCTCCGGAGAAAATCAGGAAGCTCAATCTGGAGATCGATGAAAAGCTGTATCAATTTCAGGCTCAGGGATTAGCCAAATGGCTGGGGGTAAAGGGAGAGCAGATCAGAAGGGTGGGAAACATCATCTCTTCGCTTTTTAAGGTCTTCAAAAGCTACGATGCCAAGCTGGTGGAGATTAACCCCCTTATTCTTACCACCAAAGGAGAATATATCGCCTGCGATGCTAGGATGAGTGTGGATGACGATGCTCTGTTCCGGCATAAGGAGCTTTCGGAGATGGGGATCGAGAAAAGACACGAGGAAGGGGAGATGACCCAAAGGGAGAAGAAAGCCAGGGAATGGGAGGTACCCTATGTGGATCTGGACGGCGATATAGGAATGTTTCCCGGCGGCGCTGGATTCGGAATAATGGGGAACGATTTCATCCATTATTTCGGCGGCAAGCCTGCCAATTTTATGGATTCAGGCGGTGGCCCGACTCCAGAGAGGTTAGCCAATATGCTGGTGTTACTGGATGAGAATCCAGAGGTCAAAGCCATCTTCGGGGCAAGGTTCGGAGGTATTTCCCGGTGCGATGATTTTGCCAAAGGTGTGGTTATGTTTTTAAAAGAGCACGGGCTTTCCAAGCCGATGGTCTTGAGAATGACCGGCAATATGTGGCAGGAAGGGGTGAGGATATTTCAGGAAGCCCAAAAGGAGAATCCGGAGATTTTCAAGAACATAGAAATTCACGGGATTGAGACCCCGATAGAAGAAATTTCAAAAAGAGCGGTGGAGCTGGCGAAGAAAACTTAAAAATGGTTCAAAGGCTCAAAGGTTCAAAAGTTCAAGGGATGGAAATCGTAGTGCGACCCTTTAGGGTCGCATTGAAAATTCAGCGGAGGTTTTAGACTAACGTCGAAGCTTAAGCAAATTATAATAACGAATTAAGTTCGCAAGTTAAAGTGATGGTTAAACATAAAATAGTCGTTGCCTTGCCGGAAGCAAGGTATAGCTGTGGGCAGTTTGCAGGACCGATTTTGTCTTCCCCCAGTCTGAGCAAACGGGTGGAATTTCATTATTCACAGGATAAAGAGCATCTCAAGAACCTGATTGGTGAGGCTGAGATTTTAGTTACCTTATCCCTCAAAAAAGAGATGTTCCCGCAGGCAAAAAAATTAAAATGGGTTCATTTTGGATTAGCCGGTGTGGACCGCTCTCTTTTCCCTGAGCTTTTGAAAAGCAGGGTGCTGATAACCTCATCCAGGGGGATACATCATGAGACCGTGGCAGAGCATGCCATGGGATTAATCTTGGCACTTGCCAAAGGTATTGGCGAAAGCATTAAGGCTCAGACAAGAAGAGAATGGGTTCAAAGAGAACTGATCGATAAAAGGATTACTTTAAGCGGCAAAGTGCTGGGTATAGTCGGTCTGGGAAATATCGGGATGGAATTAGCCGCAAAAGCCAAGGCTTTTGGGATGAAGGTGGTTGCTTCAAAAAATAAAATAAAAAAGGGGGAGAAGTATAAGAACGTAGATAAGCTGTTCAGCAAAGAAAAACTAAAAGAGGTTTTGAGCCAGTCCGATTTTGTGGTATTGCTTGTTCCTTTGACTAAGGAAACCTATCATATGATAGATGAAGAGAAGTTTGGCTGGATGAAAAAGGATGCTTATCTGATAAACGTCGGTCGGGGCCCCGTGATAAATGAAAAAGCTCTGATATCTGCTCTGAGGAACCAGACCATAAAAGGTGCAGGTCTGGACGTTTTTGAAAACGAGCCCCTGGATCCGAATAGCCCCCTGTACGATTTTGAGAATGTAATTATCACTCCTCACATAGCCGGCAGTATGCCGGATTATTACAAGAGAGTCGGTGAGATATTCAAGAAAAACTTAGAGAGATATCTTTCCGGGAAGAAACTGATTAATTTAGTGGATAAAAAATTAGGGTATTGATTATTTCCGTAGTGCGACCCTTTTAGGGTCGCTCAAGATTGCCATCGGGTGAAGGACCCGACAGTCACGAATATAAGTTTTTGGTTAAGGAGCTAGCTATGACCAAAGAGTTTGATGATTCAAAGAATAATTTAAATGAAAAAGGGAATAATGAATCCGCTTCTAAAGAGGATAAACCGCTGAAAAAAGAAAGGAAGAAAGAAGAAAGGATATCTACAGAACTAAAAATTCAAGTTTTGCTGACAGAACATAAACAAGTTCAGAATTTCAGCAACTCACTTTTTGGATTCTATTTTAAGTGGGCATTAACCTACGTCACCGCACTATTTGTATCTATTGGTTGGTTTTTAGGCAAGGCCTTGGATTCTCCTCTCGGTCAAATAGATTTTTGGGCTAAGGTGCAAATGTTACCAACTCTCCAATTTTTAATTCTATCAGGAATTATAGTTAATGCTAGTTTTTTACTATTACCCCCCTTATTAGTTCTTTTTATTGGAGAGATAAATAGATACACTTTTAAAAGAATATCAGTTCCCTTATCGCATTTACTCAATACTAAAGTAGTCAGTTATGGAACTGAAAGTGCCGCATCAACACTAATTCAATTATATTGGATTGCTATAATAATTTTATGGCTTTTATTACCAGCGGTTTTCTCTTTATTCGTTTTGTATGCATTGAGAGTAGAAGTTTTTATAATTGAACCTTATTTGAGATTTTATTGGTGGGTGGCATGTGTCTATTCTGTAGTTGCTATTATTTTAGGTTTGTTTATGTTTCTAACAAATGTTGTAAAATCTTTGCGTACTCGGAGAGGCTATGATAGAAAGATCAAAGTAAACTTATCTTAGGTTAATAATGCTTATCTTATTTATACTCGTAATTATATTATTATTAATTGTTTTTTTTCTATTCTGTATTTTGCCATTTGAAACTCCATTTGATACTATTTGGGGGAATTCAATTTGGACATTAAATAGGAAATCGAATTTTGTCGCATTAACTTTCGATGATGGACCAAACCCACCATATACTAATCAAATTCTTAATATTCTAAAAGAGAAAAACGTTAAAGCGACCTTTTTCATAATAGGAGAGAACTTAAACAAAAATTCATGTGAGATCATAAAAAGAATGCATGAAGAGGGGCACTCTATAGGAAATCACTCCTATACGCATAGCAGATTATTTCCATGGAAATTTAATAAAATAGAGAAAGATATAGAAAAAGTTGAGGCAAAAATTAAGGAGTGTATACCTGGAATTAAAATTAATATTTTCAGATCGAAAAGTGGATGGAGAAGTCCGTTTTTGTACTGGGTTTTGCGTAATAAGGATTATTTTTATGTTGGTTGGAGTCCATGGGGCTGGGGATATGATTGGATCAAACGTTCTCCTGAAAAGATTTCAAGAAGTATTTTGTCTCATGTAAAAGGTGGTTCAATTATAGTTTTACATGATGGCAAAGATACCCATGGTGGAGATAGAAGTGCTACTAGAGATGCAATTCCATTAATCATTGATGGCGTAAGGGAAAAGGGGCTCGAATTTGTTACTATTGATGTATTAATTCATCATAAAAGATAAAGATATTTACTTGGAGAAACCAAATGGCCATATTGGTTGACAGAAAGAGTAAAGTTATCGTTCAGGGGATGACCGGTGGGGCGGGCAGGTTTCATACTGAAAGGATGCTACAGTACGGGACTAAAATAGTAGCCGGGACTTCTCCGGGCAAGGGGGGGGAAAAAGTTTTCGACGTTCCGGTTTATGATACGGTGGAGGAATGCGTTAAAAATCATCAGGCAGACATCTCGGTAATATTTTTGCCTGCACGGTTCGTTTTGGAAGCCTGTGTAGAGGCAATCTATGCCGGAATTAAATTTATAGTGGTCATTCCGGAGCATATTCCCATCTTCGATATGATGCAGATAAGAAAAGAGGCGCTGAAGCATGATGCTCTGGTGATTGGTGGAAACACTGCTGGAATAATAACGCCGGGTGAAGCCAATCTGGGAATTATGCCGGATATCGCTTTTTCTCCGGGCAGGGTCGGGACGGTCTCACGCTCCGGCTCTTTGACTTATTACGTAGCAGATACCCTGACACGCACAGGTTACGGTGAAACCACCTGCGTGGGCTTGGGAGGCGACCCGGTTTTAGGGACTACTTTTGACGAGATATTGTGGCTTTTCGAAAAAGACGATAAAACCAAAGCGATTGTTCTGGTTGGTGAAATTGGTGGAGTGTATGAGGAGAAAGCTAAGGATACTATAAGCAAGATGAAAAAACCGGTGATTGCGATGGTTGGCGGTCTTTACGCTCCCCAGGGTAAAAGGATGGGGCATGCAGGTGCCATAGTGGAAGGGGATATGGGGACTGCCCAGTCCAAATTAAAAGCCTTAGAAGAAGGCGGAGCACATATAGCCAGAACTTTCCTGGACATTCCGGAGATTTTAGGAAAGTTGAAAATATAATAACAGGATTCGAGGATTCAAGGATTTAAGGGTTCAAGGGAAAAATCGTATTGTGACCCTTAAGGGTCACATTGAAAATGTAGCGGAGGTCTTCAGACCTCCATTTAAAAAAATGGAAGGCTAAAGCCTTCCGCTACATTTGGAAAATTATGAATAGCATTTTAGTCAAAGTCTATCGAGGGAATACGATTGAAAGCATTCACTACGGCTCGGTGGTGGTGGTGGATTCCAGGGGCAAGCTGATTTATCATACTGGTGATCCTTATTTTGTTACATATCTGCGTTCTTCTGCCAAGCCTTTTCAGGCTATTCCCCTGATTACCTCCGGTGCAGCCAAGGAATTTGGGTTTACTAAAAAGGAGATTGCCATAATTTCAAGCTCGCATAACGGGCAGAAGGTTCATACCGATACGGTTAAAAATATCCTGAAAAAAATCGGGCTTTCGGAGAAGAATCTGCAATGCGGGGTTCATATCCCTCATTATTATACAGTCAACAATATCACTCCACCCCGGGGTAAAAAATTTACCCCGGTTCATCATAACTGCTCAGGCAAACATTCCGGGATTTTGGCTTTGTGCGTTTATTTTGGCTGGAGTATAAAAAATTATTTAAGCAAAAACCATCCAGCCCAGAAGCTGATTTTAAAAGCGATCTCTGAGATCTGTCGGTATCCCGAGAAAAAGATAAAATTAGGAATTGATGGCTGTGGAGTTCCAGTACACGCTATGCCGCTTTACAATATGGCAGTTGGATTCGCTAATCTGGTGAATTATAACTCAGAGAACAAAAAAACTTCTGAGGCTTATAAGCTTATAATCGATTCGATGAGAAAATATCCGGAGATGGTATCGGGTGAGGGCAGGTCGGATCTGGCTCTGGCAAAAGCATCTCGTAATAACATATTAGCCAAAGCCGGAGGAGAAGCTTTGAGTTGTTCTGGGATTCTGGATAGGGGATGGGGGATGGCAGTCAAAATTGCGGATGGGAACAGAAGGGCTATTGTTCCTGCTACAATTGAAACACTGAGGCAATTGGGTCTGTTAAATAAAGACAAAATTGAATCTATAAAAAATTTTACCAGCCTGATATTTTTAATTTCAGAAAAGATAAAGTTGGTTATATTAAGGCTGAATTTGAATTGAAAAAGGGAAAAGCGAGACAAAAGAAAACTGGTAGTAGGGAGCAAGAAAAATAAAAAAAGAGAATAAAAACTTAAACCAAAAACTTTTATGAAAAAAGACATTTTGAAAATTTTACCGGAGATCAGGAAGATTAAAAACAAAGAGCTGAGGGAAAAAGTTATCCAGACCTGGGAGGAGGGTATCAAGCTGGGCGGCTGGAAGATTACCGATTTAAAGAAAATTCCTTTTAGCTTGCTTCTTCCGGATACCAAAATCAATCTGGTTGAGCATACCCGTGCGGTCACTAATACGTCTTTGAAAGTAGCAGAAGTCGTTTCCATAGCTTATGGCAAGCTGGTCAGGATCGATAAGGATGTTCTCATCGCCGGCGGTATCCTGCACGACGTGGGGAAGCTCCTGGAATATGCTAAGGCTGGTGGAAAGATTGTCAAAAGCTCTAAAGGTAAATTCTTGAGACATCCTTTTTCCGGCTCTGCCTTAGCCTACAAGTGCGGCGTTCCACAAGAGGTTCTTCATCTGATTGCGGCTCATTCCCACGAAGGGGATGAGGGTTTCCGTTCGGTCGAGGCTGTTATTATCAATCACGCTGATTTTATTAACTTTGAAGTTTTGGGTGGAAAGACGTAAAAAATGTAGCGGAGGTCTTTAGACCTCCATTGACAAAATAAGAATGGAAGGCTGAAGCCTTCCGCTACAATTTCTCAGTCGGGTCAGAGGACTCGACAGTCACAGATGAGGTTCGAAAGTTCAAAGGGAAAGATAAAGAAGTAAGATGTAAGACGGAAGACGTGAAATGGAGATCGTAGGGCAAGGCTTTAGCCTTGCTGAAAATCGCAGTACGAATCTCCTTGTCCCGAAGTCAGCGGGATCAGGTTCGCCTGAATCAGCAGCGTCAGGCTTTATGCCTGACGAAATAACCCGATAAAAATGTTTCAGGAGAAGATAGAGAAAAAAGAGAAGGCGGCTCTTCTCCTGATTTTTATTTTAGCCTTTGCGGTAAGATTTATCTACATATTAGGAATAAGCAGATTACCCCTGTTTGATTTTCCCTTTGCCGATGATGCGCTTTACAATCTGGACTGGGCAAAGCAGATCGCATCCGGTGATTTGTGGTCAAGGGCGCCCTTTTTCCGGGCTCCGCTTTACCCCTTCTTTTTATCTCTGCTTATAAAGGTCTTCGGTGAGGACCTTTACTTTTTGAGGATCGTGCAGATATTAATAGGCTCTTTAAGCTGCGTTTTGATCTATCTCTTAGCCCGAAGATTGTTTGACTCCAGAATTGCATTACTCGCCTCTCTTTTTGCCTGCTTTTACGCACCTTTTGTTTATTACCAGGCGGAGTTTCAGGATATGTTTCTTATAATATTTTTGAATATCCTTTTAATCTATCTATTGTTTCTTGCTCAGAAGAAACCGTCAGTTTTCAGATTTTTCCTGAGCGGGATTATCTTGGGACTTTCTGCCATTGCCCGTCCCAATATTCTTCTGTTTGCAGTTTTTATTCCCTTCTGGGCCTTTTTCTATTTCAGAGATAAAGTAACTACCAAAACAATTTTTATTTTCATACTTTTTTTTATTCTGGGACTTTTCCTGATTGTGCTGCCGGTGGTTCTGGTCAATTACTTTGCAGGAAAGGATCTTGTGATTATCGCCTGGCAGGGAGGGATAAATTTCTATCTGGGCAATAACCCTTATGCCTCAGGCTACAAGGCGGTTGCCTCAGGCATCAGGACGAGCTGGGAGGGGATTTATTTCGACAGCATCAATCTTTCCCGGAAGTCGACCGGCAGAGAGCTGAGTTTTTCCCAGACGCAGACTTTCTGGCTAAAGCAGGGATTCAAGTTCATTTTCGGACAGCCTTTTTTAGCTTTAAAACTTTATCTGAAAAAGATTGCACTTTTCCTGGGAGGATATGAGATATCGGAAAACCCCAACATCTATTTTTTCTGGTCGCATCCCAAAAATCTTTTAAAGCCTTTGCTCTGGAAAAAGATTATCTGTTTTCCCACAGGGTTACTTCTGCCTTTAGCCTGGCTGGGAGCTTTTCTGTCTTTCAGGGAATGGAAAAGATATTCTCTGGTTCTGGGGTTTATATTCACCTATATGCTCTCAGTGATACTCTTCTTCGTCAATAGCAGATTTCGTCTGCCGGCGATACCTTTTCTTCTTATCTTCTCCGCCTTTGTTATCTTTAAAATAATCGGGCAGGAAAGACTCAAAAAGAAAATCATATTGATCGCAGTAAGTGTTCTCTTAATCGTTCTTGGAAATATCGACCTGACCAATCAGATGGATCCGGTGTACGAGGCTCAGCTGCATTACATTCTGGGAAATGCCTATCTCCAGCAAAAGTCCTACCAGAATGCGGAACATGAGTTCGAAAAATCGATACAGATATCGGATAAGCAGGCACGCGGCTTTACCGGATTAGGAGTAATACGCTCTATGCAGGGAAGCTATGAAGAAGCAGAGAGATTACTGAACAAAGCCATAGAGGTTGATTCCACTGAGGTATACGCCTATCGATATTTGGGATTTATCTATGGCAGAAAAAAGGAATATTTAAAGGCACTATATTATTATCATAAGGCTTTAGTTTTAAATCCCGAGTATGGAGAGGCATATTTCGGAGCTGGCTATGTTTATGCGAATCTGGGTGATTTAAAAAAAGCTATTGAAATGTGGGAGAAAAGTTTATTATATTCTCCTGATTTGCCCGGAACCAGGGAGAATCTGGAAAGGGCGAGGAGAATGCTAAAAGAAAGTAGCGAGTAGCGAGGGGAGAGCAGCGAGGGAGATTCTGCCTGAGACTGAATCCAGGTTATCGAGTACAAAAAATAAGAATTTTAAACCTAACACAAAAAACCCAAGACCTACAACCTAAAATTCAGGAGGAAGGATGAGTTCAGAGAAAAGACAGATCAGATTGACTGTGGATGAGATGCCCAAAAGATGGTATAATATTCTGCCGGATCTTCCAGAGCCTTTGCCTCCGCCGATGGACCCGGAAAGCGGTGAGTCACGTATAAAAGCACTTCCGGAAATACTTTTAGCCGAGTGTCTGAAACAGGAGTTCTCCACCGAAAGATGGATCGATATACCGGAAGAGCTTCTGAGCATATACGAGCAGGCTGGCAGGCCCAGGCCCCTGTTTAGGGCGCTTAACCTGGAGAGGAGATTAAAGACACCAGCCAGGATGTATTATAAAAGCGAGTTCTACTCTCCCACAGGAAGCCATAAAGTAAATACCGCCTTGGCTCAGGCATTTTATGCCAGGGAGCAGGGGTTCGAGAGATTAGCCACGGAGACCGGGGCAGGTCAGTGGGGAACTGCCTTGGCTTATGGTGCCAGCCTGGCCGGGCTTAAATGCACTGTCTACTGGGTCAGGGCAGTGCACAACTGGAAAAACGACCGCAGGGGATTTATGCAGCTTTTAGGTGCGGAGGTCTACGCCTCACCCAGCGATAAGACCGAGATGGGAAAAAGACTATTCGAGAAAAATCCAAATCATCCCGGCTCATTAGGGATTGCCATCTCCGAGGGGATCGAGGATGCCAAAAAGGATAAGAAGGCGATCTACTGCTTAGGCTCGGTTCTAAACCATGTGCTGATGCACCAGACCATAATCGGACTGGAGACGCAGGCTCAATTCGCAAAGATTGGTAAATATCCGGACCTGGTTATCTCCTGTCTGGGAGGAGGCAGCAATTTCGGTGGTTTTGCCCTGCCATTTATGGGGGATGTTTTGACTAAAGGGAAAAAGATTAAATTCATCGCCGCCCAGAGCAAGGCCTCTCCCAATCTGCAGGGAGAATACAAATACGATTTTGCAGACCACGGCGAGTTAACCCCGCTTTTGAAGATGTACACGCTGGGGCACAAGACAGAGATGCCTCCGATCAAAGGGGATGGTTTGAGATACCACGGATGTTCTCCCATACTGAGTTTGCTCCGTGACAAGGGGTATATCGATACCATTGCCTATCCTCAGGACGAGAAAGAGGTGTTTGAAAAGGCTAGGATCTTCATCCAGGCAGAAGGCTTCCTGCCGGCACCGGAGTCGGCTTACAGCGTTGCCTGTGCCATAGATGAGGCTAATAAATGCAAGCAGACCGGCGAGGAGAAAATAATCGCTTTCAACATAAGCGGACACGGGTTTATGGATATCCCGGGTTACAGGGAAGTACTAAATCTAAGATAAAGCTCAAAGGGAAAGAAGTAAGACGGAAGAGGTGAGATGTAGCGGTCCGCCAGAGGCGGATCAGATCTCCATTAAGAATATAGCTCTAAGAACGTAGGGCAAGGCTTTAGCCTTGCTTTTGGCAGACCTAAAGGTCTGCCCTACGAAAAAAACCAGAGGATAAAAATGATAAGAAAAGTTGTTCTGATAGTCCTGATTGGTTTATTTTTCCTTAATTTCTGCCAGGGTTTGATCCCGGCTCAGGAACAAGGCGAGGCTACAGCTCAATCCCAGATCCCGGACGAGCAGCAGAAAGTGGAAAGGCTGGAACAGGCGATAAAATACCAAAATGCCAAGAACATCCATTTTTTCGCAGACCAGGCATACTCGATTATCTTTCTGATATTGTTTCTTTTCCTGGGACTGTCAGCCTTGCTGAGACGCCAAATCGAGAAGATAACCCAAAGAAGGTTCGGGGTCATTTTTCTTTACGGACTGGTTTTTATAATCTTAGCCTTCGTCGTCGGATTGCCCTCAAGCTACTACGGGTTTCATCTGGAGCAGAAATTCCAGCTTTCCAATCAGAATTTCGCACAGTGGTTTGGTGAACAATTAAAAAGCCTTCTGGTTCTTTTCATCGTCGGCATAATTTCTATCGAGGGGATATATTTCGCCTTGAAGAAAGCTCCCAGAACCTGGTGGATTTACGTCTCTGTGGTTTTCGTTTTTTTCACCGTCCTACTGGTGAATCTGGCGCCGATTCTGGTTATGCCGCTTTTCAATGTCTATACACCCCTGCCTCAGGGTGAGATAAGGGACAGGCTGGTCGCCCTGTCGGATAAAGCCGGTGTCAGGGTAGAAGAGATATACCAGATGGATATGAGCAAGCAGACCAAGAAGGCAAATGCCATGTTCACCGGGCTGGGTAACACCAAAAGGATTGTCCTGGGTGACAACCTGATCAAGGAATACACACCGGATGAGATCGAGGTGGTTATCGCTCATGAGATGGGGCATAATATTATGAAGCATATATGGAAAATGATTTTCTTTATGTCCTTCATCTCTGCGGTGGGGTTCTTCGTTATTCATCTGACTATGGGAGGGATTATAAACAGGTTCAGGAGAAGCCTGAAGATCGAGAATATGGCTGATATTGCCAGCCTGCCTTTGTTTATGCTAATTTTCACCCTGTTCAGTCTGGTCACCCTGCCCATTATGCCTGCTTATTCCCGGCACCTGGAGCGCCAGGCAGACAAATACGCCCTAGATCTAACCGGGAAGCCGGATGCTTTCATCACCGCAATGGATAAACTGACCTATCAGAACCTCTCAAACCCGAATCCCTCGCCGGTGATTGAGTTTCTGCTGTATGACCATCCGCCTGCTTCTAAAAGAATTAAGTTTGCGGAGACGTATAAATAATAACTACAGGATTCAAGGGTTTAAGGATTCGAGGGTTCAAGGGAAGAATAGGGAATACGGAAGACGTAAGAAGTAAGACGATAAAACGTAGGGCAAGGCTTGAGCCTTGCTAAGATATGGCGGAGGTCTTCAGACCTCCATTGATAGAGAAGGTAGGTCAGACATTCCTGTCTGACAATAAGAGGAGAACAGACAAGAATGTCTGTTCTACCGTAATATCGTAAGGTAGTCCGCGAGAATGGAGAAAGATTTATGAATGCATTAATCGGTTTTGTCGGTGTATTAATAGGTGCAGGAATTGGATTGATTCCTTATTTTATTGAAAGAAAGGAAAGATATAAATTTGAGTCATATAAGAATGAATTAGAAAGGAAATTAGAGGAATTCAAAAAAGATTTAAAGATAAAATATGAGGTTAGAATAAAGACACATCAAGAGGCATTTGCATGGTTGATGGACTTAAATGTGGTATTGAACAGTGGTGATGAAGCTAAAATGCATAAAACTGCTGACCAAGCTAGAGATTGGTGGAATAAAAATTGTTTTTATTTAGATAGCGTATCAAGACAAAAGTTCTTTAGTTTAACTCAAAAGTCTCATATGTTTGCTAGAGACCTTAGAGAGAAAGACCCTGATATTAAGAGAGCAAGCAGAGATATTTGGGATCTGCTAGATGATACAATAAATTCCGTTCGTGATGGTATTAAAGTTGAGCGTCTTGATGTTTTGGAAAGGCCTGAGGAGAAAAAAGAGGGTTAAACCAAATTATTTAACCAAAAAGTCGTGCAGGAATTCCAATTCCTGTACGAACAAGATATAGCGGAGATCTTCTGATCTCCAGGATATGGCTGGAGAAAATAATGTCAGGCAAAGCGATAATCAAAAATTTAATTCTTTTTACAATAATAGTCATTCTCCTTACCGCTAACGCTCGAGGTGGAGAAAATTATTGGAGATGCATTTCCCAACAAGACGATAATACTGTTTTGATTGAGACTATGTGGGCTGATACGGTGATACAAGTTGGGGGAAAGCCACATGGGTTGGTTTTTCAGAAAAACAGGTATGGTACCGAAAAACATTTGTGGATTGTTCACAGAGGAGGAAAAATTAGCAAATGCTTATCTGCTGAGATGGATAATCAAGATACTCTTGACAATGGTAGCGTGTGGGTTGTTGATTTGCATGGATTTAAAACCTTGGCTAAAATACCTGTGGGAAAGTCACCGGCTCACATAGCAATTATCACAAGGGGTAAGATAGAAACTCTAAAAGCAGGAGTTAATAATCAAATTTCAAATCCAGCATACGCTTTTGTGACAAACGAGCTTGACAATGATGTTTCAGTAATTGATATATGGGCGAGAAAAGTTATTGAGAGGATTCCTGTTGGAATTAGACCTCATATGGTTAGAATCTCCCCTGATCAGAAGTATGTTTGCGTTGCCAATCTTGGATCTGAAGACATTTCTCTAATTGATCCTTTAAAGTTTGAGGTAGCGAAAACCATAAAAGTTGGTAAAACACCTTTTGGTATGGATTTCACGCCTGATGGGAAATATCTTTATATTTCTTTAAGCGAAGAAAATTCCTTACTGAAACTTGACTGCAAATCTTGGGAAGTATTAGATAAAATTCCAGTTGGAAGTAATCCTCTTGGAATCCGTGTAAGCCTCCCTACTGGTCGCTATGTTTATGTTGCATGTCCAGGAGTAGATGATAATTCAAACAGTTTAGTTTTTAAGATAGATACGAAAACTAAAAAGACAGTTGCTAAGATCAAAGTTGGCAAGGGGTGTTCAGAGTTAGAGATTAATACCAGAGGAGATTACCTTTCGGTGATTAATACGTTAGAAAATACCCTTACCGAGATACAGATGGGCACAAGTAGTGTTGTTGGGACTAGATCTATTGGTAATTGTCCAATCTACATAGTTTCTGACAGGTGAGGTAGTTTGCTGAAACGGTTAATGGAGGCTTCAAACCTTTTGTTACAAAAAAGGTTTCCTGAGAGATGTGAGTAATTTTTAACGTGCGGGAATTCCAATTCCCGCACGAACGGAGTTTATATGCCAGGCAAAACCATAATCGAAAAAATATTATCCAAAGCCTCGGGCAAGGATGTTTACGTAAATGACCGCGTCTGGGCAGAGGTGGATCTGGCGGTGGTGCGTGATTTCGGCGGTCCGAATGTGGTTTTAGAGTTCGATGAGTTTACCAATAAAGGCAAAGTAAAGGACCCGGATAAGATCGCTATGACCTTTGATTATCAGGCGCCGGCTAAGGATTTGAAAGTTGCACAGAATCAGGCTCTGTGCAGAGAATTTGCCAAAAGGCAGGGAATAAAAAATCTTTTCGATGTGAACTGGGGAATAGGTCAGCATGTCTTATTAGAACAGGGTATGATAAAGCCTGGCTCAGTTGTAGTAGGCACTGACAGCCATATGAATCTTTTGGGTGCGGTAGGTTCTTTTTCCTCCGGCGTTGGCACGACCGATGTTGTAGCGACCTGGTATTCGGGAAAGCTCTGGTTCAGGGTGCCAGAGACGATTAAGGTTATCTTCCAAGGAAAATATAAAGAGCCGTCCTCTGCCAAGGATCTGACTTTGAAATTTGTTAAGGAAATCGGAATGGATAAGCCGAATTATAAATCCTTAGAATTTATTGGAGACCCAATAGATCGGCTTTCGCTTGCCGGAAGGCTGACCTTAGGTAGTATGATTACTGAGATCAACGGGAAAATCTGCTTTATCGAGCCATCAGGAGAGGCATTGAGTTTTCTAAAAGAAAGAATAAAGGATGGATTCGAGATAGTCAAAAGCGATAAGGATGCAGAATATTCAGAGAAAGTTGAGATAGATGTCGAAAATTTGGTTCCCCAGATCGCCTGTCCTCACACACCGGATAATGTCGTTCCGGTGGAAGAAGTTGAAGGTAGGCCTTTCAACGAGGGTTTTATCGGTTCCTGCACCAACGGCAGGTTTGAGGATTTTGAGGCTGCGGCAAAGATTCTGAAAAAAGCGGGAAAGATACATCCGGAGGTTCGGCTGATCATAGTTCCAGCCACCAGAGAGGTGGCAGGGCAGATGTTGAAAGAAGGGCTGTATGAGACCTTTATGAATGTGGGGGCAATGATCTCCAATCCGGGATGTAGTCTCTGCACTGCGGGACATCACGGCGTCTTGGGAAAAGGAGATGTTTTGCTTTCTACTTCCAATAGGAATTTTTTGGGTAAATTGGGTAAAGGAGCAGAGGTTTATCTGTGCAGTCCGGCAACAGTTGCCGCATCGGCAGTGACGGGGAAAATCACGAGTCCGGGAAGATATTTATAAAAAAGTAAGACGTAAGACGAAAAGTCATAATATCTGAAGTTGTAGTGCGACCCTTTAGGGTCGCTTAAGCGAGGCTAGAAGCCTCGCACTACGAAACAAGAAGATAAGTATGGAAGGCTGAAGCCTTCCGCTACAAGAATACGAAGAAAAAAATGAAAGGGACATTAGTAAATACAGCCACGGTAATCATCGGGAGCCTGATAGGTCTGGCTATAGGGAGCAGGTTCACCGAGAAGATAAAAACCATCGTTCTGCAGGCACTGGGTCTGTGCACGCTTCTGATCGGGATGAAGATGGCTTTCAAGACAGAGAATATACTTCTGGTTATAGGAAGCTTAGCGCTGGGAGGGATTACAGGCGAATTGCTGAGAATAGAGGATGGGCTGGAGAGAATCGGAGAGATAATAAAAAGCAAAGTGAAATCAGATTCCGGGACTTTCGTTCTGGGATTTGTCACAGCTAGTTTGGTTTTCTGTGTGGGACCTATGACCATCGTAGGCTCGCTCGAGGATGGCATCTCCGGAGATGCCTCCACCCTTTACGCCAAATCTATGCTGGATGGTTTCGCCTCGATAGCCTTCGCTTCAAGTTTAGGAATAGGGGTATTTTTTTCCTTCCTGACAGTTCTGATTTTTCAAGGAGCCTTGACCCTTTTAGGGGCTCGCTTAACATTTCTGCTTGAGCCCCGTATATTGAGTGAGCTGACCGCCACTGGCGGCTTGATGATCTTGGGAATCGGGTTTTATCTTTTGGATATAAAGAGAATCAAAGTCGGGAATTTTCTGCCGAGTCTGATTTTCGTGGTTATATTAGCTTTGATTTTCAAGTAAGGTTTTGGTGAAAGGTAGCGGAGGTCTTCAGACCTCCAGGAAAAGAATATGGAAAGCCAAACTTTTCGCTAGATTATTTATTTAACAAGTAATCTTCAGTGAAGAGGCCATTCGACCGATTTAAGGGTTAGATGAGCAAAAAAACAATCTGAATGTGAGGTGAGTTATGACGGTAACAGTTGAAAGCAAGCTCCTGGATTTAAGGCCCGATCATATCAAGGAGAAGTTAGGGAGCAAAAGTAAGGCCTGTCTTTTAAATTCGCATGACATCTTCAAGGCAATCAGGGACGAGAAGGTCATCGTGATGGCGTGTAATATCCGCATAAAGCACGTGCTTTCCGGCATAATGAGAGCGGCAGAGAAGCTGGATTCGATCGTGGCTTTCGAGCTGGCTAAATCTGAGGGGAATCTGGATGGCGGGTATACCGGCATGACCCCGGAGGTTTTCTTCGATACGGTGATAGACTATGCCGAGAGTACAGGTTTTATGATGCCTTTTTTTATTCACGGAGACCACATCACCACCAAAAATACCTCCCCAGAGGAGATGGAATCCTCCAGGAAACTGATCGAAGCTGAGCTGAAAGCTGGTTATACCTCCTACGCCATAGATTCCTCTTTTAACGAGTTACACGATAATATTCGCATAACTACTGAGCTGGCTCAGCCGATTATCCAGGCAGGTCTGGGATTGGAAGTTGAGGTAGGCGAGATAAAGCATACCGGACAGGAAAGTGCAATAACCACAGTTGAGGAAGCGACCACATTTATAAACAGCCTGTGGGATAACAAGGTTAAGCCGGACCTTCTTGCCATAAATAACGGGTCCAAGCACGGGAATTATTTAGCCGGGGAGAAGGTTTTCATCAACCTGGACAGGACCGGTGAAATCTATAAGGTGATCAAAGACAGGGGAGTCTGTATTGCCCAGCACGGTACCACCGGCACCCCCTTGAGCGTTGTGGGGAAATTTGCCGATTACGGAATTCGCAAGGGAAACGTGGGAACCGAATGGCAGAATATCGCCCATAAGGGCCTGCCCAAGGATTTAATGGAGCAGATGAGGAAATGGTCTGCGGAGAATAAAAAGGACCTCAAATTCGCCACCAAGGTTTTCAAGAAGGAGATAGATTCGATCCCGGAGAAAGAGCGTAAAGCTATCGAGGAGATGGCATACCAGACTGCCTGTGAGTTTATCACTGCTTTCAGGGCGGAGAAGCTGGCCTCTAAATTAAAGGATAAACTTTTTAAGCAGTAGGGAGCTGTTAAATATTTGAACATTTTGAACTTAGCCCCTCAAAAAAAGCTTGACAAAATCTGGTTTAATGTTATTATGTAGGTGACGTAAAAGAAAGGATGTGCCTATAGTAGATAGTTAAAGGGTAGTTGGCGGTTTTGGAAAATTTACTTGTTTTTGAAAAGGAGCGTCCCTTTAACTATGAGGCATATTGTCTCCCGAGCAGATAATCCGGAAAGAAGGATTGAGCCTCGGTTTTTTATTTGTTCAAATTCCCCTGCTTTTGGTATGATTCAAAGAATCGCTTTATCTCTTTTTATCTTTTTGCTCTTTTCGTCAGCCGCCCTCCCTTTAGCTCTTCTGGCTTCGAACGAATACAGCGATATTCAGATCATAAGGTCAGACGAGAAGGGAATCGTCTTCAGATATAACGTTCCTGAGCTTACTTCCTTTAAACAGAATAGCGCGGATAGCCTGTTCGACATTCCGGAAATCGACAAATGCCCGTTATCCCAGGACCCCGGATATCCTCAGGTTCCGGTAAGAATAGTGGTGATCGGTGTTCCGCTTGAGGGAGAGGTGAATGTCAGCGTCCTGGAAGAGAACAGCCTGGATAGGGGTAAGCTCAATCTGCCCTTTTTTGAGGGGAGAATAATAGAAGGGGAATCAAAAACAAGAAAGGCAGAGGTCTCTAACCAGGACATATTCTACCCGGAAAAGCGGGTGGGCTTTGGCTCTCCGGTTTTTATGAGAAACCAGAGGATTATAAGGCTCAAGATTTTTCCGCTTCAGTATAATCCCCTGAGAAAAGCCGTGAGATATTACTCCGACATCACCATTGCGGTGGATTTTTCAGGAGGAAAGAAAAAAGAGGGGTTAATCGAAAATGATTTGTTTGAGAAGGTGTATCAGGGGACTCTTCTGAATTATGAAGTGGCTAAGAGATGGAGAAAAACAAAAGAGATAGATTTAAAGAAGGCTTTACAGAATAACCCCTTCGATTATTCGGATACCTGGTATAAACTGACCCTGCGGGAAAACGGTATCTACAAAATAGACGGCAACTATCTGGCGAATGCGGGGATAGATCTCTCGTCTGTTGACCCGCAAAAGATAAGAATCTTCAGCGGGGGAGGAAGGGTCCTGCCGGTATCGAACTCCTCTCCACGACCAGAGCTTAAAGAGCTTGCTATACTGGTCTCGGATGGAGATGACGGTGTATTCGACCCGGCGGATTACATTCTTTTTTACGGCTGGTCTGTGAACAGCTGGGAATACGATTCGGTCTCAGGTGATTATAAATATTATACCAATACCTACACCTGGGATAACGTTTACTGGCTTACTTTCACCGGTAATTTCCCTGAGCCTGCAAGAAGGATGGAAACAGTCGACGGCAGCCTGTCTGAACCAGATTCGCTTATCTCCATTAAAACCAAAGACAGGATTCACGCGGAAACTGATAGGATGTTGGGAGAGGACTCTGATGGAATACCATATAATTATTTTGATTGGTACTGGAAGGATAGTAGCTCTTTTACTTTATATCAGTCCCTGATTAATGTTTTTCCAGGTGATACTGCTGTCATTAAAGTAAAAGATGTGTCATACTATGCCTCTTCGATAATTCTTAATTCCGATACTATGTCGGGGAGCGAGCTTGAAAAAGCTAACTCCATAACTTCTGCCCGCTTCACGAATCTGAGCGACGGGTTAAATACATTGCAATTCAATTTTCCCTCCTTTACCTATCTGGATTACTACGAGGTCAGATACTGGAAAAAGCTTATCTGTTCCAGTGACCTTCTCAGGCTCGAAAATCCTGACACCTCCGAGGTTGTCGAGTACAGAGCCTCCGGCTTTGCTGGAACTGCTCCCTATCTTTTCGAGATAGACGACAGGTTCGGTGTAAAAAGATTTGTCAGCTTCGCCAGCGTCTCCGATTCAATCAAATTCCAGGACCAGTCCATAAATGGAGAGAAAAAGGAATATTACCTGCTGGACCAGACTAAATTCAAAACGCCTCTTTCGATCAGCCTCGACCAGATGGCGGATCTAAGGAACACCTCCAACCAGGCTGACCTTCTGGTGGTCACCCATTCCGATTTTTACGAGCAGCTGCAGGAATACAAGAGCTTCAGGGAGAGCTTTAACTCGCTCAGAGTCAAGATAGTCAAAGTCGAGGATATATATGACGAGTTCTCCTGGGGGCTTTTTGACCCTGTGGCGATAAGGGATTTTCTGAAATATGCCTATGAGAATTATTCAAGACCAGCACCGGCTTATGCTCTTCTGGTGGGAGATGGGACCTATGACTACAAAAACCTTTTGACGGTAAGTTCACAAAACTGGATACCCCCTTTCGCCACCAATCCTGGTATCACTTATGATATCTCGGTCTCAGACGATAACTACGTTTATTTTGGCAACTATGGTTATCTGGATGAAGATACCAACGGGATTGTGGATATGTTCATCGGTAGATGGCCGGTTAAGACTGCTCAGGATGTGCAGATAATAACCAATAAAATCAAGGAGTATGAGAGTTCTCCGGAATACGGCACCTGGAAGAATTTAATAACTCTGGTGGCGGATGATGAATTTCATCCACGGGGAGTCAACAATAACGAATCGGAGCACACGGAATATACTGAGATTTTGGATAGCCTTCATATTCCTCTGAGATTCAATCTGAATAAAATCTACCTGATGGAATACCCCGCTGATGCCAATAATTTTAAGCCGGAGGCAGAGGATGCTATCATCGATGCGATTAACAGCGGGACGGTAATAGTTAACTATATGGGGCATGGCAACCCTAATGTCTGGGCGGATGAATACGTCTTCAAAAGAGAGCAGGATATTCCAAGATTAAAAAACAAAAGAAGATTGCCATTGATTTACGTGGCATCCTGCAGCATAGGACTTTTCTTCAACCCCTTCAGCGAGGGGATGGCTGAGGAGTTCCTGAGGGCAGAGGATAAAGGCGCAATCTCTGTGATCTCTGCCACCTGGCTGGTCTTTGCCTATCCCAATGCCCAACTCAACTACAAAGTCTACGACCTGTTGTTGTCTCCGGATTCGCTCAGCATAGCAGAGGCATTATATATTGCTAAACTTTTAAGAGGTTACTATCCAAATGATCGGCAATTTATACTAATCGGGGACCCTTTGACTTTTATATCTGTACCTGAATTACAGGTAAGAATAAAGAACTTAAGCTCTGATACCCTTTCGGCTCTGAGCTTAGTAAGCTTCGGGGGTGAAGTTATAGATAACCAGGGAAACTTAAAATCTGATTTCAATGGAACTGCCAATCTTCTGGCTTTTGATTCGGAAAAGGAGAAAAGCCACACGATATCCGAGGTGAATATTGTTTATTATAATCTGCCGGGAAACGTTATGTTCAGAGGGAGCGTCCCGGTGCAGAATGGTGAGTTCAGCGGGAGCTTCATAGTCCCCCGGGATATCGGGTACGGTGGAAAGAGGGCAAAAATAGGCGCATACGTGGTCAGTTCCGATTCCAGCGTAGACGGTTCCGGTGCACTTGATTCGCTGGTAATGGCAGGGACTGATACCACGGTTATAGATAGCACCGGTCCGGTGATAAGCATAGCCTTTCTGGAAAATCAGAACTTCACCGACGGGGATACGGTTCAACCTGATCCAACTCTTTCGGTATATATCTCGGATTCCTCAGGGATCAATCTCACCGGCGAACTGGGGCATGGCGTGACTCTGGTAGCAGACGATGATTGGGAGAATATACAGGACCTGACCTCGGATTTCCAGTATGATATAAATAGCTACACTCAGGGAGGTTTGACTCAAAAAATAGAGCTGAAGGAAGGGGAACATCTTCTGAAGATAAAAGCCTGGGATAATGCCAATAACTCAAGCCTGGCAAGTTTCCGGGTAAAGGTCTTATCCCAGGAAAGAGATCTGTACATAACCCAGGTGATGAATTACCCCAATCCATTTTCCGGCTCTACGGAGTTCACCTACGAGCTCTCAGTTCCTGCTGAGAAAGTGGAGATAATGATATTCACCCTGGCCGGCAGGCTGATCCGGACCCTGAGCGGGTCGGGCTCAGCCGGTTTTAACTGCGGTATGGTATGGGATGGGAGGGACCAGGATGGTGACAGGATAGCAAACGGGGTCTACATATATAAAATCGTGGCGGAGACAAGATATGACTCCGCGGGAAAGGAAATAACCAAAAATACCGAAGCTGTAGGGAAGGCGGTCGTTATGAACTGAGGAAGCATTTCATCCTTGCGAAAGTCCGGAGCTATGCGTTATATTTAAATTTTGAAAATAGTCAGAGGAGGTAATATTTATGAGACGTTTTCTTATCCTAAGCTGGATTCTGATGGGAGTCCTTATTCTATCAGTGCAGTCTTATGCTCAGGTAAGCCTGTCCACGGTTCTTTTCTTAAGAATTGCTGCCGGCGCAAGAGCTGCAGGAATGGGGGAGTGTTTTGTAGCGGTAGCCGATGATGCCACAGCCACTCACTGGAATCCAGCGGGTTTGGGATTTTATCCTTTAGCCAGCGACTGGGTGGAATACCAGGGAAACGGTAACCATCAGTTCAAATCCCTGGCAATTCTGAGGAATGACCGTCCGGAGAGCAATTATAAGAAGTATGACCTCTGGGCCATCTCGGATACAGATGTCTATACCTGGAACGGGGAGGACTGGCAGGACTACCTTTCCTATTCTCTATCCTCAAGTGAAACCCAGGAGAGCGTCGTGAGGAAATACACCCAGGAGCAGGACGAGGCAAGGTTGAAGAAGATGTTGGAGCGGGTGACCCTGGAAGGGGGAACAGCTAAACTGCCTTACAATCTTGCCATCATGGATACGCTTAACTGCATTTCCTCTGACGAGAAAAATCTCTGGATCGGGGCGAATGACGGTCTTTACCAATTCGATGGCCAGGTTTGGAGAAGGTTTTCCACCGGGGACGGTCTGCCTACCAACAAAGTTTTATCGCTATCCCTGACCCCGACTGGCACCATCTGGGCCGGAACGGACAGCGGGGTAGTTAAGTTCGACGGTAAGGTTTTCACCAGGATATATTTGGCTCCGGAGGTCACGGATAAATCCATCCTCCAGATTGCGGCAAAATCCAACGATGAGGTCTGGGCTGCTACCGCCAAGGAGCTTTTGAAACTGGATAATAACTTGTTCCTTCCATACTACATTGCCAAAATGGATTCCTTCGAGGCATTGAAACAGGAGATGAAGAATTATCTGGACCGAGAGGATTCGATCAAACTGGAAATGGTGTTCAAGAGGATAGAGGATGTCAGCTATGTGGTCAGAAATCAGCTCTCCCAGCAATCCTTGAAGATAGAATACAATTTAGCCCTGGAAGGAGGCATCACCTGTCTTGCCTTTGATCGCCGAGGAAACCTGCTGGCTGGAACCGGTGCAGGCTTCTTGAAATTCGAGGATGGAAAATGGAAGAGATACGGATACAGGAGATATGAGGTGAAAGGGGAAAAGACGGTAGAGGAGGTAGCGGCAAAGTTTTTACCGTACAAAGACGAGGAGAGGATCGGGGCCCTGGCGGATAAGATCGTGGATTATAATCACCTGTCTTCAAGGGAAGTGGAACCCGGGCAGGTGCTTTACGTCTACGCCAATTCCCTGGGAAGCAGGATACTCTCCATCACCATGGTGGGGGAGGATAAGCTTTTTGTGGGAACCGAGTTCGGAACCTTGAGATATGATGGCGAGAGCTGGGGCAGATACTATCATTCGGGTCTGGAAAGAGCCAAAGTGAACACCATCATCTACCAGAATAAAGACCTCTTCTTCGGCACAGGGGACAAGGCAGTGGTTTACGCACATGCCAAAAGGGAGCTGACCTTTATGCATGCTTCCCTCCTTCCCAATTTAGCAGAGGATGTTTATTACGAATACCTCTCCTATGTTCAGAATACTGAATACTGGGGCACCTTAGGAGGGAATATAACCTTCATCTCTTACGGCTCCATCCCCCGCACCGATGAGCGGGGCATAGAAATTGGTGTGATAAGTCCATATGAAGCGGCTATAACTCTCTCTTACGGAACCAGGATGGGCAAGAATTTAGCCCTGGGCTTGGGAGCAAAGTTCATCTACAGTCATCTCTCCGACCAGGGAGCAGGCAAGGAAAGAGGAAGCGGAACCGGCTCCTCATTTGCCATCGATGCAGGGCTTATTTACAAGACCCCTTTCAAAAGGTTGACCCTGGGATTGGCGGTTACCAATTTAGGTCCGAATGTCTCTTATATAGACGTGGATCAGGCTGATCCTCTGCCCAGGAATCTGGCTCTGGGTTTTGCTTATAAGATATTCGACACTCCTTATAATAAGCTCACAGCAGTTGCAGAATTGAATAAGGAACTGGTGGATGTGAGCGGTGGCCTGGGGACGATAACGGAACAGGCGGTCAAAAACATGGGCGTGGAATACTGGTATGCTAATTACGTGGCACTGCGTGCTGGTTACATCTACGATAAGATCGGAGACATAAAGACTGCCACCTTCGGTGCGGGATTGCGGATCAGCCTTTTGAACATTGACTTCGCCTATGTTCCGGCAAACGAGAATGTAGCCCTGGCTAATACCACCAGGGTATCAGGAACAATCAGATTTTAAGAGTGCAAAAAATATTCTCACAAGCACCAGTTTAGCGAGTGATGGAATGCTGAGTATATCGAAGTACCATAAATTAAAAAAAGATAGGATTCTTCAGAAGGAAGAGCATCTGAAAACCACTGTTTTTGTCGTTATCTTTTTATTCCTGCTTTTAGTGGTGACTTCAACTTCATCTTTAGCTGAGAATGGCAACTTATTACAGATTAAGGGCTTAAAGAAAGTAGAAAAAGAAGCCAAGGAAGAGTTTAAAAGCCAGGTCTCTCAGAAAAATCTTTTGGGTTTGAAGAGAAAATCCAGATTTGCACTTCCTGTTTTGGACCAGCAGTATCCGCAGGTGGAAACTCTGAAAGTTCTGGGTATTAGGGTGGAATTCCAGCAGGAGGTTCCGGATGACCCGCTTACTACCGGGGACGGGCTTTTCGACCGCAGGAGCTATCAGGAACATTACGAGCAGGAAGGGAATATAATCGACCCGCCTCCTCATTTCCGGCAATATTTCCTGGCGCATCTTAAAGCCCTGAATAATTACTGGAATACGGTCTCCAAGGGGAAGCTGGTTTTAAGCTACGAGGTCTATCCCCTGGACGAGGACTCAACCTATAAACTGCCTCATACTATCTCCTATTACGGCTCGACCGATTCCGCTTATTATCCTTTCGAGGGGTTGAGGAAGTTTTTCCACGACTCTTTTCACACGGCAGATTCGATTTCGCCGGACATAGATTTCTCGGATTACGATGCCTTCATAGTTTTTCATGCCGGCTCGGACAGGCAGAGCGATCTGGGGGATTTCTCGCCCACTTATTCTCCAAACGATTTGTTTACCGGCTTCATCATCCCTGGTGACCCGGTGCCGGTGGATGGCGGCAGCTTCAAAGTTGCTGAAGGCATCATTATGCCGGAGACCAGGTCGCAGGATACACGCATAGGGGCTTTGAACGCGGTTTTAGCCCATGAGTTCGGGCATCAGCTGGGTCTTCTGGATTTCTACAATTCAAAGACATTTACCACCCAGATAGGTAATTTCTCACTGATGGATAACAACGCATTGGATGTGGGGATCGAGCTGGACAGCTGCAGGGTCCCTGTCACCGGACTTCTGCCGGTCTATCCGGAAGCCTGGTGTAAGGCTTACCTGGGGTTCATTCAGCCGGTCGAGATTTTAAACCAGAACGATATTCGTCTTTTTGCCTCCGAGATGTTAACGGACAGCCTGCAGACGGTAAAGATTCCCATAAATTCAGAGGAGTATTTTCTAATCGAGAACCGTCAGCAGGATATCGATAACAGGGATACTACCAGCCTTTTAGCCGATTCAGCTACTGGAGTGGTTTTAAGTCCTGTTGACCCAGATAAAGTACCCAATCGGGAATACGATATACTTCTGCCCGGCTCGGGTATTTTGATCTGGCATATAGACGAAGGGGTGGCTTATCTGGATTACGATGGTAACGGGTTTACCAACTTTGAGGATAATTCCCTGCAGTGGGATAAGGACAGAAGGTTTATAACCTTAGTGGAGGCAGATGGATTTATAGATTTCGGGGGGAATTATTATACCGGATACGGCTTGCAGGAGGATATGTATTATCTGGGGAATAACTCCAATTTCACGCCCAATACTTTTCCTTCCAGCCGTTCCAACAACCGCTCCGAGACTCACATATATGTGACCAGCATCGGCAGGAGCGGATTGGTGATGAGCTTCAACGTGAAAAACGATATCATCCTTGCAGGCTGGCCCCAGAGGATAATTGCCGATTCGGGAAACAGCTCATTAGTATACGGGGATTTGGATGGGGATGGGAAGGACGAGATTTTAACGGCTTCGGGCAAGTATATCTTTGCCTGGAAAACGGATGGCTCTAAATATATTTCTAATTCCGACGCGATTCAGATATTGGGTCTGGATGGGAAATACAGTTATTATCCTTTAGCCATTTTTGCCGAGGCTGAAACCACTATTTTTGGAACTCCCTCGTTAGGAGACCTAACTGGGGATGGAAAGTCGGAAGTAGTTGCAGGTGATCTTAACGGAGAGGTTTATATCTGGAGGGTTATTGATAATAATTCGGATGGGAGGGCTGATCTTTTGGGTCAAGTACAGGTTGGTAATAGAATCTCTATGACTCCTGTGATAGCTGAGCTTGAACCGACTTTTCCAGGTCCTGAAATTTTTGCAGGTGCGGAGGATGGAGTATGGAGAATAATTGCCCTTTTAGATTCTGTGATTCTTTACACACCACCCGGTGATTACGATGAGTCAATTATAGGATTGGCTACCACGGATATAGACAGTATAAATTTTATTTTAACGGAAAATAGCCAATCTGGACATCTTAGAAAAACAAACGGCACGCAGAGTTGGGTCAGAGAAATTTTTTCAGCTGGTAATTTCCCTCCCGTGGTTGGAGACTTAAACAGGGACGGCAAATTGGATGTAGTGGTTTTATCAGGCAACGGGGAGATTTACGCCTGGGATATGGATGGAAATATTTTAACCGGGTTCCCGGTTTTCGTGGGGGATATCAAATCTGCACCTGCACTGGGGGATATAGACGGAGACGGCTATCTGGAGATCGTCTTCTGCGGTGAGAATAAGCTTTATGCTTACAATTATAACGGCACCCCGGCAACCGATTTCCAGGTAACCATAGGTAGAAAAGAATCCGTGGGCTCGATTTACTCCGCACCGGTTCTGGCGGATCTGGATGGCGATGGCAAGACGGAGATTCTTTTCGGATTGAAAGATGGCCGAATCTATGCCTTTAAGGACGACGGTCTGAGGTATCCTCTATTTCCCTTGACCCTGGACGGCGAGATTCTCTCCTCGGGCATAGTTTTGAATGATTCTATAAACAAGGTAGGTGATAAGATAAATTATGTAGTACGAGATCTTTTCTTCAAAACCCAGCAGGGTCTGGTGTATGGTTTCACCCTGGGTTTTTCGGGTTCTGACTGGCAGGAGAAAACTCCCTGGCTGATGTATGGCTATAACGCAGGACATACCAACAGCCTGCCCCTGGAGCTTTTGCCGGTGGTTCCCGTATATGCCGAGCTTATGCCGGAGAGGTCGGTATACAATTATCCCAATCCAGCCAGGGACGAGACCACCATTAGATATTCCCTGAGCAGGGACGCCTCAGTCGACATAAAGATATATGACCTCTCGGGCGACTTGGTGGCAGAGGCAAACCAGGCAGGCAAGGCTAACACGGAAAACGAGTACAAATGGGATTGCTCCGGATACGCCAGCGGAGTCTATCTATGCAGAGTGGAGGCAAAATCAGATATGGGGAAGAAGGTGGCTTTCTGCAAAATAGCATTGGTTAAATAAAAAATGTAGGGACAGAACAGTGTTCTGTCCCTACAGTATTAAGAGAACCTCACCCTGACCCTCTCCTTAGAAAGGAGAGGGAAGGAAGAAAAAGAAAACAAACTAAAGGAGGAAAGGTGAGATACAAAAACTTCAAGCTCGCGGGACTGGTTCTGCTGTTATTGATTCTACTGTGCTCTTTATCGAGTTCCGAGACCCTGGTCACGCAGAAAGAGAATACTCCCTCTATCACGGCATATTTGAACCTGATGGATTATCAAAGTTCCCAAAAGCTGTATGCCCTGACCCAGTCGGATTCCCTGGAGAAACCCAAGGTCAATATGGACGTCTACAGTTTCAAGCAGAAATCGACCAAGAGAGGTTTCTTATATTCTCTGATATTGCCCGGAGCAGGTGAGTTTTATGCCGGCTCCAAGATAAAAGCGGCATTGTTCCTGGGCATGGAAGCGGCTTTCTGGACCGGTTATTTTTCATATCATAAGAAAGGGAAAGATAAGGAAGATGAATTCTTAGATTATGCCGATGCTCACTGGGATGTGTATGCTTACAGTGATTCATTAGTTTGGCGTTATCCGGATTTAGACTTAGATCCTGTTACTGGAATAGTGATTGATACACCTGGTGTTTATTATGGAGCTGGCACCGATTCGATTGTCATAAGCCACTCGCTGTATATAGAATTAGGTCCTGATCTTGACAAAGATCAACAGTATTACGAGACGATTGGTAAATACGACCAGTTCAGGTTTGGCTGGGATGATTATAATGGAGTTGATTTCCTAACCCCGCATCGGGCATTTTATCTGGATTTAAGGTATGACTCCAATTCCCTTCTGGATAAGGCTAACCGGTTCGTGATGATCTCCCTGGCTAATCACCTGCTGTCTGCATTCGATGCGGCTATCTCGGTCCGCTCCTATAATAGAAAAGGGGAGAAGTTTTCTACCATCGACATTCAGGTAAGGCTGGCTCAATACAACGAGAATGAGATTATACCCAAGCTTACCGTGAGTACAAAATTTTAATTAAGAGAAGATGTTTAGAAAAACGGTTTACAGATACGTTTTAATTTCTTTATTCCTTCTGAACTGGGTATTCATAAGCTCAGGTTCTGGTGAGGAGACTAATGCTCTGGGGACGGAAAGGCGTCCTGTCCGGAAGTTAATGCTTTTGACTCATCAGCCGCCGCTTGATTTGCAGAATCTATACTTGCGGACGGAGACAGAGGACGCACCCCTGTGGCAGGACGAGTTCCAGAAGCCCAGCGGAAGAAAGTCTGCTACCAAGGCCATGGTTCTCTCCCTGATTCTGCCCGGAGCAGGCGAATACTATGCCGAGAGCAAGCTCAGCTCCGGCGTGTTTCTGGGGATAGAGGGAGCTATCTGGAGCAGTTTCCTGGGCTTCAGAACGTACGGGTCGTGGAAGAAAGGAGACTACAGAGGGTATGCCTCCCTGCATGCCGATGCGAACCTGGATGGCAAGTCCGACGATTTCTTCGAGGATCTGACCTATTACGACAACCGGGATGAGTACAACCAGTTCGCCAGATTGTACGAGGGAGACGATGCCATAATCTATCCGGAAAACGATTTCTGGAACTGGCAGTGGGACTCCCAGTCCTCCAGGGAATATTATAGAGAGCTGCGCAATCAGAGCAAGTCAGCTTACAGGAGAGCACTGTATATGGTGGGCCTGGCAGCCCTGAACCGGGTGGTGAGCGTTCTGGATGCGGCTTACAGCGTGAGAAAGTTCAATCGAAAACTGGGCTCGGAATTCTCCTCCGTTTCTCAGACAGGAGTAAAATTCAGACTGGATGCCAATCCCTTTGGCAATAATCCTCATTTCATTTTAAACCTAAGCAAGAATTTTTAAAGAAATTCACCCCAAAACTTGTTGGAGGGAAGATGAAAAATCTTGAAGCGAGAGTTTTTCTTCATAAACTATTTTTGCTCTGCGGGGTAGCTTGTCTTTGCGCCTGCGCCTCTGCTCCTGTCTGGCAGAATAAGGCCGAGAATATCTATTCGCCTCCCAAGACCCTCCTTCCCCTGAAGATCATCGGAGAGGAAAGCTTAGGCTCAGCCAGGCTCAATTCTCCCCAGGGACTGGTCATAGACCCCTCGGGGAATTTGTATATAGTTGATAGCGGAAACAACCGGATAGTTAAATGCGATTCGGCCGGCAACTTTCTCCAGGAGGTCGGGGGATTCGGCTGGGACGATGGGGAACTTAATTCTCCGGCTTACGCTGCAATGGACAATGGTCTCTCCATTTATGTCAGCGATACTCAGAATAAAAGGGTGGAGAGATTTGATAACCACCTCAACTTTATCCAGTCCCTAAGCACTTTCGATCAGGAGACCCCTTTCGAGCATAGTCAGCTTAACGGAATTGCCCTGTCATTGAGTGGGGAGCTTTATATATCGGATTCGGAGAACGACTGCATCTGGAAGCTGGATCCACAGTTTGCCTCCTTTGAGAAGATAGGAGGATTCGAGTCCGGTGCCGGGACGTTCAGTGATCCCCAGGGTATAACCATAGATTCTGAGGGTAACCTCTACGTGACCGATACGGGGAACGGTCGGATCGTGATATTCGACCTGTTTGGCAATTACGCGGCGCAGATAGGAGCAGGAGAGCTTAACATACCTTTCGGGGTGGAGGTGGGCATAGATGGAATAGTCTACGTAGCCAATACCTACGGAGATAACCTGGCGGCTTTTGACCAGGACGGCAGTCTGCTTTTCAAGTTCGGCACAACCGGCAACGGGATGGGAGAGTTCAGCAGGCCGAAAGATTTGAAGATCTTCCAGGATGACAAAATCTATGTAGTGGACAGCGGAAATAACCGCATTCAGTTATTTGCTTTAGTCAGGTGATGCTTTGAGATGAGATTTTTTTTGGATGTCAGTTTCAGAACAGTATTTGTATCACTTTTAGTCTGGGCAAACTCCCTCAATCTTCACGCTCAGGTGCTGGAGGATAAAACTGAAATCAAGCTAAAGGGGGATGGGACCTCAGGTCCGTTTTTTATCTCGCAGCATTATATTCTTCTTTATACCGAAGAGGTATTAAGGGACAGCACCATCTTACAAAGAGAAAAGGACTACTCCATCGATTACAATAAAGGGCTTCTCTGGCTGAACCAGCCTTTGGAAAAAGATGACTCCATATCAGTAACTTTCGAGGAGTTTTCCCCGAAAGTCAAGAAAAGATATTTTCACCGGGAGCTTGGCTTCTCCCAGGAGGCAAAAAGCTCTTATTCTTCTGTTTTCTCCAGGGATGGAGCTTCTGTCAAAAATGCATCCTACACCTTCAGAACCCCTATATCTCAAATGCCCCAGGAAAAATCTTTTTCCCCTGACCTCCAGATCACAGGGAATAAGACTTTCTCTTTTGACCTGGGAAATTCCGAGGCTTTCTCTTTGTCCCAGGGTCTGAATCTCAAGATCGCAGGGGATTTGACCAAGGAGGTTAAGGTCCTGGCACTGCTCTCTGACAGGGGTCAGGGAGGAACCACCTACGGAACGACCAAAAGACTGGAGGAGCTGGACAAGATATTGATGCAGGTGACATCTCCCAATTTTAACGGCTTTTTGGGTGATCAATATCTCTCCTACCAGGGTAATCTCTCCGGAAGATACGACAAGAAATTGCAGGGGGTCTCATCCGAGGTCAAGTTCAGCCAGAACAGTGTCTCTATGTCCTACGCCTCGTCCAAAGGCAGGTACGGCTACAACAGCTTCTACGGAGTGGAGGGGAAGCAGGGTCCCTATTATCTCAAGGGCGAAAATGGGGAGAGGAATATTCAGATTCTTCCGGGGACGGAGAAGGTCTATCTGAACGGAAAGCTTCTGGAAAGAGGCTCGGAAAACGATTACACTATAGATTATTCCAGAGGTGTGCTTAATTTCTCATCCACCCGGCTGATAACCGCAGATTCCAGGTTGAAAGCTGAATTCGAGTATTCCGACCAGAATTACGAGAAAAGCTTCTACAGCACCAAAGGGGAGATAAACCTTTTTCAGGGCAGTCTGAAGCTCTCAGGTCTTTTTCTGGACGAGAGGGATGATAAGAACAGCCCTTTATCCACAGCCTTTTCCTCTGAGGATAAGGATATCCTGAAAAATTCAGGTGAGGATAAGACCAAAGTCTTCAAGGACGGTGCACAGTATACGGGAGAAGGAAAGGGGGACTATATTTTGTTAGCCGATTCTCTGGGTAGTCCTTATTACCAGTATGCAGGTAAAGACAGCGGCGATTACCTGGTCAGCTTCAGCTGGGTGGGAAGTTTGCAAGGAAGTTATTCCTACAAAGGAGCGGGGGTTTATTCTTATGTATATCCGGGAAAGGGAGATTATCTGCCCATAATATACCTGCCAATGCCCTCGAGCCATTCCCTTCTGGATTTGAATATGAGTTTAAATCCCTTTCAGGGATTTACCTCCGAGCTTGGCTGGGGCTTGAGCAGAAAAGACCTGAACCTGTTCTCTGATTTGGGAGATGAGGATAACTCGGGGGATGCCCTGCTTTTGAAAACCGGATACGAAAAGCAAGACTTGAATTTTCTTGGACATAACCTCCCCGGGTTGAAGTTTGAAGGACTGTACAGAAATTTAGAAGAGAATTTTTTACCCTTCGGAAGACTGGATAAGATAGAAAGGGAAAGGGACTGGGGGTTTTCCCCTGATTCTATCTCAGGCTCAGAAAAAGTCATGAGATTCAAAAGCTTCATCTCGCCTTTGGAAAATTTAAGCCTGGGAGGCGACTGGGGCGTTTTGAAAAAGGGGAACAGTTTTGAATCAAAACGCCGGGGGTTCAATGCGCTATTTTCCCCTTTAAAAAATCTGGAAGCTAAAGCCTCATCCGAAGACATAAAAAGTACTCAAAAAGGAGAATCCCTGGTTCAAACCGGGAACTGGCAGAGAAGAGATTTTAACCTGACTCAGGGGTGGAGAAAGCTTAAGACCCAGCTCGGCTGGGAAATGGAAAAACAGGAGTTTGCCCGGGAGGATTCTTCATTTCAAGACAGAAGATATGACGAGTTCAAGGGGAGGATGGGCCTAGGGTCAGGCGGGTTATGGGAATTTTCCAGCCAGCTGGTCTACCGGCAGGATAAGATAAAAGACGGCTCCTGGAAAAAGAGCTCCGATGCCTATACCTGGCAGAACCTGATATCCCTGAGAAACTACAAGGAGGTTTTCTCCTCTAATTTCGAGCATACCTACAGGCAGAAAAATATCAAGTCCGGCGAAAGCTCAAAAGGAAATCTGGGGGCTCTGAAACTGGACTATTATCCCAAAAATCAGGCTGTGGTGCTGAATCTTTATTACTCGGTCAATCTTTTGGGCTCGGAGAAAAGGATGGATAACTATATCGAGGTAGGAGAGGGGAGGGGAGACTACAGGTACGAGAACGGGGAGTATATTCCAGATCCCCAAGGTGATTTCATATTGCAAAAGGAGGTGCTGGACGAGTATATCCCGGGCAAAAAGCTGGACAAAAGCTTTAAGACGGTTTTCAAGCCGGGCAAGCTTTTCACCTCGGTCAATTTACTCAATCAATTTTATACTGACGTTTACCTCAGAAGCTCTGACCTCATCTCAGGAAAAGTGAACTGGAGCAATTTCGTTTTCAACCCCTTGAGCGCTGGTTTCTCCAGGGAGACGCTGCTTAAAGACCACTCCAGGATATATGACCTTTACCTTTTTCCTCTGTCACCTTTGAATCTGAGGCTGAGATGGACCCTGGACCAAAGCGAGAATCTACTTCTGCTCTCGGGAACAGATAGAGATAATAAAACCAGTCGATCAGCCCTTTTGCGTTACAGGATCTCCTTCAAAAATCTTCTGGAGTCGGAGATCATCCAGGAAAGAAGGGAAAGGGATAAAGTTTATTCGAATTCTCTCCTGATTCAGGGGAAAAGCCTGAAGGTCAGCTTTACCCGCAGAGAAAAAAAATCACTGGAACTGACCCTGTCCAGCAAACTTAAAGAAGAAAAAGAGGAACTGTCAGAACTCAAAGTTTCTTTATTTGAGCTTTCACCTAAGGTGACCTATTCTCTTTTGGGCAAGGGAAAGCTGCGTTCCGAGTTTAGCTGGTATCGGGTCGGCATCTCCCCACAGGATCAGGTCTTACCCTGGGAGATGGCAGAGGGAAAAAGGGAGGGTGATAATTTCACCTGGAGCCTGGGTTTTGATTTCAAATTAAATCAGACTCTCTCTGCCAGCTTTGCCTATTCAGGCTTAAAGGAACCCATAAGAGGAACAAGACATAATGGTAAATTCGAGATCAAGGCTTACTTCTAAGACCAAGCCAGTTTTTATTGTGATTCTCTCAGGGATATTGATTATATCCTTCTTTTGTAAGGTAACATTTCCCCTCGAGAGGAAAATCAAGATAAAAGAGATTGAAATCGTTGGCAACCGGAGCTTAAGCTCAAAGGAAATCTGTTCCAGTATGAGCTTGAAACCGGGTGCCTTTTATTCGGATAAGCTTCTGGAGAAAAGTATCGAGAATATCTTAGAACTATACGAGGAGAACGGCTTTCCCTACTGTCAGATAGCTCCGGAGGATTTTCTATATACCTCAGAGCCGGGTGATTCCAAAGGCAGGCTTACCTTTAAGCTTAAGATAACCGAGGGACCAAGGCTGAAGATCAGAAGTGTCGAATTCTCAGACGAGGTGAACACAAAGGAGAAAATCCTTAAAAGGATTGTAGATATCGACAGCAGCAGCTATTTTTCGCAAAAGAGGCTTGAGGCAGGATTAGCCAGGTTGAGGAGGGCATCTTTCATAAAGAAGATCAAAGGGGTTGAGCTTGTGCCCCAGCCCGATCCGGTCTGGGCGGTTCTGCGGATCGATCTGGAAGAGAAAATCCAGAACAGTTTTCTGGGAGTGTTGGGTTATGTTCCTTCCGTGCAGAGCAGGGGAGGGTATTTCAGCGGAAAGCTTAATTTCGTCTTTGATAATATCTTTGGAACGGGCAAGAGGGCTGAGATAACCTGGAGCAAGAAAGACCCTTATTCCTTTGACCTTTTCTTCTCCTTCCGGGAGCCTTATCTGTTCAGCCTTCCTTTGAACTGGGGACTGGACTTAAGGCAGGTAGACTATGATTCGAGCTATTCGAAATTAGACCTGAATACCTCACTGGATTATTCACCCCTGGAAAGATTCTCCTTTGGGTTATCCGGCGGCTGGGAAAAGGTAGCAACTGACGAGAGGCTGAAAGATGTTTTACCCTCCAGCCGTAAATATAAATTCGGAGTCGGCTTGAGCCTGGATCTATTGGATTATCCAATCAATCCCGGAAAAGGGCTGTACTATAAAGCCCGGATGGTCTACGGCAGGAAAAAATATTTCTCCACGCCCGAATTAGAGCCGGATAAAACTTCAGCTCACGAGGCAAGGCTGTTACTGGATCTGGATAATTTCCTTCCGCTTTATAAAAATCAGGTGATAGCTCTGTCTCTCCATCTAAGGAGCCTCACAAGCTCGGAGAAAAAGATTCCTATCTCAGACCAGTTCACCCTGGGAGGGTTAAACTCGCTCCGGGGCTACCGGGAGGAGGAGTTTTCCGGGGACAAGCTTTTCTGGTCGAATATAGAATACAGGTTTCTCCTGGATTCCGAGTCGAGAATTTTTCTTTTCTGGGATTTCGGCTATTTCAGCCGCAGGCTGAAGGATTCCCTCGGCGGTTACTTGGAGAAGATATCAGACAGCAGATCAGGGTTCGGATTGGGCTTGAAAATAAATACAAGATTAGGTATATACGAAGTTGACTATGCCTTAGGGCAAAATGACAAGTTCTCAGAAGGGAAGATACATTTTGGTATCTCCAACCGTTTTTGATCCTGAGGGGAATGAGGTCGAAGATGCAAAAGTTTTTAAGTTATCTAAAATTAGCCCGCATTCAGAATAACCTGTTAACCTTTATCTCGGTGCTCCTGGGCGGTTTTATGGGTGGCGTATCAAACTGGTCAAAGCTTCTTTTAGCCGCGCTCTCCGCCTCCCTGATCTCCGCAGGGGGGTATGCCCTGAATGACTATTTCGACGTGGAGATAGATAAGATAAACCGTCCCAACAGGGTTCTGCCAAAAGAGAATATCTCTTTGAGAAAGGCGTTTTTTTTCGCCGTTTCTCTTTTTCTCTGTGGTTTTGTTTTAAGCTTTTTCCTTAAGCCCTTATCGCTGGCTATGGCGCTTTTTGCCATAATCTTTCTTTTCCTTTACAGTTCCAGATTCAAACGGGAGCTTCTCATAGGTAATATGACCGTGGGTCTGATCTGTGCACTGGCTTTTGTCTACGGCGGGATTTTCTCCAATAACCCGGAGGTATCCCTTATCCCGGCATTTCTGGCTCTTCTTTTTCATATGGGCAGGGAACTGCTCAAGGATATGGAGGACGTGGCAGGAGACAAAGCTTTAAGCTCGGAGACTTTTCCCATTACCTACGGGTTCAAATTTAGCCAGTTTTTAATCAGCTTGATTTTTGCGGTATTAATCATCCTGACTGTTTTCCCCTATAAGCTGGGAATCTTCTCTGTTTATTATCTTATCCTGGTTCTGATTATGGATTTTATCCTTTTTTATATTATCCTCTCTTTATGGAACGATTCCTCAAAAGAGAATTTAGGCTCCTTGAGCCGCCTTTTAAAATTCAATATGTTTTTGGGACTTCTGGCGATCTTTGCTGGAAGGTTTGGTTAAAAGAAAGGCTGCTGCTACTTTACCTTTACTCTCGCAAGTTTTGATGACTTCAGGCAGGTTTCCGCAAGTTTGCAAACCAAAAGGGAGAGTTAAACTTAAAAATTTATCTTTGATTTTTACTGGTAATAGTCTGCGCCTCCCTTAAAGCGAAAATTCAAACTTGGTTTCTATCTCATTTAATTCCAAATAGTTATCTGTATCATAATCTTTTTCAGATTTTGTTTTTACGGGCATATTTTTTTATTATATTAAGAGCTGAATAATCATTTATTACTCTCCAGGGTAAAAGATGAAAAAATTCGCACTAATTCTGTCAGCCTTTTTAATTGCTTTTAGTCTGGTTTGGGGTAAGGGCTTGGACACTTCTCTTAACACCAGAAAAATGTTCAGTTATCCCTCCAGTCCCTGTGATCAACAGCTAGTTCACCGGGAATCCAATCTCTGGCTCACTATCACCAACTGGGGGCTTCTGGGAAGCCAGGACGGGATTTTACCTGAAACAGGCACGGACTCATCCGCGCCTTCTGCTCATTTCCCGGCTGGCTCCGGGCTGAATTATCTATATATAGGTGCTCTCTGGGTCGGGGGAGTAGCTGAAGGGGAGACTCTGGTCTCAATCGGAGAAGACGGCTGGTTTGTCAATTTTGAGATGCTTCCGGACATCTGTCCGGATGGAGAAGTCAAGAAGTTAGAAAAGCACGGAGATCAGGAGTTTGTAGCTACCTATACGGATACCTTGACAGACAGCGGATTCGATGACCCATTTGATCTTAGATTTCATAAACCTCTAAAAGTCAAGATCGTCCAGCACAGCTATTCCTGGGTGAGCCCGCCTTATGATGATTTTGTTATACTGGACTACTGGATTAAGAACTTCGGGGATAGATTCATCTCAGGGGCTTATATCGGATTCTATATGGATACTGACATATATCACATAACAAATATTCCCGGTTATCTGGATGACGTTACAGGCTTTAGAAAAGAATCATTTGCGTTGCCTGAAGCCAGTAAAAAAATAGAAATAGCCTGGGCTGCTGACAACAACGGGGATTTCTCTAATGGTAAGATCAGCTCAAAAAGCCCTATAGGTGTTCTGGGGTTTGCGCTTTTAGGCTCCTCCAATCCTGAGGCTGTAGCATCCTATAACTGGTGGTTTATCAATGCAGAATACCCGGAAAGTCTGGATTTTGGTCCGTGGAAGGAATCTAACTGGGATTTATGGAGAAGGAATTATGATATCTGGGGTGAGGGGGGTAAGGGAACCCCCTGCGGGGACAGGGCTAAATATTTTTTGATGTCCAATGGTGAAATTGATTACGACCAGGTTTACACCTGCGTGGATCAGTCAGCTTCAGGCTGGCAGCCTCCACCAGTCAACTGTGCAGATCTGGCTGTGGGTTTCGATACCAGGTTTTTATATTCATTTGGACCTTTCGACATACCTCCCCAGGACAGTATAAATTTCGCCGTAGGGGTAATTATGGGGGATAGTTTACACAGAAAAGATAACCCCTTAGAGCCTTTCAATCCCCAGCTCTATTATTCCAATCTCGATTTCAGCGATTTGCTTTCCAATGCCCTGAACGCGAAGATCGTCTATGAATCAGGTTATACTCTACCACCTCCAGGTCCGCCAAAAGATTTCAGGATAATGAATTCGACCGATTCGACCCTGCTCTTCTCCTGGTCTCCCAAAATACATTCCAATCTGAAAGGGTACAATCTCTACAGAAGCTCTAAATCCGGTGAGTATCCGGCTTCCCCCATAAATTCAGGGGTCATTCAGGATACTTTCTTCATAGATAGAGGAATAGTTGAAGGGGATACTTATTATTATGCGGTCTCCTGTGTAAGTGAGGCTGGCAAAGCAGGGAAGAAGTCAAAAGAAATAGCTATCCTGGCTGGTCAGCCTGATCCTCCAGCCGGGCTTTCAGTCCTGGCAGACAAAAAGGAGATCTGCTTATCCTGGAAACCCAGTCCGGGAAAAGACGTGGTGGGGTACAGGATTTATCGAAAAGAGGAGGACGGGGAATATGAATTTATAAAAGACGTAGGATTATCTGGCCCGGATACCGATTATTGCGATGAAGCTATCGAGAACGGGGTGATTTATTTTTATGCGGTTTCGGCTGTGGATAAAAATGGTTTAGAGGGTTACCTCTCGGACAGCGTCTACGCCTTATCTATGGCATTTGACCAAGGGATATTGCTTGTGGATATGAGCAGCCCGGACGGGAAGGTGCATGTTCAGGATGACAGCGTAAATTCTTTTTACAACAGGGCACTACAGGACTATCCTTTTGTTTACGCCAAACATGACCTTCCCCAGATTGAATATATTTCACTCGAAGAATTAAGCCCTTATCCAGTCTGCATTATTCATTCTGAGGGCAGATACGGACCTGCAAACTCGATTTTAGGCAGGATTAAATTCGACAGCACCCTGGTAAATTTAAGGCATTATTTAGAAGCAGGAGGGAAGCTCATTTTAGCCGGAAGACATATAATCCAGCCTGCAGATGACCGTTATTTTCCACTGCCCTCGCCCTTTGAAAAAGGCCAATTTGCCTATGATGTTCTGCATATAGATAGTATGCTTTTACCTGTTTGGTATTACTGCGGTCAGGAGGAATTCATCGGCACTCATTCAGCTTTGCAATCGGAATTTAGCGATTTACAGCTGGACACAGCCAGGGTGAACTTGAGTTATCCCAAAGATAATTGTGATCTGCAGGGCAGACTTCCTTTAACAGGTTATTTCGTGTCGAGATTTCCGGAGGAGATAATTTACACTTTCAACTCCACCTACGACACCTCGGATTTTGAGGGTAGAGCAATAGGGATGAGGCACACAGGCGATGACTATAAGGTTTATTTCCTTGATTTTCCTTTATATTATATCAGAGAGGAACAGTCGGTTCCCTTATTGCGTAAGATACTGGCAGAGTTTGGTTTTTCGCCTACGGAAGTTACAGAGGAACCTATCGCACCACCTCAAACATTTTACTTGGGACAGAATTATCCCAATCCCTTTAACCCGACCACAAAAATACAGTTTAGAGTTGGGAGTTTGGAGTTTGGAGAACCCGTCCCTACCACCCTTACTATCTATAACATCCTGGGTCAGAGGGTAAGGGTATTGTTGGAGAAAGAGCTTTTGCCCGGCAGGTATGAGGCTGTGTGGGATGGCAGGGATGAGAAGGGGAAAGAGGTTTCCTCCGGGATTTATTTTTATCAGCTGAAAACCGGTGACTACAGGGAAATAAGGAAGATGGTCCTTTTGAGATGAAAGTAATATTATTAAGAAAGTTCTTTTTTTATAGAAGACTTTTATTATACTATATATAGAATTTGTATTAACCCTATTCCGGGGGTGAGAAATGAAAAAGCTATTTAGTATTTTGGCTTGTCTTCTCTTAATTGTAGTGGTTCTATTCTGCAATGTGGAGGCGAGGACTGCTTTTAGCAAAGAGAGTCAGCCTGCAATGAGAAGTTTTGCGATACCAGGTGACCCTTACCTTGACTACAAGACTCATAAAGCAGGCAAATTATGGCTTTCCATTTCAAATTGGGGTTTCATGGGAAGTCAGTCAGGGTGGATGGTAGATCCTTATACCGGAGAGCCATACCCCTCTGCTGAATTTCCCGGAGGTTCTGATTTAGAGTATTTATTCCAGGGTGCTTTGTGGGTAGGAGGAGTGGTGGAGGGAGAGACGTTGGTTTCGGTGGGTGCAGACGGTTGGCTCCAGGTAAATGAGATGCTTCCTGATGAATATCCGGAAGGTAAAATTATGGAAATGAATTATTATGCAGACAACGAATTTATTGCTGTTTATACTGATACTTTGATTCAGGGAGTAGCTCCGGATGATTATGATGTCCGACCACACAAACCACTGGGGATAAAAATAACCCAGCACAGCTATTCCTGGGCTTCTCCTCCTTATGATGATTTTGTAATTCTGGAATATGCGATTCAGAATATCGGGCACAAAGGAATTAACGGTTTGTACGTGGGGCAATATATGGATGAGGATATATATCACGAGTCGACATCAAATGGTTTCAGGGATGATATAAGCGGATTCTTGACAAATTATTTTCTGCCTGAAAGCTCACCTGAAACCGATTTAGTCTGGGCTGCGGACAATGACGGTGACCCATCATCTGGAAATTGGACCTCCCGAAGCGTCAGGGGAGTCTTAGGGATTAAATTTTTAGGGGCAAGCAGTTCAGATGTGAGTAAGTCATTCCACTGGTGGCTGAGTGAGGGAAGCGATCCAAATAGTCTGGATTTCGGTCCCTGGCTGAAATCAAACTGGGAACTGTGGAATAGCATCTATGGAGACTGGTGCGAAGGAGGTAAGGGGACTCCCTGCGGGGATAGGGCTAAATATTTTTTGATGTCCAATCAGGAAAAGGATTATGACCAGATTTATACGTGTATAGACAAAAGTGCCGATGGCTGGTTGCCACCACCTGCAGTCTGCACAGATTTAGCCAATGGGTATGATACCAGATATTTATTTTCAGTAGGTCCCTTTGACCTTCCAGCAGGTGGTTCAGTCTCAATTGCTTTCGCTTTCGTAGCCGGAGAAGATCTGCATAAAAATCCAGTTAATCCCATAGACCCAAAATCACCGGATGATTACTACTCAAATCTGAATTTCTCAGACTTTGTCAGGAATAGCTGGACAGCGATGAGAACCTATGAAAGTGAATATCTCTTACCTCCGCCAGGACCACCTTTTAATTTTAGACTGGCAAATATTCCCGCAGATAAGGCTATGTTTTATTGGTCGCCGAAAAATTATCGAGGTCTGAAAGGATATAACCTATATCGCAGCAACATCTCAGGCGTGTACTCATCTGCCCCCGTGAATGAGGCTCCAATCACCGATACCTTTTATGTCGATGAAAATCTGATAGAAGGAGAAGATTACTTCTATGTTATTAAGAGTCTGAACTCATCCGGATCAGAAGGTGTGTCTTCTGGGGAAATAGATTTTCTGGCTGGCAGACCTGCTTCACCAGACTGTCTCAGTGCAGAGGTCAACAACGGCAATGTTTGTTTATTCTGGTGCTCTCATCCGGAGAAGGATGTTATAGAATACAAAATTTACAGAAAAGAAGAAAAAGGAGACTGGCTTTTTGCGGGCGAGGTTGGCTTAGCAGGTTTGGATACAACCTTCTGTGATAAAACAACGGACGATGGCACAGTTTACTATTATCGCATTACTGCTCTGGACAGGCTGGGATTGGAAAGCTTCCCTTCGGACAGCGTTTATGCTCTGAGAATGGCTTTTGACCAGGGGATACTTCTGGTTGATATGAGCAATCCCTTGGGAAGGGTGTTTGTGCAGGACGAGAGCGTGAACGCCTTTTACAATCGTGCATTACGGGGCTATCCTTTTGTTTACGCCAAACATGACCTTCCCCAGATTGAATATATTTCACTCAAAGAATTAAGCCCTTATCCAGTCTGCATTATTCATTCTGAGGGAAGGTTTGGTCCCAGTTTTACTGTTGACAGCACCCAGGTGAATTTGAGGCGATACCTGGAGGCAGGAGGCAAACTTATTCTATTTGGCACAAACTTGATTCAGGCTCCGGATTATGGATATTTTATAAAAGGTGATTTTTCTCATGATGTTTTAAATTTATATTCAATCTATTATCCTCTCTGGAGCTGCGGCCAGGAGGAGTTTATCGGCACTCATTCCGTTATTTTATCTGAATTCCCAGATCTGGAGGTTGATACTGCCAGAGTTAATCTAAGTTACCCTAAGGACAGGTGTGACTTACAGGGCAAGCTTCCCCTTATAAGTTATTTTGTTCCTTTATATCCCAAAGAGGTGATTTACACTTTCAACTCCACCTACGACACCTCGGATTTTGAGGGTAGAGCAATAGGGATGAGGCACACAGGCGATGACTATAAGGTTTATTTCCTTGATTTTCCTTTATATTATATCAGAGAGGAACAGTCGGTTCCCTTATTGCGTAAGATACTGGCAGAGTTTGGTTTTTCGCCTACGGAAGTTACAGAGGAACCTATCGCACCACCTCAAACATTTTACTTGGGACAGAATTATCCCAATCCCTTCAATCCCCACACCACCATACCCTTTCAAGTGGAAGGTGGTCAGTGGTCAGTGGCCAGTCCCATCCGTACCACCCTTTCTATCTACAACATCCTGGGTCAGAAGGTCAGGGTTTTACTGGACAAGGAGATGAAACCTGGACGATATGAGGTTATCTGGGATGGCAGGGATGAGAAGGGGAAAGAGGTTTCGTCCGGGATTTATTTTTATCAGCTGAAAACCGGCGATTACAGGGAAATAAGGAAAATGGTCCTTTTGAGATGAATCGAGCATTTTTTAATTGAATTTTGAAACGCTTTAGCGTATATTGATTGACGGAAAGATTTTCAATGCAGGCCAGCTTGGATATTTGCCGGGCTGCATAGATAAAAATTAAGGAGGAAAAAAATGTTAGGAGGAATAGGAGCTCAGGAACTTCTGCTGATCCTTCTGGTTCTGCTGTTACTTTTTGGCGCCAAGAAGATACCGGAGATCGCAAAAGGTCTGGGCAAAAGCGTGAGTGAATTCAAAAAAGGGATGCGCGATATCGAGGAGGAGATAAAGAAAGAAGATCTCAAGAAAGAGGGAAACAGCTCAGAGGAAAAGAAAAAGCTGGCAGGGTAGAGGCTTATCCGGTATCCGGTTGTCGGAATATAAAATTTTAAAGACCTGGTTTTTATTTAACCAGGTTTTCTTTTTCCGGTGACCCAGGTCAGGGTCAGGAAGACTCATATCATCCGGGCAGCCTACCCCTTTACGAAAAAAATTGACAAATACCCTTTTTTATAATATAATCATCAGATAATAGATAATACTCCTATGCCGAAAATCAGGAAAAGTTCTAAATATATTAAGAGCCTGGCAAATTTATTGGAGAAGGAATACGGCAAAAAAATTCTCCAGCTCTCGTCCGATCCTTTGTCAGAGCTGATTGCCACCATCCTCTCCCAGAATACCTCGGACCATAATAGCCACCGGGCTTTCAGGAGCCTGAAAAAAACTTTCAAAAGCTGGGATGAACTGAGGACTGCACCCTTAGGAAAGATCTCCAGAAGCATAAAAACCGGAGGGCTGGAGAAGGTCAAGGCTCTGAGGATAAAAAGATTATTGAACCAGATTCACGAGGAGAGGGGCAGGGTAACTCTTTCTTTTCTCAGGAGATGGAAGACCGAAGAAATCAAGGACTACTTGAGCAGATTCAAAGGGGTCGGAGAGAAAACCGTTGCCTGCGTGCTGCTTTTCTCACTCGGACGTCCGGTTTTTCCGGTGGATACTCATATCCTACGAGTAAGCAAAAGGCTGGACCTGATTCCGGCTAAAGCGGATTCCAAAAAGGCTCACCAGATGCTACAGAATAAAATACCGGAAAATCTGGTTTACTCTTTTCATCTCAACCTCATACAGCACGGCAGGAAAATCTGCAAAGCCGGAAATCCCCTGTGCGGGGAATGTGTTCTTTACCGGAGATGCGAATTCAGGGAAAAACATAAATACATTTAAAAGGAGGCAAGATGCCTAAAATTAATCTTTTAAAAGAGGGGAAAAAGGTAAAGGTTCCGTTTAAACCGATAAACGTATGCAGGGTTGGGGAAAGTAATATACTTTTAGGGGTGATACAGGGGGTGTATAAAAATCACAAGCATCCCTACGATGAGTTTTTCTACGTGCTGGACGGCAGAATGGAGCTGGAATTTGAAAAGGAGAAGGTAACCTTGAACAAGGGAGAAGGGCTCCTGGTTAAGAAAGGGAAATGGCACAAATCCAAGTCCAAAAGGAAATCCATCATAATGCTTTTCGAGAGATGCGGTATGGAAAGCCAGTTTATGGATTAAATATCATGGAAACAGATTTCAGAAAGATACCTGGAACCACCAGGCTTTTCTCCGATTTCCTCTACGATTTCCAGAAGGTGGAGAAGTTCTATGCCGGCGATTTTCGAATGGATAAAAACTACCTGAGGATACTTAAATCGATAAAGGCAAAAGAATACCAGAGAGAGAAGTTAGCCTCCATTCTTGAGAAGCAGAATCAGAGATTCGGCGGGAGAAAAGAGGTCCTGGAAAAGGTCAGGTGTTTGGAAGAGGAAGATTCCGTAATAGTCTTCACCGGTCAGCAGACAGGATTTTTTGGAGGCCCCCTCTATACCATATATAAAGCCATCACCACCATTAAACTGGCTCAGGCTTTATCCTACAGGTTCTCCAGAAATTTCGTTCCGGTTTTCTGGCTGGACTCAGAAGACCACGATTTCGATGAGGTCAAATCAGCCTGGATCGTAGATAATAAAAATAAGGTTAGGGAGATTAAATACTCGCCTGCCAAAGTTCCTTCCGGCAAGCCGGTCTATGGCGTTGCCTTTGAGGAGGGAATAAATTCATCCATAGAGGAACTTGGTGCCTCTCTTCATCCCACTGATTTCAAGGACCAGGTGATCAAAAAGCTCAAGGGATGTTATGCGGAAGGAGAGAGTTTTCCCGATTCCTTTGCCCGATGGCTGACTGTGCTCCTGGGCGGCTACGGCCTGGTGATAGTTGACCCCTCGGACAGGGAACTTAAGAATATGCTTAGGGATTTTTTTCTCAAGGAGATAAAATACCCGGGCAAAACCATTAAGCTGGTAAGGGAGACCGGTGAAAAACTGGAAGCTCTGGGGTTTCATCAGCAGGTGATGAAAACTGAAAACACGTTAAATCTTTTTTTAGAGACAGAAGATAAAAGACGTTCGTTAAAATGGGATGGGGATTTAATCGAGATCGAGGGCAGAGATAAGAAGCTGACCACAGAGAAGCTCAGGCAAATAATAGAAAATGAGCCGGTGAGGTTAAGTCCGAATGTATTGCTCCTGCCTTTGATGAGGAGCTACCTTTTCCCCACTGCCGTGTACATCGGGGGTCCCGGGGAGATCGGTTATTACGCCCAGCTGAAACCCGTTTTCGAGTTCTTCGAGATACCCATGCCTGTGGTCTATCCCCGCGCCAGCTTGAGTCTTTTGGAGGATAAGATCAAACAGGTTCTTCAAAAATATTCGCTTGATTTTACGGATCTGTTTCAGCAGCCGGAAAGTTTGATAAATTCTGTATTGAAAGAAAAATATCCGAACCCCTTAGACGAGTTATTGGAAGATAAAAGGGAAAAAGTTAAAGAGGTGTTAGACGGTCTGGAAAAAGAGCTTCTCTCCTCAGAGCCGGTTTTAAAGCCCAACCTGGAAAATACAAGAAAGAAAATCGATTATGAATTGAAAAGGTTGGGAGAAAAGCTTTTCCAGGCTCACAGGCAGAAAAATCAAACGTTAAAAGAGCAGATTTACAAAGCCAGGAATAGCCTTTACCCAGAAGATAAACTCCAGGAGCGGGTTTTAAACCTTTTGCCATTTCTGATAAAATATGGATTTGAGTTCGTAGATTTACTGTATGATAAAATCGATGTGGAGAAAATTGACCATCAAATTATCGAGGTGAAGTAGAATATATGCGCATAGGTATAACCTGTTATCCGGTGCCGGGCGGGAGTGGTGTGGTAGCAACCGAATTGGGGATAGAGCTGGCAAAAAGAGGGCACCAGGTGCATTTCATCACCTATTCTCCCCCTTTCAGGTTGCAGAGGTTTATGGAGAATATTTACTATCACGAGGTCGAGGTTTCCAATTATCCGCTCTTCAGATTCCCACCTTATACCCTGAGCCTTACCTGCAGGATGACGGAGATCTCCAGGCAGTGGTCTCTAGACTTATTGCACGTGCATTATGCCATTCCCCATGCCACCGCGGCTTTTTTGGCCAAAAGCATTTTAAGGGATGACAGTCCCAAAGTGATTACTACTTTGCACGGCACGGATATAACTTTAGTGGGCACGGATAAATCCTTTTGCGGGATCACACAGTTCAGCATAGAGAAAAGCGACGGGATAACAGCGGTTTCTGAGTTTTTGAAAAAAGTAACTCTTCTGGAATTTGAGCTACATAAGGAGATAGAGATGATTCCGAATTTCGTGGATTCGGAAAGGTTCAAGCCTCAGATGGATAAAATACAGAGAAGGCAATTTGCCAGGGATGAGGAAAAGATAATTATGCACATCTCCAATTTTCGCCCGGTCAAAAGAGTGGAGGATATAATAAAGACATTTGAGCTAATCGATAAGGAGATTCCCTCCAAGCTGATCCTGATTGGCGATGGCCCGGATTTGAGCAAAGCCCTGCTCTTGTCAAAGGAGCTCAAAATCGAAAACAAAGTTATCTCCTTGGGGGGGCAGGATTACGTGGAAGATCTTCTGCCTTTGGCAGACCTTTTTCTACTTCCCAGCGAGCAGGAGAGCTTTGGCCTGGTGGCCTTGGAGGCGATGAGCTGCGGGGTGCCGGTAATTGCCACAGAGGTAGGGGGGTTGCCAGAGGTAGTTTTAAACGGGGAAGACGGCTATCTATGTGCACTGGGGGACGTAAAAGCTATGGCTGAAAAGGGGATCGAGCTCCTTTCGGACGAAAATAAATTAAATAATTTCAGAGAAAACTGTAGAAATAAAGCTGTGGAGAAATTCGATTCCAAATTAATCGTACCATTGTATGAAAGATATTATGAGAAGATAGTGACAAGTGGTTAGTGATCAGTGGTCAGTATAAGAAATCAAGAAGTCTAAAAAAGGAGGAAGATGTGAAGCTGGATGCGCTGGCGATTTTTGCTCACCGGGATGACGCGGAGATAACCTGCGGAGGAACCCTGATTAAATTAGCCGATTCGGGATACAATGTGGGCATTGTTGACTTGACCCAGGGAGAGATGGGAACCAGAGGCTCTGCCAGGTTGAGGGGGATCGAGGCTAAATGTGCGGCTAAATTGATGGGCTTGAAAATCAGGGAAAATCTGAAATTACCCGATTCCAAGGTAGAACCTACCTGGGGAAACAAGTTGAAGCTGGTGAGACTCATAAGAAAATACAAGCCGCATCTGGTTATCCTGCCTTACTGGGAGCAGAGGCATCCGGACCATTCCAACTGCTCCCGATTGGGGTATGATGCCTGTTATCTTTCCGGGCTGGCAAAGCTCAAAGTTCAGGGCGAGCCACATCGCCCTTATAAGATCATCTATTCGACCTCCTTCCGGGAGAGGATGGAACACTCCTTCGTCGTGGATGTAACCGAGCAGTTCGAAAGAAAGATTGAGGCGGTAAAATGCTACCGCTCCCAGTTCAAAGATATGAAGAAGCGCAAAGACGTTTTCGTACCCGGACTTGATGTTTTCGACTTTATGAGGATAAAAGCGATGAATTACGGCACTATGATCGGGGTAAAATACGGGGAGGCTTTCATCACCAAGGAGTTGATGGCAGTCGAAGACCCGATGAAGCTCAAACCGAGATCGATATAATTTTTTGTAGGGGCAGAACATTGTTCTGCCCGCAGAATAATAGAGTAAAAAAGAATTAAGCAGCAGTGCGAGCATAAAAAGAGTTGTTGAAAAATGAAAAGAATAAGAAGAAAATATATTGAATTCTCGGAATTAACTAATACACTTGATTACCTTGAGCACGCTGATTTTTATATCCACCAAGTAAAAACGAACATCAAAGCTTGGAAATGGGTCGTGATTACATTGTTTGGTGCTTTGTATGGATTTGCAGTTTGTGCTCTTAAAGGTACTAGCTCAGATAATGTAACCTTCAAAACTAAGAAAGGTATGAAAAAACTCATTAGTTTCGATGATGCTTTGAAACGTTGTCAGGACCTAAAATGCATGCGTATGACCGTATTTAGCAAGTCTCTTAAATTGACAGACCAGCAAAGAAAGTCCATTGAGAAACTTAAAAATGAGTTCAGAAACTCTTTTGAACACTTTATACCGAAAAGTTGGTACATCGAAACGCATGGTATGCCGCAAATTGCAATAGATGTTTTGGAGGTAATACAGTTTCTTGCATTAGAGTGTGGCAATTACAATTGTCTTATGCTTTCCCAAACCCAAAAAAAGAAAATAAAATCAATTATTTCCAAAAGCATAAGCTTACTTAAACAGAGTCAACTATACAAAGAATTTTGTTTAGCAAAAAGAATGTCAGAGGCTAAAAAACTTACTAAAAAGGGGGTGTAGCGTAAGGTTTCAGCCTTGCGAAATATAGTGGTAAGGGACACGGCGCACCGTACCCCTATAGCTCGGTATTCCCGCCTTGCCTCAAGGCGGGGAATAAACTTACGTTCAGGGCAAATCGAGTTTACTATTAGCCTTACCCTTTCCTCTCCTCGTTAACAAGGCGAAGGTAGTTACCCTGCATAAGAAAAGGAAGAGATTTTGAATCAGCTGGATTAGTCATAGCAAAGTCTGCTTGACCAAACAGGAGATAAACTTGGAATACGTTGTCAACCAAACATAAGGGCATGATTGATCAACATAACTATTTTTAATTGACTCAAATTAAAAAATCATTGACAATGTTTTCTTGGGGTGTAATTTATACTTTGAAAATATAATTACCATAATTTGACTAAGGAGGAGATCATGCACCTAACTATGAAGATTTTTCTTCTAAGTTTGGTAGTAATTTTTCTTTTTCATCCTCATCTTTTTGGGAAACAGATAGATTCCAAATTTGATGGAACCGAAGGTGAAAAAACAGAGTTTGTCATAGAAAAGGATTTCAAACCAAATATACCTCCTTATGACAATCCATTTGAATTCCTTAAAGATAAATATTTCAAGCAGAAAGAGATTCGAGCATATAATTCAGTGAATAATCTTTTGATCCTCAAGGAACAAGCAGCAACCCAGACAATTATAGATGATTTTCTGGTCAACGATGATACCATCGGAGGGGCTAGTCAGAATTATCCAAACATAGCCCGAGATCCTTCAGGAAACTTTATCATAACCTGGATGGATTATCGTAAGGAAGGCTCATCTATTAATAATATATCTGATATATATGCTCAAATGTATGATTCTGAAGGTCATCAAAGAGGTGCAAACTTTATAGTGAATGAAATCACTGGAGTATTTGCGATGTATCCCTCAATTGCTGTGGATTATTCTGGAGATTTTATTATCACATGGATGGATGCTCGTGAAGGAAACTATGATATATATGCCCAGAGATATAATTCTTCGGGTAATCTTATAGGTTCGAATTTTAAGGTAAATGATGATATTGGCTCTAATCTTCAGAGGTCTCCTGCAGTAGCTATAGATTGCACCGGCAATTTTGTAATTAGCTGGTATGATAACAGAGAAGGTAACTATGATATCTGGGCTCAGAGATTTGACTCTGATTCAAATCCCATAGGATCAAATTTTAAAGTGAATGATGACACTGGAACCTCAAATCAGAATCACACTTCTGTTGCTACGGATTGGTCTGGAAACTTTATCATTTGCTGGGAAGACGATCGCAATGGTCGCTCGGATATTTATGCTCAGAGGTATGATTATTCTGGCAATCCAATAAACTCAAATTTTATGGTTAATGATGATATTAATTCTGCCTGGCAGACATTTCCCAAAGTTGCTAATGATGGTTACGGTAATTTTATCATTACCTGGGATGATAATCGCAGAGATTCTTTGGTAATAGACATTTTTGCTCAAAGATATGATTCGTCTGGCACTTGTATAGGTTCAAATTTTAGGGTAAATGATGATACAGGAACTGTTATACATGTTTACCCATCTGTTTGTATGAATGGTTCCGGTGAATTCGTAATCTCTTGGATAGATGAGCGTGCGGGTATTCATATCTATGCACAGAGATATGATTCTGCAGGTACTACTATGAGCTCTAATTTCCAAGTCGATGATATTACTGGTGGCATTGACTGGTATTCAATGCCTTCTATTGCTAGTGATAGTTCTGGTAGATTTGTTGTCACATGGCGTGATATTCGAAATGGATTCAACAATGGCGATATCTACTCTCAGAGTTATAACTCCTCTGGTAATTCCATAGGCTCTAACTTTAAAGTAAATGATGATGGTGCATCTTCTGATCAAGAATTACCTGATATTGCTGTGGATACCTCTGGTAACTTTATCGTTACCTGGAAAGACTATCGGAATGGAAATTATCCTGACTTCTATGCCCAAAGGTGTAGTTCCTCAGGTGCTCTCTTGGGTTATAACTTCAAGGTAAATGATACTGATATAGGTTCTAATCTAAGTTATTATTCTTCAGCGATTGCTATTGATTGTTCTGGTAACTTCGTCATTACCTGGGGGGATGAACGTAACGATAATCCAGATATTTATGCACAGAGATATGATTTCACTGGTAATCCCATAGACATAAATTTTATGGTTAATGATGACATTGATTCTGCTTCGCAGTTTTACATGCCAGCTATTGCCATTGATTGTTCTGGTAACTTCGTCATTACCTGGGAAGATAACCGTAGTGGCACACCAAGTATTTATGCACAGAGATATGATTTTCTTGGTAACTGTCTAGGGTCAAACTTTAAGGTGAATGATGAAGCAGGGTTTACTGATGGGGGTTCTCCTCCTGCTATCACTATGGGTGAGTCTGGAAATTTTGTCATAGTGTGGGAAGATGACCGGGACGATTCTAATGGGGATATCTTTGCTCAGAGATATAATAATGCAGGTAATCCTATTGGCACTAACTTCAAGGTGAATGATGACACTCTGCCTGCTAATCAGTGGTCTCCTCCTGCGATTGCTATGGATAACTCTAACAATTTTGTCATTACTTGGTATGATCAAAGAAATAACGAATGGGACATTTATGCACAGAGATTCGATTCCCTTGGTAGTCCTTTGGGTTCTAACTTCAAGGTGAATGATGATATAGGAACCGATTATCAATATAATCCTGCTATTGTCGTAGATGAGACTGGAGAATTTACTATAACTTGGGATGATTACCGCAACAGTAATTGGGATATTTATGCTCAGAGATATGACAAATCTGGCAATCCATTAGGAGGGAATTATTTTGTGCCTAAGATTGAATATGCATCTTTTGCTCAAAACTCACCTGCAGTTGCAGGTAGGACTTCTAAAGTCTATTATACCTGGCAGGATAATCGAAGAACTAAAGGTTGGGACATTTATGCTAAGGGTTATTATCTCTTGCGTGGAAACGTGAATGGAGATGGACAGGTATCCTTAGCCGATATAGTATATCTTATAAATTATCTTTTTAAGCAGGGAGAAGAGCCTATTCCGGATGTGGGGGTTGGAGATACTAACTGCGATGGTCAAACCTCTCTATCAGATATAGTTTATCTTATTAGTTATCTTTTCAAGCAGGGATCTCCACCTTGTCCATAGTCTGAGCGACCAAATCTTTTTAGTGGCAGTGAGAGGTTGTTACCCTACCCCATTTTTTTAATTTTTCCCTTGACAACTGCACAAATGTGCAGTATAATAAAGCAGGCAAAAGTCTAAAGTCTATCCTTCTGGAGTGCAAGAGCTTGCTCTTGCATGCATCAGCGAGCTGATGCACTCCACTGAGAAAGCGAGGGGAAAATGGATGTAAAAAAGCTTACAAAATATGGAATCCCGGAAAGAATCGTTGAGACCTGGGAGGAAAATCAGGGAGATAAACTTCTGCCTTTGCAGACCCTGGCTGTTACCCGTTACAGTCTGCTTGAGGGTGAGAGCTTAATCATCTCTGCTCCCACATCTTCCGGTAAGACTTTCTGCGGGGAGATGGCGGCGATAAGCTCCATCTATAAAGGTAAAAAAGCGATTTATCTGGTTCCGCTCAAGGCTATTGCAGAGGAGAAGTTGGCTGATTTCAGAGCAAAATATTCGAGCCTGGGGATAAAGATCGCCATCTCGACCAGGGACAGAAGGGAATACGATCCGGATCTGGAAAAGGGGGATTTCGATCTGGGGATTTTGATCTACGAGAAATTCAATCAGCTTCTTCTGAAGAATTTGGATTTACTGAAGAATATCGACCTTTTGATCATAGACGAGCTGCAGATGATCGGCGATGCATCCCGCGGGCAGATTCTGGAACTGGCTCTTCTGAAGGTGCTTAATTCCGGTTTTAAGCCGCAGATAATCGGGTTTTCTGCGGTATTAGGCGAGGTGGAAAAACTGTCTTCCTGGCTGGGATGCAGGTTGCTCCTGGAGAAGAAAAGACCGGTCGAGCTTTTGCAGGGAATTCTCCATAAAGGAAAATTAAAATACAGAGAATATAATTCACAGGAGGAAGGGGAGGAGGAGTTCATAGATGCGGAAGGGGAAAAAGCCGAGGAGGTGCTTTTTCCCAATATCCAGAAGTTACTGAATAAAGGAGAACAGGTTCTGGTCTTTTTGAAGAGCAGAAACGATACCCTCAGGCTGGTGTTGCTTTTTGCAGACAGGTTAAAAGGAGAACCGGCAGTAAAAGCGACAGAGATGCTGGACGAGCTGGAAGATACCAGTTTAAAACAAAAGCTTGCCTTCTGTCTCCAGAAGGGGATTGCCTTTCATAATGCGGATTTATCCTACGAGGAAAGAAAAGTTGTGGAACATTCCTTTCTTGAAAAGGAGACCAGCCTGATCTTTGCTACCAGCACACTTTCTATGGGGGTAAATCTCCCAGCCAGAACCGTTTTTATCGAGAGCTTGAAATACGAGAGCGGGGAGTTCACGGATAAAGGCATACTTGTTCCCCTGACCTGGAGCGAATACGAGAATATGTCCGGAAGAGCAGGAAGGTTCGGACTGGAAAATGAATTTGGCAGGTCGGTTCTTCTGGCAGGCAACCAGTTTCATTTTGACTCGCTGTGGGAAAGATATATAGAAGGAAAAGAAGAGAAGCTGGTTTCGGTCCTGCCTGAAGTGGACCTGGAAGATTTAATCCTCGACCTGGTCTCCTCAGGTCTGGCTAAGGATTATCCGAGCTTGGAAAAGCTTTTGGCGAGCACTTTTTCGTCTGGGGATTTAATAAAGGGAAAAGATTCTATTAAAGAAAAAGTTGAGGTATTACTCAAAAATAAAACGTTAGACATAGATGAGAAGGGCAGTCTTAATGTCACGTCTCTGGGGAAAGCCATCTCTCTTCAGGGAATAAAAATCAAGACCGGCTTGTCTATTAAAAGAAAGCTGGAAGAAGAAATATCATTTGAGCCGGTCTCCTGGTTTTACGAGCTTTTGAAAACCCGTGACGGGGAGAGGATTTTTGTGCCCGTCTCTTTTTATGAAATAGACAGCAAGGTCTATCAGCATAAACTTAAAGATAGATTCAGGGACGGGTCCTTCACAGATAAGGATTTGAAAACACTTTCGGATGATCCGGTTCAGCTGACTTCCAGACAGCTTTCCAGGCTCAAGCTTTCGCTTCTTTTCTGTGACTGGCTCACCCCTGTTCCACTCATCGATCTGGAAAACGAGTATAGTCTCAGAAGCGGTTTTATCTCACAGGCAGCAGGCGAGCTTGCCTGGCTTCTGGATTCAGCCTCAGCCGTAGCAAAGGCTCTGGGTTCCAGTGATAAACTGGTTAAATTCCTGAAGGAGCTGACATCTCAGGTTCAATTTGGAATAGGGAAGGATATGATTGAGATGGCTAAACTAAAAGTCTCAGGCTTGGGCAGGGATTATCTCTGGAAACTTTCTCTTAAGGGGATTACCTCGAAAAAGCAGATCGAGGAGATCGATACGGAGGAGTTGAAAAAAACAGTTCCAGAAAAAGTTGCTTCAAGATTAAAAGAGGCGATGAGGTTAATCAATAAAGATCGTAAAGATTGGGATATATTGCAATACGACCCTGCAGCTGATACCCGGAGAAAAGAATTTTTCGTAAACAGGCTGATTTTGGATGGAAGTTTACTCAAGGGGAAGTATACAGTAATTATCGATGGTAAAAGAACTCTGCTCAGCTATAAAAGTTTCAAATACCTGTTCAAATTAGCCTGGGCTGTTTTCAAGAAAGAAGGAGGCTGGATCCATAAACTGGATTTAGAGGAAGGGGAGAATCAGGGGAAATATATTTACCGACTGAAAAAGGAGCTTTCCGGTTCAGGGGAACTTCTTATCGAGAACAACAGGGTTGGCTGTTACAGGTTAAATTTGAAAAAAGAGCAGATTCATCTTAATTTAAAAACACTGGAAAATTTTCAGGATTTTGAGATAGAACAGTTGCTTGATGAATTGAAATCAGTCGAGTCTATTTCAATAACATAAAATCAATTATAAGGTTATCTTAAATTAGTACTTTAAGTAGAATTTCCATATATATTTAGATTTTGATTGACAACTTAAGCTCTGTTCTGTTATTTTCTGCCAAGCTCAGAGTATAATATGCAGAAAAAGTGGATTCTTATCATAGGGTTGATTCTAATCGGGGTAATAATCTTATATTTGGTTCTCAAGGTTTCACTGAAAAAGAAAGAGGATTCAAGAGCAGTTTTTCAGACGGAGATAATCGCCAATCTAAAAGAGGGGTATAATGTTAAGGATACCATCTTCGGGAGCCTGGATGGTGTAAACCAGCAGGTAGTGGCTATTATACATTGGGAAGCAAAAGACGGTTTAAACCAGCAGGATAGCTTGGCAGTCTTTGAATTAAGAGATGGAAAATTAACGGAAATTTACAACTCGACCGATTGGGTTCTGGAACTGGGGAATAACCTTAACGGCGATTACGTCAGGGCAGAAGACATTAATAAAGACAATCTGAAGGAGTTTGTAGTAACCCGCTCCCAGGGCGGCAACTGCTGGACCTGTTCGTCTTTGAGAGTTTTTCAGGTTAAAGATCACAATGTTATTGAGTTTCTCTCAAATCTTCCAGAAACGCAGGCCATTTACGGGATTAAGGATTTGAATAACGATGGCATTAAGGAACTTATAGTCTTAGATGCAGAATGGGAAACAAATATGTATATGGATCTTTGTCATGCCTGTTCACCTGCCGTGGATATAATCTATACCTGGAGGAAGAATAAGTATGAGGAGGCATCGATTGAATTTCCCTTTTATTATGATGAGAAAATGAGGGAATATGAGAATGAAATAGGTAAGATGGATTTAGCAGAGCAGTCGCCGGATTATTATATAGGCAGGGCAATTTCCATTTTTTTGAACTATTTAAAAAAAGGTGAAAAGAAAAAAGGCTGGGAAGTTCTTCAGAAGTATCTGTCAGATGAACGTTTAAATGATAGCGCCTCTTGGGGAAAAGAATTAGCTGATGAGGTTTTAAAGGATTTACACCAAAGATATTTCAAAAAGCCATAAATTATTGAAGGAGGAAAAAATGGATCAGTATAAGAATTTCTTCAGACACTGGGATAACGTGCATAACATCACGGTGAAGGTGATGAAATTGTTTCCAGAAAACAAAAAGGATTTCAAGCCAACAGAGCCGATGATGACGGTTATGGGGCTTATGAAACATATCGCCACTGCAGAGAAAACCTTCTTAGAGAGTTGCAAGAAAGGCTCAATCGAGTATGAAGATTTCAGGAAATATGGAAAGATAGATTTCCCCGACCTGAAAAGTTTAATTGGTTATTTCGAGGAGACGCATAAAGAGATCAATGCCTATTATTCCCAGGCGGGGGATAAGGGTATGGAGAAGATAATCAAGACCCCCTGGGGAGATTCGCCGGTCTTTCACCAGCTCTCAGGTTCTTACGACCACGAATGGCATCACCGGGGGCAGCTTTATGTCTACCTGAGGCTTCTGGGAATCGAGCCGCCTTTCGTGTTTGAGTATCCTCAATGATATAATAAAAGGAAAATGAAAGATTAAAAATTGAAAACCTCACCCTCTCCTTGAAAAAGAGAGGGGATGAGATTTGTAGAGACGCATAGAATGCGTCTCTTTTTTTCCCAAGAAGGCAGTTGACAAATAAGTTTTATTTGCTATTTTATCCCACAAAGTAACCCTTCAATTGGAAAATAAGGAGGATATTTTGAAGGAATTTAAAACCGAACAGCTGAGGAATCTGGGGGTGGTGGCGCATGGGGGTGCAGGTAAGACCTCCCTGGTGGAGGCGATGCTTTATTCTGCAGGAGTTACCAGCAGACTGGGCAGGGTGGACGACGGGAACACCGTTTCTGATTATAATGAGGACGAGATTGCCAGAAAAATCTCAATCTCCTCTTCTTTGCTTCACCTGGAATGGAAAGACTGCAAGATCAATTTTGTGGATGTGCCGGGCTATCAGGATTTCATAGGGGAGATAATCTCCGGATTAAGGGTGACTGAAACCGCCTTGATTCTGATTTCCGCCTTATCCGGCGTAGAGGTGGGAACAGAGCAGGTCTGGTCGATCGCGGAAAGGTATGGTATCTCCAGGGCCTTTTTCATAAACAAGCTGGATAAGGAGCATGCGGAGTTCGGCAAGATAGTGGAGAAGATTCAAAAAAGATTTGGCCATCAGGCTATTCCTTTGCAGATACCCATAGGTGAGGGGCTGAACTTCAAAGGATTAGTTGACCTGGTGAAGATGAAAGCTTATCTGTTTGAAGGAACCGAAGCCAGGGAAGACAAAATCCCCCAGGAGCTTGAGGAGAGGGTGAAAAAAGCACGCGAGAAACTGGTCGAGGCTGTGGCTGAGGCAGACGATAGCCTTCTGGAAAAATATTTCGAGAAAAGCTCTTTAACCGAGGATGAATTCAAAACCGGACTGAGGAAAGGAATTTCCGAGCACAAGGTTTTCCCCATCTTCTGTGGTTCTGTCACAAACTGCTGGGGGACGAAGCAGCTTCTGGATCACATTGCGGATTTCTTTCCTTCACCTGCCGATTTCAAGGAAGTTAAAGGGAAAGAACCCAGCTCAGGCAAAGAAAAAAAATTGAAGATCTCCCCGGGTGGCCCTCTGGCGGCTTTGGTTTTCAAGACCGTCTCCGAGCCGCATGTGGGTGAGCTGTCCTTTTTGAAGGTGTTTTCCGGTAAGCTCAAATCGGGAGACGATGTTCTCAACTCAGGCACCAACACGGCAGAGAGAATTGGCCAGATATATTCTATGAACGGCAGGGAAAGAAAAGAGACCGGATTCGTTATAGCCGGAGATCTGGGTGCTCTGGTCAAATTGAAAAATACTCACACCGGCGATACCCTCTGCGACAAAAAAGAGCAGATCGTAATCCTGCCAGTCGAATTCCCTCATCCGGTGATAAATTTAGCCATCAGACCCAAATCCAAAGGGGATGAGGAGAAAATCGCCAACGGTTTTGCCAAATTACACGAGGAGGACCCCACCTTCATTATGGAGGTGGATCCGGATATAAAGCAGACGATCATCCACGGGCAGGGCGAGCTTCACCTGGAGATAATCGTGGACCGGCTGAAAAGGAAATTCGGGGTAGAGGCGGAGATCGAAAAACCCAGGATACCCTACAGGGAGACCATCAAAGCCAAAGTTGAAACTCAGGGTAAGTACAAAAGACAATCCGGCGGCAGGGGTCAATACGGTGACTGCTGGCTCAGACTGGAGCCCTTGGGAAGGAGTGAAGGGTTTCAATTCGAGAACGAGATAGTGGGTGGGGCGATTCCTTCCAAATATATACCAGCGGTGGAGAAGGGCGTGGTGGAGGCGATGAACGAGGGGGTGGTAGCAGGTTATAGGATGGTAGATTTGAAAGTTACGGTTTACGATGGAACATATCACGATGTCGACTCCTCGGACCTGGCTTTCAAAATCGCCGGCTCAATGGGATTCAAAAAAGCAGCCGTAGAGGCGAAGCCCGTACTGCTTGAGCCTATATATATAGTAGAGGTAACCGTGCCGGAGGAATTTATGGGTGATGTGATGGGGGATCTATCTGCCCGTAGGGGCCGGATATTGGGTATGGAAAGCGATGGGAGTTTCCAGAAGATAAAGGCTCAGGTTCCCTTAGCTGAATTATACAGGTACTCCACCTCTCTGCGCTCCTTGACTCAGGGCAGAGGGCTTCATTCCCGCGAGTTCTCCCATTATGAGGAAGTACCCAGGGAGATAGCGGATAAGATAATAAAAGAGTCACAGGAGGCGAAGGAGAAGGAACAGAAATAAAGTAATGGAGTGCATCAGCTCGCTGGTGCGTTTAAAAAGCAAGAGCAAGCTCTTGTACTCCAAGCTGATAGTCCGTAGTCTTAAAGGCTCAAGTCTAAAGAAAAATACAATAAAAAAGGATTAGAGGATTTAAAGGGTAAAGGGTTTGGAGAAAAAGAACGGATTTTCGTAATGTGAGGTTTTAGCCTCGCTTTTTTCTAGGTATGTCTGAACTCTTCTTCGCTGTGACGGAGGTCTTGAGACCTCCAAAAGCATAAAGGCTTTTAAAATTGAGAAAATTCTAAAAAAAGCTTGACAGGGAGTATTAGGAAAATAAGTTGAAAAGAAGTTTTTAGCTGTATAGAAAGCCGAGGAACTTAAAAGGGAAAGGAGGTGCACTTCCATTAATAGTTATCTGTTTTTTAACCGTTAACCTTAAACCTTTAAAAGGGGTAAAAGATGAGAAAAACTTGTCTGGTAATTTCGATCGTTGTTGCCGTGTCATTTCTAACTTTGACTGCCAATGCCTTTGATGGCGTGAGGAAAGGGTTTACCCTGGGAGGAGGAATTGGTCCAGGCTTCACCTCCTTTACCCAGGAGGTATCAAACGGTTTTACTTCAGTAAAATCAGACCGGGAGAATAAATTGGGACTTATGACCGATTTCAAGATCGGTTACGCCCCAACAGATTTCTGGGAGATATATTATACCAGCAAAGTATCCTGGTTTGGCATGGAGAATTCCCTGGGCGATAATGTAACCTGCTAACGGCTTGGGAGCCATAGGTGCGACCTATTATTTCAAGCCGCTAGCTCCGTCTCCTTTTATAGCTGGAGGAATTGGACTCTCCACCTGGATGGCACCATTTGAATCAGGTTCTGAAACCTGGATCGGTTTTGGCCTGTTTGTGGGAGGAGGTTATGAGTTTGCACCTCACTTTAACGTGGAAGCGGATTTAATCTGGGGCAAGCCAACCGATTCTGAATTTGGAATTGATTTAAGCACGAATGCTCTTACTATAAAGGTTACGGTGAATGCACTCGCCTACTAATATTATCGCTTTTTTATCTTAGAAATTAGTACTGGCTAGACAAAGAAGAAGGGCAGGATGTTGAAAAGGTGACTATAGGTCACCTTTTCAATTTTGAACATCCGTTGGGCAGTTTTGAATAACTCTTCTCGTGATACAGAAAAATTAACCCTCAGTAATAGAGAAATAGGTGCAGGTCTGGCTGCAAATATTAAGTGAGCTACACGTCAAAAGAAAAATTTTGGATTTTACTGGGCAGCCTTTGGCTTTTTTATTCAGGGTTAAGTCAAATTTCTATTGCCTTTTTTGACGGATTCTGTTAATTATAAAGATGAAAAAAATTTAATTCAAGCAGCGAGTCCGTAGGAACATAAAGAGGAGAGGATAATATGTCTGGTCATTCGAAATGGGCAACCATAAGAAGGAAAAAAGAGAGAACCGATGCGGAAAGAGGAAAAGTCTTCACCAAGCTGATAAAGGAGCTTACCATAGCTGCCAGGCAGGGTGGGGGGGATCCTGATGGGAATCCCAGACTAAGATCGGCGATTCTGGCGGCAAAGGCGGCTAATATGCCGGCTGCAAATATCGACAGGGCAGTCAAGAAAGGAACCGGTGAGCTTCCCGGCGTATCCTATGAGGAGGTGAACTACGAGGGTTATGGACCAGGAGGAGTAGCGATTTTAGTTGAGGTAACCACTGACAATAAGAATCGCACCGTTTCCGAGATCAGAAATATCTTTTCCAAAAACGGAGGGAACTTAGGCGAGGTAGGGTGTGTGGGCTGGATGTTTGAGAAAAGAGGTTTGATCAATGTGGATAAAGGGGAGGTGGAGGAAGAAAAGCTTATGGAGATAGTCTTGGATGCCGGGGCTATTGATATGAGGTCAGAAGAGGAATATTATGAGATACTTGCGCCTTTCAATATGTTCGAGGAGGTCAAACAGGCACTGGAGCAGAATAAAATCAGCTATTCCAATGCCGAGTTGACAATGATTCCGCAGACAAATGTAAAGCTGGAGGGAAAAGAGGCAGAGCATATGCTCAAATTGATGCAGGCGTTGGAAGAACACGATGATGTGCAGAAGGTTTACGCCAACTTTGATATCTCCGATGAGATAATGGAAAAGATAAGCGTTCAATCTTAAGGAGGATTCTGGAGTGCGAACCTTTAGGTTTGCCTGTCTCAGTTATTATAGTATAAGCGGGGTAAAGCTAAAGCTTTACACTCCATTGGTTATTCATGATTTTTAGATAAGAATTAGTAGATAATAATATTCGAGAGGGTCGAGGATTAGAGGATTGAGTAAAGACCAATTAGTAATACTGGGGATTGATCCGGGGAGCAAAGTAACCGGCTACGGGATCATCAGGGATAATCACAAGCAAACGATACTTGTGGATTGCGGCATCATAAAGATCTCATCCAAAAAGCCGTTTCCCGCAAAGTTGAAGGAGATCTATACCGGTATTGCTGAAATTATAGCCAGGACAAAGCCGGATGAGCTGGCAGTGGAAAAGGCTTTCTACAGCAAGAACGCCAAATCAGCCCTGGTTATGGGGGAGATAAGGGGGATAGCTCTTCTCTCTGGCGCCCAGGCTGAAGTTCCCGTAGCGGAGTATTCGCCCAGGGAGATCAAATCATCCATCGTGGGAACAGGAGCAGCCTCCAAGATGCAGGTGCAGTATATGGTGAAAAATATCCTGAATATGAAAAGACTGCCTGAGTCCGAGGATGCCTCCGATGCCCTGGCTATCGCCTTATGTCACCTGAATAAGTTAAAAACAAAAAAACGTTTGAAGGAACTGGAGAGGAAAACGTGATCGCCTATTTAGATGGAAAATTAATTGAAAAAACCCCCACTCAAATTATTCTGGAAGTAAACGGGGTGGGATATTGCGTCAACATTCCAGTATCCACTTATGAGAAAATCGGCGAACCGGGCTCTAAAGTAAAAATCATAACTTATCAACATGTGCGGGAGGATTGTCTTCAGCTTTACGGATTTTTCACCCCTGAGGAAAAATGGCTTTTCGAGGCCTTGATCTCGGTCAACGGAGTAGGTCCCAGAACCGGGCTGGGAATTTTGTCCTTTATCTCAGTGAATGATTTTCACCGGGCGGTGATGGAGGAGGAGATAGATTTTCTGAGCAAAGTCCCCGGAATAGGGAGAAAAACTGCCCAGAGGCTGGTAGTGGAGCTTAAGGAAAAATTAGGTAAGCTGGATTTGAAGAAAGATGTAACGGTAAAATCAAAGGATCAGGTCGAGGCACAGGTTATTCAGGAAGCCATCTTAGCCCTGGTCTCTTTGGGGTACAATCGCTACCAGGCTAAGAAGATCATAGAGAAAGGCAAAGAAGGAATAGAGGATAAATTATCAGTAGAGGAGCTTATTAAAAGAGCCTTAAGGCAAGTAGACGGTAGTCAGTAGATAGCATACAGGGTCATTAAGTGGTTAGTGAACAGAGGTGACACTGATCACTGTTTTTAAAAAAATATGGCAGAAAGAATAACATCTCCCCAGGTGCTCTCCGAGGAGTTAGAACTCGACTTAACCTTACGCCCCTCGCGTTTCGAGGAGTTCGTGGGGCAGGATAAGGTTAAGGAAAACCTTAATATTTTTATCCAGGCGGCAAAAAAGAGAAAAGAGGCTTTAGAGCATTCACTGTTCTATGGTCCACCTGGTCTGGGTAAGACCACCTTAGCCTTTATAATTGCCAGGGAGATGGGGGTGAATATAAAATCCACCTCGGGACCCATCCTGGATAAGCCTGCTGATTTAGCCGGGATTCTGACTAACCTGCAGCCGGGAGAAGTTTTATTCATAGACGAGATTCACCGTCTGAATCATGTGGTAGAGGAATATCTTTATCCGGCAATGGAGGATTTCACCCTGGATATTATGATTGAGAAAGGACCTTCTGCCAGGTCAGTCAAGTTAAACTTGAACAGGTTTACCCTGATCGGGGCAACTACCAGAGCCGGGCTTTTGACCTCTCCTTTGAGGTCGAGGTTCGGGGTAGTCAGCCGGTTAGATTTTTATCCTCCGGAGGATTTATACAAGATAGTCCAGCGTTCAGCTAAAATATTAAATGTTTTCATCACGGATGAAGGAGCTTTTGAGATTGCCAAAAGGTCGAGAGGGACTCCCAGGGTAGCCAACCGGCTTTTGAGAAGGGTCAGGGATTTTGCCCAGGTAAAAGCAAAAGGGAAAATTGACCGCAAGGTGGCAATCGAGGCCTTGGAGATGTTAGCTGTGGATGAGAAGGGCCTGGACGAGATGGATAAGAGGATTTTAGACGTGATCATTCAGAAATTCAAAGGTGGTCCGGTGGGTATTAATACGATTGCAGTAGCAGTAGGTGAGGAAGAAGATACAATTGAGGAGATATATGAACCTTTTTTAATTCAGGAGGGGCTTCTAAGCCGAACCCCCAGAGGAAGAATTGCCACGGACTTAGCCTATCAACACTTAGAGATAAAAAAAGAATCGAAAAATCAGGGAAATCTTTTTTAGATATGGAGATTCTAATACATGTCTGCTGTGGTCCCTGCCTGACTTATCCTTTAAAAAGATTGACCGAAAAAGGTCATACCCTGACCGGCTTCTGGTATAATCCCAATATCCATCCCTATACCGAATATCAAAACAGATTAGAGGCGGCAAGGTATCTGGAATGGTCAAAAGTTTTTCCCATGATTTATGAGGATTTCTATGATTTAGAGGGATTCCTTAAAGAGATACTCCCGCATTTAGAGGACCGTTGCAGGTTCTGTTACCAGTTAAGATTGGAGAGAACTGCCCGGGTAGCCAGGGAAAAAGGATTTGAGGCTTTCTCCACTACGCTTTTGGTCAGCCCCACTCAGAAACATGAGCTGATAAATGAGATCGGGGAAAAGTTAGCCGAAAAATATCAGGTTAAATTCTTCTACGAGGATTTAAGACCGGGATATTATGAAGGCAAGAGCTTGGCTAAGGAATTGGATCTATACCGGCAGAAATACTGCGGGTGCATTTTCAGCGAGAAGGAAAGGTATTATAAGAAGGGTTCGAGGGATCAAGGGTTCAAGGGTTCAAAGGACAAATAGTTTTCGCAGGGCGACCCTTTCAGGGTTGCATTTATCTAATTCGCAGGGCAAGGCTTCAGCCTTGCTTTCGTGTAAAGATGTTCAAATCATAAAGAAGTTCGCCGGGCAATCCGGCTTTGGCGGGACAAAAGTTCAAGAAAAAATGATTACTAACTTTGGCAAGTTGATAATTTTATTGGGGGTGGTTTTGATTCTTCTGGGTGGGGCTATGTATCTTTTCGGGAAATTGCCTTTTTTGGGTAAACTGCCCGGGGATATTCATATCCAGAAGAAAAATTTCTCCTTTTATTTCCCTTTAGCCTCCTCTGTTTTGATCAGCCTTATTCTTTCCTTGCTTTTTGTTCTGTATAATATATTTTTCAGGAAGTAGAAAGATTGACCCACGTTGGGGCAACGTGGGTTTACTGGTTTTTGTTTTATATTATATATTTATCAGAATGTAGGGGAGCCCCTTGTGGGCTCTCCAAAAAAAGGGAGGGGACAAGCCCCTCCCCTACAAAAAAACAAAAAATACGGGTCTTTTGGACCTAGTAAGCACTGAAAAATCAGGCTACATTTGAAAAACAAGATTATGAAATTAGCTGATTTCGATTTTGAATTACCCAGGGAGCTGATTGCTCAATATCCCTTAGAGAGAAGGGATTCTTCCAGACTTCTGGTCCTTCATCGCGATAAGGGGAGGTTAGAGCATAAAAAGTTCTATGAAGTTACTGATTATCTAAAGCCAGAGGAGGCTCTGGTGATAAACCAGACCAGGGTTTTTCCGGCAAGGCTGTTTGGAATTAACCAGGAGAATGGTGCAAAATCCGAGGTTTTTTTGCTCAGGAATACTGAGGAGACAGTCTGGGAGGTTCTGCTCAAGCCCAAGAAGAAGAATCCTTCAGGCTCGATTATCCTCTTTGACCAGGGTAAATTGACCTGCGAGGTTCTGGAGTCGAACCACTCAGGAGCAACCTTAGCCCGATTCGATTATACAGGGGATATTTTCGACCTTCTGGAGAAGATAGGGAATACCCCGCTTCCTCCTTATATTAAAAGGAAAGCTGATTTGAAAGATAAGGACAGATACCAGACCGTTTATGCCAGAGATAGAGGTGCAGTTGCCGCTCCCACTGCAGGGCTGCACTTTACTAAAGAGCTTATGGGAAAGATAAAAGCAAAGGGAGTTAAAGTCATCCCGCTTACCCTGCATATCGGCTGGGGTACTTTCAGACCTGTTCGAGCCATAAATATAAACGAGCATAAGATGGAGCAGGAATATTTCGAGATTGGGGATAAGCCAAAAGAACAAATAGATTCGGTCAGGAAGAGCGGAGGAAGAGTTCTTGCAGTTGGAACCTCGGTGGTAAGGGCTTTGGAGACTACAGCCGGGGATAAAAACAAAGCCCTTAAAGGGTGGACAGACAAGTTCATCTTTCCCCCTTATGATTTCAAGATGGTGGATGGATTAGTAACCAATTTCCACTTGCCTAAATCGACTCTTTTTCTTTTAGTCTCTGCTTTCGCAGGCAAAGAACTTATATTAAAAGCCTATCAGGAAGCGATAGAGAAAAAGTATAGATTCTACAGCTACGGGGACGCGATGTTGATTCTATAAATTTTAAATTTCATCAGAATTAGATATGAAGACAAAAGCAATCATAGTAGCTGCAGGGAGAGGGGAGAGGATTGAAGGGAACATCCCCAAGCAGTTCATCCAGATAAAAAAGAAACCTGTTCTTGCCTATACGGTTGAGAAATTTGAGAGATGTGAGCTGGTGGATGAGATAGTCTTAGTAGTCCCGGAAGATTATATGTCCTTCTGTTCTTATAACGTGATAGATGTTTATGATTTCAGGAAAGTGAAAAGAATATTAAGCGGCGGAAGGGAAAGACAGGATTCGGCCTACAAGGGGCTATCGGCCCTGCCCGGGAATACGGATATGGTGGTAATTCACGATGGGGTGAGACCTTTTGTCTCCTCGGAGAAGATCAGAATGATGATAGAGTTGTGTGAAAAAGAGAAGGCGGTTATACTGGCTCTCCCGATTAAGGAGACAGTCAAGGAAGTTGAGGATGAATATGTTATTACTACTTTAAACAGGGGAAAACTCTGGATCGCGCAGACGCCTCAGGTTTTTGAATACAAGTTGATTTCGGATGCGTACAGGAAAGCAATAGAGGATGGTTTTGTCGGCACAGACGATTCCTCACTGGTGGAGAGGTTGGGATTTAAAGTGAAGGTTTTAGAGGGGGAGTATGAGAATATTAAAATTACTTCTGCTAAGGATCTGGCTCTGGCGGAGAGGATTTTAGAAAAATATAATATATAATTTTAAAAGAAGGATTGCAGGGAATGACAGTACAAGAAGTTGTATTAATAATGCTAAGAGAGTCTTATGAGGCAATGAAAGAAGAAGGGAAAGAGTCACTGGTAAATGTTTTTGAAATAGGTAAAAAGCATGGTATATCGGAGAAGTTGTGTGGGTTGGCTTTAAGTTATCTTGATGAAAAAAATCTTCTTGAAGCTGCAGATTCTGGAGGTAGAATAATGTTGAACGCAAATGGCATTGATGCTTACGAACTACGAAATACTCCAAATACCCCCTTATATCAAATGAATCAATTTGTGATTAAGGCAAGAGGGAGTGTGTCTATAGGAGACATACAGCAAGGTAGTAGCAATATTATGCAAAAATTAACTTATGAGCAAGTTTATCAAATATTTGAAGAAGAAATAAAAAAGTCAAATTTAAAAGATGAACAAAAGAAAAACTTACTTTCGGTATTTAAAGAGATAATATATCCATTGATATTAGAACTTTTGAAGATATTGATACCGAGAATAAGCTGATGTTTTTGGTATAAGAATGTAGTTATGAGCGAAAGAACCTCTCTCCGACCCTCTCCTTAGAAAGGAGAGGGGGAAGGGTTCCCCTCCTTCTTAAGGAGGGGATTAAGGGGAGGTTTAAAAAGAGAAGAAAACTCTGAAAATATCACTCTTGATAAGAAAGATAAGAAAAGTGAAACAGAGAACCTCACCCCAGCCCTCTTCTCGGAAAGGAGAGGGAGTAAGTAAAATCCCCTCCTTTTTAAGGAGGGGATATAGGGGAAGTTTAGAGCAAAGAAGAGAATTGAGAAAAAATCTTACACCTGCTGAAAGAAAATTATGGCAGAAGCTTAGGATGAAACAGGTAGCTGGTTTAAAATTCAGGAGACAACACCAAATAGGTCCATATATTGTAGATTTCTACTGTCCAGAATTAGCTCTAGTAGTTGAGATTGACGGAGATGTTCACGTAGAACCTCAGAAAATAATGGGAGATAAAAGAAGACAGAAAGAACTGGAACGTCGGGGTTTTAGAGTAATAAGATATAATAACAACGATGTGATATGGAATATAAACGGTGTTCTTTCTGATTTACTTAAGACCTGCAAGAACCTCACCCCAACCCTCTCCTTGGAAAGGAGAGGGAGGAAAGAACCACCTCCTTTTCAAGGAGGGGACTAAGGAGAGGTTAAGACTTGAAAATTAGAGGTATAAGAAATGCTCAAAATTGGTTTTGGCTATGACGCTCACAGGTTAGTAAAAGGGAGGGATTTGATTTTGGGCGGAGTCAAAATTCCCTATAAAAAAGGTCTTCTGGGGTATTCGGATGCGGATGTTCTATCGCATTCTATTGGCAATGCGATTTTAGGGGCACTTTCTTTAGGTGATTTAGGTAAGCATTTTCCATCAACTGATAAAAAATATAAAGATGTTTCCAGTCTGAAACTTCTATCTATGATAAAGAAGAAGATTAAGAAAGCAGAGATTTTACATATAGATTCAATGATTTTGGCTCAGGAGCCGAAGATGGCTAAATATATCGATAAGATGAGAAAGAATATCGCTGATGCTTTAAGCACATCAAAGAACAGGGTATCAGTCAAAGCCACTACCACTGAAGGGATGGGGTTTACCGGGAGAAAAGAGGGGATTTCTGCTTATGCGGTAGTACTGATACAAAAAGGTGGTAGGTAATAGGTCGTAGGTAGTAGGTAACAGGTGGTAGGGAATGGAAGAATTCTTTAATGACAGGTCGATTGAGGTTCTGAGATTCATTTCCGAGCATGGTATAGTGTGGATTTATATTTTTCTCTTCATCAGCTCTATCTTAGAAACCTTTTTCCCTCCTTATCCTGGAGATACAGTCACCTTGATGGGTGGATATTTAGCTTCCAGCGGAGTTTTGAGTTTGCCTTTAGCCTTTTTGTTCCCTTCAGCAGGGAGTCTCTGCGGTGCCTTAGCCTTATATTATATCGGGATGAAAAAAGGAAGAAAATTATTTGAAAGAGATAAAGGAAAGATTTTGAATATAACTCAGCTTAACAGGATAGAAAACTGGTTCGGGAAGTACGGAGTGAAAGTAATTCTGGCGAGCAGGTTCATAAGCGGGGTGCGCTCGGGCATTGCAGTAGCCGCCGGTTTGGGTAGAACAGAGTTCTGGAAAATGGGCGTATTTAGTCTCATAAGCATATTAACCTGGAATGGGATAATAATCGGCTTATCGGTACTTTTGCAGCAGAACTGGCAGAGGGTTTTCAAATTTTTAAGTTTGTATAATCGTTTTATTTTGGTTATAGTAGTCATAGTTTTCGTCCTCTGGCTTATCCGGCTCTGGAGGAAAAAGTCCAGGAAAAATTTTGACAGGACTGCAAAATGAAAATAATAGTATTGATGGGCGGGACTTCTGCGGAAAGGGATGTTTCTATGGCTTCTGGAGAAGCCATCGTTCAGGGGTTAAGGGAAAAGGGTCATCAGGTTCTGGCAATAGATACTGCGAAAGGGTATAAATTGCCCGAACACCAGAAGAAATTTTTAACTGAAGGGATTAAAACCGCTCCCCCTGATGTTAAAGCTTTACAGGATGAGGGGAAAAAGCTGGCGCTTAAGACCATTGAGTCGTTTAACCTCTCGGAAGTCGAGATCGTATTCCTGGCTCTGCATGGCGGGCAGGGTGAGGATGGGACTATCCAAGCTCTTCTTGAGCTAACCGGCATCCCTTATACCGGCTCAGGAGTTTTAGCCAGTGCCCTGGCTATGGATAAGGCAATGGCAAAGAAGGTATTTGAAAGGGAAGGGATTTTGACTCCGGATTGGTTTCTTTTGGAAAGCTCGGACTCAGTTGATCCCTCCTTAATCACTAAGAAGATAAAAAGCTCCTTTGGTTTTCCGATGGTAATCAAGCCTAATGACCAGGGCTCTACCGTAGGTTTGACCGTGGTCGAGAAAGAGGAAAATCTGCTCGGGGCAGTTGAGGAGGCAAAAATTTATTCGGATAAAATACTTTTCGAAAGGTATATTCCAGGCAGAGAGCTGACCGTCGGGGTCTTGGGAGATACCCCTTTACCGGTGGTCGAAATTGTACCAGAACATGGGATTTATGATTACGAGTGCAAATATACCAAAGGAAAAAGCCGGTACGTGTGCCCGGCTGAGCTTCCCGAGAAAAAGACTAAAGAGATTCAAAAGATAGGATTCAAAGCTTACAAAGCTTTGAGATGTGAGGGGTTTGCCAGGGTGGATTTTCGCTATGGAACTGACGATAAGTTCTACTGTCTGGAGGTGAATACCATTCCGGGGATGACAGCCACGAGTCTGGTTCCAAAGGCAGCCAAGGTTATGGGGATTGAATTTCCCGAGCTGGTGGAGAGGATAGCAAAATTAGCAGTTCAAAAGTTCAAAGGCTCAAAAGCTTAAAAGTTCAAAAATTTATGAGAGAATTCAGAGGCATTTTTTTTGATATGGGCAGCACCCTGATTGAGTTCGAGAACTCGACCTGGAAAGTTTTGGGACAGAGGTCTGCCGAAAAAAGCTACGAGTTCCTGCAGGATAGAGGCCTGATAAAGCTGGATTTTAATCTTTACTCTGCCCTGCTTCAGAATTTGTTCTCCTCTGCCTTCGAGCTGTCAGAACAGACCTTGGAGGAGTTCAGGTTTGAGGATCTGGCTAAGGATATTTTCAAAAGGTTGAATCTGGGCTTGGAGGATGGGGATTATACAGGTTTCTTGAAAACTTATTACCAGCCGATAACCGAACAGGTTACCCCGATCGAGGGAGCAACGGAGATATTGAGTTATTTCAAGGAGAAAGGATATAAACTGGGTCTGATCTCCAATACGATTTTCCCGGCAAAATTCCATCTGGAGGAACTTAAAAGGTTTGGACTTTATCCTCATTTCGACTCGATCTCGTTTTCATCAGAGGTGGGCTATAAAAAGCCGCATCCCTTTATCTTCAAACAGGGACTGGACAGGTTGGAGATCGAACCGCAGGAGTCAGTCTTTATAGGTGATAAGCTGATTGAGGATATTGGCGGAGCTAAAAATATAGGGATGAAAGCCATTTTGAAATTCAAGGAAGGCAGGGATTATTCCGCACCTGTTATTCCAGATGGAATCATAAGGAAACTGTCCGAGCTTCGGGAGATGGTCGATAGAATAAAACAGGAATCTTTCAAAAATAAGGAGAAGATATGAGCTTAAAATTATTCAATACTCTGACCCGCCAGAAAGAGGAATTTGTACCAATTGAGCCTGGAAAGGTAAAGATGTATACCTGCGGTCCCACGGTCTATGATTTCGCTCATATCGGCAATTTCAGAGCTTACATCTTTGCAGACCTTTTGAAAAGATACTTGAGATACAAAGAATATCAGGTTAAGCAGATAATGAATTTGACAGACGTGGATGATAATACGATCAGAGGGTCGCAAAAGGAAAAAATCCCCTTAACTGAATATACTAAAAGATATAAGGAGATATTTTTCCAGGATTTTAAAAGCTTGAATATAGAATTGGCTGATATATATACAGAAGCTACTGCGCATATACCCGAGATGGTTGATTTGGTTAAAAGGCTCTTGGAAAAGGGGCTGGCTTATCAGCTTGAGGGGTCGACCTATTTCAAGATCTCCTCTTTTCCTGCCTACGGTAAGCTCTCGAAGATGAAGCTGGAAGGTTTAAAAGCAGGCGCGAGAATCAGCAGAGATCAGTATGAAAAAGAGGAGATAGGTGATTTTGCCCTGTGGAAAGCCTGGGATGAGAAGGACGGGGACGTTTTCTGGGAAACAGAGGTGGGTAAAGGTCGTCCCGGGTGGCATATCGAGTGCTCGGCCATGAGTATGAAATATCTGGGTAATCATTTTGACATACATACCGGCGGGGTGGACCTGATCTTTCCTCATCATGAGAATGAGATAGCCCAGAGCGAAGGGGCAACCGGGGAGAAGTTCGTGAACTACTGGCTACATAACGAACATCTTTTAGTCGAAGGCAGAAGAATGGCAAAGTCGTTGGGCAATTACTATACTTTAAGAGATCTTTTGAAGAAAGGGTATAATCCAATAGCCATTCGCTATCTTCTCTTGGCCACTCACTACCGACAGCAGTTGAACTTCACCTTTGAGGGGCTGGATAGTGCCAGGAATGCGCTGCAGAGGCTGTATGATTTTGTGGACAGGCTTAAAAGCGTTAAGAGCCAGAAGAGTCATCCTGAGGTATCTGAGATCCTCGAGGAAGCCCAAAAAGGTTTTGAGGAGGCATTGGATGACGATTTGAATGTATCTGCCGCTTTAGGCAAGATCTTCGACCTGGTAAAGGAGATTAACAAGTTTATGGATGAAGGTGACTTTTCATCCCAGGATGCAGAAAAAACCTTGGCTTTAATGGAGAGATTTGATTCGGTCCTGGGGATTTTGAAGAGGGAAGAAATTAAGCTGGACGAAAAGGTTCTGGAGTTAATAAACAAAAGAGAACAGGCAAGAGAAGAGAAAAGATGGGAGGAAGCGGATAAGCTCAGAAAGGAGATAGAGGCTTTAGGGATTATATTGGAGGATACTTCAGAAGGAACCAAATGGAAAAGGAGAACATAGAAAGATATTGGAGTGTAAACCTTCAGGTTTACTGATTAAATAAAACTAAAGCTTTATACTCCAGAGTGGAATTGGATTTCAGTTCAATCAAGGAGAAATATATGTGTGAGTTCTGCCACCAGCACGGTGAAGGTAAGAAGTGGTATCTTTTGATGAAGAACTATTCAGAAGAAATGTTTCGCCAGAAGAAAAGCGATGAGTTCATGCGGAAATTTTTCAGAGAATTCACCGAGAATTCGGACAAGGTACTTGCTCAAATTGATTCTCTTCGCAAAGGTCCGAATCTCGTCCAGAGGTTTTTGAGGAATATGGTGGTAAGAAAGCAGAAGAAGGTTCACTATGGACAGATCGTCCCCTTGGAGGATGTCGAGAAGATAATAGATCTGGTAAAAGTTGTGATCAGGCTCCCCTGTGTGTGCAGAAAAGTTACTCTGGGCAAGGAAGTAAGATATTGCTACGGGGTCAGCGCACCAGTTAAAGGGCTTATTGACGAATTTCCGGATATTACTCACGACTTTGAAGTCCTGAGCCAGGAGCAGGCTAAAAAAGCTTTCAGGGAGATGGACGAGCAGGGGCTGGTTCACTCGGTCTGGACTTTCCAGACCCCCTTTATCGGCGGGCTATGTAACTGCGATGCAGATTGTCTTGCCTATCAGATGAGCTTCAATAATAATATCCCCATGTACTTCAAAGCAGAATACGTGGGAGTCATAGATTGGGACCTGTGCACCGGATGCAAGGATTGCAGGAGCCTCTGTCAGTATGGTGCCATAACCTACTCCGCTTTTAATAGCAAGTGCAGCGTGGATGCCCGGAAGTGTTACGGATGCGGAGTATGCAGAACTGCCTGCCCGAATGAAGCGATCTCCTTAGTCGAGAGAGAGGAGTTCAGGTTACCGGCTGCGACAGAATAACTCCCTTAAACAGGATTGAATAAATTGTGTTGACAAGCGGGATTTTTCGTATAGATTTTGGCGTGCTCTTTGAAAATTCAGGTTGAGTAAAACTGCCTTCGGATAAAGTTTTTTGCCGATGTAGCTCAATGGTAGAGCAGCTGATTTGTAATCAGCTGGTTGGAGGTTCGATCCCTCTCATCGGCTAAAAATACAGTTTGGAGTTTGTCAGTTTGTTCGAAGATCTTCAAACTTCAAACAATCAAACGCACAAACTGTTTTTCTGCGGGAGTAACTCAGTTGGCTAGAGTCACAGCCTTCCAAGCTGTTGGTCGCGGGTTCGAGTCCCGTCTCCCGCTGGGAATACAGTTTGGAGTTTGTAAGTTTGTTCGTTTGGAGATAAAAAAATGCAATTCAATTTTGAAAAATTGATAGTTTGGCAAAAGTCGATGGAACTAGTTGATCTGGTTTATACCTTGGTTAAGAGGTTTCCGAAGACTGAAACTATTATTCTTGTGCCTCAGTTGTTAAGAGCGGCAAATTCAGTTCCAGCTAATATTGCCGAAGGTAGTTACAGACAGAGTAACAAAGAGTTTATCCAGTTTCTTTATATAGCCAAAGGCTCGGTAGCTGAGACCTTGACTCTGCTCGAGGTCTCATACCGAAGGAAATATATAATCCAGGAGGAAAAAGAAAAGATTAGGATTTTATGCAAAGATATTTTCAATTTACTAAGTGCCTTGATAAAATCTTTGTCTAAATAGAATTTCTTCAAACTTCAAACATTAAACTAACAAACTATCTTTTGGAGAGGTTCCCGAGTGGCCAAAGGGAACAGACTGTAAATCTGTCGGCGATGCCTTCGGAGGTTCGAATCCTCCCCTCTCCAGGAAATACAGTTGGGATTTTGTCGGTTGGTGAGTTTGTTCGAATCAGACGGACAAGTGCCGAGCAAACAAACTATTTTTTGCGTAAGTGCCGTCTCCTGTTTTTCTTCATACAACTAAAAGATATGGATTAAATAATTAAACTTGCAAAAATAATCACCTGTTTCTTCGTATTTAAAATCACCATAAGGACTGTTAAGATTTTGAACAATCTAACGATAATATACTTGTAATTCCCTAAGTTATAAAAACTTAAGAAAAAGCAACCGCTGTCCGGAGGCAGATATTTATGATTTTTGATAATATATTAAAGACTATTGGTAAGACCCCGCTGGTTCGAATGAATAAACTCACCGGTCCTGCGGATGCGGCCGTTTTAGCAAAATTGGAGTTTTTCAATCCAGCCGGCTCGGTTAAAGACAGGATTGGTTTATCGATGATTGAAGATGCAGAGAGAAGCGGTAAACTGAAACCCGGAATGACTATTGTGGAACCAACCTCCGGGAATACCGGCATCGCCATTGCTATGGTCTCGGCTGTCAAGGGCTATAAGTGTGTTCTTGCTATGCCGGACACTATGAGTCTTGAGAGAAGAGCGTTACTTAAATTCCTGGGCGCAGAGTTAGTATTGACCGATGGTGCTTTGGGCATGAAAGGGGCAGTGGATAAGGCAGATGAGTTAGTCAGGCAAAAGGGTTACTTCCAGCCCCAGCAATTCGAAAACCCTGCAAATCCGGAGATCCACAGCAAAACCACGGCCCAGGAGATCATTGGGGATTTGGCTGATCTGAAATTGGACTATTTTGTTGCCGGGGTGGGCACCGGAGGAACAATCACTGGAGCAGGTAAGGTTCTGAAGGAAAAATACGGATGCAAAAACATTGCAGTTGAGCCAGAAGATTCTCCGGTTCTTTCAGGCGGCAAGCCTGGCAAACACAAAATCCAAGGAATAGGCGCTGGTTTTATTCCCAGGATTTATGACCCGGAGAATGTAGATGAGATAATCTGCGTTAGCAATGAGGATGCCCTTGCCACCTCAAGGAAGGTGGCCCAGGAGGAGGGTATATTAGCAGGTATATCAGCTGGTGCAAATTTATTTGCCGCGCTCCAGGTAGCTAAAAAAGCCGGCAAAGGCAAGCTGGTCGTGGTGATTATTCCAGACTTGGCTGAAAGGTATTTGAGCACTGACCTTTTCAAAGAATGAAAAGGCAGGTCAAAGAAATAGCGTTGGTTAACAGATGGAAGTGAAGTTTAAAGCTATAGTTTTACTAAAAAATTAAGAGAATCATTTTGTAAACATTAGAGCTTGTACTTCCAGGCTGTTCTCTTAAGAGTCGGCGTAGAGGTGCTAATATGATCTCCATCCTTGAGGATATAAGGGCTATATATGAGAATGACCCCGCAGCCCGGAACATCGAATTTCTGCTTTATCCAGGCTGGCATGCTATAACGATTTATCGATTCTGCCATCTGCTCTGGAAGCTAAAAATCCCGTTTTTACCCCGCTTACTTTCCCAGATATCGCGCTTCCTGACCGGTGTGGAAATTCACCCCGGGGCAGAAATCGGAAAAGGCTTTTTCATCGACCACGGTATGGGCGTGGTAATCGGGGAGACGTCCGTGATCGGTGAGAAATGTGTGTTGTTTCACAATGTGACCTTAGGCGGAACCGGCAAGCACAAGGGAAAGAGACATCCGAGCGTAGGTAACAACGTAACCATCGGGACAGGAGCAATACTTCTGGGTCCAATTGAAATAGGGAACAACGTGAGGATAGGGGCAAATTCTTTTATCTTTATGCACGACGTCCCGGATGGCGCCACCGTAGTTGGCTGTCCAGGCAGGATAGTTAAGCTCAACGGCGAGAAAGTTGAGCTTGATCTTACTCCTACAAAAATTTGAAATTTTTTACTTGACAAAAAATGTAGTGGTGCTATATTAAAAGTTTATCGTATATGCAGTTGAGCAATTTTTTGAATTCTTGCGCTCAACTGAGATGAATAATTATATCTTTTTTTTGAATAAAAATAAATAAGGATCAGATTAAAGAGGAAAATTTTTTTTAACAAGAGGAACTTTTCAGCCCATGTAGCTCAGTTGGTAGAGCACATCCTTGGTAAGGATGAGGTCACCAGTTCAATCC
>CAZEDM010000003.1:0-290483 GCA_964511075.1 uncultured Ignavibacteria bacterium
AAAGCTAAAGCTTTACACTCCATTAAAGACTAATTCAGTGCTTGCCAGGTCCCCCCGACCTGGCAAGGAGAGGTATAAGAAGTTTTTACCGTCAGATCAGGGGACCTGACGGATACAGGGTAGAGAATGAAAAACTGGAGTATAAACCTTTAGGTTTATGAATGGTAAAGCTAAAGCTTTACACTCCATCAGAGAGCTATATGTCCCAGTTTCTTTCGGAAAAAATAACGGTGGTAATCGACAGAAGCAAACGAGTGCCGATCTCGTTTACCTGGAACAAGAAGGAATACAAAATAGAGGAGGTCATAGCAGTCTGGCAGGACTGGGGATTTCCCAAAGGCTCACCCAAGACAAGAACCTGGAGGCTGAGGCATCACCGGAATTATTACCGGGTTCAAACCGAAGGAGACGAGGTTTTCGAGATTTATCTTGACAGGAAAAGCAAGAAAGAAGAAGGGGAATGGTATCTGTATCAGAGAATAAAATGATTTGTAGAGACGCATCGCATGCTTCTCCGTCCCCCTGTTGTTGAGGACATCAATAGAGAACGAGGGCACAACATGTTGTGCCCCTGCAATTAAAAAATAGACTCTGAATGCTAACAATATTAATTATAATTTTATCTTCTTACCTTCTGGGTTCGATTCCTTTCGGGATAATCATCTCCAGGCTGTGGAAGGGAATCGACATCCGGGAATACGGCTCCAAAAATCCCGGGGCGACCAATGTCTACCGGGTTATCGGACCTGTTCCTGCCGTAATAGTCCTGCTTCTTGATATTGGCAAGGGGCTGCTTGCTGTCTTTTTGTTGAGCCAGATAATCTTTCACCAGCCGGCTACAAGCCAGGTAAATTTGAAGATTATCGCCGGAATATCGGTCATCCTGGGGCACAGTTTTCCTGTTTTTGCCTCATTCAAAGGAGGGAAGGGAGTTGCTACAGGTTTGGGAGTTCTGATTGCGCTTGTTCCACTTGAGGCGGCTCTGGCTTTTTTATTGTTTCTGATTATAGTTTCGATTACCCGTTACGTTTCCCTGGGCTCTTTAGTTTCAGCCTTGTTCATATTGCTTGCCTTGACCTTCGAAAGGTATTATCTTGATAAGCCTGTGGCGAACGAGCTTCTGGTTACGATCCTGCTTCTGGCGATTTTTATTTTCTATACACACCGCTTGAATATAAAAAGGCTGCTGAACGGGACGGAGAATAGATTCGGGAAGAAGGTCGAGCGGATAGACACTTAAAGTCAGGCTAAAGTCACCAGGATCTTGAGACCTGACACTCCGGATTACAAAGGGAAAGCTAAACCGATGGCAAAAATAGCAGTTCTGGGAGCAGGGAGCTGGGGCATAGGGGTCTCGGTCCTGCTTCATTCGAACAAGCACGAGATCTCGCTGTGGGAATTCAATACCCAGGATATGCTCGCCCTTAAAAAGAGAGGAGAGCACAAAAACAAGCTCCCCGGCATCAGAATTCCGGAAGATATAAAGATAACCGATAAATTAGATGATACAGTCAAAGAGGCAGAGCTTTTAGCCTTAGCTTTGCCCTCGCATACAGTTCGGGATGTAGCTAAAAAATTATCTCAGATTTCCCTTGAAAAACCTCTGATCGTGAATTTAGCCAAAGGGATCGAGAACGATACCTTGTGCCGGATGTCCGAGGTTCTGACTCAAGAACTTCCAGAAAGTCTCCACAAAAAGATAATCACTCTTTCGGGTCCCTGTCATGCAGAAGAAGTTGCCAGAAAGATGCCCACCTCAGTCGTGGTCTCAGGGCTGAATGGAGAAGCGGTTAAAGTCGCCCAGGAGTTTTTTATGAACGGGTTTTTCCGGGTATATACCGGCGACGATCTGGTCGGCACAGAATTAGGCGGCTCGTTGAAAAACGTCATTGCCATTGCCTCCGGCATCTGTGACGGCCTGGGACTGGGGGATAATGCCAAGGGCGCGCTTTTGACCCGCGGCCTGGCTGAGATGGTCAGGCTGGGGGAAAAATTAGGGGCAAACCCATTGACCTTTGCCGGGCTTTCCGGGATGGGGGATTTAATCACCACCTGCTTCAGCAAGTATTCAAGAAACAGGTACGTGGGGGAGCAGATCGGCAGGGGCAAGACACTTAAAGCAACACTTGAAGGGATGGTGATGGTTGCAGAAGGGGTCAGGACCACGAAATCGGCCTATAACCTCAGCCTGAAGCATAAAGTCGAGATGCCGATCACCCAGAAGGTCTACCAGATACTATACGAGAATCTCGACCCCGGCAGGGCTTTGACCGAATTGATGACCCGGCAGCCAAAATCTGAAATTTGGAGTTGACAACCCAAAATAAAGGTGTATCTTGAGTTCAAAGAATAAAGTATTGGTTTAAGGGAGAAAAAGGGCAGTTATGAAACAAAAGACCGCAGACCAGATAAGCGGCAAGCTTTACTACTCCATAAGCGAGGTCAGCCAGATAACCGGCATAAAGTCCTACGTGCTGAGATTCTGGGAAAAGGAGTTTCCCCAGCTGAAGCCCAGGAAGAACCGGGCAGGGAACCGCACCTACCAGCTTAAGGACATCGAGCTGGTCAAGAGGATCAAGGACCTACTGTACGACGAGGGGTACACCATCGAGGGAGCCAGGTCCCAGATAAAGGGTTTTCACCCGACCGATGAGCCGAAAAAGGAGATGACCCCGGAGAAGGTGAAGCTTCTATTGAAGGACATCAAGAAAGAGCTTAGCGAGATTTTGAAATTACTGAGTTGAGACAATCGGGGCGTAGCGCAGCCTGGGTAGCGCACTTGCTTGGGGTGCAAGTGGTCGCTGGTTCAAATCCAGTCGCCCCGATAAAGATAAAAAATTTCATTTTGGGCATAAGAAGGGGGTAAAGTGCTAATAATAAAACCTTCCTAGTTCAATGAAAACCACCAAAAGAAAAAGTGACGTCATTTTCTTGTTTGGGGCGGGTGCCTCAGCTGAGGCAGGCGTTCATACAAGTAATGAGATCACCGATATACTAGTTAATTATGGTTCCTACTGTCCTTCTGAAAACAGCACTGCCATAGAAAACCTTTTAAGGTATATTCAGGTAAGAATTGCAGATTATTTGGAGGTTAAAGCGTCCGAAGTTAACTTTGAATATATACTTGGAACGTTGATAGAGTTATCAAAGAGGAAAGAATATCCGATTGTGCCTTTCCTTGGTGAAGGAGATACTCTAGTTAAAAAATTGGAGGAAGTAATTCCTCTCCAAGAGGTTATTTATAAACTCTATGCTCTGCTAAGAGAGCTACTTTTTATCAGGAAACCAGTTGATTACCTAAATCCTCTCAAGAACTTCTTGAGTTTTTCCAAGCCCCTCGACTTGTTTACTCTCAACTACGATATTTCGATTGAGACTGCTTTTGATAACATTAGCGTCTCATATACAACCGGTTATAGAAAGCGAATTAAGGGTTTGCCAATATGGGATCCTTCACAATTTAGTAAGAAAAATTTCGATGCAAGGATATTTAAATTGCATGGCTCAATTAATTGGGGACAATACTTCTTATATCAAGCACCTCCTATGAAAAGTGAGTCTACTGTTGAAGCCTGTGAGACGACTGATTACTATTTAGCGTATTATCCTGAGCGTGTTCAATTTAATCCGTTTCCAATAGGCTCAGTTGAGCCGCCCGAAAGAAAAAGGGGAATGGTTAGCATTATGAATTTTGGGACACGGAAAGAATTACTTTACGCAGAGAGCATATTTACTATACTTTTTAATCATTTTTTGAATGCTTTAAATAGAGCGAGAATCTGCATAATTTGTGGGTATAGTTTTAGAGACGAGAGAATAAACAAGATTCTGGAAGAAGTTGTGGTTGGCAAAAAAGGGAATCTTCATTTAATCGTTGTTGATCCCTCTATATTCTGGAGTTGGGATAAATACCCTGTACTTAGAAAATTTATGGAACTGGAATGGTCGACAAGAATTAAAACGACGCTTGATAATGCACTCAAGGATGGCTCTCTTGCTAAAACGGTAATGAAGATTCTTGAAGAAGAAAAGCCTCCTAAAAGAATTAATCAGATCGTTCATATACGTAAACTCAATGAATCTGTAAATAAACAAAAACCAAATATCGAGGAAATTCTTCGTAAATGGAGGAATCTTGGTATCAGCTTTGATTCAACATACTTTTGGATGTATCGCCTTTTGCCACAGTTAAAAGAATTAGAAAATTGCAACAATGAATCTGATGCAATTAAAATCGGCTGTCTCTTAATGCCCCTCAATCGGAAAGTTCGTGATCTTTGCTATCAAATACGATGGGTTTACGAAGCTATGCATTTAAGCGGTGCTTATGGGGACGAATATCTTAAAACAATTAATGTAAGTCCAAAACTTGTTAACGATTTTTCTCATCTAGATTTGGTGCATAAGTGGCTTCCAAAACTTGCAAATGCAGTGAGTATGGCATTTAATGCATATAATGGCTGTAGTGAAGAGTTTAAGCGTGCAGTAAGAGACCCTACTTATGGAATGAAGAGTAATGCTCCAAGTCATCTCCATATGGCAGAAATAGTTATTCGCCATGATATAAATCGAACATACGAACTTGCCTGTATTCTCAATGATATCTATAAGGGGGCAAGCTATGAAGAACCGTTCAAGATGATTGCGGAAAATGAATCTTAGAACGCAAGTTAACTTAGCAAAGAGATAAACCACATTTCAAAATAAAATTTTGCTAATAAGGATTTTAGTAAATGAAAGAAAAGGATACTTATAATAATATAGCGAAATACTACGATTACATGCTCAAAAGAAATCCCCAGCGGGAAAAGTTTTTCGCCAGAGTATTTCATGATTACGGGGTCAAGACGGTTTTAGATTGTGCTTGCGGAACCGGCAATGATTTAGTAATGTTCGATTCACTGGGCCTAAAGGTTACAGGGTCCGATTTGTCGGATGCGATGCTGGATATAGCAAGGAAAAAGATAAAGGAAAATAATTTACCCATAACCATCAAAAAAGCTGATTTTCACGAATTGCGAGAGCATTTTGACCGGCAGTTCGACGCGGTCGTATGTTTGAGCAACGCGGTAAATGAAGCCGACATCGATATCGATAAGGCATTAGGAAGCTTCAAATCGGTCTTAAAGGAAAAAGGGATTATCGTTTTCGACCAGGGACAGACCGATTACACCATGAAAAATCCGCCGAGATTTTTCCCTGAGGTAAATGACAGGGATTTCACAAGGCTGTACATCATGGATTATCAGGACGATCTGATGAAGGTCGATATATTCGATTTTTTGCACAAGGAGACGGAAAAAGATTTCAGGCACAGCGAGTTTTCGATCAGAATCAGATTATATGACGACTGGGTCAAAATTTTGAAAAAAGCAAAGCTGACTGCCAAATATTACGGTGACTGGGATTTCAAGGAGTACTCCAAATCTGACAGTAAAAGATTAATCGTTAAGGCAAAAAGATTATGAGCTTGTAGGGACAGCCCTTGTGGCTGTCCGCATTTGGTAGAACAGACATTCTTGTCTGTTCACCAGGGTCAGACAGGAATGTCCGACCCACCAATATTTTTATCAAGACAGGGACAAGCCCTGTCCCTACATTTTTACAGTTGCTTCGAGGAGAATAATTATGGAAAGGGTGAATCGGGTTGCCGAGGTCGAAACGGCAGATTCAAGCAGGAGAAGTCTTTATAAAGTGGGGTTCTGGTCAGCGCTGGTTGCATCTATTGGGGCAGTTGGATATTCCGTTGTCCAGATAATGCAGATTCTGAAGCTGCTCAGCTATCCTCTGGATGCCATTGTCATTTACGGGTTTTCGCTTTGTATTGCCACGCCCTTTATTCTGGCGATGCTTGCGCTTCACCATCTTACGCCGGAGGGAAAGAGGTTCTGGAGCCATGCAGCTGTCCTTTTTGCCGTTGTGTATGCCGTATACGTAAATCTCAACTACGTGGTTCAACTGGCAACCGTCATCCCCAAATCGCTCCAGGGCACTCTGGACGAGATCCGCGTTCTGGATCAGACGCCGCACTCGCTTTTCTGGGACGTCGATGCGCTGGGATACATATTTATGGGTCTGGCGACTTTATTTGCAGTGCCGGTTTTTTCGAGAACAGGGCTGGAGAAGTGGCTCAGAGGATTTTTTCTGGCAAACGGCCTGATTATACCTTTGTTTGCCTTCGTGTATTTCTACCCGCATTTCTCCATGACTTTGCTGCTCCTCGGCTTACCCTGGGCTATTACTGCCCCGGGGTCGATACTGCTGTTGATGGTTTTCTTCAAAAGGAAACTAAAAGAGCAGAAATGATATTCGAAGGTTTTTTAATTTGTAGGGACAGCCCTCGTGGCTGTCCGCATTTGGTAGAACAGACATTCTTGTCTGTTCACCAGGGTCAGACAGGAATGTCCGACCTGCCAATATTTTTATCAAGACTCATTAAAATCCTGAAAGGTTGAACTCCATAATCAAAAAAACAGGAGGAGTTCGTAATGTCAGAAAATGTATTTACAGAGAAAGAAATTGTCCCGAGCGACACACTGGTAAAAAAGAAATTAGGATCGGGTTATTCACACTTAAAAGAAATCAGACAATTCGTAAAAGAGATATCGGACGAATCAGTTGAGGAATGGAAGTACTATGGCAAGAAAACTGGATGGCTTTTAAAGATATTAATTAATAAACGCAATTTGTTCTTTATCATCATATGTGAGAACTTTTTTAAAATCGTATTTGTTTTTGGTGAAAAAGCTGTAAAGGTGATTAAAGAGGAAGACATATCACCAGTTTTAAAAGACGAATTACTGTCAGCTCGCAAGTATGTCGAAGGAAGAGCATTGAGAATTACAGTAAAAGATAGCAAATATTTATCGGATATACAAAGATTGATTGAGATTAAAATTAATAATTGATTAAAACGAAGTTAATATTGCAGAAAAATAGGCGATGGAAAATACCTTAATCCTCATCCCGGCTTTTAATGCCGAGAAAACCATTTCCCGGCTTATCGGGCTGATCTCGGCTCATAATATAAGGAAAGAAAACATCTTAGTCGTGGATGACGGCTCTTTGGATTCGACTTACCAGACTGCCAGAAGTTGCGGGGTCAGGGTTCTCCAGCACGAGAAAAATAAAGGCAAGGGGGAGGCATTGAAGAGCGGGTTTGAATATGCCATAAAAGAAAATTATTCCGGGGTGATTACCCTGGATGCGGATTTACAGCACGACCCGAAATTCATACCCGATTTTATCAAAAATACAGACTCGGACATCCTGGTCGGCACAAGGGAGAGAAACTTAAGGATAATGCCCTTTTCCAGATGGCTGACCAATAATCTGACCTCGATGATTGTATCGATAATGGGATTCACAAATGTGCGGGACAGCCAGTCCGGTTACAGGTATATCTCAACAGAAGTTTTGAAGTCCATCAGGCTCAAGACCAAAAAATACGAGCTGGAATCCGAGCTATTAATCAAAGCCGGCAGAAAGGGATTTAAAATCAACCCGGTATATATCAGTACAATTTATGAGGGAAGCAAAAGTTTCATAAATCCCTTTGTGGATACGGGAAGATTTATTAAATTAATGTGGAAGAGTCTTTTCTGGTGAAAAAAAACAGTGACCAGTGGTGGGTAGTCAGTGATCAGTGAAAACTGACCACTGGCCACTGACTACTATTTTCCGGAGGAAAAATTGATTGCTTTATTGACCAACGATGACGGAATCGAAGCCAAGGGGTTGAAGGCGCTGAAAAAAGAGATATCCAAAATCACGAAAGTCTGGGTGGTTGCGCCGGACAGGGAGCAGAGCGGGACCAGCCATTCTTTGACTATGTCCCGTCCTTTGAGAATGAATAAAACAGCAGAGAGAGCCTATGCCATCGACGGCACGCCTACGGATGCGGTAATGGTCGCCTTTCATAAAGTCCTGAAGAGAAAGCCGCACATCCTTATCTCCGGTATAAACGCGGGTCCAAACTTGGGGGATGACGTTACCTATTCGGGAACAGTTGCTGCAGCCATCGAGGGGACGATATTGGGGATACCCTCGATTGCGGTCTCCCTGGCGGATTACGGCTATGACAAATTCGAATACGCGGCAAGGTTCGTCAGGAAACTTGCCAGCTACGTTTTGAAAAAAGGGTTACCCAAGGACACGTTTTTGAACGTGAACGTGCCTCCCAATAAAAAAACTCTGAATAAGCTTAAAATCACCAGGCTGGGCAGGAGAATCTACAGGGACGTGGTGGTGGAGAAAATCGACCCAAGAGGAAAAAAATATTTCTGGATTGCGGGGCAGGCGATTATCTCCGAAGGGGGCAAGGACTCCGATTTCTCAGCTATCGAAAAGGGGTATATCTCCATCACACCTTTGCACCTGGACTGGACCAATTACAAGACGATCGAGGAGATGAAGGGGTGGAAGATTTTTTAGTTACTTTATTATGTCAAGCAGAATTAAAATAACGCTCTGGTTAATTTTGGTAATATTTGTAAGTATTCTCTCCCTATCATACGCAACAACTAATTGTGAACAAACCTTTACTTTCTTTGGCATTACCTGGGGTATAATGGAGCAGCGAGATGTTACTTTTTGGATCGGAGAAGATGTAAGTGGCGAGTGTTATGGCTCCTATCTTATTCAAGTAGCCCTTGAAGACACCTCATCACATCTTATTATGACTTACAATTCGAGTTATAGTGATTGGGATTGGTTAAAGGAAGGTTTAAAGAAGCTTGGTATGCCGAAATATACTGAGTTAAAATTTAACAATGAAAAAGGCATCTGGAGCGACTCTATGATAAATGTGAAAATATCAGTTCCAGAACCTGATTCTGAAATGGCAGAGCTTCTTAAAGATGCGCGCAGACGTGGGATAGAAGATATATGGACTCAAAAATATGGAGTAGAAGGAATTATTCTACCTGAATTTAAGGGAATTAAAACAAAATTGGTTTATTACTATCCAAAAGGTTTTTATATTGACTATCAAATATCTGCAGTTTACTTTGACCCCTTTTTCAAACATCTTATTATATTTACCCATCAACCAAGGTTAGCAGTTGGGTTTGATACCATGCACGGATTTTTAATATTTAAGATTATTAAATAATCAGTTCGCAGTGGCGGATTTGAAACCCGCCCCTACGTTAATTCATAAAAGAATTTTAGGACAGGACGATGTCCTGTCCCTACAAGACATCAGGCAACTGCAATCCCGTCAGGTCAGGGGACCTGACGGGCACGAATCTCCCCCAAATTGGTAGCCGCAAGCTTTAGCTTGCGGTAATGTGCAAACGCAGACTGAAGTCTGCGGCTACCTCTATTTTGACTCGTAAAGAAATTTCAGGACAGAACGAAGTTATGTCCCTACAGTATATAATTTTCTTGCAAATCGGTTTTTACGATTTTATATTAGTTCACAAATGGAAGAGGATGGGATCTGGTGGTCCTCGCGGACTTCAAATCCGTTGTCCCTGGTTAAAAGCCGGGGTGGTGGGTTCGATTCCCACCCCTTCCGCCAAATTTAGAAAGAATTTTTTCGTGATCGTCGAGTCCCCTGGCTCGATTCGCCATAGGCGAACCAAGTCAGTCCCGCCTTTGGCGGGATGGCAAGCACAGAAATTCAGAATCTCCCTCCCTTGTAGTGAGGGATAAAGGGAGAGGGGATAAAGTGGTGTAAAAGGTTATGGAGACGAAACAAAAAATCAGGCTGACCACGCTGGCGTCAAGCTTTGGGTGAGCGGCAAAGTGCAGTCCTCAGGACCTGACGCAGGTTCTGCGTCATTTGCCTAAAGTGAAAGATAGTCGCGTGCTGGTAGGTTATAACAGCGTGGACGATGCAGGCGTCTATAAGCTGAGCAAAGACTTGGCTATCGTGCAGACCGTGGATTTCTTTCCGCCAGTGGTGGACGATCCTTACGATTTCGGGCAGATTGCGGCTGCCAATGCCCTAAGCGATATCTATGCTATGGGCGGGAAGCCGGTTTGTGCCTTGAATATCGTGGGTTTCCCCAAAAAGTCTTTGCCCTTATCTCATCTGGAGGAGATTCTAAAAGGTGGTGCGGATAAATGCGTAGAAGCTGAAGTGCCTATCATCGGAGGACATACGCTCAAGACCCAGGAGCCTATCTACGGGCTTACAGTAAGCGGGATAATTCACCCGAGGAAGATCGTTGCCAATTCGGGAGCAAAACCGGGTGACGCTCTGGTTCTGACCAAGCCTCTGGGAGTAGGACTAATCACTACAGCCATCAAGCAGAACAAAGCTCCTCAAAGCGAGGTAAAGAAGGCTGTGAGAATAATGAGCCAGCTGAATAGAAGCGCATCCGAGGTGATGCTTGAATTCGGAGTGAAAGCCTGCACCGACATTACCGGCTACGGTTTTTTGGGTCACCTGTGCGAGATGATCGGTGCCTCAGGTGTAGGAGCTAAGGTTTACCTGTCAAAAATCCCGGTTCTGGATTATGCCTGGAAGTTAGCGGAACAGAGGATCGTTCCCGGAGGGACTATTTCCAACCGCGATTTTATGCAGGGGAAAGTCGATTGGGATAAGGATATCTGCGAGGAGGCAAAGCTTGTGCTGTGCGATGCCCAGACCTCCGGAGGTTTGTTAATCAGCATAAAAGAGAGCAAGGCGCAAAAACTTCTTGGCTCTTTGCGGAGAAGAGGGGTAAAGGATTCTGCTATCGTGGGCGAGATCATCAGAAACAAAAAATGCCGCATAAAAGCAGAGTGGTGAAATCCAAAAAACTCAGGCAAATCCCCAGCATCGAGGAGATACTGCAATCCGAGAAGCTGCGGGATTACATTTCTTCGCTTTCCCGTCCTCTGGTGACCCGGGTCAGCAGGAGAGTGGTAGAGGAAGTAAGAAAAGAAATCAGCAGGAAAAGAGTCAGCTTTTCCAGAGAGGAGATACTCGAAAGAATTGTCGAGGAATTAGAGATTTTGTCCATTTCCACTTTGAAGCCGGTCATAAACGGGAGCGGCGTTATAATCCATACTAATTTAGGACGTGCACCCATAGGCGAAGATGTCCTAAAACATTTAGCCGGGATAAGCAGAGGCTATTCCTCCCTGGAATACGATTTGAAAAAGGGGAGAAGAGGGGAGAGAACCGTAATCCTGGAAAAACTACTGTGCGAGCTTTCAGGCTCAGAAGGGGCATTGGCGGTAAATAACAATGCGGGCGCAGTGCTTCTGATTCTATCCGGTTTTGCCAGGGGCAAAGAGGTCATAATCTCCAGGGGGGAGCTGGTTCAGATAGGCGGAGGTTTCAAGATACCGGAGATCCTGGCAGAAAGTGGTGCGGTTATGAAAGAAGTGGGAACGACTAACAGGACTTCGCTTTCGGATTATCGCAGAGCAATAAATAAAAATTCTAAGATTATATTGAAGGTTCATAAGAGCAATTTCTGGATGTCCGGTTTTGTGGAGGAGGTCTCAATCGAGGAGCTGGTCAGGCTTGGCAGGAAAAATCGCCTGTTGGTGGTGGAGGATTTAGGAAGCGGCGCAGTGCTTTATACCGAGAATTACGGGCTGGGGCACGAGCCGAGAATCTCCGAGGCGGTGTCTTCAGGTGCTGATTTAGTCTGTTTTTCCGGGGATAAGCTTTTAGGCGGACCGCAGGCAGGGGTTATCGTCGGAAGAAAGAAATATATCGAGATTTTAAGGAAACATCCTTTGTACCGTGCACTGAGGGTGGATAAAATGGTTATTGCGGGGCTGGAACAGATGATTTTGAATTATCTTAAAAAAGATGAGGATAAGATCCCTGTCTGGAGGATGATTTCGGCTTCACCGGATGACCTGAGAAAAAGGGGAGAGGAGATAAAAGATAAATTAAAAGAGTGCGGGATTCAAGTCTCCCTGAAAGAGAGCAGAAGCACAGTTGGCGGAGGATCGCTTCCGGGCGAGACTCTTGGGACCATTGTGTTATCCATCGACTCGCAGACTCCTCCTGCATCCTTAGCGGAGAGGTTTCGTAGCCTGAATTACCCCATTATCGGAAGAATAGAAAAGAACAGGTTCGTTCTGGATTTGAGGACGATTTTCCCGGAACAGGATGAGATAGTTATCAAGGAAATTAAGAATATTTTGGCAAAGAATATTGGAGTGTAAAGCTTCAGCTTTACCCTATTAAGTCACAGAAAAATCTACTTTTGGCAAACCTAAAGGTTTGCACTCCAGAATCTATATGTTCGTAATCGGAACTGCAGGACATGTTGATCACGGGAAATCTGCTCTGGTTCAGGCTCTGACCGGCATAGACCCGGACAGGCTGCCGGAGGAGAAAAAGAGGGGTATGACCATCGGTTTAGGGTTTGCCTGGCTTGATTTGGCTGATGGAACCGAGGTGGGTATAGTGGACGTGCCCGGGCACGAAAGGTTCGTCAAAAATATGATTGCAGGAGTGGGCGGTATAGATGCGGCAATCTTAGTCATAGCGGCAGATGACGGCTGGATGCCTCAGACGCAGGAGCATTTAGAGATACTGGAGCTTTTGGGAGTCAGGCAGGGGATCGTGGTTATCAACAAGATCGATCTGGTAAAAAAAGACTGGCTGGATTTAGTGGAAGAAGATATTAAACAAAAGTTGAAAGGGACCGCTCTGGAAAAAGCCGTGATAGTCAGGACCTCTGCAGTTCAGAAGATAGGAATAGAAGAATTGAACGGTCAGATTCAGAGTCTGGTCAGCACATTAAGAAAAAAGAGAGATATCGACAAACCCAGGCTCTACATCGACCGCGTTTTCACCATGTCCGGAATGGGAACGGTCGTTACCGGGACTTTATTAGATGGCTCTTTCAAGCTCGGAGAGGAGATAGAGATTGCTCCCGAGGGGATAATTTCGAGAATAAAAAACATCCAGACCCATAAAAAACAGGTGGAGCGTGCAGGACCGGGGACCAGGGTGGCTTTGAATCTGATAGGGGTGGAAAAGGATAAGATTAAAAGGGGTGACGTGATAATAAATCCGGGAACTGCGGTCCTTTCCTCTTTTCTGGATGTCAAAGTTGCGGTTTTGCCAGATGCTCCTTACAGCCTGAAAAATGGTGCAGAATATCTCTTTATGCTGGGGACTTCGGAGATTCGTGGAAGGGTAATTATTTTAGGAGAGGATCAGCTCAAGCCACAGGAGAGCGGATTTGTCAGGTTCAAGTTAAAAGAGCAGGTCTTAGCCAGAGTCGGAGACCATTTCGTCATAAGACTTCCCTCCCCTGCCAGGACGCTGGGAGGAGGGATAGTCCTGGATGTTTTCCCCTCGAAGCTCAAGAGAAAGGATAAGGAGCTTATGCCGTTTTTAGCTCGCAGAGAGAATCTGGATTTATCCGAGCTGGTTTTGACCGAGCTTAAGAAAACGGATTTTCTCCCTGTTAAGAATATGCTCCAGGCTTCCATCTTCAGCCAGAAGGAGATTGAGACTGTGGTGAATTCGCTGAGCAAGGATGATAAGATAGTGCTCATAGAGGATATGGCTGTGGATAAAGTAAGATGGGAAAGGCTTTTGTCCCTGATATTGGAAAAGGTGGATAAGGAGCACAGGGACAAACCGTATATCCAGGGCTTGAGGTTTTCCGAATTAGCCTCGAAAGTCAAATTCAAGGAGAAGCTGGTCTCAGAGGGTGTGGAGCATCTGATATCCCATAAAAGATTACAGAGAAAGGAAAACTACTTAGCCCTTGCACAGCACCAGCCTCAATTGACCGAAAGGCAGTCTTTTCTGGAAAAGGAGATTTCAAAAAAATTCGAGGAAACCCCTTTTTCGCCTCCCACCAGAGACGAGCTTCTGGAGGAGAATCCGGAATATCAAAAAATACTCCTGTTCCTTCTTCAGCAGGAAAGGCTGGTCGAGTTAAAGGAAGGGATTCTTTACAGGAAAGAGGATTTCGAGAAGATCATTCAGAAGATCAAGGAGCTTATCTCGCAAAAGGGACCTGCTACTGTAAGCCAGATAAGGGAGCATCTGAATATCAGCCGTAAATATGCAGTTCCGATTTTGGAGAAGTTAGATGAATTAGGGATTACTAAAAGAGAAGGAGATAAGAGGGTTTTGGGTGGAAGGTGATAGGGAATAGGTAGTAGGTGGTAGGTGGTAGGTGGTAGGTAGTAGGTAATAGGATATTATATAGCGTCAGGCTTTATGCCTGGCGTGGTCTTTTTGTTTTTCCATGCAAACCCGGATACAGATTCCGCAAACCTCATTCTGCAAAGCTACTTTTTTCAGGCGTAAAAGACAGTTCTGCCTGTAACCTTTTTCGTTTTTAAGATAAGGACAAATCTCCAGACAGGCTCGGCAGTCCCCGCATCCGGAGAATTCTTTTTTGTTTGATTCGATCTCAAAGGGAACAAAAATGGTGGAGAGTCTTAAGGCAGAGCCGTTTTCCGGGGTGACTATCAGCCCGGATTTTCCTCTCCAGCCAATGCCGGCTTTTTCTGCGAATGCCCGGTGAGAGGTGCAAAGCCCATAATACTCCTCAACCTGCTTGACTTTCTGGGTCAAACCCTCGGTGGTGGCTTGCTCGGCAATTCCCCCGAATTTACCTGAGAGACTACCGGTAATGCTGTTGAGGATTCGGTTGAGTTTTCCGCAAGCCTGGGCATAGATGTTCCATTTATCTTTCAGAGAGCCTTGGACCATCCATTTAGGGGGAATGGTTTTGATCTCCTCCGGGGTGTAAAAAATTCCGATGGAAATTGCGGTTATGGGTTTGGAAAAATCTAAGGAGGATAATTTTCTTTTAAGATATTCTTTCTGGATTGGAAGGAGCCTGGCTTCTTTTAAAGGTGAAAACCCGATAACTCCTTGCCTGTTATGAGAGTGACAGAGCCTCTTAAATTCCTTTTCTATCTCAGCTTTCATAAAAAATCAGGGCAGACCTTATGAAATCTGCCCTTTTTCAATTATTTGGTTTCTCTTAAGTTTTCCATCATTTAATCAGGATCATCTTTTTCATCTCGGAATAGCTGCCTGCCTCTAAGCGATAGAAATATATTCCCGAACAGACTTCCCTGCCCATCTGATCTTCTCCCTTCCACACAACCCGGTAAGTTCCGGGCATCATATCCTTGTCCACCAATGCCCTTATCTTCTGTCCCAGAAGATTGTAAATAGAAAGGACGGTATGAACAGGTTCTCCAGACTCGGAACTTCCGATTTTAAACTGTATGGTGGTATTGGAGTTAAACGGGTTCGGATTGTTTTGTGACAGGTTAAAGGAGAAGGGCAAAAGACCCGGCTCCTCTTCCACGTCGGTCAGAGAGCTGTCGTAGGCAGCCGAATAGCTGTAATTGAAGGAGCCGGAGGTTGTGGTTACGACTGCGGGAATCATTATGATATTATCGTAAATATCCCAGTTATGAAATTCAAGGTCACCTGCCTGGGAGCCGTTCAAGCTGAACTCCTCGAAGTGCTCCGGATTAACTGAGGAATAACCGATGGTCGAAACTTTCCACTCTGCCAAATCCGCACCGTCGAAGTGAAGGTCCAGGCCTCCGCTGCTGTCCGTGTCGGCCACGAAACTGATATAGTTTGTCCCCAGGACCTCCGGGGGATGGGTGACCGAGCTTACGTTTACCGGATAGCCGTAGTGAACCTGGCTGGCATCGAATTTCACAAGTGGATAGAGATTGCCCTCTGAATAGTAATTTGCTGTATCAGCCCGGGAGCTGGTGAAATAGTTCCAGATGGAGAACTCCCTGAAAGCCTGGTTGAGCGAGCTTCCCTTATTTATTAGTATCGTATCCGTGGCTGGCAGGAGATTGTCGCCTTTGGTCTGCCCGCATTTCGTCCAGATGTCTTTTATGGTGCTCACCCCGAATTTCTCAGACAGATAAATACCCCAGACACATGCGGCATAGGCATGATAGTATTTGGGGTCGCCGGAATCGTAAGAGAAAGCCTTCAGGGAATACCAGGGATAATTATAAAAATAAGAAAGATAGCTCACGTAATCGTTGATATCATCATAGACTATATCCTCCATCCAGGTGGCTGTGATCTCCATCCAGTAAGGATGATACTGCCAGATGGGATCTGAGGGGACATATTCCTGCTCGTAGGCATCATACCCAAATTGAATGGCGTGAAAGAACTCGTGGCCCGATGTGGGCTTCAGGTAATTCTGCCAACTGCCGCCGTAAAGGCTGTAATCATTTCTCAGGACGATATAGCTGCAAAAAGATTTATAGGGGGAGATGTTTGAATATTCCGGCTGGGTGAAGCCCAAATAGTAATAGCTCAGATTTTTCAGGTAGACATCGTATCTGCCATCACCGCCGTTGTCATAGCCATATAAGGTGTACCAGCTATCGCTGGGCGGCTGGTTATAACTCAAGGTGTCGACCTCCTTTGCCCAGACATAGTCCAGTATCGTTCCGACCAAATTAACGTAATCCGGGATCCCGTCTGCCGGGGATGCATCCACATGTGATTGATATACGGAATCTGCAGAGGAGGTGACATAGTGTATCTTGAAATGTCCGCCGGGTGTATTGTAGGTGCTTTCCGGAACAGAGTAGCTTGAATCCGGGCGGTCGAGTACACCCAAAGCCTTTAAACTTATGCCATCCTTGAATTCAGCCATATAAATGGGAATCCAGGCAAAATGCGGGGTAGCACAGACCGGGTGAAAATCAGGGGGGAGGTTCTCTGGAATCGAGGTGGCTGGAGTCAAAACCTCCCTGATTTTCTGAATCAGCTTATCCTCTGCCGGGGATTTGGCATTAAGCCCAGAGGAAAGCAAAAACATACCGGCAATCAGTATCACGAAAGAAAAAAATAATCTTCTCATAACCCGCTCCTTTTAACTATGATTTTTAAGCCCTAAATTCGTCCTCTTCAAACAACGAATCTTCATCCTTTTTAGGTAAGGATGGTACTTTCAAATAATCGGCAAAATATGAAATTTTAAATAGGGGCGAGATTGTCTCGCCCCTACAATTATTATCATTGCTATTTTATTCCTTTTTCTCTGTTCCCTCCTGCAGTTTCTTGATGAATGGAGTAAAAAGATCAATGGGAACGGGGAAGATGGTAGTGGAGTTCTTCTCCGTTGCCACCTCGGTCAAGGTCTGCAGAAATCTCAACTGAATGCCAGCCGGAGTTTTACCTATAATAGCAGCGGCCTGGGATAATTTCTCTGCGGCCTGATATTCACCTTCAGCGTGGATTATCTTAGCCCTTCTTTCCCTTTCCGCCTCTGCCTGTCTGGCAATTGCCCTCTGCATCTCCTGAGGCAGGTCGACATTTTTAACCTCTACCACTGAAACTTTAATTCCCCAGGGCTCGGTTTGATCATCGATTATCTTCTGCAGCTGCTGATTGATCTTCTCCCGATTGGATAGAAGGTCATCCAACTCCACCTGTCCTAAAACGCTTCTTAAAGTAGTCTGGGAGATCATAGAAGTAGCATAAAGGAAATCCTCAACTTCTACGATGGCTTTGCTGGCATCCATCACCCGAAAATAGATTACGGCATTAACCTTAACAGTAACGTTATCCCGGGTGATAACGTCCTGAGCTGGCACATCCATAGTTACTACCCTCAAGCTGACCTTAACCATACGGTCGACTATGGGGATAAGTAAAATCAGACCAGGACCTTTAGCGCCCATCAATCTGCCCAGCCTGAAAATTATACCTCTCTCATACTCTCTTAAGATTCTGATAGCATTGGCTAAGATAAAAAGCGCGATGATGATAATGGTCAGAATACCTGCACCTGCCATAGTTCCTCCTTGAAAGTTTAAAAGTTTAAGCTTTTTTCCTGATTACTTTTAAAACCAAGTTCTCTATTCCGATAACCTTTACTTTCTCACCTTTTTCTATACCGCCTTCCTGAGGGTCGCATTCTGCCTTCCAGATCTCGCCGTGAATGTTGACATAGCCTTCAGGTTTTAAATCCGTTCTTGCCACGCCTGTTCCTCCAATCATACCCTTATCACCGGTCGTTACCTTTTTCCTCTGAGCCTTAATTGCCATCCCCACCGCGAAGAGGAAGAAGAGGGCGGTTCCGATTACCACGGTAAGGATTACCACCAGCGAGACACGCATATAAGGCTCGGGTGAGTTGACCAGCATCAAAGAACCTAAGACCATAGCTATTATTCCTCCTATAGTTAACGCACCGTGACTTACCACCTTGATTTCGGCAATGAATAATATCACTGCCAGAATTAACAAAAGCACGCCCGCATAATTGATGGGCAGGCTCTGGAAAGCGAAGAACGCCAGGATCAGACAGATCCCGCCCACGATTCCGGGGAAGATAGCTCCGGGGTTGGAAAGCTCAAAGAAAAGTCCCCACATCCCCAGGGTGAAAAGTATATAGGCGATAGTCGGGTTGGAGATAGTCTCCAAGATCCTGTCTTTCCACCCGATCTCGACCCTTCTTATCTCCGCGCCTTCAGTATTTAAGGTTTTTTCACCTGTGGGCAGAGTAATTACTCTTCCATCTACCTGGTCTAACAGCTCCCTTAGATTATCGGAGACCAGGTCGATAACGCTGTCCCTCAGTGCCTCGTATTCTGTCACGGATATGCTCTGCCTTACTGCCTTTTCCGCCCATTCGGTGTTTCTGCCTCTTCTATTGGCGATGCTTTTTATGTAAGCCACCGCATCGTTGGTAACCTTATCCTGCATAACCGAGTCTATCTGGCCGCCGATGCTGACCGGATGAGCCGCGCCTATATTGGTTCCCGGAGCCATAGCGGCGATATGGGCACTCAGGGTGATGAACACGCCGGCTGAGGCGGCTCTGGAGCCTGCAGGTGCTACATAGACTATCACCGGAACCTCGGAATTCAAAATCTTTTTGGTTATCTGACGGGTGGACTCGTCCAAACCACCGGGGGTATTCAATTCCACTATCAATGCCTCGGAGCTGTCCTCCACTGCGGAATCTATTGCCTGCCCGATAATCCTGACGGTAATGGGACCGATCGGTCCATCTATGGTTACCAAATCCACTCTTCTACTGGCCGAAAAAAGCAAAGAGGCAAAGCCCAAAAGTATAATCAAACCATAACCAATAATTTTTTTGCTCATAGGTGCTCCCTGTAAAACTTGTCAGCTGGAGTTAAAATATCTGAATCTTTTTAAAATAGCAACAAAAATTATTATTTTTATCTTTTTCACAAAGGAACAGATAAAACAGGTGGAAGTTTCTTTCAGGCGGAAATCTCAAAAATATTCGAGATAAATATATTTTTCAATTTGTTTGACTTTTGAAACTTTTTATATTATATAAACGCTTTAAATTGAACTTAATGAATTAAAGCCGGTTCAGTTTTTTTATTTTGGAGGAAGATAAATTGTTTAGAAGCATAAAAGAGGTTTTGGATTTTGCCAGAAGGAAGAAGATCGAGATGCTGGATCTGAAATACAGCGATCTTTTCGGGAAATGGCATCACCTGTCTTTGCCGGCAAGTCAGCTGAATCAGAAGATGTTCAAAACCGGAGTGCCCTATGACGGCTCCAGCACGCCGGGATTCAAATCCCTGGAGTCCGGGGATATGGTTCTGCTTCCGGATATATCCACTGCCCAGCTTGATCCATTCTGGGAGGTGCCGACTTTGAGTTTCATCTGCAGTTCGGCTGAGGCAGACAGCCTGGCTCTTTTTCCCAGGGGGCCGAGGTATATGATGCAGAAGGCCCAGGAGTATCTTTTAAAGACCGGGATCGCGGATGAGAGCATGTGGGCGCCGGAGTTTGAATTCTATATATTCGATAACGTTAGCTACAAGAACGACATCAATATGTCCTCTTACATCATCGACTCGAATGAGGCGGACTGGAACTCGGGCCTTTTGGGAGGCAAAAACCTGGGGCACAAAATTCCACCGCATGGCGGATATGAGGCCATCCCTCCTTTGGATGATCTGTTCAACGTTCGCTCCGAGATGGTCGGTTTAATCGAGAAAAGCGGGATAAAAATCAGGTATCACCACCACGAGGTCGGGGGGCCAGGACAGTCGGAGATCGAGATCATGCCGGTGAGTTTCTTAAGGATCGGGGATGTCAGCATGTGGATCAAATACCTGATCAAGATGGTGGCGAAAAGGCACAATCATACAGTAACCTTCATGCCCAAGCCCCTGTATAACGAAGCCGGCAACGGGATGCATTTTCACCAGCATCTTTTAAAAAAGGGGAAGCCTCTGTTCTACGATAAATCCGGCTATGCGGGCTTGAGCAGGCTGGCGCTCTACTACATAGGCGGGCTTCTGACTCACGGTCCTGCTCTCTTAGCTTTCACCAATTCCAGCACCAATTCCTACAAGAGACTGGTTCCGGGATTCGAGGCACCGGTGAAACTGTTCTTCTCCTTAGCCAATCGCAGTGCGGCGATCAGGATTCCCAAATATGCCTACAACGACCCAAGGGAGAAAAGGATTGAGTTTCGTCCCTCTGATGCCTCCTGCAACGTATATCTGGCAGTTACAGCGCAGCTTTTAGCCGGGCTGGACGGAATAAAAAGAAAAATCGACCCCACCAAAGCAGGTTTTGGTCCGGTTGACAAAAACATCTTCCTTCTATCTGCAAAAGAAAAATCAAAGATAAAAAACCTGCCCTCCTCCTTGAAAGAAGCCCTGGATGCGCTGGAGAGGGACTGTGATTTTCTGCTTTGCTCAGGTGTTTTCACCGAGGAGCTTTTGGAGACCTGGATCGATTACAAATTAAACCGGGAATATAATGAGGTGAGGAACAGGCCGCATCCTTATGAGATAAGCCTGTACTATGACGTCTAAATTAAAAATGAGAGATGGAGGAACAAAATTGAGAACCTTCAAACAGTCAGGTCTCCTGACCTGACTAAAACCACTTAGGTTGAATATAAGCTTACAATCAAAAAAATCGGCAGGTAAATCTGCGAACCAAGGACGAACACTAAAAATGAAGGAGAGAAAAATTGAGAACCAAACAAGATGTTTTGAAGCTGGTTAAGGAGAATAAAGTCAATTACGTCCGGCTATGGTTTACCGACATCCTGGGTTCTTTGAAGGGGATGTCGATTTCCACCAGGGAGCTGGAGGAGATCATGGAGGAGGGGCAGGGGTTCGACGGCTCCTCGGTTGAAGGTTTCGTGAGAATAGAGGAAAGCGACCTGGTGGCAATGCCGGACCCCCAGACCTTCAGGATATTACCCTGGTCGGTGAACGACGAGAGAGTAGCCCTGATGGTCTGCGATGTCCTGAAGCCGGACGGCTCGCCTTTTGCAGGTGACAGCCGCTATGTTCTGAAAAGGATTCTGGAGAAGATACAGAAGAAAGGCTGGACCTTCTACTGCGGGCCGGAGATAGAGTATTTCTATTTTCCCTCCAAGGATAAGCCCGAGCCTATCGACGAGGGAGGATATTTCGACTACAGCACGGTCAGCCCGGGGACCAGGATGAGGAAATCTGCCGCCACTGCCCTGGAGAGAATGGGCATACAGGTGGAGTGTACCCATCACGAGGTGGCACCTTCCCAGCACGAGATCGACCTGAGGTATCAGGAAGCGCTGGCTATGGCGGATTTTGTGATGTTCTACAGGTTGACAGTCAAGGAGCTGGCTTTAAGGGAAGGGTATTACGCCACCTTTATGCCCAAGCCTTTGTTCGGGCTGAACGGCTCGGGGATGCATACTCATCAATCTATTTTCGAGGGAGAGAAAAATGTCTTCTTCGATGCAAACGAGAAGAAGTATCATCTGTCGCCTTTAGCCAAACATTATATCGCCGGGATTTTCAAATATATCCGGGAGATATGCCTGGGCTTGAGCCAGTGGGTCAATTCCTACAAAAGACTTGTTCCGGGATACGAAGCACCCGTCTACATCTCCTGGGGAACCAAGAACCGCTCCGCTTTAGTCAGAATTCCCGAATACAAGCCGGGCAAGGAAAAAGCCACCCGCCTTGAAGTGCGCTCCCCCGACCCGGCCTGCAATCCCTATTTAGCCTTTGCACTGATGCTGGCTGCGGGCTTAAAGGGTATGGAGGAAAAGCTGGAGATTCCTCTTCCGGTGGAGAAGGATATTTTCCATATGTCCGGAGAGGAAAGGGAAAAGCTCAATATCGGCTGTTTACCCGGTAGCCTGGAAGAGGCTATCTGCGAGTTCGAGAAGAGCAAGCTGGTAAGGGAGACTTTGGGTGAGCATATCTTCGGGTCTCTGGTGGCTAACAAGAAAGTGGAGTGGGATAAATACCGGGTGCATGTGAGCCAGTATGAGATAGATGGGTATCTGCCTATTTTGTGAACCGTAGGGGCACGGTCCCGTCTCTGGCGGGATACCCCTGCTGATATGACGATAGGGTCTTCTGACCCAAGGGTATCAATAATGCCGTAGGGGCGTATGGCACTATGAGCATTGAGAAAAATTGTAATGTGAAGATTCCAAGTATTGAGGAATTTAGAAAAGGGTGTAAAGAATTTGAAAGACGCGAAAAGCGTGATGTCATGTATAAAGTAGCAACATTTCTCGTAAAGAAGTTTTGGAGAAACCGTTCAAAAATGGCAGATGGATTAGGGGTATTATTATTTACTTGGAATCAGGCATTTTATAGATATGGTTCTTTTGATTTCGATAAACTTGTAAAGTGCATAGATAAGAATTTCCAGAAGATTAACTTTTTTAGAAATAGAGATATCTCCAGCTTGTCAAATAAAGACTATGGTGATATAAAAGTATTATTTAACGAATTTCTGGAAGCTCTTCGAATTGATACTGGCAATAAGAAAAGATACAAAAAAAGTCCAGTCTCGGTAGCTAAAGCTTTACATCTTTTAGCCCCTAAATTCTTCCCCCTGTGGGATGTTAAAATTGCAAAAGAATATAGATGTTACTATAGCAAAAATCCTTCAGATAAATATATTTTATTTTGTGAAAAGATGAAAGAATTCGCAGTTCAATTTAGAAATCAAATATCTCTGTCAGGTAAAACAATCATTAAATTGATAGATGAATATAACTACTCAAAATACACAAAAGAATGGATTTAATTGTATCTATTGCAACAAGTCACCTGACCCAAAGGAAGGAAAACCAGAAATAATGAGTAAAAAAATGGATGGAATGGGATTATGTGTATTGCTAACATTTTGATGGATATTATAAACTGGTTTGACATTCACCAGGGTTTTGCGATGTTTGTTGTTACCTTGGCTTATGTGTTAACAACTCTAATTATCATTCTATTGCAAAGAAAACAGTTAAAACATATGACCACCCCTTGTGTTATAATAGATATACCTATTCCATATAAGAATAAACTTTTTTTAGTTCTACAAAATATAAGCAATGCGCCTGCGAAAAACATTAAAATAAAGTTCAAAGAAGATTTCAAGGGAATAGATGGGAAAATAAATATTAGGGAACTATTTGATAAAAGAAAATTTTCTTTGCTTCCACCAAATTCTGAAATTAAAGTATTTGTAGATTATTTTCCAAAGTATTATGATCGTAAAGAGCCTATGGTGTTGACTGGTGAAATAGAATATCAGAGTTCAAAAGGTAAGAAGTTTACGGAACCTATTAATATAAACTTAGAAGCTTATAAAGGGTTGTTTACTATTGATAAGAAGGAAACGAGGTGAAAAAAATGAGTTCGGTCAAATTAGCTGAAGATGTTTACTGGGTGGGGGCGGTGGACTGGGATACCAGGCATTTTCACGGGCATACCTATTCGACTCATCACGGGACGACTTACAATGCTTATCTGATTATCGATGAGAAAATCGCCTTGGTGGATACGGTCTTTGCACCCTTTGCTGAGGAGATGATTCAGAGGATAAAACAGATCATCGATCCCCGGAAAATCGATTACGTTATAGCCAATCACGTGGAGGATGACCATTCAGGTTCTCTGCCTAAAATTATGAGCCTGATTCCAGAAGCGAAACTGGTCTGTAACGCCCGCTGTAAGGAAGGTCTGTACAGGCATTACTATGCTGACTGGGATTTTCAATTAGTAAAAACCGGGGACAGAATAAGCCTGGGGAAAAATACTTTGAGTTTTCTTGAAGTGCCGATGCTTCACTGGCCCGATAGTACGTTCACCTATATCGAGGAAAACCAGATTCTTCTGCCCAACGATGCTTTTGGCCAGCACCTTGCCTCATCCGAGAGATTCGATGACGAGATCGACGAGTGTCTACTGATGAGGGAGGCATCCAAATATTATGCCAACATACTTATGCCTTTCGGCTCCATCGTCCTGAAAAAAGTTGACGAGATGCAGAAGTTAGGCTGGAAGCCGAAGATGATCGCTCCCAGCCATGGGATAATCTGGCGGAAAAATCCGCAGAGGATAGTCAATTCTTATCTCAGATGGGGAAAGGGTGAAACAAAGAATCGGGTGATCATAGTTTATGATTCGATGTACGGTGCCACTGAGAGGATGGCTCGGACGATAGCTCAGGGGATAAAAGAGGAGGGAATTGAATTTGAAATTTACAAGTTTTCTATTACAGATAGAAATGATGTGATTACCGAGCTGTTAGAATCCAAAGGTCTCTTGGTGGGGTCCTCCACCGTGGACAACGACATGCTGCCGGACGTGTTCTCATTTCTGGGTATGCTGAAAGGACTTAAACCCAAGAATAAAATCGCAGGAGCTTTCGGCTCTTTCGGCTGGTCAGGCGGTGCGGTGAAAAATATGGAAAGCATATTTCAAGAGATGAAAGCCGAAATCTTTGAGCCGGGGATATCTTTTAAATATGTGCCGACGGAAGAGGAGTTGAATAGCTGTTTTGAATTCGGGAAAAGATTTGCGCAGAAGATGAAACAAGCTGGTAGCAGGTAGCAGGTAGCGAGTAGAGAGGGTAAAGAAATGTAGCACTTGGCTTTATGCCCTACGGGTGCGGAGTTTTCGTAGTGCGAGGCTTTAGCCTTGCCAGGTCAGGGGACCTGGCAAGCACAAAAACCATCTATATGTGACCGTCGGGTCCCCTGACCCGACGGTGAAATTCTATGCCATTAAGTAATAGAAAATATTTTGAAAGAAACGGATATTATATTACAACAAGCGTTAATAAATTCATTAAGATTTTCAGGGAGAGAAAATATATTGATATTATTTTAGAAAATCTTAACTTTTACAGGAAAAAGTATGGCTTTAAGTTAATTGGCTATGTAATTATGCCTGATCATTTACATATGATGATTTATCCTGACCAGAAAAGAGTTGTAGAGATTTCAAGATTTATTGAGGATTTTAAGAAATTCACTTCAAGAAAGTTGCGAGAACTAATGGTGAAAAACAGAAAGTCAGGATGGTTAAAGTTGTTTAGATTAAGCGATGGCAAAAAGAAGAACTGGAAATACCAAATCTGGCAACAGGGATTTGATGATTTAGGTGTTTATAGCCCTAAAGTAGTAAGAACAAAGTTGAATTATATACATAATAATCCAGTCAGAGCTGAATTAGCAGAACAGCCTGAGGATTACTTGTATTCGAGTGCCAGGAACTATATATTAAATGACCATTCGGTGATTAAAGTTGATACAGAGTTACTGAATTTCTAATACTTATAACTCGCCAGGTCAGGGGACCTGGCGAGCACAGTTTATAGTTTAGAGTTATATGTGCCCGTCGGGTCCCCTGACCCGACGGGAAGAAATAAGATAAAATGAATTGCCAAAGATTAAGTCAAGTAGCTTCAAATTATTTAGATGAAGTTAAGGATGTTTATAAGTTTTGTGGTATTGACGAACTGGATAAGGCAGATGTTGAAAATAAATTGTTGGAGATTGGGCCAGTGAAAAATAAATTCAATCAAAATGGCAGAGTGGATTTTACTATTGAGGAAATAGCTCAAGCTATTGAACAATTGAAGTTTGCAATTAGCAATTTAATTTTGTTTTTTAACACAAGATTGACAGATTTCGAATTTCAACAAACTGAATATGGACCTATAGGCCTTTTTGAGAGAAGTGGTTTAACTCGGAGAGATCAGGCATTTTTTTATTTTGTTGATGATGCGTTTGAGCGTTTATATGGTTTCTGGAACAGGATAGCTTATTTTTTGAACATATTCTTTGAGTTAATACCTGAAACAGAAGAACGGAAAATTCTTTTCCCAATAATAATTGATAAATTATCTTCAATTGGAAAAGTCAAGGCTGATAGGAACTTCCGGAGTATAAAAGAGTTTAGAGAAAATGAGTACAGAAGGTTTAATGAATCAAGGGTTAAGATTGTTCACAAGGAGTATTCCTCGAGTACGTACTTCCAGATGGCATTAAAAAATGTTGCTAATATAGAAGAATTAAAGAACTTGCGAAACGAACGAAATAAATTGCCCGATTTTTTCTTAGAAAATTTTGAACGAGCTATGAAGGGAATTGACGAAGTAGTGAGTTTGGTTAAGAATAATATATCAATTTGAGTGAACAGGACCTCACCAGGTCAGGGGACCTGGCGAGCACGGTCTAATTATTTTTCTCGTGCCCGTCGGGTCTCCTGACCCGACGGGAAGAATGACTAAGGAGAATTAAAGGAGATGAAAAAGTTGAACTTAGCAGTCCTGTGTTCTGGCGGGGGGACGAATCTGCAGGCGATCATAGATGCCATAGAAAAGGGGGAACTGTCCGCGGAGATCAAAATAGTCATCAGCAACAACAGCAAAGCCTTTGCCCTGGAAAGGGCAAGAAAGCATAGTATTCAGACTCTGCATCTAAGCCACAAGCAGTTTGCCACCCCAGAGGAGTTCGACCAGAAATTACTCGAAGTTTTAAGGAATAACCAGACAGATATGATTATCTTAGCCGGCTATATGAAAATGCTTTCACCCACGATTATCCGGGCTTATAAGAACAAAATCCTGAACATTCATCCGGCACTGCTACCGCATTTTGGCGGCCCGGGCATGTACGGGATTCACGTGCACGAGGCGGTCATAAAAGCCGGAGTCAAGATAAGCGGAGTTACGGTTCATATCGTGGATGAGGTCTATGACCATGGTGCAATCGTGATGCAAAAGCCGGTCGAGGTTAAAGATAACGATACACCGGAGACTTTAGCAGAAAGGGTCTTGAAAGTCGAACATCAAACCTATAAAGAGGCAATTCAGCTGTTTGCAGAGGGCAGAGTTGAAGTTATAGACAGCAAGGCTTATATAAAGTAATAAAATAAGTTAAGTCGATTTACTTAAACTTTAACTATAGGGTGCAAGGATGGAGAAAGCTTTAATTAAAACTGATATAAAAGAGTTTCCCCTTTATGCCAAGGGCAAGGTCAGGGATATATATGATCTCAAGGACAAATTATTAATCATCGCCACAGACCGAATCTCTGCCTTTGACGTGGTTCTTCCTAACGGGATTCCAGGAAAAGGGAAGATTCTGAACAGGATGTCGCTTTTCTGGTTCGAGCTGGTCAAGGAGATAGTGGATAACCATCTCATCGCCTCTGAAGTAAAGGATTATCCGAAAGAATTGCATAAGTATAGGGATATACTGGAAGACCGGTCGATGCTGGTAAAAAAAGCCAGGAGGATCGATGTCGAGTGCGTGGTCAGGGGTTATATCTCCGGCTCTTTGTGGAAGGAATATAAGGAGAAAAAAGATTCGGCTGTGAACGGAAAAGTAGAGTTACTGGGGTTTAATTTTCCGGATAAGCTTGAGGAATCGGATAAACTACCCTTTCCCATCTTTACCCCGGCTACCAAAGCCGAGAGCGGGCATGATGAGAATATCAGCTTCGAGGAGATGAAGGAAAAACTTGGAGCAAGCCTATCGGAATATCTCAAGGAGAAAAGCCTGGAGATATATCAGAAATGCTCGGACTACGCCGAGAAAAAGGGGATAATAATCGCAGATACCAAATTCGAGTTCGGTCTTTACGGGGAGAAAATAATTCTCATAGACGAGATTCTGTCACCGGATTCTTCACGCTTCTGGCCCAAGCTGACCTATTCACCGGGCAGGTCTCAGGAGAGTTTCGACAAACAGTTCGTGCGGGATTACCTTCTGGAGATAAGCTGGGACAAAAAACCGCCTGCACCGGAACTGCCCGAAGAGATCATCCTTAAAACAAAAGAAAAATACCAAGAGGCACTGAAAAGGTTAATCAACTAAAACAACATAAAAGAGGTAGAGAATGTCAGAGGAGAAAAGCGGAATCAAAATCAAAAGGGCTTTAATCAGCGTATCGGATAAGAGCGGACTGGTCGAGTTTGCCCGAAAGCTTGCGGGCTTTGGAGTGGAGATCATCTCCACCGGCGGGACCTTAAACGAGCTTAAGAAGAACGGAATAAAAGCAGTTTCGATTTCCTCCTTCACTGATTTTCCCGAGATTTTGGGAGGCAGGGTAAAAACTTTGCATCCCAGGGTATTCGGAGGAATCTTAGCCTTAAGAGAGGATGCGGAGCATAAAGACGAGATGAAGGAACAGAAATTGAAACTGATTGATCTGGTAGTGGTAAACCTGTATCCCTTCGAGGAGACGATATCCAAGCCGGAGGTGACTGAGCCTGAGGCTGTGGAGAATATCGATATCGGCGGGGTCAGCCTGATCAGGGCAGCAGCCAAGAACTACAATTACGTAGCCGTAATTACCACACCTGGAGAGTACGAGAAGATAATAAATGAACTGGACCAGAACAAAGGCAGCCTGAGCCTTTCCACCAGGCACGATTTAGCCCGGAAAGCTTTCAGGCATACTGCCCATTACGATTCAGCCATCTCCGGTTATTTCGAAAGAAAAGAAGCAGAAGAGTTCCCCTCCAGCCTGAATCCTTATTATGAGAAAGTCCAGGACCTGAGATACGGGGAGAATCCTCATCAGAAAGCAGCGCTTTACAGGGTGCCGGGTTTCAGGGGCGCGAGCATCGCCACCTCGCAGATTTTATCCGGCAAGGAGCTTTCCTATAACAACATCGTGGACCTGGACTCAGCTATGGGTATGGTGGAGGATTTCGATAAACCGTTCGTCTGCATTCTCAAACACAGCAACCCCTGCGGGGCAGCCTGCGCGGAGACTTTAGTCCAGGCTTACGAGAATGCGTTTGCCTCGGACCCGGTTTCAGCTTACGGAGGGATAATCGGGCTAAACAGAATCGTGGATATGGAGACTGCCCAGAAAATCGACCAGACGTTTTTCGTGGAATGTGTTCTTGCCCCGGGATACGAGCCTGAAGCATTGGAGCTTTTGGTCAAGAAGAAAAACCGGAGGTTCTTAGCCTGTCCGGAGCTGTTAAAGAATAAATTGAGCGGACAGAAAATATACAAGATGATAAAAGGCGGGATATTGCTTCAGGATGCGGATGAATACCAGCTCAAGGAAAGCGAGTTGAGAGTCGTTAGCCAGACCCAGCCGACATCCGAGCAGATGAAATCCTTACTTTTTGCCTGGAAGATGGTGAAGCATATCAAATCGAATGCCATCCTCTTGGTTCAGGGGGAGAAAACCGTGGGCGTGGGTGCCGGACAGATGAGCCGGGTCGATTCGGTCATCATCTCGGTCAGAAAAGCAGGCGAGAGGGCTAAAGGCTCTGTTTTGGCTTCTGATGCTTTCTTTCCCATGCGGGATGGAGTGGACGAAGCAGCCAAGGCAGGGATCAAGGCTATTATCCAGCCCGGAGGCTCGAAGGGTGACCCGGAGGTGATAAAAGCGGCAGACGAACACGGTATAGCAATGGTCTTTACGGGAATAAGACATTTCAGGCACTAAAAAAAGTTCAAAAGCTCAAAGGTTAGAGAAGCAGATTTTCCCCCGTCAGGTCAGGGGACCTAACGGGCACTGAAATCCGCCAAAGGCGGACAAGGATTCAAGGGTCAAAGGGTTTAAGGGTAAAAGGGTTAGAAAAATAAAATAGATTTCTTTCATACCTCTCTTAATAAATCCTTGATTTCAGGTTTTGATTTTGATAAATTAATTTAAGAGGTGATAATAAATTGGAAAATCTGGATAACAAAGCCATAGACATAGTAATCTATTTAGCCCAGTATGTTAAGAGCAACCAGGGAAGGGTGGGGAATCTGATTGCGGTTTTCAAGGATTTAAGGGAGCTGGGATATTCCGAGGAGGAGATTAAAAAAGCCTACCTCTGGTTTTTAAACAAGCTCCAGAGATTCTCCAAACCCAAGAAGGAAAAAGGCAACCTCTATGGCTGGCTCAAGGGGTTCAAGCATGAATATTTTACCCCGGAAAGCTACGGGTTTTTATATCAGATAGAGGAGTTGGGTCTTTTGGACCGTGGTGAAATTGAGATTTTGATCCAGAGGTCTTTAGCCCTGGGAAAAGAGAAAATAGAGCTGCAAACCTTAAAAAGCTTAGCCCACCAGCTTTTTTTCTCGGGCGATAGTCTGAAAAAGATTGCAACCGAGATCTTCTGGATGGAGCAGGAGAATATTTAAAAAACTTATTCCCGTCTCCGGCGGGATAAAGGTCAAAAGTGCTAAAGGGAAAAAAGATAATACTGGGGATATCCGGGGGGATTTCGGCTTACAAGTCGGCTGAGGTTTGCAGAAAACTGAAAAAGTCAGGGGCAGAGGTGCGCGTGATTATGACCGAGGCGGGGATGAAATTCATAACGCCCTTGACTATGGAGACTCTCTCCGAGAACGAGGTTATCACCGAGATGTTCCCCCAGCATAGAGTGGTGGGTGTAAGGCATATAAGCTTAGCCCAGTGGGCAGATTTAATCCTGATTGCCCCGGCTACTTATGACCTCCTAGGAAGAATAGCCTCAGGAATTGCTGATGATATACTGACCACAGTTATAAGCTCCACCAAAACCCAGGTTGTTTTTGCCCCGGCAATGAACGTGAATATGTACGAGAATCCCATCTGCCAGCAGAATATCGAAAGACTCAGGCAACTGGGGTATAGGTTTGTCGAGCCCGGAGTGGGCGATTTAGCCTGCGGCGATGTGGGGAAAGGCAGAATGGCAGAACCAGAAGAAATTGTGGATGAGGTCACAAGACTACTGGGCGTAAAAAAGGAGTTGGCTGGTAAAACAATTCTGGTAACTGCCTCCAGGACAGAAGAGCCTCTGGATGCGGTCAGGGTTTTGACCAACCCTTCATCCGGCAGAATGGGATATGCCATTGCTGAGGAGGCTTTCAGAAGAGGGGCAAAAGTTACTTTAATCAGCGGTCCTTCCGGTTTGCCCCTTTCCTCCGGGATAAAGCTGATAAAGGTCAGAACCGCTCAGGAAATGTATAGAACAGTGAAAAAACATTCTGGCAAATCGGATGCCCTGATTATGGCATCCGCAGTTTCGGATTTCGCACCTCAGAAAGTTTCCTCAAGCAAGATAAAAAAAGATGAGGCGGAATTAAATTTGAAACTCAGACCAACGCCTGACATCTTAAAAGAGATCGGAAGAAAGAAGGGTAAGAAAATCCTGGTTGGTTTTGCCATAGAGACAGAGAATGAGATTAAGAATGCAAAATTAAAACTGAAAGAGAAAAATCTGGATTTCATCGTGGTTAACAATCCAAACCTGCAAGGAGCAGGATTCGGGGTGGATACCAATATCGCAACCATAATAGATAAAAAAGGAAGGATAGAAAAACTACCCCTGATGTCCAAGAAGGAGCTGGCTATAAAGATAATAGACAGGATAGTAGATGTTAGGAGGTAGGTCGTAGGTCCCTATCACCCACCACCTAAAACCTACAACCTACCACCTAATTTGGCTGCCCGGTTTACCGGGTTTGATAATTCAAAAGAACATTTTTCAAATGGAAGATAAATATATCAGGATGATGGAGGCTTTTGCCCTAACCAAAAAATACTTAAAACAGCAGATTGATTTGGGGCTGGAGGAGATTCAGCTGTCCCCGGATTTGAAATTCGAATTCAGCAGCAAAGTTTCGTCCAGAAACTCCCTGGAAGAGTTTTATCGTGAGATAAAAGATTGTGAAAAATGCCTCCTGCATAAGTCGAGGACCAATTTCGTATTCGGTACGGGCAACAGCAGGGCAGAGGTGATGTTCGTGGGTGAGGCACCGGGCAGGGACGAGGATTTACAGGGCGAGCCTTTCGTGGGGAGAGCGGGTCAGCTTTTAAATAAGATATTGGCAGCCATAAATTTCAAAAGGGAAGAGGTATATATAGGGAACATCCTGAAATGCCGGCCTCCTGAAAACAGGGATCCTTTGCCGGACGAGATAGAACAATGCGAGCCGTATCTCATCCAGCAGATAAAACTGATTCAGCCAAAACTCATCTGCGCCTTGGGCAGGATCTCCGCCCAGGCTCTTTTGAAAACCAGGCAGCCCCTGAACCGGCTGAGAGGAAGGTTTCACGATTACCAGGGAATAAAACTACTGGTGACTTATCATCCGGCAGCTCTTCTGAGGTATCCTCAGTTCAAGAAGGATACCTGGGAGGATATGAAGCTTCTGAGAAGCGAATATGATAAGATGAAAACAGGTAGCAAGTAGCTTGTAGCAGGGAAAAGATAAAAAAAATATGAACGAGAAAATGATCGGAGCGGAAAGGGTTCCGCCGCAGGCAACGGAAGTGGAGCAGGCGGTATTGGGGGCGATGCTTCTGGACAGAGAGGCTATCGGCATAGCCATCGAGGTTATCGACGAGACCTGCTTTTATAAACCCGCGTATGCCAAGATATTCTCCGCTATGGTCTCCCTGTATGACAAAAACCAGCCGGTCGACCTGATAACCCTGGGAGAGGAGCTTTCCAGAAGAAATCAGCTGGAAGAGGTGGGAGGCAGAGCGGAGCTTCTGGATTTGACTGACAGCATAGCCACCTCAGCCAATATAGAATACCATTCGAGAATAGTCCTGGAGAAGGCTACTTTAAGAAAACTCATTCAGGCAACCACGGAGATAATCACCCGGTGTTATGATTCATCCGAGGAAGCGGATTATCTTTTGGACAGCGCTGAGCAGAAGATCTTCGACATCTCGGAGAAAAGGATCAAGCCGGGTTTTTTGAGATTAGGAGATATCCTGCCTGGTACTTTTGAATCGATAGATAAGATCAGGGAAGGGCATATCACGGGCCTGGCTACCGGGTTTAAGGACCTGGACAGCTTAACTGCCGGCTTGCAGCCAGCGGATCTGGTGGTAGTGGCTGGCAGGCCCTCTATGGGGAAGACCTCCTTCAGCCTGTCCATAGCAGAGTATCTGGCCATCGAGGAGAAAATACCGGTGGCTGTTTTCAGCCTGGAGATGGCGAAAAACCAGTTAGCCAATCGAATGCTTTGCAGTCGTGCCCGCATCTCGTCACACCGTATGAGAACCGGCAGGCTCTCCGACCACGAGTGGGCAAACCTCTCCATCGCGGCTGGTCCTTTGTCCGAAGCCAGAATTTTTCTGGACGATACCCCCGGCATAGGAGTCTTAGAGATGAGAGCCAAAGCCCGCAGGCTAAAAGCCAAAGAGAACGTGGGGCTTCTGATACTGGACTATCTCCAGCTGATGCAGGGTCCCAGGGGTGCGGAAAACCGCCAGCAGGAGATCTCCATGATATCCCGGGCATTGAAAGGGCTGGCCAAGGATTTGGAAGTGCCGATCTTAGCCCTGTCGCAGCTTTCCAGAGAGGTGGAGAGGAGAGGAGGGGAAAGAAGGCCTCATCTGGCAGATTTAAGGGAGTCTGGAGCGATCGAGCAGGATGCGGACGTGGTCATGTTCGTCTATCGTCCAGAGATGTACGGCTTGGATTCTATCGACATCTACGGGAAGAAAGAAAACAGCGACGGGATTGCGGAGATAATTGTGAGCAAACACCGGAACGGACCGACCGGCAGCGTGTTCCTGAGTTTCGTAAAGGATTATGCCAGATTCGAGAATTTGGAGCTTCACCACGAGACACCTTTTTAGAATGATTACATCCGGTATGAAACCATAGGAGAGGCTGAATTGTTCAGAAAGGAAAATCCAATCAGGGTGGTTGGTAGAAAGGCCACCCTGTTTTTTGAAAATGCCGGCGGGCTCTCGATTTTGATCAAGAACATACTTTTGAGCCTGCCCAGCAGCATCAGAAAATTTCATCTGACCGTGGAGCAGATGCTTTATATGGGGGTTAATTCCCTGCCCCTGATTATGATCACCTCCATCTTCACCGGAGGCGTAGCCAGCGTTCAGGCGGCTTACATGTTCTCGGACTACGTGCCGATGAGGTACCTGGGCACAGCAGTGGGCAAGTCAGTCATACTGGAATTAGGTCCGGTACTGACGGCTCTGGTAGTGGCAGGCAGGGTAGGAGCGGCAATTGCCGCAGAGCTGGGAACTATGAAGGTTACAGAGCAGATCGATGCCCTGGAGACCCTGGCTCTGGACCCGGTCAAATATCTGGTGACTCCCCGTTTCGTCTCGGGCCTGATCATGCTGCCGGTGCTGACCATCTTCTCGGATTTCATTGCCATAATGGGCGGCCTTCTGGTCTCGACTTTGTTCTTGAATGTCTCCTCCTTTACCTTCCTGAACGGTCTCAAGCTTTTCTTCCGTATGAGCGATGTATGGGCAGGGCTTTTAAAGGCTTTCTTCTTCGGAGGGATAATCGCTCTGGTGGGCTGTTATATGGGATTCAGGACAGAAGGCGGTGCCGAAGGTGTGGGGAGGTCGACCACCCGTGCAGTGGTTTTAGCAAGTGTGATGATCTTGATTACGGATTATATATTAGCATCGTTCCTTTTTGGAAGCTAAAAAAGCAATTAGCAAGTAGCAGGGAGCAAGGAGCTAAAAAAAGAAGACAGATGTGGTCGTCGGGTCCCCTGACCCGACGGGGACCTTCCCCCAATTCTTTGTTAAAAAGGAGAGGGGATAAAAGTAGGGGAGACCCTTGTGGTCTCCCGAAAAACGGGAGGGGACAAGCCCCTCCCCTACGAAAATTTTTTGGAGGCATTTAGTAGGAAACAAATAACTAAAAGCTAAGAACAAAAAGGCTACTAGCTACATGCTAATAGCTCCCAGCTAAAAAATGATCGAGATAAAAGAGCTTTTCAAGAATTTCGGCAGCAATCAGGTTCTGAACGGGGTAAACCTGAGCATAGAGAAAGGGGAGACCATTGTGATTATTGGAAGAAGCGGCTGCGGTAAAAGCGTTCTTCTGAAACATATCATCGGTCTGATGAAGCCGGACAGCGGACAGATTTTCATAGATGGAGAGGAGATAACCTCTTACACCAACGAGAGACTTTACAACCTGCGGAAAAAGTTCGGGATGCTTTTTCAGGGTGCGGCACTTTTCGATTCTATGACAGTTGAAGAGAACGTGGGCTTAGGGCTTACGGAGCATACTAAAATGAGGAAGGAAAAGATTGGAGAGATAGTCAAGGAGAAATTAAGACTGGTCGGTATGGGTGGTGTGGAGAATTTAAAACCCGCAGAGCTTTCCGGCGGGATGAAGAAAAGGGTGGGATTGGCCCGGGCCATTGCTATGGACCCGGAATTCGTATTGTATGACGAGCCGACCACAGGCCTTGACCCGATTATGGCGGACGTGATCAACGAGCTGATAATCAGGTTAAGGGATACGCTTTCCATTACCTCCATCGCGGTTACACACGATATCGTTTCAGCTTATAAGATAGCCGATCGTATTGCGATGCTGTATGAGGGTAAGATAATTTTCGTGGGAACACCTGAGGAAACCAAAAATACATCTGATCCGGTAGTCAAGCAATTCATCGAAGGCTCATCTGAGGGACCGATACCGACGTTAGAATAAAAAAAGTAAGAAACAAGATTAAAAAAGGCATGTAGCTGGTAGCAAGGAGCAAAAAATCAGGTAGCGAGTGAAGAGGGTAGAAAAACGTTAATGTGCCCGTCGGGTTCCCCGAACCTACGGCAGAAAATTTGCCAGGTCAGTAGACCTGGCAAGCACGAAAACTCAAAAGTTCAAAAGGGAAAAAACTTATGGCTCCTGCGGATAAATTGAAAACAATTTTCATCTGCCAGAACTGCGGGAATACCTTTCCCAAATGGATGGGGAAGTGTCCGGATTGCGGCTCCTGGAATAGTCTGGTGGAGGAGAAGATATCAAAGAGAAAAGAGAAGGTTATCAAAAGAAGAGAAGCCAGGGCTATTCCTCTTCCTCTGAGCCGGGTGAAATTCGGGGAAGAGGACAGGGTAAAGACCGGCATAGGGGAGCTGGACAGGGTTCTGGGTGGCGGTGTGGTCAAAGATTCTGTGGTTCTGGTGGGCGGTGACCCGGGGATCGGGAAATCGACCCTGCTGCTTCAGGCAAGCCAGAAAGTGGCAGACGGCATGGGCAGGGTACTATACATCACCGGAGAGGAATCATTAAAGCAGGTTAAATTGAGAGCCTTAAGAATGGGGATCGACACGGATAGAATCGAGATACTGACTGAGACCGACCTGGATTCGATATTGGATACTCTTGAAACAAATCCGCCATCTATGTCTGTCATCGATTCCATACAGACCACTTATTCCTCGGAGCTGGACAGCCCCCAGGGGTCCGTTTCCCAGATAAGGGAGTGTGCCTCCAGACTTATATCGTTTGCCAAGAACAGGGGAGTGGCCGTATTCTTAGTCGGGCACGTTACCAAGGACGGCTCCCTGGCTGGTCCAAAAGTACTGGAGCATATGGTTGACACGGTTCTTTATTTCGAGGGTGAGAAAAACTATTCCTACAGGATTTTGCGGTCGGTCAAAAACCGCTTCGGCTCTTCCAACGAGATAGGTGTTTTTCAAATGGAGGAGAAAGGGCTGACGGAGGTGAGTAACCCCTCTGAGATTTTTCTCTCCGAACTAGGCGAGGATATATCCGGCTCGGTGGTGGTCTGTTCCCTGGAGGGAACCAGGCCTCTTCTGGTGGAGCTTCAGGCTCTGGTCTCTTCCTCGGTTTACGGAATGCCCCAGAGGGTCTGTTCCGGGATAGACTACAAGAGACTTTCCCTGCTCCTGGCGATTCTGGAGAAAAGGGTGAATCTGAAAGTTTCCTTGGCCGATGTCTTTGTGAACGTAGCAGGTGGAGTGTGGATAGACGAGCCGGCAATAGACCTGGGAGTAGTTTCCGCAGTGGTCTCGAACTATAAAGACATACCTGTAAGAAAAGATACCCTGATTATGGGTGAGGTAGGTTTGGGGGGAGAGGTTAGGAGCATAAATCAGATCGAGAAAAGAATAAGAGAGGGGGAGAGATTGGGTTTCAAAAGATGTTTGATACCTGAGGGTAATTCGCGCAATTTAAAAAGTAAATTCAAAATCGAGATTCTGGGAGTCAGGAGCCTGAAAGAAGCGTTGGCTATACTATTTAAGAAGTCCAGAGTCAATAATTAAAAACAGCAAGTAGCATGTAGCAATTAGCAGAAGGCTAAAAGCTACCTGCTATAAGCTATCTTAGAAGGAGAAAATTATGGCGAGGAAAAAATTAAAACCTCAGACCCTGCTGATCCCTTTACCGGCAGTTATGGTGAGCTGTAAGTGGGGTAACAATAAGCCGAATATCATCACCGCTTCCTGGATTGGCATCGCCTGTTCCGAGCCGCCAATGGTCTCTCTGGCAATTCGCAAATCCAGATACTCCTACGGCATAATTCAGAAATCGGGCGAGTTCGTGGTTAATCTAACTACGGAGGAGCTTTTAAGGGAAACGGATTTCTGCGGAACTTATTCTGGCAGAGATATGAATAAATTCGAGAAAACCGGGCTCACCCCTGTGGCCGGGTCTAAAGTGAATGCTCCCCTGATAAAGGAATGCCCCATCAATCTGGAATGCCGGGTAAGACATATAATAGAGTTAGGCTCGCACGATCTTTTTATCGGCGATATCGTAGCCACCCAGGCGGATGAGGAGTATCTGGATAAGAATGGCAGGCCGGACATAAAAAAGCTTAAGCCCCTGATTTACTGCACCAAATCACAGGAATACTGGGGAGGTCTTTCCAAAAAATTAGACGTGTACGGATTCAGCAAAAAGGGAAAGAATCAGTCTTGAATAGTTTCGGGTTCAAAATAATAAAAAAAGACGAAGGTACCTCTGCCAGGACTGGCTTGATAAACACACCGCACGGCCAGATCAATACCCCGGTCTTCATCCCAGTTGGAACCCAAGCCTCCGTTAAGACCCTTTGTTCTAAGGAGATGGAAGATTTAGGCGCGGAGATGATCCTGGGAAATACCTATCATCTATATTTGCGGCCCGGTCATAAATTGATTGAGAAAGCTGGCGGGCTGCATAAATTCATGAGCTGGCATAAACCTATTTTGACTGACAGCGGGGGGTATCAGGTTTTCAGCTTGAATCCGTTAGCCAAGGTAACGGAGGGGGGGGTCAGTTTTAAGTCTTATCTGGATGGCTCCTCCCATCAGTTCACCCCGGAGAAAGTGATCGAGATTCAGCATTCCCTGGATGCCGATATCATAATGCCTTTGGATGAATGCGTTCCTTATCCCTCCTCCTATCCCTTCACCAGAAGGGCAACTGAATTTACCATGGACTGGGCAAGGAGGTCTAAATTCGAGCACGAGAAAGGAAGCTCGAAAGAAAGACAGACCCTTTTCGGGATCATACAGGGCGGGGTATATCCGAACCTCAGAGAGCTATGTGCAGGTTTTATGGTAGATCTGGATTTCCCCGGGTTTGCCTTAGGCGGGCTTTCCGTGGGAGAGCCGAACGAGATGCGACTGGAGATGACCGAGCTGACCATAGGCTTCCTTCCCGAGGATAAACCCAGATATGTGATGGGCGTGGGCACTCCGGAGGATATAGTGGAGGCGGTTTACAGGGGAGTGGATATGTTCGATTGCGTTCTTCCCACCAGAAATGCCCGTAATGGGACCATATTTACCCGCAGGGGTAAGATGATCATCAAAGCGGCTCGCTATGCAGAGGATTTCTCTCCTATAGACGAGAGCTGCAATTGTTTAGCCTGCAGGAATTATTCTCGGGCTTATATCCGGCATCTTTTTCAGAGCGGGGAGATAGCAGGTCTGAGATTAGCCACCATACATTCCCTGTATTTCTATCTTGATTTGATGAAAAGAATCAGAGAAGCAGTTCTCAAAGGAACTTTTGCAGAATGGAGGAAGAATTTTCTGGAGGAGTATAATTCCTCAAAACCAGAAGAAGAATAAGAACTTGTAGTTACCTGATTCATCGAGCCAAATATACCCGACAAATTGGGCAGCTACAAAAATATAGTTGCCCAAATCATCAAAAGTGTTTAAACTATAAGGATGGATTGTAAAAGCGATCGGACAGCTGAGACAAAGGAAAGAAAATCAAGAAACGTAGAAATCAATAACTGAACAGAAAGGAGTTGAGATGATTGAGACTGCATACGCCATGGGAACTCAGGGAGGGCAGCAGAGCAGCGGCGGAATAATGCTCTGGCTCCCCTGGATTCTGATCATAGTGGTCTTCTATCTGCTTCTGATCAGACCCCAGCAGAAAAGACAGAAAGAGCACAAGACCATGCTGGAAAGCCTGAGAAAGGGAGACAAGGTTGTCACCAACTCAGGGATGTTCGGCACGATCGTGGGGTTTAACGAAAAAGAGAATGTGGTGGTGCTGAGGATAGCGGAGGAAGTGAAGATCGAGATGCTAAAAAGCTCCGTTGCGGGAAGGGTGGAGAAGGGGGAGTGAAAGGCTGTAGTCTATAGTCTGGAGTCTAAAGTCAAAAAAGGAAAGGCTCAAAGGTTCAAAGGAAAAAATGGCTGTTCTCAGGCTCAGGAAATACGGCGACCCGGTTTTGAGAAAGAAAGCTGAGGAGATCGGAGAGATCGACGAAGGGGTCAAAAAGTTAGCCAGTGATATGGTGGAGACTTTGAAGTCCATCGGAGGAATCGGGCTGGCAGGTAATCAGGTTGGCGTGGCTAAGAGGATTTTTGTGATAGACAGGACGCACATAGACGGGGAGGAGAAGCCATTGATTATGATCAATCCTGAGCTGGTGGAAATATCGGGCCAGCAGGTTTTCGAGGAGGGGTGTCTTTCGGCTCCGGGGATATACGAGAATGTGACCAGGTCAGGCAAGGTCAAGGTCAGAGGCTCGACTCTGGAAGGGAAAAAGATAGAGATCGAGGGGGAAGGGCTTCTGAGCAGGGCCCTTCTGCACGAGATGGATCACCTGAGCGGAATCCTGTTCATCGATCACCTGAGCACCATCAGGAGAAAATTATTAGGGAAAAAACTGAGAAAGATATCCGAAGGAAAATAGAAGAGTTTTTCACATTTAGATAGATAATTTGTATGCGAATAGTATTTATGGGCACACCGGAGTTTGCCCTGCCCAGTCTGGAATTGCTTTTGGGAAGCCAGCATCAGATAGCAGGAGTGGTTACCCAGCCGGACAAGCCCAGAGGCAGGGGACTGAGACTTTCTGCGACACCGGTGAGACAGTTTGCAGAAAGGCATAAGCTGAAGGTGCTGACTCCGGTTGATTTGGAATCCGAGGAGTTCTACCAGGAGCTGGGCAGATTAGTGCCGGACCTGATAACGGTTGTGGCTTACAGGATTCTTCCGGAAAAAATTTTCACTCTGCCGCCTCTGGGAACTATCAACCTGCACGCATCCCTTTTGCCCAAATACAGGGGTGCTGCTCCGATCAACTGGGCGATAATAAAAGGGGAGAAGGTAACCGGATTAACCACATTTTTCATCCGGAAGAAGGTCGACACCGGAAAGATTATTCTGCAGAGCGAAGTCGAGATTTACCCGGAGGAGACTTTCGGGGAGCTTTACCTGAGGTTGTCCCGGATAGGAGCGGGGCTTCTGCTGGACACAGTCGATTTAATCGAGTCCGGACAGGCAGAAACCTTCTCTCAGGACAATTCAGAGGCAAGTTTAGCCCCCAAGATAACCGAAAAGATATGTAAGATCGACTGGTCTAAACCTGCTACGGAAACAAACAACCTGATAAGAGGACTTTCTCCCCAACCAGGTGCATTTACATATTTCAGAGGCAGGATATTGAAAATCTTCAGAGCCGTGGTGGAGAAAGAAGAATCTACCTCAGAAGAGAGCGGGAAGATTATTCAGGCGGATCAGAAAAAAGGTATCTTGATTCAGACCCCAAAAGGTATTTTAAGGCTCAAGGAGCTTCAATTGGAAGGCAAGAAAAGACTTTCAGCCGAGGAATTTATAAGAGGCGCCAAAATCGAGGTCGGTGAGAAATTAGGATAGGTACTTATGAGCAACAAGGAGAATAGTAAAAATAAAGGAAGGGAAATTTTCCTATTCCTGTCCATGTTAAGCCTTCTGGTTCTTTTTCTTCTGGTGGCAGGTTTTCTCTATCTGATCTCTCCCCGCCTGAACGGTTTTCATCCCTATCTTTCCCTGGGGATAAAGCTTTTCCTGGGACTGGGGCTGGCGGTTATAAGCGGGGGTCTTTTTCTCATAATTCTCTCAGCTTTGACTGAAAGGGACTTCCTCTTTCCCCACGGCGAGAAGCAGATAACCATGAAGGTGTTGTTCCCCATAAATCTCCTGTTAGGGAGGTTATTCGGGTGGTCAAAGGACCAGATCAGGCAGTCGTTTGTGGCGGTGAACAACTCACTTTTCAAGGCAACCAGAAAAAGGATTAACGCGGAAAGGATTCTGATTCTTCTTTCCCATTGTCTGCAGAATTATGACTGTCCCCAGAAGGTGACCACGGATTACCGCAACTGCCGGATGTGCGGAAAGTGCCAGATCTCCAGTATAATCGAGTTGGGGGACAAATACTCCACCCCTCTTTCCATAGCTACGGGAGGGACTCTGGCTCGCAAGGTAGTGATAGAGAAAAAACCTACGGTGATTGTCGCGGTTGCCTGCGAAAGAGACCTGACCAGCGGCATCCAGGATGTTTATCCCATCCCGGCTTACGGGATTTTAAATCAGCGTCCTTTTGGTCCCTGTGTAAATACCAGAGTGGATCTGGAGAAGATAGAAGGAGCCATTAACATCATCTTAAACGGGAGAAGGTAAGTTGCAGAAAGACATAATAATCAACCTCTCGGAGTACGAGACCCGCATTGGCATTTTGGAGGATTCCAAATTAATGGAATTATGGGTAGAAAGGCCGGAAAGGGAGAGGATGGTGGGGGACATTTACAAGGGCATTGTAAAGGCTGTCCTTCCCGGGATGCAGGCGGCTTTCCTGGAACTGGGCCTGGAGAGAAGCGTTTTTTTGCATATCTCAGACATAACGGAGCTGCACGAAGCCGATTTTTTGGAGGAGGAGGAGATCATCCAGAAAAGAAGGAAAAAGAGCAGGAAAAAAATCGAAGAGCTTCTGAAGAAAGGACAGGAGATTCTGGTTCAGATAATGAAGGAGCCTATGGGAACCAAGGGGGCCAAGGTTACCTCGCAGCTGTCCCTGGCCGGTAGGTATCTGGTTCTGGTTCCCGGGGAAGAGCATATCGGGGTCTCCAGGAGGATAGTGGAGAGGGAGGAGAAAAAAAGACTGAAGAAAGTGGTCTCCGAGCTGAAGCCGGAAGGCTTCGGTGCAATCATCAGAACCGTAGCAGAGGGGAAGGAGCGCAAGGGGTTTAAAAACGACATAAGGCTTCTTTTGAAGCTGTGGAAGAAAATCAAGAAGGAGGCGGAGAAAAAAAAGGCACCCTCCTTAGTGCATAAGGATATGGGGATGATAGCCAGCGTGATCAGGGATCAGCTTTCCCCGAATGTCAATCAGGTGGCAATAGATTCCAAAAAAGAGTACAAGAAGATACGTTCCTATCTCCGGGTAATATCTCCGGGTTTAAGACAGAAGGTGATGTTGTACGATAAGGATATACCCGTCTTCGATTACTATAATATAGAAAGCCAGATAGAGAAGATGCTGGATCGCAAGGTCTGGATAAAAAAAGGCGCATACATAGTGATTGACCAGACCGAGGCAATGGTGACCATCGATGTCAATACCGGCAGGTTTGTAGGCAGGTCAAATCAGAGGGCAACTATCCTGAGGACCAATCTGGAGGCTGCCAGGGAAATAGCCCGCCAGATAAGGCTGAGGGATATCGGAGGGCTGATCATCGTGGATTTCATCGACATGGTGTCAGCCGAGGACAGGAGAAAAGTGTATGAAGAGTTCAAGGCCTCCTTTAAAAACGACCGCTCCAAGCACAGTATCCTGGACATATCGGAATTCGGGCTTATCGAGATGACCAGGGAGAGGATCAGGCCCAGCCTGCTTTATACTTTCAGCGAACCCTGCCCCGCCTGTGACGGGGTGGGCAGGATATTGTCGAAGGAGACTTTGGCCTCGAGAATAGAGAGATGGTTCAAAAGAGCAAGATACCGCTCCGTGGATAAAAGATACAAGCTTTTCGTTCATCCGGAAGTTTTCAAAGTTTTAACCGCGGGCAAAGACAGCAGGATAAAAAAGCTCTGCCGGATGTTAAGATTCGAGATCTTCCCGGAAGAGGATAAGAATTTACCTGCGGATGAGTTCAAGGTCTTCTCCCTGGACGAGGAGACAGAGGTTACGGCGAGATTTAAGGCTTAGAGCGAGTTTATCCCGGTGAAGGACGCAGACTGAAAATCTGCTGTTAGCAGGTGCAGGATAATAATTATTAAAATTTACTTGCTTGAGTCCAGCTGAAAAATTATATTCCTGAAGAGCCGAAGTGGTGGAATTGGCAGACACGCTGTGTTCAGGGCGCAGTGTCCACAAGACGTGGGGGTTCAAATCCCCCCTTCGGCATTTTTAAATTCCATTGGTCAGCAGTGCATAGCTCACATAACCCGGACTGCCTCTATTCAGAAAGTTTAATTTAAACAGTTAAGAGCATACGATTTGAAACTTAATCTACCGCTTAAGCGTATACTTTTAAAGCAGAGCAAATTTAACCTTAAACAAGGAGAGTCAATGGATTACAGATTTAGAAAGGTTGTTGTCTGGTTCTTTTTTATGCTTGTATTCCTTTATTTAGCTATTCCTTACGCCCAATCCCAAACCAAAGCTATACCCCAGCGCTCAGATATCGCTGATAAATACAAATGGAGACTGGAAGACATCTACCCGACAACTGGAGACTGGGAAAAAGATTTTTCAGACTTACAGGGGCTTATACCCAATTTCTCTCAATACAAAGGGCACCTGGCTGAGTCAGGCAAAAAGCTCTTGGAATGCCTGGCTTTGAGTGACAGCCTTTCGGTTAAAATGGATAAGCTGTTCGTCTATGCTTATTTGAAATTAGATCTGGATACCCGGGTATCCAGTTCCCAGCAGATGGCTGACCGTGTCTCCGCCCTGAATACCCAGTTAGCTGAAGCCACCTCTTTTATCCAGCCGGAGATACTGACCATACCGGACGAGAAGATTAAAAGCTTCATTCAAACAGAAAAAGGGCTTAAGATATATCAATTCTACTTTGAAGATCTCCTGCGCACCAAGGCTCATATCCTGTCTCCCCCAGAGGAGAGGATACTGGCATTAGCCGGCGATTTAGCCCAGGGTCCCCTGAAAATCTTCATCATGATAGACGATGCGGATATAAGATACCCTTCGATTAAAGACGAGAAAGGAGAGGAGGTTCAGCTCACCAAGGAGAGATATTACAAGTTCCTGGAGTCGACCGACAGGCGAGTCAGGCGGGATGCGAGCCAGGCTTACAACTCGGCCTATCTCAGTTATCTCAATACCCTGGGAGCCACCTTGACTACTCAGCTTAACAGGGATATTTTCTTTGCCCGCGCACGTAAATATAACTCCTGCCTGGAAGCCTCCCTGGACAAGGGTAATATACCGGTCTCGGTCTACGAGAACCTGATTCAGGCGGTAAGTCACAACTTAGAGCCTCTGCACAGATACATATCTTTGAGGAAAAAGATACTGAAAGTAGATACGCTTTATACTTATGACCTTTACGTTCCCTTGGTCCCGGAAGCAAAGATGGATATACCTTACGATTCAGCCTTGAGAATCATCGAGGCAGCCTTAGCACCTCTGGGAAAGGAATATATAAGGGATTTGAAGATGGGATTTAATTCCAGATGGATTGACGTGTATGAGACCGAGGGGAAGGGCAGCGGTGCTTATTCCTGGGGGGCTTACGCCACCCATCCTTATGTCCTTTTGAATTACAACAATAGCCTGGAGAATATGTTTACGGTTGCCCATGAGATGGGTCATTGTCTTAACCGTTACTATACCGATGAAAACGAACCGTATGTTTATGCAGATCACTCTATCTTCACCGCAGAGGTTGCTTCTACCGCCAACGAGGCGCTTCTTATACAATATCTGATTAATAACGCCAAGGATAAGTCCCAGAAACTTTACCTCCTGGAATATTATATTCAGCAGATCATGGGAACTTTCTATTTACAGACCCTTCTGGCGGATTTTGAAAAGGTAGCACACGAGAAGATGGAAACAGGAGAGGCACTTTCGGCCGGAACGATCCGGAAGACATACAGGGGGATTCTGGAGAAATATTATGGTCCGGAGCTTTACCGGGATTCGATAAGCGATCTGGGCGCGCTTAGGATCTATCACTTCTACCGAGATTTCTATGTTTATCAGTATGCTACCTCCTATGCAGCTTCTGCCTATCTTGCCACCGAGATCTACGAAGGCAATAAGGAAGCCTTGGCCCGCTATCGTGATTTTCTCAAGACCGGGTCATCTGATTACCCGATCAATGTCCTCAAAAAAGCGGGTGTGGATATGAACACCTCCGAGCCGGTGGATAAAACGATCGAGCTTTTCGGCAAACTGGTGGATGAGCTGGAGAAACTGTTGGAGGAGTGAGGTTTTTTACCATTCAGACAGATTAAGAAAAACCCCGGATGAGGGGTTTTTCGTTTTCATTACTAATTTTTAAAATAAATTTATTTTGCTTGATGGTTGCACGCGTATATAGTAATTTAATACAGTGATAGCTGCAGGCAAAAAGTTCAGGTGGGTATTAAAATCATACGATTTAAAACTTAATCTGCAGGCCAAGCGTATACTTCAAAAGTAGAGCAAATCAAACCTCAAACAAGGAGAGTCCATGAGTTACAGATTTAGCAGGATTTTCAGTTGGTTCGTTTTCATGCTTCTGTCCCTTTATTTAATCATTCCACACGCCCAATCCCAGACCAAAGCCGTGCCCCAGCGCTCAGATATCGCTGATAAATACAAATGGAGCCTGGAGGACATCTATCCAACGGCTGAAGACTGGGAAAAGGATTTCTCCGAGTTAGAGCTGCTTATTCCCAAGATCTCGCCCTTCAAAGGGCACTTATCCGAATCAGGCAAGAAGCTTCTGGATTGTCTGACCCTGAAAGATAGCCTCGACGATAAACTGGATCGACTTTATGTCTACGCCAATCTCAAACTGGACGAGGATACCAGAGTCTCTTCATCCCAGCAGATGTCAGATCGTATCTCAGCTTTATATACCAAATTAAGCGAGGCCACCTCTTTTATTCGCCCGGAGATCCTGCAGATCCCTGAGGATAAGCTCAAGGGTTTCCTCAAAAAGGAAAAAGGCCTTCAAATCTATCAGTTCTATTTCGATGATCTCTTGAGGAGCAAGGCTCATATCCTCTCTCCTGAGGAGGAGAAGATCTTGGCTTTGGCTGGTGATTTGTCCAGAGGTCCCCGCAAGATTTTCAGTATGTTAAATAATGCCGACGTGAAATATCCTTCGATCCAAGATGAAAATGGAGAGGAGGTCCAGCTTACCAAGCAGAGGTATGCCAAGTTTCTGGAATCCACTGACAGAAGAGTGAGGAAAGATGCCAGCCAGGCCTATAATTCGACCTATTTAAGCTATCTGAACACCCTGGGCGCTACTCTGACCACACAGCTGAACAGGGATATCTTCTTTGCGCGAGCCCGCAGATATAATTCAAGTTTGGAGGCTTCTCTGGATGCCAACAACATTCCGCTCTCGGTTTACGAGAATCTGATTCAGGCAGTGAACAACAATCTGGAGCCTCTGCATAAATATATAGCACTGCGAAAGAAAGTGCTGCAGTACGATACCCTGCATACTTATGACCTCTATGCCCCGTTAGTGCCTGAGGCGAAGATGGAGATCCCCTATGATTCGGCGATAAACATAATTGCCTCTGCTTTAGCTCCCCTGGGAGCAAGATATATAAATGATCTAAGGATGGGATTTGATTCCAGATGGATAGATGTATATGAGACCGAGGGTAAAAGAAGCGGCGCCTATTCCTGGGGTGCCTATTCCACCCATCCCTATATACTGCTGAATTACAATAACACTCTGGAGAATATGTTTACCGTCTGTCACGAGATGGGCCATTGTATGCACGGGTTCTATACCAACAGAAACGAGCCTTACGTTTACGGCGGACATACGATTTTCACAGCTGAGGTAGCCTCCATTACTAATGAGGCGCTTTTGACGCAATATCTTCTGGATAATGTTCAGGATAAAGCTCAGAAGCTCTATCTTCTGGAATATTATGTTCAGCAGTTTATCGGGACTTTCTATTTCCAGGTCCTTCTGGCGGAATTTGAAAAAACGGTTCACGATAAGATGGAAGCTGGGGAGGCTTTATCCGCTGAGGGAATCAGGGAAATATACCGGGAACTTTTCCAGAGATACTGGGGGCCTGAGCTTTACATAGATCCGGTAAATGATATGGGAGCTTTACGTATCTCACATTTTTACAGAAATTTCTATGTGTATCAGTATGCTACCTCCTTCTCAGCTGCTACATTTCTTTCCCGGGAGATCTATGAGGGGAATAAAGAGGAACTGGCCCTATATCATGAATTTCTAAAAACCGGCACCTCGGATTACCCCATGAATATCCTTAAAAAAGCGGGTGTGGATATGAACACCTCCACCCCGGTTGACAAAACCTTAGAGTTATTTAGCAAACTGGTGGACCAGCTGGAGAAGTTGTTATTAGAAGGATAGGGACGTGAACGTCGAATATCGCTCTTAAAAGGAAGGAGCCAGGCTCCTTCCTTTTTTGTTGGGAGTTTATGGACTGGGGGGGAACCTCACCCTGTTCCTCTCCGTGGAAAGAAGAGGGGTGCTTTCCCCTCCTTTCTAAGGAGGGGATTAAGGGAGGTTTAAAAGGTGAAAGCTTACCGAGGGAACAAAGTTTTCCCTGCCTAAATATAGAAATCGCAGAATTAAGTATTATTTTGCTTGACTTTTCACTGGAAAGGTGTTAGTTAACGAGCGTTAACTATAGGGCAAAGCTTGGCGCTGACCCGGCTGCAACTGCAGCATAGATCGCAAGGAGGTCCAAAGAACCCCTTTCTCATCTGCACGGACTCCGCATAAAGCTCAAACCCTTAAATAATCACTTTAACTCCAAAGGAGGAGTTTGTGAGCATCAACAAGCTTTACGTAGGTAATCTGAGCTATCACACCAACAAGGATAAGCTCACGGAGATCTTCTCTGCCTACGGTGAAGTTACCTCCGTCACCATAATCGAAGGTAAGGGATTCGGGTTCGTGGAGATGGAATCCAGCGAGGCAGCCCAAAGCGCCAAAGAGGCACTGGATGGGACAGAATTAGATGGCCGCAATATAAGGGTAGACGAGGCACGTCCCAGGCCAAACAGGGGAGGGGGTGGAGGATTTAAAGGAGGAAGGGGGAACAGGGATTTTAAAAAGAGACGCCCCAGATATTAAGTTTGACTGAAATAAGGGTCGGTTTAGAAAATTAAACCGGCCCTTATTGCTTAACAGGAGAGAAAATGTATATGTTCAATTTATTGAGATAAAAAATACCCTCTCTCTACGGGAGGGAGTAAGGGGGAGAGTGACCCCTCTCCCTAACCCTCTCCCACAAGGGGAAAGGGAATAAATCCAAAAAAAAATTGGCAAATACCAGAGGTGTTCATGCCGATTCCAAAAGAAAAATGGATGGAGATCGCAAAAGCCAGGGGGTTGGAGTGTGTGGAGGTCAAATTGGTGGAGAAGGCTGGCAAATGCCCGCACGAGGAAGGGGAAAGCTTTATTTATATCCATCCCAACTGCAGACCCGAGGGTCTGTGTGGAGCAGCAGCTATTTCCTTAGAGCCTTTTGTGCAGCGCTGCTCAGCCAGGGTGCCTTCCTGGGAGAAGGATAATCCTGAGATCTATCGCATCCACTGTCCCTCGAAAATAGGAACTGTCTGGGAGATGAAAAGAATAAAAAGAGATTGATCTTCTAATAAATTTAGCTGCTTGATTTATCGGACGGAATATAGCCCCAGTCAGGTAAGGGGGAGTCGACTGATAGCGGAGCGAACTTTTCCCCTCAGGTCATGGGACTTGAGGGGCATTTGATAAAGAGATTTTTTTGTAGTCATGGCGATGGCTCATTCATATCGGATTCCCCGCAAAAACAAAAGCAAAGCTCATTTTTCTATTGACAATCCTTTTAAAAAATATAAGATAGGTAAGTTGAGAAGTCATTGCGGGGCGTGGCTCAGCCTGGTAGAGCACTTGGTTCGGGACCAAGGTGTCGCTGGTTCAAATCCAGTCGCCCCGAGTAAAAATTTAGATAATAACACCATGGGGGCAAAAGGGGAAATGATATGAGGGTAAAAAAAGAGGTAAAGAAGGAAGGTAAAAAAATCCATGTTGGGGTAATCGGTGCAGGGACCTGCTCCAAAAGGATCTGTGATACCGCATCCGAGGTGGGTAAAAACATTGCCAAAGCAGGTGCGGTTCTGGTCTGTGGCGGTCTGAGTGGTGTGATGGAGGGTGCGGCAAAAGGAGCAAAGGAGAATGGCGGCGTAACCATCGGGATAATACCGGGAGAGAGCAAGGAGGAGGCCAATCCCTACATCGATCATACAATTGTAACCGGTTTTGGAGAGGGAAGAAATCTGATAGTTATCCGGAGCTCAGATGTAATCATAGCCTTACCGGGCAAGTACGGCACGCTCTCGGAGTTGAGCTTCTGCCTCAAGTTGGGTAAACCTGTGGTCAGCCTGGGAACCTGGGACATATCAGAGAAAATCATCAAAGCCAAAGACCCAAAGGAGGCGGTGAAGTTAGCCTTAGATCAGATCAAATAGGAATGAGTCCAGATAAAGTCACTGCTTATATAGTCGTATCAGGGATAGTCCAGGGAGTGGGGTACCGTTATTTTGTCTACAGGAAGGCAGGGGAGTATAATCTAAAGGGGTATGTCAGAAATCTTTATAGTAACGATGTGGAGATCGAGGTGGAGGGGGATAAAGGGATGATCCTCGATTTCGTCAAGGATCTGAAGATCGGTCCCCGCTCAGCCCATGTCACCGGGGTAAATATCGAATGGAAGGAGTACGAAAATAGTTACGCGGATTTCCAGATTAAATTCTAAGGAGTGAAGATGACTCAGGATCTAAAAAGATATATCAGAAACATCAAGGATTACCCTAAAAAGGGGGTGGTTTTCAGGGATATCACCACCCTGCTCAAGAACGGAAAGGCGCTTAAACAGGTGGTGGATTTGCTCTATAAAGGATATAAGGGGGAAAAAGCGGATTTGATTGCCGCAATAGAATCCAGAGGGTTCATCCTGGGAGGTGCCCTGGCAAATAAAATGGGCCTGGGTTTTGTGCCTGTCCGCAAGCTGGGAAAGCTGCCGGCTGACTGTATTGAGCAGAAATATGATTTGGAATATGGAACTGATACCTTGGAGATACACAGGGATGCCGTGAAAAAGGGTCAGAAGATCCTGGTTGTAGATGACCTTTTAGCTACCGGCGGAACCCTTCAGGCAACCTGTAAACTGGTAGAGAAATTAGGAGGTAAGGTAGCGGGTATTCTGGTATTAATCGAGCTGTCTTTCCTTAAAGGCAGAGAGAAGCTGAGAAACTATAACCTTTTCTCTTTGATCAAATATGGTAGTGAATAAACATTTTTCAAGGTAGGGTGGGGAAGGGTCTAATCACTAATCACTGGTCACTGATCACTTTTTTCCCGCCCCCGTAGCTCAGCAGGATAGAGCAGCGGTTTCCTAAACCGTTGGCCGCCCGTTCGAATCGGGCCGGGGGTAGAAATACAGTTTAAAAGTCTAAAGTTTGGAGCTTGAAGGGAAAAGACAAAAAATTAAAAAAATACTTGCCAAAGAAAAAGAGGGTCTATATATTTAGAGCCTAAAATTATGAGGTGAGAAAACCTAAAAAGGAGTGAGCCAGATGAAGTTAAAGCTAAGTCTTACGGTTGTTCTGTTAGTTTTGGTCTTTGCTAATCTGGGGTATCCCCAGATTGGACCACAGGGTCAGGTGCTCGTGACCAGAAACATTATGGATTACAACTTCTTCGGGGGCGGAGCCAGAGCCAGGGCCATGGGAGGAGCTTTTATTGCGGTGGCAGATGACCCCTCCGCCGCAACCTGGAACCCGGCTGGACTGGTTCAGATGGATAAATATCAGATGGGAGCCGCTCTCGATTTTGTCAATCCCAAGCTGGAGTACACTGCCAGCTATTCTCTGGACGATATGCCTTCCTTTGATAACTCCTTAGAACAGAACAAGGGATTTTTATCCTTTGGAAGCGTGGTTCTGCCTTTTACTTTAATGGGAAAGGAATTAGTGGGAAGCGTAGCCTATAACCGTACCTCGAACCTGTATGATAAAATAGTGTATAATTCCTTAGGTGTTGTTAACCTGGAGGATACTTCCGGGAATGTTTACGGCATTTACAGGGTTGGAGAGCGGTCCGAAGAGATCAAAGGTGGCCTGGATATGCTGGTGCTTTCCCTGGGAGCCAAAGCCTATAAGGAATTGTCTTTTGGTCTGGGCATAAATGTCTATACCGGAAGCTACAAGTATAACGGCGATCAGCAAATTGACATTTCCTGGGACGCTGTTTCTGATACCTCTGTTCGGTATAGACCGTATGTTGAAGGAAAATATTCCGGCGTCAACTTTACCTTTGGCACAATGTATAAATATCAGGGTTTGAGATTAGGAGCAGTTCTCAAAACTCCGTTTAAGCTGAAAGAGAAAGACGATGTGCAGCTATTCTGGGATTACATAGTTCAGGGAGTGGTTAATCCTTATTCCATCCAGTTAGGGGTATTATGGCCCCAGGAGTATGAACAGAAATGGGAGATCCCGATGAGCATAGGCTTCGGAGCCTCCTACCAGTACCAGGGATTTACCATAGCCGCGGATGTGGAATACAGGGATTTCAGCAGCTCAAAGTTGATCTATCCTTCAAAATGGTTCAACCCTCTTTCCCCGGATACCTCTATGGCGCTGGAGTGGAACTCCATAACTCAGTTCAGGATCGGCGCTGAATATCTACTAAGGAGTAAATACGGGACTATACCTTTAAGGGTAGGATTCAAAAACAACCCGCAGGTCTTCTCGGATCTGGAGGATGTTAATGCTCCCTACTTTGATTTTGATCCGGGGGGAAACGGGATGGATATGGCAACCATAGTAAGCCAGACATACAGGGATAAGGTTTCGGGCACCACCTTCTCTGTGGGAACGGGGATTGGCTGGAGCCAGATAAAGTTCGATTTCACTTACGAGCTGAGTCAGTATAAAACCAAGATGAGCGGCGAGATGTACGGATGGGAGTTTTACGGATCCTCCGAATCTTCCGGCATTGTGGGAGTTCCTTTCGAGATCAGCGATATAACGAAGAAGGATAACCGGTTCATGGTAAACTTCACCGGCTTCTTCTAATCCGAAGAGATAGGATGAGAGGCGAAGTTCGAGCCAGAACTTCGCCTTTTTTATAGAAACTCCGAAAAAGTGGAGGAGCTTGGTGGGGCAAGGTGCCCGACTTGGGATAAAAGGCTTGACCGCTTTCAAAATTTCATTAGATTAAAGAAATAGCTGCTCGATTATTTGAGCCGAGAAAATCCCCTCCCTTAAGGGTCAGGATAAAAGGGGAAGCATCTCGATCAAGTGGGCAGCTACAAAGAGAGAAGGAGATAGTTCATATGAGTCCTAAAAAAGTGAAGATAACCAAACACCAGATGAAAGAGGATAAGCTGGTAACCACTGCTTTGAAATTCTCGGAGTTCGTGCGGAAACATGCAAAAGAATTTCTGATGGTAGGTGCTGGTGTGGTGGTAATAGCGGTGGTGATCCTGTTTATGGTTTCCTCCAACAAAAGCCGTAACCAGAGAGCGGCTGAGCTTCTGGGAGTTGCCAGGGTGGAGCTGGAGTCCGGAGAATTCCAGCCGGCAATCACCGGGCTGCAGGGCATCCTGAGGAGTTACTCCGGGACTAAAGCGGCTCAGGAGGCTTTGTACCTTCTGGGGAATTCCTATTATTACAGTCACGATTACGACCAGGCTTTAAAACATTTCCAGGATTTTATCAAAAGATACTCGAGGATAGAGCCGCTGCTTTTAGCGGGTGCCTACTCCGGTGTGGGCGATTGTTATTTACAGAAAGGAGAATATGGAATGGCGGCTGAATCCTACCTGAAAGCGGTAGACACCAATCCGGACAAATTCGCCATACCGGTCTATCTTCTTTCCGCTGCCCGCTCTTACGTTAAGGCCAACCAGCCGGACAAAGCCAAGGAGCTCTATAAGAGGATAATGACGGAATATCCTCAGTCCAAGGAGATATTCCAGGCTCGCCTGGAGTTAGCCGGGCTGTCGGCACATGATGAGGGTTAGGGATGTCAGATAAGCCGCTGAAAGTTGTCCTGGTCTGGCATATGCACCAGCCTTATTATAAGGAGATCAAAACCAACCGCTGTCTATTGCCCTGGGTGAGGCTACATGCCATAAAAGATTATTATGATATGGTGGCTATCCTGGACAGATACCCGGGAATATCTTTGACTTTCAATCTGGTTCCATCTTTGATCGAACAACTTCAGTACTATGCCTCCAATTCGGTCTACGATCGTCACCTGTTCTTGACCGAGAAAAAGGCAGAGGAGCTTAACCCGGAGGAGAAGCTGGAGGTGTTAAGAGATTTCTTCCTGGGGAATCAGGCAACCATGATAAAGCCCTATCCCCGTTTTTATCAGCTTTACCTGAAAAGGGGAGAGGATTCGGAGAAGTTCAGTCAGACAGTAAAAAAATTCAGCCAGCAGGATTTTCTGGATTTACAGGTCTGGTCAAACCTGGTCTGGTTCGACCCTATCTTCAGAAAGGATGAGGAGCTGGCACCCCTGTTTAAGAAGAAAGAGAATTTTACGGAGGGAGACAAAAGCCGAATGCTTGCCAGACAGAAAAGCATAATACTTTCGGTCTTACCAAAATACAAAGAGCTTAAAGACAGGGGCCAGATAGAGATCACCCTGTCTCCCTATTACCACCCGATTATGCCTCTGCTCTGCGACACGGAGATTGCACGGGTATCCCAGCCAAATATGCCCCTTCCCCAGAAGAGATTCAGGCACCCCGAAGATCTGAAAGCCCAGATAGATTCAGGCATCGCTCTTTACCAGGAGGTTTTCGGCGGGAAACCGAAAGGGATGTGGCCCTCTGAAGGAGGTGTAAGTGACGAGATTGTCCCGATTATGGCTAAAGCAGGTATTGAATGGTCTGCCACAGACGAGGAGATTCTGTACCGCAGCCTCAATATCAAAGACGCTAATTCCAATAAAATCAATCTCTTATATAAACCATATGAGGTAACAGTTAAAGAGCATAAGCTGGCCTTTGTTTTCCGTGACCACTTTCTCTCAGATCAGATCGGATTCGTCTATTCACAGTGGAATCCCCAGAATGCAGCCAAGGATTTGATTGGGAAGCTTCTGGACATCAGAAAAAATCTCAAGGGAGAGGAGATAGAAAGTTCCTTAGTCAGCATAATTCTGGACGGCGAGAACTGCTGGGAGTACTATAAAAATGACGGACTGGATTTTCTCAATACCCTTTATTCGGGACTTTCCGAGGAGAAACTGCTCCAGACCACCACGGTTAGTAAATTCTTAAGTGAAACCCAGGTTCAGGCTAAGCTTGCCAAGCTGTACCCGGGCTCCTGGATAGACCATAGCTTCAAAATATGGATCGGGGAGCAGGAGGATAACTTAGCCTGGGACCTGCTTAAAGAGACCAGGGACAGATTAATCGAGAATCAGGAGAAAGGCAAGGGGATCTCCGAGGAGAAAATAAAAGCAGCCTGGAAAGAGATCTACATTGCAGAAGGAAGCGACTGGTGCTGGTGGTACGGCAGCGAGTATACTGGTCCGGGAAGCGAGCTTTTCGACGTTCTTTTCCGTTCCCATCTTCTCTCAGTATACGAGCTTCTCGATCTGGAGCCTCCCAATGTGCTGTTCCAGCCTTTGAGGGCTGGTGCCAGGGTCACGGCTATTCAGGAGCCCCAAAGTTTCATAACCCCGACCGTGGACGGAAAGCTGACCCATTTCTACGAATGGGAGGGGGCAGGGGTTCTCGAATGCGTGAAGCTGAGCGGGGCTATCAGAAGAGGGGTCTCCCTTGTCAGGCAGGTCTATTTCGGACATGACAAGGAGAATCTCTATCTGAGAATCGATACCATCCAGCCCATAGAGAACTATTTTTCGAAGGATTACGGATTTGAATTCGAGTTTTTGACGCCGACCCATTTCAAGCTGGCCATCTCCAAGCAAAAGGCTTCCTTCAAAAGATTTATGGCTGAAGGAGCGCAGTGGGTGGAAGATAGTTCCATAATGATAAATTTCAAGTTCTCCAAAGTCCTGGAGCTCTCCCTGCCTCTTGCGGCTTTCGATCTGAGAAAAGACAAGGGATTTCAATTCAGGGTGACGGTCAGAAGGGGAACAGACGAGATGGAGAAATGCCCGGAGGTCGACCTCATAAAATTTGCCCTGCTGGAGGAAGAGAAAAGCCCTATTTACTGGTAAATAGATTTACAAACCCGTAAAACTTTAAAAAGGTACTTTAAATGGACGAATTAAACCTGAAGGATGCAGGGGAAAGTAAAGATGAATCCTCCCGCTCAGAGGAGGAGATGATCCAGGAGGGAAAGGCGGCTGCCATTTTCGGATATATTCCCTTTATGTGCTTCGTCCCCCTGATCAAGATGAAAGACAACCCCTTTGCGGTTAAGCACGGGAAGCAGGGGCTGATTCTTTTCTTCATCGAGATAATCGCCATAGTTTTCCTCCTGCCCAGGATAAGCGAGCTTTTCTGGGGAATGATAATAGTCCTCTGTCTGATAGCTGCGCTTGCCGGGATACTCTATGCCATACAGGGCAAGGAATGGAAGATCCCCTTCGTGGGAGAATTAGGGGACAAGATAAAAATTTAATTTAAAAACGTACCGGCAGGGCAAGGTCACAAGGTCTTGTCCGCAGGATCCTGGCGAAGACTTCAGCCTTGCTTGTTTATCTTATGTCTAAAATCAGAACGACAGTAGTGGGCAGCTACCCCAAGATTAGCTCAGATAAGAAAACGACTAACCTGAGGAATGCCTTAAATCAGTTCGATAATAAAAAGATCTCAGGGGAGCAGCTGGAGGAGGTCTACAAGGCTACCATCCTGAGAGTCATTCGGGAGCAGGAGGAGGCAGGGATCGATATAATCACGGACGGGCAGATAAGATGGGACGATCTTCTGACCCCCTTTGCCAAGAACATCGAAGGCTGCGAGATCGACGGACTTCTGAGATTTTTCGACAACAATTTCTATTACCGCAAACCGGTGATAAAGTCCAGCCTTACATTCAGGGATTATTCCACCTTAGGGGATTACAGATTCGCAAAAGATAATTCCAGGAGAGGTCTGAAAACGGTTCTACCGGGAAGCTTGACTTGGGCGAAATTATCCTTAGACCAGCATTACCAGAATCCAAAAGATCTGATAATGGACTTCAGCCGGATTTTGCACGAGGAAGCCAAGAGACTGGACCAGGAGGGTGCAGAATATATACAGATAGACGAGCCTTCACTCTGTTTTTTCCCGGAGGGGATTAGTCTGGTGAAGGAGAGCCTGAAGATAATCACCTCAGGCTTAAAAGCCAAGACCATCTTGTTTTTATATTTCGGAAGCCTAAAGAAGCTTGTGCCCGAGCTGTTCGAGCTGCCCGTGGATATCATCGGCATAGATTTGGTGAGCAAGCCGGAGAATTTGTCCCTGCTTTTGGAGGCTGGCTTAAACAAGGAGCTTATCTTAGGCTGTGTGGATGCCCGGAATACTAAGATGGAAGAGGAAAGGGAAATCCTCAAGCTGATCGAGAAAGTCTCCGGAAAAATCGCACCGGAGAAAATCTATATCAGCCCCTGCTGCGGGCTGGAATTTTTGCCTCACGAAAATGCTTTAAAGAAACTGAGACTTCTTTCATCCATAGCTTCCAGTTTTAATTCTTAAGATGTCATTGTACAAATGGGCTGAAGTTTAATTGCGTTCAATTCATATACCAACAAGGAGCGGATGGATATGCTTCTCACAACCAGCGTAGGGAGTTTCCCCAAGCCGGATTACATAAGCAGAGCTAGGAGGCAGTTCTCCAGAGGCGAGATCACCGGGGAAGAGCTGCACCTTCTGGAGAAGAAAGCAACAGCCGAGTGGATAAAATTCCAGGAGAAGATCGGCATAGATATACTGGTTCACGGCGAGATGGAGAGGGGAGATATGACCACCTACTTTGCCGAGAAACTGGAGGGACTGGGAGTAAGCGGTCTGGTGCGCTCCTACGGAAACAGGTATTACCGCAAGCCGGTGGTCTTAGGTGAGGTAAAAAGAAAAGAGCAGATGACCATTGAGACGTTCGAATATGCCCAGAGCCTGACCCCCAAACCGGTCAAGGGGATGCTCACCGGTCCCTACACGATGATGGACTGGTCTTTCAATGAATATTATCCTTCAAGAAAAGATACAGCCTTAGCCTTGGCTGAGGTAATTCACCAGGAGGTAAAAGACCTGGAAAAAGCGGGCGCCAGATATATCCAGATAGACGAGCCAGCCTTATCCACGCGGCCGGAGGAGATAGAGCTTGCCATAGAGACGATGTCCGTAGTTACCAAGGGAATCAAATCCAAGACCATAAGTCATATCTGCTATGGCGATTTCTCCAAGATATATCCAAGGCTTTTAGATTTACCGGTCGACCAGCTGGATCTGGAGTTTGCCAACAGTAATTTCTCCAATCTGGAGATCTTCAGAAATCCCAGGTTCAGCAAGGAGATCGCAGTGGGCGTCGTAGACGCTCATTCCCATATAATCGAAACCAAAGAGCAGGTAAAAGCCAATATCAGAAAGGCACTGGAGGTTTTCCCCCTGGAGAAGGTCTATATCGATCCGGATTGCGGGCTAAAGACCAGGACGGTGGAGGAGGCAAAGGCAAAGCTAAAGGTTATGGTTGAGGCGGTACGGGAAATTAAAAAAGAATTGGGAATTGAGTAAGCTGGTAGCATGTAGCTGGTAGCAGGTAGCTTAATGAGTAAAGATTATACCAAGTTAAAGGTATGGGAGCTAGCCGATAGATTAGCCGTAATGATTTATAAACTTACCAGATCTTTCCCCAAGTCAGAACTTTTTGGTCTAACATCACAGATGAGAAGGTCAGCTGTTTCGGTTCCAGGTAATATAGCAGAAGGCTCAGGTAGAAAATATCAAAAAGAGTTTCTGCAGTTTTTGTATATTTTTTTCTCCTCTTTAAAGGAGCTTTCTTATTATATACATCTTTCCAAAAATTTAGATTATTTTAAAGACGAGGATTATAAAAGGGTTTATTCTGTGACCGAAGAAACAGGCAAGGCTTTAAGAGGTTTAATCACAAAGATTGAAAAGGATTTAAGGGATGCTACCTGCTAAATTGCTACAAGCTACAGGCTAAAAAATGAACTTATTTCTCGACAGATTAAAAAAATGCGTGCTCCTGTGTGACGGGGCGATGGGGACGCTGCTCTATACGCGCGGAGTATCCTATTACAAGTGCTTCGACGAGCTGAACCTTTCCCATCCTCAGGTGGTGCAGAGGGTGCATCAGGATTACATCAAAGCCGGTGCGGAGATGATCGAGACCAATACCTTCGGAGCGAATCGCTTTAAATTAGCCACGCATGGGTTCGAGGAGAATACCAGAAAGATAAATCTAAAAGGCGCGAAAATAGCACGCGAGGCAAGGGAGATAGAGGGAAAAGATATCTTCGTGGCTGGCTCGATGGGACCGACAGGGCAGAGGATTCATCCTTTCGGAGATATAACCCTGAAGCAGGTTCAAGAAGCTTATCTGGAACAGGCAGAAGGGCTTTTGGAAGGGGGAGTGGACTTATTCATAGTCGAAACCATCTCCGATCTGAGGGAGATGAAAGAGGCAGTCTCTGCCATCAGAAGCATCTGCCAGCTTCCCATAATCGCCTCGATGACCTTTGGCGAGGATGGAAAAACCCTGATGGGAAATCCTCCTGAGGAGGTAGCCGAGGTTCTGGAGAGATTGGAGGTCGAGATAATCGGGGCGAACTGCAGCGTGGGCCCTTTGAAGCTGTATGAAGTAGTCCAGATAATGAAAAGCAAAACCGGCAGGTACATCTCTGCAATGCCCAATGCAGGTTTTCCTCATTTCGTGGAGGGCAGGTTCATCTATCTTTCTTCACCCGAATATATGGCAGAATATGCCGAGAGGTTCATCCGCCTGGGTGTGAACATAGTGGGCGGGTGCTGCGGCACGACTCCCGAGCATATAAGGATGATGTCGCAGGTGATAAAGAAGTTCAGCCCGGAAACTATAGCCGAATCCGAGCCGGTGATCAGGCTGGAAGAGGAGATAGAAGAAAGAAAAGTAGAGAAGCCGCAGATCGAGCTTTCGCCCTTTGCACAAAATATCGGCAAAAAGTTTCTGGTCTCGGTGGAATTAGACCCGCCAAAAGGGACCAACCCGGAGAAGATAATCAAGGTCGCCCAGAAGCTCAAAGCAAACGGGGTAGACGCAGTCAATATCGCTGACAGCCCTATGGCGAAGGTGAGGATGAGCTGTCTTTCCTTAGCCTATCTGCTGAAGGAGAAAACCGGCACAGACATCGTTCTGCATCTGACCTGCAGGGACAGGAATCTGATGGGCCTGCAGTCCGACCTTTTGGGTGCGCATGCCCTGGGGGTGAGAAACATCTTAGCCATAACCGGGGACCCTCCCAGCCTGGGTGATTACCCCCATATGACCGCGGTATATGATGTCGATTCCATCGGACTGGTAAAGATCATCCAGAAGCTGAACTCCGGGACAGACTGGGCAGGAAACTCTATCGGCTCTCCAACCTCATTTTCCGTAGGCGTGGGGGTTGACCCGAATGCCGGCGACTGGGACAGGGAGCTGGACCGGCTCAGGGAAAAAGAAAAAGCCGGTGCGGATTATATCTTCACCCAGCCGCTTTATGATATCGATACCCTGGAGAGATTTTTAAGAAGAATAGAGGGGATAAAATTACCGATTTTTCTGGGAATGCTTCCTTTGCAAAGCTCCAGGCACACGGAATTTCTGCATAACGAGGTTCCCGGAATCGTGATTCCGGACAGAATAAGGGAGAGAATGAGAAAAGCAGGGGAGAGGGGCGCAAAGGAAGGGGTGCAGATCTGCAGGGAGCTTTTAAAGCAGGCGAAATCACTGGTCTGCGGGGTTTATCTGATTCCCTCATTTGGGAGGTTTGAGCAGGTTTTGGAGGTGCTGGAATAAAAATGTAGGGGAAGGCTTTAGCCTTCCATTTTTTGTTTGTGGAAACCTAAAGGTTTCCGCTACATTTCGTAAATTGTTTATGCGGGAATTGGAATTCCCGCATAAAATTGGTTCGGGAAATCCAATTCCCGAACCAACGAAAAAAAGAGACGCATGCTATGCGTCTCTACGTTTTTTTAACCTCACTCCCGCCTGTGAAGGGATTTTCAACCTAGCCCTCTCCTTAAGAAGGAGAGGGGAGAAGATTAGATACTATCCCGCTTTTTTATTACAGGGTGGATGATACTTTTCGATGAGCTGTTTTTCTCTTGCTTTGGAGTCCGAGCAGACCTCGCGGTAATAGCCGCGCGGCTCGCGCTTCCAGATACGTTTATCGATCGGCTCCCGCTGGTTGAAATGGCTGGTAAGCCGTTCTCTGATTTTTCCCCTGCCGGCGAATATGGGCCTATGGATTCTGTCCATAATCATATAAATGCCTTCCCCGGTCGGGGCCTTGCTAAGAGTATCTATTTTAAACCAGTAGCCCTTGCCTGTGATTCCCTGCATACCCACACACCTCCTCTCGTTTGGTGATCGTTCCGAACCTGTCCCTCTGTTGTAATATATAATAAGGAAGGGAAAAAAGCAAGGATTAAAGCGTAAATGTAGGGGAAGGCTTTACTTTCCATTTTTTGTTTATGGAGACCTAAAGGTTTCCGCTACATTTCGTAGGGACAGAACATTGTTCTGTCCGAAAAAGAAACAGAGACGCATGCCATGCGTCTCTATATATTTTAACCTCACCCTTGCCCTCTCCTTAAAAAGGAAAGGGCAAGAATTTAAAATCCTATTTTTTTTGCTAGCTTTTTTGATTGTATTTCGTCTAATGTCTTGGTAGAGAAATTTTGAGTATCCTTATGATAAGTATGCTCGAAGTATTTCCGATCTGAAAGCACTCCCTCAAATACAGGTGACTTATATTTAACATTTATTTTAGAGTAAAAATCCCACTTTAAAGGAGAAACCATTTTGATGAAATTTTCAAAATTCTTCCGATAACCAGCAGCCATCCTATTAAGTTCATACATAAAGGTCAAAGTATCTTGTACTGATAATGGTATTTTATATGTGAATAATATGACGACACTCTCCGCATCTAACGATCCAGTATTGCCTATATCAGTATATATATTCAAACCAGAATCAGAAACAGTTATTATAGGAGTCCGTATTTGTATTTTCGGACTTGATTGTTCCTCTGAAATTTTAACACGTTTAGCATCTAATTCTTTCTGTTCTATCCTTATAGCTAAGTCTTGAATATCCAGGGAAAGGCTACTATCAGCTTTGATAGTTAATCTTTGAAGCGCATTAATACTCTCTTGCCCTTGTTTAATGGTATATTTCATTATGTTAGTTTGACAAATCATAAATCCAAGTACGAGAATGGTAAGTAGGGGGGTAGCACTTATAAGTCCGGAGTAAATCCTTCGGGATCTTGAGATCCATGCACCGCAATGATGACACTTTTTTGCATCATCTGCTATATCTCGTTTGCAGTGAGGGCATTGTTTATATTTTATAGCCATTTGATACCCTGATTTAATAAATTCTTTTAGATCTATTCCTTCATATAAGTTATATAAATGTTAGAAACAAGTCAATTTGAAATTCCAATCGCTAAAATGCTAAATACCGTCCTATAATAAGCATTATGTAAACTAAAACGTGTAGAAAAATATACAGAAATAATTAAGCCCGAATCTGAATCTAAAATTCGGGCTATTGCCCTCCTCCCTACTGGTTTCCGGAGTGTAAACCTTCAGGTTTACCAGCATAAAGCTAAAGCTTTATACTCCACTTACTTCACTACGATATTCAAAATCTTATTCGGGACGTAGATTATCTTGACGATTTTCTTATCTTTCGTATGAGACTGCACCCTGGGGTCGCTTAAAGCGATACTTTCAGCCTGTTTCTGCTCCGTATTCAAGGGCACGTTAAAGGTCGCTCTCAGCTTGCCGTTTATCTGGACTGCTATGATGACTTCTTCTTCAATTACGGCTTCCTTATTATATACAGGCCATTCTGACTTGAATATGCTTTCCTTATGGCCCAATTTCTCCCAAACCTCTTCAGCCAGATGCGGCACAAACGGCGCTAAAATCTGGGCAAATTTCTCGATACAATACGGGAAAACCTCTGATTTGCCCGGATCCACGGTATTTAACTGGTTTACCAGCTCCATCATAGAGGCAATGGCTGTATTAAGCTGTAAAGTTATAATATCCTGCTCGACTCTTTTAATCGTCTGGTGCAGCTTTTTATAAGTCTTTGCATCACTTTCTGTTAATGTATTTGCCTTAAAGTTTTTCTTTATAGATTCTTCGCCCTGCGGGCTCAGAATGACAGACAAATCTCTGCCTGTGCAAAGCTCTGCAAACTGGTATATCCGGTTCAAAAACCTCCTGGCGCCGGTTATGCCTTCACCGGTCCACAGGACCTCTTTGTCGGATGGTGCGGCAAAATAGACTGCTATCCTGGAGATATCCACTCCGTTCTGCTCCATTAAATCCAGAGGGGAAATAGCATTTCCCTTGGATTTGGACATTATCTCTCCCTTTTCGTCCAGGACCATACCGTGATTGAAAAGCTCCAGAGCCGGCTCATCCACGCTCAGCCAGCCGATATCGTGTAGTACCTTGGTGAAGAACCTGAAATAAAGCAGGTGTCCGGTGGCATGCTCGATCCCGCCTATATATTTGTCCACCGGCATCCATTTCTTTGCTTTTTCCTTGGAAAAAGGCTCCTTATCGTTATGCGCATCCGTGTACCTGAAAAGATACCAGGAAGAGCAGACGAAAGTATCCATAGTATCCGGGTCTCTTTCTGCTTTGCCGCCGCACTTGGGGCAGGTAGTCTCAATATATTCCTTTACATCAGACAGGGGTGAGCGTCCTTTGGGCAGGTAGTCGATGTTACCCTTGGGAAGCAATACTGGCAGGTCAGACTCTGGTACGGGAACTATTCCACACTTTTCGCAATGGATCATCGGAATCGGCGCGCCCCAGTATCTCTGGCGGGAGATAAGCCAGTCCCTGAGCTTGTAGTTTATCTTTCTTTTGCCCAGGCCCTTTTCCTCGACATAGTCGTTTATCTTCTCGATTCCTTCTGTTGACCAGAGACCGTTGAAGATATCAGAGTTGACCATAGTCCCGGGGTCTTCGTAAGCCTGCTCCATCGTCTCAGGCGTCAGGGTTTTGTCTTCAGGTTGAATGACAACTTTAATCGGAATATCATATTTCTTAGCAAATTCGAAATCCCTCTGGTCGTGCCCGGGAACTGCCATTACCACGCCTGTGCCGTAGGTTGCAACCACGTATTCTGCTACCCACAGCTGGACTTTCTCTCCGGAAAAAGGATTTATGGCATATCTGCCTGTAAAAACCCCGTCCTTCTCCCCTGACAGGGATGACCTTTCGATATCCGTCTTCTGCAGAGCCTTGTTTACATACTCATCCACTGCCTTTTTATATTTCGAATCTATTTTCAGATTTCTCAAAATCTCGCTTTCCGGGGCAATTGCCATAAAGGTGACCCCGTAGATGGTATCCGGACGCGTGGTAAATACCGAGAGCCTCTCCCCTGTTTTCTCGATTTTGAAATCTATCTCCACTCCCTGGCTTTTGCCGATCCAGTTTCTCTGCATTATCTTGACATTCTCGGGCCAGCCCTTGAGCTTGTCCAGATCATTCAACAGCCTCTCCGCATAATCGGTGATCTTGAAGAACCACTGCTCCAGTTCTTTCTTGGTCACCTCGGAATGACATCTCCAGCACTCTCCCTGGATGACCTGCTCGTTAGCCAGGACCGTGTTGCAGTGCGGGCACCAGTTGACCAGAGACTTGCCGCGGTATGCCAGGTTGTTCTTGTAAAACTGGATGAACATCCACTGGGTCCACTTGTAATAATCCGGCATACAGGTCAGGACCTCCCTGTCCCAGTCAAAGCTCACACCGGTTTTCTTTAAGGTATGGCGGGAGTTCTCGATGTTCTTCAAAGTCCATCTCTCAGGGTCCTCTCCCCTTTTGATGGCTGCCTCCTCAGCCGGAAGTCCAAAAGCATCCCAGCCAAAGGGGTGAAGAACGTCATAACCCTGCATCATCCGGTAGCGGGCAATCACATCGCCGATGGTGTAATTCCTAAAATGGCCTATGTGGATATCGCCTGAGGTGTAGGCGAACATCACCAGCATATAGAATTTTTTCAGGGGATCATCCTTAGCTCTGTAGAGCTTCGACTCCTCCCATTTACTCTGCCACTTTGCTTCTATTTCTTTAAAGGGATAGTTCATAAATTTATGCTGAGTCGTAGACAGTTCTGGTTATATGTTTAGGTATGGAGTTCCTGATAGTCTCCATAGTTTTTTCAAACTTAATTTCTATCTGATTGAATAAAGTTCCAGCTTCTTGCTGAAGTCTTTTCAATGCTATTAGACAATACTCAGGATCAATTTTACGCCAATGCTATTTCTTTCTGTCTTCCTTGCAGCAAGCATTGTTGTTCCAGTTCCACAGAAAGGGTCGAGAACAGTATCTCCCCAGAAAGAGAACATCCTTACCAGCCTATGAGCCAATTCAAAAGGAAAAGGAGCAGGGTGGTCCTTTGTTGATGTCCCAGGAATATTCCAGATCTGTTGAAACCATATATCGTAATCTTTTTTATTGATAATACTCAATTGACGCTGCTTTATAGTTGGTTTGCGATAACCACCTGGCTTTCTTTCCATAAGAATATACTCAATATCATTTTTTATAATGGCGTTTGGTTCATATGGTTTGCCGAAGAATTTTTTGCCATTATTGACTTCATATGTTGCCTTAGCAATCTTATACCAAATGATAGGATTTAGATTGTCAAATCCTATCTTTCTACAGGACACCGCTATATCCGAATGAAGAGGGGCTACAATGTGCCTGCCAAATTTTCTTCGAGAAAGGCATACATCACCAACTACACAAACTAATCTTCCGCCAGGAACTAAAATACGATAACAATGTTCCCATACTTTTGAGAGCTCCCCTATGAACTTTTCATAGTCCTCAATATGACCCATTTGATCTGGATGTTCACGATATCTTTTGAGTTTCCAATATGGTGGTGAAGTAAGAATTAAATGTATGCTTTCATCTGGAATAAATGAGAGCTTGCGAGCATCTCCTTCTATTAAGCGATGCAAAGTTTTATACTTAGCCATTTTTCTAAATTCCTAAAGTTGTAAGAAGCATTCTAACGGCAGTCTCTACTGATTCTTTTGACTCGGACGCAAAGACTATACCATCTATATTATTAGAATGTAGTCGATTCTGGACATTCACATGTTCCTCTATAAAGGGATAATATACAACAGCACCGAACTTACTAACAGGAAAAGCTACTTTTAGTTTCGCAGCTTTGTTTACTATTTCGTCGCAACGCTTATGAATATCCCTTCTGGCTTCAATCCTCTTTATATCTATTCCAATCTTAATATCACCCATCTTTGGAGTTGCAGCGTCCAGCTCAAATTGCTCCCCCTCAACCACGAACATCCGTTTACAAAATTCTAAGCCACTAAATCTATTCAGACTTTTGAGAATCCCTTTTTCCCAACGACCTTTCCCTTTTCGAATTTCTTTATCAATAAAGGCAATTCTATCTATCTGGCTAAGGGCTGGAATCTCCAAGTAGGTCGGCAAAAAAGGTTTGATGTATCCGGCAATTATTTTAGCATGATCTTCGCTCAATCTAGGACTATAGGTATCCACATTCTTGATAGATAAATCCCGCTCTATTGCTCTTGCAGCGATGTTACAGGCAGCCAAAAGTGGTTTGAGAATAAGAGGATAACTAATAATAGCCTTCGCTAGATCATAGGCAGTCATACTAGAAAAAACAACAACTTCAACTTCTCGTTTTTCTATAAAATTAGGAAATGCCCTATGCAGAGCATCCTCTATGGTTTTTTGTCTAGAGTCTGCAATATCTTTCACCCACTCCATATAGTCGACATGGCTTCCATATTTGTCAGACATTCTATGCTCCAATTGATCTAAATTATTCTTGTCAACAAAAAATCACATTTGATCATGGATAAAGTCTGTAAATCATCCTGGGAAACGGTATGGTCTCGCGGATGTGAGACAAGCCGCAGATCCAGGCAACTGTTCTTTCGATGCCCATTCCAAAGCCGGAATGCGGAACCGTACCGTATTTTCTCAAATCCAGATACCAGCCATAAGCCTCTAATGGAAGTTTTTCTTCCTTAATTCTCTGAACTAAGCTGTCATAATCGTCGTTCCTCTGGGAGCCGCCGATTATCTCTCCGTATCCTTCGGGTGCCAGAAGGTCGGCACACAGAACCAGGTCTTCCCTTTCCGGATGGGGCTTCATATAAAAAGCCCGCGATTTTTTGGGATAGTTCATAATGAATATTGGCTTGTCATGTATCTTCGAGAGGATAGTCTCGTCATCCCCTCCTAAATCCGTTCCCCATTCTATCTTGCTCCCGTTCTTTTTCAGGTATTCTATAGCCTCGTCATAGGACATTCTCTGGAAAGGTCTTTTGATCTTTTCCAGTTTGGATAAATCCCTTTCCAGGGATTCCAGCTCTTTCGTGTTTTTGTCCAGGACCCACTGGACGATATATTCGACGAACTCCTCCTGCAGCTTGATATTATCCTGGTTATCATAAAAAGCCATCTCCGCCTCCACCATCCAGAACTCGGTCAGGTGTCTTCTGGTCTTGGATTTCTCCGCCCTAAAAGTGGGACCGAAACAGTACATCCTGCCGAATGCCATGGCTGCGGCTTCGTTATACAATTGTCCGGTCTGGGCAAGATAGGCTTTGCCTAAATCAAAATACTGGGTCTCGAAAAGTGTGGTAGCAGTTTCGCCAATTGCGCCGGTAAGTATGGGAGTGTCAATCAAGATAAATCTTTTATTATAGAAAAACGTTCTTATGGCATAGATTATCTCGTTTCTTATCTTCAGGATCGCCTGCTGTCTGGAGGAGCGCAGCCACAGGTGGCGGTTATCCATCAGAAAAGCTGTTCCGTGCTCCTTGGGGGTGATGGGGTAATCCTGGGCAACCTGGATGATTTTCACGTCAGTCAAAGTCAGCTCGTACCCGCCGGGCGCTCTTTTATCCTCTCTGACTTTTCCTTTTATCTCCAGAGAGGATTCCTGGGTGAGCTTATCGTAGGTTTCGAAGACCTCGTCTGAGACCTCTCCCTTGCTCATCACCGACTGGATTATGCCGGTTCCATCCCGTAACAGCAGGAAATGAATCTTGCCGCTGGACCTTTTATTATAAAGCCAGCCTTTTAGAGTAACCTCCTTACCGGCATGCTTTCCTATATCCTCAATATAGCAAAAAGACATCTATTTTTTCTCCCTGACCATATGGTTTAATATAGCGCTGAAGATGGTTATCAGCAAAGCTGCCAGAAACGCCTTCCAGAAACCTCCGATCTCGAACCCGCCTACCAGCATTGAGACTATGATCAGAATAAAAGCGTTGATCACCAGGACAAACAGTCCCAGGCTCAGGATATTTATCGGCAGGGTGAGAAAGATCAATACGGGACGCAGGATCGCATTCAGGATACCCAGAATCAGCGATGCCAGAACCAGCGCCGTAAAGTTCTCAATATAAATCAGATGGAAAACATTGGCAACTATAAAAATTGCCAGAGCCAGGATAAACCAGCGAATCAGAAAATGAGACATAAAGACCTCCTTTATGTAGTGGAAGACTTCAGTCTTCCCCATCTTAAGTTTGTGGAAATCTTTAGACCTCCGCCCTATGGGTCGTAGAGCGTTAATCGACTACATTCTTGTACTTTTTCACCAGCGCCGTTCCCGCTGAGAACTGGTTGATTATCCAGCCTTTCAAATCCTCAATCCAGAAAAGCCCGCCCGGGTTAAGCTTGATCTTTAAACTCAGAGGAGTATCGAAAAGATAAACGCCCAACCTTCCAAGGGCAAAAAGGTCCGAATTTTTCTCGGAATTCAAGCTGAATGCGGCGTGGTATCCGGCTTTTTTCGCCTGCTCCCTGACCAGTTCATTATGTCTGCCAAAAGGATAGGACAAAAACTTAATCTCCTGGTTCAGCTCACCCTCTATTTTTTCCTTAGAGCTTCTAAGCTCGTATTCCAATTCACTCTTGGTCAGTCTGGTCAGATCCGGATGATTTACCGTGTGTGAGCCGAACTGAAAACCGCAAGCACTCATCTCCCTAATTTGCTCCCAGCTTAGATGCCTGAACCTTTTGCCGAAGCTTGCCTCCCACAAGTTCATTTTTCCTACATACCCGCTTATTAGAAATATGGTTGCATTATATCCATATTTTTTTAACAAGGGAAACGCATTCTGGTAAACCGACTCGTACCCGTCATCAAAAGTAAGGGCAACTTGTTTATCTTGTTCGTTCGGGAGTTGGAACTCCCGAACATCATCGGATGCCGGGAATCCGATTCCCGCACCAGCCGTTAATACGGACAAATCGACAGCGGAAAAACCCTTATGTTTTAGATATATAATTTGCCTTTCGAAATTCTTGGGGGTTACACGGGTTATTCCCCATTCGAATCTGTCAGTTATCTTATGATAAGCCAGGGTGGGGTTAAATCCAAAATCTCCGGCTCTGTATCTCCGATGCCAGAGGATGTAAGGAAGAGCTAAAGCTGGCAAAAGGATCAGAATATAGATCATTAAATCAAGTATATTTTCAGCAGTTAAATATAATTCCAGTTTATCTTCTGCAGTATATTTGCGCCGACCGGTCCCAAGATGGCTGTGGATAATCTATTTCCGCGCAGAAGCTCATCTGCCACCTCTGCCACGTCCGAGCTTGAAACTTTATTTATGAGAGAGATGGTTTTCTCCAGGCTGATATAATCTTTCAGATAAAGCTCCAGGCGGGCTAACCTGTTCATCCGGTTGGAGGTATTCTCCGACCCCAGGATTAGACTTCCCTTAAGCTGGTATTTGGCACCCTCCAACTCCTTGCGGCTGAGTTTTTCCCTTTTGATTCGCTGCAGTTCTCTTAAAACCTGTTCCACTGCCGGGACAGCCTGCTTTTTATCCGTGCCCAGGTAGATCCCGAAGACGCCCTTATCCTTGAAAAAATCTATAAAGGTGTAAATGTTGTAGACCATGCCCAGCCTCTCCCTCAGAATCTGGAAGAGACGCGAGCTCATCCCTCCTCCCAGGATGCTGCTTAAGACCAGAGCGGGGTATTTTTTGGGGCTTTTGAAGGAATAGCCGTAAAAACCCATGCAGATATGGGTCTGGGCAGATTTTCTTCTGAGGACCAGCTTCTGGGAAGCAGCCTGCAGAGGCTGTGATACCCTTTTTCTTTTAGAGATATGGTCATCCAGCCTGAATTTTTTCTCCACCAGACGGGTAAGTCGCCTGTGACTTAAATTGCCGGAAGCGGCAATCACAATTTTCGGACTGACGTAGTTCTCCCGCATGAAGTTCAAGAGCCGTCCCCTTTCCAGCTTCTGGATATCCTTGAGTTTTCCTATAACCGGCTTTCCCAGGGGATGCTCGCCCCACATCGCCTCCATAAAAAGATCAAAGGCTATTTCCGCAGGAGTATCGTCCAGCTCCTTTATCTCCTCGGTGATAACCTTTTTCTCCTTCTTGAAATCGTAAGGGTTGAAAAGCGGGTTTAAGATCAGGTCGGACAGAACGTCCAGGGCGATCTCCAGGTGCTCCTCCATTACCCTGGCATAAAAGCAGGTGTTCTCCCTTCCGGTAAAGGCATTCAGGTTACCTCCCACCGATTCCAGGGCTAAGGCGATCTCCTTGGCGGTTCTCTTTTTGGTTCCCTTGAACAGCATATGCTCGATGAAGTGGGAGATGCCGTTCTCCGCCTTATCCTCATCCCTGGAGCCCACATCCACCCATACCCCCAGGGAGATGGAGCGAACCGAGTCGATTTTCTCGCTCACCACCCTGAGCTTGTTATCCAATACCGTCTTTTGATAAGCAACTCTCATAATAGATGAAGGGATTATTCCTGAATCGGAGATGTCGGGTTGAACTTGATTTCATCGCGAAAAACCTGAGGAGCTTCAATTATCCAAAAGCCAGGATTCAGGAGCCTGAGTTCCTTTATTAAAATCTTTTATCTTCTCTTCTTTCCCTGATCAGGAGAGAGACAGGCTTTTCTGGAGAGTTTGATCTTTCCCTCGCTGTCTATGCCGATTATCTTAACCTTGACCTCATCTCCCACCCTCAGTATATCTTCAACCCGGTTTACTCTGGTGGTATCCAGCTCCGAGATGTGAACTAACCCATCCTGTCCGGGGATTATCTCGACAAAAGCTCCAAACGGGGTAATCCTTCTTACCTTGCCCAGATAAACCTTACCAACTTCCGGCTCCTCGATCAGCTTTAAAATAAGCTCTTGGGCTAACTCCCCTGCTTTTTGGTCCTTAGCCGATATGAACACGCTCCCGTCGTCCTCGATATCTATTTCCGCACCGGTCTGTTCTATTATGCTTCGGATAGTCTTACCACCCGGACCTATTATATTGCCGATTTTATCCTGCTTCACCTTCAGGGTGATGATCCTCGGAGCGTAAACCGAAAGCTCAGGCCTGGGTTTGTCAAGGGTTTTTTCCATCAGATCCAGTATATACAATCTGGCATCCCTTGCCTGCATCAGAGCATCTCTCATAATCTCGAGGCTCAACCCGGAGATCTTTATGTCCATCTGGAATGCGGTTATCCCTTTTCGGGTTCCGCTTACCTTAAAATCCATATCCCCGTAATGGTCCTCCGCGCCCAGTATGTCGGTGAGGATTATCGCTTTTTCCTCATCTTTTATCAAGCCCATAGCGATTCCCGCCACCGGTGCTTTGATGGGAACGCCGGCATCCATCAGGGAGAGAGAGCCTCCGCAGACCGTAGCCATTGAAGACGAGCCGTTCGATTCCAGTATGTCGGAGACTATCCTTACGGTGTAGGGAAAAACTTCCTCCTTGGGAATCACCGGCTGGATAGCTCTCTCAGCCAGAGCTCCATGCCCGATCTCCCTTCTTCCCGGGCCCCTGGCTGGCCTGACCTCTCCTACGCTGAAAGGCGGGAAGTTGTAATGCAGCATATAGCTTTTGGTCGACTCGCCTTCCAGATCCTCGATCCTCTGTTCATCCATCTTGGTGCCCAAGGTGGTAACCGCCAGGCTCTGGGTCTGTCCGCGGGTGAAAAGAGCCGAGCCGTGTGCTCTGGGCAGTATCCCTACTTCGCAGGTGATCGCCCGGATATCCTGCGGCTTTCTACCGTCTATACGGATACCTTCTTTCAGCACCATCTCCCTTAGGTTTTTCCTCTCCAGCTCGATAAGGATGGAGGCGATCCTGGTTTCGCTCTCCGGAAATTTCTCTGCGAGCTCCAGCATGACCTTTTCCTCCATCTGGTCCAGGACAGACTGGCGTGAAGTTTTGTCCGTAATTCGGTTTGCCTCTTCAATCTTCTCCAGAGCCAGTTTGCTTACCTCTTCCATCAGCTCCGGATCGGGAGCTTTTGCCTCCACTTTGGTTTTTTCTTTCCCCAGCTTTTGGATTATTTCCTTCTGAAGCTCGATTATTTTTCTGATCCATTCTTGACCGAAATCCAGCACAGACAGAAGGTCCTCCTCCGAGATCTCGGAACATCCTCCCTCCACCATGACGATGTGGTCTTCCGTGCCAGCCACGACTAAATTAATATCGCTCTCCTCCAGCTGGGCAAAAGTAGGGTTTAAGACCAGATTACCATCTATCCTGCCTATACCCACTGCGGCGATCGGACGGTCGAAAGGAATCTGCGAGACGCAGAGCGAGATCGAGGCCCCGATGATCCCCAGGATATCCGCATCGTTTTCCTGATCCGAGGAAAGGACCATCACCATTATCTGGATCTCGTTTAAGTAGCCTTCCGGAAACAGGGGACGCAAGGACCTATCGATGATCCGGGACGAGAGTATCTCCTTCTCGGTGGGCCGTCCCTCTCTTTTGAAAAAACCGCCGGGTATTCTGCCAGCCGCATAAGCTTTTTCCCGGTAATCCACGGTCAGAGGGAAGAAATCCTGTCCCTCTATCACCTCTTTGGCTGCAACCGCCGTGGCCAGTATCATAGTATCCGCCAGACGCACTATCGCTGCCCCGTCAGCCTGACGAGCCACTTTTCCAATCTGAATGCTTAATTTTTTGCCATCTAAATCCAACTCATAACTTTCTTCCATTTTGAACTCTCTAACCTCTTAAGTTTAACTCCTCTACGATCTGCCTGTAGCTTTTTATGTCTGTTTCCCTCAGGTAATCCAGAAGTTTTCTCCTTTTACCCACCAGCTTGAGCAGTCCTCTTCTGGAGCTGAAATCCTTTTTATTGGCTTTCAAATGTTCGGTCAGCTCGTTGATCCTCTCGGTCAGCAAGGAGACCTGAACTTCCGGAGAACCCGTGTCCAGATCGTGATATCTGTACTTTTTGATCAACTGGCTTTTCTTGGCTTTATCCAAAGGCAAGTTTCCTCCTTTTTATTTGTTTAATATCTGTCGAATCTTTTTTTCGTCTTGGGTTAATTGAGAACGCAGCTTCTTCAGGCTGTCGAATTTCCTTTCCTCTCTTATCCATTTCTGCAGGTGGATCATTATCCGGTCCGGCAGGGGACTTTCCTGGTAATCGAACAGATTTACCTCCAGGCTTAGCTTCTCCTCGTCCAGGATAAATTTTCTTCCAATATACATCATACCGTAAAATCTCTCATCCTTCATCTTAACTTCGACCCCGTAAACTCCTTTCCTGGGCAAAAGCTTTTTCTGCGGGACTTCCAGGTTGATGGTGGGGTATCCGATCTCCTTTCCCAGTCCTTTGCCCTTGACGGGCTTTCCGGCTATAAGATAACTATGGCCCAGCATCAGGCAGGCATCCTCGAAATTACCTTTAAGCATCTCCCTTCTTATGCGACTGCTGCTTATGCGCTCCTCATCCCAGAGCACGGCAGGCGTTACCTTTAACTCGAAGCGGTATTCCCCGCTTGCCTTTTTGAGAAGCTGGATTCCTCCTGAGCGACCGCTCCCGAAGGCGTGATTTTGCCCGATTATAAGCTGGCCTGCCTTGAGCCTCTCGATGAGTATCTTTTCTATAAAGTCCTCTGCCGACATCTGAGAAAACTCTCTGGTGAATTCAAGCACCAGCACTCCGCTGAGCTGTTTTCCCTCAGGCAGCATATCCAGGAGGCTCAATTTCTCCTCCAAGGTGCTGAGTATCAAGGGTGAATTTTCAGGCGAGACTATGCTCTGCGGGTGAGGCTCATAGGTCACTAGAAGAGTATCCCTGCCCTTTTCCCTTTTACCCCGGGCCAGTTCCTCAAGAATAGCCCGATGTCCCAGATGAACACCGTCGAAGGTTCCCAGGGTAACTATCGGCTTTTCGCCTATTTCGATCTCGGCTAATTCTGAAAATAATCTCATCTGGCAAATACCCTCATATATTCGGCCATCTTCTCATTTTTTTCCAGCCGGGCCAGTTCCTCGGAAGATTTTAATGCCTTTACCAGAGCTATAATCTGGTCTGAATCGTTTTTCAGGCAAAGGGTATCGCCGGCGGAGAACTCTTTCTCTACCGAGGAGATATCCTTTACTTTTAGATCCGGGCCATTTTTAATCTTAGCGGCGAACTTTTCAGTTACCTTTATCCCCGGCAAAAAGCTTATTGCCTTCTCTATGGGGATAAGAAAATCCTGCAGCTTGGAGGGGGTGGAGTTCCTGCGAATCTTTTCTATATCCAGAGCGTTCTGCAGTTTGAAAGGACCTATCCTCACCCGGGTAAGAGAGGTAAGGTGTGCACCGCAGTTTAATTTCGAACCTATGTCGTGGGCTAAGCTTCTGATATAAGTTCCCTTGGAACAGCATATTCTCAGATCCACAAAGGGCAGGAAAAGCTTAAGGATCTCTATGGAGTTTATCCGCACTTTTCTCGGCTCTTTGGTTATGGGATTGCCAGCCCGGGCATAATCTGACAGTCTTCTGCCCTGGAACTTAAGGGCAGAGTACGGCGGGGGTGCCTGCCAGATCTGTCCCTTGAAGGAATCTATCACCTTTCTTACCCGTTTCTCGTCCAGGTTGAGATTGCTCAGGCTGCTCAGTGTCCTTCCCTGGAGATCATAGGTATCCGTGGACATACCCAATCTAATCTTCGCCAGGTACTCCTTGTCCAGGTTCTCCAGAAGCTGAACGATCTTCAAAGCCTGGCCGGTGCAGATAAGCAGAAGACCGGAGGCAAAATTGTCCAGGGTACCACAGTGTCCCATCTTTCTTACTTTCAGAACCTGGTTTAATTCCTCCAGGGCTGAATAGGAGGTAATTCCCGATCTTTTGTTGAACAAAAGAATTCCATTCAGTTCCATGGCTAAAGCGTTTCCTTGATCTTCTTTAAGATAAGTTCTTTGGTTGATCTCAGATCTTTCCTTATGGAACATCCGGCCGCATTTCGGTGCCCTCCTCCTCCGAAAAATCGGGCTAAGGATGAGACATCAAAGGAATCCTGGGATCTTAAGCTTACCTTGGTCAGGTCCTCACCTCTCTGTTTGAACAGGACCCCCACCTCTGCTCCTCTCAGAAAAAGAGAATAATCCACAAACCCCTCCAGCTCTTCGGTGGAGGCACCGAAATTTTTCAGACTGTCCTGGCCTATGGTCATAAAAGAGATTTTCCCCTGCTCGAAGGTCTCCAGGTTCTGCAGGGTGAATCCTAATAATCTTAAAGCCGACTCTGAGCTGTTGTAATAGATCTGGTTGTTTATCCGCTTATGGTCTGCCCCCAGCTTTATCAGCTCCGAACAGATTCTCAAAGTCTTGGCGGTGGTGCTGGAGAAACTGAACCTTCCGCTATCAGTAAGAATAGCCGCATATAGCTGGGTGGCCACGTCACTTTTCATCCGGTAACCCGCATAGGTTACAAGCTCATAGACTATCTCTCCCAGGGCACCGGCTTTTGCATCTACGTGATTGAGACTTCCGAAATCAGAGTTATCCGAATGATGGTCGATATTTATTATCTTGGCTTTCCCGTCAATAAGCTCCTTTACCTTTCCCGTCCTCTCAAGATTGGAGCATTCCAGGACCAAGACCAGATCTGTTTCCCGGGCTGGATTGGACAGCTCCTCAAGGTTTTTGATCGCTCTTTTTGTATCCAGAAAAAGATACCTCTGGGGTATTCTGCTCTGATTGATAACCCTCACTTTCCCGCCTGAATCTGCGATCCAGTTTTCCAGAGCCAGCTGAGAGCCGATCGAGTCACCATCCGGATCTATATGGGAGGTTATTAGGATGCTCTTTGCGCTTTTAACCAGCTCTATTATCTGATCGTATTTACTCATCATCTCGCTGATTGGGTTTCCTCTGCACCTCTTTCAAAAGCTGCTCGATTTTGGCTGCCCTGTCAATGGAGTGGTCGTATTTAAATATCAGCTCCGGAGTTCGTTTGAGCCTGATCCTTTTTCCTATCTCCCTCTGGATAAAGCCCCTGGCGCGCTCCAGACCCTTCCGGCTTTCGGCTTTGGATTTTTCGTCACCTAAAACCGTGTAGTAGACCTTGGCAATTCTGAGATCGTCAGTCAACTCAACCTCGGTTATGGTAATGAAACCCAGCCCGGGGTCCTTCAGGCTGTGGAGGATGATCTCCGAGATATCCTTTCTGATCTGGTCGCCCACCCGGGTAGATCTTTTGTATTGCATTCTATCTTATCTCTATGGAATAATCAAGCACCTCCACTCCATCCTCCCGGTTAAGCAACTCCACCACCTGGGAGAGAACCTGGTTCAAAAATTTTCCCTCGTTGGCTACCGCTGCTACCCCCAGGGTGGCTCTCTGCCAAAGATCGTTATTCTCCACTTCCGCTATGGATACGTTGAAGCGGTTCTTGACCCGATCTTTTATCCGCCTTAAGAAATGTCTTTTTCTCTTAAGTGAATTGCTTTCCGGTATGTGAATTTCAATGGAGCAGATGCCAACCACCATACTTTGAATTCTCAGGGCTCTAATTTCCGAGCCAGTTCAGTTACCTCATAAGCCTCTATTACGTCGCCCACTTTGACGTCGTTGAAATTCTCAATTCTCAAACCGCACTCGAATCCGGAGCTGACCTCTTTAACGTCATCCTTGAACCTTTTGAGGGAGGAGATCGTACCCTGATATATGGTTAGCCCGTCTCTTATCAGTCTCACCTTGTCTCCCCTTCTGATGTTTCCCGATTGGACGTAGACGCCAGCCACCTGACCTACTTTGGAGACCTTGAAAACGTTTCTGACCTCCAACGTTCCCGAGATATTCTCCTGTAGCTCCGGCTCCAGGAGCCCTTCCAAAAGGCTCTTGATATCCTTTTCAGCCTCGTATATCACGTTGTAGAGCTTGATAATCAGTTTTTCTCTTTGTGCCGCCTCCCTTGCCCTGAAATCAGGACGCACATGGAATCCGACGATTATAGCATTTGAGGCTACAGCCAAGAGGGTGTCGCTCTCGTTTATCGGCCCGACTCCCCTATGAATCACCCTCAGCTTGACCTCCGGAGAGGAGATCCTTTCCAGGATGTCGGTGAGTGCCTCGACCGAACCATCCACGTCTCCCTTGATTATAACTCTCAGCTCTTTAATCTTCCCTTCGGCAATCTGTTCATAGACCGTGCCTCTTTCCATCGACCTGTAATCCTGCTCCCTTTTTAACCTGGATCTCCTGCTGCTTATCTCCCGGGCTTCCTGCTCATTTTCAATCACCGAGAAGGAATCACCTGCCTGGGGCACGCCGGATGAACCCAAAACTTGAACAGGAGCTGATGGCCCTGCTTCCTTCAAATAATTACCCCTTTCGTCCAGCATCGCCCTTACCCGGCCGAAGTGTATTCCCGCTACGAATATATCGCCGATCCTCAGGGTGCCCTTCTGCACCAGGACGGTGGCAACTGCTCCTCTCCCACGATCCAGCCTGGATTCGATAACTATGCCACTGGCAGTCTTGTAAGGATTCGATTTCAGCTCCAGCATCTCAGCCTGCAAAAGTATCATCTCCAATAAATGATCTATTCCCTGGCCGGTTTTGGCGGAGACCTCGCACAGGATGGTTTTGCCTCCCCACTCCTCCGGGACTAATCCATACTTGGCGATCTGGTGTTTGATCGGCTCACTGTCCGCAGCGGGCAGGTCCATTTTGTTGATGGCGACTATTATCGGCACATCAGCCGCCTTCGCATGATCGATAGCCTCTATGGTCTGGGGCATTACGCTGTCATCCGCCGCTATTACCAATACCACCACATCCGTTACCTGAGCGCCCCTGGCCCTCATGGCGGTAAAAGCCTCATGCCCCGGGGTATCCAGAAAGGTGATTCTTCCTTTGGGCAGAATGACCTCATAAGCTCCGATATGCTGGGTTATTCCTCCGAATTCCCCTGCGATTATATTGCTCTTGCGGATATAGTCTAGAAGGGAGGTTTTGCCATGGTCCACATGCCCCATGATGGTTACCACCGGGGCACGAGGTCTTAGATTCTCAGTATCTTCCTCAACTTCCTCCTCAGCCCCGTATTCCTGCAATTCCTCTACTTCGAATCCGAACTCCAGGGCAACGGTGGACAGGGTGTCAAGGTCCAGCCTCTGATTGATGCTGGCGACAAAGCCCAGCGCCAGACATTTACTGATGACCTCGGCTGGTTTTACTCCTATGAGATTGGCTAACTCCGCCACCGACATATATTCGGTTACCTGAATCTTTTTGGAAGGCTCCTCCTCGCCGGCTGTCTGGTCTTTTTCTCTTTTTCTATATTTTTTCTGTCTTTTCAAACTCTGGATTTGAGCCAGGGTTTTTTTGACGCTTTCCTTGACTTCCTTCTGATCTATTTTCCTCTCTGGTCTCAGCTTTCTGAACTTGCCCTTTCTTTTCCTTTCAATGGGCAGTACCTCCGCCCTTTCTCTGGGAGCCGGCTCTTTTGATTTTGGTCTTTCTTTAACGATCTCCAGGCGGTGTTTTTCCCCCTCTGTCCTTTCTCTCTGTTCCAGTTTTTTTCGCTTAAGGACATCTTCCTTTTTAAGCTCCTCTTTCTCTTTTCTGAATTTTTCCTCAATGGCTTTCAGCATATTATCAGTCACCAGGCTCATATGGCTTTTGACGGAAAAGCCTGACTCCCTCAGCATGGATAGAAGGGCATCGCTGGAGATGTTATATTCTTTAGCTACCTGATAGACTCTTTTATTAGCTTGTTTTTTCACTCTCCTCCTTCACCGGTCCGGCTTGAGCGGGGGTCAGGTATTTCTTGGCCGATTCCATCAAACCCTTGGCCTTTTTCTCACCGATCCCCTCGATCTTGGTTAGCTCCTTAAGGCTGGCTTTAGCCAGATCCTGTACGCTGTCGATGCCCACGGAGATAAGCTTCTCCTTGAGTACTTCCCCCACTCCCTGTAGCTCCGTAAGGATGATCTCCGGACCGGTTTCCAATTTTTTCTGCGACTTGTAGTCGGACTCGCTTAATATGTTGATCTTCCAGCCGGTGAGCTTGGAAGCTAATTTGGCGTTCTGGCCATTTTTACCGATAGCCAGGGAGAGTTTGTCGTCCTCCACCACTGCCACCATACTCTTTTCGTCCGGGTAAACGTCCAGTTTGCTGATCTTGGCAGGGGCTAATGCTCTGGTGACGAAAGTCTCAGGAACGGTGCTCCAGGGGACTATGTCTATCCTTTCGTTGTTCAGTTCCCTGACGATGCTCTGCACCCTTACACCTTTAACCCCTACACAGGCTCCTACCGGGTCTATCCGGTCGTCGATGGAGCTTACTGCGATTTTGGAACGCTCGCCTGGTTCCCGAGCCACTGCCTTGATCTCGATTATCCTTTCGAATATCTCCGGCACCTCCAGCTCAAACAGCCTGATCAGGAGTCCCGGGTTAGCCCGGGAAAGGGCTATCAGAGGTCCTTTGGCGCTTTTTTCCACATTCAGAATGTATGCTCTGACGCGATCTCCCTGTCTGTATTTCTCTTTCTGGATCTGCTCTTTTATCGGCAGAATAGCCTCAGCCTTGCCCAGGTTGACAAAGATATTCCCCTTTTCTATCTGCTGGACAACTCCGGTTACCAGCTCCCCCACCCTATCCTTGTATTCCTCAAATATCTTTTCTCTCTCCGCCTCCCTGACCTTCTGAATCAATATCTGTTTGGCCGTCAATATGGCATTTCTTCCGAAATCCTCTATTCCGATCGGCAGGCTGATCTCCTGACCCAATTTGGCTTTACTTTCGGTTTGCCTGGCCGTCTCCAGGGAGATCTCCGTGTTGGGATCGGTTACCGTCTCCACCACCTTCTTGGTGATAGCCATCCTGATCTCTCCGTTTTTCAGATCTACTTTAACTGTCAGATTATCCCCCATTCCGAACTTCTTCTTGGCAGCGGAAAGCAGGCTGGATTCCAGGGTAGTTATGAGATAATCCATCTCTATGTTTTTCTCTTTGGTAATCTGCTGCAGGGCTTCTAAGATATCGCTGTTCATCAATCGACCTCTTTAAATGATTATTTTCCCTTTCTCGATTTTTCTCAGGGGTATGGTTTCCACTTTGTCCTGTATTTTTATCTTTATTTCCTCTTCCTCTACTCCCGCTATTTCACCTATTACCTCGGTAAATTTATCCGAGTTGGTTTTAAGATAAAGTCTGACTTTTTCGCCTGTCTTCCTTCTGAAATCACCCAGGCTGATTAAGGGCCTATCCAGCCCCGGGGAGGAAACCTCCAGGGTATAACTTCTCTCGATAAGATCCTCGGTATCCAGAAAATCTGAAAGCCTCCGGCTCAGACGGGCGCATTCCTCTACATCCACACCGCCTGCCTTGTCCACGTACACTCTCAATACCAAGTGCGGCAACTTTCCGGTAAATTCGAGCTCGACTAACTCTAAACCCTCCTCCCGGACTAAAGGCAGGAGTTTTTGCTGCAAGCTCTCTTTCGAGTCTGTCAATTCTGAACCCTTAAATAATTTAATACGCTTTAATCTTTTAATCCTTTGACCTTTCGATACTTAAAAGAGTGGGACAACCCACTCTTTTAAAAATATAAATAACCCTGAATTAAAAAGCAACAGTTTTTTAAGCCTTTTCCTGCTCCTTCAATATCCTGGAAATTCCCTCGTAGACCTCATCTTTATTTAACAAGATCGTTTTATCCTTTCCCCTGATTCCCAGCTCAATTTTGTTCTCCTTCAGGCTTCTTTCGCCAATGGTCATCCTCAAGGGTATTCCGATGAGATCTGCATCCTTGAACTTGACTCCCGCCCTCTCGTTTCTGTCATCCAGAAGAACTTCGAGTTCACTGCTCAGCGCCTCGTAGATCTGAGAGGCTGCCTCTTTCTGTTTTTCATCCTGAATATTTACCGGCACTATCTCCACCGAGTAGGGTGCAATCGGCACCGGCCAGATAATTCCCGCCTGGTCGTGAAATTTCTCCACTGCCGCCTGGGCGGTCCTGGTTATTCCTACACCGTAGGAGCCCATGATCATTAATTTCTCCTGACCGTCCTCGTCAACGAAGGTTGCGTTCAGGGCCTGGCTGTATTTGGTGCCCAGCATAAAGGTGTTGCCCACCTCTATGCCTTTTGCAGTATTCAACCTCCCCCGGTGACATTGGGGACAGAACTCACCCGGGGTCGCATTCTTAAGATCCGCAACCAGATCCAGCTTGAAATCACGGTCAAGATTAACCTCTATCAGGTGATAGCCATCCTCGTTTGCCCCGGTCACGAAATTGGTCATAGAGGTAAGCTCATTATCGCCAATCAGCCTTATGTTTTTTAAACCTACAGGACCGGCATATCCTACCTGTGCGCCGGTGATCTTCTGAACGGTCAGGGGGTCAGCCATCTCCAGGTTTATGGCTTTCAGATTATTCTGGAGCTTGGTCTGGTTGATCTGCCTGTCGCCCCGAATCAAGACGGCTATCACTTCCTCGTCCGCTTTATATAATAAGGTTTTAACCAGTTTCCTGGCAGGCACGTTCAGAAATCCGGTAACCTCCTCCACGGTTTTCATATTGGGGGTGGCTACTTTCTTCAAAGGTCTCTTTGTCTCTTCGTCTGGTTGTACCGGAGGCTCAGCTGAGGTGGCTTTTTCGATATTGGAGGCATAGTCGCAGTTGTCGCAGAAGAAGATTATGTTCTCGCCACCTTCGGTATTCACTATCACCATAAACTCATGTGCCCCCTTTCCTCCCATAGCTCCGGTATCAGACTCCACCATTTTGGCATCCAGTCCGCACCTTCTGAAAATCCTGAAATAGGCATCGATCATCTTCTGGTAGCTTTTTTTGAAACTCTCCTCGTTGGCATCAAAGGAATAGGCATCCTTCATTATAAACTCACGCGATCTCATCAGCCCAAACCTGGGCCGGATCTCGTCCCTGAACTTGGTCTGGATCTGGTAGAGATTTAAAGGCAGCTGGCGGTAAGACCTGATCTCGCCTCTCACCAGGGAGGTCACTACCTCCTCGTGCGTTCCTCCCAGAGCCAGGTCCCTCAGGTGACGGTCTTTCATCTTCATCAGGTCCTTGCCCCACCTCTCCCATCTGCCTGTAGCCTGCCAGAGCTCAGCCGGCTGGAGAACAGGCATCAGAACCTCCTGGGCGCCTGCCCGGTTCATCTCCTCCCTGACTATACGGGAAACCTTCAAAAGGACCCTCTGCATCAGTGGAAGGTAGTTATATACGCCCGCAGCTAATTTCCGTATGTATCCAGCCCGCACTAAAAGCTTGTGCGAGACAATCTCCGCCTCGGCTGGATCATCCCGCAAGGTGGGAATATAGGTTTCAGACCATTTCACTGTTCACCATTCTTCTCTAATTTTTTTATTGTTTTTTTTAATCACTAATCACTATTCACTGATCACTGTATTTTTTACCCCTGACCCGACTCGAACGGGTGCTCGCGGCTCCGGAGGCCGCTGCTCTATCCAACTGAGCTACAGGGGCAAGATAGCCTAAAGGCAAAATCTAAAGTCTAAAAACAAAAAAATTATGCGATGTAAACGACCTTTCCATAGATTCTTTTCTCTACCACCTGAAGGATTCCGTAACTTTTCTTCCAGGAGGGAAAGTTGCCAGCTAAACTCCCGGGGTTGAAAAGCAAGGTATTCCCCTGCGTTAGATTATAAGGAGAATGGGAGTGGCCAAAAACTATCACGTCCAAATAATCATCGAATTCCTTAGGTACTCTTTCCACCAGACCGAAAGGAGAGCCGGACCCGTGGATCAAGCCGATTCTAAATCCGAAAAGCTCTAACAGCCTCTTGGCTGGGAGAAGTTCTCTTATCTCAGGATGATCCATATTGCCGCAGACGGCATAAAGGGTGGCTAAGTCACTTAATTTTCTGCAAACTTCAATTTCCGTGAAATCACCAGCGTGCAGGATTATGTCATCCTTTTTTACCTTCTCCACAAACTCCCCGGGAAGCCGGGAAGCTCTTTCCGGGATATGGGTATCTGAGATGACATAGATCATTATCTGAGTTTCTTCTTATGTCTATCCCTTCTTAGTCTTTTCTTCCTCTTATGGGTTTTTATCTTATGTCTTTTCTTTTTTCTCCCACAGGGCATATAAATCTAGCTCCTCAACTGGGGTTTTGTTGAATTATAAGCTCCTTGAACTCGTTCGAGGGCTTGAAAACAGGAACCTTTCTGTCCGGGACCGGAACCTCTTCACCCGTCCTGGGATTGCGGGCTTTCCTGGCTTTACGGGCTTTGATCTTGAAGGTTCCGAATCCGCGTATCTCTATATTCTTGCCCTCCTTCATGGCATCCTTTACCGCATTCAGAAAGCCATCCACTATCACTGCCACATCCGTGCGGGTTAAACCCGTTTTCTCAGCTATCTTTTCGACCAAATCGGCTTTGGTCATCTTACACCTCCTTTTGAATTTTTCTGTTAGTTACAACTGTCACATTTTTTGGAACTGCAGCCGGAACAGGAGGAGGCACCTGAGGAGACGAATTTGCCCTTGCTGGAAAAACCGAAAACCGAGAAGATCCTCTCTACCTCTCCCCCGCAGTCGGGACAGGAGACCTCCGCCTGGTTATTTAAAATCAAAAGCTCAAATCTGTTATTGCATTTCCGGCAAATGTATTCGAATATGGGCATGTGTTCTAATTCCTGAGTTCCTATATATACCGATATAAGCTATTTGAAAATATACTGAAGCTTGGGCATAAGCTTTTCGTCCGCCCTGAAATCAGACAGGGATTTAATGCTCTTGGTCAGTAGGTCGAACAGCGTGACCTTTTTTGGTCCTTCCCGGATGGTCCTGGGGGTGCCTTCGATACCGCCCATCTTCCCGGCAATCATTATGGCATCCTCCAGGTCGCCCAGCTCGTCCACCAGGCCTAACTCCTTTGCCTGCCTGCCGGTGAACACCCTTCCGTCAGCTAATTCCAAGATACGGTCCTGTGGAAGCCCGCGTCCCTCCACCACCGCATCCACGAACTGGTCATAGGTATCATCAATGACCGATTGAAGCAGTTCCTTTTCCTCCTGGGTCATGGGTCTGTTCCAGGTCCCCACCTCTTTCATCTCGCCTCTTTTTACCACCTCGAACCTTACACCCAATTTTCTGAAAAGCTCCTGCATCACCGGAAATTCAAAGATCACGCCAATGCTTCCGGTTAAGGTGCCGGGATTGGCAACGATGGTGTCAGCGGCACAGGCAACATAATAACCTCCGGAGGCGCCCAAGGACCTGAGCGAAGCCACCACCGCCTTACCCTCTTCCTTTGCCTTCAAAACTTCCTCATAGATCTCCTGAGACGGAACCACCGCACCTCCGGGGCTGTCAATGTCCAGCACTATGGAGGGGATGGAGCTGTCGCGGGAATATTTCTTAAGCTGTCTTATGACCTCATTCGAGCTGTTTATGGTGCCGTACACCTCGATGATGGCGACCTTTCTGCCAAAGCTGTAAAATTGAGCTCCGTCCTCCAGGTAAATCCCGGACAAACCGATCAAGAGGATGAAAAGGAAAAACAAAAAGCTCAGGGCGATGATTATGCCTATTATGATATCAACTCTTCTTTTAGCCACTTAACCTCCATAAAAATCGAGCTAAAGAGTCTACCTGCTGGTAAAGATCTTGATCCTGTCGCCGACCCGGATGAAAGAGGGATCGGAAAGATTGTTCCACTCCAGGATTTTTTCCAAAGGAACCTGGAAAAACCGGGCGATGCTCCACAAGGTTTCTCCTCTTTTGACCTTATGCACCAAAAGCTCCTCCCAACTTTCGTGCTGATCTGTAGACGGGACTTTCAGCTTGTCTCCGATTTTTATCAGATTCCCCCGCTGGATGCCGTTGATCTTTTTGAGAGTCAAGACATCGGTTTTGAACCTCTGGGCTATACTGGTCAGATTATCTCCTGGCCTTACCTTATAGGTTTGAAAGATCTGCTCGGCAGGAACTTTTAACCTGTCTCCAACCCTTATCAATCTCCGGCGGTTAATGCCGTTTAACTTCTCAATTGAAGAAACGGTTGTTTTGAACCTCTTGGCAATCTCTATCAAGGTGTCGCCGGGCTTGACCTTATAAACCTGATAACTTCTGGTGTCTGAATTCCCGGAGGTCTGAACCCTGTTCCTGTAATCATCATCTTCTGAGACTTTCGCGGTCTTGTAACTTACATCGGAGCTAGTGTATCCGGGTATCTTGAGGTACTGTCCGGGATAGATCAAGCATCTTTTGGAAAGGGAATTTGCCTGGATGATGGTGAAAGCCGGAACCCCGTATTTTTTGGAGATGCCGGAGACGGTCTCCCCTTTTCTGACCTTATGCATAGAATAGAGCTTTCTGGCCGGAAGCTCTGAGTATTTCTGTTCAAAAAGATCTTTTGTGCCCGGAGGAACTCTCAATTTATAGTCGGGATATTGGGGAGGGGTAACGTCCCTGAGTATCTCAGGATTTAACCCTCTTATATCCTCCACCGAGGCGCTCAGGATCTCGGCAATGGTCTTGAGATCGACCGGCTTATCCACCGTTACCGTATCGAATATCAAAGGCTCCTCATAATCTATCTCGAACCCGTATTTTTCCGGGTCCTTGGCGATGATAGTTGCTGCCATATACAGTGGCACGTAATCATAAGTCTGTTTTCTCAGGTTGAGCTCCCAGAAGTCGTTGGTTTTGCTTTTCCTGATCGCCCGGCCGAGACCTCCCTCGCCGCAGTTATAAGCAGCCAGCGCTAATTTCCAGCAGCCGAATTCATTATAGAGCTTGGAGAGATAGTCGCAGGCCGCATAGGTGGATTTCACGAAGTCCCTTTTCTCGTCATACCACCAGTTGTTTTTTAGACCGTAGATCTTTCCGGTGGAGGAGATGAACTGCCACATCCCAACTGCATTTGCCCAGGAGCGTGCCTTGGGGTTGTAGCCGCTTTCGATCAGGGGAAGGTAGGCCAAATCCAGGGGCATATTCTTCTCTTTCAAAATTTCCCTGACCAGCTCGATATATCTGCCCGATCTGGAGAGATATTGAATAAAAGTCTCGCGGGCAACTGTCTGCAGGTAGAGGATGGCGTTCTCCACCCGCTGGTTCCATTCCACAGGCATATCGTAGATAGTAACCTCAGGAGCCTCGATCACCATTTTCACGGAGTCCCTTAAGATCTGGAAATTTTCGATGTCCCCGAATTTCTGCAGGAAAGCGGAGATCGAGCTTTCGTCGTCCAGCACACCCAGTGAGAGAAGGGTTGTCTTATAGTCCGAGGCGATCTCCTTCAGTAACCGGTTATATTTGCCTATGTTTTTCGAATGTATCTTATCGTCCAGGTTCAGGTTGGCTAAGATATCCAGGGCTTGTTCAAAATTGGACTGCGCCCTTTCCCATTCGCCGTTCTGATTGGCCTCCACTCCCAGCGCATAATAACTCTCTGCCTCCCTTAGCTCTTCGGAGATCAGCTTCTCGTATATTGCGGTAGAATCTGCAGAGGTGATAATCTCAGGCTCAGGCTCGGCAGGATATTCCTCGGGTATCTGGGGCTTTACCAGCTCCCTGGAACAGCCGGTTAAAAGCAAGGCAAAGATTATAAATATTAGTGCCTGATTTAATAACTTTTTCATATTTCGGTCTCCCTTTTTTCTAACTCCTTGATATATAAACCAATACATAAATCTTGTCAAGTTATTTTTGATTTTTTTATTAATTTTGAGCAAAAAAGGTCTTCAAAATCTCTTTCTCCAGAACTGTTTTCTCAGCCTCAATCCAGATAATTCCCTCTTCTTTTTTGAACCAGGTAAGCTGCCTTTTGGCAAAATGCCTGGTATTAAGTTTTATTTTTTGTTTTGCCTCATCCAGACTTACCTCTCCTTTAAGATACTGAAAAATCTCCTTATAGCCAAAGGTTCTCATAGGAATTAAGGATGTGTCATACCCTCTTATCTTTAAACTTTTGACCTCATCCACAAGTCCCGAGCAAATCATTGACTCTACTCTCTGGTCGATTCTCCGATACAATTTTTCGCGTTCTAACTCAAGCCCGATCTTGATAAATTCAAACTCCTTTGAAGGATACTCTCCTTTTTTCTGTAACTCTGAAATCTTCTGTCCGCTAAGCTCGTATACTTCCAAAGCCCTGATTAATCTCACCAGGTTATACGGTCCGATCTTCTCAGCTGCCTCAGGGTCTTTTTCCTTCAACTCCAGATAAAGCAATTCAGTACCTAATTTCTCAGCCTTCTTTTTAAGTTCCCGTCTTAAATTTTCATCCCTTCCCGGACCTTTGAAAAATCCTTTGAACAAGGCCCTCAGATAAAGTCCAGAGCCACCCACTATCAAAGGCTCCTTGCCTCTGGAAAGTATCTCTTTAATTGCCCTCCTGGCTCTGGCAGAGTAATCCGCAGCAGAAAAATACTCGTCAGGATCGACTATGTCGATCAGATGATGAGGTATTCTTTTTCTTTCATCCTGACCCGGCTTGGCAGTTCCGATATCCATATATTTGTATATCTGGCGCGAGTCTGCCGAGATGATCTCTCCATTTATTTTATCGGCAATTTCAAGGGAGACTTTGGTTTTGCCCGATGCCGTGGGCCCTAAAATTGCAAGGATTTTTTTGAGCATATTTAAAAAAACGCAGGGTCAAACCCGTACGTTTGCTTTTTTCTGGGATGATACACAGGTCAACCCCTAAAGTCATTGGTTTAGGATAGGTCAGACATTCCTGTTTGACAATGGAGAACAGACAAGAATGTCTGTTCTACCAAATTATGTCTAAGTTCTAAATGGAAACCTGAAGGTTTCCGCTACACTGCTTACGGAGATAAATCTGGAGTATAAAGCCTTAGCTTTACCGGCAAACCTGAAGATTTGCACTCCAATATAAATCTTTAGCTTCTCTGGAACCTTTTATTCAGCTCCTCAACCGGAATCCTGATCAAAGTAGGCCTGCCATGCGGGCAGGAATAAGGCTCTTTGGTGGCAAATAGCTGGTCGAAAAGCGAATTCATCTCCTCCAGCGAGAGCTTTTCCCCTGCCTTGATCGCGCCCTTGCAGGCGAAAGACTGGGCAATCGATTTTATTTTGTCGCCGCCGGCTTTTATCCTTTCCTCCAGATCTATCAGAATCTCCTTTAAGAAATTCTCACCGCTTTGAATTTTGGGGAGCGGCGGCACACCGCTGATTAAAACGCTTTTCCCGCCGAAAGGCTTAAGCTCAAATCCCAATTTCTTTATCAATTCCTGATTCTCCTCAAAGGTCATAAACTCCTTTGGCGAAAGCTCGGTCACGATGGGAAAAAGAAGGTGCTGGGTGGATGCCTGCTCTGCTGTCAGGTTTTTCAGGGCGGTCTCGTAAAGAATCCTCTCGTGTGCGGCGTGCTGGTCCATCACGATCAGATCACCTTTGACCTGGGCTAAAATATACATATTGGAAAGCTGCCACAGGTTTGCACTGGCAAAGCTTTCCTTTTCGATTTTCTTCTCCCCTACGGGAGCAGTTTTCATCTCTTTGTAAACCTCTGTGAGGAACTCGTGCTGGAGGGATGAGATTTTCTCTCCCTTGGTGGAATATTCTATGGGTCTTTCTCTTATCTTCTGAGAGGCATCGCCATGCGTCTCTACGTCTGTTGTCAACCCCTTTTCCCTGATATCGGAATAAACCGGTATGACTAAGCCGGTATTCAAAGTCTTGTGAACTGCCGTGAAGACGTACTCATACATCTGTTTCTCGTTGGAGAAGCGGACTTCCCTTTTAGTGGGGTGAACGTTGACGTCCACCATATCGGGCGGCAGGTTGATATACACGACTGCCCAGGGGAATTGACCCTTGGGCAAAAGGTCTTTGTAACCGGAGAGGATGGCATGATAAAGCGATTTGGAAAATATGTTTCTTTGGTTGACGAAAAGATAAACCTCCGCCCGATTGGGCCTGGCAATCTCCGGCTTGCCCAGAAACCCTTTTATCTGCAGAAAATCATAGTCGGTATCCAGCTTTAGCATCTGGTTGTAAATCTGGGTGCCGAAGATATCGCCGATCCTGTCCCTAAGCTCCTCTGTCTTCGGGAGGTTTATGATTTCACGGTCGTCCACCTTGAGCTTGAAGGTTATATGCGGAAAGGCTAAGGCGAAGGTGGTTATCCTGTCGATTATCTGCTTGGTCTCGGAGCTTTTGCTTTTAAGGAATTTTCTCCTGGCAGGAAGATTATAAAAAAGCTCCCTGACAGTTATAGAGGTCCCCTCAGGAGCACCTGTTTCCTTTATGCTTTTAATCTGCCCGCCTTCGACATTTGCCTGAGTTCCCGCAGGGGTGGGCGGGGTATGGGTTTCCTCTCCCTTGTAGGGAGAGGATCGAGGAGAGGGTCCTACTGTAGGGGCATATTGCCTTACGTCTCTGCTTTTATCCTCTCCCTTGTAGGGAGAGGACAAAGGTGAGGGTGAAAATTTTGTCACCAGCTCTAACTGAGATACCAATGCAATTGAAGGCAGAGCCTCCCCCCTGAAGCCCATAGTAAGAATCCGGTTCAGATCATCAAAACTTGAGAGCTTGCTGGTGGCATGATGGGTAAAGGCTAACTCAACGTCCTCTTTACTCATACCACAGCCGTTATCCACCACCCGGATATGTTTTATCCCGCCGGATTTTATCTCCACCAGAATATCGGTTGCCTCCGCATCGATGGAGTTCTCCACCAGCTCCTTAACCACCGAAACCGGACGCTCAATGACCTCGCCTGCGGCGATTTTGCTGACTAACTCCGGAGGGAGGATTTTTATTTTAGGGGGCATAGATTTGCTTTTCTCTTAGACCCAAGTTGAGGGCAACCTGGGTCTACAATTATAAAGTTTATACGGTAGGTCAGACATTCCTGTCTGACTTTTATGTAGCGGAAACCTTTAGGTTTCCATTGGAGGTGGAAGGCTAAGGCCTTCCGCTACATTAGCATTCCCGCCTTGCCTCAAGGCGGGTAAAATCAATGTAGGGACAACCCTTGTGGTTGTCCGTCTAAGATTCGGACAGGGACAAGCCCTGTCCCTACATAAGATTTTTCTGCATCTTCGCCGCTTTTAGTGTATTTATCAAATCTCATCGTTTAGAAGCTCCTCTCATTTTTTTAACCAGTCCCAACATATTCAACAGAAAATAAGCAACTCCTGCTAATCCACCCAGGACCCAGCCGGTGGTTGGGCTGAATTTAAGGGGCCAGATGACGCACACGGCGTATACCAGCCCTCCTCAAATAGCGGCTCCTATCAAGAACACTATTGTTTTAATCATATTCTTCATCTATTTTTTTCACCCTCTCCTTAATCCTCTCCCATCAAGGGAGAGGAAATGTTGGTGTAACAGACATCTTGTCTGTTCTTTTTGTAGGGGCGTATTGCAATACGCCCCTACTTTTTTCCGTCGGGCATAAAGCCACCGGTTCAAACTCGAATCATTTTTCCTCTCCTAATCCCTGATTCCCCGTATCCAGCACTATCTTCCAGTTCCCATTTTCATCTTTTCTCCAGATGGAGAGATAGGTTCCCCTTAAATAAGCCGGCTTACCTTCCTTATCTATTGTCTGTACTTCAAATGTTCCGTAAGTATAGCCTAAATCACCAGATTCTGAAACGTAGGCAAAAGAAGGTCTACGGGTCAATGTATAACCAGCATCCGAAACACTGAAGACTTCTTTTTTAATTTTGTCTTTACCCTTAACCGGATAGCTTCCTGGCTGCAGCACCACGGCATCTTCAGCCATGTAAGTTAAAAAAGCCTCATTTGCTCCTCTTTTCTTGGAGAGATCAGAGAATGCATTATCGGCTTTAAGCATAGCCTGTTTTTCTTTTTCTGTGTCAGGCGGAGCGCTACAGCTCAGAGATATAATAATCAATGATGACATCACATAGAATTTCAATAGCTTAGGGAACATTCTATACCTCACTTTTGAAGATTTATGAAGAAGTTTCTTTTCACTCTCTCCTTAATCCTCTCCCGTCAAAGGAGAGGAGATACAAGTAGATCAGACGTTCCTGTCTGACTTTTAGGTAGCGGAAACCTTCAGGTTTCCACAGGGAGACGGAAGGCTGAAGTCTCAAGACCTTGTCCGAAATTGGATCCATAGGAACGGCCTTCCGCTACATTTATTCCGGCTTCTCTCAATAATAGCTCTATTTCGTCCGGATGGAGTTTGTTCTCAACTTGAAGTCTGTGCAGAGCATCCTCCCTGGTCATTTTACCTTCTCTTACCATCCTGGAGTAGAAGTCATCCTTCTCGGTCATTCCTATGGTTTTCAGATACATAAAATCTTTAAGGTGCCCTATTCTGCAATCGAATCTCCAGGGCGAATTAAATTTCCGGGGATAATCCCAGTCAAGCTCTTTTTTTATCCTTGAGAGTACCTCCTGCTCATCCCATTCTATATAATGAAACAGGTCTATCCGGGTAATTTCGAACCCGTAAAGCCTTGAGCCTATGGTATAAGGATTTCCGAATAGATACCCTTTCACCATAGCTGGAACAAACTGCAGCCTGTAATACGCAAGGTTTTTGGAGGTTTCCTTCAGAATGCCGAATATGTCTTTAATCAAGGTCGTTTTTGTATCCTCATTGGCAGGCGTGCCAAGAAGCACTTTCTTGAACGAGACATCCTCGAATAAGTTACCGCCGCTCAGGATACAATGGATGTCATATTTTTTTGCAATCCTCAAGATATCCCACCAGATCGTCTTGCACCCGACGCAGATAACAGGCACCAGTGCCGGTGAGGGCTTTCGATACCAGGCTTTCAGATTGTTTCTGAAAGTCCTTTCATGAATTTTGTTTTTCAGTTTGAACCTTACTATATCAATCCCCAGGGCTTTGACCGCATTCCGGATATTTGCTTTTGCCTGTGGGTCGGTAAAGGGATTTTCATAATTCACAGCCAGAATTTTCATCTGGTAGTCTTTTGCCAGCTTTAGCAAAGTGTAGCAGCTATCCCGGCCGCCGCTTATGTTTACGATGCAGTCGTATTTGCTTTTCTTTCTCCGGTGAGAATCCAACAGCCTGAGCAGCTCAGATTCACCCTTGTATCTGATACTCTGATACGTTTTGCAATAGTTGCAGACTCCCTCTTCGTCAAAAGAGATGTTGGGGGTGCATTCGGGCAAAACGCATTTACTGCATCTTTTCATTTTCTTCTCGTTAGCGTTAGATTAAGAAATCTTATTACCCTCTCCTTAATCCTCTCCCATCAAGGGAGAAGTCAAACTGACCCTCCCTCTTATCCCTCCCTGAAAGGGAGGGAAGATCAAACCAACCCTTTCTGCATCTTTGCCGCTTTCAGGGTATTTGCCATAAGCATTGCCACGGTCATCGGGCCTACTCCGCCGGGCACGGGGGTTATGGCTTTTGCCACTTCTTTTACTTCATTAAATGCCACATCCCCTACTATTCTATACCCTTTCTCACGGGTTTTATCCTCTACCCTGTTTACTCCTACGTCTATTACCACTGCTCCGGGGCTTACCATATCTTTGGTTAAAAATTCAGGTTTGCCCATTGCGGCTACTATTATGTCTGCCTGCTTGGTATATTTTGAAATATCTTTTGTGCCGGTGTGGCATAAGGTCACAGTTGCATTAGCTCCTTTTGCTTTATGGGATAGAATAACCGAAAGGGGTCTGCCGACCAGACTTCCTCGTCCCAGAATAACCACGTGCTTTCCAGCAGGGTCGTTTCCGCTTCTCATTAAAAGCTCCTGAATTCCATAAGGGGTGCAAGGAAGAAAAGCCGGCTTGCCAGCCAACATCAAGCCAAGATTATAAGGATGAAACCCATCCACGTCTTTTTCCGGAGAGATTGTCTTGATCACCTTCTCCTCGGAAATCTGCTCAGGCAGGGGAAGCTGGACCAAGATTCCACTGATACTGTCTTTATGGTTAAGCTCCTGGATTAATTCCAGAAGCTCGGATTCCTTCATCTCTTGGGGATACTTCAGGACCTCGGAATAAATCCCCGACACATCACAGGCTTTTGCCTTGCTCCGGACATAGATGTGAGAAGCCGGGTTATCCCCCACCAGGACTGCTGCCAGGCCCGGAGTTATTCCCTTACTCTTCAAGTTTTCGACCGATGCCTTAACCTCTGCTTTAATCTCCTGCGAGATTTTTTTGCCGTCGATTAACTCTGCTGACATTTATTAATCTCCTTCCGTTTCGTCATTGATTGGTGGCAGATCGATTCTTATCCTCTCTATTGATGTGGCTTTGCCGGTTTGGGGATCTATCTCCATCAATACCCCGCAGAACTTGATATCATCCTTGGCGATCCTGAACCTGTTGGGAACCTGGGTGAGAAAACGGGTTATGGCATCATCTTTTATGATTCCTATTACCGATTTGTGTGCGCCGGTCATCCCGGCATCGGTTATGTAGGCAGTTCCCTTAGGGAAAATAGTCTCGTCCACTGTCTGCACGTGGGTATGCGTCCCGATAACTGCCGAGACCTTACCATCCAGGTACCAGCCTAAAGCCATCTTCTCCGAGGTGGCTTCCGCGTGCATATCGACTATGATGATTTTTGTCTCCTGTCTCAGCTTTTCGATCTCCTGGCTTGCTGTCCTGAAGGGGCAGTCGATCTCCTTGATGAAGACCCTTCCCTGGATGTTCAAAACCCCGATTTTGGTCCCGTCCTTCAACTGATAAACCACCGAGCCTTTACCCGGGTTCTGGGGAGGATAGTTTGCCGGGCGCAGAAGATTGGGGTCCTTGTTCAGATAATCGAAGATGTCCTTGCGGTCCCAGATGTGGTTGCCGGAGGTGAGGATGTTCACCCCGTAGCTGTAGATCTTCGATGCGATCTCTTTAGTTAATCCGAAACCGCCTGCGGCATTTTCCACGTTGGCTATGACGAAGTCTATCTCCCTTATCTTTTTCAAATCGGGCAAAAGCTGTGAGACAGCCCATCTTCCGGGCTTGCCCACTAAATCTGCAATTAAGAGAACTTTCAAATTGTCTCCTTTTTACATGAGATAAAAAGCTTTAGACAATTTTAAACAAATCGGGAGATTAAGCAAGGGAAAAATTCAGGCAGGGTCAAAAATGTGTGTTGGTCTGGTTCGTCGAGTCATAAAATGATGAATGTTCTAACGCAATTTCGTCGGGTCAGGGGACCCGACGAGCACGTATAAGATGAAGATATTTTATCTTAGGGAACAGGCAGGATGCCTGTTCTACCAAAAAAATAAAGGGCAGGACAATGTCCTGCCCCCACTGGCAATTGGTCATTCGTTATCAGCCACTCGAATTTATTTCGCATACTCCACTGCTCTGGTTTCCCGTATTACCGTCACCTTTATCTGTCCAGGATACTCCATCTCCTTTTCGATCCTCTTGGCGATATCCTGGGCTAAGGTGGTTGCACCTACATCGTCTATCTGCTCGTGCTCTACGATTATCCTTATCTCCCTGCCTGCCTGGATGGCAAAGGCTTTGGTAACGCCTTTGAAGGAATCTGCCAGCTCTTCCAATTTCTCCAGACGTTTGATATACCCCTCCAAAGTCTCCCTGCGTGCTCCCGGACGGGCGCCAGAGACTGCATCCGCTGCCTGCACCAGGACCGAATAGGGTGATTCGATCGGCACGTCCTCGTGATGGGAGACGATGGCATTCAAAACGATGGGGTGCTCCCCGTATTTCTGAGCCATATTGTATCCGATCTGGGAATGAGTCCCCTCGGTCTCCTTGTCCACTGCTTTGCCGATGTCGTGCAGAAGCCCGGCTCTTTTCGCCATATTGGCGTCCAGCTCAAGCTCGGCTGCCATCAGCCCGGATATGAAGGCTACCTCCTTGGAATGCTGGAGCACGTTCTGGCCGTAGCTGGTGCGGTATTGAAGCTTGCCCAGAAGCTTTATCAGCTCAGGATGAAGCCCGTGTATTCCCACGTCGAAACAAGCCTGCTCGCCGGTCTCGCGGATCATAACCTCCATCTCCTTCTGGGTCTTGGCTACTATCTCCTCTATGCGGGCCGGATGGATCCTGCCGTCCACGATCAGCTTCTCCAGCGACATCCTGGCTATCTCCCTGCGCACCGGATCGTAGCCTGAAAGAATCACCGCCTCCGGCGTGTCATCCACTATGACGTCGATGCCGGTTGCGGTCTCAAAAGCCCTGATATTTCTTCCCTCCCGTCCGATGATCCTTCCCTTCATCTCGTCGCTGGGAAGGTTAAGCACGGAAACCGTGGATTCGACCGTATGGTCAACCGCACATCTCTGGATGGCGGAGATTATGATATTCTTTGCCTCCTTCTCCGCTGTTTCCTCAGCTTTCTCCTTGATCTCCTTGATCAGCTGGGCAGCTTCCTGCCGTGCCTGGTTTTCCAGGTTGGCCATCAAAAGCTTCTTAGCCTCCTCCGAGGTCATCTGGGCTATTCTCTCCAGTTGTCTGTTCTGGTCTGCTATGAGCCGGCTTAACTCGTCATCCTTAGCCCGCACGGATTTTTCCCGGGCATAGAGTACCTTCTCCTTATTCTGGATTTCCCGATCTTTTTTGTTGAGAATGTCTACCTTGCGATCGAGATTGGATTCCCTTTCATGGAGCCTCTTATCTATCTTCTGGAACTCCATCTTCTTGTTAGCCAGTTCCCGTTCGAAATTCAGCTTTGCCTTATACCACTCATCCTTTGCCTCCAGGACCGCTTCCTTCTTCTTTATCTCCGCCTCTTTTTCCGCTTCCTGAACTATCTTTTTTGCCAGCTCTTCTGCTTTTCCCAGTTTAGTCTCACCTATCCTCCGGCTGATAAACCAACCAATAACGAAAGCCAGGACAGCAACTGCCACTCCCAGAACAATCAGCATGATATCCATTTCTCCTCCTCCTGTCTAAACAAAAACCCACTTAGCTTAAAACCTCTATCCCGCCAAAGGCGAGATAAAAGACTCAAGTTAAGTGGGTATAATCCGTTAGAGTAAGTTCTATTCCTCTATGAGCTTAGCGTCCAGCCACTCTATCAAGGACTGGGTTTTCTCCTCAACCTCAGAAAGTTTCTTCTCCTTGTCATCCCTTTCCTTAAAAAGCTCGTCTGCAATGTGCAATGCTGCTAAAACCGCAATCTGGGATTGGGTACGGGCAGGAAATTTTCCCGCTATCTCCTTCATCTTCCCGTCTACGAATTCTGCCACCCTCTGGACGTAGCCTGCGTCTGCTTCCGATTTTATGGGGTATTCCTGTCCGTAGATATTTACTCTTATATTTTGCTTTTTTTCCTCTTTGAACTCTTGATTCATCTTAACTTATTTTAAAAAATAGATTTCTCTCCACTTAACCTGATTTGTATTAAATTTGTACCAAAATATGATAAAGTGTTAATTTAAGTTTGTCAAGTATAAAATTCTATTCTATTGCCTTTAAACGAGATAAAAGATTCTCAATCCTCCTTTTTATATTCTGCTCCACATTCTTTATACTCCCCTCCTTGCCTTTTATTTGAGACCTGAGCAGGTTGTTTTCAGCCTCAAGATCCTTATTCTTCTCCTCCATCTCAAAGACCTTAGCGGAAAGTGCGCTATAGGAGCTGCTCACCTGCGTGTTCTCCTCTTTTACTCTATCGACAAGTTCCAGAACCTGGTTAATCTTCTGCTCTAACTTTTGAAAGCTCTGCAACTGCATAAGACCTCCTCTTTAACTTAGAGCCTAAGCTCGGCTCCGAAACTTGTTTTCAGCCCCTGGACGATTTTCCGGTGCACCTTTTCGACCTCCTCGTCCTTAAGCGTTTTTTCCTCGGAGCGGTAGCGGATGGCATAGGCTAAGCTTTTTTTGCCTTTCGGCACCTGCGGTCCTTTATAAAGGTCAAAAAGGTATATTTTCTCAATCAGCTTACCCCCTAATTCTCTGATTTTTTTCTCCAGGTCACCGGCTAAGATTTTTTCCTCGACAACCAGCGATATATCTCTTTCAACCATAGGGAACTTGGGTAAGGGTGTGTAGAATTCAAGCTGCGGGATTTCCTCCGGCAAATTCTGGGAATCGATCTCCGCCAGGAAAATCTCTTCTTCAATGTCGAACAGTTTCAGAATTTCATCCGAGACCTTTCCCAAAATTCCTATAGCCCTACCTCTAACCTGAAGCTCAAAAGATTTTTCCTCGGAGAAAAGATTTGACTCTGCAGGCAAAAAGGTGTAATCCCGTATCTTTAACTCAGCCAGCAGGTCTTCCAGGATGCCCTTGAGATCATAGAAATTTACTTTTTTCTCCTTCTCCCCCCAGAAAACAGGAGCCTGTTTCCCGCAGAGGGCGATCTCTAATTGCAGCTTCTCCCCAGGCGAATTTTCCTCTTTTGACCAGAAAACCTTCGACAATTCGAACAGTCTCAGATCTTTTTCTTTTCTGTTAAGGTTGTGCGAGATTATGGAGAGCAGGTTATAGCACAGTGAAGTGGTCAGAACGGACAATTCCTCGTTCAAGGGATTCAAAACCCTGATCCTCTTTTTCGAGGGGTTGACCCTGGACATTTTCATCGGATCGACCATATTATTGGTTACTATTTCATAAAAGTTTTTTCCTGTAAGCCAACTCTTGATTTTTCTTATAAGCCTCTCCTCGTCCGGTATTGGAGTGAGAAGCTCTCCGCCAGCCCGGAAACGACTTTCGATCTTATCATAGCCGTAGATGCGGGCTATCTCCTCGATCAAATCTATCTCCCTGGTTAAATCCGGCCTGAAAGTTGGAACCTCCACTGACATCTTGGCTGGGTCGTTCCCGGCTACTTTGATCTCCAGGCTTTCAAAAATCTCCTTTATATTTTTACCCTCCATTCCAGTACCCAGGATCTTAGAGCATCTTTCAGGCCTGAAGGATAGTTTGAGGGGCAAAACAGGCTCAGGATAATTATCCACCACTCCTTTCAGGACCTTTCCCTGGCAGAGATTCTGCATAAGCTGGGCTGCCCTGTCTGCTGCCCTGTCTGCCATATTGGGGTCTGCGCCCCTTTCGAACCTGTAGGATGCCTCGGTGTTCAGTCCCAAGGAAATTCTTCCCCTGCGTATTACCCTGGGATTGAAATAGGCGCTTTCCAGAAGAATGTTTCTGGTTTTACCGGTAACCTCGCTTTCCATCCCGCCCATTATCCCGGCCAGGGCAACCGGTTTTTCACCATCGGTTATGAGAAGAACCTCGGGGTTCAGAGTTCTCTCAACCTCATCCAGGGTTATGAATTTTTCCTTATCCTTTGCCCTGCGGATCAGGACTTTCCTCTCCGGTTTGCCTGAGTGCAGAGAGAACAGGTCGTAGTCAAATGCATGTAAAGGATGACCTGTTTCCAGCAGAACGAAATTGGTGATATCCACCAGGTTGTTTATAGCCCTCATTCCACAGCATTCTAATTTTCTTTTGAGCCAAAAGGGGGATTTACCGATCTTGACCTCCTTTATGACCCTGGCAGCATAACGGGGGCAGTCTTTTGGCTCGTCGATCAAAACCTCAACCCATTCTGAAGCAGGCTGGTCTGTCTCTTTTACATCATATTTCGGTTTTTTAAGCTTTCCACCGGAAAGTGCGGCGATATCCCTGGCAATTCCCATGAGGGATGCGGCATCCGGACGATTGGGAGTCAAATCTATGTCTAGGATGAAGTCTTCCAGATCCAAAGCTTTGCTTAAAGGCTCACCGACTTTTAGCTCATCCTCCAGTACCATTATCCCTTCGGATTCTTCTCCAATTCCCAGTTCTATCTCCGAACAGAGCATGCCGTAAGATTCGATCCCCTTGAGGGTCGCTTTCTCTATGGGTGTACCCGAGGGGAGTTTTGCGCCGATCAAGGCTAAAGGAGATTTCATCCCGGCTTTTACGTTCCCTGCCCCGCAGATTATCTGCAGGACCTCTTTGCCGGTATCGACCTGACAGACGGAAAGTTTTTCTGCCTGGGGATGTCTTTCAACTTTCTTAATCTCACCTACTATAACCTTTTCCAGTCCAGAACCCCAGGGTTCTATCGATTCAACCTCCAGGCCGGCAAATGTCAACTTGTCTGCCAGCTCATCTGCAGACCAGTTGAAATCGACCAGCTCTTTTAACCACTTGTAACTTGCTTTCATATCAAAACTGCCTCAGGAATCTGACGTCATTCTCGTAGAACAGGCGGATGTCATCGATGCGGTATTTCAACAAGGCAATCCTGTCCACTCCCAATCCGAAAGCATAACCAGAATATCTTTCCGGATCGTATCCCACAGCTTCGAAGACTGCCGGATCTATCATGCCCGCTCCCAGTATCTCCAGCCACCCCCGGTGTTTGCATAAACCGCAGCCTTTACCTTTACAGATGATACATCTTATATCCACCTCGGCAGAAGGCTCGGTGAAAGGAAAGAAACTTGTCCGGAATCTAAGCTCCACGTCTTCACCGAAGAATTCTCTGGCAAATGCTATCAGGACCCCTTTCAGGTCTGCAAAAGTCACGTTCTCGTCCACGTAGAACCCCTCGATCTGGTAAAAAAGACAGTAGCTCCGGGAGTTTATTGCCTCGTGCCGGTAAACCCTTCCGGGTGCCAGGATCTTTACCGGAGGTTTCCTCTTCTCGAAAACCCTTATCTGCACAGGGGAGGTATGGGTCCTGAGAATCAGGTTTTTATCCAGATAAAATGTATCCTGCATATCTCTGGCCGGATGATCCTGGGGAAAATTCAAAGCGTCGAAATTATAATAATTGGTCTCTATGTCTGGTCCCTGCACCACCTCGAAACCCATGCCGTAAAATATCTCCACTATCCTTTGTGAAACCTGAGTAAGAGGATGCAGCTTTCCCTGCCAGCCCCTTCTGCCGGGGAGGGTAAAATCAAAGAACTCTCTTTCAGCTTTATCTTCTTTATCTGCGAGGCTTTCAGCTTTCTCCTGAAAAAGCTTATCCAGTTTTACCTTTAACTTATTAGCCTTTTCGCCTGCCCGGGGTTTCTGGTCCGGAGGGAGCCCTTTTAACTCCCTCATCAATATAGACAGCTTCCCCTTTCGGCTGAGATACTCAGTTTTCAGATCTTCCAAATCCTTGAGCCTGGAGACAGAATCCAGCCTCTCAGCTACCGTTTTTTCCAGCTCCTCTAATTGCTTTAGGAATGTCATCTTGTTTTACGGGAATATCTACTTGACCTTGGTCTTGGCAAGCTCCGCCAGTTTTCCGAAGGTGTTCGGGTCTTTGACTGCAATCTCCGAGAGTATTTTCCTGTCCAGGATCACCCCGGCTTTCTTCAAGCCGGAGATAAAGGTACCATAGGTCAAATCGAACAGCCTGGTAGCCGCATTTATCCTGCTGATCCAGAGCCGGCGAAAATCCCTCTTTTTGGTTCTCCTGTCCCGGTAAGCATAGGCCCTTGCCCGGGCAACGGTCTCTTTGGCGGTCCGGTATAATTTGCTTCTGCCGCCGAAATATCCCCGGGCTTCTTTCATTATCTTTTTCCTTCTTTTCCTGGATGCAACTCCACGCTTAGCTCTGGGCATTTTCTCCTCCTGTGGATTATATCACTTTGAAAAAAATATCATTCAAGCAGACAGTAACCTTTTGATTCTGCTTTGATCGGTTTTCTTTACCAGGACTTTTTTCCTTAATCTCCTTTTCTGTTTGGAGGTTTTGCTGGTAAGTATATGCCTTAAGAAGGCCTTGCCTCTTTTGACCTTACCTTTGGCAGTTAGCTTGAACCTCTTTTTGGAACTCCTTGAAGTTTTGATCTTGGGCATTATTTTCTCTCTCCTTATATGATTATAGTTAGGGGCATTATCCTTTGGGACTGAATGTCAGGGAAAGGCTTCTGCCTTCAAATTTGGCTTTCTGCTCTACTGCTCCCAGGTCCTTGAGGTCCTGCTCCAGCCTCTGGATAATCCTTTGACCCAATTCCTGATGAGCCATCTCCCGTCCCCTGAACTCCAGGTAGACTTTCACCTTGTTCCCTTTTTCCAAAAACTCCCGCACATGTTTCAGCTTGAATTGGTAGTCATGCTCCTCGATCTTGGGTCTCAATCTCATCTCCTTCAGATGAATTATATGCTGTTTCTTCTTGGCGGTCTTGGATTTCTTATTCAGTTCATATTTGTATTTCCCATAATCCATGATCTTGCAAACCGGGGGCTTGGCCGAAGGAGAGATCTCCACCAGATCGTATCCTTTCTCTGAAGCCATTTTCAACGCGTCTCGCGTTGAGATTATACCGATCTGCTCTCCGCTGGAATCGATCAGCCTTACCTGGGGCACTCTGATTCTTTGGTTCACCCGAATAAATTTAGTTACTATTTCCCTCACCTCCTTTTCTATTGCTTTGAATTGACTTCCTGCACGATCTTATCTATGATCTTCTCCAAGTCGAATCCTCCTAAATCTCCCTCTCCGTGCCTGCGCACCGAGACGGTTTTACTCTCCTCCTCCCTTTTACCCAGGACGAACATATAAGGGACCTTCTCCAGTTCCGCTTCTCTGATCTTAAGATTTATCTTCTCGTTTCTATCATCGATCTTAACCCGCAGCTCTTTTTCCAGCAGCTTTTCCTTTAATGCCAGGGCATAGCCATGCTGGTCCTGGGTCAGGGGAAGCAATGCTATCTGCACCGGAGAAAGCCACAAAGGAAACGCACCGGCATAATGCTCAATCAAAAGGCCGAAGAAACGCTCCAGTGATCCCAGGAGCGCCCGATGGATCATTATGGGTCTCTGAAAAGACCCATCCGCAGCCACATAATGCAGGTCGAACCTCTCCGGAAGGTTAAAATCGAACTGCAGGGTGGTACACTGATGGGCGCGGCCCAGCACGTCCTTTATCTTTATATCGATTTTGGGTCCATAGAAGGCTCCTCCCCCTTCATCCATCTTGAAGGGAAGCGCACGCTTCTGCAGAGCCTGGCTCAAAGCCTCGGTTGCTTTTTCCCAGGTCTGGAGGTCGCCGATATATTTCGCTGGCCGGGTTGCCAAGTATACCTCGTACTCCTTAAAACCGAAAGACTGGAGGAAGAACAAGGAGAAATCCAGCAATCTCAGGATCTCTTTCTCCAGCTGCTCCAATTGACAGAAGATATGGGCATCGTCCTGGGTAAATCCCCTGACCCTGATAAGTCCATGTAACACTCCGGAGCGCTCGTATCTGTAAACCGTGCCTAACTCTGCCCATCTTATGGGCAGTTCCCGGTAGCTTCTGCGCTTGGATTTATAGGCCAGTATGTGGAAGGGACAGTTCATGGGCTTGATCTCATATTCGTCCTGATCGATTTTCATGGGAGAGTACATATTTTCGGAATAGAAATCAGTATGCCCGCTTGTTCTCCAGAGGTCCAGTTTGGCTATATGAGGAGTATACAGAAGCTCGTAACCATCCTTGTAATGCTCTTTTACCCAGAACTCCTCTATCAGCCTTCGGATCAAAGCGCCTTTTGGATGCCAGAAAACCAGACCGCCGCCAGCTTCCTCATAGATATTATAAAGGTCCAGCTCCCGTCCCAATTTGCGATGGTCTCTTCTCTTGGCTTCTTCCAGTTTGCTAAGATATTCTTCTAATTCCTCCTGGCTGGGAAAGGATATTCCATAGATTCTTTGCAGCATCGGGTTCTTTTCATCACCTCTCCAATAAGCTCCGGCAATTTGCATAAGCTTAAAGGATTTTATTGCTCCCGCAGAGAATAGATGAGGACCTCTGCAAAGGTCAACGAAATCTCCTTGCCTGTAGATAGAGACTTTATCACTCTCCAGCTCTGTTATCAGCTCGACTTTGAATTTTTCCCCTTTACCCTCGAAAAGTTTCAGAGCCTCACTTTTAGCTAACTCTTGCCTTTCGAAGGGCAGGTCCTCTTTAATGATCTCCTGCATCCTCTTTTCGATCTTCTGCAGATCATCTGGAGTGAAAGGCTCTTTCTTGTCGAAATCATAATAGAACCCTTCCTCTATGGCCGGGCCTATGCCTAACTTAGTCTCAGGATACAGGCTTTGAACGGCCTGAGCCATTACATGCGAAGTGCTGTGCCAGTAAGCCTGTTTGCCTTCAGCATCTTCAAAAGTCAAAAGCTTTAAACTTCCGGCTGGTTCCAAATCGATAACCGCGGACAGGTCCTTAAGCTCACCTTCCACTTTTGCTATTAAGTACTTTTCCACCTCAGCTGAGTTCTTGGTCTTAGCTAAGCGTTTCAGGTTTTCTATCAGCTTCTCTTTTTCCATTACTCTCTCTTCCCCAAAAAACCTATAAAAAATTACCCCAACTCAGGGGTTTTTTACTCCCTTTGCTTATTTTATTACGAACTATGAGCCATCCTCTATTTATTTTTTTAAATGGTGGGCGATACTGGGATCGAACCAGTGACCTCTTGCATGTCAAGCAAGCACTCTAACCAACTGAGCTAATCGCCCATTACCACAGTTTAGAAGCTTGTAAGCTTAAGAGTCTATATGTTTAAAAGCCAGAATCATTTTATCTTTAGGATCATTGAACTTTTGAGCCTTTGAGCTTTTTTTTATACAGTTTAATATCTGACCACTGATGAAACTTAATCTACGAATTTTAGCATATGAAGTTGGAAAAACCCAAATGCTATTTCACAGATAGGAATATAAATTTACGTTTTTTGCCTGTCAAGTAAAAACAGGCTTCTTATTTTATATCGGTAGGATTCGAATTCAGCTAAAATATGCCTGTGGTTTTCAGGGAAAGGGATTTATCCGAGATCGTTAGCTTCACTGAAGCTGAAAAACAGGTGTATTTTACATCCTGGGCAGCCTCTGGAAAACCTCGGATTTCTGAAATTCATCTTGTAGTCGAGAAAGATAGAGCGGGATTTTATCTTTTTCCAACCCCAGAATAGTCCAGCACTCGCTCTCCAAATTGCTCACACAGGATATCTGGGGGTCTTTATTCAGCAAGCAGCTTAGATAATCCGCCAGATGAACGATCATAGTTGATTCTTTATAGGAAGTAGCCTGCCTAGGCTTATGATGAAATCGCACCACCTGGTAAAGCTCCGGGGATAATCCGGAGTTAAGAACAAGTTCTGCTCCAACTTCCGTATGATCCAATTTCTTCTCGCAGGTATATTCCTCTGAGTCTATTGGATCATTATAAGCATTTTTTTTAATATCTTCTTTGTTTTGAGAGGAGTTCTGTTTAGAGGCAAATATAGCCAGACTGCCGATATCATGTAAAAGTCCCAGGGTAAAAAACGTATCTATTTTCAGCGGCTTAAGGGGGTAAAGATAGCCCCCGATCATGCGGCAGGCACAGGCACAGATCAGGGAATGACGGTATAGCAACTCCTGATATTCCCTTTTGAAAGAGGTCACACAGGTTGAAAGGATCAGTTTTTTTATCTTCTCTATTCCCAAAAGAGGCAAAGCCTGTCTGACACCTATGATTCTTTTTGAGCCCTCAGACCTGGAGGGGTTAGCCAGTTTAAGCGCCCTAAAGGATAAGGCTGGATCCTCGGAGACAAGTGATACTATCTCATAGATGGAAGTGTAGGGATCAGTGATCAGGCGGATAAGCTCCTGGTAGACCAGATTAGGCGTTGGCAGTTTATCTGTGATTTTATCAGTTAAATTTACGCTCTCAACGGAAGCACTCTTTTCCATCTTAAGAATAATCTTTCTGGGGGACTTTATAATAAAAAAACCGGGGGGGTCTCTTTATATCAAGGTATCTATCAATCTCTCGGCTATCTTGGAATAAACCTCAGCTTTTGAATAATACCCGTTAGCCAGCTTAATCTTAGCCTCTTTTACTTTATCCTCCCTAATATCCAGAGGGAAACGAGATGTTCTATCTGCATTCACCGATGAGAGCTTTGAATAAGTCGCTTTTCGAAGATTTTTCAAATTATCAATTTTTCTTGTCCCGATATTCTGTTTGGAATAACCCACCCCCACTGGATTTGCTCGGGACAGATTGGCAAGAGAGCCCGGGTAAGTGGTTACTGGCTTAACTTCAGATTGCGGGAGCGGGTTTTTGACATCTCCGGATGGCTTAAGCCCTGCTTCGTTCGGAGGGTAGGCTTTCGAACTTGAGATTTCCTTGAGCTTGGCAGCGGCTATTTTAAAATTCAAGCTGATTTTTTGAATCTTCATTCTCTATTACCTCTATTAGGATTATCGTCTTTAAATTTTAAAACTTAAATTTATATTCTAAAAGTTGAGCTTCAAAGCTCATAGACACTCCTCATCAGTCTTTAGATTTCAGGATAATCGACCCTCACGTTTGCTTTTCGTTAGCTCGAAAATCCGCTGTTGAATGCTGTAATTACTGCCCTTCAGAACAACCTGCTTACCTAATCTCTTGTCCGGATTGATAATAAGCGGGGCCAGAAGATTAGCCCGGGCTTCTTTGCTATCGGGGGATAGACAGGTGATGGCGAAAATTTCGGATTTAGCTAAGCTGGTCAGCTTTATTTCCGCAAGCTCTTTTTTGCTAACCTGGGGATCATAATCCGGGTAAAAAATAAAGGGATCGATTAAAAGAAACGCCCAGTCGCCTGCCTGGATTGACTGCAACCATTTAAAGGGCTCAGTCTCCTTCAGCTTCAGCCAGATGAACTTATTCTTCTCCGGGAAACCGCAGATTCCCTTGCTGAATTCGCAAACCTCTTTTGAAGAGAAAGAGATTTTACCAAAACGCGAAGTTAAGATCTCCATCTGCCCCCCTTTTTATAAATAAAAAGTGCGGGGGCTAATTCTCCTCAAAATAGACAAAACTGGTATCCACCACCTGGGAGGAAAAAGGAGTTCTCTGTCCTCGGTCCTTTTTCGTCTTAGGTTCTTCCCTCCCTTTGGCTTTGCTGAAGGGGGAACCAGTCTTGCCGCGAGTCTGCAGGTTGACTTTGTTTTGTCTTTTAAAAAACATACGGCATTAAACCTTTAGATTAGGTTTGATCGACAACTTGATTTATAAAAGAACGTTCCAAGTATTCTGGATGTTCCTGCTCTATAGGAGGAGTAAGGCTTAATTAGGTTTCTCCAGTTTTTTCTTGGGCTTCTCCTTCAATTTTTCCCTGAAGGCCTTGGCCATTTTAGTGGCCTCCTCTTTCTCTATATGAGCGGATTTCTTGTTCTCCTCCTGGATCTTGAAATATACCTCCTCCCGGTGAACCACCACTTTCTGAGGAGCGATAACTCCCAATCTTACCTGTCTGCCGTGAATACCCAGAACGGTGATCTTGATGTCATCGCCGATGTTGATACTTTCTCCCAACTTCCTTGTAAGAATTAACATCTTTATCTCTCCTGCTTAGACTGATGCTTTCCCTTTACCCTAAAGTGGAAACCAGGATAGAGGAGAAATTCCTAATCTCCTGTTTGAGCCGGACAGCCTTCTCGCATAACAGTCGTTTCCGGATCAGGTTTCGAATCTCTTTATCTCTATCTCCACTTATGAGAATATCGTGATTTAATCTTATGACCTCAGCAGCGGCACTCTTCGGGGGAGCAACTCCTGTCTTTTTTAAATCGGAGAGAGCTTCCCCTTTTTCAATTGCGCCTGAAGGCGAGCTTTTCCTTGCTCTTAGCAACGAGGAGATTTTTTTTAACCCGCCAATCCCTGTGAGTATATCGGACATAAATCCTTTTTAAGATTATCCAACCTTGTCCAAGATCAAGGAAGGTTTAGCCTTTCCCTGGTTATTCACGGAATTTTTCAGATAAGAAGTCGAAGATGTGTCTATTAAAAACTTTATACTGGAATCGATATGTCCCATCGATTCCTTAATAAGCTCCTCGTTTTTTCTCCTCTGGGTCTCCACCTTGCGATGAAGCTCCAGCAGGGTTTTCTGAAGCTCGTTTAATCTTGAGGAATAGGAGCTATCCAGAAGCTGAACCAATTTGGAGATGGATGGCTCCTCATGCTCCAGCCTGAGGTCTTTTGCCAGACAGGCAGTGATCTCCTTCCTGTTCTTTTCCAGACGCTTGGCCTGACTGATGGCCTGCTCCTGCTGGTGAATGGATCTCTCCAGGAGGTCAAAACGGTTATGGATAAGACATTCCTCTTCCTCGGTGAGGAGCCTGAGGAAACTCTCCAGGGAATTCACCTCCTTATTAATCAATCCGATCAGATTGGCCAGCTGCTTTTCCAACCTACCTCCCTTTTTTGTTCGCCCCTATTAGTTTAATCGGCAGAAGTAGATAAGGATTTAGCCTTGGGAGAACGAATAGACCTTCTCCGTTTTAACCTTGGTATCCACCTTATCCCGTTCTGCGGATTTTAAACCATAAGGGAGGAGCAGGGCTAAAAGCAGGATGAAGATTATCAGAATTAGCTGAGTTCTTGACATGTGATCACTCGAATCCTTTAACTGATTACTTTTCAGCAACTTTTATGCCTTTATTGCAAAACCGCAGGCTGCCATACGCTCATACATGTTAAGTCAATACCTTTCAACGAATTAATGTCTTTCGAAAAAATGAATTCCCCATTTTGAGCGCTATCAGGCGCTGATCGGGTTTTAAGTTTGCGGAATTATATTTCCCCTTTTTAAGAATTATTTTCCTCTGAGTAAATTTCCATCCTCTCAGATCAACTTGTTATCAACGGATATAGATTTAAGTCTTTTCATGATTAAAAGGATTCTTTGGCTTTCAGCCAGAATCCTTTCCAGATATGTCTCGATCTTTTCCTCGATCACCTTGTTTCTCTGAAACTCGACTTCGCCATATTGATTGATGGAGTAAATTCCCCCGACTTCCATTCTAACTAACTTTATGAGCTTGACTATCTCGGCAGTTGCTTTGGAGGACTGGTTGACCAGATCCAGAACGTCCTCTGCTATTTTGACGGGGAGGTAATTTTTTGCCTTAACCGTGGCAGAGGCCAAGTTCAGGGAAATTCCCTTTACCTGCTCCACAAAATTCTCCATTGATTTCAGAACCTCTTCCATCTCTCCGAAGGAACTTTCTTCTTTTACTTCCCCTGCCGAATAAGAATTCTTTTTATTTTTGTGATTCATCGCAACCCCTCAGAAGATCACGGATCTTTCCCTTGATTTCCTTTAAATTGGAGGACTTGACCAGGTAATCATCAGCCAGCCAGGTCTGGAAATTATTTTTGAAAGTGGAATAGGCCGAATTCAAAATAACCGGCAGGTCTTTATTTCGTTTCTTTAAAAGGGACAAAGTCCTCAGGCCGCCTTCCTCCCCCTCCAGCTTTATATCCAAGATCACCAGGTTTATTTTTTCCTTTTCCGCTATCTCCAGAGCTTGAGTGCTGTTCCTGGCTATCTTGACCTTATATCCCTCCTCGGTGAACTCCTTTTCATACAGATCCAGGATGTGTTCCTCATCATCCACTATCAGAATGCTTTCCATCTTTGCCTCCTTTTAAAGGAAATCTTATCTCCAGGCAGAAACTGGACTTGTCTTCCCTACAATATTTTATCGTTCCGCCCAGTCTTTGAATCAGGGGAGAGACCATAGCAAGGTTCGGATTCCGCGGCTTTTCGGAAATTGAATCCGGATACGATAAGCTCAAACACAGAACTGCCTCATCCTTTTCCAGTTGAGTAACGATCTCCAGGGAACTGCCGGGAACAGAGTTAAAGAGTATATATCTGAGCAGGTTGAAAAAAGATGAGCTCAGCAGTTCCGGATTTGAATAGAGAGTGGGAAGATCAGTCTGGAGTTTTTTTGTCAGGCGCAGCTTCTTCTTTTCGAACTCAGGACTGAGCAGTTTCAGGTTATATTCCACCACCGAATTAAGCCTTAGCTCCTGAGATTTGTTTTCGCAGATACTTATGTGATCTAAGAAGTTGTCAAGCAGGTTTTCCATCCTCTCGATCTCCGTAACGATGATCTGCAGGTTTTTGTAATTGGCATCCTGAGCAGGGGTTCTCTTCAAAGCTGAACGAGCATAACCCCCGATTATGGTCATGGGGTTCCTCAGCTCGTGCGCGATCTGATGAGTCATCTCCACTAAGGGCTCAGTTTTCTCCAACTCTACTCTCCTGCATTTCCGTTGCCTGTGTAAAGACCCGCTTGTTATCAATACCCTGCCAGCTCTGTTTTAACTTCTCAGGTAAATTCCTTTTTCTCTCCGGCAGCCTTTACTTGGTTAAAGTAATCTGTCAGGCTTCTCTTGAGCTTGGTTTGGAAACTTTCCATTTTTGCCGGGAAAAGACCGGTCAGCGCTTCAGCCTTAATCTGCTCCGGGGAATAAAGCTCCACCCCCACATAGAAATCCTGTTCATCCGATTTCTCTGTTTTTTTCACTTTCCCCAGGATGCCATCCAGAAGCCCGATCTCCTTAAAATCGAGAGAAAGATTGATAAAAGAGCCTTCCTCCAGCGCATTGTCGGTCAGAAGCAGTAATCCGTTCTCGTTAAAAGAGAGGATCTCTCCTTTCCCCTCTTTTGGCTCTTCTTTCTCCTGAGTAGAGATGGTTTTAAAACTAATAGGGTCCTTTAATTCTAAATCCATCACTTTTCTTCGCTTTTCTTTTTCGGCTGGTCTTCTGTTTCTAGGTAAGGTCGCATTTCCCTGCATAACAGCTCCTTGTTTTAAACTGAATCTGCCCGTATCGCTCTTTCAAGTTTCTTTTTTTAACGAGTTCTCCCAACTCAGATAATTTTCCTTTTTGTGGAAATCCTTAAACCAATGGCAGCTTAAACGCTACCGTATTCCCTTTACCCGGGCTGCTCCTGAACTCCAGATTTCCCTTATGCTCTTTTAATATCCGAGAGCTGTTTGAGATGCCAAAGCACAAGCTATCCTGAAGCTGTGCCGAGGAGGGGTCCTCTAAAAACCGTTGAAGCTCCGGGGACAGCTCCTTTCCCTGGTCGCTGAATTCCACCCTCAGAGATCCTTCCTCTTCTTTTAAGCTCAGCTCCAATTTTCCACCCCGCTCAATCCTTTGCTTGGCGTTAAGGGTCAGGTACAAGAATAACTCCTTTAGGCGGGAGGGATTGCCTTTGATCTTGGGAAGATCCTCTGGAAGGTTCAGGCTTAACTCTATTTTCTTATCTTTGAGACTTGCCTTGATCAGGGTAAGAATCGAGCTTATGAGATAATGCAAATCGATATCTGCAGTTAAATCCTTCTCCTCCGGCTTTTGTCGGCTGAGGTCGTTTAAGCTGTTAATCAATTCTGAGATCCTTTGAGCGCCTCTCTCGATAGCCCTTAAATCCTCTATGGATTTGGTGGAGCTCTGGTCCTTTGATATTCTCATGAGGAGTATCTGAGCCTTTCCCAGAATTATCTGTAGGGGGTTGTTTATCTCGTGAGCTACTCCGCCCAATACCTCTCCGAAGCCGGCTAACCTTTCAATATCCTGCAATCCCAGATGGCAAGCCTCCTCTGGCTTTTTTGTCTCCAGCTGGTCTTTTTTATTTAACGATGTCTGAACCATTTTTTCCCCTGTAGGTGTTTGGTTTATTCAGATGATCACATCTAACCTTTGGTTATCCTGAACTTTCTTCTTGCCCTTCTTCTCTGCTGTTTTTAATGCTGCCGATCCAGTGGCGTGATCTTTCCTGCTTTTGGCAAATGTCTTTTTCCCCCTGGAAACATCACTTCCGGCTGATACCTTCAAGATGCCGCTCTTTATGAAATTCTCCTGATTCATCTTCAATGTGCAAACTTATCCTTTATCATATTTCTTAATTTCATCACCGCCTTGGTGTGAATCTGCGAAACCCTGGATTCCGATATCTCCATAACCTCGCCTATCTCCTTGAGGGTCAGCTCTTCATAATAATAAAGAGCTATAACCAGCCTTTCCTGTTCCGAGAGGCTCTTCAGGGCAGAGACCAGAAAGGCTTTCAGCTCTTTCTTCTCCAGGTCGGTGAGGATGTTTTCCCGCAGCGTGGCTTCAATTGTCTCTATCCTGGGGATCTGGCGGTTATCTTCCTCCTTGTAGACCAGGTCGTCCAGGGAGAGCATTATGGAGGAGGATAGATCCCCCTTGGCTGAATGCAGCTCCTTGAGGGGTATTCTGAGAGATTTCGCCAGCTCTCTATCCGTAGGCACCCGTCCCAGCTTATTCTCCAGTTTGGTCGTGGCTCTGTCTATCTCGCGCGACTTGGCTCGCGTGGAGCGAGGAACCCAATCCAGAGACCTCAGCTCATCCAGGATAGCACCACGGATTCTGGGAACGGCGTAGGTTTCGAATTTCACCCCGCGGGAGGGATCGAAGTTGGAAAATGCCTCCACCAGACCGATGACTCCCGTGCTTATCAGGTCCTGTAATTCCACCGACTTGGGAAAACCAATAGCCATCCTGCCGGCTACGCTTTTCACTAAAGGCAGATACTCGGATAGCAGTTTTTCTCTTTTCTCCGGGTCTTTGGTCTTTAAATAGACGCCCCAATCCTTTCCTAAGGACATAAAGCAACCCCCTTCATTTTATCAGCTCGTGGGGAAACTGATTTTAAGGTATCAATTATTATTATCGTCTGTTTCATCGTTTTTTTTCACCTGTTTTTCTTAAACACCTATAAACTTGACTTCTTGGGAAAGCTCTTCTTCCAAACTTATGTTTCCCGTGGAAAAGAGCCTAACCCTGGGTATGATCTCCTCATAGGAAAGCACGCCTAATTCCGGCAAGCTGTCCTGGATAAACTTTCTGAAGGGTAGTCTTATCCTGGAGGACAAGAGAACAGCCGGCTTTATTCCCCTATTTTTAAGCTCCTCTGCTCTCAACCTGCATTGGGAAACTATCTTCTCGGCGATCTCCGGCTTGAGCCTGGGCTTGAAAGTCGAGTGGTTTTCCGGGGGAATGAAATTCTGTTCTAATTTGGGATCCAGGGTGAAAACAGAGATCTTACCCTCCGAGTCTAAATATCTCTGGGTTATGGTTCTTTTCAATCCTGCCCTGACCAGCTCGGTCAATTTTAAAGGGTCTTTGGTCTCAGGACTCTTTTCAGCCAGAACCTCGAATATGGTCAGCAGGTCTTTTATGGGCACATTCTCCCTTAGGAGGTTCTGCAGGATTTTTTGAATGGCTGTCAGAGGGAGATTTTGAGGGTAGACCTCTTCCACCAGGGCTGGATAGGCAGACTTTAACTCCTCCAATAGGTCCTTGGTCTCCTGTAAGCCAAAGATCTCCGGAACGTTTTCCCTGATAAGCTCAGCCAGATGAGTGGTTATGACTGCCTTAGGTTCAACCACACCATATCCTTTAGTCTCAGCTTCTTCTTTAAGATTCGGATCTATCCATTTAGCTGGGAATCCAAAGGCAGGCTCGATGGTATCTATCCCCTCAATTTCCGGCATATCTCCGGAGTTAATAGCCAGGAGTTTATCTATAAAAAGCTCTCCCCGCGCTAATTCGACCTCTTTCAGTATTATGGAATATTCCAGGGGTTTAAGGTTTATATTATCCCTGACTCTTACCTGGGGAAGTTTTACCCCCAGCTCCGCAGCTAATTCCCTTCTTAAGACCGGAATGGTCTGGAAAAGATTATCTTCAGAGGAGCTTTGGGCTAAAGGTATCAAGCCGTATCCCAGTTCGATTCTTAAGGAATCAACCGTAAGCGGCTCTGGTTCTTCTCCAGCTACGGCTTTGTTCTTTTCTGCGAATTCATCCATCTCCTTTGTCTTGTCAGCCTGATATTTTCCGGAGGTTTTTCTCATGGAGAAATACCCCAGAACACCACCTATGCTGATCAGGGAAAGAAGAGCGATTATGGAAAACCCGGAGAAGATACCTATCAGCGCCAGGAAGAATATCCCCGGAATTAGAATATTCGGCTGTGGAATGTATTCCCTGATGAAATCGGTGGCTAAACTTTCTTTTGTGGAAGTGCGGGTGACTAACAGCCCGGAGGCTGAAGAGATGAGTAACGCCGGTACCTGAAGGGCAAGGCCCAGACCAGCAGAGAGAAGCGCATAAGTTCTAAAAGCCTCCTGATATCCCATCCCTTTTTGCCAGAATCCAATGACAAACCCGGCAAAAAGATTTATGAGAATTAAAATAAAAGTGAGGATAGCATCGCCCCGGATGAATTTGACTGCCCCATCCATTGAGCCGTAAAAATCTCCTTCCCTGGATACCTCTCCCCTTTTTCTTTTCGCCTCCTCCTGGGTTATCATGCCGGAGCTTAACTCACCCTCGATAGCCATCTGCTTTCCTGGCAGGGAATCCAAAAAGAACCGGGCAATGACCTCCGAGGTCCGGTTGGTTCCCTTGGTTATGACCAGAAACTGGATCAGGAAAAGGAGCAAGAGAACCAGAAGCCCTGTTGCGTAGTCGCCCCGGATGAGCAATCCTCCGAAGGATGAGATTATCTCCCCGGCATAACCCTGTCCCAGTATAGCTCTGGTGCAGCCGACCCCCAGGCTGAGACGCAGAAGAGTGTAAATTAAAACAAGACCGGGGAAGGATGAGAACTCCAGGGGACTTTTGACGTGAAGGACCAGAAGCAAAAGCAGAAGGGATGAAACCAGGTTAAAAGCTAACAGGAAGTCGAGCAGAAAAGAAGGCAAGGGGATAAAAAGCGTGGCTAAGCCAATCAGAACACCAGAGGTTAAGGCTAACTCTAAATATCCTTTTGCGGATTTGTTTTTCAGCTTCTCATCCATTATTTATCTTTTCCTCCATACATCCCCGGATCCGTCCTTTCACTTCAGGAGACCCTTCCTCCTCCCTGAGCTCTTGTTTAAGCTCTTCCCTGCTCATCCTTATATCCTTTTCGTACTGCCATCTCTGGAAGAGATAATCCCCCAATCCGAAAAGCAGGAAAACCAGAACTATTGTAAACCCGAGCTTAAAAAAAACTGTCGAGAGATAAAAAATCAGGTCCTCTGCTCCCCTGTCGCTTAAGGTGGCGATATGGGGGAGCTCGTTCTTGATAATCAGGTACCCCAGAAAAATGGTAGCAACTGTCTTAAGGCAGAGTTTTATTCCTTCCGAGAGTACTCTACCTGAGAAAATCCTGGATAGCTTCGGTGCTATTCCTGAAAATTTATTCGTGTTTGAGCTAGACTTTCCCCCACCGGAGAAGGGTGACTTAAATACAAATAGAAAATTCGTCTGGAGAAGATTAGTTATGACTCCAATAGCCAGAGGTATGAGAAGGAGTGGAAGGATTATCTTCAGGAAAGCGGTCAACTCGTGCATAAAAAGCTGATGAAAGCTCTGCAGATTTAAATTCGACCAGTTGACTTGAGTCAAGCTGTGAGAAAAAATTCCTTTTGTCTGGGATATTAAGGAGAAGAAAACCAAGGAGAGGACGGCAAAGAAACCCAGCAGGGTGAGGGCAGAATTCAGCTCCACCGACAGGGGGACATATCCCCTGCTGCGTGCCTCTTCCCTCTTGCGCGGGGATGCTGGCTCAGTTTTCTCCTGGTATTCCTCTGTGAACATATTCACTTAAGATTTTTTAAAACCTCGATTAGTTTTGAGTCCGTTTCCAGGATGAGCTTGTCCATTATTGTTCCGAAGACGGGAAAGGATAAGGCTAAGATCAGAAGCCCGGCTCCCAATCTCAAAGGTATGAAGCTCAGGTAAGGATTTGACTGGGGAATGGTCCTGCCCATAACTCCGGTTAAAATGTCTACAATGAAAAGAGTAACGATCACCGGTGCAGAAATCTTCAGGGCAATCAGGAAAACGGAGCCTGAAAGACCGGCGATTTCGTTTAAGGCTGCAGGCATCAGGCTTAGTTTGCCTATGGGTATAAGCTCGAAGCTCTGGAAAATCGCAGAGATGATTAGCTGATGACCGTTCAATGCCAAAAAAATCAATAACCCCAAGAAAATCTGTGATCTGGTTACAGGGGAAGTATCTCCTGATTCCCCTTCCTCTGAACCGCCTTGCCCTAAATTCAATTGAAGACTCAAGAGACTGCCTCCCATCTCAATTCCCCAGAAAATCAGATAGAACAGGACTCCGATCAGTGCCCCTATCAGAGTCTCCTGCGCCAGAAGAATCAGATAAAAGACAAACTGGTCTGGAAGTATGAAGTCTTTCGGGATACTGAGCGGTAGAAGGACTAAAGAGATAAAGAATATCAGTCCAAACCTGACGAACAAAGGGACATTCCTGTGTCCAAAAAACGGAGCAACAAAAAGCAAACCGCCTATTCGGCAGGCGATTGCTACGAATAACTTGAAGTTCGAAATCAGAAGGTTGTATATGGGTTCCATAACTAATATTTTTAAAGGAGTTTAGCAAACCTTATGCCTGAGAAGACTCTTTAAGGGGCAACTCAGATAATCTCTTATCAGGCAGAGACTTAAGGTTTCGACTTAATGTCTCTATAATTCGATTCCCTATGCTTTTCTGGAAATTATTTCCCCTGTAGAGGATAACCTTTCCTGTGCGAGAATAGAGCAGATTTGACTTGACAAAAGCGGATTCTGAGTGATATTTTGATTTAGAAATCGGGAACAAGGGAATGGGGAAATTCACATACAAAACATAATTTGTAAATAACCAATTAGTGAAATCACTAGAAAGGAGGTAAAATGCTTAAGAGGATAGTTCTTATGGTGGCTCTTTTCATAGGAACAACCATGCTTGTTGGCGGGCAGTCGAACACAAAAATGGACAGCCGTACTCTACTTGTTGAATTAGGGAGTATGTTAAAAGAAATCCCTGAATCGACAGAGCAATGCCAATTATTACTCAAGCAGATCAAAGCTTGGCAACAGAAAAAGCTTAAGGAACTTGAGATACCAGAAGAGACTTGCGTTGATTTAATTGGCGTAACCGGATCTTCCCAGCAATGGGAATCTGGATGGCTTGATCTTGCCACACCAACTGAATTTGTAAAGGGTAGCCGACTCCGGCTCAAAATCGGAGGAACAGCAGCCAAGATTATAGTACGGCTACTTCCGAAAGGAATATCCTCAGGTTCGCCTCAGGGAATCATCGGTGGAGTAATAACTGTCCCAAAGAGCCGAATCGTCGAAGTTTCTCTTGAGACCGACCATAGGGGAATCATCCAAATCTCAGTGCACGGTGGGCCGAATCCATGGGGCGTGTACCCGCTCGGCGGCGACAATGGGCCGGCAACCCTCACGGGTGTAGAACTCTGCCGACATAACAGGTAAAAAACCGGATGTAAGGAGGGTGTTCTGATGACAATAGAAACATTACTTGCAATTGCCAGCTTTGCGATCTCCGTTGGTGGTTTCATTTCTTCGGTCTTCATTTTTAAAGACCACTGGAAGAGGGTTGCGCTAATAGTGACGATAATTCTCCTTGTTGCTACGACCGGAGCCGCGTTGTATCAGCATTATCAACATAACCGACAGATTAGTAAAGTAGAAAAAGAAATCATAGAGAAACTGTCTTATAATAGGTGGACATTCGATCAACTCTACCATGAACTCCACTTCAAGTCCTTCCCACTCGTCAGCGAAGCGCTTTTTCGTGGGATCGAGAAAGGAATAATAGGTGATAACGTAATTGAAGTTCGTATCAACTATGACTTCCAGCAAGTGAGGGTCTATTATGTGAAATCATCACAATAGCTGCTTTATTCGTCTGTTTTTTTGTTGATGTGGCCTATGGAAGCAGAGGTGTGAATTTCATGGTTGCGTAGTTTGAATATCCGCGCTTTTCTCAGCGTTCGCTCTGCCTCCGCAGTCCCCAAGTATAGCGTTAGGGTATAGATAAATTAGCCATTAACTGTGATTATCAGGGACAAGAAATAAATAATTTAAGGAGACATCTACCATGAAAATAAGACTCTTTTTCATTTTTTTCGCTGTGATACTGGCACTGGGGGTTTTTAACTCATTGGCTGAAACTCCGATTATAGAGTTCACCTTTATACCCCCATACGGTAGCTCTCTCGATTTAGAAGGAAGGGTAAGAAACGTAGACCCGGACAGCTATAAAGTCGCTGTCTACATTTTCATCGAAGGATCGGGATGGTGGACCAAGCCATATTTTGCCCAGCCGTTGACCCCAATCCAGAGTGATTCTACCTGGATATGCGACATAACCACTGGCGGAAGCGATATCTATGCCACTGAGATCTGTGCCTTCCTTCTGCCTGATGGTATCGACCCTCCGCTTATAGGTGGCGAAGCCGGATTGCCGGATACTCTCTATGCAATATCCGTGGCTCACGTTTGCACTATACGGACTCCCAAAACTCTTTCCTTTTCAGGGCACGAATGGTGGGTTAAGGCCAGTGTGGGCAAAGTAGGTCCGGGTCCCAACTATTTCTCTGACAGCATAGAGAACGTGTGGGTAGATGAAGAGGGACAATTACATCTAAAGATCACCCAGAGAGAAGGAGGATGGTATTGTTCCGAGGTTATATGTCAGGATTTTCTCGATTATGGCAACTATGTTTTCTATGTCAACGGCAGGGTCGGACAATTCGACAAGAATGTAGTGCTGGGATTATTTATCTGGGATAATTCCCCTGAGGAATCTCACCGTGAAATAGATATCGAGTTCTCGCGGTGGGGGGAGGAGGTAGATACCAATGCCCAATACGTTATACAGCCCTGGGATGTGGCGGGAAACAGATACCGCTGGATAATGCCCCAAGCTCAGGATTCTTCCACTCACATTTTTGAGTGGAATCCCGACAGCATATACTTCCTCAGCGTTAAAGGACATCAGCCTGTTCCCTTCTCAGATTCTATTATACATTACTGGCATTACCGAGGTGCAAGCGTTCCTACTTCTGGGAATCAAAATGCAAGAATCAATCTCTGGCTTTATGATGGAAACCCTCCAGCAGATATAAGTGAAGTTGAAGCGGTCATTTCTAAGTTTGAATATTTTCTACGGGGTGATGCAAATAGCGATACCCGGGTGAGTATTTCAGACATAATTTATCTGATTAACTATCTCTTTAAAAATGGCCCTCCTCCCGACCCCTTGGGTTCAGGAAACGCCAATTGCGATGAGGGGGTATCTGTTTCGGATGTGGTTTATCTAATCGTTTATCTTTTCAAAAGCGGACCACCCCCGGTTTGCTGAAAATAAGAAAATCAAAGGGTAGTTTAACTAAAGAATTCAATTAAAGAAAAAATATTTTGCCATTGACAGAATAGATTGCGAAGTAACATCTTGTATGTAGAATAAACCATTTCAGGAGAGGTTATGAAAAAATTGATTTTCTTTATATGTTTTCTGGTATTAATCCAGAATGCCCAGGCTGAGAATTTCAAGCATAGGTTTATGCTTAGTGCTAAAACCGGAAATGCCTATTTTCTAGAAAAGGATACACCCAGATTCACTTCTTTTGGAGCTCAAATAGATTACTTCCTGGACGAGCAGATCCTGTTAGGTCTGGATTTTGGATATACTAAATATTATAAACCAGTTTATCGATATGCCGAGATCGATAATTCTGGATTTAATAATGATGACAGAATAGACAGAAAATTGTACAACATATCTCTTTCAGGAAAATTTATGGCAGAGCCAGGCAGATTCTCTCCTTATTTCAAAATTGGAGTGGGTCTTTACATTCCCGAGGTAATCTATTCCAGGAGTGTCTATTCACTCTGGAGTAACCTCAGCAGCTACAATAGTATTTATGAAAAAACCCGCCTGGGAGTGAATATGGGAATGGGAATCTACTACAGGGTCTGGAAAAGATGGGGGCTGCAGTTAGAGGGTTTGTTTAACCATATCTTTAGCCTGAATGAGAATTATAGTGATACTTATCCTATGCAGTACGCAACTCTCAATGCTGGAATTTTCTTGATCTTCTGATGAATTTATCTTGTCAGAAAAGGGATATATTCGAAAAGCTCGGTTGCAAAATCGATAAGCTTCTGCAGCATCCAGGGAAGGAAAAGAACAAGGGCTAAAGCCACTGCCAGCAGCTTCGGTATGAAATTCAAGCCTGTTTCCTGAATCTGGGTGGAGGCCTGGAATATGCTCATAAATAAACCAACGATAAAGCTGAATAGAAGAACAGGGGCGGAGATAATAAGAGTCAAAAATATCGCTTCTCTGCCTAAGTTTAAGACATAATCCAGATTCATTTTTATAATCCTCTCTTGCGACCTTGATCCCGCCGCTGGCGGGACAAGCAGGTCGCACTACGACTGACGACCCATTGGGGTCGCATTTCACTTCACCTGAAACTGATGACCAAAGAACGAACCAGTAGATACCAGCCATCTACTAAGACAAACAAAAGTATTTTAAAAGGCAATGAAACCATTGCCGGAGGTAGCATTGCCATCCCCATAGAAGTGGTGACGGCTGACACTATAAGATCGATTATCAGAAAAGGTATGAAAATCAAAAATCCTATCTGGAAAGCGATTCTCAGCTCGCTTATTACGAAGCCCGGGATCAGAACGTAGGTGGGGATGTCGTCCGTGTTTTCCGGCATAGGCAATCGTGAAAGCTGGACAAAGAGCGCCAGGTCCTTTTCTCGTGTCTGTTTGAACATAAACTCCCTGAGCGGCTTTATGCCATTTTCGTAAGCCTGGTTCTGGTTCAATTCCCCCTTCAGATAAGGCTGAAGAGCGTTCTGGTTGATGTTGAATATCACGGGAGCCATTACGAAGAAAGTCAAAATCAGGGCTAAGGCAAAAAGGAGCTGATTGGGCGGCAGCTGGGGCGTGCCCAGGGAATGCCTCAGAAACGAAAAAACCACCACGATGCGGGTAAAGGAAGTCACCATAATAATAATCGAGGGTGCCAGGGCTAAAACCGTTATGATTAAAAGAAGCTGAAGGCCAAAGGATAAATCCCTGGGACTGTTAGCCTGATTTAGCTCCAAGGAAAGTTTAGGTATGCTCTGAGCCACTGCCTGAAGGGTGAGCAGAAAGAACAAAATCGCAGCTAATATAAAAACTCTTGCTTTTAATCTGCTTATTAAATTCATATTTATTCTATTTTAACCAAGCTTATCCTTGAGCTTCTGGAAAAAACTAACTGAACTTTTTTGTTCAGGATTGGGTTTTTCTTTTGAATCCTGTGTAGCTTCAGGATTCGAGCTTAATTCGGTCAAAAGATTAACCTGCGAGTCTGAGACACCCAGGGCTAAGACTTTGGAGCCGATTCTCACTACGAATATTCCCTTTTTAGGAGAGAGATAACATCTTTCCAAAACCTGAATCAGTTCTCCGGAGCTTTTCTTTTTAAAACCAAGAGAGCTTTTCTTCAAGAAGTAAAGCGAGAGGTAGATGAGTCCAACGATTAAAACCAGGGACAAGAAAAGCCTCAGCACCATACTACCGGTATCAGAGGCAGGGATTGCATTCCCCTCTGTTGAAAATGATTCGGAGGCAAGAAATATGAGAAAACTGCACATAGGTTAATCCTGTTTTTCCTCGGCAGCGAAAGCAATCTCCGTTATCCTGACCCCTAACTTCTCCCCTATTGTCACAATCTCGCCCTGCCCCAGAAGTCTTTCTCCGATGAAGATTTTCACCGGCTCCTCAGGCAGTTTGTCCAACTGCACTATAGACCCCTGGCCTAAGTTCAGAATATCTCTGATTTTCATCCTCGAATGCCCCAGCTCCACCCTGACAGGCAGGTCTGTTTCCGAGAGGAAAGAGAGGTCTTCTTTTTCGGAAGGGTTTTGCTCCGGTATTAACTGCTCAAGAACTCCTCTCTTTACCAAAATTTCCTCTTTATCCTGACTGTCTGTGCCTGATATTCTTTCAGTATGAATCTTGTTCTCCTGCATACGTACTCCTGTTAAAAAATAGCCGAGGTTATTTTCACGGCTTTCCTGTTTTTATAAACTCCTGCTATACCCCTGAATTTAGCTTGCGATTGTATCATTATCTCACCCTCTATATTCGATTCATCCTCCAGAACTATTATATCCTCGGGTTTAAGCTCAAGTAGTTGGTCTGAGGTCAGGCTGGCTCTCCCTAAGGTATAAACCAAGTCCAGCTCCGAATCCTCCAAAAGCAGCTTTATTTTCTCCTGTTCTTCCACCTGGTTTAAATTTCTAAGGAGAGCTGAGTTTATCACAGATAAGGGGTAAAATATGTTTATGTCTCCTGCTATTTTATCTCCACCGACTGAGAATTTCAGAAGTATGAATTCGTTTTTTGTCATAGCCTCTTTTCCAGAATCTTCTAAGCTGTTCCCTATTTTCAAATCATCTTTCCAGGAGCTCTGTAACTCCCTGAGCATATCATAGACCAATTGATTCAGGGTAATCTGTTCGATTCTGGTGAGCCGGTTAAAGGATATCTTCCCTTTATCTGCATAACCTAAGAGGCAAGTCAGCATATGAATAACTGTATCCTTATCGATTTCCAATACCCCTTTTTGAGCACTGCCTAATTCAAAGACAAATTGAAACTCCTTTTCAAAGCCCTGCGCAGTCCGTCCTGCTGATTTCAAATATTGAGATTCGACAAAAATTACTTCTGTTTCCTTAATACCGGCTATGTTCAAAAGGACAGTTAATTTTCGGGCAAAGAGGTGATGAACCTCATCCAATTTCCTCTTGACCTCCAGAGGAAAATCCTCTTCCCATTTAAAATCAGAAGCCTGTATGCTCCTGACATCTGTCAGGGTATTCATATCTTTTCTAATCACGGCTGAAAATTATTCAGGCTGAGTGAATGAAACTCCCTTTCATTCGCTCAGCCATTTTCCCCCTCTCCGACTTTCTTGCCTGAGGAACCTGTGAGAGACATTTTCCTCAAGCCTGGTGTGCTGTAACTTCGTTTTACTTCGAAAAAAGGAATTTGCAATTTCTGTGCCAATCTCATATTCCAAATCCCTTCTTTGTTATCCTCTTGTCTTTCAGATGATTAACTTTTGTATCTGATTCGGTCCGGATTCGACCATTAAAAATATTCAGCAAATATTTCTGCATACAAGGTAAAAATTTCTGAGCCTTAAGACCAGTTTGGCACTTTATCCTTTTTTTAAAGCTGGAGTGATGCTGATCTCATCTAAGTTTTTTTGCTCCTCTTTTTTCAGCTCCGATAAAAAGTGATTGAACTTTTTCTCTTTCTGTCTCTCTAAAGATTTTTTCTCTTTTTCTTTACTCTGGATAAATTTTTTAAGCTTAGTCAGGGTCTGCCGATGTTTTATGAGGTTTTCTTTTTTCTCCTTGATCTCCACTCTCAACAGCTCAAGGTATTCCTCGTACCAGTTAAGCTCCATAAGGTCTACAAATTTCTGCGACCTGTCTTTCAGCTTCGTCCTGTAATCTTTCTGGTTGCTCTTCAAAAAGCTCAGGTCCTTCCTCTGAGCTCTAAGCTCCTCCCTGGCTTTCCTCAGCGCCTGCTGTGCTGTCTTCAGCTGATCCTTTCTCAGCTCCTCAACCCTTTGAAGTCTGTAGTTGAATTTTCTCATTCCTGGAATATCTCCCGCAGAAAGTTCAGGCTGGATTCGAAATCCGAGCGCTGGTCTATCTTCTGCTTCAGAAATTCCTCTATTTTCTCCATCCGGGATAAGGCATAATCTATTTTCCGGCTCGAGCCGGGTGAATAGGCACCTATGCTGATCAGGTCCTCAGCCTCCTTATAGGTGGCTAATACATTTTTGAGTTTATCCGAGAGGTCGGATTGTTCTTTGGAGACGATATCCTTCATAACCCGGCTTACAGATTCCAGCACGTCTATTGCCGGATAATGGTTCAGTCCCGCTAATTTCCGGGAGAGGATGATATGACCGTCCAGGGTGGCTCTGGCACAATCGGAGATAGGCTCGTTGAAATCGTCACCCTCTACCAGCACGGTATAGAATCCGGTGATGCTGCCCTTCTCCGAGGCACCTGCCCTTTCCAACAGTTGCGGCAACAGGGAGAAGACCGAGGGGGTATATCCTCTGGTAGTTGGCGGCTCGCCCACAGCCAGGCCTGCCTCCCTCTGAGCCAAGGCGATACGGGTCAGGGAATCCATAAGCAGAAGGACGTTCATGCCCCGGTCTCTGAAATACTCGGCTATAGTAGTCGCCACCGAGGCTGCCTTGACCCGAACCAGAGGCGGCTGGTCGGATGTGGCTGCTACCACAACCGTCTTCTTCAAGCCCTCTTCTCTTAAGTCCCTTTCGATGAACTCCCTGATCTCTCTTCCTCTTTCGCCGATAAGAGCGACAACATTTACCTCTGCGGACGAATCCCTGGCTATCATACCCAGAAGCACGCTTTTGCCTACGCCGCTTCCGGAGAAAATCCCTATCCTCTGGCCGTTTCCACAGGTGAGCAGAACGTCGATGGCTTTTATCCCGGTATAAAAGGGAGAGAATATCCTTTTTCGTTTAAGCGGATGAGGCGGGTCAGAGTGAATCACCCTTTCCTCCTCTTCCTGCAGATCTCCTTTTCCATCCAGGGGCTCGCCCAGACCATTTAAGACTCTCCCCGCCAGCCCTTTTCCCACTTTGACGCTTAAGTCCTTCCCGGCAGGAATGACGAAGCTTCCCGGAGTAACACCCCTCATCTCTCCCAGGGGCATCAGGATTATCCGGTTCTCCTTGAAACCCACCACTTCTGCCAGAATCTTTTTGTTCCTGCGGTTATCAATGTAGCAAAGCTCCCCAATTGGAGGGGCAGGCCCTACGGACTCGATAACCAGTCCCACTATCTTCTGGACCCGGCCGTTTACCTTGTAGGGGTTTATTCCTTCCAGAAGCTTTTGATATTTGCCGGAATTGAAGCTCATAAATTTATTCGGCCTCCAAAAGGGCTTTGCCTATAATCTCCAGCTGGGTTTCTATCTGTCCGTCTATATGTCCGGACTCCGAAGAGACCAGACAGCCTCCCCGGGATATCCCCTCATCCTCCTCCAGAACCAGCTCTTTTATTCCCTCGGATGATTTCTGCTCCTGGGAAAATCTGCTTACTGTCTCAAGATCAGCCGGGTTCAGCCTGATCACTATTCTGGATTTGTCCGAGAGAAGTTTCAAGATGTGCCTGAGGTTACTCAGGATAAATTTTTTATCGGTCTCGATTTTCCGCTGAATCACCTTTGAGGCAATCTTCAGGGATAACCTGACTAACTCCTTCTCTGCCGATTTCAGATAATCCTTTTTCTGTCTGGTCAACTCCTCGATCAGGTTCGAAAAAAGCTGAATGATTCTCTTTTGCTCTTCTTTCAACTCATCCCTGGCCATATCCTGCCCATCCTCGAATCCGGACCTGTAAGCCTGCTCCTTTTCCATCTGAATTTTTTCCTCCAGGAACTTTACCCTGGTCTGTATCATCTTATCCAGAGCTAAAGACTTCTCCTGTTCCTCAGTGGTTTTAGTTTCTACTGTAGCGCCCTCAGGCTTTTCTAAAGTAGGCGGGATTTCTCCGGATATGAGTTTGTATTTTTTTATTATCTCGGACAACTTACTCCTCACGACTTTCAGGTTAAAACCTTTTCTTTTTCCAGCAGCCGCAAGACTCTTTTGCGGGTTGAACTGTCGCTGAATTTCAAAATCTCGCTTAAAGCCTTCATTCCGTTTACACTTTTTAGTTTTTCATCGGAGATGGAATTTAAATCACCAGCTTCTCCTGAAGAAAACTGTGACTCGAAAGCTCTCCAGACCCTTTGTTTCACCTCAGGCGAGATTTCCTCTACCCGGCTAAGACTGAAGGCAACATCTGCCTGCTTTTCCAGCGTAAGTTGCGAAAAAATCTCCCCTGCCACAGAGGGCTCAAGCCAGGTCAGGATTATCGAGATATTTTGAGGATTCTCATCCTCTAAAAGCTCCAGATATTTTTTTGCATCTGTTTTTTGAAAAGTTTCAGGCTCATTTTTAAGCTCATCAACTGGCTCCAATCCATGATATTTTTTAAAGGCTGAATCAAAAGAATATTCAGACTGTCTTTTTCTCAGCCAGCTTAAGGCAAGGAATATCAAAAATGGGATTAAAGCTAACCCCAGAACCAAGTAATATCCTCGAAAGGAATTCAGTGGCAGGGTTTTCCCTTTTTCCGCTTCTACTTTTTCTTTATTCTCAGTGGCTGAATTGTCAACTGCAGCGGTAGGCTCAACATCATCTTTACCTGAGGTATCGAAACTAACAGCGCTTTTGTCCAGAGACGAGAATTGTTCCTCCTCTGGGAATAGTATGTTTCCGTTAAAATCGATTATGCTAACATTGGAGAGATTTAGACCTTGAATGCTGTGGGCTAAAAGAGTGGCAATCCCCTGTGCCTGAGAGCTGGAAAGCCTGAATCCGGGTTTCAGTCTGATCAAAACGGAGGCTGAGGGCTCAACTTTGTCCTCCCCGAACAATCTTTCCTCAGGCAGGGCTAAATGGACCCGGGCAGTCTCTACTTCCTCCAGCTCCCTGATGGTTCGGGCGAGCTCACCCTCCAGCGCCCTTTTATAATTGACCTTTTGCAGGAAATTGGTCATTCCCCAGGTTTTCTTATCTAATATCTCGTAACCCACTCCTGCTCCGGGCAGACCTTCTCTGGCAAGTCTCAGCCTGATCTCGTCAGCTTTTTCATAGGGAACTGCAATCGTCTTGCCCCCTTCGGTTATGCGGAAGGGGATTTTACTTTTTTCCAGCTTATCGATCAAAGCGCCGGCCTGGTTTTCCTCTAAACCGCTGTATAACGGCACGTACGCGACTTTATTAGCACGCGAGTAAATCAGGATTACTCCGGAGATAGCGATTAAAATGAAAATCCCCGTGAATATCTTCTTTGGTTTGCTCATCTTTTTCCAGAGAACTATGACCTGATCTTTTAGTTCAGAGAGGTTCATTCCTTACTCCTGTAATGACTTGATATAAATACATATGAGTACTTTTCACCCCGCGGATGATATAATTAGACATTCTTAATTTTTAGCAAATCCTGTGCCTGTGCAGGTTGATTTTAATAGATGTAGGCTAATTTGATAATAATCTTTAAGTTAACTTAATCGCAGGATTTTTAAAGATGCCAGAAATCTCAAAGATTTAAGGAAATAATTTCCTCTTTCAGATTCTATCCGTTCCAGAAAAACCAAGATGTTTTAAATCGAATAGAAATCTTGTATAAACGTATCTTCTTGAAGAATAGGCACTTGAGTAATTTCTTCTTGACATTTACTTTGAGAAAAGACAAATTTAGGCCGCAATAAACATATATTTATAGATAATCGAGCGTTTTAATAAATAATATGTTAAGTGTATGAACTTGAGATTATCAATTTTATTAGAGGTGGATAAAAAATGCCAAGCCTGCGAAGCCGTCTGTTTCTCTTCTTGTTGAGACACAATCATCTGTTGCGCTTCCGGTTGAGAAGAAGAGCAGCCATTGACTGGAATACCTCCATTCCGGATTTTCGCCGGGAAGTCGAAAAATCCTCAAAATTGTTCGGCAAATTACCGCCAAAAATCGAGGTGTCTCCTGTGACCATAGACGGTATCTCAGCCGAATGGATTCTCCCCTCCTCTGCGGTGAAAGATAAAGCACTGCTTTACTTTCACGGCGGCGGGTATGTGTCGGGCACATGCAGTACCCATAGGGGTCATGTCGCCAAGTTCGTTAAAGGCAGCGGAACAGGCGCACTGCTGTTTGAATATCGCCTGGCACCCGAGCATCCTTTTCCTGCTGCGCTCCAGGATTCGGTTACAGCCTATCGCTGGCTGTTGGGTGAAGGCATTTCCCCTTCCCATATCGTTTTTGTGGGAGATTCTGCTGGCGGAGGCCTGGCTTTAGCAACCTTGGTCGCCCTCCGAGATCAGGACATTCCCCTTCCTTCGGCAGCAGTGGCTCTTTCTCCCTGGACCGACCTCAAGTGCTCCGGGGAGTCCTACCGCACTAAGTTCAAAGCAGATCCCTTAGCCCCCTTGGAGTCGTGGACTGTTTTTAGTCACTATTATGTTAAGGACAGCGACCCCTACAACCCCCGGATATCCCCTGTTTACGGGGAGCTTTCCGGGCTTCCGCCTGTGCTCATCTATGTCGGCGAGAACGAAGTCCTTCTGAGTGACTCGACGGGGTTTGCAGAAAAAGCGAAAAGTGCAAGGGTAGATATAACATTGAAAATCGGGAAGGGTATGTTTCACTGCTATCCTATATGCGCTCCCCTTTTTCCTGAAGCCAGGCAGGCAATGGATGAGATCTGTGCATTTATAAAGACACACCTCCAAAAACAGAACAGTTGATTTAGAGTTGCCCTGACGAGTAAAATTTCGTATGATGTGATGGAGTGCAAAGAGAATAAAGCAGCGTAAAAGAAAATTAGCACAACTTAACCAGATTACTGGAGAAGAGATATGCATTATTTACTGTTCTATGATGTTACTCAGGATTATCTCGAACGGCGGGCAGCCTTCCGGGCAGAACATCTTGTGCTGGCGCGTAAGGCAGTCGAGCGCAGCGAGCTGGTGCTGGCAGGTGCCCTGGCAAAGCCGGTGGATGGAGCCGTCTTGCTGTTTCGCGGGTCCTCACCTTCTGTTGCCGAACAGTTTGCCGCAGCAGACCCATACGTTGCCAACGGACTGGTGAGCCGCTGGTACGTCCGAGAGTGGACTACCGTTGTAGGTCCGGAGGCTGAGGTACCGCTGAAGGATTAAAGCTCGTAATTGCGGCTGAATAAATTATTTTAACTGCGAAACTTTCGGGAAGGTTCATCCTGACTATTCATCTGTGGCAAAGGTAAAAAATTGAATTGCAAAACAAAACGCATTTTCTTCAAACAGAAGGCTTAAGTTCCCAATATAAATGAAGGATTTAATTCTATGAGAAAGCATACCTGTTTATTCTTCGTAATATTTTTACTCCTGATTTTGAATTCAGCCTGTTCCAAACAGGAGATGAATGGTGAGAAAATCAGAGTGATGGTAAGCATACCCCCGCTGGCTGAATTCGTGGAAAAGATCGGAGGGGATAAGGTGGACGTATCAGTGATGGTGCCGCCGGGAGCTTCCCCGCACACCTATGAGCCTTCACCCGTCCAATTGGTGGAGACAGGAGAGGCCCAAATTTACGTCAAGGTCGGCACGCCTATCGATTTCGAGCTGGTCTGGCTGGGCAAGATTCTCTCGGTCAACAAGGATATGCTACTCGTGGATGCCTCAAAGGGGGTAGAGCTTATGGATATGAAATCCGGGTTCGGACATACAGAGGAAAATGAGCCTCGCTCAGAAAGATTCGATCCACATATCTGGCTCTCTCCCAGAAATGCGAAGATAATGGTTGACAATATCTATAAGGGGTTGATTGAAACAGACCCTGCTGATGAGTATTATTATTCAACCAGAGAAAAAGGATATCTGCAGGAACTGGATAGTTTGGACCGGGATATCGGGCAGACTCTATCAGTAATAAAAAACAGAAGATTTATGGTCTATCATCCTGCTTGGGGTTACTTTGCCAGGGATTATAACTTAGAGGAGATACCGGTTGAGGCTGAAGGCAAGGAGCCGACTGCCAAAGAAATCCAGCACCTGATCGATCAGGCAAAGAAGTATGATATAAAGATTATCTTCGTCTCTCCCCAGTTTAATGTCAAGAGCGCAGAGGTAATTGCCAGGGAAATCAAGGGTAGGGTTATTTTTATCGATCCCCTTGATAAGAATTATATAGCCAGCCTGAGAAAATTGGCGCAGGAAATATCAGAATCAGAAAACGATTAAGTGAGTGTATGGAAAACAAAGCCATAATCGAGCTGAAAAAGGTTTCATTTACCTACGGGTCAGAACCCGTACTGGAAAATATTAACTTTATTCTGAAAGAAAAAGATTTTCTGGGGATTATCGGTCCGAACGGCGGAGGAAAAACTACGCTGTTGAAGATCATCCTTGGTCTGCTAAAGCCGGACAGGGGAGCAATCAAAGTTTTTGGAAAATCTCCAGAGCAAGGGAGAAAATCGATCGGGTACCTGCCGCAGCATTTTTCATTCGATTACGATTTTCCCATAACCGTTCTGGAAGTGGTTCTGATGGCAAGGTTGGGGAAAAAATTGATCTGGAAGAAATACTCAGAGGAAGATATCAAAGTCTGCCTGGAGTCGTTAGGAAAAGTAGGTATGGAGGAACTTGAAAACAGGCAGATGGGGAGTTTATCCACAGGCCAGACCCAGAGGGTTTTCATTGCCAGGGCATTAGCCACAGAGCCACAATTGCTTCTTCTGGACGAGCCAGTTTCCAATCTCGATCAGAAATGGCAGGCATCGTTTCATCAGTTACTGGAGGAGTTGAATAAAAATATGGCTATCGTGATGGTAACCCACGATGTGGGCGTGATAGTTGCCCACATAAGTAAGATAGCCTGCGTGAACAGAAGGCTTTACTATCACGGCTCTACTAAGGATGGAATCAAGGAGATCTCCAAGATGTACCAGTGCCCGGTGGAGTTAATCGGGAATGACATCTCCCACAGGATATCAGGAGCGACCTGAGATGCTGGAAGTCCTGCAATATGAATTCATGCGCAACGCTCTTCTGGCTGCCATTTTGGTTAGCATAGCCTGCGGCATCGTGGGGACTTTCGTGGTTATTAAAAGGATTGTGTTCATCAGCGGGGGAATTTCCCATTCCGCTTTCGGCGGGATAGGATTGGGTTATCTTCTGGGAATCAATCCCGTGCTTACAGCCATTCCCTTTAGCCTGTTTTCCGCCATTGGGATCGGGGTTCTGAGCAAGAAAATAAAAATCAGCGAGGATTCCGCCATAGGAATCTTATGGGCTCTGGGTATGGCACTGGGAATTCTTTTCATCGGGCTTTCCCCGGGTTATGCCCCGGATTTGTTCGGCTATTTGTTCGGCTCCATTCTGACCGTGCCTTTTTCGGACATAATCATAATGATTGCCCTTGACATAATAATACTTTTGGTGGTTATCCTCTTTTACAGGGAATTCCAGGCTCTCTCCTTCGATGAGGAGTTCTCGGAGATCTCCGGCATTCCTACCAGAGCTTTGTATCTGCTTCTGCTGTGTCTGGTGGCGTTGAGCATTATCGTTCTGATGCGGGTGGTGGGGATAATACTGGTCATTGCCCTGCTCACCCTCCCCCCTATCATTGTCAAGCAGTTCACCAACAGGCTGAAGAAGTTGATTATTTATTCCACCATAAGCGCTGTTTTTTTAACCGTAGCTGGGCTATTTCTTTCCTACATATTTGACCTCCCCTCAGGAGCGACTATCGTTTTGGTACTTGCGGTTGTGTTCTTTTTATCTTTTTTAGTTAAGAGATTTTCCCGTCCCATCAGGAGACACTCCCAATGAGATGTTTTTATGTTAGGAGAAGAACTTCTGACACAACCATGATATAAAGTAAAGCCAGATATTAATGCATCTTCTATGGGCAAATATTTATGTATTTTTTTCTTGACAATTGCCCAAAAATAGGTGTAATTAATAGTACACTAAAAGATATATTTATGTTAGAAGTAAGTGTTAGCAAAGATACCTTAAGAGGGATAATCATAACCTTCCCTTATGGCCGTTTTGTTGTATCAAGGGTTAAAACAACATATGGCCTGGCCAAAAGGCACCCTGATAAAAACTTCGGATTTTCCCAAATGTAAGCGGAACATTGGATAAAATTCTAAAAGCATTTGAAGGCATAAGAAACCGTTATAAGTTAGGAGAATAAAAATGAAAATATTAATAATAAAAATTGCTCTCGTTTTTATTGTTTTGCTACCGATAGCTCTTTTATCTAGACGATGGGATACCTCAATTAAACCTATTGTCGTAATTATCGCAGCACTTGGGGTTTTGCTTATTGATTTTGTTGTAGATTTTACAGACCAAAAACTATCAACACCTGTTGTGACAGTAAAGATAGATAAGAATAACAATGAACTTTTGATTAGCGCAATAACATCAAGACCTCTAGAATTGCTTGCAATTGATTTACCTGTTTTAGGAAAAATCAAAAATATACATGACAATAATTCCGTTACTGATGCAAGAACTTCAATTAAAAAAATAGTTGGTAGCAACGCTCCAATGTCTCAGAATAATATTGAATTTTATATAGAAAATATTACCCCCCAAAAAAAACTTGAATACAAAATACTTTATGAGCCTATACCAATAAATATATTTATAGCAGGAACAGACAGATATAAAATTTCTTATAGTTGGCACCATGGAGGTGAACAAAAAACAGACTCAAAATGGATCTCTTTGGAAACAGGTCAAGAAGTGGAAAAACCAAATATCATCGTTAAAGGTGTTAGAGTTTATAACAGGGCCTTGTCGCCAGAAGAAATCAAGAAATCATACGAGGAAGGTTTAAAAAATCAGAAAATAGAATAACAACCCCTAGCAGGTCAATTCACCTGTCCGTTGCTCGCAATCAATTCTCGTCAGGGGGCACCAGCAGGTAATTTATATGTCAGGATTTTCCAAATAGAAAACATATGCCGTCGATGCAGATGACCCACTCATAGCACAAATCTTTTACCCCCTCTTCCACTCGCAGAAAATACATCTCCCTAATTCCGGTGCATAGTTGTAGCATTTCTCGTAACTGCCAAAGGGTATTTTCCCGTCAAAGGCAAAGCAGTCCAGGTCCATATCCTTGCAGGGTATCTCCTTGTAATCTTTGATGACCCTTTCCTCAAAGGTAATAACCCCTAAAAGTTTATTTAGGTTATCCTCTTTCATGCGGACGCTGTGACCTCACCCCCGCCTCTGGCGGGATTTCCAACCTTTCCCTCTCCTGCAAGGAGAGGGAAAAATCTATTTATGGAATCGAAAAGCAGGAGGGGACAAGCCCCTCCCCTACTAAAAGATTATCTTTTGGCAAGGCTGAAGCCTTGCCCTACGTCTTTTCCCTCTCTCCTCTATTCTCGCTACTGGCTACTGTTTATCTTCTTCTTTCACCCCGTATTCCTTCAGCTTATTTCTCAGGGTGCGTGAGGAAACCCCCAGGACTTCTGCGGCTTTGGTTTTGTTGCCGGCGTAGGCATCTAAGGTTTTAAGAATCAGGGATTTCTCCATGTCCGCGATGGCGCAGCCGACTTTCAAGCCGGAATCATCATATTCTGCCTTTTTTAAAAATAGCTCAGGAGGGAAATCCGCAGGTGCCAGGATTTTATTCTTAGTGGTTACCACTGCCCTTTCCATATAATTCTCCAGTTCCCTCACGTTGCCGGGCCAGTGGTAATCCAGAAAGAGCTGATAAACTTTCTCCGAGATACCCTGGACGCTCTTATTGTTCTCCTGATTATATTTCCGTAAAAAATGCTCTGCCAAAATGGGAATGTCCTCTTTTCTTTCCCTCATAGGCGAAAGATGAATGGGTATCACGTTCAGCCTGAAGAAAAGGTCCTCCCTGAAATTTCCCTTTTTGATCTCCGCTTCCAGGTTCTTGTTGGAGGTGGAGATTATCCTCACGTCCACCTGGATAGGATAGCCAGAGCCTACCCTTTCGAACTCCCTTTCCTGAAGAACCCTTAGAAGCTTAGCCTGCAGGCCCGGCGGTATCTCGCTTATCTCGTCCAGAAGGAGTGTCCCGCCGTCTGCCATCTCGAATCTGCCCCTGGTCTGTCTAATGGCGCCGGTGAAGGCGCCTTTCTCGTGCCCGAAAAGCTCCGATTCAACCAGCCCTTCGGGCAAGGCTGCACAGTTGATCTTGATAAAAGGACCGTCTTTGCGGGGACTGTTATAGTGAATCGCCTTGGCGATCAGCTCCTTCCCTGTTCCGGATTCGCCTGCCAGGAAAATCGAGGAGCGGCTGTCCGCAATCATATCCACCATCTCGAATATCTTCTGCATCTGCGGCGATTTTCCTATGATGTTCTGGAACCTGTATTTCCCTGCCACCTCGGTCTTCAGCATGCGGTTCTCGATCTGCAGCTTCTTGTACTCGAAAGCTCTTTTGACCACCAGCTCTATCTCGTCCGGGGAGAAACCCTTCATAATGTAGTCGAAGGCTCCCAGTTTCATAGCCTCCACCGCATTCTCCACCGTGCCGTAGGCGGTAATCATGACCACCTTGGTATCTGGGCAGCTTTCCTTTACAGCCTTCAAAAGCTCCATACCTCCCAGTTTGGGCATCCTTATATCCGAGATTATGACGTCGTATTCCTTCATCTTTATCCTGCCCAGAGCCTCGTCCCCGTTGGAGGCTAAATCGACCATATAGTCCAATCTGGTGAGGGTTTCCTTGAGGAAATCCTTCATTATGTTCTCGTCATCCACTACCAGGATTCTTTTCTCCAGCAAATTTATCCTCTCCTCATTTTTCAGGTAATCAAAGCAAGGCTAAAAGCCTTGCCCTACTTTTAGGCTTATACGTTTTTGGGCAAAAGGATGGTAATAGTAGTTCCTCTTCCCACTTCACTCTCTATGGAGATCTCCCCTTTGTGTGCTTGAACGATCTTCTTCACCGTGGAAAGTCCCAGGCCGGTCCCTTTTTCCTTGGTGGTGAAAAACGGCGTAAAAAGCTTTCTTTTAACCTCCTCGTTCATGCCTATTCCGTTATCTTTTATTTTCAGGCTTACCTTTTGTCCGGCTGAGGGAATCGTTATCCCGGCAACTTCATCCTCAGGTCCTAATCCGGCAAGAATCTGGATCGAGCCCCCGTCCGGCATGGCCTGAGAAGCGTTATGCAAGAGGTTCAAAACCACCTGCTTGAATTTCTCGCTGTCCAGGGTGCAGTCGAATTCCTCATTACCATACAGGCGCTCTATCTTGATATTCTTGTCCCCCCTGGAGAGGTCCATCTCGAATAATCCTACGACCTCATCCAGGAATCTGAAGAAATCGGTGGTTCTCAAATTGAGTTTCAGGCTTCGGGTATAATCCAGAAGGTTCATCACTATACGGTTGAGAATCTCCACCCCCTCGATGATCTTATTGACGTAATTCTTCCGAGGGTCGGAATCCTCGATGTCCCGGTAAAGCAGGTCGGCAAAGCCGGAGATGCCTCCCAAAGGATTTTTCACCTCGTGGGCTACCGTGGCTGCCATCTCACCTAAGGCGGCTAAAGTCCTGACCCTTGCTATCTCCTCTTCCAGTTTTTTTATGTTGGAGAGATCGAAGAAGACTTCCACCGCACCCAAAAGGTTGTTCTCACCGTCCTGCAGAAGAGTGGTCGAATAGCCTAGAGGGATTTTGCTTCTGGACTTGGTCAAAATCTCCTTTTCCTCGTTCAGTTGAGAAATGCCGGACCTCAGGGTATGAACCGGCGTTCCCCTGATGTCGATTTCTTTGCCCATCACCTCCGAGTAGGGTTTATTCAAAACCTCTTCCGCTTTGTAACCGGTGATCTCCTCTGCGGCACGGTTGAAAAGGGTTATCCTCTCCTCCAGGTTCACCACCAGCACCCCGGAGGTCAGGCTCTCCAATATATTGTTGAGATAGTTGGTCAGCTTCTCCTTCTCGACCAGGCTCTCCCTGAGCCTGAGGTTGGTGCGCTCCAGCTCCAGGTTCAGATTCTCGAATTTCTGCTCCAGATCCTTATAAGCCTGGTGAAGCTTCTGGATGGTTTTGTTGAAAGAGGAATAGGAATCGGCAAAGGCACCCAGCTCTTCTGGAGTGATTTTCCCTTTTTTCTCTTTTGCCATCTAATTTCTCCAGAATGTAATTTTTCTTTAATATAAATATATTAGGGAAGATTGCAATAAAAATTTTGGCAAAAAAAGTTCATCTGAATCTGGATGAAACAGTCCAATAAAAAAAGGCCAGGCAAAGAAGCCTGACCTTTTCTGTTGGTGGCATAGGAATTATGGCACTTCCCTTAAGCCATCATTTTTGACATCTTCCTTCTTTCTCTTTAGCTTTGCACTCATTGCAAAGATCCGTCGATGGCCTGTCGTATTTAGTTGCCACATCTGAGCCTGTAGGATAGTTTGAGCAGTTTTTACACCAGTGCCAGGTATCGCTACCTCTTCGTCTCTTGTAAACTGCCATGTTGTACCTCCTTTGGCTTCTGTCAATATCCTGCCATCCCCTTCTTTCAGTACACCCTGTTATTTAAGCATAAGCATCTTCTTTGAATCGGAGAACTCTTTTGTCTCCAGCTTGTAGAAGTAAATTCCGCTTGAGACTGTCTCGCCTCTATCGTTTCTTCCATCCCAGACCACGTTCTTTCGCCCTGCTGTCTGGTGTTCGTTCACCAGGACTTTCACCTTCTGGCCCAGGATATTATATACTTCAAGCCTGACATCTGTATCCTCCGGCAGGCTATAGAGGATAACCGTATTTGCGTTGAAGGGGTTGGGATAGTTGTTGAGAAGCGCATAAGTTTTGGGTATCTCTGCCGGTTTGCTTAAACTGATGTAATATCCTGTGGTCTGCAGAACGAAGTCTCTGACCATATCAGGTTGTATGTTGGAGGTCACGGGGAAGGATAGCTCTATGGTTTGACCAGGCATCAGGGTAGCATATTCCTCATCTGTGTCAAGTAATTCTTTAAGCGTTTCTCTGCTTCCCAGGTAGACAGCAGAAACAGGACGGCTCCAGACGCTTACTGGTTCCTCTGTGGACAGGATATAATATTTAAGCTCATCTGCGGAATAATAGCTATCCCAGGAGATTTTTACGTCGAATTCTTCAGCCAGTTCAACATCTTCGACCTGTAGAATCGAGAATGATCTTTCCGGATAGAACCTAGGTGGCACCTCCCCTAACTTATGCCAGGTACCGTATATATCCTGGATCTCCACGATTAGATTAGAGACTACTCCAGCTTTTTTCTGATTGGGGGGAGGACCGGGCCCAGGTGCCGCATCATAGAGTTGAATGGGTTGAGGATCAGATGAGCCTTCTGTCCCGGTCGTTCTTCTGCTGTAAGTCACTATCAGATATCCTGGTTCCTCTGAAACAAAATAGACCCCGTCTTTGCTTTTTATCTCAGAGAGGTGGCTTTTGTCATTCTGGTCAATACAGGCAATGGGCGTTAGCTCCTTGTCATAGCCGAAGATCTTCCCCTGAGGAGTGACCGCGACTTTTATCTCTGGACTGTGGTCCACAGCCACAAGTTTGATCCGGTCCAGGTAGGACACCTCGTTCTCGAACTCTTTTATCTGCAGTCGATATTCATCCTCTGCTGGAAGCAGAGGTCTGGATAGCAGGTAATAATCAGTTATCGGCGTTCCGGGAGCAATTTCAGATGCGGTTAAAATGGTATTGTCCTCCTCGAATTCTGATCCGTTCCAGACATAAACAAAGGGACATCCTGGTCCACCTCCACTCTGCTTGACCACGAAATATGCCGAATCCAGATCAATGCCGGTATTCGCATAAATCGTTAAATCGGAGTTCGCGTCCTTTAGCTTGGTACCATCCACGAGTATGTAAGTAACTTGACTATCCACGGTTGATCCTGCATCAACAATCGAGATAAACACATCTCGAACAATCGAAGAGATATCAATATTTTGAGGCGATCCCTCGTGGTTAGAAAATCTTCTATTTCCGGTTCCACCCATATCATACCATTTCCAGTCATCTCCATAATAAGGTTCATAAGAATCATATTCGACGATGTCGGTGTCCCAGTTAGTGTTGTCGATTCTAAAAGTAGTAACGGTATCTTGGTCTTTAAGCTGTACCCAGAAGTTATTGGAAAGCCTGACCGGGAAATCAACATTATTAGTATTCTTGAAAGCAGATGTTCTTTTGAATTTCATGCCTGCTTCATAGTAAGTCGTTACAGTGGCGCTGTCTGGTGTAGTGATGATGCTGACCAGATCGGTATTGGGTCCATTGCAGACTTTAAGGGTGTCTGTTTTCCTTACAACCGTTGCCTCTGCGTAATTAGCATCCATGGTGTTGATTAATCGGATGTAGAAAAGCGTACCCTCATCTGGGGTGGCTAAGACCGAGTCGTCCGTATAGATAAGGATGGTGGCAGGATCCGATTCTTCACTGTTAACGGCAGATAGAGTTACCCAGCTACCCAAGGCAGGTCCCTTTTGCACATCCAGATAATCCAGATCATCCTTTGGATATTCCCAGGTGCAGGCAAAGCCTTCATCTGCCTGGGACTCGCTTTGGAACATCACAGGTACTATAAGGGTATCGTTAATTATGGAGGAATCACCTTCAGGTGACATGCTGTGAGTTCCTTTCAGAGCGATATATGAATTAAAGATATAACCGGGATAAGGCAGGTACAAGTTACCTTGGGTACCAAAATGGGTGCTGTCACACTCTTTGACAAAGAAGACCGGGGTTGAGGAGAAACATTTAGTCCGAAAATTCAGCACCGCTAACTCATCACTATAGATTCGCTCATCAAAACCGGTCAGAAGGAATCGAACCGTTCCGTTAACATTGTCCAAAGTTACCGTCTCAGTATCGCTTCCCGGATGATTCTGAAGCCAGGGACTGTAATCAACACTATCCAATTCCATGTCACCGGGTAACCAGTGAATAGTCGTCTCGAATCTCTGGACAGAATCAGGCCAACTGCTGAGGCACACAAAGATAGTGCAGGGAGCTATACCTCCTTTCTCTACTGTGAGGGATTTTAGCCAGTATACCACCAGAGGACCTTGATCACTCAGCGTATCGCACGTGGCCAGAGGGTCTGCCAGAGCATCCCCTCTTATCAGCACTACCGAAAACAAAAGGAATAAAAAGAGAGTTGCCATCCAATAGCTTTTTTTACCTTTATCTTTCAAATCCCAAGAGCTCATAAAAACCTTCCTTTTTTAGAATTAGTGGTTTAATTTTTTTGCGTAATAGATAGTTAGTCCCTATTATGGGAGGCGGGCGTGGATAGATAGTCTGATAAACTAAGAAAAAAATTCCCTGTCTAATCCGGAGAAATAAGAAACTTGGCATCCTTGCTCCCCCAAAATCCCCTTGACAAATTGACGCGTCCCTCCATATTTCTTATGGATGGGAATACTGATTTAAATTTAAATCAGGGAAGTATTGTTCCTATTATTTTAAATAAGAAATCTTATATTTTACTTGACATAACATTAATTGGTTTTGTATCTTTTGTCAAGAACTTTTTTAAAAAATATGTAAAAAATTTTTTATTGGTTTTTTCATCCTTTCTTTAGGGAAATGAAGAGAGTAGTTTAAAGAGGAGGCTAAGGATGAGAGGGAGATGTCTCTACAATAGACTCAAATTTGGATTTCCTTGGGTTACTATAACTTACTTCATTTTGTTTTTTCTCCCTGGCTCGATCCACTCTATAACTGTTCACGATTTCAGGGTAAATGTGGATAGCTCAATAGGGATAGACCAGTATTATACAGATATAGCTTTCGATTCTTCAGGCAATTTTGTGATAGTCTACAGCGATAGAGGAATTAACCACGACTTCCGTAAGATATTTTTCCAGCGATACGATTCTCTGGCTAATCGGCTGGGTGATCCAGTATTAGTCTCAGATACCTCCATATTTTACAATGACGAACCAGGCATCGCTATGCATCCCTCCGGTAGTTTTGTTATAGTCTGGACATCCCTCCAAGTTGAACCTGAATTTTTCTGTGATATATATGTGAGAATGTACGATGCTTCGGGGAATCCTCTGGGAGAAGCTCAGGAAGTAGATGTAGATAAACGTGATAGCCTTCGTTATGCTGATTTCAGTCCGGAGATAGCCATGGACAGGGATGGTAATTTTGTAGTGGTCTGGGGAAGTCAGGAGCCACATAAAGGGGTAATGGCCTTTGGTCAGCTTTTTAATTCATTTGGTGAGAGGGTAGGGAACAATTTCTTTATATCAGATCCTGAAGCCTGTGATTATGACATAAGTCAGCAGGGTGATTTCCCCAGAGTTGCTTATAATTCCCAGGACTACTTTTTCATTTGCTGGAAGGGAGTATTTCGTGAGCGAGCAGATAGCCCGAACTGGCCTATGGGACGGGTATACAATTCTTCAGGGGAACCAGTTACCAAGGTTTTCCTGCTTTTTCCTCCTGAATCAGAGTGGGATTACGGCAATCATGCGGCTGTGGCTTCCAACAGCCAGAACGATTTCGTGGTTGCCTTTTCATTTAACGATACCCTGTGGACTTATCCTAACAATGCAGTAGGGGTTTGCACATATGATACTTTGGGTAACCCATTAACGAATATCCAGATTGTGAATGATGTTATCGATCTGGGAGATATATGGTGGATGACAAGAGTAGCAGTGGATGATTCAGATGGTTATGTGGTTTTATGGTCAGATTCCCGTGAAGGCAGGAATTTATGGGCACAGAGGTTTGGCTCTGATAATAAGCCGATCGGACAAAACTATCGTATAAATATTCCTCCAAACTCTCTGGCATCTCCAAGTGGATCGGGCTGGAATAGATTTATGTGGTGTCTGGATATCTACAGAAATACCGTAGGATTTGCCTGGGTGGACTTTCGCAATTACACAACTTATGAGGAAGACATTTACGCTAAGCTTTTAGATCTAGATAAAATTGGATTCTACTATCGGGGGGATATGGTTTTAGATGGAATTATTGACACAGGGGATGTGGTTTATCTAATTAATTACCTTTTCAAAAATGGTTGGGGTATTCTGCCGCAGGAAACCGGGGATGCTAATGCGGATGGGAATGTAAGTATAAGCGATGTGATCTACCTGATAAATTATCTTTTCAAAGGGGGACCTGAGCCACCGGAATGGTAAAATTATAATTTTTTTGCGGAAACAATCCGAATTGAGATAGCTTAAAGAAATCTCCTGCAAAACCAAATCGTCGAAAAATTTCAAGTGGGTTTCAAGACAAAAGTCTAAGCTAAATTCTTTACCAATTCTTCCAACTCTTTTTCTTTACTCTGTAAAAGACCGGTTTTCTCTTCCAGTCTCCGGTGCAGGGATTTAAGCTGTTTTAATAACTCGTGATCTGCCCTCTGTGAATCGGAAGGGTTAAAGCCCGAAAGTGCCCCGCTCATTTTCTGAATCATCTGCAGGCTTTTGAGCCTTTCGTCCAGAAGCGAGTTTATGGCTTCCTCGTCCTGGGTGGATTTGAGGGAGTGGATAAGCTTATCGGTGAGATTTAACAACCTGTCGTATTCCCTTAAGAGCTTATAATAAAGAGGAAGAAGATTAAAACTCATATTTTGTGGTTTTGTGATTCTTACGCTATTTCGTGGAATCAAAGAAAAGTTTTAAAGCCTTTCCAAAAGCTCCCCTTTTTTCGACTCGAACTCTCTTTCGCTGATCAGCCCTTTTTCCTTCAGCTCTCCTAATTTTTTGATCTGCTCCAGGACCGCGGAATCCAAAGGCTTCTGCTCCCTGGCGTAGAGCGCTCCGCCTGCCACAGGGGTGATACCCTGCCCGGGATTGAATTTATGGTCACCGGGGTTGCTTCCCCCCTTTTGATATTTCCTCAGCTCGTCCTCGAAATACTTGATCCTTTCCTTCAGCTCGTCTATCTCGTATTTCAGCTTGTGCTCTTTAAGCACCCTGTCGATGGATGCCCGCAGCTCGTTCAGCTTGAAGGGCTTGATCACATAATCGCAGGCGCCGCTTCTCAAGGCGTCGACCGCACTTTCGATGGTGGGATAACCGGTCATGATTATGGGAAGTATCTGGGGGTTTATCTTCTTCAGCTCTTTTAAGGTCTGGATTCCGTCCATCCCCGGCATTTTCAAGTCTATCAGGGCTATCTGAGCGGGACTGGACCTGGCGATCTCCAGCGCCTTCTCACCGGATTCAGCTAACAGTACCTCGAATCCCTGTTTGCCCAAAAACTCCGACAGAAGCTCTCTGACAAAAAGCTCGTCATCTATTACTAAGATTTTGTCTTGGGGCATCTTTTGTCTCCGGCTTAATTAATAATTTAAAATCCACAACCTTAAAAGGCAAGTTTTTTTCCCTCAGGGCTCTCATTATTTTATCGGCGATTTGCCCCTTTTTCTTATCTTTTCGGAGATATAGAGGCGGGTTTAATTTTTCAATAATGAAAAAGGATTCCCCTGGACCGGACATCCCGGGGAATCCTTTTTCGGACAGGCCTTTAGTCTATTCGGGGCTAACCTTTGAGCAACTTCTGATATTCGGCCTTATTCGATAATATCTGCAGTGCCTTCTTTACCGCAGGATCGGTTTTGAACATCACTTCCTCGTAATAGGCTTTTTCACCGTACAGGCTGTAAAGTATATCTCTTTTAATGGCTTTTCTGATGTATTCCAGGCTGTTATCAAAATCCTCCTCCTTGGATTTCTTCACTGCTTCATTTAATTCAGAAAGAGGCTGCTCAAAGAGCTGTTTGTCTTTCTGGGAGTCTGCATTCTTTTCCAGCTCCTGCATGGAGAGCTCCAAAGGCGTCTGATAGGTGAAATCCTTCTCCTTTAAAAAATCCCTGAACTGGGATATCACCTGGTCGTCCACCTCAAAATCCCTGGGCAAGTTCGGGTGCTGGGAGATGTACTTGACCGCAAAATCGAAGAAAAGCTCTTTCCTCTCCAGGTTGATCTCTATGGGGTTGAGCTTGTCCTCCTGGATGATTATGTCCGGCACGATCCCGCCACCCCCGTACACTTTCCTGCCGTCATTCGTGTGGAAAATCTCCTCCTGTTCCTTTTTGCTTTCGGTGGTATCCGATTCCTCGTCCAGCAATGCCGGATTTCTTTTGGACTTCTCGGGCTTCTGAATACACCTGCCGCTGGGAATGTAATATTTAGCTATGGTCAGTTTGAGAAAGACGTTGTCCGGCATATTCAGCACGGTCTGGACCAGTCCCTTACCATAGGTGGTGTCGCCGATAATAACCCCTCTGTCCCAGTCCTGGATAGCGCCTGCCACGATCTCCGAGGCTGAGGCGGTTTGTTCATCCACCAGTACCACCAGGGGCTTGTCTGGAAAAAGCGCATCCTCCCTGCCCAGGTATCTGACCAGATCCTGCTCTTTTTTCCCCTGGGTATAGACTATCAACTTTCCTCTGTCCAGAAACAGGTTGGAAGTCTCCACCCCCTCGTTCAGCAGTCCTCCTCCGTTAAATCTTAAATCGAATATAAGTCCCTTGATGTCCTGTTTTTTTAGGCTATGAATGGCATCCTTCAGCTCTTTGCCCGTATCCTCGGAAAATCTGGAGAGCCTGACATAACCGATTCCATCTCCAATCACTCCGTAATAGGGAACGTTTTTCAACTCGATGACTGCTCTCTCTATCTCGTATTCCAGGGGCTCGTCCATCCCTTCCCTCTGGATTTTCATACTGACCTTGGTGCCAGCAGGACCCCTCATCAGATTGGAAGCCTCCTCCGTGCTCATCCCGTAAGTGGGCTTGCCCTCTATCTCGATGATCCTGTCTCCGGCCCTTAAACCCATACGGAAAGCAGGCGTCCCTTCTATAGGCGAAACCACGATGATATATTTGTCCTTCTTCTCGATAGTCATTCCCAGGCCTTCGTATTTTCCCTGGGTGAACTCCATCAGCCGGTCATAAGTTTTCTTCTCCAACATGGCGGAAAAAGGGTCCAGAAGCTCCAGCATCCCTCTTATCCCGGCATACCCTAACTCCTTGGGATCGATCTTCTCGACATAGCGGTCGTTGATGCTGTAGGCTGCCTGAGCCAGAAGCTTGCTGTACCTCATAATGGTATCTCTGGTATTGTTACTACTGGTCTGTGCCTGGAGAGTTTGTTCTCCGGTCTGTCCCAGACCGACAATCCAGATTATGCCCACTGCCGCTATAGCCAAGACCAATGCTATGACCCCATATTTTTTCTCGCTTAACATAAGGCCTCCAAAATCAAAAGTTTGAAACTCAATTGACATTCTGTCTCTACCTGAAATTTAACCTATTCTGTGATTTTGTCAATATCAATGTTTGAACAGCTCTCAATTTTGAAAAGGTAAGTTTATGAAGATATGGAACTTATCTTTTGTGCAAAAATACTACAGTTTGAAAATTCTCGTTTTGTAAAAAGAGAGGGTCAAAAATCCCAGAAGGATGAGATTCAAAAGAAGAAATAGCCAGAGAGTTAGAGGTATACCTATAAGAGGAATCAGGATGGCTGAAGCCAAGATGGAGCTTAAAGCTGACCCCAAAAGGTCTGCTGAATATCCTGTCCCCACTCTTTTTATACCTTTGTTCTCAACATAGATCTGGTTTGCAGCGGTGAATAATGCTCCTCCGATGGAACCGGATGAGAAGATCAAAGTCCCCAGGATCAATCCCAGCAGAACAGGGTTAAAGTAATACTTTAAAATAAATGATATAAGCGCCAGGAAAAGCATAAGTAAGGCAACCTGCAAAAACTGCAGCCGAACTAAAGTTATGAAATTTGGTTTGGTTCTTTTCCGGGATACGCAAAAGGCACCCGTGAAAAGACCCAACATAAACAGGGTCAAGAAGATTCCGATCTGCGAGTAGATATACCCATAGAATATCTGATAGGTTAAAAGAAGGATAATCTCGAAGGCTATGCTGGTAAAACCTGTCAGGAATATGGCGGACAGGGAAAAGCCCGACAGGAAATTTCTATTTCTCAAGATGAAAAACAAAGGGATGGAAGTTCCCAAAAAACCCAGAATGAAATACCAGTCTGGATTAAGCCCGGATAGAAAGACAAAGATAGGTTTTTCAAAAGATTTGAGCCGGGTGCTCCAGAGCACGGTGTTGTAAAAATAAGAGATGGGCTTAAGGTCGTAGTTTATCTTACCCCAGAAGGAATCGATCATCCGCTTGAGATATTCCACTCGCTCTGGTGAGAGTCTATCCCTCAGGAAATGTTCATTTACGAAGGTAGCCTGGATTCTTTTATGCTTGAGGCTTTCGACTATCTGCCTCCAGTCACTGGTAAGATTCGCTGATTGACTGGCTAAGAAGATATTGTTTGCCCCGGGAAGGACGGTTACCTTTTCAAACGCGGATGATAAAGTTCTATAGATGCTGGAGAGGTATAAAGCCTGGTCAGGGCTGAGATAGTTCTCAGCAGAGCTTACCCGAAAAGAGAAAATACCATTAGTCCCCAGCAGGTTTTTAACCATACTGAAAAACTCTCTGGTATAAAAACGGTTTAGCTGGGCATTATAAGGGTCAGGCAGATTTAAAACGACAAGGTCATATTCCCCCCTATCTCGTTTGTATTCTTCCCTGACGAATAGCCTGCCGTCTTTGTGTATGATTTTTACCCTGTTGTTTTCTATGGACTTAACTTCAGAGATTGGAAGGAAAGCTTCACCCAATTGGACAATCTTGGGGTCAAGTTCCACGTAATCTATTTTCAGTTCCCCGAACTTCAGAGCCTGGGTCAGGGCACCTCCTATTCCACCTCCGATCAGAAGCAGATTTTTAGGGTCAGGGTGTTGGGCAATAGCATATAAAACCGCCTCCTCTGAGGAAAACTCATCCGGATAGGAAAATAAAATCAGCCCGTTTTCATAAAAGCTTATCTGTTCTGCTGTCTTCAAAACAGCAAGATTCCCGTAGATTGAGTCCACCGATTTCACTACGGGAAAACCTCTCCACAGCCGGCTTAAAGATGTCTTCTCCAGATATTCATCCACTTTTCCTATTTTGAAGGCGAAGACAGCAACTAAAGCCAAGAAAAGTACAATTATCCTTCTTCCAGTACTTTTCAATAGTAAAACCGAAAAGAGAAGCACAACTATGAAAAGCCAGATCTGGATTGAGAAATTAGATAGAAACGGGAGTAATATTAAACTGCAAAGGAATCCGCCTGTACCTGCACCCAGGGATTCCCACAGATAGACTTTAGTCACCAGAAAATCCTGTTTCAACTCGAATTGCCAGACAGTAGAATTCAGGACGAAAAGCATCCCCAAGATCAGACCCAGTGGTGCCAGGGCAATCAAAGTAAACCCCAGCATAGGTGCAAAGCCAATTATCTCGCCAGGCAGGACATTAAGGATTATCCTGGAATATCTTATTATCAAAATTGTCAGGATCGAAAAGATAGCCAGTAGAAGATACCACAAAGACAGATTCTTAAGGGAAAATATCTTGGAATTAGATACAATATTACCCAGCTTACTCCCCAACCCAACCCACAGAAGCCAGACAAAAAGTAAAATCCCCAGACAAAGCTCGTTCCCGTAGAATACGGAGAGCAGCTCCCTGAAAAGAATGATCTGGGAGATAATCGAGACAAAACCCAGGAGAAAACTGGCAGAGACGAAAAGAGTTCTGTTGCGATACATTATAAAATCCCTCGCAAGTTTAGTTTAGACTGACAGAAAAATCTACACCATTTAAAATAGAAATCAAGAAAAAGATGCAGGGAAGGATCTAATTCTCAAGTAGGTTTTTCATTTTTTGATAAGATTGGGGTGCAACTGTTCGATTCATCAAGCAAATATATTTTTTGATTCCCCCTCACCCTAACCCTCTCCCACCAGGGGAGAGGGAACACAACAGTAGGGACAGAACATTGTTCTGTCCCTACTCAAGTTGGTCCAGAAATTTGATAATTGCGTGCGGGAATTCCAATTCCCGCACGAACAGAGGAAAAATATAGCAAGGCTGGAGCCTTCCGCTACAAAAAAATTATGCCCAGACCCCAGGTATCTTCTCCCCGCAGAATTTGCACTTCCCCTTTTGCAGGTTCATCTGGGTGATGGTGAAGCCGTACCTGCCGATTACTATTTTCCCGCACCTGGGACAGTAGGTATTCTCACCCTCGTGTCCGGGTACGTTTCCGATATAGACGAACTTTAACCCTGTTTCCAGGGCGATTTTCCTTGCCTGCTCCAATGAGGAGACAGGTGTCAGGGGCAGGTTCTTTAACAGGTACATTGGGGTGAAGCGGGTGAAATGAATGGGCACGTTTGGATTCAAGTTACCCATAATCCATTGGCACATCCTGCGGATGTCTTTCATATCGTCATTCAGGGTAGGAACCATCAGATAGACTATCTCATACCAGATGCCGATCTTATTCAGCTCCTTCAGGGAGTCCAGCACCGGCTGCAGTTTGGCACTGCATATATCCTTATAATATTCCTCAGTGAAAGCCTTCAGGTCTATCTTCACTGCATCCAGCTCCTTGCACAGCTCGATCAAGGGTTCCGGCTCGATATAACCGGCTGAGACCATCACGCTTTTCAGTCCCTTCTGCCTGCCTGTCTTGGCACAGTCCAGCATATATTCATAAAAGATAATCGGCTCGGTATAGGTGTAGGAAATAGAGGAGGATTTTGCCTGTAAGGCATACTCTGCAACAGCCTGGGGCGGGAGTTCCAGATTGTAAGTCTGTTCAGGCCGCGCCTGAGAGATCTCCCAGTTCTGGCAGAACTTGCAGTTCAGGTTGCAGCCGGCAGTGGCAATGGAGAAGGCATTCGTCCCGGGCAGGAAATGAAAAAAAGGCTTTTTCTCAATGGGGTCGTTGTGAACGGAGCAGGCTAATCCATAAACCAAGGTATAGTAGATTCCTTTCCGGTTCTCCCTCACGCCGCAGTATCCCCTCTCCCTATCCCCTACCTTGCATTTCCTGGGACAGAGCTGGCATTCTATCTCCTTATGCTCAAGTTTTTTATAATATTTCGCCTCGACGTGAGAGAGTTTGCCTGAAGAGCTTAAGGCATAGGCAGTGTCAGGAGGACTTAAAAAAGGGAGCCTGGAGACGAGGTTTGAGCCTAAAGCACCTCCTGCTCCGCTTAAAGTATATTTGAAAAAATCTCTTCTTTTTATCTTTTTCATTTTAATCTGTTCGATTATAGATTTATCTCTATCTTCTCGATCTCATCTGATGATGCTTTACCTAAGTTATGATTTTTGTCTGCCGCAGTTAAGATATACTTAGGGAATATTCCGGATTTCGAAAGAGAGGGTGCCCCGTTCTTCTGTCTGAGCTGGTCGATTATCCGGGTACCGATAAAGTCTAAAGCCACCGGATCAGGGCTTATGATTATCCCGCCGTAATTTTCATTCCAATCGGGATGATAGGATGGACCTCCCCGGTATTGAATGGTCAGGGCATCGCAGATAATCAGCCTGTTTTGATTTTTTACCTCAGGGATTGCGTTCAGGTCCGCCACAAAAGGGTCACACCCGTATTCATGATATTTATTGGGATTGTTTATGGCACCATAATAGTTCTTCAGGGCACAGGTCAAACCGGCTAAACTATGATCCTTTAAAACAGGCAGGTTTACCTGAACGTTGGTATAGTATAACATAATCCTACTCAGCAGGCTGCCTACGTTCATATATTGATAAAGGTCCCCGGAATATCCAACCCCATCCGTATCCGTACCAAAACAGCGCAGACCGTTTCGCTTATTATTCAGGGAAAAACCCAGCTCCTCCAGCTCCCAGTTAGCCCTGTCCCAGATGATTATATTGTTGTCTTTTATCCCGCTTTCCTTTAACAAATCGGCAAAAGCCAAGGCTACCCCCGGACGAGATGAAGCCCCCTTCCCTGCCAGGCAGTTTACTTTCATTCCGACAACATCCCGGGGAGAATAAAATCTCCGAATGGTGTCCCTGAAATCGGCGTCACCGGTCAGGGTGACAAGGCCTTTTTTCATCATCTCCTGAAGAACAGGGGCATTTATTTTTCTGGATTTATCCAGAACCTTTTGGGAGCGTATGATTACAACCTTGGACTTGCTCAAATCAACCTCTTTTTATATGAGATACGAGCCAGTGGTAAAAGTCAATTGAATTCCTGTTTTAAGAGGACAGAACCCGCCAGAGGCGGGTTCTGTCCCTACAGCTTAACCTCACCCTTACCCTCTCCTTGAAAAGGAGAGGGAGAATGGTATCCCCTCCTTTCTAAGGAGGGGATAAAGGGGAGATTAAACGGAAAACAACAATTAATGAAATCCTGCCACTTCGTGAGAACGAATCATTGGCTATTGACCGACAAACCGAGCGGTTGCTTTATTTTTGGTTGACATATCTGGATGAAGTTTATATTTTCAGGTAAATCTTATTAAAGGAGGTGCAAATGGCAGTCAAGGCATTTATTCTGGTAGAGATGGAACCCAAAAGCATCAATGGTGCTCTGGAAGTTCTTAAAAAGATTCCTCAGATTCAATTTGCCACTGCAGTAGCCGGACCTTATGATATCGTGGCCATTATGGAATCCAAAAGCTATGAGGAGATTCCCAAGATCATCACCAAGCAGATACAGGCGGTGGACGGGGTAATAAAAACCACGACCCTTTTAGCTTTCGAATAAAAAGAAACCCCGCTTTTCATCAAAACGGGGTTTCCTCTGACAGTAAATTCTGGAATCACCTTCTTCTGCCGCGGCTCTTGGTCTGGGTGGGCGTTTTAGTTTTTTCAGCCTCTTCAGATTCTTCTTTCTCGGTTTTCTTTTTTTCCAGACGGTCGTCTATTCCGTTTTTATTTTTGTCAATAAAATAATCATATTCTTCCTTGATCTCCTTTTTGCGGCTTGGCTTCAGCTTCTTTAATATTTTTGAAAGGCCGCTTTCCTTTTTCTTCTTCGCTTTTTTCGACTCAACCGGCTCCCTGGTACCTTTCTTTGGCTCTTCTTTTTTAGAGGGAGCTATTTCCTCCTCCGTCTCAACGGAGGGAGAGGATTTTACCTTTTCTTTCTTTTCTCCGGTGGCTGAATCTCCCTTCTTGGGAACCCGATCGATGGCAAGAGCCGCAGAGAAAAGAAAAACCGAAAGCGTGAAAATAACCAAGCTCGGAAATAATTTTTTCATGTTTGAACTCCTTATCTTCCCTTAGTGCTTTTCGATTTCTTAACCTCTGCGCTTTTGCTGCTTGGGCTGCTTTTCCCCTTATTCCCGGTTACTGTTTTCCGTGCGGGGCTCGAGGATTTCGAGCTTTTCGATCCGGAATAGCTTCCTTCTCTGGTACTGCGTTCGATTTTGAGTTTATTCTCCCTGGAGCTTTCTTTCTTGACCGTCATTTGCCTGTCGTCATACTTCTCTCTCTCGATCCTTTCTTTCTCGCGGATGAAATCCCTGCTGCTTTCCTTTGCCTCCTTCCCGGCTTCGTACTCAGCTCTGTCTCTTTCCCGGTCCCTGATTATTTTTTCCTCCAGGCTGGATGATTTATCCCTGGTGTATTCGGAGCGTGCTCGAATCTGCTTATCCGCTGCAGTTGTTCTTCCCTCCTTGACATAGCGGTATTCCTTCTCCTTCCAAGTTCTGTATTCCTTTTTGACCGGATCGGAGGAGACATATCTAATCCGATCACTGAAATCCGTCCTCAGCCTGACGGTTTTACTTCTCTCCACGTTGATATGGTCGTCCCACACCCTGCAACCGTTATAGTAGACGGTCACGTAGTGTCTGCCAATAACAATTGCCGGTATGGTTAGCGGCGCTATCCCGAAGAATATACCGTCTATGTAGATCTCCGCTGCAAAGGGTGCCCAGATATACACGCTTCCCAGATGGTAAGGAAAAGAATAAGGATACTCCCAGTACAGGTTCGGATGGTAGTACCAGCGGGGATGGGGGTATTTCACGTAGAAATGGCAGATATCCGTGACGTAATCGTAATGTGGTCTGATGCGGTGATTCACCCATTCCATAAAGACGTAAGGGTCCTCATCCTCGTCCATCCGCAGGGTAACTATCTCCTCCGGCTCAGGTCTGCTCCTTTCGTAATAGCCGCTGGGCCAGTTCGGAGGAGAAAGCGGCTCGTAGGAGGCTACTGCCTGAATATACTCCACGCCAGAAGGACCGTCGATGGTCAGGGAATAGTCGGCAAATCTATTGGGGATCCGGTAAACCCTTCCTCCTTCCACCCAGGGGTCGTCCGAGCGGTCATAGGGGTAAAGTATGTTCACGTATCCTCTGGTATCCAGATTATAAATCACCACGTAACAATCCCTGGAAGCCCTGAAGTAAATATATATCTCATCCCCAGGATAATAGGTGGAGCCTTCCCCCTCATCGACCCAGACATCGATGTCCAGATTCGGGGCAGGTGTGCGTATAATCCTTCCCTCATATTCCTGGTTATACTCATCCTGCCACTGTGCCAGGGCTGGCTTGAAGCTCAGTATCAAAATCGCTGTCACCAGTATTAGTTTTAATATCTTAGACATATCCATCACTCCCTTCTGCCCCGCCTGAGGCGGAGCGTTATGAAATTACCTTCCCCCTTTTTTGGGGACTTTTGATTTTTCCTCTTCCCGGTACTGTTTCTCAATCTTCTTCATTTCCTTCTCGTTGACTTTGCGATAGTCCCTCTCGATTTTCTTTACCTCTTTCTCATCCATCCTGTACTTCTTGTAATGCTCGGCGAATTCCTTGTCCTTGCTGTAATTATATTTCTTGTAAACGTAAACCCTATGCGTTCCGTGTCTGGGGACGTAGTAATACCCCCGGTCCACGAAATGGAAATCGTAGAACTCACAGCTGACATATACCCGGGTCCAGTGGGGGTTGTGATGGCAGTCGTAGCAGTAGCGCGGATGGTGGTATTGATGTCTCGGACCGCCGAAGATGCCGCCCACATAGAGAACACAGCCGCTTACCATTACTCCCAGAACCACCAGGAGACTTCCCAGGATTAACTTTCTGCTGTTCATTTCTTTCCCTCCTCCTTTATTTGTTTGCTATTTTTTTGGGCACTGGTTTAAGCTCGACATTTCCTTCAGCCACCTGATAGGCCCATTCATATGTAATATAATCGGTATAGATTTCGGTCACCCTGAGTTTGGCAAAATGGTTATCCCAGGTCCAGATAATATAGGTATGCCCCTTTATTACCTCAACATATCCTAAGTCAGACCAGCCCTCAGTCGGCGCTACGTTTATATCATCCAAATTATCGGTATATCCGAAATCCTGAATATCGTTGGGGATACTGTCTTTCACCGTGGTATTGAGATAAAACACATCTCCAACCTTATCCAGATAAACGTCACAGAGGATGTGATTCCAGGCAATAACTACCGGGCCGAGGGTCTGATGGAAATAGAGACCTGCGCGATTAGGGTCAACCGCAAGGTCATACAGGGTATCATTGTAACCCTCCGGCCTGGGAGTATCATAGATAATCTCAGAGGGTCCGCTCTCGTTGCCCGAATTATCCACTGCCGTTATAACGTAATAATAGGTTTTTCCGTTCTCCACGTCAGTATCAATATATGGCGGGGAATTCGTCCAAGCCATAAGCGAAAAAGCACTATCCGGCTCAGGAATTATGCCGTTGGTCTCAGGAGCCCAGTAAATGTTATACCTGTAAAAATCAGGCTCGTCATTTTCCTCCCAGTAGATATAAACAGCCCCATCCCCGGTTATGCTGTAAACGCCTCTTGGCGTGCAGGGAGGTGTTTCGTCCGGCTCCACAACGTAGACTTTTTTCTCGCAGCCGTTAAATATGAATATCAGCCCTGCGATTACTGTCAGAACCAAGATCATTTTCTTCATATCTGCTCCTTCCTGAAAATGTTCCACATCTAAATTATGCAAAGTTTGTGCCTGTTTTAAGGCAGGCATTAGGTTTTAGGTGGTAGGTTGTAGGAGATTGCAAGACAATGAATTATCGGAATCATATAAAGTAAATTGTTGAGCATTATTTTCCGCCTGCTTTTCTCTCTGCACAAAAATTGTTCAAAATAACTAAGTTTTTGTGCATTGTAAATATGGACAGAATCCGCCTAAGGTAGATTCTGTTTTTCTCCAAGACAAACTTCTTGCATTAGCCAAAAGAATATATATACTCTAATATCGTGAATCGATATAATTTTCTCAAGTAAAGGAACGATTAATGACAGAGCAAAATCCAAGCGAAAAAGAGGTTTTAAAAGCCCTGAGTCAGGTGGAAGATCCTGATTTAAGAAAAGACCTGGTCTCTTTAGGGATGATAAAGGATGTAAAGGTTAAAGATAAAGAGGTCAGTTTTACCATTGTCCTAACCACACCTGCCTGCCCTCTGAAGAGTAAAATCGAAAAAGACTCAAAAGATGCTGTGATGAAATTACCGGGAGTAAAAGATGTCAAAGTGAAGTTTGACTCCTCGGTTAGAGCCTTCAAAAAGGTCTCAGCAGAGGATTTGATCCCCAACGTGAAAAACACCATTGCGGTTGCCTCGGGCAAAGGCGGTGTGGGGAAATCTACTGTCAGCGTTAGCTTAGCCTTAGCCCTTTCCAGCTGTTTAGCCAGAGTGGGGCTTTTCGATGCGGATATTTACGGACCCACTATTCCCCAGATGCTGGGCGTCAAAGGAGAGGTTTACACTAAGGCAGGAAAGATAATTCCGGTTCAGAGCCATAATCTGAAGATAATCTCCATCGATTTCTTTCTGCAGGAAAGCGTGCCCCTAATCTGGAGAGGCCCTTTGGTAGCAGGGGCAATTCAGCAGTTCTTAAGGGACGTGGACTGGGGAGAGCTGGATTATATGATAATTGATCTGCCACCAGGAACAGGAGATGCCCAGCTGACCTTAGCCCAGACCATACCCTTAACCGGAGCGGTGATCGTGACCACACCCCAGGACGTGGCAAAAAAGATCGCCGTCAAAGCCCTGAAACTGTTTCAGCAGCTGAATGTACCTATCTTGGGGATAATAGAGAATATGAGCTATTTTCTCTGCCCGCACTGCGGAAAAAGAAGCGAGATCTTCAGCTATGGAGGAGGAAGAAAAGCAGGAGAGGATTTAGGCGTTCCGTTCTTAGGAGAGATACCCATTGATTTGAGCTTAAGGATTTCCGGAGATCAGGGAAAACCTTTTATCCTGGAAAATCCTGATTCAGAAGTCTCAAAGATTTTCGCCCAGATTGCAGGAAATTTAGCCCGGCAGGTAAGTATACTAAGTCACAAATGATTGGTAGGGGCACGTTGCAACGTGCCCCTACGCTTGCCGCAATGCGATCCTTTAGGGTCGCATTGTTCTGCGTTGCCCAGGAGACCAGCACAAACTCATCGAAGTCCAGACTATCGAAGATTATCCGATAAACTCTCTGATTATGAGAGGTCTATAGATACCAAGTTATTCCACATACGACAAAACATTGACAAAATCAAAAAAATCGTTAAGTTGAGTATTGAAAGACAAAACAGTAAGAAGAATTTATGAGAGAGCCATAAGGGTCTTTTAAACTATCGTAGCTTCCGAGACACTCTCTTTCTGAGAGCAGGAGGTGAGAGATAATATGAGAAAACAGAGCGGTATAATTTTCATTCAGATTGTGAGCCTGTATTTGCTCTGTAGCTTGAGCGGGCTGCTGACAGTTCAGGCAATGCAAGAAGGGAACACCTTGCCCAAAGTTCAGACCCATACGGTTCTGGTCGAAAATGCTTCCCCTACCTGGTGAGGATTTTGTCCCAATGCAGGTGCTGCATTGAAGAATCTACTTATCAGTGGTTCCTGTCAGTTCTATTATGTCTCTTTGGTCGAGGACAAAAACGTTAATGCCCATGAGAGAACGTTTACCGATTTCAACATCAACGCTTTTCCCACGGTCATGTTCGATGGGGGGTTGGCAATCAGTGTCGGTGCCGGGAGCGTGGCTGCGACCCAGGCGGAATACACATCTATCATCAACACCTGCGGCAGTAGGGCTGTCCCGGACATCGATCTGATACTCTCTTTTGACTGGCTGGGCGACTCCCGGATGAACGTCAAGGTTGTAGTTCGGAATAACGACATCAGCGATTACTCCGGGTATTTGAAAGTGTATGTTACGGAAACCTTCTCCTCCATGGGATGGAGGTATTCCGACAATACGCCCTATACCTTTCCCTTTTTAGACTATGCTTTTAATGAAAGTGTTTATGTTCCTGCAGGAAATTCCTTTCAGGATTCCACCATCTGGGATGGAAACGAGCATGCGGATGGATATGGCAACTATTTCAATAATCTGACCCCCGGCAATATCACCCTTATCGGAGCAGTTTTCGATCCCGAAGCTCATCCCACCTATTCTTATCCGCCGGACTACTACCCTTTCAATGCTTTCTATGTGGATGAGGCAACTGCGGTCTGGATTAATACTCCTCCGAATATTCCTTATAACCCGCTGCCACAGGATAAAGCAGTAGTGCTTAATTTATATTCTGATCTTAACTGGTCTGGCGGAGATTCCAATTACTTTGATAACGTAGTCTACGATGTTTACTTTGGCAGGACTGCTCCCCCACCCTTTGTGATCACCCAGGCTTCCACCACTTTTGACCCGGGTTTATTGGAGATGGGCAGAACTTACTACTGGCAAATCGTTGCCAGGGATAGTCAGGGTGACTCAGCCGTGGGGCCCCTCTGGAGCTTCTTCTTTATATCACGGGGCGACTGCGACGGGGATGGAGATATAAATGTCGCAGACCTGCTGTATCTGGTAAATTATCTGTTCAGGTCAGGACCAGCACCCTATCCTCTTGAGGTTGGCGATGTCGACTGTGATGAGCTGGAGACGGTAAGGGATGCAGTTTACCTAATCAACTACCTGTTTAAATCCGGTTTTCCCCCCGCCTGTGGATTTTAGGTCTGTCCTGCAGGACTACTCGTCTTAATCGCAGGTCGAATAAGTATACTAAGAAATAAATAGAAGGTAAAATGTTGAGGTGTCCTGCTACAGGTGGGAGCGTGCCCCTACGCATACGCTTTCAAAATTCATTCAACTCGCTGAATGGTTTCCGCCCTTCCACAGGTGAGTGGCCTTCCAGATATAGCTTATAATGGAGCTCCCTAGGCCGATTTTCCATGAGATCCCAGATGCGGTCATCATACTCATATTCTAATTCGGCCAAAGATCCTGGGCCTATTATTTTCATAGTCTGTCCTGGAAATATTCGTTGTTCACTATCCAGCCAGAGTTCCTTGTAAACAAATCCTTCTATCCATAGTTCTTCACCTGCTTGCAAATTCTGCATGCGCGAGATGCGAACCTCATGAGGCCACAAAATTCTGAGTAGTTGACGGCCTTGGTCTGACGGCAAATTTAATGTTAGAGACACAGTCAAGGAGTAGCGGTGAAGTTGACCTGTAATGAGCAACTTTTTGTAAGCGATCTTAAGCACAGCTGGTGTTTGTTCATTAGTCACGAGAGAAGTTGTGAATATTCTTTTTCCCGTTGATAAATCAGGCATGGCACGGACCAATTCCTCCACGAGTTGAGGAATGCCTTGGCTTGTGGATCCAGCCATCTTGTCAGCGAGTAGCAGAGAAAATGAAGCTACGTCTTCTCGTGTGATCTTGTGCCAAACAGGAAGTATGACCTTTTGTCCTTCTATTTCCCGTTGTACAAGGCCGTCGAGCTCCCGCTGGGGCCATTGCTTTTGGAAGAAATAGGGGCTCAATACAACGATGCCGTATCTTGATTTTAAAAGTCCATCGTCTATCTTACGGCGTAGACTATCACCTATACTTAATACCCAGCGGTCGTACCACACACGAAGCCCACGCCGTTGTAACTCCTGGGCAAGCGGCTCAACCACTTCTTTCTTGTCTTCACTCGCATGGCAGATGAAAACGTCCCATTCCTCAATCATGTTATCCCACCATTTCTAATTTAAAGATTATCACCTAACTCATTCATACCCGGACTTAGCAAGAGTATCTGCAATTTTAATGATTTGTCTGAAATCGGCTTAGACATATAGCTGACTCCAACCAAAATTCTCAGTCAAGCCTAAATATTAATTGTTATTAGGCTGTAGTCAAGTTTTTCGTAAGCATCTGCAGAGTTTCGTTCACCTCCACAGTAATTGTAAATGCAAGGCTCAAGCCTTGCCCTACAAAAAAATCTAAAAAATCACCTCATCCAGATTCAATTCCATCCCGTCTGAGGCGGCTATGACCTCCGTCTTCAATTCCTTTTTTAATTGTAAAGCTAATTCCCAGGGCTTGGCTTTAAGCATGGTCATTCCGAAGTGAGTCAGAACTGCAATTTGAGGCTTGCAGTTTTTAATTATGTTTTTGGCATCCTCTAAGTTCAGATGCTCCAATTTTAGCTTTTTTGCCCCTTCCGGTTCATATCTAACAGTGTTAATAACAATCATCTCACTGCCGGAATGAGCTTTGATAAGCTCTGGGAAAAACTTGGTATCCACTATAAAGGAGATTCTATATTTCGGAGTTTTGAAAATCAGACCGTAGGTTTCCACCTTATGTATATGTTCAAGCGGCGTGGATAAAGTTATCTTATCGATGGAATACTCTCCGCCTGCTTTAAGAACGTGAATCTTCTCCACGAAGCTCCTCAAATATCTGAAGATCACCGGGTCCTCAGCTAAAGCATCTGCCGGACAGAAAACCATACCTTTTCTTTTGAATCCGCCTTCGGTCATTGCCTCGATCATAATATTGATATCGTTGGAATGGTCCAGGTGACGGTGGGTCAAAACGATTGCATCCAATTTTGTGGGGTCCAATTTAGGCCTGCTGGAGAAACACTTGACCAAAGAGCCGGGACCAGGGTCGATCAAAATATTTTTGTTCTCCAGGGTAAGCCAGATTCCGCCTGAAGCCCTGAGCTGTTTGGTTACGACTATCCTCGCACCGGCAGTGCCCAGGAATTTGATTCTGTTTGGCGATTCAGATTTTTTCATCTGTAAAAAACGGAGTAGACTACCTTCGATAATGCTGACTTCGTGCTTGCCAGGTCCCCCGACCTGGCAAGCTAAACCTTACTGATTTCTTCCGTCAGGTCAGGGGACCTGATGGACACCTCCTCAATCTTTTGGATTAACTTTTATACTTTTATACCGTATTCTTTCATCTTCAATCTCAGGGTATTCCGGTGGATACCCAGAAGCTCTGCTGCCTGGCTTAGGTTTCCTCCTGTTTTTTCCAAGACTTTGAGGATATGATTCTTTTCCAGATCTTTTAAGTTAAGAGAGGATGACGACTCATCCGTACTTTGAAAGCTCAGATAAGCCAGATCCGGTTTGTCGATCGCCTCTCCCCGGCTTAAGACCACTCCTCTTTCAATCACGTTCTCCAGCTCGCGGATGTTCCCGGGCCAGGGGTAGGAGAACAAAATATCCTTGGCTTCCTTGGTAATACCCTTGATATTTTTCCCGCATCTCTGATTATACTTTTGAACAAAATAGCTAACCAGCGAAAGTATGTCCTCTTTTCTCTCCCTGAGAGGCGGGATGATTATGGTTATGACGTTCAGCCTGTAGTAGAGGTCCTCCCTGAAGGTCTTCTCTTTTATCTTTTTCTCCAGGTCCTGGTTGGTGGCTGAGAGTATTCTCACGTTGACTTTGATAGTCTCCTTACCCCCTAACCTCTCGAATTCCTGGGTCTCGATTACCCGAAGAAGCTTGACCTGGGTCTCCAGGGAAAGGTCACCTATCTCATCCAGAAAGAGTGTGCCCGAATCTGCCAGTTCGAATCTCCCGATTTTCCTCCGGGTAGCGCCGGTGAAGGCGCCCTTCTCGTACCCGAAAAGCTCTGATTCCAGAAGTGTCTCAGGGATTGCCGCACAGGATAAGGAGATGAAATTCTGTGCTGACCTATGGCTCAAAGCATGAATCGACCGGGCAACCAATTCCTTTCCGGTTCCGCTTTCTCCCCGGATTAAAACGGTCGAATCAGATTTTGCCACGCGGGTAACTGTGCTTAATACCTCTTTTATGGCTTTGCTTTCCCCGATTATTTTCAAATCCTTGTATCTTTCGTCCAGTTGCTCCTTCAGGTATCGGTTCTCTGCCAGGATATTCTGACTCTCCAGAGCCTTCTCGATGGTGATCTTCAGCTCCTCCAGGTCAATAGGCTTGTTAAGGTAATGAATAGCCCCCTTTCTCATAGCCTCGACCGCAGTCTCGACGGTTCCGTATGCGGTCATAACGATAGCCTGAATCTCAGGGTTTATCTCCTTTAATTCAGTCAGAAGCTCGATTCCATTCATACCCGGCATTTTCAAGTCTATAAGTGCCAGCTCGAAAAATTTATCCCGGGAGAGCTTTAAAGCCTCCTCCCCTGAATCAGCCACAGACACAGAATACCCTTCCTTCTTCAAAAAACCGTCTAACATTTCCCTCTGTGTTTCCTCGTCATCCACCACTAAAATCCTGTATAGGGGCATAAGCTCTCCTTATTTTTCATGACATCGACCCGGGTTAAATCGGTAATTTGATCGTAAAAGTAGTCCCTTCTTTTATTTTACTCTCGACCTCGATTCTGCCCTTGTGGTCGCTGATAATTCTATACGCAATTGCCAGTCCCAGGCCTGTCCCCTTATCCTTTGTGGTAAAATAGGGTTGAAAGATTTTGGGGAGGTTTTCCTTCTGGATTCCTGGACCTGAGTCTTTTATTTTTATGATAATCTCGTTGCCTATAGAATCCTTTTTACCAGAGATATTTATATTACCGCCTGGAGGAGTTGCCTGAATTCCGTTGAGAACTATATTGAGAAGAGCTTTTTTCATCTCCTCCCTGTCGATTTTTATCTGGGGCATACTTTCTATTTTACTCTCGATATTCACGCCTTTCTCTTTTGCCTCGATCTCCATCAAAGAGATGATCTCCTGAATGAACAGGCTCATATCCGTGGAGGCTAAATTTAACTTCTGTGTCCGGGCCAGGCTCAGAAACTGGCTGATAGTCAGATCCAGCCTTTTGATCTCCTTTAAAATCGTCTGGGTGAAGTTCTTGTATTCCTCCCCGTCTTTTTGAGGTATGAACTCGTTTTTCAATCTCTGCGTGGCAATGGATATGGCATTCAGGGGATTCCTTATCTCGTGAGCCACTCCTGCTGCCAGATTACCCAGAATCGACAGCCTTTCTGTTCTTTTAGCCTCTTCCTCATATTTTTTTAACTCCGTGATGTCGTGCATCACGCTGACCGCCCCCTGGATTTCATTTTTCTCATCTAAAAGAATAGAGGTGCCCAAAACCAGCTCCTTCTCTTCGCCGGTGAGCTTTTTTAATTTTATTTCCCTCTCCCTTATGCTTTTTCCCGAATTCAATGCCTGATTGATCAGGCACTCATCCTGAAGGAAAATCTGGGAATAATTTACATTTAGCACCTCATCCCTTCTCAGCGAAAAAATCTTTTCAGCCACCCGGTTGAACAGGATGATTTTCTGCTCCTTATCCACTGCCACAACAGCATTGTTCATTCCCTCCAGCACGTTTCCGGTCAAAGTCCTTATCTCCTTGTAGGATTTATCCAGAAGAAAATAGCTCTGGTTGACCATCACCACCCCGATAAAAAGCAATCCCAGGAAGAAAAGTATTAGTATGAAAAGGAACATCTGCCTGCGGTAGCTTTTGGATACCTGATTATATCCCTCCAGGGATAACCCAACCCGGAATATACCCGAAGGGTATTGAGTGGAAACAAAGGGCTTGACTACCTCCAGGACCTTTCTCTCCTCAAAAGGGACGATCCTGCTTCTGGCTTCATTCTCGGATAGAGCCTCTGAAAGAAAAGGGTCGTTTTCGATCTTCAGCACCCTCTCTATTTTCTTGGAGGCGAAGACGATCCCCTCCCTGGACTGAAGAAGTATATATTCTATGCCGCTTTGCTGGCTTATATTCTGAATGAGGTAGCCTATGCCTATCTCCTTTTGAAAATTCTCCATATAAGCTGTTTGTGTCACAACCGAGATCGCTCCTTCACCTTTTGTTCTTTTAAGAACAACTGCATATTTGCCTTCAGGAAGGAGTCCCTCTCCTCTTATATCAAAACCAGACTTTGGCGTCTCCCCCTTTAAAACCCGCTTAAACTCTTCTGTTGGGAAATCGAGTGTGTCCTGGTAAATTCCCTTTTCCCCCAGATGGCTGCTCTTAAGGATTTTGCCGTTTTTATCCAGCAGGTCGATTCTCCACAAATCGTTTCTTCGCACCTCCTCCTCTAACCTGGAGTTGGTCAAAACCCCGTCTTTATCCATCTGGTCAACCAGGCTGGCAACATCCAGAAGTCTTCTCTCCAGCAGATCCTCCAAAAGGGCATTGGCTTTCACGGTATTCTGGCTGGCTAATACCAGGCTCTCCAACAGGGCTTCCCCTTCCTTTTCCATCACTTTAAGCATGTTCGATTTATTTTTCTCTATGCTGAAGAAAGCTATGAGGAACAGGATTAAGGCGAAAAGAAGGGTAAGCAGTATGACGTACCTAAGCCTTAAACCAGCGAGGAATTTAAGGGTTTTAAGCTCCGGCAACTTATTCTCCTTTTAATGAAGCTAATTTAACATTAAGAAATCAGGTGTCAAGAGATATGAGCTTTCTAAGAAGAATACGAATCTGATATCCACCACAGCTTATTGTTTTTTTCTAAATATAGAGAAAAGCTCCTCAGCCAATTCCCCTGTCTCATAGATATCGTCTCTGATTTTTATCCCTTTTGAGTTCAGTATATGTAAGAGCTCCACAGTCTCCGGGGGTTTTATCTTTTCTCCTGTTAATCTCTCAATCTGTCTGAAGAAGTCCACCTTGGTGCCGTCGAAGAAGACCTCGCCTTGTTTTAGAAATATCACCCTCTGGCATAGCTCTGCTACAGTCTCTAAGTTATGGGAGATTAAAATTATGGTTATACCCCTGGCATTAAGGTCCAGCAGGATTTTTTTGACTTTGCCAACACCCTCAGAATCCAGTCCGGAGGTCGGCTCGTCCAGGATCAAAACCTGGGGACCGAAAGCTAAAACCCCGGCAATGGCTACTCTTCTCTGTTCCCCGCTGCTTAAGGAAAAGGGTGAACGAGAAGCAAACCTGTTGAAATCCAGCCCCACAGCTTCCATAGAATTTCTCACCCTGTTTTCGATCTCGTTTCTTTTTAAACCCGAGTTTTTAGGTCCAAAAGAAATATCTTCATAGACCGTTTCCTCAAAAAGCTGCTTTTCCGGAAATTGAAATACCAGTCCCACTTTCTGCCGTATCTTTTTCAGATGAGGCGCTTTCTCTTTCAGCTCGAAATCGTCTACCCATACCTTGCCTGAAGTGGGAAACAATAAAGCGTTGAGATGCTGTGCCAGGGTGGTCTTGCCAGAGCCGGTTGGACCTATCAAGCCGACAAACTCCCCCTTCCTGATTTTGAGGTTTACACCTTCTAAAGCTACTTTTGGATTTACACCCCTGGCATTGTAGATAAACTCAAGTTTTTCAAGTTCTATCTGAATCTGCTCAGAGAGTTCGAGCTTAATCTGTTCCCCCCTCACTTCTTCCCTTTTAGTCAATGACAGAGAACGAGTTGTGGTATTTAGTGAAAGTAATTCTTGAGCTAAGTCCTCAACTTTCAAAATCTTTTTGGAAAACTTCATCCCTTTCTTTTTAAGACCGTCTGCCAACTCCAGGCTTTTTGGAACAGACAGCCCTATATTTTTCAGCTTTCCAACGTTCTCAAAAACCTTTTCAGGTGTGTTGTCCAAGATTATCCTTCCACTGTTCATCACCAGAACGCGCTGGGCTAAGAGAGCCTCATCCGGGAATTGGGTGATATTAAGTACGGTAACCCTGGTTTCCAGGAACAATTTTCTAATCAGGGAGTTCAGCATCTCCCTGTCCTGGGGAGAAAGAAGAGAGGTAGGCTCATCCAGGATCAGGTATTTTGGCCTCATAGCCAGGACTGCGGCAAGTGCTACCTTTTGTTTTTCGCCGCCGGAAAGCCTGTGAGGTGGAGAGTTTTTATAGTCCCAGAGCTGAAAAGCCGAAAGCGCCCATTCGACCCTCTCTCTCATTTCCTCGTAGGATAGGTTTAAGTTTTCCAGCCCAAACGATATCTCTCTTTCCACGGAGGTAGTTATGATCTGGTTCTCCGGATTCTGGAATACCATCCCCACTCTCTGGCGAATGAGTTTTAAATCATTTTTATCCTGGGGATTAAGACCATCTACCAGCACCTTGCCGGAGGAAGGCATTAAAAGACCGTTCAGCAGCCTGACCAAAGTGGTCTTGCCTGAGCCGTTAGGCCCTATTATGGAGACAAGCTCACCTTCTTTAAGCTCGAGATTTATATCTCCCAGAGCAGTGATGATTTTCCCCTCAGGCAGGGTATAATTGAAGTTAACCTCTTTTAGATAAATCATATTATAAGATATTACACAACTCCGAAAATCTCAAACAAAACCCGCCTGCTGGAGTTGGGCGGGTTTTTACCTTTGACTTTTAGGACCCTTAAGCTCTCAAGCTTAAACTAATCTTGCCATCTGACATCCAAATCCCTGCTTGCCTTCACCTCATCCAGACGGGAAACCGGGGTATTATACGGAGCTCCTTTGACCAGTTCAGGATTCTCTTCTACCTCCCGGGCGATTTTTCTCATTACCTCTATGAAACCGTCACAGCTCTCCCGGCTTTCGGATTCGGTAGGCTCGACCATCAAAGCCTCAGACACGATCAAAGGGAAGTAAACCGTGGGGGCATGCATCCCGTAATCCAGAATCCTTTTGGCGATATCCAGCGTTCGGACGCCCTTGCTTTTCTGGTTTATCCCGGATAAGACGAACTCGTGCATGCAGGGTCCTGGATAGGGCAGGTGATAGCACTCTTTCAGGGCGTTCATAACATAATTGGCATTTACTACCGCATTCTCGGAGATCTTGCTCAGTCCTTCCGGGCCGCAGGCGCGAATGAAGGCATAAGCCTTGACCATCACTCCAAAATTCCCGTAGAACCCCTGCATCTTTCCTATGGAATGGGGCTTTTTGTAATTCAAAAAATAACTTTCCTTTCCTTTCTCGTTCAACTTTTTTTCCACTGCCGGCACTGGAAGAAAAGGCTCTAAGAACTTCTTAACTCCCAGAGGTCCTGCTCCAGGTCCCCCTCCGCCATGAGGAGTGGAAAAGGTCTTGTGCAGGTTGAAATGGACGATATCAAATCCCATATCACCGGGACGGACTATACCCAAAAGGGCGTTCAGGTTGGCGCCGTCCATATAGAGGATTGCACCAGCATCATGCACCACCCTGGAGATCTCCTCGATCTGGGATTCAAAAAGCCCCAGGGTATTGGGGGAGGTGAGCATAAAGCAGGCGACCTCTTCATCCATTACTTTTTTTAGCTCCTCCAGGTTCACCAGCCCCTTCTGATTCGACTTAACCTGAATTACCTGATAACCGGTTATGGTTACCGAGGCGGGATTGGTGCCATGGGCCGAGTCCGGGATAATTATCTTTGACCTGGGATTTCCATTTTTGGAATGAAACGCCCTGGTTATCAAAAGCCCGGTCAATTCTCCCTGAGCACCGGCTGCCGGCTGAAGGGTAAGCGCATCCATCCCGCCGATCTCCTTGAGATACTCCCCTAACTCATACATCAATTTCAAAGCTCCCTGAACCGTTTCCTCGGGCTGTAGAGGGTGTAGGGAGGAGAAACCCGGCAGGCGTGCCAGGTCCTCGTTGACCTTGGGATTATATTTCATGGTGCAGGAGCCCAAAGGATAAAAGCCTTTATCCACGTGATGGTTAAGGATGGAAAGGGCGATGAAATGACGCACCACATCTATCTGGCTTACCTCTGGCAGCTTCAGCTCCTTTTGTCTCAAGTCGCTTCCGGGAATAAGCTCTTCCGGTCTCTTAGCTGGCAGGTCCAGGTCAGGCAGATCACAGCCGGTTCTTCCTTTTGAGCTCAGCTGGAAAATCAATTTCTGGCCCATTAAGACTCCTTATGATATAATGTCTTTTTTTCAGCTGCTATTTTCTTCCTTCACCCCCTCTAATTTTTTAATCCTGCCTTCTATCCATTCCTTCTCAGAGGGTTCAATCTCCGGATAATCCGTCAGTATTTTCTTATACAATTTAATCGCCCGGGTGGAATCACCCATCTTTTCATAAGAATAAGGTATATATTCCTCCGCATCAAATCTCAGTTTGCTTTTCGGATATTCTTTGATCAGATTCCGAAATACCGTTATAGCCTTTTGATAATCCTTCTGCCTCATAGACATCAACCCTATGTCGAAAAGTGCCTGTGAGGCTTTACCGGCGCTATCCTTGGGGTCGAGAGAAATGACCTGGTTGAAGTTATACAAAGCATCGTCAAACCTCTTGCGTTCCTGATACTTCTCGCCCACCCTGAACCACAGCTCGATGTTCGTAGAGTCCGCTTTCAGTTTGTTTTCCAGATCTGCCAGGGTCCCCTCTCCCCTCAGGTAGCCATTTATATCCTGAATGAAATCAGGGGCAGGAGCATACCCCACGATCCGATCGATCTCCTCACCTTGGGGATTAGTTAGAATCACGGTAGGATAGCCGTTCACCTTATAGCTTGCAGCCAAGACGGTATCCTTTTCTGCGTTGGCTCTGAAGAAAACGAAATCCATGGAAAAACGAATCAGGCTGGTATCGGTGAAGGTAGAGTCCGCCAGCCTCTTACACCAGGTGCACCAGTCGGTATAAAATTCCAGGATCATATTTTCGTTTTTTGCCTCCGCTATCTTTTTAGCCTCTTCAAAATCAGCTACCCAGTTAATCGATTTGGGAACTACTTTAGCGCAAGAGTAGAAATGAAAAGAACTGAAAAGAACCAGAATCAAAATAACCCAGTTAAAACACCTTTTTGCTTTCACTTAGACCTCCTTCTTTGGTTTCGGGTTAAAGGTTTCCCACCGTTTGCTCCCTAATGGCTAAACTTTCCTCATATTTATCCTCCGGCACATAGAGTTTATACCCGGGCTGGTCCTTGACTACATATCCCAATCCGCCCTCCAGGAAACTTCCGGTATAGCGGAGGAAACAGGGGATATTGCTGTCCTCCAGGGTCTCCTTCAAAAACTCAGCCAAGACCCGGTTGGGAGTGACATAGAGAAGGACCAGATTCTTTTCCTCCTCCTCCCCTTCCTCGGGTAGCTCCTCAACTAAATCGGTTTCGCATTCCGGGCATCTTTTCGTGCCAGGAGGGTATTCAGAATTACATATAGGGCAGAATGGCATAGGTTCGCAGTTTGAAATTCTTCTTATTTATCCTTTATAGGTTATCCACCAATTGCTCTTTTATCTCTAAACTCTTAGGGAAGTCTGTTTCCCTAACGTAGATTTTGATATCTGTAACAGGATGACGAATCAAACCCCCTATTCTCAGATTATAGCCCGATTCACTCCTGATCAGACAGGGTATCTTATTTTTCTCCAGGGTTTCTTTCAGGAAGTCAGCATGGATCCTGCTTTTGGAAACGTAGAGCAGTTTCAGCTTGGGCTCAGTCTCCTCTCCTGTGACCTTTTTTATTTTGGTCTTTGCTTCTTTATTCTCATTCAGCACTGCTACTAATTTCTTTCCGCAGTCCGGGCAGAATTCTACCATCGGTTTATACTCATACTTGCATTGGGGACAATACGGCATCTTGACCTTATTTTATCAACCCTCTGAGATTTTCCACCAGACAATCTATCTCTTCTTTGGTTCTTTTCTCGGTGACTGATACCAGAAGACAGTCCTTCAGCTTTCTGTCGAACAATGACAGATCAATGCCTGTCAGGATATTCTTTTTCAGGAGAAGTTTAACCACTCTCTTTGCTGGTATAGGGGTCTCTATTACAAATTCCTTGAAAAAGGGCTTCTGGAATTTCAGTTTGAAGCCATCTATTTTAGAGAGCTGCTCAGCCGCGTAATGGCTCTTCTGCAGGCACAGCTCTGCTACCTTTATCAGACCGTTTTTGCCCAGGAGGGACAGGTATACGGCAGCAGCTAAAGCGCATAAGGCTTCATTGGTGCAGATATTTGAGGTAGCCTTCTCCCTGCGGATATGCTGTTCCCTGGTCTGTAAAACCAAAACGAAGCCTTTTCTGCCCTTGGAATCTACGGTAGCTCCAACTATCCTGCCCGGCATACGGCGTATAAGACTTTTTCTACAGGTAAAAAACCCCAGGAAAGGTCCTCCGAAATTCAGGCTGTTTCCCAGCGGCTGCCCCTCGCCTACGGCTATGTCTGCCCCGTATTCCCCGGGAGTTTTCAGGATCGCCAGGGAGATGGGGTCACAGGCCATAATCAGCAATGCTCCTGCAGAATGAACCCTTTTCTCTATTTCCGCTGCATTTTCCACCAACCCGAAGAAATTGGGTGACTGAAGTACAAAAGCAGCAGTTTTGGACGTGAGTTTTTTCTCCAGAAGCTCCAAATCGGTAATCCCCTCCTTCAAATCGATCCTGCGGATTTTTATCCCTCCCCTTTCACAATAAGTGCAGAGGACTTTATGGTAATTAGGGTTCAGGGAAGCGGAGACCAAAATCTCGTTCCTGCCGGTCTCAGCCAGGGATAAAAGAGCTGCCTCTGCTACGGCTGAGGCTCCGTCGTACATGGAGGCATTTGCCACCTCCATCTCGGTCAGCTGACAGATCAGGGACTGGTACTCGTAAATGCTTTGCAGTGTCCCCTGGCTGACCTCGGGCTGATAGGGAGTATATGCGGTATAGAACTCCGAGCGCAGAAGAATGTGATTCACCGGGCTGGGGATAAAATGATCGTAGGCTCCGCCACCCAGGAAGCTGATCAGGCTATCGGAGCCTCTGCTTTCCCCAGAGATTTTTTCCAGAAGGTTTTTCAACTCAAACTCGGAAAGGCCCCGGGGCAGCTGGAGCTTTCTCTTCAATCTAAGGGATTCTGGAACGGAGGTCAATAATTCCTCAAAGCCAGACACCCCTATTTCCTTGAGCATTGTTTTCAAATCATCTTCTGTATTTGGAATGTAAGTCATATTTACTGAGGTTTAAGTTCCTTATTTGTTCTCCAGCATTTTCTTATAATCATCCGGGGTGAGAAGTTTATCCAGCTCGGTTTTATCCTTTAGCTTTATTCTGATAATCCAGCCTTCTCCATAAGGGTCCTTGTTGATCAAACCTGCTTCTGACTCGAGCCTGGAATTGACCTCGGCCACTTCTCCGGTAACCGGCGAGTAAAGCTCGGACACTGCCTTGACTGCCTCGATCACCCCGAAGGATTTCATATGCTCAACCTTAGTGCCCACTTTGGGCAGCTCGATAAATACCACATCTCCCAGCTCACCCTGGGCGTAATCTGTAATTCCCATCGTGGCGATATCGTTCTCCAGCTTTACCCATTCGTGCTCTTTAGTATATCTCAGTCCCTCTTTTATGATCACTTTTCCTCCTTTAATGATAAGTTCAGGTCGATACCTTCTCTTTGTCAGTATGCTTGTAAATGGTTTCCACGAAAGAAGTGTCGTATTCGCCGCTGATGAAATTGGGATTGGTGAAGATCTCCTTATAGAACGGTATGGTGGTTTTCACGCCTTCGATGATGAATTCCTCCAGCGCTCTTCTGGTTTTGAGAATAGCCTCCTCCCGTGAATCGCCCGAGGAGATCAGCTTGGCTACCAGCGAATCGTAATAAGAGGGAATCACATAACCGGCATAAGCATGGGTATCCACCCTGATGCCATGCCCGCCTGGAATATGGAAGCTATTGATTAAGCCGGGGTTGGGCCTGAAGTCTTTTTCCGGATCCTCTGCGTTTATCCTGCATTCTATGGCATGCCCTTTCAAACTTATGTCTTCCTGAGCACGGGAAAGCTTCTCCCCGGCTGCTATCTTGATCTGCTCCTTTAAAAGGTCTATGCCGGTTACCTCCTCAGTCACCGGATGCTCCACCTGTATACGGGTGTTCATCTCCATAAAATAAAAACTGCCCTCCTTATCCAGAAGGAACTCGATGGTCCCGGCGCTCTCGTATCCTATGCGGGAGGCACCCAGTACCGCTGCGCCTCCCATTTTCTCTCTGAGAGGCGGGGTCAGAGCCGGAGAAGGCGACTCCTCAATCAATTTCTGGTGCCTTCGCTGAATGGTGCAATCCCTTTCGCCCAGGTGGATCAGGTGCCCATAACTATCCCCTAATACCTGAAACTCTATATGCCTGGGACTTAAAACAAGTCTTTCCATATACACTTCAGGGTTGCCGAAGGCTGCCTGGGCTTCCATCTGAGCCATCTCCAGGCTCTTTTGGAGGTCTTCGTCATTTTTTGCTATTCTCATCCCCTTTCCCCCCCCACCTCCAGCGGCTTTAATCAACACGGGAAACCCCATGACGGAAGCGATCTTCTGAGCCTCCTCCAGGTTTTTGATCACTCCCTCGCTTCCCGGGATGACCGGCACGCCAGCCTCTTTCATCTTCTGCTTTGCCATAGCCTTATCGCCCATCAATCTGATCATCTGAGAGGTGGGTCCGATGAATTTTATTTTGCAGGACTCGCAGATCTCGGCAAAATCAGCATTCTCCGCCAGAAAGCCGTATCCCGGATGAATGGCATCTGAGTTGGTTATCTCCGCGGCGCTGATTATTCTCTTGGGGTCAAGATAGCTTTCCGTGGATTTAGCCGGACCTATGCATACGTCCTCATCTGCAAATCTCACATGCAGAGAGTTGGTATCAGCTTCAGAGTGTACCGCTACCGTGGCAATGCCCAGCTCCTTGCATGCCCTTATGACCCTTAAGGCGATCTCTCCTCTGTTGGCTATGAGTATCTTTTTGAACAAGTTGCTTCCTCTTCACGAACCTGTTAAGCCAAAATATTGAATTAAAATTTATCCATTTCTCGAGAGAATAGCAAGAGAAAATTAAATTTTATTTCCAATGGAAAAAGCTCCGAGAGCTTCTCGGAGCTATAGAATATGGGAAGCGTATTTTAAAAAGATTTATATCTCTTAGTAGATATTTCCGCCGACTTTTAAGCCACCGTAATGAGGTTATCTCCTAACTGCTTTTTTTCTTTCTGGCCAGCTCGAACTCATTCCAGCCTCTGTCCGCGGCGCCGGTTATGCCCTTTATCCTCAACTCGAAATCATCCGGGTTGGAGCACTGCTGTATCGCTTCCTCGTAGGATATGAATCCATCTTTATACAGATGCATTATGGACTGGTCAAACGATTGCATCCCATACTGGATGTTGCCGCTTTCGATCAGTTCTATCATTAAAGGGGTTTTCATAGGATCGATAATGTATTCCTTGACCGAGGCGGTTGAGACCAAGGCCTCGACTGCAGGCACTCTGCCTGGACCATCCGACCGGGGCAGCAGCCTCTGACACACTATAGCCTTGAGTGTGGCAGCCAGAAGCAGCCTGATCTGTTGATGCTGATGGGGCGGGAAGAAGGAGATTATCCGGTTTATGGTCTCGATGGCATTCAAAGTATGAAGGGTGGTCAGGACCAGATGACCGGTGTCAGCAGCGGTCAAAGCGATCGACATGGTTTCGAAATCACGTATCTCTCCCACCAGAATCACGTCCGGATCCTGACGAAGGGCATGCCTCAGGGCAGTCACAAAGCTCTCCGTATCCCCACCCACCTCTCTCTGGCAGATTATGCTCTTTCTGTCTTTGTGGATATACTCGATGGGGTCCTCGATGGTAAGGATGTTCTCGGACCTGTTGGAATTTATGTGCTCGATCATCGCCGCCAGGGTAGTAGATTTACCACTTCCGGTGGTCCCGGTCAGAATTATCATCCCTCTGCGGTTATTAGCCAGGGTTTTTATCACCTGGGGCAGGTTGAGCTCCTCAAACGAAGGCACCAGGGTATGAACGGTTCGCAGGGCAATTCCCACCGTACCCCTCTGGCGGTAGAAGTTTATCCTGAACCGACCCATTTTAGAGATGCTCAAGGCTAAATCCAGCTCATTTCTTTTTAAAAACCTATCCCTCTGCCCCTCGCTCAGGATCTGATTCATTACCTCGTCCATCCCCTCCTGGGTGAGAGCATCACTCTCCAGGGAGAGTAAAGCTCCGTCAACTCTGATGGTCGGCTTTACTCCTACTCTCAGATGCAAATCAGAGGCTTTCTTAGCCAGCACCTCAGCCAACATCTGTTTCAAGCTCATCTGCATTTTTAACCTCCTGGTATGAAACTTCCTCTTCATTATATTTTCGGCTGAACCGACTGACAACTTGACATGCTAAAAATCGAAAGCTAGGGCTCTTAAGAAGCACTGATAATTTTTACCAGGATGATTGTCTCTAAGGGGAATTACTACTGAAATTAAAAAGGTGCCAGACGTAAGATCCTGACACCAGGTCGGAGTTAAAAATTGGGAATTTAAGGCTTCGCTTCTCTACAGAGGCTCGATCTGGAAAAGGGTTTGTCCAAATTCGACCGGTTTTCCGTTCTCCACTAATATCTTGACCACCCTTCCTGCCACTTCCGATTCGATCTCGTTCATCAGTTTCATAGCTTCCACGATACACACTACCTGTCCTGCGCCTATTACCTGGCCGACCTCCACGTAGGGCTTGGCTCCCGGCGCTGGAGCACGGTAAAAGGTTCCCACCATAGGCGATTTAATCGACAGGAAATTATCCTTTACCCCCTCGGGTTTTGTGACCTCTACAGAGACCGATACCGGCTCCTCCTTAGGTGTTGCTACTGCTGCGGGCTTTTCAGGGGAGGGATTGACGATAAGATGGGAGGGGCTGTGAGGGTTCTGGTGATTTACCCTGCGGGTGATTTTGACTTTGCGCCCGAAGGTGGTCACCTCCAGCTCGTCTATATTGCTTTCCTCTACGATTCTAATTAATTTTCTGATTTTCGATTCTAACATTACTCACCCCTTTCTACCAGGGTTTCTAAACATCTTACCAATTAAACCTCTTCGGAGTTTTCTCCTTCAAAAATTATATGAAATTTAATAAACTTCCAACAGCTCCTTATCTATCTGAGTTAAAACCTTACAACCATTATGAGTAATAACCACATCGTCCTCAATCCTGACTCCACCCCATCCGGGAAGATATATCCCCGGCTCTATGGTCACAACCATTCCCGGCTTGAGCATCTCCTGGCTTCTGGTACCAACACCCGGGTATTCGTGCACCACAAGCCCTATGCCGTGACCCAAGCCATGCCCGAAATAATCCCTGTAACCTGCTCTTCCTATGACCTGCCGGGCAATTTTATCCAGCTCTGCTCCTCTCATCCCGGAGCGAGCCTTCTCGATAGCCACAGTCTGGGCTTTCAAAACCAGGCTGTATATCTTTTTCTGCCTGCTGGTAGCTTTACCCAGAACCACTGTCCGGGTTATGTCGCATACATACCCCTCATAGGATGCGCCGAAATCGAAGGTGATAAACTCTCCACTTTTAAACCTTTTGGCAGAGGCCCTGGCATGGGGCATAGCAGAGCGTATGCCTGAAGCCACGATCGGTTCAAAGGCAGAGCCGCTCCCTCCGTTTTTTCTGCTCCTGTATTCAATCTCAGCTGAGATGTCCAATTCCTTAACCCCGGGTTTGATCAACGGAAGAATATCCTGGAAAACCTTTGCCCCTATCTTAGATGCCATCTTGATATTTTTTATCTCCTGCGGCTCCTTTATCGCCCTCATCCATTCGACTATATCCTCGGTTGGTACCCACAGGACCCCGGGCAGAAGCGATCTGAGTTTTTCAGACTGATTGAAGCTCAGGTGATGTGCCTCAAAACCGGCTTTGAGCCTTTTGCTTTTAAACAGGTCGATTTCCGTCAGAAAGGAAATCAATTCGCGATTGGCAATTTTCACCCTGGCGCCCTTGACTTCTTTTTTTACCTGCTCTTTATACCTGAAATCAGTCAGGAAAATCGACTCGTCTCCTGTGATTAGAAGCAAGCCGTTGGAGCCCGTATATCCGCAAAGGTATCTCAGGTTGGCAGGAAGGGACACCAGAAGCAGATCCAGGTTCTCCCCTGCTATTTTCTTCTTTAGTTTTTCTATTCTATTTTTCACTTCTCTTGATCCTGCAATTTCTACTTCTCTTAGAGTTTAACTCCGCCTTTACTAAACACTACTCTATCTGCGGACAAAGTAATCTTAAATCTAAGCAGAGTTATCATTCAGAATAATATCAGGAGATAGGTGTGTCAAGTAAAAAATTCGCTCCTTGAAGGGATTAAATTAAATACGAATTCTTCTAACTATAGTTTGAATGATATTTCTGGTGGATTTACCTCTGACCATTTTTATGCTCAATACTTTTCCGCCGTGAGATTCCACTATCTTTTTCCCCACGATGTCTTTCACTTTCCAATCACCTCCCTTGACCAGATAATCCGGCAGCAATCTGGAGATGAGCTTAAGGGGAGTCGATTCCTTAAAAATGCAGACGTAATCCACAAAATAAAGTGAAGCCAAGATCACGGCTCTGTCTTTCTGGCTCTGGACAGGTCTCCCCTTTCCCTTTATCCTTCTGACGGAGGTGTCGCTGTTGAGCCCGACTATGAGGATGTCTCCCAATCTCTTCGCCTTTTTTAAATATTCTATATGCCCGCGATGCAGAAGGTCAAAACAGCCGTTGGTGAAAACCACTTTCTTATTCTCTTCCCTGGCTTTAGTTCTGATTCTTGTAAGCTCTGTTAACCTGACTACTCTTCCCATTTGTTCTGTTCTTCCTGAGTCCGTGTGAGGTATTGATGAATCGCCATTAATCAGGCTTTAGGATAATTTTATTCGGTATAATTTTTCAGATCCCGATATAATTCCTCTTTGCTTGCCTGGGCAGTGCCTACCTCACCCACAACTATTCCTGCTGCGTGATTGGAGATCAAAGCCGCTTCTTCCATAGAGGCTCCTGCGGCAATGGCACAGGTAAAGGATGAGATCACCGTATCTCCTGCCCCGGTAACATCGTAGACCTCCCGTGCCACAGTGGGGAAATGAGTGAGCCTCTGATTGTTTTCGAAAAGTGACATCCCTTTTTCGCCGCGGGTTATGAGCAGCGCTTCAGCCTCGAGTTTTTTTAACAGCCCCCAGCCTACTTCCTCCAGGCTGGTTTCGTCCTTTATCCTCTTACCGTAGGCAAAGCCGGCTTCAGCATGATTTGGAGTTATAAGAGAGACCCTTTTGTAATTCATAAAATGAGTCTCCTTGGGGTCTACAGAGATGAAGATATTCTTTTCCTTGGCCAGGCTGATGACTTCATTCAGAAGATCCAGGCTGATCACTCCCTTACCATAATCCGAGATCAAAATGGCGGAGATATTTTCCCCTTTGACTTTTGCTTTTATGAAGTTGACCAGTTTAGAGGTTAGCTCTGCTGATAGCTCCTCGGTCTTTTCACGGTCAGCCCTTACCACCTGCTGGCTATGAGCGATAATCCTGGTCTTGGTTGTGGTCTGCCGCATTCCGTCTGTAAAGATTCCCTGGGTTTGAATTCCCGAACGGGCAAGGGTATCTTTCAGGGTCTCACCGTTTCTGTCCTTTCCCACAACACCCACCAGGATAGGGATTTCTCCCAAGGATTTCACGTTAAGAGCCACGTTGGCTGCTCCACCCAGCTTCAGGGACTCGTTTACGATCTCCACCACCGGCACCGGTGCCTCAGGCGAAATACGGCTCACATTGCCCCACATATACTCATCCAGCATAAGATCCCCCAGGATCAATACCCTCTGTCCTCCTAAATTACTGAAGATCTCCTCCAGCCTGCGGGCTGATATCCTCTCCATAACATTTACCTGATTGTTACCGGCTGCTTGATATCTCTACGGATAGATTATTTCACCTTTGTTCTTGACATAGGATTTTAATATATTAGAATAGGTTTCAAATGCAAATACATTTTATGAAGAGGAGACAAGGATATGGAGATAAAACATCAGCAAATTAACGTGGAACTGGGTGAGAAGGAATCAGAGGGGATATATTCCAATCTGGCATTGATCTCTCACTCCCCCTCCGAGATCATAATAGATTTTGCCAGGGTGATGCCCGGCGTTCCCAAGGCCAAGGTTTACGCCCGGATCGTGATGACTCCTGCTCATGCCAAGATGCTTTTGAACGCCCTGCAGGATAATATCAAGAAATTCGAATCACAGTTCGGCGTTATAAAGATAGTGGGAAAGGAAGGGAAAGAGATAGGATTCAGCCGGGGAACAGGTGAGGGGACGGAACAGCCCCAAAAATAGAATCAGCCGCTGTCCCGGTTTATTAGTTCCCAATCGACGGGAAGAGAAAGCCCAAGAATCAGGCAGCCGCAATGAAAAACTAATAGAGAAAGGAACTCAAGATGTCCCAGAATACAATTGGAAGTTTTACCTTCGTCCTGCATTTTCACCTGCCCTACGTCATAGCACACGGAAAATGGCCTCACGGTATGGACTGGTTGAGCGAGGCTGCCTCGGAATGCTATATCCCTATATTGAATGTGCTGAATGAGCTGATCGCCGAGGGCTTTTCCCCTAAATTGACCCTGGGCATAACTCCGGTTCTGACCGAACAGTTATCCGACGAATCTTTCAGGTCTGAGCTTTCCTCTTATCTGGAGCAGAAGACCAAAGCGGCAGAGATAGACATTCAGGAGTTCACCCGTTATAACCGAACCAATCTTCTCTCCTTAGCCCGGATGTGGAGAGAGTATTATTCAAAGGTAAAGAATGATTTTGAAAACAGATATGACCGTGATATAGTCGGGGCTTTCAAAAAATTACAGGATCAAGGGCATATCGAGATAATAACCTGCGCCGCAACCCACGGTTACCTGCCCTTGCTCTCACAGGATACCTCGGTTCAGGCTCAAGTCAAGCAGGGAGTTGCAACTTATCAGAAATTTTACGGTAGAAAGCCCAGAGGAATCTGGCTTCCTGAATGTGCTTATCGTCCCCGCTATAAATGGCTTCCACCTATTCAGACGGAGGGAATAAAAGAACCTTATCCCCGTAAAGGAATAGATGAATTCCTGACTGAGAACGGAATTGGGTATTTCATCGTCGACTCTGCGCTGCTGAAGGGAGGCAAGGCTATAGGAGTCTATATTGACCGGTTCCAGGCCCTGCAGCAATTGTGGGGACAGTTTGAAAAAGAATACAAGCCAAGAGAAGAGGAGCTGGATAAAACTCCCCGGGAGATCTATTTGGTTTCCTCCTCGGTGGAGGGGAAAAAACCGGTTGCCATCTTCACCCGTGATCCGGAAACGGGCTTACAGGTGTGGAGCGGAGAATGGGGTTATCCCGGAGACGGAAACTACCTGGATTTTCATAAAAAACATTTTCCCGGAGGACACCGTTACTGGAAGATCACCTCAGCCAAGAGCGACCTGGCAGATAAATGGGAATATTATCCGAAAGACGCCCAGGCACGGGTGCCGGAAAACGCCAGCCATTACAAGGGAATAGTCAGGAGACTTTTGAGCGAATATCATCAGAAGTCGGGGAAAGGGGGAATAGTCTGCGCTCCTTATGACGCGGAGCTTTTCGGTCACTGGTGGTTCGAGGGGACCCAGTTTTTGAAACTTGTTCTGAGGTATATTGCAGAGGACCCGGAGATAGAGCTGACCACCTGTTCACGCTTTCTGGAGCAAGCCAAGCCCTCACAGGTTATCTCCCTGCCCGAAGGCTCCTGGGGAGAAGGAGGGTATCATTACATCTGGCTGAACCAGTGGACCGAATGGACCTGGAGACATATCTATAAGGATGAACAAAAGATGCAAGCCTTGGCCCGAAGATTTAAAGATACCAGTGACGAAAATCTGCTCAAGATATTAAAACAGGCGGCCAGGGAGCTGCTGCTTTTGCAGGCATCCGACTGGCAGTTTCTAATCTCCACCTGGAGCGCCAGGGATTATGCGGAGCTGAGGCTTACCGAGCATCATCAGAATTTTCTAAGGCTTTCTGAGATGGCGGAGAAGTACGGCACCGGAGAATACGTGGATCCGGGCGAATGGACTTTTTTGGGAGATTGCGAAGCCCGGGACAATCTATTCAAGGATATAAAGCTGGAGTGGTTTGCAGAAGTGGAGTATCCGGCGGATAAATAATTGTTAAAATCATAATATCGTAGTGCGACCCTTTCAGGGTCGCAATTTTTGTAGAGGCATCCCGCCGTTGGCGGGACAACGTGCCTCTACTTTCTCATACTCTGCGAAAAAAGAGACGCATGCAATGCGTCTCTACTTATTCTTACCATAGGACAGAACCCACCTCAGGCGGGTTCTGTCCCTACGATTATAAACCCATATATAAAAAAATCAGGGTGGAGATTTCATCTCCACCCTGAAATTCAGAAACGATATAATTCTAAGTCGCGCTTTAGAACTCGAAGGTTGCAGATACGATTCCGAAGAGATTCCTCTGCTCGCCGCTCAACAGATAGCCACCCTCGAACAGGGAGTTCTCTGAATGGAGGCTAGCATCTACCATGAACTTGGAGAATTTGAAACCAACGCCCACGCCCAGGAAATCCTCATAATAGGTGGTCCAGCGGTATTTGTAATCATATAGATACTTATAAGGACCCACTAAATCTTCGGATTTGTACTCTCCATGGCCAAATTCCTTTTCCATGCCCAGCCTGGCTACCAACCAGTTGGTTACCCAGTATTCCACTCCCAGATTAAATCCTGGTACGTATGTGTCCTTGTACTCGTAAGGATATCCCTCTTCCAGATTGTCAGTATACTTATACTGAGATACGTTCAAACCTCCGGCGACCATCCCCTTATCCAGTTTCAGATTCCCACCCAGGGCAAAGGTGAAGTAAGACATCTTGACATCACCGGTTTCATAAGTAGTATCAAAGCCTGGATATTCCTCGCTCGTCTTTAAACCGACTTTCTCGGTTCCGAACGCAAACAAGGGAACAACCTGAAAATCTTCCCGGACTGTGAAGAATCCCCTGGCTCCAAACTCAATACCATTCCCGCCTTTGGATTCACCGATCCAATTCTCGAAGTATCCGTCGGATTGGTTATAATCGTATGTGCCTTTTGCCCTGTCCATAAACAGCCTTGCCATACCCTCTATCTGGTGACCCCCTTCAAGGTCATACACAAAGCCGCCGCTCAGGATGGTTGTTCCGACAGAGCCCACCTCATTGTCCGTATACCAGTTACCGGTAGAAGTGTCATCATATCTATATTCGTAATCATATTTGTTACCGGCATGATAGAACCCTAAACCGACATGCAGCTTCTCAAAATCGTAAGAGGCGAGTAGGTCATATTCGTTTATGGGACTGGGGACATCTTCAACGTAGTCATAGAATATATCTGACCAGTCCAGCCACTCCATGCGGTTCAGGGTCAAACCCAGGGATAGTCCCTTGTACACTTTATAATTTATCCCCAGGACCTGGTCTTCCGGATCATACCAATCCTGGGTCCCATCAGTAGAATAATAATATGTGTCATAAGAACCTAACTCGGCATAGACTGTGTTAGTATACATCCCCAGCCAGGCAGGGTTGCGGTAAATCTGGTATATGTCTTTAAAAAAGTAATCCGCATTTCCCAGGCTCCTGATTCGAGCTAAAGTGGCAAATGCTGTTGAGCCGATTAAAACCACCAGTAGCAAAGTCAAAGCTGAAAGTAGTAAAATACGCTTCATTTTTCCTCCTCTTGTGTATTACTCCTTTTTGGTTTCCATTCCCTTTACGCTAACCTTTTATTGCTGTTCCCATCACCTCCTTATGGTAAAAGGTTAGAATGCTCTAAATTTTGATTAATTAACCTATCTCTTTATCATTGTCAAGCAAAAAATTAAATTTTTCTAAAAAATTTTCACTTCGCTATTTTCTCTTTTACGAAAAATCAATCCCGGGGTTTGATTTTTTTATTTTTTATTTTTGTTTTTTCCCTGTTTTTACCTCCAGAAAAAAAATTAAAATTCGGTTTTCCCGGTGAACTTGAAATTCCTGATCAGCATAGCCGGGGCAACAATCGCCCCTATGTCTCCCCACCAGGGAATGGCGATTTTTCTTTTCCTCGAAAGCTGAGAGATATTGGAAAAAGCCTTGAGCATGCTTTCGGTGAAACGCAGATTTCTGACGCCCTGCTTGATCTTACCATTCTCGATGCGGAAAGTTCCATCTCTGGTCATTCCGGTCATCAGGGCGTTCTTGGTATCCAGATATCCGTTGATATAATGAAAACGGGTAACCAGAAGCCCCCTTTCCAGAGAGTCAATCATCTTCTGCAAAGAGGAGTCGCCGGCTTTCACGAAAAGGTTCAAGGGAACCGGTCCCTCTGTAGATGGAGGAGGCAGCGCATGCCCGGTGGACTTGACTTTATCCTTGTAGGCGCTCTGCGAATCGTAAACCAGGTTTCTGGCTATCCCTTTTTCGATCAAAACCACCTTCTTTTTCGGAACGCCCTCGAAATCAAAGGGAAAGGGAAGCCCGTTCTGGTTTATCCCGTCATCTGTAAGTGTAAAATTATCACCCATTACCTTCTGGCCCAGCTTGCCGCAGAGGAAGCTTGTTCCCTCCTGATACTGCTTGGCTCCCAGACCTATTATGCTGAGCCACTCGAAAAGGTTTCCTACCGCTGCAGGCTCCAGGATCACGTCGTATTCACCCGGCTCAACCTCCTTGGGGTTTTTAGAATCCAGACATTTCTGAATGGCAGTTTCTGCCAGCTCGCCAAAATCGATCAGGGTAACGTCCCTGTTCATATCCTCAGCATACCCCGAGCTGTTATCCGACATCGCCACCAGGTTTATGCTGGCTGAGGTAAATGGCTGGTAAGCATAAACCCCGTTGGTGTTCATAATCGCTACCTCTGACTGGCTGGTGGAAAAAGAGCCTGCCGCGACAAGCTTATGTGAAGTTGCTTTTTCGCAGATCTTCTTTACCACCTCTGCTCTCTGTTTGGGGGTGAAATCAGCGGTTTTCTTGAAGGAGGTTTTAACCTTTACCAGCTTTTGCTTGGAAGGGAATCCTGGAAAATCAGGATTCTCCTTCTGATGCAGGGCAATCCTGTGGGCAAAGGCCAAACTCTTCAGCAGGTCATCCTTCTTGAGGGAGTTGGTAGAACAGATCCCAATCTTTTTACCCAGGGCTACGCGAAATACGATTCTGGTGTTATGTTCTGAGACATTCTGATGAATATAAGAGTTGGCATATCTGGTCAATCCGCTTTCCCCGCTGGTCAAAAGCGCCTCGGACTGATCTCCCCCGGATTTCTTTAAAACCGAGTTCAAGGTTTCTAATATCTTCTCTTTTCCAATCATTTGCTAACTCCCACTTTGACATTTCTGAACCTGGCTGGTGCTACCCCGTGTGCCACATGCATGGTCTGCATCGGCTCACCTTTTCCACAGTTAGGTAATCCCCAGATATGCCAGTGTTTCCGGCTACAGACCGCATCACAGCCCTTCCAGAACTCCGGGGTTATTCCGGTATAAACTGCATTTTTGAACATCTTGCCTCTTTTTCCATCTTTGATCTCCCAGGCAGCTTCGACCCCAAACTGAAAGTTAAGTCTCTTGTCATCGATAGACCAGCTTTTATTCATATCCAAGAGCAGCCCTTCTCTGGTGTCTGCGATCAGCTCCTCGAAATCCCACTCGCCCGGCTCCAGGTTGATATTGGTCATCCTTATCAGGGGAATCCTGTTCCAGCTTTCCGCTCTCATGGTTCCATTGCTGGTTTGCTTAAGCACTTCTGCGGTTTCCCTGGAAGTCAGGTACCCAACGAAGATACCATCCTTCACCAGCTCTACCCTCTGTGCTTTGACCCCCTCATCGTCATAACCGAAACTGCCTAACCCGCCCTCCAAGGTAGCATCTGCAGTAATGCTTACCTTGTCGGACCCATACCTTAACTTATTCAGCTTATCCAGGGAAAGGAAACTGCCGCCAGCCAAACTTATCTCCGTGCCCAGGACCCTATCCAGCTCGGAAGGATGACCACAGGATTCGTGCACCTGCAGGGTCATCTGCGAGCCGGTAATTATGACGGTGGTGACTGTATCCGGACAGGGTGGGGCTGAAAGAAGCATCTGGGCTTCCTCCCTTATCCTTTCCGCATTGCCTGCCAGGTCCAGCTCCTCGATGAATTCATACCCCCGGTTGGCAAAATCTCCCCGGTGAGAATTGGGATAGGATCTTCTCTGGACCTCATTCCCGTCCACTGCGGTTGCCATTATTCCTGCCCCGCTCTCCAGTATGGACTGCTGAATAAAAGCGCCCTCGGTCGAGGCGAAAAGGTTCTCCGTTCTCAGAAAATCCATGCTACCTTCTGCTACTTTGATCTTTTTATTTTTTCTCAACAGGTCAGTAGCATTCAGCAGAAGCTCAATTTTTTTCTCCAGGGGAAGCTTGAACGGGTCCATCACATATTTTGAGGTATAGGAATCTTTATAAACCTCAACAGGACTTAACCTCACAGGCTCTTTTTGGGTGACGGAGCTGGCTTTGGCTATTTCCAGGGCTTTATTAGCCACTCTTTTCATTTCCGCGGCAGATAAAACTGAACTGGAAGCAAACCCCCAGGCTCCGTTTGCTATTATGCGGATGCCAAAGCCCTGGTCCTCGTCGCAGGCGATACTTTCCACGTTTCCGTTTTTGACCTGAAGACTTTCGCTCTGGCGGTGAATCTGTCTGATATCCGCATACTCCGCTTTTTTCTTTTTAAGATAATCTAAGGTTTCTTTTATAATCTGTTTCAAATCTCCTCCTTTCTCCGGCCCGGAATATACTTCTGAAATTGTTTTAATCTAAAATCTACGATTTGTGTTGTCAAGTCAAATAATTTTCTTTTCAAGAAATATATTTAAAAAATTATCTATAACTGAAAATCTGCTTTTCATCCCGGCTAAAAAATTCGCGAACTCTGCTGAAAGCTTCTCCTCCCCGGTTTTTAGATAGGCCAGGATGAACCCGGAGGTGAAAAAATCTCCGCAGCCGGTAGGGCTGACGAAACTCTTGACCTTGAGAAGAGAGGTCCGATAGCTTATCCTCCTCCTTCCCTTTTTGTAGTAGACCGTTGCTCCTTCCCTTCCACGTGTCAGGATAAAGATCTCGGAGCCCAGCGACAGGATTCCCCTGGCAAATTTTGGTAAGTCCCTGAATCCCCTGCCTGAGAGAATTCGCATCTCCCTAAGATTCATCTGCACGATATCCGCTGCAGCTAAATATTTTTTCCAGTGGGACGGAGCCCTATAAAATCTTTTACCGTTATCTTCGATTCCCAGAACCAGAGAGTGAACATCCATAAAGATTCTGGCTTTTGTTTTTGCTCTTATCTTTTTAAGGATATCCAGGTCCAGGTCAAAACCGGAGATGAAGTTAATCAAGATATAATCGCTTTTGAGAAAAGGCTGTGCCTGAGCCAGTCTGATCTTAGGGACTAAATTTTCAAGGGTCTCGCTTTGGTTCCATTTTTTGTCGTAACGAAGATGGACATGATTATTATTAGCATTCACCCTGCAGATTCCGCTGGTATCGATATTCTTAAATTTCTTTAGATGCGAGAGCACCCGATCGTAAATATCAGCACCCAAATTGCAGACCGGAGCGATTGTAAGACCTTCAGGAGCCAGGTATGCCAGGGGAAGGATATTATATATAATGCCGCCCAGGCTTTCGATCTTTTTACCGTCAGGGAAAGTTATGGTGTCCCGGGTTATGGTTCCTATAATTGTTAATTTAAGTGGTTTCACATGTAACGAACTGGTGTAAATGATTAGCTAACATAAAGGAGCACCGGGAAAGAGTTTTAGGGAGTACAAAAGCTTGCTTTTGCGATTTTCCCGAATATGAGTACCTTAGTGTCTCAACGCTTGATTTTTGTTGAAGAACAGCACCAGCAAGCTGGTGCACTCCGGGTTTCGTTTCTTTCTTAAAGTCTTCGAGCAACTGATTTAAAAACTCCTTCAACTGTTATATCATTCATACACCTGAAGTGCTTTTCCGGACATTTCCTTCTCCCGTGTATGCCGCAGGGACGGCAGTATACTTCCCTTTGCACAATGACATCATCTTTTCCGGCTGGCGCAAAGCCGAACTCCGGAATGGTCGAGCCGAAAATTGCCACCACCGGAGTTCTCATTGCCACGGCCATATGCATCGGTGCGGTATCGTTGGATAAAACAACCTTGCATCTGGATATCAGGGCCACAGATTGAAGGGGTGTGGTTTTCCCAGCCGCGACAAATGGTTTATTTCTCATCTCTTTTGAAATTTTCAGGCACAAACTTTCGTCTTCTTTTCCACCCAGAAAAATTACCTTGGCCTTAGATTTTTCCATCAGGAGGTTTGCTACCTGACCGAATCTTTCTGGAAGCCACCTCTTGGTTTCCCAGACCGAGCCTGGAGCTATTCCCACTACCTTATCACCTTCCTTAATACCCCAATCTCTGAATAAATCCTCTACATATCTGAAATCACCTTCAGAGGGAAAAAGCTCAGGCAAAAAATCATTTTCTGAAAATGATTTGGTCTCCAGAAGAGAGAGGTCTCTTTGAGTCTCGAGTTGATTTTGAACATATTTAATCTTTTTGGTAAAAAGAAATGAGCCAGCGCTTTTATCAAAACCGACCCTCTGAGGAATTCCTGCTAAATAAGCTAAAAGTGCGCTGCGCAGAGAGCGATGAGGGATAAAAGCCAAATCGAGATTCTCAGTTTTTATCTTTTTTATTAGATCAAGATAGTGAAAGATGCCTTTTTCTTTATTTTTTTTGTCATAGACCATTATCTGGTCCAGATATGGATTATTCTGTAAGAGTCCGCTGGTCTGCGAAATAGCCAGAAAAAAGATTTTCGATTGAGGGAATTTTTTTCTTACACCTTTTATAAGGGGAGTACATAAAATCACATCCCCCAGAAAAGCAGTCTGGATAATCAGTATTTTTTCAGGATTCATAAGGATTTCTTTGATTTGTCTCTGATAAAAACCCCGGGGTTTTTCGGTTCCTTTATTTACAGGAGAAAACCTTTCAGGTATTCTTATAAATTCAAACAGAATGTTACTATTATTCCTTCAATGTGCTCTTCCATCTGCGATGAGGCCAGAACCAGTGGTCAGGATATTTCCTGATATAGTCTTCCAGAAGCGAGGTGTAAGCCTGAGTTAAATTCTTTATATCCTCTTCCTTATTCTCACTTTTCTGGATCTGAATTGGTTTCTCAAAAATTATTCTCTGTTTTTTATTATCCTGACGGATTATAAATCCCATAATAATCGGGGCATCCGTCTTCAAGGCAAACGCAGCCGGACCTTTCGGAGTTGAAGCCGGGTAACCGAAGAAGCTGATTATGGTTCCGTCCTTTCCTGCGTCCTGGTCTGAAAGCATTGCTATAAGCCTATTGTTCCTTAACGCTTTAATCACCCCTCTGGTAGCCACACCCATTTTGATAATCCCTATCCCCATCAACTGTCTGTATTCATTCATCAAATCATCCACCAGAAGATTATGCTGTTCACCCACCAGAAAATCTATGGGGTATCCTTTCTGCCTTGTAGCCGCACCCATCAACTCCCAGCTGCCGAAGTGTCCTGCTATCATCACCGCACCTTTTTTTTCACTCAATGCCCAGTCCATATTTTCCAGCCCCTCGAATTCAACTAATCTTTCCAGCTTACCATCTTTCAGGGCAGGAAACATGGCATATTCCACAAACCCCCTGCCGATATTGCGGTAAGCCCGGCGCGCAATCCTCCTGAGTTCCTTATTATCATACTTTCCCCCAAAAGCTCTTTTTAAATTCTCCAGGGATACTTTCCTTCTTATCCTGAACAAGCTGAAAGCCAGATCTCCCAAAAAAGAACCTAATCCCAGGGAAAATCGATAAGGGAGGATCTGCACTAAAGTAACCAGAGCCTTGGTGAAGAGATATTCAATCCTGTGTCTGATCCTCTTCGTAGCTGCCATACTTACCTATTCTGTCCTCATACTCCCATCTTTTCAGGGTCTTTCTATTGTAATACCTTTTGATAAGATAAAGAAACACCAGCAGGAAGGCAAGCCCCAGCCATAACAAAAATGTATCCCCTAAGACAGCGAAAAAGTTATATTTCTTCTTAAGATAATCTGCAAATTCCTCTTGAAATCCAAGGTAACTCGAGCCGGTGGTTTTGAAAAAGGTTAAATCCAGACTTTCACCGGAAGAGAGTAAGTCTAAAAATCTGAAGAAACCCTCCTTCCCGTAAGCCTCGAGAAAATAAGATAAAGCCAGATAACTCTCGGTGTAAGCCAGCCCTGCCTTACTATCGCTGAAACCGTTTAAATTCTCTATCTGGGACAGGGGTATAATCGAACCGGTGAGATTTGCCATGGCAATCCTTAAATCCTGCCCTATTCTCCATTCTTTGGACTGCATCATAGCAAACCCCTCATCCATCCAGCGGGGAAGAGTTGCACCTCTGGATCTTTCAGCCAGAAATATATGAGCTAACTCATGCTCCAGCACTTCTGAAAAAGGTCGGGCATAATGGAATTTAGCCGGTGATTTTAAAACTATGAGATGCCGTGCGGGAATGGCTGCGCCGATTCCCCAGTCCGGAAAATCGGACCCCAGTTTGGATTTAAATTCCTCTTCATCCTCTGCAACGTAGATGGTCAGGGGATGAGTTATGGAATCGTCTAAAAAGGATGAGATGCGGGCAGAGGCTTTTTCAGCCAGGGACTCTATATCTTTTTTTAGTCCGGGATCCTGAGTCTGGATATTGAATGGAGATGCTGCCTGAGTTAATTGACCCAGGCATAGAATACCAAGAAAGCTGAAAATCCAAAGCCATCTCTTCACAGGAATAAATCCGCCTCTTATTTATCTATGAGCTTCTTCAGCAGGTCCTGCCCCTTCTTTTTCAAATCCTCTTTTAATTTATCCTTCTGCTTTTTTATCTCATCCTGGAATTTTTGCTCTGCCCTGGAGGTGCTAAGGGTAAATTTGGGGCTTTTGACATCTCCTCCGATTTCAAAATCCAGCACCATCCTGCCTTTATCGTTCTGGAAGAATTTACCCAGATCCCCCAGGTCTATCTTTTGGGATAGCTCAGGCGAGAGCACCACCGTCACCAGATAATTCAGACTGCCGTCCAGACCCACGGAGCCGGTAGCTTTCCAGTCGCCGCTTTCGGAGAACGCCTCGAAGTCCTCGAAATAAACCCTGCCGTTGTTTACCAGAAATGAATTGGTCAGGGTCTTTATTTTCTCCTCCTCGAACTGTTTCATCTTGAAAAATCCAGCCAACTGGTTCAAAAGGTCCCAGTTGACCAGTTTGCCGTCCGTAATGGTTCCATTGCCGGAGGCTATCAGAGTTCGGGTTATCTCCTCCACGCTCATTCCTTTTCCGGAGAAATCTGCTGTCAGGTTAAGCTGGCCAAAAAGATGGTCTTTGAAAAGAGCAAATCTGGTCAGGAAATTATTGGCCTCGATCTTGCTGGCGTTGACTTTTATATTGAATTGAGGATCATTGATGTCGGTCATATCATAGACTGCATTCCCCCCTACTGAGCCCTCATAGACATTGGCAACCACATTCTCAACTTTTACTATCCTGTTCTTAACCTCTAAGTTAGCTAATAGATTCTGGAATTCGACCCCCCGAAAGATTGCTTTCTTAACATCTATCTGACCAGAGGCGTCTATATCCGGAAAAGGAGGCGCAGTTTTTACCTCTTTTTGCTCTTTTGTCTCTCCTTTCTGCTCTGCTGGCACTACTTCATCTAAATCTATAAGTGGCGAGGTTAAGCTGAAGCTCAACAATGGCTTGCGAATCTTGCCTTTTTTAGCCATAACCGATTCCAGAAGATTCTCAACTTTGCCTTTGAGCATCAAAGATGATTTCCCCAGGTTCATACTGAGGTCATTTATATTCAAGATTCTCCTCGAAAGAGTAAGGTTGCCACTCAGATTCTTAACCGGAACAGTAAGTGATGGCGAGCTAACCTCTATACTGTTCAGCTTGAACTTCCCCGAAAGATCCAGCTCCTCCATTTTTTTAAGCTTTCCGAATGCATTTACATCCGCCTGGACAAACCCGGACAGGTTAGTCCCCTCAGGTAATTTTTTAAACTCCTTTATGATTGCCAAGTCTATTTTACTTTTAAGGTCGGCGGTCAGATCAGGGTCAGAGTAATTATAAACCACTGCCTTGAACTCCAGGGGTGTATCACCCAATTTGGCATCGGAGGTCAAAATACTTAATCCCTTATTGTCAAAACTTATCTCTGCGCGGGGAAGGATAAAAGACTGGGGAAGCTGGGCAAAGTCGATTTTCACATCCTGCAGGGCAATTAATCCATTAAAAGAGGGCAATGTTTTTCCCTTTAATTCACCCTTAAGCGAGGAAGCTATCCTCATCTTCCCTGAGCTTTTTAACTGGGATAGAGGTGAATCCTTTTCTTTGGGGAATGATTCTAACAGGTCCTGTATGGATATATCTCTTGAGGATAATGTCAGATCGGCCTGTGGATTTGTGCTAAGATTTTCTACTATACCCTTTATCTCCAGTGATACTTTAGCCAGGTCTATTTTTATCTGCTGGATACTAAGAGAATCACCCGGGATATTCAGGCTCAGATTATGCGAAAGAGCCAGGGACAGCTCAGGCAATTTGCCTTTGAAACCGGGCAGGTTCAGGTCTATCTTCTGGATGGAGAGCTTTCCTTCGGACTTTCCATTCTCCAGCTTCTCGTCCATCACGAATTTGCCTTTTTCCTCGATACCTCCCAGATAGATTTTGCTTCCGTTAGACAAATCGCCGTAGGTGAACTCGCCTTCTTTTATCTCTATATTCTCCAGGAGAATCAAAGGCAAAGCACCCCCCTCTCCCTTCATAAGATCAGCTATATTCAGGACCCTTTCCTTATTCTTCTGAATGAAGATCTCGGGTTTCTCCAGGATTATCTTTCGCACCTCTATTCTTTTTTTCAGCAGAGGCCAGAACTTGACGCGCACGGAGAAGTTTTTGATCCTGAACAGGTCCTCCTGTTCGAACCCGGGCAGATTTGAGATCTTAAGCCCTTTTATGTCAACTCCCAGGCCTTTGAAAATCGAGGGGGATATATCCTCGATTGAAACTTTTCTGTTCAGAGCCTCTTCAACTTTGGGTTGAATCATAGAGAGAAGCTTCTCTTTGGTGAAGATAAGCCTGACAGCCACTGAGGCGATTATCATAAGAGCTATTAAAATCCCTATAATCCAGAGAACTATCTTCCAGCCTTTTTTAATCTTCATAATTCCCCTCTGATTTTTTTATAGAACAACTCTCAAGATCCATTTTGGACCTTCAGGGTGCTTTATTGATTTTAAAGCAAGGCTAAAGCCTGGCCCTACGTTTTTATTCTAAAGATTATAACTTTCGCCTATTTTCAGTATCTGCACTCTGGTTTTGGAGCCTTTAAGTCTCTCTGCGAAAACCTGGGGATTCTGCTTGATAACATCGAAGGTATCGAAATGCATTGGAATTACCACCCCGGGATTCAGAAACTCTACTGCTTTGACCGCATCCTCGACTCCCATAGTGAAATTATCCCCTATAGGTATCAAAGCCAGATCCAGCTTGTTCATCTCCCCTATCAGTTTCATATCCATGAAAAGCCCGGTATCTCCCGAATGATAGACGTTCTTTCCGGCGAAATTGACCACGAACCCGCAAGGGTTTCCGGTATAGGTTATATCCTCATCGATGAAAGCCGAGCCGTGATGGGCGATGGTCAGCTTGACCTTTCCGAAATCGAAAACGTGACTACCTCCAATATGCATAGGATGGACATTGGCACCCTTTTTCTGGCAGAACATAGCCAGTTCGAATGGGGCAACGATCAGCGCATTGTTTTTCCTGGCGATATTTATGGCATCCCCCAAATGGTCCCCGTGCCCGTGAGACAAAAGTATAGCCTCGACCTTAATCTCCTCCGGGCTTATCTGAGCCAGGGGATTTCCGGAAAGAAAAGGGTCGAATACTATTTTATGTTTCTCGTCCTCCAGGGTGAAGCAGGAATGTCCTAAATATGTTAACTTAGTCATAATTCCTCCTTATTCTTTTCTTTTTCACTAATTCATATTAAAAGGTGTCGGGTCGTTGTCAAGGAAAAAGAAGATTTAAATTGAAACCTTGGGTAATAAATCTGTTGACTGCAATCAAAGGGAAACTATATTGTTAGCTGTTGGCTTAAGATGCTGGAAAATCTGGACGAAAAATGGATGAGAGCGGCACTGCAGGAGGCAGCCAAAGCCTTCAGGAAAAAAGAGGTGCCGGTTGGAGCCGTGGTGGTCTACCAGGATAAAATCATCGGCCGGGGACATAACCAGACCGAGAGCTTAAGGGACGCCACAGCTCATGCCGAGATATTAGCTATCGGAGCCGCAGCCAATTACCTGAACTCCTGGCGGCTTTCGGATGCGGTTTTATATGTGACCTTGGAGCCCTGTTCGATGTGCGCAGGTGCAATGGTTTTGTCCAGAGTTAAAAAATTGGTCTTCGGAGCCTATGACCCGAAAGCCGGAGCCTGCGGCTCTCTTTACAATATAGTTCAGGATAAAAGGCTAAATCACCAGGTAGAGGTAGTCCCTGAAATCTTGAATGAAGAATGTTCAGTCCTCCTGCAAACTTTCTTCAAAGAGAGAAGAGAGGAAAAAGATGGATCAAAGTAAAACGGTTTCACTGGAAAAAATACAGATCAGACTACTGCACTGGGGCATTTTGATCGATATCTTCTTACCCCTGTTGATATTCTTTTTGGCTGTTTTTCTGAGGGATAGGTACACATCTATCAAGATCAGCTTGAGCATGGATTTGGTATTCTATGTCTTTTTGCTTCTCAACTTAGGCTCACTTATAAATATTCTTCTTTACAAGAAGAAAACATGGAAAACCCTTCTTCAGAAGAAATTACAAACCGAACCGTCGCTCTCCCTGGAGGAAAATCTTTTCAGATATGGTATTTTTATCTTTTTACCCTGTCTTTCCCCTTCGATCATCGGGTTGATTTATTACCTCTTGGGCGGAACCTGGGAGCGGTTCTCTTTATTCGTCGCAGTGACCTTTCTTTTCTTCCAGCTTTTCAAACCCAAACAGGAAGAGCTGGAGAAGATAATAGAGGAATTGAAAATAACTGTATGATCTTTGTAATTTGTGTTATAATATTCGGGCGGAGATGAACTCCGCCCCTAGGCGAGTAGTTTTGTTCTTTTCCAAACTTCAAACGAACAAACTCCCAACTGTATTCACCGGAGAGGTGCCGGAGTGGTTGATCGGGGCGGTCTCGAAAACCGTTTATCCTGTAAGGGGTACGGGGGTTCGAATCCCCCCCTCTCCGTCGATAAGTTACCTATTAATCAAAAATTAAACGAGATAGTTTAAGTTAGGCTAGGTCCTGTTTTATGGATTAATTTAGATGATTCTTACCCCCTCTTGTTTACGTCCTTTCTTTATTTACAAAAGCCAATCACAAAGGGTTATTTATTTTCGAGGTTGACATTATAGTAATGTTACTTTTAATTATATGTCAGAAAGAGCAATATGAGGAACTCCTGTATATCTTAAAAAAATACAGTAAAAGGAGGTTATCTTAAGATGGATGAGGACAAAAAATACGAGAGAGCCAAGAAGAGAGTCGAGGAGATAAGAGGGTTCTATATCCATATCTTCATATATGTAGTGGTGAACATCGGGTTGTTCCTTTTGAACATAATCACATCATCAAGTGAACTTTGGTTTTATTGGCCTCTATTTGGATGGGGCTTTGGCGTTCTTGCCCACGGGATAAGCGTTTTTGGGTTAGGAGGCTTACTCGGCAAGGAATGGGAAGAGAGAAAGATCAAGCAGATGATGGAAAAGACGGAGAATGAGTAAGGATCTCCTGAACATTCCTTATCCCTCCTTCTTAGCTCTTGGAAAGTCGCTGAATTTCGGCTAATTTATTAATGATAGTAAGTTAACTGAAAAGGTGGGGATGGTTGCTCTACAAAGCTTTTAAAGTTCCCTTCTCCCGATGTGGCGGTAAAGTTAAAAAAAATGCAGTATTTGGGAGGAGCGCGTTATTTTTGTGGGGCTTGCCAGGAATAGTCAAAGATACATTGCAATCCAGAACTCGATCCAGCCGACATAACTTGATTAAATAAAAAGGAGAACTGAATGAAAATATTGGCTATTGAAAAGGAAATCGAGGGAATCACCGCTGAGGATTTCAAGCCCTTTCTTGAAGCTGAAGCATTGAAAGTCTGGGATCTTTATAAAAAGGGCATTATTCGAGAAATTTACTTTCGGGGCAATGAAACAAGTGCAGTTTTAATTTTGGAGTGTGAGAATTTTGAGAAAGCAAAGGAAATACTGTCATCTCTACCTTTGGTCGAAAAAGGATTAATAGCTTTTGAAATAATCCCGTTAGTGCCATATCCGGGTTTCGAAAGGTTATTTAAAAAATGAATGACCGTATAGGGTAACTCAGCCATGTCGTTATGCATATTTACATGAGGAAGGAGATTGAATTATGAAAGATGTGAAAATAAAGCTTTCAGCATTATGGGCAGCTCGAATGTTAAGTGGCTTACAAGGGGATTCGACGCGCTTACATGATCCTGTAGCACTAAAGGAATTGACAAGTGGGACTTCAGCTGTACGAATAACCAATGAATTATTGTTGATAATGTCAATAATATTTGTGGTTCCGATTTTTATGAGTTTCCTGTCTCTGACGTTGAAGGACAAAGCCAATTGCTGGGCAAACCGTAGCATAGGCATATTCTTTGTTACGTTTGATTTCATTTTTTTGGGCTTAGCACTTTTCCTATGGCCATTTTCCGCTTATGAGATATTTTGGTCGATTGCGTACCTTGTGTTTACGGCACTGATTGTTTGGTATGCATGGAGGTGGCCTCAGATAAAACCCGAAAGCGCTATGTCAGAGTTGGGATAATTGTCATCTAGTTTTCTTTTGGAAAATAGTATGAATAATAAAGATATCAAGATTGATCTGGGTGCCGTTCAGGAGACTTTGTCCTCCCGCTATGGGCTCGTGCAAAGGAGATGGAGAAGGATAACCCCATTCTATATGACCCATATGCGCGGGACATAATCGCCAGGATTGACTATGATTTCTCCAGGATCGAAGAGGGACAGGCGGGGGAGCATCAACTTGTTTGGCCTATTCGCGCCTATAACTTCGACTGCATTATTCAAAAGTTTCTTGTGCAAAACAGCAATGCTGTAGTTATAAATATTGGAGCGGGTTTAGATACCACATTTCAGCGAGTTGATAATGGCAGCCTCATATGGATCAATATTGACCTGTCCGATGTTGTAATCTTGCGACAGAAGCTGATTCCTGATTCGGAGCGAGAGACTACAATTGCCAAGTCTGTGTTTGATTATACCTGGATGGACGATGTAGCCCAGCAGACGAAAAGCCGGTCCGTTATGTTTATGGCTGCTGGGGTCCTGTGTTACTTCGAAACCCAGGAGGTCGAAAACCTGTTCCGTAAACTTTCCAATGTCTATCCTTCAGCACATTTCATCTTTGATGCAATGTCGTGGTTTACAGTTTGGGGAGGGAACAGGGCGATATTGAAAGAAAGTGGAATGAAATCGACAGCCATTATGAAATGGCACTTGAAAAGAGCGTCTCGACTTAAAAAATGGGTGAACACTATTAAGGTTATTGAGGAGTATCCAATACTATCAAGAGTGCCAGACAAAAACGATTTGAGTAAGAGGGTGATGTGGGGACTTAGGATTGCCGGTCTCTTTCGCTTGTATAATATGGTTCATGTGCAACTCTGAGGCAAAAAATATCAAATACCCCACCGAAGGGGTGGTTGACCTACAGACCTACAAAGCTTTCAACCCCGCAGCTGTTCTCATTCTGTCGAACGCCGTAGGACGTTTGGTATTGTAAAAATCAAGCACCAGCTCCGCGCACCTTTCCACGCTCGTAGAATGGGTGTTCAGCTCGATATCGTATATCTTACCCCGATGTATATTCTCAATCTGCGCTCTGGCAAAACCCTGGCGTCTGCTGTCACGTTCCCGTTCCCTGCGCTCAAGCTCCTCCAGCGGACAGTGCAGGCCAATAAACAGAACATAGCGGTCACCCAGGAGTTCCAGGCACTGATCCATCCAGGTTTTGTCGACCACCACGTGGTCAACGATCAAGTTGTTTTGCTCATCGGACATAGCCGCAATCGAACTGTTCATTCCGCTCACCATTCTCATGAACATCTCCAGGTCATCAGTGCGGGGCAGCATATGAATGAAGGCATCCAGCTGCAGATGGAGGAAATCCTCTGTCAAACGCTTCTGCAGCTCCTTTGCCAGAGTTGATTTCCCGGAGCTGGAAACCCCGTTGAGGAATATGATTTTCCCTTTTTTCATAGTTTGCGTCTTTTAACAGAAAAGTGCAATGCCTAACGTAATACTGACAACTCCTGCTCACTGGAATTTATCTAACCAAGGAGCAAATGTCAAGAATAAGCAAAAAAAGATCAACCACCCCGCCGAAGACGGGAGTGGTTGACCTACAAAACTTATATTATTTCAGAGCTTTCTGCTTTTTAAACTCTTAACCTAAAAAGAGAATTCCCTCGATCATCTGCTGCAGCCAAGCCCTGCCACAACATTAACATCAAATTTATGGTAGGGAGCAGCCGGGTCGCTCACTGCCACGCCAAGATTATCGGACCATGCCTCCACGTCGAGCGTGTATAACCCGGAAGCGCCTGGCGCTTTTACGGTCCAGGTGGCGGCTACTGGCGAACCCCAGTTCACCGCACCAACGTTCTGGGGATTAGCCCCGGAGGTCAGGGTAAAGCCGGCTGGAAGAACAAGATTGGCATTTACATTGGTTGCCTGCGTATGATCAACATTCTCCCAGTTATTAATGGAGGCGGTCACGGTAAAGGTTGCTCCTGTTCCTATGTTACCAGCAGGGGAACAAGTCACATTAACAAAAAGAGGCGCAAGCCTAACCATATTAAGACAGCCCACATTGTAGGTTATGACTATCGTATACCACGGGCTTACATCAGCATCTGCCAGATTGTGAGCATTTGCAAGAGCCATGCCCTGTGCAAGATAATGCAGCAGCCTGTCTTCATAATTCCAGGCGCACATATAGTCATCAAATCCGATGAAAACGTCTCCTCCCTGACTTATAAATACGTCCTTAAAATCAGCTCCTGTCCCGTCATGCCCGCTCTGACAAACATCCAGGAAAACGAACCGTAGGTTGTTGGCCGGAACTTCGTCCGGGGTCAAGGCCTGGGCATCTGCTGTTCCCTGATAGGCAATAGCCATCATCTCCGCAGTCGCCGTAACATCCCCATGACCCTCGACAATAAAATATCTTCCGCCGGAAATGGCGCCGCTTATAGTAGCCTCGGAAAACCCGGCATTGGTATTTGCCCAGTTAAAAGAAGTTACGTCATACTTCATCATATCGAGATAGGGAGCCCAGATATTATTCAGGTGCGACTGCATATGCGTCTGCCCCGGTTTATCTATCCCGTAAACCTCCGGTGCAGGCAGATGGCACATCTCCCCACCGTGAATCACGCCGGTCATGGCATCGACCCATATATCAATCAGGTGGTTTTTATCCCTGTAAAACTTAAGAATCCAGCACAGAGCCTGGTTTTCGCTCCACTCCCAAACCTGCTTTCTAAAGAAATTATTTGGATAAACCACCGCCAGACTGCTCTCTTTAAGTTTTAGACCCCTTACCTCTTTCATATATTCTTTTGCCCTCTCCAGCGCATCCGAGGAGTTAAGCTTGGGGGTAAGGTCCACCTCGACTTTATGATGAACCCTGGAATATGATATTACATTTGCTTCTTCGGTGGCGTTTAATTCCATCATAATAAAATCGGGAAGCACCCTAACCTGGTTTTCGATGTGCCGCCATACGAATCTCCATCTTTTCCACGGGCCTACGGAAGATATCTTAGCCTCCTCCAAAAGATAATTCTCGGGTATCGGGAGATTTTTTCTTTTGAGGAAATCAAAACAAGCAGATTTAGCTTGCTCCTCTGGAATTTTCACCTCCGTAGCTTCTTCTATTTTCCGCGGACAAAGCCTGACCATTTTTACCACTTCCATGGTGATTGGATCGACCCCCACCATAATCTGGACACTGTCTTTATTAACACCCAGGACGTTCACAAAAAGGGTATGGCTGGATGTAACCCGAGGATAGGTAACATTTTTTACCTCAATAATTTCACCGAATTCTTTGGCTTTCTGGATAATGCTTCTTTGCACCTCCGGTTTTATTTCAGTCAGTGCTCTCCATTTATACTGAGTCTCGATTTTCTGTCTACAGCCAAACTCCATGACAAGCAGACTGCTCAAAAGCACAAGAGCGGTTAACAAAATCGCTTTCCCCTTCTTCCCTTTCATTTTAACCTCCTGTATTAGATGTTAACAGGTTTGCTTGCATTCTCAACGAAGTAAGACCTCCCCCCGGGGGAACAAGTCTTAACATCTCGTAAAGCTTGAACGTGTTTAACCCTCCTTTCTCTTTCAGGTTCAACTAATGGAGATAATTATGGTTGTCTTGGCATTACTGCTCCATCTATTAAATCCGAAAAAATTATTCCCTCCACGTGTTATCTTTTTACCTGAGATATACAATATTTTTATTAGATATTTATTTAATAAATTGTATATGCTATATTTTTACCCTCTAAAAATCGTATGTGAAATTTGTATATATTATATGCACCTCATTTTTTATGTCAAGCAAAATCATCATAAACTTTGTCCTGTTTCTTGCGTGAGCAAAGAGTAAAAAGAATAGGTGAAACAAATAAGTGCAAAAATCCCAGGAAAGAGATTGAAAGTTAACTGTCTAATCACAAGGTGGAGATATAATTACGCTAAACCAGCGCCTTTTTGGATGTTCTGGTTATAGTGCTAAGGATTCAATAATAAAGGTAAGCAGATTAAACAAAAAGGGAAAGATAAGAGTAAGACTTAATTGTCTCTTTCCTCTTCTATGTGGTGTCTAATATCCTTACCCTGAACCAGATAGATGGCGTCCTCTGCTATATTGGTGGAATGGTCGCCAATCCTCTCCAGATGCCTGGAGATTAAGATGAGCTCTAAGGCTCTGGGTATGGTGGAGTTATCGCTGATCATAAAGGTGAGCAGTTCTCTGAAGATCTGGTCCTTTAAGGCATCGAGCTGGTCGTCCCGGGTAAGAACGGAGCGGGCAAGCTCCGCATCCCTTCGGATGAAAGCATCCAGGCTGTCCCTGACCATCTTCTGGCTTAAATCCGCCATCCGGGGGATATCGATCAAGGGCTTGAGCTGGGGCTGCTTGATCAGGATTGCAGCGTTCTGAGTGATGTTTACAGCCAGGTCTGCTATCCTTTCCAGCTCACTATTTATCTTCATAGCTGAGGTTATAAATCTCAGATCAATAGCCATAGGCTGCTTCAAGGCTAAAAGCCTGAGACATAAATCATCCATCTCTATCTGCAGATGATTAACCTTCTCCTCAGACTCATTCACTTCCTTGAACAAGGATTCATCCCTTTCGGTCAGGGATCTGACCGCCTTATGAATCATCGACTCGGTCAGGCTTGCCATGGTAAACAGCTTCTCTTTCAGAAGTCCTAATTCTTCATCCAGATGTCTTTGCGGTGTCATCTTTTCCCCTTTCTCCTGTTATCCGAAGCGTCCGGTTATGTAATCCTCGGTTTTCTTCTCCTTGGGATTAGTAAATATGTTTGGAGTCTCATCGAACTCCACTAACTCTCCTAAGAAGAAAAACCCGGTATAGTCTGAAATCCGGGCGGCTTGTTGCATATTATGGGTCACAATTACGATAGTATAATTTTTCTTAAGATCAAGGATTAATTCTTCGATTTTTGCAGTAGAGATTGGGTCTAAAGCGGAGGCCGGCTCATCAAATAAGATCACTTCCGGCTTAACTGCCAGGGCACGTGCGATACAAAGCCTCTGCTGTTGGCCTCCGGAGAGGCTGATGCCTGAGGAGCCGAGCTTATCCTTTACCTCCTCCCACAAAGCAGCCATCTTAAGGGTTTTCTCAACTATTTCGTCAAGGTGGTCTCTTTTAGTAATGCCATTCAGTTTTAATCCGGCTGCCACATTATCGTATATGGAAAGCGCAGGAAAAGGATTGGGTTTCTGAAATACCATGCCGACTTTCCGCCTTATGTCCATAGGATCAACATCTGACGAATAGATATCTTTACCATCCAGCAGGATCTTGCCAGACACTCTGGCATTGGGCACAACTTCATGCAACCTGTTTATACAGCGTATGAATGTGGACTTGCCGCAGCCAGAAGGCCCTATGATAGCAGTAACCATTTTTTCTTTAATCCGGATATTTATATCCTTCAATGCCTGAACCTTGCCGAAATATGCATTCAAATCTGAGATAATAATTTCTTCCTTCATCTCCTGCCTCTACCTCGATCTTAGGAATTTATATCGCCTCCCAATGATGAATCTGCTTATGAAACTCATTAAAAAAACCATTAGTATTAACACTAAAGCGCCTGCCCAGGCTTGCCTGTGCCAGTCATCAAAAGGGGAAATGGCATAGGCGAATATTTGCAGAGGCAAAGCAGCAATGGGCTGGGTAAGTCCTTGCTGCCAGAACCTGTTGCCTAGAGCAGTGAAGAGAAGGGGCGCAGTTTCTCCGGCAATGCGGGCTATGGCCAATAAGATCCCAGTAAGTATCCCCGGCAGAGCAGTTTTTAACACTATGCTTAACGTCACCCTGAATTGGCTGATGCCCAGGGCCAATCCAGCTTCCCGCATGGTCCTCGGTACTAATAGCAACATCTCTTCCGTAGTACGCATCACCGTCGGTATCATGATTATTCCCAGAGCAAAACCTCCGCTTATGGCGGAGAAGCTTTTCATCGGAACGACAAACAAGGTATAAGCAAATACTCCGATTACGATGGAGGGAACTCCGTTTAGAACATCAGCCGTAAATCTAACCACGGTGCCTAATTTGTTATTTCCGAATTCAGACAGATATACCCCGCCCCAAATGCCCACGGGTATTGCCCATAGGCAGGAAAGACCGATTAAAATAAGACTTCCTACAATGGCATTACCCATACCCCCGCCCGGCTCTCCCACAGGTTTGGGAAGATGTATAAAGAAGTCAAGATTGACACTGGTAATCCCTTTAGAAATAACATAACCCAAAATAGTAAGCAGGGGAACCAAAGTCAGGAAAGCGCAAAAGAAAGTGAGCGAACACATCAATTTATTGATAATTTTTCGCTTTTTGTAAAGGTTCATTCCCTTATACCGCCTTCTCCCTTGTTTGAGACTTTCCAGATGAGTAACCTTGCCACAATATTAACCAGCAAAGTGATACAAAACAGTACTAACCCTATCTCGATGAGCGCCGAGAGATATAGATTGCTGGTTGCCTCGGTGAACTCGTTAGCTATTACCGATGCCATGGTGTATGAAGGTGCAAACAGTGAAGCGGAAATTTCCGGCCTGTTGCCTATAACCATGGTAACTGCCATTGTTTCTCCTAGTGCCCTTCCCAAACCCAATATCACTGCGCCTAATACTCCGCTCCTGCTGTATCCTAACACCGCTAATCTAATCTTCTCCCAGGGAGTGGCACCCAGTGCCAGCGCCGCTTCCCGCTGGGTAAAGGGGACTGCCAGAAAAACCTCTCTGGATACGGAAGAAATCGTAGGTATGATCATAATGCTTAAGATAATACCAGCAGTAAACATGCTCACCCCATAAAATTCACCTCTAAATATAGGCAAAAAACCGAAATACTTGGCTAAAAAGGGCTGTATAGTCAATTTTAGAAAAGGAGCCAAGCCAAATATTCCCCACAGCCCGTATACTACACTGGGGATGGCGGCTAATAATTCGATTAAGAAACTCAAAGGCTGCCTTATGAATTGAGGCGCCAGTTCTGCCAAATAAATGGCTATCCCCAAAGAAACCGGCACCGAAATCAAAAGGGCTAATACCGACGAGACGATCGTTCCGTAGATAAACGGCAATGCACCGAAATCTTCCTTAACCGGATCCCAGGTGCTGGTGAATAAAAAACGGACCCCGAGTTTCTGGATCGAGGGTAGGGCATTGGTTGCCATGTTGTAAACCAGAAGCAACGTTAAGGCGACTACGAACAGAGCTATTAACGTAGTCGCCTTTTTAAACCCTGCGTCAACAAACTTTATTTTCATCAACTAAGAACTTCTCTCAATAGTTTATCTGAGCTATTCTTTCCTCGATCTTCTTGACCATGCTCTCAGGCAAAGGCGCATAGAGCAAATCGGCCGAGTATTTTTGGCCGTCAGTTATGGCCCAACGCAGGAATTCAACTATCTTTTTACCTTTTTCCTTGTTGGTCTGATTTTTATAAACCAGAATCCAGGTTAGACCAGCAATGGGATAAGCATCCTTCCCCTCGGGATTCACCAGAGAAACTCTAAAATCATCCAGCATGGAATTAACTTTGCCATTAACTGCCGCGGTAGTTGATTCTATGCTTGGCTCTATGAAATTTCCTGCTTTATTCTTGATATCCGCGTAAGGGAGATTGTTCTTAACGGCATAAGCAAGTTCCACGTAACCAACAGCGCCCCGAGTTTGTTTGACCAGACCTGAAACGCCCTCATTTCCCTTCCCGCCCAAGCCCACGGGCCAGTTAACTGAAGTCCCCTTCCCAACTTTAGCCTTCCAGGTCTGGGACACCGAAGAAAGGTAATCAGTAAAGATATTGGTTGTCCCGCTTCCATCCGAACGGTGAGCAACAACGATAGCTTCGCTGGGTAGAGTAACACCGGGATTGTCTTTAGCGATCCGGGGATCGTTCCACTTTTTGATCTTGCCCAGGTAAATATCTGCCACCACATCCGGGCTGAACCTTAACCGCTCGGTCAGCTGGGGGAGATTATAAGTTATAACCACAGCTCCTGCAGTCATGGGTATATGAAACAATTCTCCGGGTGCCTGTTTTAACTGCTCATCGGTCAATGCCCCGTCCGATGCTCCGAAATCAACGGTCTGAGCGGTGATCTGTCTTATGCCTCCTCCTGAGCCGATGGACTGATAATTAAAATTGACATTTGGATCAACCTTGGTATACTCGTAAAACCATTTAGAATATAAGGGATAAGGGAAAGTCGCACCAGCTCCGTTTATCAAAAGTAGTTTATCGGCCCGTGCCAAACCAAAAGTCAGGCTGGCGGTTGCCAGTACTCCCACCATCAGTCCTAAAAGTGTCTTCTTCATTTCAAAAGTCTCCTTTCTGATATTATAGAAACGCCTGTTAATGTTTCATCCGTGTTAAATCCGTGTTAAATTAATGTTAACTCTTAAAACTTAAACAGGGCATTCAAAATGAGTGTATCCTCTGCCTTTTCCCCTTCGGTTTTCATCCTCTGGAAATTTGGCATGAGGCTAAACTCATGCAGGATCTCCCATTCCACCCCAGCAATGATATACTTCTGCTCATCTTTCTCTGTATCGCTGTCTGGATCGAAAAGGTCGTACCTTCCCACCAGTGCTATCTTTTTCAGGAATGAGGCCCTTGCCATAGGGAATCTTATCTCCCCGAAAAGGGAGATACCATCCTTTTCCGTATCTTTGGTTGCTCCCGGCTCGATGCGCTCCCAGGCTTTGAAATATTCGGTGGTGAATTTGAAGATCCCGCCATAGGCAAAAGTTGCCATACCGGCCAATCTGTCCTTATCATTCTCCGAGGTGATATCCGGTTTGTCAGAATAGCCTTTATAATAATACCCGCCCAGCATGCAGGCGGCAAAATCGGGCAACTTGACCAACGGCCGGACGAAGAAGAAAGCGGAGATATCCTTATAACGGTTCTCCTCCTTTCCCTTATAGCCTGCTCCCTGCAGGTAAAGCAGGGAAGCGTTTCCATAGCCTGAGGGAAAATTGATGTTGTAGGAAAGACTATAATCCGCTGAGGGTAGAATCCCGTTCTGGTCCAGTAGGACCTTTGCCACGTATCTCCTGCCCCAGACTTTCTCCATAGAGCCAATCCAGCCGGTGGACTGCAGCCCGAATCTCAGGGTGGAGTAGGGAACGAACTTTTCGATATTCCAATCCAAGTAGGCATATTTCAAATACATATCCCGGGGCTCACCTGCCATCTTGTCCACGTCCATAGTTACCTTGACGGAGACTTCATCAGAGAGTTTGCTGGTTACGTTCACGTAGACCCTGCCGATATCGAATTTGTTATACCCCTTGCCGCTGCCGTTATTGGTTAAGTCAAGCTGGTAAAAGGGGTATGATTCTCCGGAGATTTTCGTGTCAGCGGCAAAGATAGAACTAAAGTAGAGCGTGGAAAGAATTAGTAAGAATAAAATTCTGATTCTCATCTTCTTCTCCTTTAAAAATTTTTTACAGGTTTTTCGTTAGTTTTTTTTGCTCTAACCTTTTACTCTCAAATCTCATCACCTCCTCTGGATTTTGGATAACAAATATTTTTTATCCTTCTTTAAATTTTAAGAAATACGCCTGAGGATATTTCAAATGTATTAAAGGGAGGTTAAATTTGTGTTAAAAAACTTTAGGTTTTAGTATAGTCATGTGGGAGGAATTGTTGAGCAAAGAATTATATTTATTTTACTAATTGACATTTTATCGTTCTTTCCCAAGGCACTGAAATTCAATAGCTTAACCCCCAATTAAATACGATTCTCCTCAGAATCAGGGGAATCCAATTCCTCTTTGGCCGGCTCCAGTAAGATGTGTTCCCCCCGCAGGATTTTATTCACCACCTCTAAAAACTTCTCCGTGCTCAGGCTCTGCAGCTTATAGGTCACCCAGTAGCGCTTCGCAGGAGTTTTGTTTTCTTCTTTTACTTCTGGCATAAATTACCCATTGTGCTAAAGGTCAACTAATTCCCGATGGAACACGTTCCAGTCAGAAACAGAATTCAATATTCTATCCTGCCCCACTAATTTCTTGGAGCCCAAGTAAAAGGGGCACAGATGATATTCTCCGCTTTCGCAGAATTTCTTCAGCTCGGTCAAGTTGGGCGCCATTCCATCGAAGAGGTCAGAATCGCACATCTTTATCTTGCCCAGAATGAGATTAGGACAGTTCATTCTCTTTCACCTCCTTTGCAGATGAATTATTTTGTTTAAACGTTCTCTCGATCAAGTCAAAGATCCATACAGCATTAACAGGAACGAACGGCTTCCCTCTTACTTTGCCTGACATGAAGTACAGAAGGCTTCTTATAGCCAAAAGATAGATAGTTATAAAGATAAGCATCTTCATCCTGTTGCACCGTTTATCAAGGTTTTATTCCTCATATCAGTTCTCTTTTCCCGCCTAAATAAACGGTAGCGTGATTACGGAAAGATTAATTTCAGGTTAAATCGAGGTTAAAAATGGCTTGACTGATGAAATGCTATAAGAGGATAACAGCGGGAAAGAAATTCAAAAATCTTTTTGGGGAAGGGACAATTTAGCTGCTAAATCAGGCTTTGTTCATTGACCGAGCAGACAGGAATGTCTGCTCTACCATATTATAGGCGTAGGGGCTATTCATATCCACATGGATCCAAATGAAAAATGCCTCTGCATAAATTCAGGCTTTTCTTAAGCAGAAACTGAACTCGCTCCCCTGGCCTAACTGGCTTTTTACTTCGACTTTCGAGCCGTGTGCTTCGATTATGTGCTTGACGATGGAAAGTCCTAAGCCGGTTCCGCCTAATTCCTTTGAGCGCCCTTTATCCACCCGATAAAATCTTTCGAAGATGCGGGGAACATCGCTTAAGGGGATTCCTATTCCGCTGTCAGACACTGCGATCTCCACGCAATCACCCTCATCCCGGCTTTCGAGTTTTATCCCCCCCCCTTCCGCTGTGTATTTCACAGCATTATCCAGCAGGTTGGTCAAAGCCTGGCTTATTCGGTATCTGTCGCCCGAGACTTTCTGATTTGCGTCATTCAGGGAAATCTCTATCACCTGTGATTTTTTGTCGGCTGAGGGTTTAAGGGAGAAAAAAACCTCCTCAAAAAGCTCTTTGACCGAGAAAGGCTCAATCTTCAGGGCAAAGTCCCTGGATTCTATCTGGGAAAGCCTGAGCAGGTCAGAGATGATCTCGTTCATCCTTCTGGCATGCTGCGAGATGATGGAAAGGAAACGCCCGGCTTTCTCCGGATCTTCTATGGCGTCGTCTTTTAATGCCTCCACGAAACCCTGGATGGAGGTCAAGGGAGTTCTCAGCTCGTGCGAGACATTCGCCACGAAATCCCGGCGAATCTTTTCGGTCTTCTTAAGTTCGGTGATATCGTGAAAAACGAAAAGTGTAAAGAAATCTTTTTCCTTGTGTTTCTCGACCAAAGCCGATTGTATCATGAAATCTTTTTCCAGGGGATGGATGAAGGTAATCTCTTTTCTTTTTTCCTCTCTGGTGGAGAGTATCTCTTTGATAAACTCGTTCAATTCGTGACTGCGGATTACTTCATAATAAGGCTTCCCGGAAAAAGAGGTATCCAGATCAAAGGTCTGGCTTAGAGCAGAGTTGAAAAAAAGGACTTCACCTGAGGAATCCACTGCCAGCACCCCTTCCACCATACTGGAAAGTATCGATTGCAGCTGGGACCTGTCCTGGGTTATCTGGGCAATCTTCCGGGAAAGCTCAGCTGACATCCGGTTTATGATCTCTCCCAGATCTCCGATCTCGTCTTTGGTTTTGACTTTCACTTTTTGGCTGAAATCTCCCTCAGACATCTTCTCCCCTATCTTCATCATCTGGCGCAGGGGTCTGGTTACCCTGCTGGAGAACCCATAAGTCAAGACTAGGGAAAAGACAAAGGCGAGCAGAAGCCCCAGCACAACGATTTTGACAATGCTGCTCTGCAGATTTTTCAATTCGGTCAGGGGCAGGGCTAAACGTGCCACGCCGATAATATCACCCTGAACCTTGACCGGATACGCCATATAAAGCATATCTATTCCCAGAGTGGCACTGTAGCGCGTGCTTTTCCCCATCTTACCCTCGAAAGCCTGAGCCACCTCCGGTCTTTCCCTGTGATTCTCCATATTCAAAAGGTCCTGCCCGCTTTTGTCCGTATCCCCCAGCACCCTGCCGGTTTGGTCTATTATGGTTATCCTGCCATCTATTTTGCTGCCGAGCTCGTCTGTCAGGCTGTCTATCTTATCCAGGCTCAAGCTGTCTGGCAGAATTTTGTAGTAAATGCTGGAGAGCAGCTGAACCTGGGAGAACATATTCTTCTCCAGCCGGCTCAGTGAACGTTTTCTTTCGGACGAGGATATCAATACCCCTGCCAGCATAAGGCTCAAAAAGCTTATCAGTAGATAAGTTAGAAAAAGTTTGGGCCTGAGTTTCATCTGAATAATCTTATTAGGGGGATTCTTTTAATTTATAGCCTAAATTTTTTACGGTTTGAATGTCTCCGGATAAGGCAGGAAGTTTGCCCCGGAGTCTTCTGATGTGAACATCAACCGTGCGCATCCCCCCGTAATAATCGTAACCCCAGACCTGGTCCATCAGATAATCCCGGCTCAAGACCCTGCCCTTGTTTCGCAGGAGACATTCCAGCAGGTCGAACTCCTTGGAGGTCAGCTCCACTGCTCGATTATCGTAGCTCACCTCGTGCTTGGTCAAATCCAGAATCAGCTTTCCGTATCTATAAGCCTTTTGCCTTTCGGGTTTTCTTTCCAGTCTTCTGAGCAGGGCTTTGACCCTGGCAACCAGTTCCTTGGGACTGAATGGCTTGGTCACATAATCATCCGCACCCAGTTCCAGACCGACTATTTTATCCGTCTCCTCCCCCCTGGCGGTGAGCATTATTATGGGAAGGGATGCGGTTTTAGGATCGCTCCTCAGCTCCTTGCATACCTCCAGGCCATCCATCTCCGGAAGCATTATATCCAGGATGACTAAGTCGAAGTTCTCCGCCCTGGCTTTTTTCAGCCCGGAGAAGCCATCCCCGGTCTCTTTCAGAGCGAAATTCTCCTTTTCCAGATAATGCCTCAAAAGCTCGACTACATCTTTCTCGTCTTCGATTACCAAGATTTTTTTGCTCATGCTTTGCTACCCTCTAAAAATTTTCAATATATTATAATCAAAAACCTTTATTAAGCAATCTAATTTTTTATTCAAAAAAATGTGCTAAATTTTAATTGATTATCCTAAGTAAGTTCGCGAAGAAAATCCCCCTCTATTTTATTCCATCAAGGCATCCGGCAAAAAATCGGGCCTTGCGATTTAGCTGTCTGCAGATGGAATATCCAACAATGCGAAAAATCCCTTTTTTGAAATCAAAGAAGATTAAAGTTAGTATGAAACCGATAAAAAATATCAACCCTGCCCTTGAGTTAATACAGATGTTGGCTGCTCGTTTTTTAAAAACTGAAATTATACCCGCCAATGAAGCTGACCGATATATTACCCTTAAGCTCTTTTCCCTGATTTAGATTTGAAAAATCCTTAAGCTCAATAACCAGACCTGCAATCGCGTTTAACGGATCCTTTTTCTTCAATAGATATACCCCCGTGCCGAAACCATTGGTGGTCTTGTCGTCAGTAATTCTTGTTCGCCAGAAATGATGAAAGCCTATTCTTGGCTGATTTGCCGGAAACCAGAAAAAGTCCAATTTGATTGGCAGGGAATCTTTCTCTTTTAATTGTCCCAGTCTTGCTGTTTCTTCGTTTTTGATCGTCCTGACCGTGTTTGTGGCAGAATCCCTTATCGTTGTTACATTACTGATGGTCGTTTCCTCTAATTCATCAAAATTATTTCCCTTTTTGTATCCTATGGAAATGGCTGACAGCTTATTCCCTCCTATTTTAAGATTAAACGATAAAGAGAAAATTGCACTCGTAAAAGTCTCGCTGGTTATTTGATTGTTGAAATTTGTATCAGGATTGAATAGTTTGAATCTATCCGCTTCATAACCCACTTTAACTATTAACCACCCATCAAGGATATCAGAATCTCTTAACAATTCTTGGAAACCAAAAATCAAATCGAAATTACACCCCGGAGAGATATCTCCATTTTCAATTACCGATCTTATTCCATTGGTAGCTTTTCCTGAAAAATTGAATCCATAGAAGAAGGGCCTGTTGGTTACTCTAAAAATATAGCTTAATTTAAAACTTGCATTGCCCGTATTTATCCTCGTTACACCACCATATGGTAGGAATATGGCGCTCTCACCTTCCCTGTCTTCGAAGATAGTCTGATTTATTTTTGCTGAACTCACCTGAGCAAGAATCATTGATGTGACAAGAAAAATTAAGCTGCAAATGAGTAATATTTTGCCTGATTTCATTGTATTGCTCCTATATTTGAACTTCTGCTGGAAAGTTAACGAAACCTGAACTATCGAAAGTGCCCTCTTTCTTAAACTTTTCCTGATCGTCAACTTTTATCACTATTGACCAGTCCTGGCTTGTCCATCCTTTTAGTCTTACTGAAATATTTAAAGGATTTTCTATCTCAAAATTACTATCAGTCCAAGAAAATATATTGTCTCCAGATTCTCTTAGGGGAATTTCTTTACCCTCAAGCTCTACATCCACTGTTGTAAATTCTCCTTTTAATGTTACTTCCAGCTTATGTTTTGACATAATACCGCTCCATTTTTTGTTTTAGGTGAATGTCCGGACGCTCTTGACTTTTGCTATTCTCTTTTAGCCCAGAAGGCCCATCCCTGATCTATATCACTTGCTTTATTTACTATCTGGCTTATTCCTAACCACCCTGGAAAGCTGTATCTTCATTCCCCCGGGACCCACCCACTGAAGCGTAACATCAAGATTCGATGTATCGGTCTTTACCCCTGAGGTCAATATGCTGGTTTGAATAAGCCCTTCCTCCGTTGGAGTAAAAAAGAAAGTACGAGCTTTCCCAAAAGTGGAGTCGGTCAGGATAGGCCGGACGTAGATCGCAACCTTTTCGGTTTTGCCGACCACACCAGTCAGCGCAAGCATCCTGCCCTCATCCGTCGAGTGGATTGAAGCCTCAAATCCTGGCTCTATAGTCTTGTGCTTCTTACTTACGGACGCAAAGATAATGCTCAGCGAGACCATAATTGCCGCTAAAATTGACAGGACAAGGGTAATCTTAATCCTTTTGTCTTTCACAGCGACTATGTCCTTGTGAGTCTTGTTAATCTCTGTAGGGGATCGCGGGTCGAATTCGACATTAACAGGAATCTGAATCCAGATCGTAGCCCAGTATACCGCGATTAAGGAGGCACTGGCAGAAGCGATCAGAATCGTCGGCCAGAACGAGAGTGCCTTTTCAGACAGGGCGAAGCCCACGGCCGCGGTAGCCGTGTAAATCCCCCAGAGCCAGATAACCAATTTCTGGAAGTTCTCAGCCATTTTATCGCGCGTTGTCACCGCGCCGTCTACTAACTTCTGGGAGTAATCAAACCAGTAAGCATCATCGATCTTTGGCTTGGTAATAATTTCATCGCTCATATTTCATTCCTCACTTTTTATCCTCCTGGACCTGGACCTTATAGGGGTGACAATGCCCTCTTGCACAGGTGAGATAAACCACTTCTGTGCCGCCATCTGCTTTGGAGGAAATCTCCCTGACACCTCTAACGGTCTGCCGCTCGTAAATCACTTTTTCGGAACAGCCAAGCTCTTTGCATTGAAATTCCTGAGCCATAACCCAAGCCTCCTTTAGGTTCGTTTGGAAAAAAAATCCACTTCGAAACTATACTGCTGACACAGGCTTATTTACGCTAATAAAATTAGAACCAAGGCACTCTCAGCCATATAAAGCCCTTTTCCTGTTTTATTATTCGCTTATTCATCTAACACTTTCCTCTTCAGAAGTCAAGGGAAAAAATATCCTTAACACAAAAATATTGTGGCTAAGTTATGACTGTATAATAAAATATGTGAGGGAATCATGTCATAAGGAGTGTCTGACTTCAGATCCGCATGACTTGACGAAAAAAATTGCCAATCATCCAACCAAAAGCGGGGGATGGTTAACATACAAAACTTTTCTCAGGGAATAAACAGTTCAAAAAACTCTTGACATTTGTAAACTCACTAAAATAATTACAAGGTCAGGGTTCAGGCGTGATGTCTGAGCCTGAAAATAAAGTAGCCTTTCAGGGGAGGTGATATTTATTCGAGAATAGTATTAGCCTGAGGTGTAAATCAAACCATCTAAAGAAGGAGGTAAAAATGAAAAGGTATTTTCTGATGTGCCTGGTTCTTCTGTCCTTGTTCCTGGCAGGCTGCGGCACCAATATCCCCTCTGGACATCACGGGGTGAAATATATGAGGTTCAGGGGAGGCACCCAGATGGGTAAAATCTACGGGGAGGGATTTCAATGGCACATGCCCTGGAATTCGATCTTCGTCTACCAGACCCAGACACAGGAAAGAAAGGAGCTTCTCAACGTGCTTTCCGCAGACGGTGCAACCATTGGACTGGAGACCTCCATCTGGTACAAACCGGTTCTCTCAAAGATAGACAGCCTGCAGATCACCATAGGACCGGATTACTACAACGTGATAGTGGGTCCGGCATTAAGAGGCGAGGCGCGCAGCATCGTGGGCAGGTACAAGCCGGACGAGATCTACTCCACCAAAAGGGAGCTTATCGCCTCGGAGATCTCCGAGGGCATGAGAAAGCTGATGGAACCGAAGTTCATCGAGGTGCAGAACGTCATCATCCGCGACGTGAACCTGCCCGCCAAAATCTCCGAGGCAATCAACCTGAAATTAGCCGCAGACCAGGAACAGCAGAGGATGCAGTTCGTCCTTTTGAAGGAAAAGCAGGAGGCGGAAAGAAAACGCATCGAGGCACAGGGGATCTCGGACTTCCAGGCAATCGTAACCCGCGGCTTGAACCAGAATATCCTTAAATGGAAAGGCATAGAGGCAACCCAGAAATTAGCCGAAAGCCCCAACACCAAAATCGTAGTCATAGGGGCAGGAGAAAGCGGATTGCCTTTGATTTTGGGTGGAGATAAATAAGGGGAAAAAATGTCAACCACCTCACCAAAGGCGGGGTGGTTGACCTACAAAGCTGATTAGGCACTTGATTTATTTAGAAAAAGGATAATGCTGTATGCCAGACAGACAAACACTTACAAAAATCCAAAGAAACCAAGTCCTTGAAATTCTTTTGAAGGCAGGATTGGAACCTACACATTTCTCATGGAATGAAGTAAGAAGTGAATTTGAAATAAAAATTGTTTCTAAATTGAAACATAGGAATGATAAACATTATTTTAAGTTTGATTATAGCTCAGACTATGGTCACTATGGAATCTATTCTCCTGGCGCACAGATTTTAAATGTAAGTTGCTCTCCAGGCGATTGGGAGGATCAACTTAATAATGTGCAACAGTGGGCTAAAATTCTCAAGAAAGAACTTGAATCTCCTGATCTTTGGAAGGAATTGGAAAAACATCAGGCTACATTTTCGTTAGCCTTGCCCGCTAAGCTTAATCTCTTAAATGACCCCATACCCGTACATGAAGCAGAGCAAATTATTAAAGCACTGAATTCATTGAGACGAGAGATTAAAAAACAATTAAAGCTATCAAGTGAGCAAAATGAATTTGTAAGCGAAAAACTAGGCTATTTAGCCGATGCTGTGAAACGCCAAGGACGTCTTGATTGGGTCTATACTTGCATAGGTGTTCTTGCGACAATCCTAGTGGGACTTACTTTATCTCCAGAATCTGCATCCATATTTTGGCAACTTGCCAAAAGCTTTCTTAGCAGATTCATTCATATGATAGGACCATAAGTAATGTAAGCCAAGCATGGCCTAATGACTGTCCGATTTTGGAGACTACGTCTGGCGTAGCCACCGTAGGACTTTACAATAAGAATTGTCAACCACCCTTGGGGATGGTTGACCTATAGAGCTGCAAACCATAGTTAGATGCCGTTGGTGATTTATATAAAATTAAATTCTATATGAGTTCCTCCTTTTAGAATTTTAAATTGCTATACTTTTCCTAAATATTCGTATAAAATGGTCCTAATCCAATAGCGCTACCATAGTTGTGTAATAATGGCTAATGTATCTATTATCACTATTTTTAATGAAGAAAGCAACATAGTCATTGGGTGATACGACAGTCCACTTCATATCAAATCCTGCAAAGAAACCTTCAGCTTGGTCTGTGTACTTTACTATATATTGGCTAGGCTCGACTCCTAGCCCAATCGCACGACAACCTATCTTGAATTTCGCTTCTTCCTCAAAATATCCCCAAGTTACCCAAAAATAAAGTTGACACTTAGGTAAACCATGCTTGAACTCAAAATGTACTCCACCTAGTTCCCATTCTCCTTGAGAAGCTTTTTTAGGCCCGAAAAACACTTCTTCTTTTCCAACGTATAGCGCATTCACGAACCCAGCTTTGTATTCGCCGAGAAGGGGATCATCTTTTACATGAATCGGTATCCCGCCTTCAAGAACGATTATTGCACACTTTTGATTTGGATTATTCTTTTGCTTAGAAGTTTTTGGAGCCTTTATCCCTAATTCGCGCATTGCCTGAGCTATTTTGATATGATGTCGAGCAGATAACTCCGCACGGCCAATTTTCACTTCCGTAATTAGCCTAGCTATATTCACAACTAAAGCTCTCTCAGATTTTGGGTACAAATTGACGATAGCTTTGATCTTCGCATAGTCATCCTTATTTTGTTTTTCTTTCATTTCAAATCTCCTTTTTTTATTTTTATTAGTAATCTAAAACTTAATTGCATAAAAGTTGTCAAAAGTTTGTTAAGATTCCGCCATTTCGCTATTAATGCTCAAAAATCGTCTCTCAGGTTTTTAAATATTCTTATACAGTTCCGTATAAAAACTTTTGAATAGCAGAATCCACCCTATAAAATACCTCAAAAACAACATATAAATCAGCAACTCCAATAAATTCAAAGTTTTTTACTCATATGCACACTTTGTCTGACGGTTTATATATTCTGCATAAACTCCCAATCGACGACCTTCTATACAGACAGTCCGCTAGACTTCTCACCCCCTTAACACCTCGCTCAAGAACATGGGTGTATATCACCACCCTCTTGACATCTCTATGCCCAAGCAATTCTAGCATTTTCCGAATCTCATAACCATCGTCCAGTAAATGTGCAAAGGAATACCGAAAAGTCAGGTACTTTGCACGCTTGACGTTGCCGATCTTCCTGAACTACGATACTTGATCAGTAATATCCACCTCCTGACATCAGTTTCCTGCTCCTTAATTTATTTTATACATTATTTCCTTTTAAAAGTCAAGGAAAAAAATGCTATAAAATGAATTTTATTTATTGTCAAATTTTATTTATTGAGAGTATGAGCACCCCCTGAAAACAAAGTTTATCTATTACTTACAAGCTATTTCCCCATCCACCACCCTTCCATCCTTCAACTTCACCACTCTCTGGGTTCTGGCGGAGATATCTTTATCGTGGGTTATCACTGCTATGGTGTGCCCCTGTTTCCACAGGTTCACGAAAATCTCTATGATCTCGCTTCCGGAAACCGAGTCCAGATTTCCGGTAGGCTCGTCTGCCAGGATGATCGAGGGGTCATTGGCTAAGGCGCGGGCTATGGAGACCCTCTGCATCTCACCGCCGGAAAGCTCCGTGGGCTTGTGCTGCATCCTGTCCTTCAAGCCTACTATCTCCAGAAGCTCCTCTGTTCTCTTCCTTCTTCTTTTGGCTGTCTCCCCCTTGAAGATCAGGGGAACCTCCACGTTCTCGAAAGCTGTGGCATAGGGCAATAGGTTGAAACTCTGAAAAACGAATCCTATTTTTTGATTTCTGACCTCGGCTAATCTATTATGGTGCAGGTCCGCCACTTTTATCCCCTCAAGATAATATTCCCCCTCAGACGGTGTATCCAAGCATCCGATCAGGTTCATCAAAGTCGATTTCCCTGAACCGGAAGGTCCCATAATGGAGATGAACTCGTTTTTTTTGATTTCCAGATCGATACCCCTCAGGGCTTCGACCTTCATCTCGCCGATGGTGTAAATCTTTTTTATCCTTTTCATCTCTATCATATCCATCGCTCCGTTTTATTCGTATCTCAACGATTCGACCGGGTTAACCGTTGCCGCTCTTCTGGAGGGGAAAAACCCGGAGAAAAGCCCTACCATACCCAGGATGATTATGGTTACAATCATTATATCCCAAGAGATGGTGGGTTTTCCCAGAAACTGCAAGCCCTCGGACTTGACCGGGATGGCCTGCAGAATCCTGACCACTATGCTAGTGAAAAGAATGCCTATCCCGCCTCCGAGAAAAGCGATTATTAAAGACTCCAGTATGAACTGGGACATGATGTCTTTTCTCTTTGCACCCAGAGCCATTTTGATCCCGATTTCACGTGTCCTTTGTTTTACTGCCGCATACATAATGTTTGCCACACCAACTCCGGCGATCAACAAGGTCATTCCACCTATCACTCCCATAAATATGGAGATGCCCACAAGGACTTTGTTGAACACCTTTTGGTTCTCTATCACATCCCAGATGGATAAAGCCCTTTCATCCGCAGGATCGAACTTGTGTTTTGCCCCTAAGACCTGATATACCTTCTTCTTTATTTCCTCGGCTTTCTCCAGGTCTTTCGGCTGGTATACCAGAACGTTAAAATATTTGTGTCCCCAGATAGTCTTGAAAGTAGTTGCCGGGATGGAAGCCTTATCCTCGTCCATACCGCCATAAGCTCCCATCTGGAGCTTGTCCTGCATTACCCCGATCACGGTAAAGGGGATATTGTTAATTATTACGATCTTGCCGACTGCCTCTTCTTTTCCCAGAAGCCTTTCCCTTAACCCGTTTCCCAGAAATACTACCCTTCTTTTATTCTGTAGGTCCAGCTGGTTGATAAATCTACCCCCTTTATCCGGGTAATGAGTCCTCATCTCCTCATAACAGGGATAAAGTCCCGTTACCCTCTCGGTGACCGATCTCTTGCCATAGCTCATGGGAACTTCCCACCTGGCGTATTCGCCTCCGACATTCTTGATTTCGGGAATCCTGGCTTTGAGTAATTCCACGTCCTCCTCGTTGAAACGGATCCTTCTCCCTTTTCCCAGCCCCTGGTAAGGTATGGTGGTCTGCCCTCCCCACATTATAACGATCCCCTCGCCTAATCCGTGACCTGCCTTGGTCAACTGTCTGTTTAACCCCTCGCCAAAGGCTAAAAGCATGACGATGGAAAAAGTGCCCCAGGCGATGGCTAAGGTGGTCAGGGTTATCTTCTTTCTTTGCTTTTTAAAATCCCGCAAGAACAGTCTTAAGAATAAGAAACCTTTCAAGAAAGCTCCTTTTTATAGCCTCAAGGCTTCTATGGGGTTTAAACTGGAAGCACGTCTTGCCGGGAAAAACCCTGCCAAGAAACCTATCAGGCCCAGAATCAGTGCGGCTACGACAGCCACCGAAGCGGAGAAAACCGGATTCCCCACGTATTCCTCTAACTTGAATAAGGGAAATATCGTGGTTATTCCCCAGGAGATCAAAAATCCTATGGCACCGCCGATGAAGGTTATAAGAAGAGTCTCGAACACGAATTGGGACAGGATATACCTTCTCTTGGCTCCGGTAGCCATCTTTATCCCGATCTCTTTGGTTCTCTCCTCAATCACCACGTTCATGATGTTGGATACGCCTATTCCTCCCACGATCAAGGTAAAGGCACCGATTATCCCCAGAAAAACTCTCATCCCCATAAATAGAAGGTTGAAAAACTTGTCCATCTCTGAAGTATCCCAGACCATAAGGGCCTCTTTGTCCTTCGGGTCGAATTTGTATTTTTTCGCTAATACCTCATAGACTCTGTTTATGACATATTCGTTCTGTTTGGGAACCCTTGGCTTGAGCACCATATTGTCCAGGTCTCTTCTCCCGAACATAGTAGCCAGGGTGGTGGCAGGTATAACCGCTTTATAGGCATCTCTTCCGCTGTAGTTGGAATCCTGCTCCTTTTTTTTCATAGTGCCGACTACCAGAAAGGGGGTATTGTTGATTAGTACGTATTTCCCTAGTGCCTGATTTTCTTTGAACAGGTCTTCCTTCAGCCTGTCTCCTAAAAAGACCACCCTTTTTCTGAACCTGATATCCAGATCGTTTATGAACCTCCCGCCCTTCTCCGGAATCATATTTCTCATATCTGCAAAGATGGGGTAAACCCCGGTTACATTCTGGGAGAATATGTTCTTGCCGTATTTAACCTGGACATTCCACTCGTTGTATTCCGGGCTTATCTGCCCGATCTGTTTTATCTCTCTTTGCAGCAGGAATGCATCCTCTTCCTTGAAATCAATACCCCTGCCTTTGCCCAGACCCTGATATGGCAGGGACGTTCTCCCGGGCCACATGATTATTATCCTGTCCCCCATTCCATGGGCTGATTTTATTTGCTGCTTATGCAGACCTTCCCCGAAAGCTAAAAGCAAAGTTACTGCAACCGTACCCCAGATGATCCCGAAGAGGGTCAGCAAAGTCCTCAATTTCTGGGACCTCATATCCCTTAAGAACTGATTTATGAAGACGAAGAACGCCATTACTTAATCTCCTTGGGAGGCCTCTCTATAACCTCGTCCCCTTCCTTTAAGCCACCTGCTATCTCGATGTTAATGCCGTCGCTCAAGCCAACCTCCACCGGCACTTTCTCGATTTCACCCTTTGGATTTTTCATCTCCACGAAAGTAGAGTCCTCTTTGAATTCCACCAGCCTTTCCGGAATCAAAAGCACGTTCTCTTTTTTATTTATTATTATCTCCGCATTGGCAGAATATCCGGCCCTGAGCATCTGCTTGCCGGCTTGGGTTATCCTGATCTCCACGTCGAAAAGTGTTGCATTCTCCTCTTTCTTTGCCTTGGGAGATATCTTGTACAAGACCCCCCTGACAGTATCATCCGGAATTGCGCCCACCTTTATCTCCGTATCCATCCCCTCACTTAGCTTGCCCACGTCGATCTCGTCCACCGTTCCCTTGAAGACCAGGTCCTCCATATAGGCCAGGCTCATAAGCGCTGTTCCCTCCTGATAGGAAGTCAGGGGAACGACCGGGTCGCCTTCGTTTACTTTCTTCTCCAGAACGGTTCCATTTATAGGTGCCCTTATTATCGACTCGATTTTTTCCTCGGAAAGCTCCGTTTTCCCCTTCTCTATGAGCGACAGCCTCTCGCGAGCCAATTTCATCTTCAGCTGTGCCTCGTCGTAATTCTTCTTGTTTATATCGAACTCCTGCTGGGACACGAGATTTTTCACCAAAAGCGAATTGAATCTTCCCAGCTCTTTTTTGGCTATCTCGAAATCTACCTCTGCCATCTCGGCGTTTCGCTTGGCCTCGGTCAGCTCCAGCGGGGTCGGCGAGGGACTTATCTCTATAAGTGGGTCCCCCTTTCTGACCTTGTCCCCTACCTCCACGAAGATTTTCTCCACGATTCCCGATATCTTGGATTTGACCGAGATCTCGTTTTCCGGAACGATACCTCCTATAGCCACAGCCTTCTCCACGATATCCCCCCTTTCCACCTTGACCGTGGTTATCTTGTTGTTCTTGCTGGAGGAACCCTTAAAAACCAGACCGATCAAGACGAATAATACCACCAGGCCAGCCAGGATTAAAATTGTCTTCTTTACCATGATATGACTCCTTTTGAATCGTTTACCTATCATCTGGTTATACGAGTCAGGGTCGGGGTAAGTTTCACCTCTTGGCAGTTCATGTCATTACCCTGTAAAAAAACGTGAGAACATTCAACCGAGGAAATAACGGCGTAGCTCAAAAATTTCTCTTTACAATTCGTATATAAAGGATTATCTTTATTGAGATTGAATCTCAATCTCAGGCAAGGAGGTTCGTATGGCAGACCCGCTGGAAACTTTTACCAGATACTTAGACTCGAAGAACCTGAAGCTGACCAGAGAGAGAAAGGCGGTGCTGCAGGAGATATTTCTGCATGCAGGACATCTGGAGGCTGAGGAGCTGGCCCAGGCGCTCCGCAGGAAGAAGATCAGGGCATCCAGGGCTACCATCTACAGGACCCTGGAGCTGCTGGTAGACAGCGGAATAGTCAGAAAGGTGGATCTGGGTCATGGACATTCGCATTACGAGCATGTTCTGGGACATACCCATCACGAGCACATGGTCTGCCTAAAATGCGGGAAAGTGATTGAATTCTCGGATAAGGGTATTGAACGCTCTCTTGCTGATCTATGCAGGAAAGCGGGATTCGAGCACTCTCTCCACTACTTTCAGGTTTTTGGTTTTTGCAAGGATTGTAGATAGTTTACAAACTCCTTATGGAAAGGCTTATAATGAGAAAAAAAATTATATTTCTTAGCATGGTAATTTTTTTGTTGACCTCTACCTTCGCCTGGGCAATACATATTCAAGGGGTTGAGGATGCTGGCACAGTAGCTGCCAGAGAGATTGAAATAGAACTGGGTGGCCATTATGAAAGGTGGCAAAAGGATGAGAACCAAACTACCATGCAATTAGTATTAACATGCGGCTTACATAGGAATGTAAATGGAATACTCGAAATTCCTTACCTTAGAGTACGTCAGGGAAAAAGCAAGAACGCTGGATTGGGTGATTTAAATATTGGAATTAAATACAGGTTTATGGAGGAGAGTAAGTTAGCCCCGGCTATTGCTCTTAAATCTCTTGGAACTTTACCGGTGGGAGACGAGAGTCGTGATCTGGGCTCTGGAGAGGTGGGATATAACTTGACTGCTGTAATCAGCAAAAACTGGGGAAAACCTGAAACGCACCTAAATCTGGGTTTTGGAAAAGAGTCTTCCTCTTGGGGTTTTTCTCTCTGGTATCTGGAGAATAAATTTACTTTAATAGCTGAACTGACCGGCGAGTGTTCTTCATGGCTTGAGGATTGGCCCGGTGGGAGCGGCCTGCTCTTCGGAACCGTATACGAGTTAACCCGGGACGTTCTTATGGATCTGGGAATTAATTGGAGATTGAGAGGAGAGACTGCAAAACAAACCTTCTTTTTAGGTAGCACTTTTACCATTAGGTAATTAGAAGAAATTTCCATTTCATACCATAAGGAAAAAATGCCAATAGTTAACCTAACACAATTAGAAGAGGGCGAAAGCGGAGTGGTGGCGGAGATACAGGGAGGGCACGGATTAATCCGTCGACTGGAGAATATGGGCATAAGGCCGGGCAAGAAGGTGACCAAGGTAAGTTCCCAGTTTATGTGCGGTCCGGTGACGCTCAGGATAAACAATTATCAGATAGCCATAGGTTACGGAATGGCGAAAAAGATTCTGGTGAACCCGGAGAAGTCGCAATGAAAAAAATCCTTCTGATGGGCAATCCCAACGTAGGCAAAAGCGTCATCTTCTCCAGGCTTACCGGCGTAAATGTGATCGTCTCCAACTACCCCGGCACCACGGTTGAATATACCAGAGGATATATGAAGCTGGGAGATGAGAGAGCCGAGATAATAGACGTTCCGGGAACCTACAGCCTTGAGCCTTTATCCAAAGCAGAGGAAGTGGCAGTTGATATGCTGAAGGACTGCGACCTGGTGATAAATGTGGTGGATGCTACCAACCTGGAAAGGAACCTGAACCTTACACTGGAGCTTCTGAGGAATGGGGCGCCGGTGGTGATAGCTCTGAACCTCTGCGACGAGTCCCGGCATCTGGGAATAGATGTGGACGTGGAGAAACTGGAGCAGATACTGGGAGTTCCGGTTATCTCGACCTGCGCTATCACCGGCGAGGGAATAAAAGATTTGGTTTCCAATTTCCCCTCTGCCAGAGCCAGCACCTTCAGGTTCGAGGCTGAGAAAAGATGGGAAAAGGTGGGCCAGATAGTGGAGCAGGTCCAGAGGATAACCCATCGTCATCACTCCTTCTGGGAAAGGCTGGAGGATGCTACCATAAAGCCTGTAACCGGGATCCCCCTAGCCCTGGTCACTATCTTTCTTGTTTTTTTTCTAATAAGATTCATCGGTGAGTCCCTGATCAGCTATGTTTTCGAGCCTGTTTTTGAAAAGCTGTGGGCCCCGCTGATGCTGAAATTATCGGTACTACTGGGCTCCAGTGGTTTCCTGCACGATATCCTCATCGGAAAACTGACCCAGGGTAAAATCGATTTTGTGGAATCCTTGGGGCTTCTGACCACCGGCTTGTTCGTTCCCCTGGCTATGGTTCTCCCCTACGTTTTCTCCTTTTATCTGGTTCTAAGCTTTCTTGAGGATTCAGGATACCTGCCTCGTCTGGGAGTTTTGGTTGACAACCTGATGCATAAATTAGGGCTGCACGGTTTATCCATCGTTCCCATGATGCTGGGCTTGGGCTGTAACGTGCCTGGAGCAATGGCTACCCGGATTCTCGAAACCAAGAAGGAAAGATTCATCTCCGCCACCCTGCTGGCAATATGCATCCCCTGTATGGCGCAGTTAGCCATGATAGTGGGGCTAATCGGCAGGTACGGAGTAAAAGGGCTGGGAGTTGTTTTCGGAACCCTGTTTGTAGTCTGGGTTATACTCGGGGTACTGCTCAACAAGATCATCAAAGGCGAAAGCCCAGAGATCTTCATCGAGATACCGCCCTATCGTCTTCCCTATTTAGGTGCGCTTTTCAAAAAATTATGGATGAGGACCAGGGGATTCATAAGAGAAGCAGTTCCCTACGTGCTCCTGGGGGTTTTCTTTGTCAATATTCTCTATACCCTGGGGATAATAGAGTTCATCGGAAACCTGACTGCACCCGTCATAACCGGTATTTTAGGACTCCCCAAGGAAGCAGTGGGTGCGCTTATCGTGGGATTCTTACGCAAAGACGTGGCCGTGGGAATGCTTTTGCCTCTGGGCTTGAATCTCTCCCAGCTGATTGTGGCAAGCGTTGTCCTGGCAATGTATTTCCCCTGCGTGGCAACGTTTGTCGTCTTAATCAGGGAACTGGGAATAAAAGATATGTTCAAATCAGTCTTGATTATGGTCATCTCAACCTTAACGGTAGGCGGGTTACTTAATCTCATCTTAAACTCTTGATAGCTGCCGACAAAAAGTTGTTGCCAGTTACTAACGAAATGAGTATAATAATAAACAATGAAATGCGGAACGATTTGAGGTCTTTGAAAATCTGAAGGAGATCGGCCAGACAAAGTACCCACCCTGCGAAAACCTGAATAAATGTCATTGTTTTCCAGGGGTTTGGTTTTCTCTTCAAACTTCGAACGAACAAACTCCAAACTGTATCCCGGAGAGATGTCCGAGTTGGTCTAAGGAGCACGCCTGGAGAGCGTGTAGCCCTTAAAAAGGGCTCCTGGGTTCGAATCCCAGTCTCTCCGTATATAAACCACTGCTCAATAAGGAGATTAATAAAAAGCAACTTAACTACAATTTTTAATTCCTACCTTGTTTAGCTAAGCTCAACAAACTGGAGGTGGACCTCCTTTGAATAAGTAATTTATCAGATAGACCGCATCAGAAACTGATGCATTTCCATCAGAGGTGGCTTCATCTGCTTCCTGGGGTTTAGGTGCAGACCCGCCTTTGAAAAGGTGTTCGGCAGCATGAACCACATCCGAAACAGAAACCGAGCCATCCGCATTCACATCTCCCTATTCCACTGTGACAGGATAGGCAAAACCAGTATAGAGATTGAGATTATCTTTGCTCCGGAATCAATAGGTGAAGATTGTCCACCAGCGAAAATGGTCAAATCTCATCCATACTTATACTTCCGCCCGCCGAAAGAGTCAAGGGTATGTATCAGAACATTGATATTTGAGGAATGTCTGGATGGATTAGCAAAGACACTCCAGATAATGCTCCTTTATTAAATAGGCATACAATCCGGGGGAGGTCCTTCCCTATACAGGTATGCAATAAGATAAACAATATCCGATATACTTACCTTGCCATCATTATTTGCATCGCCGATCTGCAACGGATCTGGAGAAAGTCCTCCTCTGAAAAAATAGGAGATAAGATAGACTATGTCTGAAAGGCTTACTTGTTCATCTCCATTTGCATCACCGCGAAAAACTGCCGGATACAGTTCAATTGGATCGCCCGGTGTTAAGTCACGACCTGTTAATCCCGGATAATCAGGGGCATAACGTTGGATCTTGAAAACTCTGTTTCGCTGGGCTTGAGGACCTGATGGGATGCAATAGCCTTGCGTCATTGGTCCACTGTTGATCACGGGATTAACATATTTCCAGACAATCTCCTTTTGTGGAGTGACTTCAAAGAAATTTCCCTTTTGTCCCTCACATATCAGGGTGTTACCATTTGGTAAGCGTGTAGCACCTCCAATACCTTGTGAAAAAAAATCTGGTGGATTATCAGCAGTATAACTCCAAACTGGCTCCACAGGACCATAAGCTGAGTCTGGAATAAGTTCGTAGTTTCCATATTCATCAACCGGAGGAACGATCTCCTCTACGGAGGAATAACTTCCATCTGGACGGTTTACACCATTGTTGAAAATTGTTATGTTACCTTCTCCTGGGTTTCCGTATTCGACCCACTGTCCATCATGTTGACGGAATAGTTTTTGATCACTTGCATCTCCAGCACGGTATGTTTGCGGGTTGCCCCAGCGGTAAAGAAGGTCACCACCTTTTCCACTGTTGCCACCAGTATGACCAGCAGCTTCTTCAGTGGTGGTGCTGTGGTCGATCACCCAGACCTCAGCGAATGGTAAGCTGCTGACCATTATCTGATCCAGCGAGTCATTATAATCAATTCCGTTTAAGTGATTCCAGTCAGCTGCGGCTGCACGGTTGACATAATTAAGGTCTATCAGCTCGGGATGGTCAGCTACAACTCCATAATTAGCCTTAGTTGAATCATAATCCTGAATCAAATGATCCCACACATGCCATTCCCAAACAATGCTGCCACTGGTATCCCCGGTTGGCTCCACCTCGACGATATGATCCGGCAGGAGTTTCCCTTCCTTCAACAAGCTTGGATCACGTCCTTCTGCAATAGCCTCAGCAGATGTTTTATACTCCCAGGCGATCATCAATACATTGCCATTGGGAAGTGGCTCAATATCATGATGCTGGACATGTTCTTCGCTTGTGTAAATGTAATCCCATACGACAGTCCCGTCCCAGGTTATCTTTTGCAAACGACCTCCGACAGCATCATTGGGAAAATTCGGGTGTCCTTCCTGGTTAGTTGTAAGCAGATCACCGTTTTCTAACAGATAAACCGACATGCCACGATTGTAATTGCTTTCCCAAGAGTGGACGAGCAATCCATTATTGTCTATCAAATAGGTGGTTGAATAGTTCAGGGGAGCAAACAAAGTATATCCGTTGAAAGATGCTGAATCGTTAAGAAACAGTCCCACTGTTTGTTCCTGGGCTTGAACTTGAGAAACTACCGCGATGAACAATGTGGCTATCAACAAAATCTCAATTTTTTTTCTCATAATTGTCTGACTCCTTCTTTTCATATCTTTTGACTTTAATGCTCAAGACACTCTAATCCAGCAGGTATCTCCCCTCTTAAGGATCTACTTCTTAACTTAATATATTATAAAATGAATATTTGTCAATACCTTACATACCAATTACTTCTCTTTACTTCCAGTTAACTGGTGCTACTTAACCCTTGACAAACCAACGAGTTTCAGCTAATCCACCAATGTTGGACAACATAAGGAAAAGAAGGAAATGTCGAATCCCGATTTAGGGGTGTTCAATAAGGTTTAAAGATTGTCCAAAACTCTCCGTTGTTGATTTAGTAATGGTCCTGAGCTTGCACTTTGACTTTGCTCAGTCCCCTTCACACTTTTTATATTTGAATAAAACTAATCCGCTGGTATATCTCCTTACTGTTCGGCTATTCAGTATAATATAAGACTACCTCTTATTCAGATTAATCTGACGTCGAAAACAAAATAGGAAGCAATAAATATCCCGGGAAGGCTGGCATCTCCGTCTGTGTAAATAATTTTATTCCTATTGATTGAAACAGATGTTTATGATATATTATCAGCTCGTCATATGAATAACCGCATAAACGTAGATTAAATTTATGCTGAATAAAATCGTAAAAATAATCATCATCCTACTGGGATCGTTATCCTTATTGGTGGCTGTTTTATTATCCATACAGGAGGTCTCGTCATTTTTGACCTGGAGATCCTCGGGAATCATCGATACCGACTTTGTGCAGCAGGCTGATTCTACGGTCGTATTCGGCAGTGTCGATTCCACGGATTTTAATATGGCTACGGTGCCTGACTCGGGCGACGTGATAATAACCATGGGTGATACCACAGCCAGCATAGATTATATCCGGAAGAATATCTTCAAGGGTTATCCTCCCGGCAAGCGGATAGCCTTATCTTATATACATAATGGCGACACCCTCAGCACGATCATTAAAACCAAGCCGGTTAAGAAATCCGAGGTGTTGCAGGACTTGCCCATCACGGCATTAAGGCTTCTCATAGTATTCGGCTACCTGGTTGTAGGTTTCTGGGCATTCGTCAAAAGGCCAAATCTGGGAGCTATTCACGCCCTGGCATTATTCTGCATAGCCATGGTAAGTTTTATGGTCGTCGCAGTCAGAATAGACCGCGACAGCATCCAGGGATTCCAGATACCACTCTATCATGCTCTGACAGCTATATTGTCGACGGTCGTTATATTCTTTGGGGCATTTTGGCTTAACCTTCAGCTGTTATTTCCCAAGCCCAGCAAGTTCATGCTCAAGCACCCTTATATGACCTATTCCCTATGTTATACTCCGGTAATTACTCTGATATTCATCCAAAGATTACTTGAATTAAACTTCATAGGCGGAGTCATAATCTCGGTAATTATGATTCAGGTCTGGGCAGGTTTTATTATCCTGGCACGCAATCATCGAAAAGCCACCAGCTCCCTGGAGAGAAGACAGACAAGGCTGGTATTATGGGGAACGGGCATAGGATTCTTCGGCATGTTCGTCTTATTGGTAATAGGGCTTTTTTTCCGGGGTTGGTTTATAAGTCTCAGTCCAAAATATATCCTGGTAGCGATAATCCTTGAGTTCCTGGCGCTTTTGCTGTCGCCGTTATCCTTCGCCTATGCCTTCGGCAGGTATCGTCTGCTCGAAGTTGAGGGGAAGATCAGGCGCGGCACGCGTTTCGTGATAGTCACGATCGTCCTGTTACTTGTTTTTTACCTGGCAATCTACGGTATCAGCGAACTGCTCCTCGGCTCGATGGGGATCGAAAGCCGGGGAACAGTGCTTCTGATTGCTCTTCTGATAGCCCTGGGTTTCATCCCCGCACAAAGAAAATTTCAGCTGCTGCTGGAAAGCAGGATCTTTCCCGAGAGAATCCGCCTCCGTCGGATGCTGAGGGATTTCTTAAGCCAGGCGGCAACCTATGCCGACAGGAACGCATTTTGGAATGAACTCGAAACACATCTCAAGGATATACTCGAGGTCGAAAGCATATATACCATGTTGTACAAAGAGGAGGGGAATATTTTCGTTCACTGGCAGAATGGGTCAGATTCGCCTTTCACCGCTGACAGCCAGCTTGTGCAGGCATTGAGCGGTTTGACCTCATGTCCCCTGATGCTGGACGAGGCCTTGGCCAGTAAAAAAATCAAGCTTTCAGCAGCCGAGGAATCATGGCTTAGCCAGAGAAAGATCGCCATGATCCTGCCTCTGCAAACCAGGTCACGGCTGGTCGGTTTCATCGGCTTGGGTTTTAAATCGGAACGCGAGGATTTTAATAGCGAGGAATGCAGTATGCTGATGTCGATAGCCTCTCAGGTTGCCATAGCGGCAGAGAACCTGCAGCTTCTCCAGGAGAATATCGAGAAACAGAGGTTAGAGAAGGAACTGGGAATGGCCCGCCGCATCCAGCAAGGGCTGTTGCCCAGTAAAATACCGGATACGCCTGGACTAAAGATCGCCTCCAGAAGCAGATTCTGTCTCGAGGTTGCCGGCGACTATTATGACGTCATCCGGATAGACGGCAGACGAACAGTAATGGCTATCGGGGATGTCTCAGGCAAGGGGGCAGCTGCTGCCTTGCTGATGTCCAACATTCAGGCCTCGTTCAGGATTGCAATTGGACTCGAATCGCAGTCAGCTGACCCAAAGACAGGTCTCGATATCTCGGATGTGGTATCGAGGATCAACGATCTGATATGCAGGAATACGCCTCCGGACCAGTTCATAACATTCTTCGTTGGTGTTTTCGATTTCGAAAATAAGACTTTGAGCTATGTGAATGCCGGTCATAACCCGCCGATGTTATTACGTAACAGCGGTCAGATCGAATTGCTGGACAAGGGAGGATTGCTTCTGGGTGCCCTGCCCAATATGCCCTATGAGCAGGGAGTGACAGCCCTTGAGGCCGGAGATATTATCTTTCTCTATACCGATGGTGTCAGCGAGGCGGGAGATGCAAACGGCGAGATGTTCGGCGAAGAACGCATCAAAAGTACACTTAAGGAAAACCACGATTCCACGCCCGAGGAAATCTTGTTGAAACTTGAGGATGAGGTGAAAGGCTTCATAGGGGAGGTACCGCTCTCGGATGATTTCACCACCCTGGTGGCGAGGGTGATCCCTTAAACTCCGCATCTGTTTTTCCACGCTATTAAGTTTTCGTAATTCATAAGGAATAGACAGTGCACCAGACTGTACTGCAGACTTTGTAACTGGATTTGCAGGTTAACCATCCCCTGCTTCAAAATGAACTCCTGGGGTCGAATCCCAATATACCCACATACAGTTGATTGCGACACAACGACATAGATGGGTGAATTTAAAGCGACGGTTGAAATCAAGTCTAATTGTCTTTAACTTGGTAAAATATTGGCGCTACCTGCTTACCTAATTTAGTAGCTGATGAATAAGGTGACTAAAACCGGGACTATATTGTTAACTTATTAATAGTTAAAATCTTATTAAGTTGCGGACAATTATCGTATAAATTTAATACACTTCACAAAGGAGGAAATCGAGCCTACAGAGATAATGATTAAAAATTGAAAGTACACCTGCTCATTAAGGAGTCGCACTTATGAATTACAGGGTTTTCTGCCGGCTGAGGTGGATCAAAGTGACGTTAGTCGCAACAATCATTATCTCTGCTCTGTCAGCAACCGAGGCTGCTGCCCAGCAGTCACTTCCCCCATCACCCGAAAATAATAATAGCCAGATAAGGAACTTTGCAGGTTCTTCCCAATCCATTAATCAACCTTTTTTTACAGACCTGCAGGATGATTTCTCTTACCTGTTTCGTCAAAGGGATTTCTATGAAGTTGTCGTCAGCTTGGGTCTAGCCCCCTTCATATTTAAATATCAATTTGATAACGAGCCCCCCGAATTTACCGAACATTGGAAACCCTCAAAATTTGCGGACAACTTTTTTGAATTGGGCGAGAGCCTGGGAAGTCCCCTCTACCCTCTGGCAGCCTCTGCACTTATTTTCACATTTTCTGGTAAAAGGCAAAACTCCTCTTTGAGATCTTTTGCTTCAGATTTACTGCGCGCCCAGATCTTTAACGGATTAGTTACGACATCTATCAAGGGAATAGTAAATCGTAAACGTCCTGATGGGACTCCTTACAGTTATCCCAGCGGCCACACCTCAACAGCATTTACCAGTGCCGGAGTTCTGTATCACCATTTCGGAGCACGGGTGGGAATTCCTGCCTATATAGCAGCCTCTTATGTCGGGTTATCCCGCTTGCAGGAAAATAAACATTACGTAACCGATATTGCCGCTGGTGCTATTATAGGCACATATATATCCTATAAGATCGTAAATAGAAAGAATTCTAGCAAAAATTTTGGAATCGGACCCACACAAATACAAGGCTCGCCTGCTTTAAACCTCACGCTGCGGTTTTAATAGAATTAAGAGCAAGCGATAACAGGAGTTACCTCCCTGTCGATTTATGCTTATGGCTGTTAGGTGGTAACACCTGACAGCACTGCAATTTTTTCGAAACATCTATAGTCCTGCACCCAGATTACTTTAATTTACCTGGGATTTGGGCACGAAAATTTTTATTGATTTTGGTTAGAGGATATATTATAGATATTAGGTCAAGAACCTATGACGAAGATAGGGCAAATGGAATTTATTTAATACTTTATTACGACGTTTCTTCAAGCCATGAAATTTATAAAAAAACTCGAATTTAAAGATTGGGTGTCGTTATCCGGAGTCTTAATTTCATTGATTTTTTCATCAATTGCCTTAAGTCGTGGCTGCTCTCAGGATAAAAAGATTGAGGAACTAAGCTACATAGATAGAGCTTTAGAGTATAGACCTTGTTTAGATGTAATTGGAAGCCCTGAAATTGATTCTTTTGAGCTTGCGAGTGAGAAAATGCCTGTATCAAAGTTATATGATTCACGCTCAGATACAATTGATATTCATTCTTTTCTTACAATACATGCCAAATTAAAAGTAGTTAATGTCGGCAATTCAAGAGCCAGAGTGTATGCATTTACCTGGCAGGATACTTTATCAGGTGAGCCAAAAATTAGAGAACTCCTTTTGGACAAGAAGGCAAGAAAAAAAGGCATTAAAGTCTCTCCTTTTTTGGACTATTTCTGGCTCAGAGAAGTCAGACCGGGTGATACAACATCTTTTGTTGTATCGCATACTGTAAGGTTCGTTGAAGAGAACAAATTTACGATGCATTTTCTTTTTCTTTACGAGAATGAATCCCATATCTTGTACGATACGTATTATTGGGCTCGTTATACTATGAATCCGATAGTAGTAAAGCCAGAACTTATAGTAATTAATGGACCGCTTACCCAACATATGCTTTTGGATAAAAATCAATTGGCAAAGTACCTCGAATTGCACGAGCACAACACATCGTCAGAAGTATATTCAAGGAAAGAAGCTGAAGATATTATGAGATTTTTGAGAAACAAAGTGAAAAAAGAAACCAAATAATACTAAATTATATAAATTAAGGTTAGAAGGAGAAAAGTAGAGTGGAGAAAATGAATAGAAGAAATGTATTTATTTGTCATTCGAGAAAAGATAAGGATAAAGTTGTATATAGGTTGGTTGAATATCTCGAAAAAAATAATATATCAGTATGGTTTGATGAAGCTGAAATAAGGTGGGGAGACAGTATAACAATGAAGATAAATGAAGGATTGAAAATTTCAGATTATGTTATAGTTGTATTGAGTTTATCTTTTTTGAAAGGCAGTTTTACACGAAAAGAATTATTTTCAACACTCAGTAGTGACGTTTCTAAAGGAATAAATAGAATACTGCCTTTAATTGTTGGATCCAAAGATGAAATAACGAAAATTTTAGAGGAAGTGCCAATAGTGAGAGATATTAAACATTTAGTATGGAATGCTGATCTTTCTGTTATAGTAAATGAACTAAACAAATTGCTATTTCAAAAAGGAAATATTGAGGTTGAAGAAAAAAGTAAAAAAATACATAGAAAATTGCTCATGATATCTTCTGTTTCTTTTTCGAAGAAGAATTTTTTCCCACGTATGACAACTGAAATCGTGACGCAGGGTGAAGATCGTGGTTTTGATGTAATTATAAAAATGGCTTCCTCTGAGGCTGATTATCGTTCAGATGAACATTTGATTATGTTGCATAGGCTTTTATCAGAGAATAACTTAGATTGTGATGCTATTTGTATTATTCCTACAGAACCTAAATTCACTACAAAATTCGTTATTGAATTAATGCAAAAATATAATACACCAATAATTGCAGTTGATGTAAGATATGAAAGAGAAGAGGAATTTTATTCATGCGGATTAAATCCTCCCCCGATTATTCAAGTCGATAATATTAAAGGGGGCAAACTTGCTGCTGAAATTATGATTGGATATTGTGTTGAGCATAGTATTTACGATCCATTGATATTAACAATCTTAGGGCCACCCGATTTAAAACATTCGATAGACAGAGTAGCAGGATTTGAAAATGAGACTAAGAAATTATTGCCTAAATGTCAGATTTTTCAACTTGAACCTGGCAATTGGTTTAGAGAAAGGGCAGAAAAAAGTTTCGATAATTGGATATTAGGTTCAGAATATATAGGATTTCTTGGTGTTTTTGCTGGAAATGATGAAATGGCTCTAGGAATAAGGAGGAGTATATTAAAACATAAGCGTATGGGTAAGAAAAAGATTCCTGAAATTATAAAAATAGTTGGCTTTGATAATATTGTTGAAATAGAAGAATTGATGAGGGAACAAGATCCATTTATACTTGGAACAATAGACCAGAATTTAAAATCTATGGCAATTAAGCTATATGATGTAGTTGATGATATTTTAAATGGAAAACAACCTCCAAAAGAAGTATTAATTGATCCATTTGCCATTAAAACAAACTATTGTTAGAGAATCTATCTACAGGTTTATCCCCTCTTAACTGGATTTTACTGAAAGCTTGAATCTGTCAAAGTTTCTTTAAAAAACCGTTTGAAGTACTAGAGCTTGTCGTAGCGAAGCTGAGAAGCCATCTTGCAAGGATCTTTCGTTTCTTCATAAGCAATTGCCTCAAGGCTAAATACGATAAGCTGATTTATTCCGATTTAAAGATTTAAACTGATTGGAGTAAGCTAAGATTTCACTTTATCGTCCCAATAGCCTTATACAGCGGCATAAAGGTGGAAAGTAAAATCAGTGCGGCGAAGCCACCGAAGCCCACCAGAATAAGAGGCTCAAGCATTGCCAGCACCCTCTTGGTTGCTCTGTCCACGTCCTTTTCGAAATACTCGTTCACCTTCAGAAGCTGTTTATCCACTGTCCCGTTTTCCTCTCCCAGGGCGACCATGCTCACCATAAAAGGCGGAAAAGGAAGACCTTTCATCGAATCGGAAAGGGATTCCCCGCGCTTTACTCTCTCCTGGATGGTCTCTATTGCCCGGACGATGCTGGCATTACCAATGGTCCCCTTGACCAGGTCCAGTGAAGGTAATAGTCCAAACCCGGTTCTCAGAAGAAGCGATAGATAGTGGGAGAACTTGGCTAAGACCGTTTTTTGAACCACTGGCCCGAAAAGGGGGAATTTTAGCTTCATGAAACTCAAGGAATATTTTCCGGAATCGGTTTTGGAATAGAAGAAAAGCGCTATACCGCCTCCTATGAAAAGAAGTATAAAGGGAAGCCACATCCCTCTTACCAGACCCGTCCCTGCCATAATGACCCTGGTAAGTAAAGGCAAGGGGGCACCTAATTCCTTCACCAGCTCCATCAGCTTGGGCATAAGGTAAAAGGCGTAAAAACCTGCTACCCCGGACATAACGCACATAATCAGCATAGGGTAGATCATTGCCTGCTTGAGCGATGATTCCAGCTCCTCCTGTTTTTCTATGGAGACCACCAGCTCCTCCAGTATCTCGGTCAGATGTCCGCCGTTCTCCCCTGCTCTTATAGAACCGATATAAAAAGGAGGAAAAACCTGAGGATAGGCTGCAATTGACTCGCCCAGGCTCCCTTTTGCCTCTATTTTTTTGGCAATATCCTGAATTATGCTGCGAAATTTCGGGTTCTTTTCCTGTGCTGCTATGTTATTGAAAGCTCTTAAAATAGGTAGTCCGGCTGAAAGCATTAATTGAAGCTGTATGGTAAATGACAGAATGTCTCTTTTCTTGATTTTCTTGGAGAGGCTTAAGAACCCTTTTTTCTCTACCTTTTTGCTGATCTGCACCGGGTACAGACCCATCTGCCGGACAGTACTATCTGCTTCCTGTAAGCTCCTTGCCTGGCAGGTTCCCTTGACCTCTTTCTTTTGGGGGTCAACTGCTTTATAGGTAAACTCTGGCATTATCCTGCTACTCTTATGACTTCCTCTATGGTCGTTATGCCGGCTTTGGCTTTGTTGATCCCGTCCTGGAACATAGATTCTATGTTGGCTGCTTTCTCTATCTCATAGGTAGTTGCTCTGTTGGCAATCAGCTGATTGATCTCCGGGGTTACCTCCAAGACTTCGAAAAGCCCGTTCCTGCCTCTGTATCCGGTATATTTGCACTTCTCGCAGCCCTTGCCCTTATAAAGGGTCATCCCCTTTAAATCCTCCAGCTTATAGGCTGTGAGGTCTTCTTCTTTAGGAGTGTAGGTTGTCTTACAGTTAGAACAGATTTTTCGCCCAAGCCTCTGGGAAATTACTGCTAAAAGAGAAGAGGCGACGATAAAAGACTCTATTCCCATATCCAGCAGTCGTGCCACAGCCGCCGGGGCGTTATTAGCATGTAAGGTGGTAAAGACCAGATGTCCGGTCATAGCAGCCCTGAAAGCCATCTGCGCGGTCTCCGTATCTCTCATCTCGCCAATCAGTATAATATCCGGGTCGTGTCTCATGCAGGCTCTTAACCCCCTGGCAAAGGTATGCCCTGCTTTTTCCAGGACCTGGGATTGTTTGGTCAGAGGTATCTGGGACTCAATGGGGTCCTCCAGGGTGATGATATTTTTCTCCAGGGCATTCATGGTCTTCAAAGCCGCATACAGAGTTGTGGATTTACCTGACCCGGTAGGACCGGTGATGACGATTATCCCGTATGATTTCTGCACCAGCCTTTTAAACTTAGCTAGGTTTTCGCCGGTAAAGCCAAGCTGGTCCAGGCTCAGAAGAAACCTGGGCTTGGCTAAAATCCTCAGCACCACCGATTCGCCGTGCATAATGGGCAGAGTGGAGACTCTTATATCCACATCTTTATTGTTATAATTGAAGCGTATACCCCCGTCCTGTGGGATTCTCTGCTCGGTGATATCCATCCCCCCCATTATCTTCAGCCTGCTGACTGCTGCGGCGTATATGTTCTGGGGAAGGATAAATCCCGGTTCTAAAATACCGTCCATTCTATATCTGATTCGCCCTACCTTATCGTCCGTCTCAAAATGGATATCAGTAGCACCTTCCCTTATTCCATGAGCGATGATGGCATCGACCAGCTTTATCAGCGGAGGGGTTTCCTGTTCCACCTCCTCCACGCTCAAGGTCTGGGTCAGGCTCTCCTCGATAATCTTCTCGGTGGCTGCACCCATACCGTAAAAGATATCAATGGCTGACAGGATATCCTCCTCTGCCGCAATCCAGGGCTCGATATCCAGGCTGGTTAATTTCCTCAGCTTGTCGATGGCCATAATATCGTTGGGATTCGCCATTGCCACGACCAGCTTCCTTTTGTCTATTACCTCCGCGGGTATGAGCTTAAATCCCCGGGCAACGGCTTCAGGCACAAGCTTAATGATCTCTGATTCTATCTGGACATTGCTGAAGTCAAAATAGGTGGTGCCGGATTGCTCGCTGGACAGCTTAAGCATTACGTCCGGATTGACAAACCCCAGCCTTTCGCAGATCAAATTTATTTTCTCGCCGGTCCTTTTCTGTTCGCGCAGAGCCACTTCATACTGCTTGGGAGTTATGAGATTCGATTCCAGAAGCAGCTCGCCCAGCGACTTAGTCATTTTCCCCTCCGGAATTCAAAAAGCTGACCCTTTCCCTTACACTCCTTTTTAAATCGGAATTTCCCTCCGAATAGTTTTTCAGGAAAAGGGAATAATAGCTTAAGGCTTCTTTTTTCTCTCCACGCAGGTCTTTTGCTCTTCCCAGAGAGTAAATCGTCTGGGGATCGCTTGAATCTATCTGATAAGCTTTGAAATAGGCTTTTATTGCCAGGTCAAGCTCGTTCCGGCTTTCAAGAATCTTGCCCTTCAGCAGATAGGCTTTGCTGTTAGCCGGCTCGGGAATCAAAAGCTTATCTAAATATTCCTCGGCGTTTTTGTATTCCTTTTTTCTGTAACAGAGTAACGCCATATTGTACAAAACCTTTGTCTCCTCTGGAGTTTTACTCAAAAGGAGGTTCAATTCTTTTTCAGCCTCAGCCATTTTACCTTTTTCCAGGTATATGGAGGACAGATTCAGACGCGCCGGGTGAAAATCGGGATTCAGCTCCAATGCTTTCAGGTAGCACTCCTCAGCCTCTTTTAAATTTCCTGACTTCTGGCTTTTTAAGCCGAATTCAAAATAGTTATTGACCAGTCGGTTTTTATCTGCCTCGGAATAAGTTTTGCTGGATTTTGATTCCTCTTTAGTCAAAGGAGTCGATAAGATAATTTTCTCGGCTGTAGAAGATTTTTGTTGTGATAAGCCCTTTTGAGTATCAGTATCCTTGAGTTCGGCTTCTGGATTTTTAGTAGAAAAAGACCCCTCATTTTTCTGCAAGGTTTTTTTCTCGACCGGCTGTTCTTTTTTATCTTCCGTTTCAGTTTTTGGAATATCTATTATCTTTTGAACTTCTTTTGGCTTTTCCTTATCCACAGTAGCAAGTTGAATTGAAGTGTCTTTCTTTGGACTGGTTTCAGCTGAAGGTTTTTCCTTCTTAACCTCAGCCTTTTTTACACTCTTGACTTCATTCGCCGAACTCAGACTTAATAGCTTGACTGAATCGACCTTCTCCCCTGCAAGTACCTGGGCAATTGAATCCCTCTGGGGTACAACAGGGGAGCTGTCAATGCCCGAGGCTAAATTTTTGCTCTTGATCTCTTTTGTTCTTGAGCTCAGGCTTTTCCTGGGTTTGCTCAGGGAGAGTTCCGGGGTTTTATTCTTGCTGCTCCACAGAAGATACCCCTCGCCTATTACCAGAAAAAACACCCCTATGAACAAAAGAAGAAGAAAAGTCTTTTTTCTCTTTACCGGCTTAGGGGAAAGATCGCCTTCTGTTCTTTTCTCTCCTTTTTCATCCTCTACTTTTTTTACTACCCTGGATATCAGTTTCATAGATTTTTAAAATTCCTCTAAATCCTTTCTTTTTAAAGACCCGATGCGATTAAGCAGCCTGTTCTCCGAGGGAATCAGCCTCTTAAGGCTTTCGGCGCCTTCAGCCACATGCTTCTCCAGAACGGTCCTGGTGTTGTCCACGAATGCGGACATAAGCGACCTTTCGCACAGCGCATTAAGCAGACGCGGTATTCCGCAGGATAGTCTGTAGATGGCTTTTACGGCATCCGGGGCAAAACTCATCTCCGGATTACCGCCGGCGCTATTCAACTGGGATTTTATATAGGACTTGACCTCCTCGGGCTCTAAGGGCAAAAGCGTATAGCGGACAAGTATCCGCTGGTCCAGCTGCCTCAGGCCCCTTTTTTTCAACCTCTCCTCCAGTTCAGGCTGGGCAAAAAGAACGATATGCACCAGCTTATCCCTCTGGGTCTCCAGATTGGAAAGCAGCCTCAAGCTTTCCAGGGCTTCATCTTTGAGCGTTTGAGCTTCATCCACCAGTATCACCACCCTTCTTTTCTCCCTGTAGAAATTCAAAAGCCAGTGAGCCAATTTCTCCAGTAGGTCTCCTTCGGATAGCTCCCTGTCATGCTCTTCTCCTGAATATCCTAAAAGATTTCCTATTATCTCCCTGGTGGAGATCCGCGGATCGAAAACCCTTATGATCTTCAGGTCGCTGCTCGATCTCTCGATGAAATAGCGTGAGAGTATGGTCTTGCCCATTCCCGGCTCCCCGGATATCAGGGTGAAACCCATCCCCTCGTAAATACCGTATCGCAGATGATTCAATGCCTCGGCATGGGAGTTGGAGAAAAAGAAAAATTTGGGATCAGGGGTTACGGAGAAGGGTTCCTCTTTGAACCCGAAGAACTCCCGGTAGGCCTCTATAAGATCCACCCTTATAATACCCTCTTTTTCTTTCTTCTCCGGGAGCTTTAGCTCCTCTATGGAAAATCTGTTCTCCTTGACCTCTTCCTCCGGCACAGAACTATAGATCAGTTTCATCGATTCATTCCTCCTTATAACTTAATTGGGTCACCCTGGGGGTTAAAATTATCACCAGCTCGGCTCTCTCCTCCAACCTTTCGTCCCTCCTGAAGAAAAATCCCAGGCCCGGGATATCCCCCAGCAGGGGAATCTTTTTCTGGTTCACTGATTTCTTGTTGGTGATCAACCCGCCTAAGATCACGCTCTCTCCGTTTTTCATTCCCACGGTGGTACTCATCTCCCTTATGTCCAGGTTGGGTGCCTTCAAAGTTGCACCCTGGAACTCAAACTCCTCCCACTGGTTCAGATTGGTGATGATGGGAACAACGTGTAAGGTCACGTACCCATCCGAGGAGATGTAGGGCGTAACCCCCATCAGCAGACCCAAAAGGGTAGTCTTCATCTCGGGGACAGTGACTGGCTGGCCTATCTCCACTCCTCCGGACAAACCGGTTATCTCCCAGTACGGCTGCACCTTTCCCACATTTATCATGGCAGTCTGCCCGTTCAGAACGTTCAATCTGGGCTTGGACAGCACTTTCACCTTACCGTATTCTCCCAGGGTATTGAAAAGAAAAGTGTTGTCCGGGGTAGAGCCGGTAATCTCAAAAACCGAGCCGGGAAGAGAAAGGCTCTGCGAGACATCTATGTTTATCTTATGGTCCTCGATCAGAGCCGAGGTGAGAGAGGACCAGTCTATGCCGTAGGATCTCTGGTCCTTAAGCGTCACCTCCAAAACCTCTGCCTCGATTATCACCTGGCGTCCCAAAGAGCTTTTCACCTGGCGGACAAACTTTTTTATCTCCTTAAGATTTTTTTTGCGGTCGGTGACCACTATTATTCCGCCCACTTTATTGATGAAGTAATCCCCTTCAGGGGAGATCAGCTTTCCTAATCCCTCCTCCACCTGTTTCCAGAGATCGACTGATTCATCCCGGGTCTGACTGGAGATCTGATAACGGCCGTTCACCCCTCCCATCTCGGAATTACTTCCTAAAACGTCCCCACCTACGCTTACGGAGGAAGATATCTTATTGGGAACCTCTCCCAGCTCGAACCTCCAGGTGTCGAAAAGCTTAATCTGAAGCGAGGGGCTGTTCATGGAGAAAAGATATTCGGTCGAGCTCAAGATCGTCTCTAAAGCCTCATCCAAAGTCTGGTTCTGGAAACTCACCGTAACCAAAACCCTGGGATTCACCCCTTTCCCCCAGACTATGTTCAATCCGGCCTGAGAAGCTAAGTGAACCAGGATATCCTCCAAAGGGGTTTCCCTGGCGGAGAAGGAAAACAATCTGCTTTTCTGATTGTTACCTTCGATCTCCGGATGAAGTTCCAGCTCCGGAGGAACTGAAGAATTTACCTCCGAGCTGGTTGGGATCCGGAACTCAGACTCGGTTGAAAGCACCTTCTTGGAAGCACAGGATAAAGCCAGAGTGAAAGATAAGATCGACGCCAAAATGATATTTTTGAAATTATTCATTTCTGACCCCTTCATAGATCGGGAGAGGATGATAGCTCAAAATTTGACTTACGCCCTCCTTGGTGAGAATCACTTTATCTTTCCCTATCTCCGAGATAAGCCAGCCCTCGAAAAGCTCCCCCTCTTTAACCCAGGCTTTCTTGCTCCCCCAATAAAGCAATGCTGTTTTGCCGTCCTCGCTTATCAGGATAGCCTTGACCGTAATTTTTTTGGGCTCACTTTTCTTAGCATTAGTATATGATTCTGGCCCGGAGCCAGAAACCGGAGCCGGAGTGTAATCTCTGCCCAGCTTGGCTAACTCATCTTTTAATTTCTCCTGTTCCAGAGAATCCCTGAGAAGCTCTATTTCCATCTTGATTACCTTTATCCTCTCCTCCAGTTCCGCAACCCGGCGGTTGCCGTTTCCAAAGGGGTCCCTCCAGCCCTTCAGCAGTCGATAAAGAGGGGTTTCACCAGGAAGCTTCTTGGTGGTGTCTGCTTTAGCCTGGACCAGGGTATCAGCCTTAGCCCTTTCTTTTTTAGCCAGGCTCTGAGCTTGATTCTGGGACCTGCTTCTGGGCTGTGGCCTTTCAGACGTTCTTCTGGGGACAGGTGGAGCCTGAGTTTCTCCACCACCGGTTAAAAGCTTAAAGGCAAAGAACCCCACTATCAGAAGAATAGCCAGGCCTATGCCTAAAACCATTTTTTTATTTTTCAGAAAACCAAGTGAAGGCATTTTTACGCACCTCCTGAGGAGAGGTAATATTTAATCCTGAGCTTAAGCTCTCCTGGAACGTTCAGATCCTTACCACCTATGGTGAACAGATCTACTAAAAATGGATATTCCTTCAGGGACTCCAGAAGTATTATCAGCTGTTCATAGGAGGAATAGTTGGTTACTCCGATCTCCAGAGGCATCTCCTTGATACCTGCCAGATTTGGAAAATCGGTACTGTTCTTTTCCTTACCCACCTTCACCTCGCAGGATAAGCCCGCCTGTCCGAAAACCGATTGCAGATATTTCTCCAGAAGAACCTTATTGACCTGGGGTTCCGAGACAAAGGGAACCTCCTTGAGTTTGCCGCCTTTTAACTTCTTGAGCGTCAGAGAGGCACTTAGCCTTTTCAAATCCTCCAGATGAGCATTGAGCTCCTCCACGCTTTTTTTCTTCTGGCTTATCCTGGCCTGCAGGGAGCGGATCTGTCTCACCCCGAAAAACAGAACCAAGACAATCACTATCCCTGCCACCAGAAAGATCTGCTTTTTCAATCTTTACCCCTTTAACATCAGGTCTATCTTGAACTTTAAATCATCGCCTTCCAGTTTACGCTCCAGGACCGGATTGGTCCAGTTAGAGGACTGGTTGAACAAAATCCTTAATTCCTCTGCTCTATAAAACCTCTCCACATTGTCATATCCCTGGATAATGCCGGTGAGCTCTCCTTTCCATTTTTTGCCTGCTTTTTTCACCGTCAGCGAATTAAGGGTTATATCCTCCGGAATCACTCCGGCTAAATTCAGGAGAAATTCCGTCCAGGCTGGCTGCTTCTCCACGGAGTCAGAGATCAGCTCCGTGGCAAGCTCCTTGAGCTCGGTTTCTCTTTTTTTGATCTCCCCCTGGACTGCCCTTTCCTTGTCCAAAAGGCTTAACCAGTCAAGAGAATATTTAAGATTTGCCCCCAGGATTAAGAGAACCACTAAGGCGAAGACAGAAGCTAGCATAGCCGCCGTCTTCCTGTTTTTTTTCTTTTCCTTTATGGATACCGGCACCAGGGAGAAATGGAATTTCCTGGGATTCAAAAGGGCCAATCCCAGACATCCGGGAAAAGTTAGAAGCTCCTCATTCGACCCCTCAAAAACCTCCTCGGTCCACAGAGGAACGATATTCAAATCCACCTGTTTCTTCAAAGCTTCCACGAAATCTGAGGGCTTGAAACTCCCGCCCAATACGATTTTTGCGATTTTATCCTGGGGGTAGTTCTCAGTATAAAACAGAACAGTCTGTCGAATGTCCTTAATCAGACGTTCAGTCACCCCCTTGCCTTCCTCCGAGCCTAAGGGCAGGCCGCGGGTTATCCTGATCTCCTTCCCCTTGAAAATCAGTATCCTGCTCCTTTCCCCTGAGACGTCAACGAAAGCCACGGTTTCATTCTCTTTCAGCTCTCCGGTTTGCTCCAGAAGCACTCTTACCGCTATGGGATAAGTGGTGAAGAAAGTGGACTTTGCTTTATAGTTTGTGAAAAGGGAGGCCAGTTCCTCCAAATGTTTCCTGCCTAAGCCCACCACCATCATCTTGTTCTGAATCCCTGTGGTGGTCTCCTCCACCTGTCCCAGCTCCTCGTAGGTGTACTCGGATTCCTCCTCCAGAAACTTTTTCGTCTCCTTTTCAACTGCCTCCGGTAAAAGCTTCTTCTTCAATGGAGGCAAAAGAACGGTTTTATGCACAGAGCCCTCTATACCACCGCAGACCCTGACATCCAGCTTTCTTTTTTCCTGGGAAAGATAATCAGCCAGCTCCTCCCTGCTGAGCTTCAGAAGCTTGCTGATTTTTATGGTCTCTCTCTGCGGCTCAGCTATGAGCAGCCTGGCAAATTCACCATCCCAGTCAAGTGCTAAGATCAACTTCTCTCCTTGTCCAGATCCTTAAATGCTGATATCGTCCCCCAGCCCCCATTCGTCCTGTTTATTGGGACCTGAGGAGTAAAATTCGTGCCCCGTGGAGTCCCAGATATATTCGATACCCCAGGGGTCCACTACTTTATTGGCATCTCTTACTAAACCAGCGCCGGTCAGGGAAGAAACCCCGCTGACCAAACCCCAGTTAGTTGAACCATCCCAGTTACCCGAAGGGTCGGTCGTATCCTCGTCCACAAAGCCGTCTCCATCATCATCGTTTTCCGCTAAAATCTGGGCTGCCTGGTTCAGGACCGCAAGCTCCTCTTCCATCTCCCTTCTGAAGGAGATAGAGGCTTCCAGCTCTGATTGGGAGACATAGATTAAAATATCATCGAAATCCGAACTCGAACCTTCCTGCGTATACACCCCATCAGAGAGATTTGAATTCCACTCATCCAATCTAAGATTTCTTCCCGAGGAGATCAAAACCGCTGCGGTAGTTCCTATACTTTTGTTATCCACTTTCAAAGTATCGAAAGGATCACCTGTATTTGTTGCCACATAGGCATAATATTTATCCTTATAATTCTCATCCGTCTGAGCGGAGGGAGGCAGCTCCAGCTCATCAATTGGCAGAGTGTAACTTGTATCCGGAGAAGGTAAAACCAGATTTCTCTGATAGTAATTAACGATCGACTTTTTTATCTCCTCCATCTCCTTTTTAGTCGCTCTTTCCTTTTCCAATTTGCTGATAGCCCCGTAAAGATTAACCACCGAAATAGTGAGTATCCCCATAACTGCCATCACTATGAGCAACTCAATCAATGAAAAACCTTTTTCTGGTTTCATCTATAAAAAGGCGAAAAGTTTTTATCGGCTTACACATTAATCGCACTGCTAGATAAACTCTTAAGTGAGGCAGCCTTTATCTCCACCCCACCTGATGTTATTGTTTAAACTTACACCCCCTGAAGATTTTCTTCAGGACTTCTCGACTTATTCTGTAGGGGATGCGCTTATTAATATAAAGCGCATCCCCCGTCTACTTCTTCTTAATCCCTTAATCTATGAAGTAGTAAAGATTAACCCTCCCTGAGCCAGTATAGGCTGCATCTGCGGTTATCACTCCGGATGTATCAACACCGTCATCCAACTGCCGGTCAACGTTCCCGGCGATTTCAGGTGGCAGAGAGATGTTGACATAATTCCCCTGACGGTAAGTGCTGCTCACCATAGAGGTGTCAGACCATCCCCAGACGTAAGTACCACCAAACGGGCTTCTCCTTGACTGATGTGCCAGGTTCTCACCTTCCATATCATTCCACACCGTGGAATCGGCATCAAACTGGCCATCACCATCTCTATCTCCCGGCAGCTGCTCGAATTTATCGAAGTAAGTGTAAGCGCCGGCATAGAGGCCCTGGAGGTCCTTTACCTGCCTTCTTATCTTGGCGTTATTTATCATCTGGGCACCACCCAAGATGGCGCCGATCAGAAGACCGATAATCACCAAGCCGATGGCTAACTCCACCAAAGTAAAACCGCTCTCCTTCCCCAACAGCTTCCTCATTTCCTTCACTTTCCTATCACCTCCTTTCATTTAGGATTTAAAAAAAGATAAAAGTTATCCCCTTCATTTAGCTGGAAACTGCTTGAAGTAACCAGTGCCATAGAAAACCTTAAGAGTGAGATTTTGTCTGTTCGGGATATGTTTCCGCTGTGGAGATTAGATTTTTGAATCTACTTGCAGGCCCCCCTCATTCCCATCCGCTTTTTCACTAATCGGAAGACCCGGGGAAATCTTTAGAATATTTATTTGTTAGAAATAGTTATATTGTATTAGTTGTATTATATGTTTTATAGGAGTTAATCTGTCTAAATTGTGTTATTTTTTTGCTTCCGGTATGAATATTTTCATCATATAAGAGATTTTCTCTGAGAAAACAGCTGGGATACCAATAACAAGAACTTTTGAAATAGAAGTTTTTTCCGATACTGATAATAGCTGTCGACCTAAAAAAGCTTTTGCTAAGAGATTAAAGACATTGAAAAATCTGAGAGATAAAGTAAAAGATTTATTCTGGATATTCCTGGTTGATACCTACATCATTCTCATATCCTTTGCCCTGTTGAAGGTCCTGGAGCTTATGCTCAGGTCTTTCTGGCCCCGGGAGGCAGGATTACTGAGGACTATGGAACTTACCCTTTCCCTTCCCATAGTCGCAGTTTATGCTTTTCTTCTGACTTTTGATCTGAGCGAATATTTTTCAAGAAATAGAAAAAGGAAGGAAGCGGATGGATTACCAGGTACTACAGATTCTTAATAAGAAGAGATTCAGCTCCCGGGAAGTTCTATCCCTGGTTATCTTCCGGGTTTTAAAAATAGTCCTTTTCTGTTTATCCCTCACGCTTCTTTTCTGGTTTTTTTTGATACGGAACTATCTTTTATTCACTCTCTTTTTAGGAGCGATCTTAGGAGGAGCACTGGAAATTATAATTAATTCCAGAAGGAGCTTTTTGAAAAATGAGACCGAGAATAAAATCGAGTCTCTGCCAGACAGGAAAGCAGAAGTTTAAACTGCAGTACATCAGTCGCAGAAATTCTCCTATTCTTCAGCAGATACTATAATTCCACCACCGATAATCTTATCCCCTTCATAGAAAACCGCAGATTGTCCTGGGGTGATTGCCCTTTCAGGTTTCTCAAATACAACTTTAACTTTCTCCTCTGAATGATGAGATTTTGTAGGGACAACCCTTGTGGTTGTCCTATTTTCCATCTGGACAGGGACAAGCCCTGTCCCTACATTCTCAAAAAGTGGAGAAATAGTAGCTTTTGCAGGAGTGTGAAGATACCTGATTTTGACCATACAATCCAGTTTATCCTTTAGCTCCGGAATAGAAATCCAGTTTAACTGAGAGACAATAAAATTGGCTTTGAGTAGGTCTTTGTTCTCTCCCAGATAAACTGCGTTTTCCTCCGGATCGATTCTAACCACATACATAGGTTTACCAAAAGCTATATTTAAACCCTTTCTCTGTCCAATAGTATAAAAAGGAATCCCCTTATGTTGGCCTAAGCTGTTTTTCTTCAGATCATAAACCGGACCTGGCTTGATTTCCTCGCCAGACTTGGAGGTCCATTCCTGGAGAAAACGAGGATAGTCGTCATCAGCTACAAAGCAGATCTCCTGGCTTTCTTTCTTAAAGGCGGTTTTGAGATTGTATTTTCTGGCTAATTCCCTGGTTTCTTTTTTGGTCAATTCCCCTAAGGGTAAAAGCGTTTTGGAAAGATTCTCTTGAGAAAGCCCCCATAGGGCGTAGGACTGGTCTTTGCGGGAATCTGCTCCCTTTAGGAGCAAAAATCTTTTGCTTCCCTCTGAATATTTTATCCGAGCATAATGACCGGTTGCCAGATAATCCGCGCCCAGCTCTTTGGCTTTGCTCCAGAGATCTTTCCATTTGATCTCGGTGTTGCAGAGGATACAGGGGTTTGGGGTTCTTCCACTTTTGTACTCCTCCACGAAATTTGAGATTACTTTTTGTTTGAATTCCCCTGTAAAATCCAGGACGTAATGCGCTGCGCCGATCTTGTGACAGACGTTTCGAGCATCATTGATTGACTCAAGCGAACAACACCTGCCGTCCTTGTACTGGTCACCGCCAACCTCTGAATAGTCCCAGAGCTTGAGGGTAATCCCTATTACCTCATACCCCCTTTCTTTCAAAAGAAAAGCCGCCAGTGAGGAGTCGACCCCGCCAGACATCGCCACCACCACTGACGGCTTGCTGTTTCTATTCATTTTTCTTTCCTGCGGTTCGCAAGATCTTTATCGACTCTACGAATCGGAATGCTTCGTCGATTTTCTGCTCTTATAATCCTCTATAGCCTTATGCAAAGCATCGGCAGCTAAATTTGAGCAGTGCATCTTGTTGGCGGGAAGCCCGTCCAGCGCCTCAGCCACCGTTTGCTTGGATATTCTCTCCGCCTCCTCCAGGGTCTTATTTTTAACCAGCTCCGTAACCATGCTGGAGGTGGCAATAGCAGCTCCGCAGCCAAAGGTCTTGAATTTGGCATCCACCACCCGGTTATCTTTTACCTTGATGTATAATTTCATTATATCACCGCATACCGGATTTCCGATCTCTCCTACCCCATCCGGATTCTCGATCTCGCCTACGTTTCTCGGATTTTGAAAGTGCTCCATCACCTTGGCACTGTATGGCATATTTAACCTCTTTTATATAATAAGTTATGTTATTTACCTAAAGTAACCTATCAAGATATCTCATTTTTGATAAATGGGTGACATGGCCCTTAACTTCGAGACGATCTCCGGCAGAGCTTCTACCACGTAATCCACATCCTCCATAGTATTGCTTCTACCAAAACTAAACCTCAATGAGCTTTGAGCTAAATCCGGAGCAACTCCCATAGCCGACAGGACATGTGAAGGCTCTAAGGAACCTGAGGTACAGGCGGAGCCTGAGGCTACGGCTATGCCCTTCAAATCAAGGTTCAGAATTATCGATTCCCCTTCCACTCCCTTAAAGGAGAGGTTCACGGTATTAGGGATTCTCTTTTGGGGAGGACCGTTCAGAAAGACATCCGGAATCTTCTCGGAAACTTTTTTAAAAAAACTGGTAGTGAGACTCTTCAACCTTTCCTCCTCCTTCTCCATATCCCCGTATGCAATCTCCAATGCCTTAGCCAAGCCCACGATCCCCGGAATATTCTCAGTCCCTGCTCTTCTTGCCTTCTCGTGATGACCGCCATGCGCCAGAGGGGTCAGCCTGACTCCTCTTCTTATGTAGATGACACCCACCCCTTTGGGACCGTAAAACTTATGCGCTGAAAGCGAAAGCAGATCCACACCTAATTTATTCACATCTATCTTAATCTTGCCACCAGCTTGTACTGCGTCCGTATGGAAATAAACCCCTTTTTCCTTGACAATCTTGGAGAGCTCCTCAATAGGCTCGATTGCTCCTGTCTCGTTGTTGGCATACATCATGGTAACTAATATGGTATCTTCTCTTAGATTTTTTTCAAGCTCCTCAGGATCAACCATTCCATATCTGTCAACCGGAAGATAGGTAACCTCAAAGCCTTCTCTTTCCAGAAACTTGCAGCTTTCCAGAACCGCATGATGTTCTATCTTGGAAGTTATTATATGTTTACCCTTGTTTCTGTTAGCCCAGGCAACGCCTTTGATAGCTAAATTATCCGACTCGGTTCCTCCACTGGTAAAATAAATCTCCAAGGGGTCTGCATTTAAAAACCTCGCTACTTTTTCCCTGGATTCATCCAGGGCTACTTTAGCCTCTCTGCCAAAGCTGTGGATGCTGGAGGCATTTCCGAAGTTCTCCCTATAATAGGGAAGCATCGCCTCAAGCACCTCCGGATGAACCGGCGTGGTGGCATTATGGTCTAAATAGACTTTTCTTTCCATTTTTTCCCGACTCCTTTTTTATTTAGATTGAGCCTTTCTGTCCTCAAATCTTTTAAGGTTATGTTGGAGAGCATCTCGTCAATCTTATCCTCAAGCCCTTTCCACAATATCCTGGTCACGCAGGTAGTGGGACCGGTACAGCTTTTTTCCCTTAGATCCGGATTATCGCATTGGGAGAAAGAGATCGGTCCATCCAGGGCACTTATGACCTTGCTAACCGTTATCCTATCCTCCTTCAAAGCCAAAAGATAACCACCCTTGGCGCCTCGAACGCTGCGCACGATCCCGGCTTTTTTCAATTTATTGAAGATCTGTTCCAGATAGCTGATAGACATTTTCTGCTTTTCAGAAAGATCCCTCAGGTTCACCGGACCCCGGCTGGAGAGCGAAGAAAGCTCCAATAGCGCCCTCAGCCCGTATCTGCCTCTCGTTGATATACTCATACCTATTCAGTCCTAACTTTTATAATATACGTAATCCTTACTAAATTTGTCAAGATTAATTTAAAAAAATTACCCTTTCGATATTGTAGGGGTACGGCGCGCTGTGTCCTTACAGTTAGATTCTTTCTATTGATGATTTGACATCTGTCATTTTTTCATTGCGCTCCGGAGCAAAGACTCAAACAGAAGCTTCGAGTTCCTTTCCCCGAAATTGACTTCCGGATGCCATTGAACGGAAAGGAGGTATCTGTCCTTCTGGCTCTCCAGACCTTCAATTACCCCATCCTCTTTGGACCAGGCAGTGGCTGCGAACTCTGGGGCAATACCTTTTATCATCTGATGATGACTGGTGTTGACCTCAATCTCTTCTTTACCCAGGATGGAAAACAATTTAGAGCCCTTCTTTATTATAACCCGGTGTTTCTTCCGGTAGTCTAAGACCTTGCCAGACTTATGGTCGGAGGTCTTCCCTGCTCTCAAGGATAAATCCTGATAAAGCGTCCCCCCAAAAGCCACGTTGATCAACTGAAGACCCCGGCAGATACCCAGAATTGGGATTTTTCTTTTCCGGGCTTTTTTAACCAGAGCTAATTCAAATTTATCCCTGTCCGGAGTGAGCTTCACACTTTTATGTCGAATATTCTCTCCGTAATACTCCGGTCTAATGTCATACCCACCGCTGAACAGAATCCCGTCCACCAGCTCCAGAAAATAATCGATCAGACTCAAATCCCTCAGGTTAGGCAAAAGCACGGGCACCCCTCCGGCTTTTTCAATGGCCAAATAATATGACCTTTTAAGATAACCGAAGGGAAAGATAACCGGGTATTTCCTTCTCCTGTCCTCCTTCTCTTCAAGGCTGCAGGTGATGCCGATAACTGGTTTCTTCATTTTAATTTTTCTCATCCGTGGTTAGATATTCGCTATTAGAAATTGCCTTTAGAAGGCATAAAGAATGGCTAAATGAAATCTCCCTCCTGCTGGGTCGTCCTCTCTCAATATCCTCCTGGCGTAATCCAGCCTGATCGGTCCAACCGGCGTGAAAAACTGTAATCCCAGCCCGCCGGTCAGCCTGAGATCCGACAGGTTAAAATCCTTTGGTCCTGACCAGACGTTCCCTGCATCCAGGAACAAGGTGTAGCCGAATTTCCAGAATAACTCTCTTCTTATTTCAGCATTCAGCAGAAGCATAAGTCCCCCTCCGATATTTTCGCCCTCGGCGTCTTTTGGTCCCAGGGTATTCTCGGAGTAACCCCTGATAGTATAAGCGCCACCGGCGTAAAACCTGTCGAAAGTCGGTACGTATTTGTCGTGGTACAGCTTCTGTACATACCCCAACCTCGCCCTGGTGGCCAATAGATTAACCTGGCCAGGCCGACCCAGGGAGTTGTATCTGTTCCAGGTAAGGATCACTTTGTAAAAATGGTTGTCCCCCTTTAAAAACCCGCCCACAAGTTCGTTATATATTTGAAAGTACGAGCCGGAGGTTGGGACAAAGGGATTGGTGCGGGTATCCTTTTCCGTGGTGAAGTTTATCTTTCTGCGAATATTAATGCCCTGCTCCTCTTTGAATCCCTCGAGCTTATCCGGCGGAATCCCGTATACCTTCACCTCTTGATAGCTAAAACTGAGGTAGAACTTGATGACCTTTCTGTATTCTCTGCTGAAATCAAAGTTACCGCCATAGGACTCAATGCGGTAAGGCTGAATAATGCTTTTCACTCCGGGCTCATAATAGATATCGAAATTGAAAGGCGTTCTGGTTCCCAGGAACCAGGGCTCCACGAATCCCAACTTGAAGCGATTCGAAAGGTTTTGCCAGTTTTTAAAAATAACGAAACTGCTGAAGCCGGACAGGCTTATCTTTCTTGCAGTTCCTGCCAAGTTCCGGTTACCCCATTCCAGGGTCATATCCGCAGTGGTCAAATCTGCAACCAGATCCTGTGGCTGGTATTGTCCCAATCCCAATTTGACTCCCACATAGCTGGGTTTTCTTTCCACCACTTTCAGGACGAAATCCGGATTCTCCGGCTTTTCTTTTATGTTTCTCGCATCCAGGCTCAGGTAGTTGAAAAGCCCGGTAGAGTAAACCCTCTGCTCGCTCTCCAGGATCTTCTCCCGGCTGTATATATCGTTCTTTCTAATCACCAGCTCCCTGCGGGCTACCTTCTCGTCTGTCAGGGACAGCCCCTCAAAGAAGACCTCTCCAAACCTTACCAGTTTATCCGGCTTCAGGCTGAAGCTCACCTCAGCCCAGGTACTATCCTGGTTCATATCCACCCGGGTTTTCACCTCGCAATACGGATGACCATTATTCGCATATACTGTCTTTAACTGAAAAGCCACCTGCTCCAGTTTGGATAGATTCAACACCTCTCCAGATTTAACCATCTCCAGGGCTTTCTTCTCCTTGCGGGCTATACTCTCCAGACCGCTGGTCGATTTTATGCTTTTTATTCTGGTTTGAATCCCCTCGTGGATATCGACATATAGACTGGCTTTGTTCTCCTCATCCACCTGATAATCGATGGCCGTCCTGGCCTGGAGAAAGCCATGGGTGTGGTAGAGGCTATCCAAAGCATAGCGGTCGTTCTCCAATTTCCACCTGTAAAACCGCTGCTTTTTGAAAAGGTTGTACCATTTGTTTTCCTTAAGCGACATCTCCTTCTTAATCCTCTTATCCGAGTAGAACTGGTTGCCGGAGACCTCTATCTTCTTAATCGAGGGTCTATCAAAACCTGACTGCGCTGCGCTGGGAATATTCCCTTCAGAAGGATATAGGAGGGCGATCAAGGCAGTGGAATAAAGGACTATTTTAAAAGAGAAATGATTTCTCATCAGTATTCCCAGTAAAGATTTAAACCCAGATGAAAAAGCCCCTGTTTATCTCTGTAGGCTTCCAGATAAAACTGCTTGCCCAGGCGGTATTCCATCCCGGCTTCCTGTCCGGCAGACTCGGATAACTTGCGGGTATATCTAAAATAGAGCTTGTCAGATAGATATTTACCCACAGTCACCTCGGACTCCCACAAACTGAACTTGCCGGGCTCAAGAGGCCTGATCTCAAAAGTCTCCACCCCGATGCTCCGGGTGGCTAAATTCTCCAGAAGGCGATTGGCATAAGCTTCTCCGAAGCTTCCAGCCAGCCGGTACTGAAAGAGACTGCCTTGGTTTGATCCAGACGAGGAGAAGCTCTGATGAAAAGCTAAAAGCTCTGCTATCTCCTCTTTGGAATAGGGTGAGCCTGAAGCAGGTTCGATCTCAGGGGCTGAAAGCCTGCCGCTTATAGCCAGCTCTATCTCCTGGTCTTTTGAGACGGCAGAGTCTTTTGAGGAATAGGCTGTGCCTTTCAAGGAGGTGGAAACCAGAAAATCTAATTTGGGATCGACCTTCTGTATATCATCAAATATAAACTCGCCCTTCTCTATATCAAAGGTTATCCCGTATAGAAAGTCTTTCCCCCGGATGGTTTCCAGATTTCCTAAAAGTTTTAAATCCCCCTCCTTTCTGGATAACTGAATATCACCCTTGAACTCAGCCTGCATATCCTGATTAATTACCCAGAGGTTATTATCACCATCCAGACTAAGCTCAAGGTCCCAGAGGTTTTCCCTAGGGACAGGTGGTCCAGCCTTTGCCTGAATCAGACTGTTAAAGGGGTCTCTAAAGGCTAAATGGGAGAAGAATACCTCTCCCGAGACCAAAGGAGGAGCGGAGCCTGAGATCACCAGGTTTAGATCGGTAGTGCCAACCAGGTCGGCATATTCATAGCTCAGGGGTAAATCTTTGGCCCGCAGATACAGATCATACTTGAAATTTCTTATATCTCCCAAATTGATGTTGCCATAAAGCGTAACCTCCCCCTCTATCATCTTCCTGGGAAAGAAAAAGTGCCAGATTCTCTTCAAAAGGTTATCCTGAGAAATTTTCTCAGAGGAGGCATAGCCACTGATCTCTTCCAGAAACAGATTCTCGTTTTCCATCCTCAATTTACCATGTACCTGGGTAATAGTATTCCTGAAAGGGACGAGTTTCAAGGTGCCCTGAGATAGTTCCACGTCACCCTCAAACAGCGGATGAATTGGAGTCCCGGTTATGGTGACTCCTCCCTTGAACAGGCCCTGAAGATATTCCACCTCTGGGATAAAGAGGTGAATAAGGCTAAATTTCTTTCCCTCCCCTTTGAACTCTATCTTCTGAGGCTGATCCAAAAAGCTTTCACTTAACGGATTAAATGAGAGCTCAAAAGGAACAGACGCTGAAAGGGTATATCCCCCGTCCGCATGCGTAAGGGAGACTTTATCCAGGAAAAGCTTTTTCTCCTTATACGACAGGCTACCGCTTAAAAGACCCAACTCCACGTTCTCATAATTGACATCTCTGATCTCGGCATAAAGGTCTAATTGTGGGGATTTGAAATCTCCCCTGAGGTCCAGGCTTCCATCTAAACTTCCATCGATCCTTCTGTCAGGGAAAAGAAACCTCAGCCACGGCAGGAGACGTATCCCCTTGAAATTCAGTCTCAAATCCATATTCTCCTCATAATCTACCCTGCCCAGCAAAGAGAAATTCCCACCGTCTACCTTGAAACTGTTCTGGGTGAACCTGACCTCCCCTTCATCCATCTCTATCCTGACCGGCATCACGGCTTCTATTCTGTTCCCTCGGTAATTCAGATTCACTTCCTCCAGGGTTAAATTCTGAGGTAATTTGGAAATATCTAAATTGCCATAGGTGCTTAAGGAAAGCGAGCTATGGGATAACCTGGTAGTATCGATAAATACGGAGTCGCCCTCCAATAGGATGCGGGAGGAAAGCGAATCATAGGGAATACCCCAGGCACTTCCATCTAAGAGTAATAATTTTACCACCCCTCCTCTCTTACTGATGAATCTCTCTATCTTAACCTCGGATTTGAGAGCAGAACTGAAAAGACTGTATCCCCAGATGGAATCTGATTCAAAGTTGCCTTCCAGCGAAAAATCTATGGTAGGCCCATAAGCGTTGAAGTCGAATACTCCTCTTCCGCTTAGCTCCTTTACAAAGGTCTGACCCCTGAAGTCACTTAAATCCCTAAAGACAGCTTTACCTCTAAGGTTAAGCGAATCTGAGAAACCTATCTGTCCTCCTCCGGTTATTTCCGTATTTTTATACCAGAACCTGAAGCCCTGATCCAGCTTAACCTTATCTATGAAGACCGAAAGATTCCCCCTGGCTCTGGAAAAACTATAATAATCAAATTTCCCTCCCTCTAAATCGAGGTAAAAATCCAACTCAAGCTCTTTTTCCTTAAAGCCTCTCCCCTTCATATCTATATTCCCGGAGAGATCACTTTGAAGCTGGACAAAAGCTACATCGGCTATGTTCAGGTTATTGATTCTGCCCGTCAGAAAATAACTTTCAGGCTTGTCTTTCAAATCCAGCCAGCCTCTAAGCTGAACCGGAGAATCAAAGGCTTTTCCTCTCAGGGAGTAGAAGGTGAATCTCCCCTTCTCGTAAAGAAAATCAGCTCTGAGCGCGCTTAGTTTCCTGTCAAACAGGTCGCCATTTAAGACCAAGTCTCCCTTTATGCTTTTCAGATCCCCCTCTATAGCTCCCTCCAAAGTTAGTTTACCTTCCAGGTCTACGCCTGTTGATTTTTTCAGATCGGACAGTAAAAACGGTGCCCCCTTTAATTCCACCGAGAATGAAAACGGTTTCAAAACAAAATTTCCTTTGCTTAGATCCAATCTGGAATCAGCAGTCTGGAGCCTGAGCTTTTTAAGGTAAAGGGTATCCGATTTTAGTCTGGCTTCCCCGCTGATTTTTCTTAGCCAGAGGGTATCCCCTGTGCTAAAATATAAATTGCCATTTAACAGGTTGAGATTCAGTCCCTCTTTATCTTTTCTCAGCGAGAGGTTCAAATTCAAGTCCTCCAGGTGAAAACTTCCCTCCGGGGTCAACCAATCCAGGCTGCCATCCTTCAGCAGCAAAAAGGAGACTGAGAAATCGGACTCTCCCTCCTGAGCCAATTTCCTCTTCTTCAAAAAGGGGATTAGTAGCTCTCCATCTGCTGTCTGTTTCAACTGAATCTTAGGCTGGTACAGCTCCACCTGACTGAAATTCCATTTTCTCTTTAAGAGATCCATCAGGCTAAAGTCCAGCTCCAGTCTTTTGAGTTCCAAGGGAGTGTATTCCAAACCCTTCCGGGTATAATCTATCCGCAGATCTTCTACCACCACCTCCCCCCAGATGAAGACCCTCAGCTTGCCAATCCTCACCTGAATGGGGGTGTCTTTGTCAGCTAAGGCAGATATGTAGCGGGAGACCTGAGTCTCCACAAAATTAGTCTGGGTGACCAAAAGGTAAAGCGCCAAAAGCAGAAATAAGATCGTCCCCAAGAAAATAAGTGGAATTTTATATCTTTTTTTCATCTCTATCCAATAAATTCAGTTTATTATAATATTAGAGAAAAACCGAATCAAGGATAAAATAAGTTCCGCTGCCTTCTGCTCCTTATAATTTCCCTTATAAACAAGAGACTTCCTTTTTGCCTGGAGAAAAAGAGTTGGACTTTCCAAATTATTAGACGAAAGATCCGGACAGAAGATTAAATAAAAGCTGGTTTGAAGAAAAACTTTTAGAGCCGCTCCAGGCAACCCGCAACCTCAAATAATGTGCAAAAATAAGACAGCCTAAAAAATCAACTTTTGAGCCCCCAAGCCGATAGAAAAAATGTCTTCGGAACATTTAAAAAGTTCAAAGGACACTACAGCATGCCGCCTAAATCCAATATCCTGGTAATCGACGATGAGATCTACATCTGTAACATAATTCAGGAGATGCTCTCTCAGGAAAATCACGAGGTTCTTACTACCCAGAATCCGGACGAGGCTCTGCGGATACTTAAAAGCCGGCCTGTTGACCTGGTCCTCACCGATCTTATCATGGGAGAAAAATCCGGAGTGGATATCCTCAGGCATTCTCTGGAGATCTATCCGGATTTGGTGGTGATCCTAATGACCGGACAGCCTACCATAGAGAATGCGGTTTCAGTTCTAAAAATGGGAGCCTATGATTATCTGGTAAAACCCTTTACCTTTGAAAGCCTGAGAGCCTCGGTACGCAGGGGGCTGGAGAAGCAAAGCCTCTACCGGGAGAACATCAATCTTAAGGAGACAGTCTCACTTTATAAGATAAGCGAGGCTATGGGCTCAACCATTCACCTGGAATCTCTGCTGCGGCTTATCCTGGAGACCATATCCATGGAATTCAATGCCTATCTGGCTTCGATTCTTCTCCTGGAAGGAAAGAGCAGAAACCTGGTGCTCAAAGCCTATTACGGAGTCAGCACCAGCCTGCGGGAGTTGGATTTCTTAAGAGGTGAGGATTCGCTTCCTCAATGGGTTATTCAAAATGGCAAACACAAAATTCTCGATCTTAAGGATGAGGACCAATCGATTTATGATAATTCCCTCAGAAGATCTTTTATCTCTTATCCCCTTATGGCCAAAGGGAAGGTGATAGGAGTTCTTAATCTGATCAGAGTGGGAAATCCCGCCTCCTTTTCCCGGGGACAGCTACACTCCCTTTCCATAATTGCCAGCAAAGCCACCTCAGCCATCGAAAACTCCCTGCTCTACAAGAACCTGGAGCAAACTTACCTGAGCGTGTTAACCGCCTTAGCCAATGCAGTTGAAGCCAGGGATATCTACACCCGGGGTCATACTGAAAGAGTCTGGTATATGGCGGAGATAATTGCCCGGGAGATGAGCTGGGACAAGGAAAAGATGTGGGAGGTAAGGGTCGGAGGAATTCTCCACGATATAGGTAAAATCGGGGTTCCCGATGCCATTCTGAACAAACCGGGAGAACTGTCACGCGAGGAATTTGAGGTGATGAAAACTCACCCAACCCAGGGAGCTAAGATATTAGAGGGGATATCTTTCTTAGCCCCCTCCCTGCCTTATATACTTTATCATCACGAAAGATTTGACGGAGGAGGTTATCCCTTTGGGCTGAAAGGGGATAAAATCCCCATCCAGGGCCGACTTTTAGCAGTAGTGGATACCTTTGACGCCATGTGCAGTGATAGACCTTACCGTAAGAAAAGAGATACCCAGGCGGCTTTAAAAGAGATCCGGGATTGTATGGGAACTCAGTTCGATCCGGATATGGCTCTGATCTTTCTTAAAGCCTGGGAGGATAAGAAGATCGCCCCTGAAAAGCTAAAAAAAGGGAACTTAAAGACCCATCCGAGTATCGATTTTACTTCCAATCCTGTCCGGAACGGGCTTTAGTCACTAAGATGGCCTGGGCTCCTGCCAGCTATTCACTCCGAGAAACCTGAAGTCAAGACTGCAAGAGCTCCTATGTGATCAGCCAAAATATGTGCAACCCCTTTTCCAAACGAAATTCATATGTCTGAAGCTTTTCTTTTAAAATCTGAATATTTAAATTGACAATTGGAAAATCCTGAATATATTAATAAAACTTTAAAAGAATTCCAGATTTAGGTCAACTGCCTGATCATAATTCTAATTAAGAAGAATACTCTGTCTTGAAATAGACAAGAGTATATCCGAAGTATCTTGAAATTAAAAAATAAATGAGGATGAGATGAGAAAGAGAATACAGGAGAAAATCGACTTCGAGGTAAAGGGTCTAAACGAGATAAACACCTTCCCTATGCTGGGGAATATCCATTTCCCCCTCATCGGCCAGATTGTTTTGGTTACCACCGTAAACAAGCAAAAAATACCCAACGTTGCCCCCAAGAGCTGGATCTCCATATTAGCCTCCAAACCTGCTATAATTGGTTTCAGCTGTAATATGAATCACGATACTGCGAAAAACATAGTCTCCACCGGTGAATTCGTGATAAACATACCCGGGGCGGAACTGGTCAAAAAGGTCTGGAAAGCCTCAGTGCTGAAAGGACAGGACCCGCAGGAAATACAGAAGCTCGGATTGACCCCCCTGAAGTCGGTCAAGCTTTCCACGCCCAGAATTGCCGAATGCAAAGCCCATCTGGAATGCTCCCTGGACTGGACCAAGAAATATGGGGAGGAGATTATAATATTCGGAAAGGTCCTTTTAGCCTCGATGGATAAAAAAGCCCTGGAGGGAACCATTGAAGATAGATACAAATATCTGAAGCTAATGACCTATCTGGATAACGGGGCTTATGGGGTAATCAAAACAGCCAAAATGATAAGCCAGAAATGATTTTTCTGGATGCAAGTTTTGGATTGTCTCTTAATTATTTCTACCAAAAAGAATATCTGAAGAACAGAACTCTTCGCAGTATCCAGGTTTATCCCGGACTAAGATCCCCCGTCAAGAATGAAAAAAGTGAAGACAGAACACTGTTCCCTCCCTACAGAAAATCACGAATCACTTAATCGGCACCGGAGAAAAGCAGAGAACAAAAATCAAAAAAGAAATCCAGCCGACTATCTTTCTTTTATTATCCAGGGGGATAGCATCGTTCAAAGTCGGCGGGTGAGCTCTTTTAATAATAAAAGCCAGAACCAGCCATACAAACCAGCCATACCAGAGGAAAAACCCCAAAGGGATCAGACTCAAAACTATAATCTGTGCGATAGCTTTTTGGTTCTTCCCGAACAGAGCATAGGCAATATGACCGCCGTCCAGTTGACCGATAGGAAGCAGATTAAGCATAGTTACAAGCAGCCCTGCCCAGCCAGCAAAAGCCATAGGGCTTAACAAAACGTCGTAACCTTCGGGGACGTTCTTCAATACCAGCCAGGAAATAAGCTTGAAAGCCAGGGAATCGCCCAGGATAATTCCCTGCCCGGGTAAGTTTTGCACCACCTGGGAAGCCTGCAGTCCAAAGATCAATGCTAATATGGAGATCACAAATCCAGCGATCGGACCTGTTGCACCCACATCCAGAAGCTCTTTTCTGTTTTTAAAAGGAGACTTGGAGCGGATTATGGCTCCGAAAGTCCCTAATATGGTTGGACCGGGTATGAAATATGGAAGGGATACTTTTATCCGGCTTCTTCTGGACATAATGTAATGACCGAATTCGTGAAACAGCAGAATCAAAAGCAAAGGCACGGCAAAAGTAGCTCCTTTATAGATAAGTAATGGGTTTTCAAATATATTCTGATTCTCCATAAAAGAACCCGCGGCAAAAGTGCTAAGAACAGTCAGGATGAAAAGAATTAGATTCGCCCAGGGTACGGAAGGTTTTATTTTTTTCCCTATTCTGGAAAGCTCCATAATGGTCTGCCCATCATTCTGAATAAACTTAACCTGATAACCCAGAGGGAAAAGACGGCTCGTAACATCTTCCTTCCAATCTTCGGTGGGAAACCAGGGAGAGCCCAGAATGGTGATATTCTGCCCGTCATAATACATCCCTCTAATCTCCAGAAGAGTCCCCAGGGAATCCCTGATTCTGTTTATTTCCTGCTTTACCTCTTCCTTTTTCATCTTACTTTATGAATTTTACCTTTATGCTTAGCTTGAGGGCAATCTGGGATATCTGCCTGTTGAATGTTTGTTCGTTTGTTTGGTTGTTACTTAGAAACTTCAAACTTACAAACTGGATTTTCCTACATCCTTTCCGGGGTTTTTATTCCCAGAATGTTCAAGCCAGATTTTAACACTATCTGAACGGCTCTCACCAGAAACATTCTGGCTTTGGTCGGCTCCGGATTATCCGTTATGATCCTTTCCTTATGGTAAAAACTGTTAAACAGAGAGCAAGCCTCTATAAGATAGGAACATATCAGGGCTGGCTCATACTCTCTGAGGCATAATTTTATCCTTCTGGGAAAATCCTCCAACTTTTTGACAAGCATATGCTCTTCTTCTGTGGAAAGGCAATTGAATTCGATCTTCTCTCCAATGGGATGACCATATTTGCGGATAAGACTGCATAATCTCGCATAAGTATATTGCACATAGGGCCCGGTCTCCCCTTCGAAATTCAAAACTTTATCCCAGTCGAAATCGATGTCCTTGTTCCTGCGGGTGGAGAGAAATGCGAATATCACAGCACCGATCCCCACATCGTAGGCAACCTTCTCTTTATTCTCCAGTTCCGGATTTTTCTCCTGTATTATCTTTAAAGCCAGATCTATCGAGCGGTTGAGCACGTCCTCCAGAAGCACGATATTACCTTTACGTGTGGACATCATCTCCTGCTTGAATTTCACCCAGCCGAAGTCAACATGCACCAGGTCCTTTGCCCAGGGATAACTCATAAGCTCTAATACTTTGAAAAGCTGCCGAAAGTAGAGCTGCTGGGCACTGCCTACGATATAAAGCGCTTTATGGAAATGATAAGTTTCATATCTGTAAATCGCCGCACAGATATCACGGGTAGCATAAAGAGTAGCTTCATCCTTCTTTCTGATAAGACACGGGGGCAGGCCGTATTCCTCTAAATCCACGATCAAAGCGTCCTGGCTTTTCTGCAGCAGATTTTTCTTTTTCATATTCCCGACGGTCTTTTCGATATACTGGTTATAGAAGCTTTCCCCTGCATAGGAATCGAAGGAGATATCCAGCATCTTATAAATGCGATTGAACTCATCCAGGCTATAATCCTTGAATCTCTGCCATAAAGCTGAAGCCTCTTTGTCTCCATCCTCCAGCTTTTTAAACCACTGCCTGGCTTCATCGTTTAATTCTGGATCTTCCTCGGCTTCTTTATGAAATCTGACGTAAAGGTCATAAAGCGTGGCAATCGGGTCTGATGAAAGCTCTTTTTCATCCCCCCATTTCTTATAAGCGGCAATCACCTTTCCGAATTGAGTTCCCCAGTCGCCCAAGTGGTTTATTCTTATAGCCTGGTAGCCCGATTTTTTGAAAACATTATATAGAGAACTGCCGATTACAGTTGACCGCAGATGACCGATTCCAAAGGGCTTGGCGATATTGGGATGAGAATAATCCATCACTATGGTTTTCCCTTTACCCGTAACATCTGAGCCGTATCCCTCTCCCTTATCGAAAATCTCCTGTAGAACAAATTCGGCGAATTTCTGGTGATTAACCTTAAAATTAATATAGGGACCTATGGGGAAAATCTCTTGTATCAGCTCCTTGGGCTTGAGCCGGGATGAAATATCCCTGGCTATTTCCTGGGGAGATTTCTTCAGCTCCCCGCTGAGAATATGGCAGGGAAAAGCATAATCCCCGAACTTCTCCTCTGGAGGGATTTCGATCAAAGACTCAATCCTCTCCTGAGTAAATTCCATTTTCTCTTTTAGTATCTCGATAATCTCTTTGACAAATATGTTCATCGTTTTCCTTAGCTCCTTGCTACCTGCCATTACTTATACTCCTAATCTGCTGAAACCTTTTGAGGCACAGCTTCTCGGATAAAAAACTTCATCTTACCCAGTTCCCTATCCTCGTTGCTGGAGAAAAAGGAAAAATAGAGAACGCTTGACACCACATAAAAACCTGCCGCAATTAAAAGGGGGGAGGTATACCCGTAATTCTGAATCAGTTTTCCTCCTAAGCTCGCGCTTACTCCCCAGGACAAGGTCCAGGCCAATGAGGTCAAGCTGTTGGTCAGGGGCTGTTCTTTTGGGTTGACCTTCTCCATGGCAAAATTGCTGGCGATCGGCTGGTTCATATTCATCAGGGCACCTCTTAAAAGGAAAGAGCAGACCGCCAGCGGAAGGAACTGTGTAAAAGCCAGACACAGCATAAAGGGAATGGAGGCAAGCTGGGTATAGACGACGCTTTTGATCATCCCCATCTTTTTGGATAAAACCGGTCCCAGAAGAACCCCCGCCAGCATAAAACCCTCTAACAAGGCAAAATATACTCCTATATTCTCGGCTGAAAGCTGGAATCTATCCCTGAAATAAAGGTTCAAAAAGGGGATAATCAAGCCTGCGCCCAGACCAACGATGAAAAAGGGAAGGCATAGTTTTAGAAGCAATCTGCCTTTTTCCTTCAGAATTCTGAACTGCCAGATTAATTTTTCCTCTTTCCTGTCTAAATTCTCCTCGGGCTTGATCAGATAAAAGGGGATGACTCCCAATAACCCGAAGAAAACTCCCACGTAGAGCGAACTTCTATAAGCCCAGACCTGGTTGTGAAGTAAATGATTGAACAGATTAACCAGGTATCCCCCACCCAAGCTCCCCACGATACCTGCAAAAATCATAATCCCGAAATTCATGCTGAAAAGATAGGTTCTTTCCTTCTCGGTGCTGTTCCTCATAAAGAAAGGTGCAGCCGCCACCCGGTAAGAGGTCAGCATCATACCCAGACAGAAATTCACGATAAGCAGCCCTCTAAGCTCCAGAATGGTGGCTTGCAGAAAATAAAAGATGGAAGCCAGAAGGGTGGAGAAAATCAGTACTTTTTTTATCTGAAATTTTTGCAGGATATAAGCAACAGGAAGGGTAATTATAACCGCACCCCAGGCATAAAAAGACAAAACCTGCCCGATAGCGCTCTCACCGAAAGAAAGCTCCTTAAGATAAAGATTGAGCAGAAGCTGGTCACCCGCAAAGGCAAGACCCGCGAAAAAAGCACCTAATAGGAAAAGTCTTGCATTCTTAGAGAAAAGCTTTAAGTGATTAAGGTAATCAATTATTCCACTTTGGATTCCACTGATCATAATTTAGGTTTTTCGTAGCGTCGGGGTTTATCCCAGACGTTTTATATCTCGTCGGGCGTAAAGCCCGACGCTACGTTTTTATAGTCTCACTTTTTACGTCTTCCGTCTCACCTATTGTAATTGTAAATCCCAGAAAACGCCTCCTCCGTCGGACCTATAACGTAAATATGATTGCTCTTCTCCTCCCAGCTTACTTTCAAACATCCGGCAGGAAAATATGCCAGGACCTCTCTATCGGTTTTATCATTCAGAACACCTGCAACCAGAGCCGAGGAAGCCCCGGTGCCGGATGCCATCGTCTCGCCTGCTGCTCTCTCCCATACGCGAAGCTGAATCTTTTTGCGACTTAGGACCTTTACGAACTCCACGTTGGTCTTTTCCGGAAAGATATCGTGATTTTCCACCAGCGAGCCGATCCTCTGCCAGCCTTCCTCAAATCTATCTACGAATATAAGGGTATGCGGGTTTCCCATGGAGACACAGGTTATCTTAAGCTTCTTATCAGCGACTCTTATCTCCTCGTTGATACAGAATTTACCTTTTCCCCTGACCGGAATTTTCTTTTTTTCCAGAACCGGCTCCCCCATATCGACCTTTATAACAAACTCACCTCTTCTTCTGAGCACCTCAGCTTCTATTATCCGGTCCTTGGTCTCGATCTCAATTTTTCTTCTTCTGCATAAGCCGTGCTCGCAAACATACCGGGCAAAACATCTCACCCCGTTTCCGCACATCTGGGCCGGAGTGCCATCCGGGTTGTAGAACTCCATCTTGAAGGGAGCCTTCCTCCCCTTGCGAATGATTATAAGACCATCCCCTCCCACCCCGAAATGTCTGTCTGTAATCTTTCTGGCTAAGTCTCTTAAATTTATACCGGCTAAATTTTGTTTGAAGGAATCGATATAGATATAATCGTTTCCTAAAGCCTGAAGCTTGGTGAATTTGATTTTCATTATCACCCTCTTTTTTTCACCAATTGTATGGAATTCTCCAGCACTCCTTTGAACTCCTTTTCAGAAAGACCCGCTCCCAGACCAACCTTTCTCAAAATATCTTTGGTCAGAAGCTCTGAAGAGGAATGGGCATCAGTATTTATCACCAGTTTCGCTCCGTACCTCTTGGCCATTTTAGCCACATATCCATTGGTCAGGGAATGACCTCTGCGGGCAGAAAGCTCAAGACATATTCCTTTTTTTCTGGCTATCCTGATTTCCTTTTCCGTGATCAGACCCGGGTGGGCTAAGATATCGATATCGCTTTCCAGGCCAGCCCAATTAGTCCCGGCAATCACCGGCTCGACCGGAGATTCGCCGTGCACCACAACGATCTTTGCTCCCAAGCTGCGTGCCAGATCTGCCAGCTCCGGAATCTGCTGAGGAGGAGCATGGGTGATCTCCACCCCGGGAAGAACTTTAATCTTCATATATCTATTCAGGTCCTTGGAGACCTTGATAAGCTGTGAAAGGACTATAGCCAGATTGCCGGAATCCACGTGATCGGTTATGGCCAAGGCTTTGTAACCTGCAACATATGCCCGGCGGGCAAGCTCGGCCGGCAGAAGCCCGCCGTCACTTAGTACCGAATGAGTATGCAAATCTATCATCTTTGCTCCTTTTTACTAATTTTATTTCAAGTCCATAATCTAATTCAATTTCGGAATTATGCAAACGATTTTTGAAACGAAAGGCTTGATTGATATATTGCAGTGTCTGACTTCCACCCTACGATTGTTTTTTAGAGATATGAGCTGCCCTTAGAGGTTCGTCCTGAAAAAAATTATTGGGCTACAGGCTGGACGCCAATCTGTCCGAATAAAAAAAGCCAAAAACAAAAATAGGCAATCATTGACGATTGCCTGACTAACTGTTTATTTATAATCGGCGCGATTACGGCTCCTCTTCTCCCTCCTCGTCATAAACGTAATCCTCCCTTTCCTGTTCTATCACCTCATCCAGGCTCAGTTCATCCTCCGTCCCCTCTTCATCCGACGCTTCTTCCTCCATCTCTTCCTCTCCCTCTTCGGGTAAGAAGTCATCCAAGAGCTTCTCCTCGTGTTTTTCTATCTTCTTTTCCTTTTTCCCCCCAGGGACTTTAACCTTTCTCCTGGGCTTTTTACAGGTCTTCTTTGCCTTTTGGGTCTTCTTGATTTTTTTCTTGGGTTCAACTTTTTTCTTTTTCTTTCTCATGCTTCTCTCCTTTCTTCTTTTCCACTTTTGGCTTTTCCATTAATAGTTGAACCACGGCTAACTTTGCGCCATCGCCTTGTCTGTGCCCTAACTTCAGAACCTTGGTATAACCGCCCGGACGATCCTGAAACTTGGGCGCTATCTCCTCAAAAAGCTTTTTGACTAATTTCCGATTTTTGACTACCCTGTAAGCCAGTCGGCGTGAATTCAGGTCTCCTTTTTTGCCCAGGGTGACCAGATGGTCCACCCACCTTTTCACCTCCCGGGCTTTAGGTAAAGTGGTACGAATCTGAATATGCTCCAGAACGGAGGCTGTCATATTCGAAAGCATGGCCTCCCTGTGACTTTTGGTTCTGCTTAATTTTGCTACCGATTTTCCATGTCTCATTTCTCTATTCCTTCTTGCGGCAAGGGATATCCTTCGCTCAGCTTTTCTTGGTTGATTCTTTGTATTTCTCCACATCCATACCAAAGGACAGGCCCAGCTTGGCTAAGATATTGGTGAGCTCCGTAAGGGATTTCCTTCCGAAGTTTCTGTATTTCAGCATCTCCGATTCGGTCTTTTTTACCAAATCCTCCAGGATCTGGATGTTGGCTGCCCGCAGGCAATTGGAGGACCTGACCGAGAGCTCCAAATCCTCCACTTTGGTTTTCAGAAGGTTTCTTACCCGCATGACCTCCTCATCCACAACCTCCTCCTGAACCATCTCCATCACCTCATCTTTCTTGATGAAAAGCTGTAGATGATCCTTCAGTATCTTGGAAGCCAAACCCAGGGCGTCCTCCGGGGTGATGCTCCCGTCCGTCCACACCTCCAGAAAAAGCTTGTCGAAATCGGTCCTTTGTCCCACCCTGGTGTTCTCCACCCAGAAATTCACCTTGCTCACCGGAGAAAACAGTGAATCCAGAAAAATGGTGCCCACCGGAGCCTCGGGCTTTTTATTCTGTTCTGCCGGAATATAACCCCTGCCACAGCCGATCTCGATCTCCATCTTGAACTTCACCTCCTCCGTCAGGGAAACGATATGCTGCTCCGGATTGAGAAGCTCTATCTCGGAATCGACTTTCAGGTCTCCCACCTTGTAATCGCCTTTTTTCGAAACCTCCAGGGAAAGTGTTTTCGGCTCATCTCCCAAAAGCTTCACCCTTATCCCTTTGACGTTCAGCACGATCTCGGTGGCGTCCTCGTATATTCCCGGTATGGTGGAGAACTCGTGCAGAATCCCTTCTATCCTCAGTGAGACCGGTGCCGCACCCTGGATAGAGGAAAGGAGAATTCTTCTCAAGGCATTTCCCAGGGTGATGCCGAAACCTCTCTCCAGCGGCTCGATGATGAACTTGGTGTATTTTTCGCTAAAAGTGCTCTGATCTATCATCACCTCTTTGGGTATCTGTAAGCTTCTTAGTTTCATAATCTTTGTCCTCCTTAAAATCCGCCCAGAAGATTAAAAAGGAAAATGAATTCTTATCTTTATCTCGAATAAAACTCTACCACTAACTGTTCCTGAACCATCACCGGAATATCGATTCGCTTGGGTATCTCCAGCAGCTCACCCTGCAGATGGGCCTTGTCCAGCCTTAGCCAGGGAAACTCCGCACCCCGGGCTTTCTCCCTCAAGCCCGAATGAATTACATCCAGGTTGCGACTCTTTTCCCGAACCGAGACAACTTCTCCTATGCGGACCTGGTAGGAGGGGATATCCACTATCCGGTTGTTGATCAAAAGATGCCGATGGCGAATTAACTGGCGGGCAGTTTTACGTGAAGGGGCGAATCCCAGACGGTATACCAGATTATCCAGTCTGCACTCCAGAAGCTGCAGCAGTTTCTCCCCGGTAATCCCCTTCTCTCTCTCGGCTTTGAAAAAGTACTGTCTGAACTGTCTTTCCAGAAGACCGTAGATCCTTTTCAGTTTTTGCTTCTCGCGCAAACGCAATGCATATTGCGATCCCTTGCGACGCGAGATCTGCCCGTGTTCTCCCGGGGCATAGCCTCTGCGGTCAAAGGCGCACTTCTCGTTCGAACATTTGCTCCCTTTAAGAAAAAGTTTCTCTCCTTCCCTTCTGCAGATTTTACAGCTTGGTCCGGTATATCTTGCCATCTTCTCTCCTTCTTACTTTAGGTCGCAGGTGTCAGGTAATGGCTATCAGGTTCCCTGACACCTATCACCTACCACCTAATACCTTTTTATGCTATACTCTTCTCCTCTTGGGAGCCCTGCAGCCGTTATGAGGGATGGGGGTTACGTCCCGTATGGAAGTAACCTCCAATCCTGCTGATTGCAGGGACCTTATGGCTGCCTCTCTGCCCGAACCGGGTCCTTTGACCCAGACCTCTATTTTTTTGACTCCCATTTCCAGTGCCTGCTTGGCTGAGACATCTGCGGCAATCCCCGCGGCGAAGGGCGTGCTTTTCTTGGAACCCTTAAAACCGCTTTTACCAGCCGAGCTCCAGGCTATAACGTTTCCCCGGGTATCGGTTATGGTTATGATGGTGTTGTTAAAGGTCGCCTGGATATGCGCAACACCCGTTGACTCAGCCTTCCTGGATTTCTTCTTGGGTGACTTTTTGAACTTATCAGACAATGCTTTCTCCTTTCATACGGATCGAAATAAGAAACAAACAGGTTATCTATGAACAGCACTTTTTGCGGCTGCCGCTTTTCTGGTTCCTATGGTTTTTCTGGGTCCTTTTCTGGTGCGTGCATTGGTTTTTGTTCTCTGACCTCTGACCGGAAGGCCCCGGCGGTGCCTGAAACCACGATAGGAACCTATGTCCATCAGCCTCTTGATGTTCATCGCCACCTCGCCCCGCAGAGCACCCTCCACCTTATGTTCGGATTCGATCACCGACCTAAGCTTGCTGATGTCATCCTCCGTCAGGTTCTTCACCCTGGTATCCGGGTTAACACCGGTTACCTTCATGATTTTTTTGGCAGAGGAAGGACCTATCCCAAAGATATAGGTAAGACCAACCTCTATTCTTTTCTCTCTCGGTAAATCAACGCCTGCGATTCTTGCCAACTCAAACCTCCTCTATATTCTTTTCTTCGTTCAACTAAGTCTCAAAAAATAATGAGATCTAAATATGACATCACGATTATAATAATATATATACAACTACCCCTGTCTCTGCTTATGCTTCGGGTTTTTGCAGATAATCGTTATCACGCCTTTTCTTTTAACCACTTTACATTTTTCGCATCTTACTTTAACCGAACTTCTAACCTTCATTTCCTCACCTCTCTAACTTCTCATCCTTCAGACTATAGCCTTAAGACTTCAGACTTTTTTTATTTGTATCTGTATATAATCCTTCCCCTGGAAAGGTCATAAGGCGAAAGCTCAATTGTGACCTTATCGCCGGGCAGAATCTTGATAAAATGCATCCTCATCTTGCCGGAGACATGGGCTAAGACCACATGTCCGTTGTCCAGCTCCACCTTGAACATGGCATTGGGCAGTGGCTCCAACACTTTGCCCTCGACCTGTATGGGCTCTTCTTTTGGCATAAGGACTTCAGGGGCAAGGAACTTAAAGCTCGCCCTGAAGGGTCAGGATCTCACCTCCGTTTTTGGTTACGGCTATGGTATGCTCGAAATGAGCTGAGAGTGACCCGTCCTCGGTTACCACAGTCCAGTTATCTCCCAGGGTCCTGATCTTGTAAGTACCAATATTCACCATAGGCTCGATCGCAAAGGTCATCCCCTCCTTTAAAAGCAAGCCGGTTCCCGATATTCCGAAGTTGGGAACGTTCAGCTCCTCCTCGTGCATCTTTCTTCCTATACCGTGACCGGTAAGCTCTCTCACCACCGAGTAGCCTTCTTTCTCTGCCACGCTCTGCACGGCAAAGGATACATCGCCTATACGATTCCCCGCCTTAGCCTGACTTATACCTGCTTCCAGGGCTCTGCGGGTGACCTCCAGAAGCTTCTTAGCCTCACCCGATATTCTACCCACGGGAAAAGTCCAGGCACCATCTGCATAAAACCCGTCTTTTAATACGCCTACGTCCACCGAGACTATATCTCCCTCCTTGAGAGCCTTTGGACCCGGTATGCCGTGAACCACTTCCTCGTTTACGGAAACGCAGATGTTTCCGGGAAAGCCGCGATAGCCTTTAAAAGCCAGCTGTGCACCTTTACCTTTGATGAATTCCTCAGCCCAGCCGTCCAGCTCGATTGCCTTAACTCCCGGCTTTATTTTGTCTTTCAAGAATTCCAGAGTCGAGGCTACGATCTTGCCGTTCTCGCGCATTATCTCTATTTCTCTTCCTGATTTAAGCTCGATCATCTTTTTTAAGAGCAGCCAGTATATCCGCTAAAACCTGCTTCTTATCTCTCCCTCCGTCAATTTCCACCAGCTTGCCCTGTTTTTGATAAAAGGTCTCCAGGGGCTGGGTCTGTTTTTCATATACCTGCAGGCGATTCAAAATAACCTCTTTGCGGTCATCTATCCTCTGCTCCAATTTCCCTCCGCACAGGTCGCATACTCCAGGCTCCTTAGGTGGTCTGGTCTCCAGATTGTAGTCGGCACCGCACAGCTCGCACACCAGTCTGGCTGAAAGCCTGCTGATCACAGCTTCTGCCGAGAGGTTGATTTTGACAACCTGCTCAATCCTTTTCCCGATCTCTTCCGATAAGCTCTCCAGTCCCTCTGCCTGAACTAAGGTCCTGGGAAAACCATCCAGGATAAACCCTTTCTCGCAGTCTTTTTGCAGAAGCCTTTTTTTCATCACCTCCAGGATGACTTCATCCGGAACCAGCTCTCCTTTTGCCATGTAAACTCTTACCTTCCCGCCTAAAGGAGTTCCCCTTTTCACCTCCTCCCTCAGCATATCTCCGGTGGAGATATGTGGTATTCCCAGCTTTTGAGAGAGAAGCTCTGCCTGTGTCCCTTTTCCGGCACCAGGTGCGCCTAACACCACGAAATTCAATTTAGAATCTTCCCTTTATCCTTCCTCTCTTCATAAACCCCTCGTAGTGACGCATAAGCAGATGGGATTCAATCTGCTGAAGAGTATCCAGAGCCACTCCCACTATGATCAGGATACTGGTCCCGCCGAAATAGAAATTAACATTCATCCGCTTCATAAGGAAATAGGGCAGGATGGCAATCAGGGCAAAGAAGATTGCTCCCGGTAAAGTGATCCGGGTCAAAACCCTGTCTATATACTCGGAGGTTCTCTTGCCGGGTCTTATCCCCGGAATAAAACCCCCGTATTTTCTCATATTGTCAGCTAAGTCTACCGGATTGAAAACGATGGCAGTATAAAAATAGGCGAAGAAGATGATTAAAAGCCCGAATATAAGAGAATAAAGAAATCCTCCTTCCCTAAACCAGGAGACGATACTTATCATAAACTCGCTGTTGGGGAAAAAAGAGCCAAGCGTCGCCGGAGCGAACATTATGGATTGAGCAAATATGATTGGGATAATTCCTGCCGCATTAACCGAAAGAGGGATATGGGTGCTCTGTCCTCCATACATCTTTCTTCCCACCACCCTCTTGGCATACTGCACCGGTATTTTTCTCTGTGCCCTGGTTACCAGAACGGTGGCGGCAACAACTCCCACCATCAGGGCTATTATAAAAACCTCCGAGAATATATTCCTCCTGCCAGCCAGAAGATTCTGAGCCTCCTCCAACATAGCATTGGGGAAGCGTGCGATAATCCCTATGAAGATTATCAGGGATATACCGTTGCCGATCCCCTTGTCGGTAATCTGCTCACCCAGCCACATGATGAAGATCGTGCCTGAGGTAAAAGTCAGCATGGTCAGAAGACGGAATCCCATTCCCGGATTGGGAACTGCATATCTTCCGCCTATGTTTATGCTCTCCAGGAAAAGGGAGGTGGCCATAGCCTGAACCGCGGCGATCAGCACCGTGCCGTATCGGGTATACTGGGTTATCTTTCTCCTGCCTTCTTCTCCCTCTTTCTGTAGCTTCTGGAAATAAGGTATCACAGCGCCCAGAAGCTGCATGATGATCGAGGCTGAGATATAGGGCATTATCCCCAGGGAGAATATGGTGGCCTTGGCAAAGGCACCTCCGGCAAACATATCGTATAAGCCCAGAAGGGAACCCCTGGCTTGTTTGAAAAACTCGCCCAGGGCTGCCGCATCGACTCCCGGCGTGGGGACATGGGCGCCTATCCTGTAGACCACCAGAATACCTAAGGTGAATAAGATCCTTTTCCTTAGCTCCGGTATCTTGAAGATGTTCTGAAAAGTTTGGATCATTTTATTAACTCAGCCTTACCGCCTGCTGCCTCTATTTTTTCCCTGGCGCTTTTACTGAAGGCTTGCGCCTGAACAGTTGTTGAAAAATCAATCTTACCCTCTCCCAATATCTTTACCGGCAGGTTTTCCTTTTTGATCAAGCCGCAGTTTTTCAAAACCACTGGATTTATGATCTCCAGCCGACCGCACTTTTCCAGTAAGCCCAGGTTTACTATCTGAAATTCTCTTTTGAAAAGGGAGGTAAAGCCTCTCTTGGGTATTCTTCTCTGTAGGGGCATCTGACCACCCTCAAACCAGGAGGGAACTTTCCCGCCGGAGCGAGACTTCAATCCCTTATGTCCCCGGGTAGAAGTTTTCCCATGACCTGAACCGGGTCCTCTGCCTATCCTTTTGGGTTTTTTGGTAGAGCCGGATACTTTTTTCAACTGACCTAATCTCATACAACACCCTTTATCCTTCTACTTCCTCAACTTCTAAAAGATGACTGATCTTTTGAACCATACCCCTGATCTGGGGAGTGTCCTTGTGGCACACGGTCTGATAGAGCCTTTTGATCCCCAATGAACGTACCGTCTCCTTCTGAGATCTCTCGCAGTCTATTGCGCTTTTTACCTGAGTTATCTTAAGCTCTTTGGTCATAAAAAGATCTCCGGCCTAAAGTTCTTTTCCCTCCGCTTTTTCCTTCTCCGTGTACTCTCTTATTTTTAAGAGTCCTGCCAGGGTAGCCTTGACCACATTATGAGGATTGGATGTTCCCAGGGATTTGGTCAGGATATCCTGAACTCCTGCCGCTTCCAATACCGCCCTGACTGGACCGCCGGCGATAACACCGGTGCCTGGCGAGGCGGGTCTCATTATCACTCTTGCCGCTCCTAACCTGCCAATTATAGGATAGGGGATAGTTCCATCTTTGATGGGGATTTTGACCATATTCTTCTTGGCTGATTCTGTTCCCTTGGAAATAGCATCAGAGACCTCTCCGGCCTTACCCAGGCCAATCCCCACTTTACCCTTCTTATCACCCACCGCCACCAAGGCGGTGAAGCCAAATCTCTTACCTCCCTTAACCACCTTGGCCACCCGGTTAATATAGATCACCCTCTCCTCAAATTGCAGCTCGTCCGATTCAAATCTCATTCATTTACCTCTCGATTAAAATTTCAATCCGCCTTCCCTAGCGCCCTCGGCTAAGGCTTTGACCCGGCCATGATATATGTATCTGTTCCTGTCGAAAACCACCCTCTCTATTCCTTTCTCCTTGGCCAGACTGGCCAGATGTAGGCCGATTCTTTTTGCTGTCTGTGTCTTGCTCTCACCTGTGGTCATCTGCTTCTTTATCGCAGGCGTAAGGCTGGAAACGCTGAACAGGCAGCGTTGAGAAAGATCGTCCACTAACTGTGCATAGATATGCTTCAGGCTCTTATATACCGTGAGCCGGGGTTTTTCCAGGACACCCCTGATTTTTTTCCTGACTCTTTTCTGCCTTCTATCCGAGGTCAGCTTTTTTACCCTGGTTATATTTCTCATGCTACCGTAACATCCTCTTATCTTTATGCTCCTATTTTTTAAGCAGCTGTCTTGCCTGCTTTCTTGCGAACCACCTCAGTCTCGTATCTTATGCCCTTTCCCTTATACGGCTCAGGCGGCCTGAATGATCTGATCTTAGCTGCAACCTGTCCCACCAGCTCCTTATCTACCCCCGAGACCAGAATCCTGGTAGGGTTCTCAACTGTAAATTTGATCTCCTCCGGAGGCTTGAAAAGTATGGGGTGTGAATACCCTATACTCAAGGAGAGTTTCTTTCCCACCAGTTCAGCCTTGTACCCCACACCTACGATAGCAAGAGACTTATCAAATCCCTGAGTTACGCCTTTAACCATATTGTTAACCAGTGTTCTGGTTAGCCCATGAAGCGATTTATCCAGTTTGCTTTCGGAATTTCTTTTTACCCAGATATTTCCTTCCTCCAGGGAGATTCGCATTAAGGGGTGTAATTTTTTGTTCAGCGTGCCCTTGGGGCCACTCAGCTTCAACTCGCTCCCCGAGATCTCAACTTTGACCCCTGGGGGTACGGATATCGGATTCTTGCCAATTCTCGACATTATCTCTCCTCAAACTAAACTTAATGCAGCTGACAGAGGACCTCTCCGCCGATCCCCTTAGCTCGTGCCTGGCTATCAATCATAACCCCCTGGGAGGTGGAGATTATGTAGGTGCCGAATTCCTTTCCGATTGTGTTAAGCTTCTCCTTGTCAAAATAGATGCGCAGTCCCGGTTTGCTTACTCTTTTAAGCATCAGTATACTTGCTTTACCTCTGGGGTCATACTTCAGGTAGAGCCTTAGGAGATTCTGTTTGTTATCCTCTACTTCCACATAGTTTCTAATATACTTATTCTCCAGAAGTATCCTGGCGATCTCTTTTTTTATTCTTGAACTGGGGATGTCCACAGTCTTATGTTTGGCTTTATAGGCATTTCTTATACGAGTAAGCATATCTGCTATCGGGTCTGTTACCTTCATCCTTCCTCCTTAAAATATATCTCTACCAGCTGGCCTTGACCACGCCGGGGATCTCTCCTTTATGGGCAAGTTCCCGGAAGCAGATGCGGCACAATCCAAAATCTCTCATGTATCCTCTGGGCCTGCCACACCTGTGACAGCGATTATGTTTTCTGACCTTGAATTTTGGTCTGCGCTTGTTCTTTTCTATCATTGCTGTTCTTGCCACTCTCGCTCCTTTTTTCGCTCCCCGCTTAACTCCGGAAAGGCATACCTAAAGCTTTCAACAGCTCCAGCCCTTCCTCGTCTGTTCTGGCCGTGGTGCATATGGTTATGTTCATACCTCTGATCTTCTCCACTTTATCATAATCGATCTCCGGAAAGATCAACTGCTCCCTTATTCCCAGATTATAGTTTCCCCTGCCGTCGAATGATTTGGCTGATACCCCTCTGAAGTCCCTGATCCGGGGAATGGCGATATTGACTAATCTGTCGAAAAAATCTAACATCCTGCCGCCTCGCAAGGTAACACAACAGCCTATCGGCACCCCGGCTCTCAGCTTGAAATTTGATATGGATTTCCTGGCCCGTCTGACGATAGGCTTCTGGCCAGTGATAAGGGCTAAGTCGCCAACCGATGCGTCCAAAAGCTTGACGTTCTGAATCGCATCTCCCGTTCCGATATTGATAATGACCTTCTCCAGTTTAGGAACCTGCATCAGATTTCGATAACCGAATTTCTTCATCAGCCGGGAAACGACCTCTTTCTGATATTTCTCCCTCAACCTTGAAATATATCTGGTCTTAGGACTTTTTCCCTCCTGATCCCTTCCCTTATCCTTGTCTTTTCCCTTCTCTTTTTCCTTTTCTTTTTCTTTGGACATACCACGTACCTTTCGTCAGATCTTGAAGTCGAGCTTCTTTTCCTTAGATCACCTCACCGCATTTTCTGCAGATCCGAACTTTATTCAGCACCTCCCCGCTCTCGCCTTCCAGCACTTTGTAACTGATCTTGGTGGGTGCGGAGCACTTCGAGCAATAGAACATGATATTGGATAAGGCGATGGAGCCTTCTTTTTCCAATATCCCGCCTTTGGGGTTCTTGTTGGTCGGGCGGGTGTGCCTCTTTATGAAATTAACTCCTTCTACAATCACCCTCTTCTTATCTTTTAAGACCTTGAGCACCTTTCCCATCTTCCCCCGGTCATCTCCAGTTATCACCAGGACGGTATCGCCTTTCTTAATCCTCATGGCTTCTCTCCTGATCCTCCTTCATTTTTACTAAAGCACCTCGGGTGCTAAAGAGATAATCTTCATAAACTGTTTTTCCCTGAGTTCTCTGGCCACCGGACCGAAAATCCTTGTGCCTTTGGGCTCATGCTGTTCATCTATGATCACCGCCGCGTTATCCGAAAAGCGAATATAGGAGCCGTCCTTCCTTCTGGTCTCCTTGGTGGTCCTGACCACCACCGCTTTGCATACATCGCTCTTCTTGACCGTACCTCCAGGCAAAGCATCCTTGACTGTGACTTTGATTATATCCCCTATCCGGGCATACCTTTTTCTGGTACCTCCGAGAACCCTGAAGCACTGGACAACTTTTGCTCCGGTGTTGTCCGCCACTATCAATTTAGAATATTCCCTGATCATGATTATAGCTGGTCTAAGTCCTCAATAGCTATTTAGCTTTTTCAACGACCTCCAGAACTCTCCATCTTTTAAGCTTGGAGAGAGGTCGAGTCTCCATAACCTTCACACGGTCGCCGATCTGACATTCGTTTTTCTCATCATGGGCATACAGCTTGGATGTCCTCTTGATGGTCTTCTGATAAGTCGAATGCCTTAAAAGCCTCTCCACGGCAACCACTACCGTTTTCTGCATACGATTAGAAACCACCCTTCCGATCCGAACTTTTCTTTTTCTCCTCTCGCTCATAAGCCTTTGACTATTATGTTGTTTTTATTTAATTTTTCTTTCCTCTGGAGTGGCAAGTTTCCTTTTGCCCAACTCCTCTTCCCTAAGCATGGTATTGATCCTGGCAATATCCCTTTTGATGATCCTGAGCTTCAGGGGGTCATCCAGTTCCTTGGCTGTCTTTTGCATCCTCAAATTGAATATCTCCTCCTCCAGCTCTTCTCTCCTCTGAATTAGTTCTTCTTTTGTGAGGTCCTTTAAAATTGCTTTTTTCATAGCTTTAGACTCTCTACAGCTATCTCCTGGAGACCACCCTGGTCTTCAGGGAAAGTTTATGTGCCGCTAATTGAAGTGCCTCCTTAGCCATCTCCTTAGTGACTCCCTCTAATTCGAACAGTATCCTCCCGGGTTTAACCACTGCTACCCAGTACTCGGGATTTCCTTTCCCCTTTCCCATTCTGGTCTCTGCGGGTTTCAGGGTAACCGGTTTATCCGGGAAAACCCTTATCCAGACTTTTCCGCCTCTTTTCAGATGCCGGGTCAAAGCTACCCTGGCTGCTTCAATCTGTCTATCTGTGATCCAGGCAGGTTCAAGTGCCTTCAGGCCAAATTCGCCGAAATCTATCCGGCTTCCTCTGGTGGATTGCCCTTTTCTTCTGCCTCTCTGTTGTTTTCTGTATTTCACCCTTTTGGGCATTAACATGGAAAATCTCCTCGCAATCCTAAAGTATAATCAGAATCCTATCTTCCTCAAGATCCTGTGAATTCCCGGCCTCTTCTTTTTCGCCTTCTCTTTTTGGTCTCAGCCAATTTCTCTTCCTTGGCTCTTTCCGGACTCCAGTGAACCCCTTCCACCAGATAAGCCTTTTTATCCAGTATCTCGCCTTTAAATATCCATACCTTTACCCCAATGGTTCCATAGGTGGTATGGGCAGTGGCAGAGGCGTAATCTATATCCGCCCTCAAGGTATGTAAGGGGACTCTTCCTTCCATATATTTCTCTGCCCTGGCTATCTCCGCTCCGGCCAACCTTCCCTTGCAGGTTATCTTTATTCCCTCAGCTCCCATCTTCATGCCGGAGCTTATGGCTTTCTTCATCGCCTTGCGGTAAGAGATCCTGCTCTCCAGCTGTCGGGCGATGCTATCCGCCACCAGCTTGGCGGAGGTCTCTGGCTTACGCACCTCGATTATATTTATATTTATATCCTTTCGGGTCAGATGCTGTAGCTCGTCTCTTAATTTATCTACCTCAGCTCCTTTTCTCCCGATGACAATTCCTGGTCGGGCAGTATGAATATCAAGGGTGATCTTCTTGGGAGCTCTGAAAATGTCTATACTGGCTATCCCCGCATGTTCTAAGCGGGTGAGAGTATATTTGCGGATTAACTGATCCTCTCTCAACTGCTCAGCTAAATTTCTACTGGCAAACCATCTTGAGCTCCACCATTTTACTATTCCCAACCTGAGACCGACCGGATTTGTTTTCTGACCCAAGCTTTTTTACCTCCTTTATCTTTCACCTGTTTGACACAAAGCTACTCTTTGTTTTCATCTGATTTCTTTCTCTTTGTCGTTCTTTTGCCTCTTGATTTCGGCCTGGTGCTTTTCTTTATCTCTTTCCCTCTCTCCTTTTCCTTCTCTTTCTTTTTTTCTTTCTCTTTTCCTTTTGCCTCTGCCTTTATTTTGACCTTACCTTTTTCCGCCATCTCATCCGAGACCACAATGGTCAGATGATTGGTCTTTTTCCTGACCCGGTAAGCTCTACCCATGCTGCTGGGGCGAATCCTTTTCATCATGGGACCGCCATCCACGAAGATCTTCTTTATGCGTAGATCCTCAGCCTTGAGCTTGGCGGTTCCCTCTAAGCTTATGGCATTGGCAGTTGCGGATTTCAATGTCTTCTCCAAATACTGGGCTGCATATTTGGGGACAAAGCTCAGAATATTCAATGCCTCTTCTACGTTTTTGCCTCTTATCAGCTCAGCCACTCTTCTGACCTTTCTGGCTGAGCCTCTGGAAAACCTGGCTCGAGCAACTGCCTCCATCAAAAAATCTCCTTCTTTACTCTATTCCTCTTGGTTACTTAAGAGCTGTTGTCCGTTCAGTTATCTTGCCGGAATGAGATCTAAAGGTACGGGTAGGTGCAAACTCTCCCAATTTGTGTCCTACCATATTTTCCGTGATATAGACCGGAATAAATTTGTTTCCGTTGTGAATGGCAACGGTATGACCCACGAAATCCGGAGTAATGGTGGACCTGCGGGACCAGGTTTTTATAACCTTTTTTTCCCCGGACTGGTTAAGGGCCATAACCTTCTTCATCAGATGCTCATCCACAAAGGGACCTTTCTTTAAAGACCGCGCCATAATATCACTTTCTCCGTTTAACGATCAACTTATCGGAAAGTTTATATTTTCGAGTTTTGAGACCTTTGGTCGGTTTGCCCCAGGGTGTAGTAGGATGCCTTCCACCCGAGGATCTTCCCTCTCCCCCACCCATAGGATGGTCCACCGGGTTCATGGCAACACCTCTGACCCTGGGTCTTCTTCCCAGCCATCTGGTCCTGCCAGCCTTGCCATAGGATATATTCTCGTGATCGATATTCCCTAACTGGCCAACAGTTGCATAACATTCTGTTCTAACCAATCTAATCTCTCCGGAGGGAAGTCTGAGGTGTGCATGTTCCCCCTCCTTGGCCACGATCTGAGCCATACCGCCGGCAGACCTGGCTATCTGTCCACCTTTCCCTCTTCTGAGCTCTACATTGTGAATCATCGTTCCCAGCGGAATCTTAGCCAGAGGCATGGCATTGCCTGATCTTATCTCCACTTCCTCACCCGCCATCACTTTGTCCCCGACCCTGAGCTCCAGGGGAGCAAGTATGTATCTTTTTTCCCCGTCCAGGTAATGCACAAGGGCAATCCGGGCTGAACGATTCGGGTCGTATTCGATAGAGACCACCTTGGCAGGTATGTTGAGCTTATCCCTTTTGAGATCTACTATACGATAGAATCTCTTGGCACCTCCGCCTCGATAGCGGCAGGTGACCCTTCCATTATTATTCCTCCCACCTTTTTTCCTGAGAGGAACCACAAGAGACCTCTCAGGTTTTTCTTTGGTTATCTCCTCAAAAGCAGAGATGAGCTTAAATCTCTGACCAGAAGTCACCGGCTTAAATTTCCTCAAGGACATCTTAGATACTCTCTTCTTTTGAAATCATCCATCTATTCCTTTATTTCTTTTATCACTAATCTTAGACCGTTTCAAAGAACTCTATCTTCTCTCCTTTTTTCAGCCTGACGATCGCCTTTTTCCAGTTGGGTCTTTTCCCTTCAAATCTCCCCATCCGTTTGATTTTTCCGTGCATCACCATGGTATGCACGTCCTCAACCTTCACCTTAAAAACATCCTCAACCGCCCTCTTTATCTCCAACTTGTTAGCCTTTAGATCGACTTTAAAAACATATTTGTCCGCTTTAACCCGCAGATCGGTGCTCTTCTCTGTCACCAAGGGGCTGTGGATTATCTTCCTGGAGGCCTTCATCTGGAGAACACCTCCTCTAACTTTTTCAAAGCGCTCTGGGTCAATAAAAGATAGTCACAATTCAAAAGATCATAGGGGTTAACCACCTGCGAGGTTCTGTAGGTCAAGTTCTTGATGTTCCGACAGGATCTATATATGTTATCCTTGATATTTGTTCCCAGAAAGAGAATCTTAGAACCGTCCACTCCCAAATTCAGCAGAAGAGCGGCGATGGTTTTAGTCCCGGGTTTATCCAGGGGAATATCCTCCAATACCTTTATTTTCCCCTCGGCTGACTTGGAGGAGAAGGCAGATCTTAAAGCTAATCTGGAGATCTTCTTGGGCACAGCCGTCTTCCAGTCTCTTGGATAGGGACCGAAAGCTCTGCCGCCGCCTACCCACACGGGTGAGGTAATGGAACCGGCACGAGCCCTGCCAGTTCCCTTTTGCCTCCAGGGTTTTATCCCGCCCCCTCTTACCTCAGACCGATTCTTCTTTTTCACGGTTCCCTGTCTCTGGTTGGAGAGATAAATCTTTATATACTGATGTACCGCTTCAGGATTAGGCTTCACCCCGAAAAGCTCCGTTTTAAGCTCAACCTCTCCAGACTTTTTGCCTTCCAGATTATATAATGTTGCCTTGCTCATAGGTTTTTACTCTTCAGACAGATTTCCTGGACTTTTTAATCAACAGGATCGAGTTCCTTTTGCCGGGAACTGCTCCTTTTATCACCAGAAGATTTTTCTCCGCGTCCACTTCCACCACCTCCAAGTTGCTGACTGTAACCCTTTGGTTGCCCATCCTGCCGGCCATCCTCTGTCCTTTATAGGTGCGTGAAGGATAAGAGCTTGCGCCTACTGAACCAGGAGCTCGGAGTCTATCTGACTGGCCATGGGACTTTGGTCCTCCTCTGAACTTATGCCTTCTAACCGCTCCCTGAAAGCCAAGTCCCTTGGAGGTACCGGTTATATCCACTCTCTCCCCGGCTAAGAAAAGATCAGCCTTTACTTCCCTGCCCAGCTCGAATTTTCCATTTATCTTCTCCAGCCTGAACTCCTTTAGTACTTTTTTAGGCTCCACTTTGGCTTTTTCAAAATGACCGGACAAAGGTTTGTTGAAAAGTGACTTCCTCTTCTGACCAGATGACAATTGCAAAGCGTTATACCCTTCTTTTTCCGAAGTTTTTATCTGGACTATGAGACAGGGAGTCACCTCGATTACGGTTACAGGAATAAACTCTCCCTCTTTACCAAAAAATTGTGTCATCCCCACTTTTCTGCCGATTACGCCTTCCATATACTATATCCCAAAAAAGAGTTATACCTTTATCTCCACATCCACCCCGGCTGGCAGCTCTAACTTCATCAGCGCGTCCACTGTCTGAGGAGTGGATTCATATATGTCGATGAGCCTTTTGTGGATCCTGGTCTCGAACTGCTCTCTGGATTTCTTATCCGTATGAGGGGACCTCAGAATAGTATAAACAGTTCGTTTGGTGGGTAAAGGGACCGGCCCTGAGATCTTGGCACCTGTTCGGGTAACCGTTTTCACTATCTCCTGGGCAGATTTATCCAGGGAGTGATGATCATAAGCCTTAAGCCATATCCTGATCTTTTGTCCGTTCATTCTCTATCCTTGTCCTTCAAAGAACATATTATTTTTTTAATCCTTTGAACTCTTGAGCTTTCTCCCGCTGCTAACGGATCATTCGATTATCTCGGTGACCACACCGGCACCTACGGTCCTGCCTCCCTCCCTGATGGCAAAACGCAACTCCTTCTCCATGGCTATGGGCGAGATCAGCTCCACGCTCATGTTGGTGTTGTCTCCCGGCATCACCATCTCCACTCCCTCCGGTAACTTGATCACCCCGGTCACGTCCAGCGTCCTGAAATAAAACTGAGGACGATAGCCGGTGAAAAACGGCGTGTGCCTGCCTCCCTCCTCCTTGGCTAATACGTATACCTCTGCCTTAAATTTGGTGTGAGGCGTTATACTCCCCGACGCCGCTACCACCATCCCACGCTCCAGCTCGTCCTTCTCTACACCCCTCAACAATATCCCGATGTTGTCCCCCGCCTGCGCCTCGTCCAGTATCTTGCGAAACATCTCTACACCCGTCACCACGGTCTTGCGCGTCTCCTTTATCCCTACTCGCTCTACCTCGTCTCCTACCTTCACCCTACCCCGCTCTACCCTGCCCGTACCTACCGTGCCCCGCCCGGTTATGCTGAACACATCCTCCACCGGCATCAAAAACGGCTTGTCCACGTCCCGCTTGGGTAACGGTATGTAACTGTCTACCGCCTCCATCAAATCGTATATGCTCTTGAAATCCGGCGAATCCTTGACATCCGGCTTGGCCGCCTCGGTCATGGCCTTCAAAGCACTACCCCGAATCATCGGTATCTCGTCACCAGGAAAACCATACTGCTTTAATAAATCCCGTACCTCTAACTCCACTAAATCCAATAACTCCGCATCATCCACCATGTCTACCTTGTTCAAATATACCACTATGTAAGGCACGTTCACCTGACGCGCTAATAATATGTGCTCCCGCGTCTGGGGCATCGGACCATCCGCCGCCGAGACTACCAATATCGCTCCGTCCATCTGCGCCGCTCCCGTCACCATGTTCTTCACATAGTCCGCATGCCCAGGACAATCCACATGCGCATAATGACGCTTGTCCGTCTCATACTCCGCATGATGCACGTTGATGGTCAACCCACGCGTCTTCTCCTCCGGCGCATTGTCTATCTCATCATAACTCTTGGCCTGCGCTAATCCCCTCCGCGATAATATCATGGTTATCGCCGCCGTTAACGTGGTCTTGCCATGATCCACATGCCCTATCGTCCCTATGTTCACGTGCGGCTTGCTCCTTACAAACTTAGCCTTGGCCATCTCTTCTTACCTCCAGGTTTTTCATTTATCTTGCCTAATACCCTCTGACTTTAGTCAAAATCTTCTCTGAGAGATTCTTCGGTATCTCCTCGTATCTGGAAAACTCCATGCTGAACAATGCCCGTCCCTGAGTTATAGATCTCAATCTGGTGGCATAGCCGAACATCTCAGAAAGAGGTACCAGAGCAGAGATCACCTGCGCATCTGCTCGGGGGTGAATCCCTATGATGCTACCTCTGCGTGCATTTAAATCTCCGATGACATCTCCCATGTATTCTTCCGGCACAATCACCTCAACCTCCATCATCGGCTCCAGAAGTTTGGGCAATGCTTTTCTGGCTCCGTCGTGGAAGGCCATGGAGGCGGAGATCCTAAAGGCAAGCTCGCTTGAATCCACCTCATGATAACTTCCGTCATACAGGGTCACCTTGATGTTGATCATGGGATATCCAGCCAGGACCCCGTTTTCCATAGCCTCCTTGATCCCCTTCTCTATTGCCGGGAAAAACTCCTTGGGGATGATCCCGCTTTTAATCTCCTTTTCGAAAACAAATTTCTCTCCCCTGGGCAGTGGCTCTAATCTTATCTTGACGTGTCCGTATTGTCCCTTACCTCCACTCTGCCGTACAAATTTGCCTTCGGAGTCAACCGGGATGGAGATAGTTTCTTTATAAGCGACCTGCGGTTTTCCCACATTGGCTTTTACCCCAAATTCCCGCAGGAGCCGCGTGATCAGAATTTCCAGATGAAGCTCACCCATGCCCGAGATTATGGTTTGACCGGTTTCCTCATTCAAGCTCACCTTGAAGGTGGGGTCCTCATCCACTAACTTGGACAATGATTCACTTAACTTATCCTGATCCAGTTTGGTCTTTGGCTCGATTGCCACCGAGACCACCGGCTCCGGAAATTCCATCTTCTCCAGGATTATAGGATGTTTCCTCTCACACAGAGTATTGCCCGTAGAGGTGTTTTTTAACCCTACCGCAGCGGCGATATCCCCGGTAAATATCTCGTCTATCTCTTCTCTCTGGTTAGCGTGCATCCTCAGCAGTCGGGTTAACCTCAGTTTCTCGCCGGTAATACTGTTTAATACCGTAGTCCCTACTTTGACCCGGCCGGAGTAAACCCTTAGATATGCAACTCTTCCCACAAAGGGATCGCTTACGATTTTAAAAGCCAGAGCGGAAAAAGGCTCATCATCCGAGACTTTCCTGATCTCCGTTCTCCCGCTTCCCGGATCAATTCCTCTAACCGCAGGCAGGTCCAGAGGGGAAGGCAGAAAATCGACCACCGCCTCTAAGAGCTTCTGGACTCCTTTGTTTTTAAAAGCCGCACCGCACAGTACCGGAACAATCTTAGCGTCCAAGCATGCCCTTCTCAAGGCTTTTTTTATATCCTCCGGCTCGATTGGCTCTTCGTTCAGAAAGTTCTCCATAAGCTTATCATCATAATCTGAAAGAGACTCCAGAAGCTCCTCCCTCTTCTTCCGGGCAAGCTCTCTGAAGGACTCGGGAACAGGATGATCCTCGAAGGTTGCACCCAGGGTTTCCTTCTGGTAGATCCTATAATTCATCTCGATCAAGTCGATTATTCCAGCAAACATCTCCCCTTGGCCTACCGGCACCTGAATAGCTACGGCATTGGCACCCAGCCTAGATCTCATCATCAGCAGGGCCTTCTCGTAATCAGCTCCCACGCGGTCCATCTTGTTGACAAAAGCTATCCGGGGCACTCTGTATTTGTCCGCCTGTCTCCAAACAGTCTCCGATTGGGGTTCCACACCACCCACTCCGCATAGAATCACTATCGCACCATCCAGAACCCTTAAGGATCTTTCCACCTCTGCAGTAAAATCCACATGTCCTGGGGTATCGATGATGTTAATCTGATGCTCCTGCCAGTAACAGGTTGTAGCAGCTGAAGTTATAGTGATGCCTCTTTCCTTTTCCTGTTCCATCCAATCCATCACCGCAGCCCCTTCATCCACCTCTCCCATGCGATAGGTTTTTCCGGTATAGAATAGAATCCTTTCCGTGGTGGTGGTCTTCCCTGCATCTATATGTGCCATTATGCCTATGTTTCTGACTCTCTGTAAAGGGAACTCCCTTGACATAAAAAAACCTCTACTTCTTTTACCCAGCTTGTGGAAACCTTAACAACACGGACTGCTAATCTGCAAGTGGAGGGTTTCAAAACCGATCCGTATTTTTTTGGTTCCAACTTTTCTCTTTTCCCCTCTGTGCCAACCGCTGGCAAGACGGGGGATTAATTTGACCTCGTTCAGGAATTTAGCTTTTCCGCTTTCTTGTGTTTAGAAATCAAATCACAATATGCTATAATTACTCCTGGCGTTACTATTTTATTTGAAACTCGATCTCTAAAAAGTTTTTGTCCTCCAGCTCTTATTTGTTACCATCTGAAATGAGCAAAGGCTCTGTTGGCCTCAGCCATCCTGTGGGTATCCTCTTTCTTCTTTATAGAACTCCCCTCGTTCTTAGAGGCGGCTACAAATTCCGCGGCTAACTTCTCGGACATGGTATGTTCGCCCCGGGAACGAGAGTAGGAGATCAGCCATTTTATAGCTAATGAGGTTCTCCTCTCCGATCTGACCTCAACCGGAACCTGGTAAGTAGCACCACCCACTCTTCTCGGCTTAACCTCCAGAACCGGTTTGACGTTGTTAACTGCTTTTTGAAACACCTCTATTCCCGGCTGACTGATCTTTTTTTCAGCAATTTCCAAAGCCTGATAGAATATCCTCTGAGCTACGCTTCTCTTTCCCTTCTTCATAATGATATTTATAAACTGGGTAACCAGCGTGCTTCCGTACTTCATATCGGGTAACAACTCCCTTGTCACTGCCTTTCTTTTTCTTGCCATAGTATATTAATTAAACTGTCTTCTTGGGTTTTTTGGTTCCATACTTGGACCTGCTCTGTTTCCTCTCGCCCACTCCCGCGGCATCCAAGGTCCCGCGAATGATATGATATCTAACACCCGGGAGATCTTTTACCCTTCCACCTCTGATTAAAACGATGGAGTGCTCCTGCAGATTATGACCCTCCCCCGGTATATATGTGGTCACCTCTATTCCGTTAGTCAGTCTCACCCGGGCTACTTTCCTTAAGGCGGAGTTGGGTTTCTTGGGAGTCGAGGTATACACCCGGGTACACACGCCTCTTCTCTGTGGGCACCTCTGCAAGGCCGGTGCTTTTTCATTTGCTCTTTCCTGCTTCCGTCCGCTTCTTATAAGTTGGTTTATGGTCGGCACTTCTACTCCTTAAGAGAATGACCTTTTTTATTATCCGGGGCTTTCCTCACACCCATTCCTTAATAGTAAAATTTTCAATATAATCCCGATTTATAATTTGTCAAGCACTTTCTTTAACAATGCTTGCCTCGGCTTCAATTTTCTCCTCTTCCTTCAACTGAACGCTTCTGTAATACTCCAGGCCGGTTCCAGCGGGAATAAGACGACCTATGATCACATTTTCCTTAAGTCCTAAAAGATAATCAGTCTTTCCGGAGACCGCCGCCTCGGTCAGTACCCGGGTGGTCTCCTGAAATGACGCCGCAGAGATAAAACTTTCCGTGGTTAACGAGGCTTTGGTTATTCCCAAAAGCAGGGGCTGGAAAGTTGCCGGTTCGCCTCCCTCCGCAATTATTTTCTCGTTCTCCTCCCTGAACCTTATCTTATCCACCTGCTCTCCTTCCAGGAAATTAGTGTCCCCCACATCCTCCACCCTTACCTTCTGAAGCATCTGTCTGACAATAACCTCGATATGCTTATCGTTAATTTTCACCCCCTGTAAACGATAAACCTCCTGGATCTCATTGACCAGATACTCCTGAACCGCATTAGGCCCTTTGATCCTCAGGATATCGTGTGGATCTATAGGTCCCTCACACAGCCTTTCTCCGGCTTTAACCCGGTCGCCTGAATGAACTCTCATATGTTTGCCATGGGGAACTAAATATTCCCTCACCTCCCCCTGATCCCCACGAACAAACACCTGAGTGGCACCTCGGATTATCTTGCCGAACTCCACCACTCCGTCCACCTCGCTCACGATAGCCGGCTCCTTTGGCCTTCTGGCTTCAAAAAGTTCAGCCACCCGGGGAAGGCCACCGGTTATATCTCTGGTCTTGGAGATCTCCCGGGGTATTTTCACCAGCGCATCACCAGCCTGAATGCTTTCCCCATCATGCACTAAAAGATAAGCCCTGGTTGGTATAGAGTAATTCCCAATCTTTTTCCCTTTCTCGTCCACTATGACTATGTGAGGTCTGTATATCTTCTCCCTCTGTTCCATAACCACTCTCTGGCGCAGCCCGGTAGTCTCATCCAGTTCCTCCCGATAGGTCACATCCTCGATCAAATCGATAAATTCGGTTTTCCCGCTGGACTCTGAAAGTATAAAGCTGTTATAGGGATCCCACTCGAACAGGATCTCTCCTTTTTGGATCAGGGTTCCTTCCTTAATCTTCAAGATCGCGGCATAAGGAAGATTATACCTGGCTCTTACCCTTCCCTGCTCATCCTCCAGTGTAAACTCACCTTCTCTTCCCAGGATGACTTCCCCGCCATCTCTTCTGGTCACGGACTTAACTTTTTTGAAAACAGCCTTTCCCTCTGTTTTTGCTATTGCTTTAGACTGCTCGGCAATCCTTGCCGCGGTACCTCCGATATGAAAGGTCCTCAGGGTTAACTGGGTGCCTGGCTCTCCAATGCTTTGAGCTGCTATCACCCCTACGGCCTCTCCTAATTCAACCAGCTTGTTGGTGGCAAGATTCCTGCCGTAACATTTGGCGCACACTCCTCTTTTGGACTCACAGGTCAGAACCGATCTGATCTTTATCGTTTCTATGCCGCTTTCCTCGATTCGCAGGGCAGCCTCCTCATCGATCTCTTCCCCACTGACGGCCAGCACCTCATTTCCAATCGGGTCGACAACATCCTCTAAGGCTACTCTACCCAAGACACGGTCCTTTAAGGATTCAATAACCTCCTCGCCTTCTTTCAAGGCTTCCACGCTCAAACCCAGGATCGTTCCGCAGTCCAGTTCGGTGATGATCATATCCTGAGCCACATCCACCAGCCTGCGAGTAAGATAGCCCGCATCCGCGGTTTTAAGGGCGGTATCGGCTAATCCCTTTCTGGCTCCGTGAGTAGAGATAAAATACTCCAGCACGCTTAAACCCTCCTTGAAGTTGGAGGTAATTGGAGCCTCGATGATCTCTCCTATCTGACCGGTGATCTTCTTCTGCGGTTTAGCCATCAGACCTCTCATCCCGGCCAGCTGTTTGATCTGGTCCTTGCTGCCCCTGGCACCGGAATCTGCCATCATGAAGACAGGATTGAACCCCTCCTCTGCTCTTTTCAATCCCTCGAACATCATCTCAGCTACTTCATTGGTAGTATGAGTCCAGGCATCGATAACCTTGTTATATCTTTCTCCGTTCGTGATTACCCCTTTCTCATATTGCTGTTGTATCTTCTCAACTTCTTTATTGGTCCTTTCGATCAACTCCTGTTTTTCTTTCTCCGGGATTATCATATCGTCTATTCCCACGGTGATCCCGGCCAAAGTAGCATATTCAAACCCCAGCCGTTTCAGATTATCTAAAAGAACCGATGTTCTGAGATTGCCTATCTGGCGGTAAGCCTGGGCGATCAGCTCCTCAATCTTGCTTTTGGTTGCCACATCATTGAAGAATCCTAATTCTTCAGGAAGATTGTGGTTAAAGATGATCCTTCCCGGAGTGGTATCCACTAACTTTTGGTTCAACCTCACCTTGATCTGAGCATTGAGCCCCACCAGCTTATTCTCCAGGGCCAGAAGCACCTCTTCTTCCGAGAAAAACTTCCTACCCTCCCCTTTATCTTTTGGTTTGATCTTGGTCAGATAATAGCAGCCCAGGACGATATCCTGACTGGGCGTGGCGACCGGCTTCCCGCTGGAAGGAAGAAGGAGATTATTAACCGAAAGCATCAGTACCCTGGCTTCCAATTGCGCCTCAAAGGACAGGGGAACGTGTACTGCCATCTGGTCTCCATCGAAATCTGCATTGAATGCCGCACAGACCAGGGGATGGACACGGATAGCCTTACCTTCCACCAGAACAGGGTAAAAAGCTTGAATCCCCAGACGATGCAGAGTAGGTGCCCGGTTCAAAAGTATGGGATGAGAATGGATTATTTCCTCCAGGATGTCCCAGACCTCGGGCTTTTCCTTCTCCACGAATTTTTTGGCGGATTTGACCGTGGAGACATATCCCTTCTCCTCCAGTTTCATTATAATAAAAGGCTTGAAAAGCTCCAGAGCCATATTCTTGGGAATGCCGCATTGGTGAAGTTTAAGCTCCGGTCCCACCACTATAACCGATCTGCCTGAGTAATCCACTCTCTTACCCAGTAAGTTCTGTCTGAACCTGCCCTGTTTACCCTTGAGAAGATCTGAAAGCGATTTCAGGGGTCTTTTAGTATCACCTCTTACCGATTGGGACCTTCTGCCGTTATCCAAAAGTGCATCTACTGCTTCCTGTAACATTCTCTTTTCGTTTCTGAGAATCACCTCAGGCGCCTTGATCTCTATTAATTTCTTCAAACGATTATTCCGGTTGATCACTCTCCGATAAAGATCGTTCAGATCCGAGGTGGCGAATCTACCGCCCTCCAGCGGCACCAGAGGTCTAAGATCCGGAGGGATAACCGGAAGAACCCGCAGTATCATCCATTCAGGTTTATTGTTAGATTGTCTGAACGACTCTATTACCCTTAGCCTTTTAAGGATATCTTTTTTCCTCTGAGCCGAGGTCTCTATACGCACCTGAGCTCTAAGGGAAATGGAAAGCTCCTCGATATCTATCTGTCTTAAAAGCTCCAGTATGGCATCCGCCCCCATTTTTGCTACAAATTCCTTGCCCTCATCCTCCATCTGCTGGTATTCTTCCTCGGTGATAATATCCTTATATTTCAGATGGGTATTACCCGGATCGATCACAATATAAGCCTCGTAATATAAAATCCTCTCTATATCTCTTATGGACAGATCCAGAAGGTAACCCATGCGGCTGGGGATCGATTTGAAAAACCAGATGTGGGAGACCGGAACCGCCAGCTCGATGTGGCCCATTCTCTCTCTTCTGACCTTGGAATGTGTAACCTCGACCCCACACCTGTCGCAGACGATTCCTTTGAACCTTACTCTCTTATATTTACCGCAATTGCATTCCCAGTCTTTCACCGGCCCGAAAATCCTTTCGCAAAAAAGTCCATCCCTTTCCGGCTTAAAGGATCTATAGTTGATGGTCTCTGGTTTAGTGACCTCCCCAAAGGTCCAGGATCTGATAGTTTCTGGCGATGCTAATTGAATCTTAATAGCATAAAAATCTGATGGCTTTCTCATACTTTTTGAATGTATCTCTGCCACTTAAAACCTCCTCCCGCCTCAGGCGGGACTATAGGATAGTCGTAGGCTAAAATTGGAATCAATAACTCTTTTAGTACACCACCATCGATTTACTAAAACAATCTTAACCTTCCACCAGCTCCACATCCAACCCCAAGCTTTGCAGCTCCTTCACCAAGACATTGAACGACTCCGGGATGCCTGGCTCAGGAGGATTTTCACCCTTCACGATAGCCTCGTAGATGCGGGATCTGCCCAGCACATCATCCGATTTCACGGTCAGCATCTCCTGCAGGGAGTAGGCGGCACCATAAGCTTCCAGGGCCCACACCTCCATCTCTCCGAATCTCTGTCCGCCAAACTGGGCTTTGCCACCCAAAGGCTGCTGCGTAACCAATGAATAAGGCCCGATGGAACGGGCATGAATCTTATCATCCACCAGATGAGAGAGTTTCATCATATAGATAAAACCTACCGTGATCGGCTTATCGAAGGGTTCTCCGCTCATTCCATCATAGAGGATGGATTTACCCGATTCCGGAAGCCCGGCCTCTTTCAAAGCCTTCTTGACCTCGTCTATGGTTGCCCCGTCAAAAACCGGGCTGGACAGATAATATCCCATCTTCTTAGCTACCCATCCGAGATGGGTCTCTAAAAGCTGTCCTACGTTCATTCGTGAAGGCACTCCCAGAGGGTTCAGGATAATATCGATTGGCGTACCGTCCGGTAAACAGGGCATATCCTCAACCGGCACCACCTTAGCCACTACGCCTTTATTCCCGTGACGACCTGCCATTTTATCCCCCACGGAAAGCTTCCGCTTGGTAGCCACGTCCACCTTGACTAACTGAACTACCCCGGGTGGCAACTCAGTGCCGCGGGAGATTTTCTCCAGTTCCAGATCCAGAGTATTTTTCTTTTCCTGGATCAGCTGATCGTATTTGGAGCAGATCCTGTCTATGCGTTTACTTACCTTTTGATCCTGGGTATAGCCTTCCTCTGCTGCCAAATCGTCGAAATCTATACTATCAAAAGAATCCTGCTTGAACTTAAATCCGGAACGGAAGACAATTGACCCATCTGAGGTTTTACGAACAGTTTTAGCCACCTGGCCATTCAAAAGCTCTTTCAGTTTCTGATCCCTGATCTGTTTCAAGCTCTCCAACTGCTTCTGATGAGCTCTCTTAAGCTTGGAGACCTCGTTTCTTTCCTGTTTTTTGGACTCCTCCGTCCTCTCCTTTCGGGAGAAGACCTTCGTATCTATGACTATCCCCTTCATTCCAGGAGGAGCTTTAAGAGACGCATCCCTCACGTCACCAGCTTTTTCACCGAAGATCGCTCTCAGCAACCTCTCCTCCGGAGAAAGCTCCGTTTCGCCTTTAGGAGTAACTTTACCGACCAGGATATCTCCTGCTTCTACTTCCGCACCAATCCTTATGCTCCCCCTTTCGTCCAGGTTGGCTATTGCCTCCTCCGAGACGTTGGGTATCTCGCGAGTAAGCTCCTCCGGCCCTCTTTTGGTATCTCTGACCTGAAGCTCGAACTCCTCTATGTGGATGGAGGTAAACCTGTCCTCTGACACTAATCTTTCGCTCAGGATTATGGCATCCTCGAAATTGTATCCCCTCCAGGGCATAAAAGCCACCAGGGTATTAGAGCCTAAAGCCAGCTCACCCCTGTCAGTGGCAAATCCGTCCGCAATACAATCAGCCGCCTCGACTTTATCCCCGGGCTTGACTAAGGGCTTTTGGTTGATACAGGTATCCTGGTTGGATCTTTTGAACTTAAGCAGGTGATACTCATCCAGCTCCATAAATTCATCCTCGTCTTTATGTTTATCTGTGGGACGAATAACTATAAGATCAGAGGACGCGCCTTCAACCACACCACCTCTTTGTGCTACAACCGTTGCTCCTGAATCCAGAGCAACCCTTCTCTCCGCACCCGTTCCAATAAGAGGGGACTCAGGTGTAAGTAATGGTACCGCCTGGCGCTGCATGTTCGACCCCATCAGAGCCCGGTTAGCATCGTCGTGCTCCAAAAAAGGTATTAATGCCGCCGCCACGCTTACCAGCTGCTTGGTAGAAACATCCATATAGTCGATCTTATCCGGGGTAACTATGGGATAATCTGCCCGATATCGAGCCTTGAGCAAAGTATTTACAAATCTGCCGTCCTTTTTCAACGGCTCGTTGGCTTGAGCGATGTAGAACTTATCCTCCTGATCGGCGGTCAAATATTCGATTTCATCAGTTACCCTGCCATTTTTGACTCTTCGATAAGGGGTCTCCAAGAATCCGTATTTATTCGTCCGGGCATAGGTGGAAAGCGAGGAGATAAGTCCGATGTTAGGACCCTCCGGGGTTTCTATGGGACACATCCTTCCATAATGCGTATGATGCACATCCCGGACCTCAAAGCCCGCCCTTTCCCTGGTTAACCCTCCAGGACCCAGAGCAGAGAGCCTCCTTTTGTGAGTCATCTCCGCCAGGGGATTGGTCTGATCCATAAACTGGGAGAGCTGACTGGACCCGAAGAAACTCTCTACTACAGAGGAAACTGTTCGGGCATTAACTAAATCATGCGGGGTAATGGAATCCGTGTCCTTCAGGCTCATCCTCTCGCGAATCGTGCGAGCCATGCGGGTAAGCCCGATGGAGAACTGATTGGAAAGCAGCTCGCCCACCGAACGAGCTCTTCTGTTTCCCAGATGGTCGATGTCATCCACCTCCCCCTGACCGTTATTCAGCTGCAGGAGATAACGAATTATAGCAATGAAATCCTTATGCTCCAGGGTGGTATGTTCCAGGGGAACATTCAGGGAAAGCCTCTGATTGAGTTTGTATCTTCCCACCTCTCCCAGGTCGTATCTTTTGGAGCTGAAGAAAAGCCTGTCCAGAAGCAGCTGAGCCATCTCCACGCTGGTAGGCTCGCCCCCGGGCTTCAGAAGGGAGTAGATCTTGAAGAGAGCCTCCTCCTGAGATGCGGTCTGGTCTTTCTGAAAGGTGTTGAGTATGACCAGGGAATCCCTGCTTTCATCGGTCTTTATTAACTTGACCTTCTGGATTTTATATTCTCTTAGTTTCTCCAATTGCTCTTCTGAAATAACCTCACCGCTCTTTAAAAGAGTCACCCCTTCCTGATTCTCGACAACATCCGCAGCGGAGATCCTGCCTACGATTTTGTCCTTGCGAATACCGGGTATTTCCACGGTATCCACCTCGTGAAATAATTTGATGATCTCCAGATCCGTAGAATAACCCAACGCTCTTAAAAGCGTGGTAACCGGTAATCTCCTCCGGGTATCGATATAGACATACATTATGTCATTCACATCAAGATTGAATTCCACCCAGGAACCTCGATAGGGTATGATCCTGGCAGAGAAGAGTCTCTTGCCATTGGGGTGCACCTCCTCGTCGAAGAAAACTCCCGGAGAACGGTGCAACTGACTCACAATCACCCTCTCGGCTCCATTCACGATAAAGGTGCCGGTGGAGGTCAAAAGAGGTAGATCTCCCAGGAAAACATCCTGCTCAATTATGTCTCTGACCTTCCTTGATTTCTCTTCTGGCTCCCGAATAACCAGGCGCAAGGTTGCCTTGAGGGGAGCAGCATAAGTCATATTCCTTTCCTGACACTCGCCCATACTGTACCGGGGAGACCCGATCATATATTTTACAAACTCCAGAGAATAATTCTCATGCACATCCGTTACCGGAAAGACCCCATTAAATACTGACTGTAATCCTACACTCCTCCTCTTCTCCGGTTCCACATCCGTCTGCAGGAACTCACGGTAGGACTCCCTTTGCACCTCTAGGAGATTGGGGAAATCCAGAACCTCCTGAAGCTTGGAATATGACTTCCTTTCAATCCTTCTTAACTTTGCCAATTGGATCACTCTCCTTAACGCTGGCAAAAGTTTTGCTTTGACTTAAAAGTCTTTTACGAAAGTTGCCTGTTAATCTCTACTTAATCTCTACTGTTGCTCCAGCTTCCACCAGTTTATTCCTTACGGACTCCGCCTCCTCCTTGGAGATACCTTCCTTGACAGGCTTAGGAGCTCCATCCACCAGATCTTTTGCCTCCTTCAATCCCAATCCTGTTAATTCCCTCACCACCTTGATCACCTGAATCTTCTTCTCGCCGGAAGAGGAGAGCACCACCGCAAACTCGGTCTTCTCCTCAGCCTCACCTGCGGCAGGAGCACCTGCGGCTGGAGCGGCTTGAGCAACAGCCACAGCAGGTGTAACCCCGAATTTATCCTGCAGGCTTTTTGAGAGCTCGGATAACTCAAGCACCGTCATCTTCTCTACCATCTCCACGATCTTCTCTATATTGCTTTTATCCAATTTTACCTCCTCTCTCCTTTCCTCTTTCTTGTTAGAAGCTTTCTTGGCTGAACTTTTTTCCTCTTCGCTCATAAATCACTTACCTCCAGATTTAACTACTTTTTTGTTTTTGCCATGGCCTCGACCGTGCCAACAAGCTCTCTTAAGATCCCCTCAAGCGTGCCTACCAGGTTGCTTATCCCGGACTCCAGGGTCGCGATTATCTGGGCATACAGTATCTCCTTGGCTGGAAGCCTGGCTAATCTCTCCAATTCATCACCCTTGAAGAACTTGCCCTCCACCCAGAAGGCCTTTATCTTAGGCTTATCTAACTTCCTGTTAAATTTATAAAGAACCTTGGCTGGCACTACCGGGTCCTCATAACTGAAAGCCATACCGGTGGGGCCATCCAGATACTCCCTTATAGGATCCAATGACAGATCCCGGGTAGCTAATTCAATAAGAGTGTTTTTTGTTATCCTGTAATCGACTTTATTTACCCTGAACTCTTTTCTCAGATCAGTGATCTCTTCCACGTTCAGACCGGTGAAGTCAGTCAGAAAGAAGCTCTTGCTTCGAGTTAATTTTTCCTTGAGCTCCTCCACCACCTTGGCTTTATCTTCTTTTGGCATTTTTCAGTCCTCTATTTTCTTGATTTTATTTAAAGAGCCCAATGATCGATTGAGAGCTCAGCTTTACCCCCGCACCCATAGTAGAGGAGAGAGTAACGTTTTTAAGATACTGACCTTTAGCAGAGGCCGGCTTAGCCCTCATCACCGCATCTAAAAGCACCTTGGCATTATCGTAAAGATTTTCCTGGGGAAATGAGACTTTCCCGATCGAAACTCCGATGTTCCCAGCTTTATCCACCCTGAACTCCACCCTGCCTGCTTTTAACTCCTTGACTGCCTTAGCTACCTCAAAAGTTACTGTCCCTGATTTGGGATTGGGCATAAGTCCTTTAGGACCTAATATCTTGCCCAATCTTCCTATTGAACCCATCATATCAGGGGTTGCCACTATGGCATCCACATCTGTCCAGCCTGAAGTGATCTTCTCGATGAACTCATCTGATCCCACGTAATCCGCACCTGCATCTTTCGCTTCCTTCTCCTTTTCTCCTTTGGTCAAAACCAGAATTCTGATTTTCTTTCCAGTCCCATGAGGCAGGACCACGCTGCCTCTGACTAACTGGTCAGAATATTTAGGATCAACCCCCAGTCTGATCGAAAGATCAACGCTTTCATCGAACTTGGTGTAGGTGTTCTCCTTAACCAATTTTAACCCTTCCTCCAGAGAATACTCTTTGGACGGGCCTAAATTTTCCTTTGCTATTCTGTATTTTTTTCCTCTTCTCATAATGTTCTCTCAAGGCTATTTATTCAATTACCTCAATCCCCATACTTCTCGCTGTGCCCTCAACCATTAGCATAGCGTTCTCCAGGTTAGCTGCATTCAAATCCTGCATCTTTGCTTTTGCGATCTCCCGGATCTGCTCCTTATTCACCTGGCCCACTTTCACTTTATTAGGTTCTCCAGACCCTTTCTCGATCTTGGCTGCCTTTTTGAGCAGAACCGAGGCTGGAGGAGTCTTGGTGATGAAAGTGAAGGTCCTATCAGCATAGATGGTGATCACAGCCGGAATTATCAGTCCGGATTTATCCTGGGTCTTGGCATTAAAAGCCTTGCAGAACTCCATAGTATTCACGCCGTGCGGACCTAGAGCCGGTCCCACCGGAGGTGCAGGGGTGGCATTGCCTGCCGCTATCTGAAGTTTAACTGTTGCGACTACTTTCTTGGCCAATTTTTCTCCTTATAGTTTATGAACTCCGTTTACACTGGTTGAACCTGTAGAAAATCAAGCTCAACCGGCGTGGGTCGTCCAAAAATGCTTACCATCACCTTAAGCTTTTTTCTCTCCATGTTGACTTCACTGACAAACCCTGAGAAATCAGTGAAGGGGCCATCGACCACCTTGACCGGGTCGCCGGCTTTGAAGGGAACCTCTTCATAGTCTCTGGTCTTTCCCCTCTCCACCTGACCTAAAAGCCTTTTTACCTCGCTTTCCCTTAGCGGGACCGGCTTTCCTTTTGTACCGACAAAGCTGGTAATCCCGGGGGTAGAGGTGATCAGATTCTGGGTTTCCTTACATAACTCCATCTCAATCAATATATAGCTGGGTAAAAACTTCTTCACCACGCTGGTCCTCTTACCCTGCCTCATCTCGGTGATGGTCTCGGTGGGGACCAAAATCCTTCCTATTTTATCCTGTAGGTCACGGTTGATGACCTCGTTCTCAAGATATTTTTTTGCCTTTTGCTCATGCCCGGAATAGGTATGAGCAACATACCATTTCATCTCTGAATCACTCATCTTATCTCAGGAGAAAGCTAATGAAAACCGACAATACCTTATCCACTCCTCCAATAAACAGAGCCAGAACAAAAGAGAGCAGGATCACTATAATAGTGGAACCTATTAACTCCTGTTTGGATGTCCAGGTGACCTTACTCAACTCCAGCCGGACCTCTTTCAGAAAATTTTTTATCTTATCAAACATGGCTCTTTATAAAAAAACTCTCTCCCTTTCCACAGGTCTGGAGGGATTCGAACCCCCAACATCCGGTTTTGGAGACCGGCGCTCTAGCCATTAGAGCTACAGACCTGTAAGTTTCAGTCGCTTGCTCTACTTACCTCGAAACTACCTGACCTCTTTATGTAAAGTATGTTTACGACAGAACGGGCAAAATCTTTTATATTCCACCCTGTCCGAATGTTTTTTTTTGTTCTTGGTGTAAGTGTAATTTCTTTCCTTACACTCTCCACAGGCTAAAGTGATGATTTCCCTTGGCACGATACTCTTTTTCTACAGGTTTGATTTTTTTTAACTAAAGATCCTTCCAATCTCCATCATTCGATTATCTCGGTGACCACACCGGCACCTACGGTCCTGCCTCCCTCCCTGATGGCAAAACGCAACTCCTTCTCCATGGCTATGGGCGAGATCAGCTCCACGCTCATGTTGGTGTTGTCTCCCGGCATCACCATCTCCACTCCCTCCGGTAACTTGATCACCCCGGTCACGTCCAGCGTCCTGAAATAAAACTGAGGACGATAGCCGGTGAAAAACGGCGTGTGCCTGCCTCCCTCCTCCTTGGCTAATACGTATACCTCTGCCTTAAATTTGGTGTGAGGCGTTATACTCCCCGACGCCGCTACCACCATCCCACGCTCCAGCTCGTCCTTCTCTACACCCCTCAACAATATCCCGATGTTGTCCCCCGCCTGCGCCTCGTCCAGTATCTTGCGAAACATCTCTACACCCGTCACCACGGTCTTGCGCGTCTCCTTTATCCCTACTCGCTCTACCTCGTCTCCTACCTTCACCCTACCCCGCTCTACCCTGCCCGTACCTACCGTGCCCCGCCCGGTTATGCTGAACACATCCTCCACCGGCATCAAAAACGGCTTGTCCACGTCCCGCTTGGGTAACGGTATGTAACTGTCTACCGCCTCCATCAAATCGTATATGCTCTTGAAATCCGGCGAATCCTTGACATCCGGCTTGGCCGCCTCGGTCATGGCCTTCAAAGCACTACCCCGAATCATCGGTATCTCGTCACCAGGAAAACCATACTGCTTTAATAAATCCCGTACCTCTAACTCCACTAAATCCAATAACTCCGCATCATCCACCATGTCTACCTTGTTCAAATATACCACTATGTAAGGCACGTTCACCTGACGCGCTAATAATATGTGCTCCCGCGTCTGGGGCATCGGACCATCCGCCGCCGAGACTACCAATATCGCTCCGTCCATCTGCGCCGCTCCCGTCACCATGTTCTTCACATAGTCCGCATGCCCAGGACAATCCACATGCGCATAATGACGCTTGTCCGTCTCATACTCCGCATGATGCACGTTGATGGTCAACCCACGCGTCTTCTCCTCCGGCGCATTGTCTATCTCATCATAACTCTTGGCCTGCGCTAATCCCCTCCGCGATAATATCATGGTTATCGCCGCCGTTAACGTGGTCTTGCCATGATCCACATGCCCTATCGTCCCTATGTTCACGTGCGGCTTGCTCCTTACAAACTTAGCCTTGGCCATCTCTTCTTACCTCCAGGTTTTGTTGTTCCCTTACTTTGGCTCTTTAAAAAATAGCTTTATTTCTCTTCCTTCATCACAAAGCCCACGACCAGGATTGAACTGGTGACCTCATCCTTACCAAGGATGTGCTCTACCAACTGAGCTAC
>CAZEDM010000004.1:0-165116 GCA_964511075.1 uncultured Ignavibacteria bacterium
GGGGGACCTGGCAAGCACTGAATTAGTCTTTAATGGAGTGTAAAGCTTTAGCTTTACTATCTGATAAACCTAAAGGTTTATACTCCGGTCGTTCATTCTCTCTTGTTCACCTTTATCCTCAGGGGGCAGCCTGCAAAACCAAAATGCTCCCTGATTTTGTTCTCTAAGTATTTGAGATAAGGTTTTTTCAAAAGGTCCGGATAATTGCAAAAGAAAACGAAGGTCGGGGGCATGATATCGGTTTGGGTGCAATAGTAGATTTTCACGTATCTTCCCTTGACTGCGGAAGGCGGCTGTTTTTTTATCTCAGCCTCCAGTATTTTATTAAGCTCGTTGGTGGGTATCCTTTTCCTTCTCTCCAGGTAAATCTCCTTCACCAGCTCCATCATCTTCCTCACCCTCTGCCCGGTTTTGGCTGAGATGAAGCTAACCGGCACGAAATCCAAAAAAGGAGCATACGACTTTATCCATTTGGTATAATAATCAGCAGACTTGTTTTCCTTTTCTATCATATCCCATTTATTCACCCCGATCACCAGCCCTTTCCACATATCTATGACCTCTGTGGCGATCTTCAGATCCTGGTTGATCAGACCTGCAGGGGCTTCTGTCAGTAGCAGACACACGTCTGCTCTTTGAATCGACCTTAAGGTCCTGAGGGTGATGTAATACTCTAGGTCATCTTTGACCCTGGTTCTTTTTCTCAAACCCGCAGTGTCGATCAGGATGAAATCGTCTTCTTCTATTCTGACTCTGGAATCGATCGAATCCCTGGTGGTGCCCGGGGTCTGGCTGACCACTAATTTCTGCTCACCCAGAAGGGTATTCACGAAAGTGGATTTGCCTACGTTAGGCCTGCCTATCACTGCCACCTTGATCCCCTTTTCCTCTTCCGGCTTGACCTCAGGTAAAAGCCTGGATATCTCCTCCAGAAGCTCGGTTGCGTTTCTGCCGTTTTCCGCAGATATCGGATAAGGCTCGCCCAACCCTAATCTGGCAAGAGAATGCGCTTCCAGCTCTTCCTTCTGGTTGTCAGCTTTATTTGCCACCAGAAAAACTTTTTTATCGGACTTCCTCAGCTTCCTGGCGATCTCCAGGTCTATTTCCTGGGCACCGACCTTGTTGTCTACCAAAAACAGGATTATGTCAGCCTCATCCATTGCGCTTTCCGCCTGGGCTTTTACCTGTTTCTCCAGCTCGTCTTTTGTCGAAGGCAGAAGCCCTCCGGTATCCACCAGGTAAAAGCTTTTGTCGTTCCAGGTGCAGGTGGCATAATTCCTGTCCCTGGTCACGCCGGCCCTGTTATCCACCACTGCCAGTCTTTTCTTGAGCAGCCGGTTGAAAAGCGTGGATTTCCCCACGTTAGGCCTGCCGATTATTGCAACGATAGGTAGGGACATATTTTTAAAGATTTCAATTGGAGTGTAAACCTTTAGGTTTACTATCCGTGACCGTCAGGTCCCCTGACCTGACGGAAAATTTCTGATACTTCTCCTTGCCAGGTCGGGGGACCTGGCAAGCACTAAAAGGATTCCGCTACAAAGATTTTTCCTTTGATAAAATATTCAGCAAAGAATCGACCAGATCATAAGAGCCTTGTATGATTCTCACTCCTGATTTTCTTTCTATATCCTTGGGCTTAAAATCATCCAGGAAAAACCCGTCTGCATTCAGGCAGTTCGGCGGAAGGAGGGACAGTTCTTTTATTCCTTTGGCTTTTAAAGTTCCGAGTATATCCCCGCCGCTCAGAAGCCCGCTGACACTTACGCTTTCTCCGAGAAAGTTATTTTTAACCGGTATTAAGTCGACTTTTAGGTTCTTTATTTTCTTCAGTCTTTTGAGAATGTGACCGCTCATGAATTTATATGCCAGTTCCCCGGTTACCAGGGTCAAGCTGAATTCATGCTCAAGACTTTTCGGCAACAGCTTTTCTTTTCTTTTGAAATCGTCCAGGAATTTCCTAACCAAGCCAACTCCGTTTTCTATCTGGCAGAACTCATCATAATATTTTGTCGGGGGTATGTCAAGCTCAGCTAAAAGATAAAATTCGTCTGCGGCATATACAAAATTGGAGCTGAATTTCTTCCTGAACCCGCCCTGCCATTTCTCGACTTGCTTTATCAGATTTTTCGAATACACCTTGTCAACCGGTTTCAAATTGGGCAAGCCTTTTCTGAATTTGGTCAGCCCCACCGGCACTATGGCTAAGGATTTCACCCAAGGGTAAAATGACGAAAGCTCCTTCACCGATTTTCCCAGATACGCACCGTCGTTTACTCCCGGGCACAGGACTATCTGGGTATGCAGCTCTATCCTGTTCTCCGCAAACTTCCGTATCAAAGGCATAATCTCCGGAATTTTCCGGTTGCCCAGCATCTTTTTCCTGAGCGGTTCGTCCGTGGTATGAACGGAGATATACAGGGGACTTAACCTCTGGGTAATTATTCTCCGGAAATCCTTTTTTGAGAGATTGGTCAGGGTGATGAAATTGCCGTGCAGGAAAGAAAGCCTGTAATCCTCGTCTTTGAAATACAGGGGCTTCCTTAATCCTCTGGGCAGCTGGTCCACGAAGCAGAAGATGCATTTATTGCCGCATCCTCTGTATCTTTTTTCCTCGAAGGCTATCCCTAAATCCTGATCCGGTCTTTTGTTTATCCTGATTTTTTTTATCCTGCCGGACTTATCCCTGATTTTGAGATTTAACTTCTCCTCGCTCGAGTAAAATTTGAAGTCGATTAAGTCCCTGACCGGATTGCCGTTTATCTCCAGGATTTCGTCCCCGGGCAGGATAGGATATCTTTGGGCTACGCTTTTGTTTTCAACCGACTTTACTTTCATTTTCTCTTAAGACCCATGCTTGAAATAACCAATAAAAAAAGCGGGCGAAGGGAGTTGAACCCTCGACGTCAAGCTTGGGAAGCTTGCATTCTACCGCTGAATTACACCCGCTTTAGTCTGTAATTATATATAACTTGCGAAATTCACTGTCAAGAAAATTTTCCTTAGCTGTAGGTCGACCATGTCCGACGGACTGGTCGACATTTGGATTTGTCAAGCCTGACCTACATATCCACTGGAGTGTAAAGCTTTAGCTTTACGTTTTAGTAAACCTGAAGGTTTACACTCCCAATCGTATCCCCGCGTTGCCCTAAAACCCGGGGAAAGCTTCAGTGTATGCCAAGTCCCCCGACCTGGCATTTCCGTAGAGACAGCTTCGTCGGGTCAGGGGACCCAACGACCACCATAAGGTCTTCCCTATTTATTTTCTCACTACGAATTTCTTATCCAGCTCTTTCAGCTTCTCCACTATCCCGCCGTATTCCAGTTCCGAATAAGGCAGCATGGCACAGCCGGAAAATCCCTGGCGCCGCATATCTATTGCTTTCTGGGAGACTATATTTCTGACGTAATCCCAAAAAGGCTGGTCAAAGGCATCTGCCGGCTCGGTCAGTATCCCCTCCTTCATAGAGAAAGCCTGGGCGGAAACCACCGGTGGCCCGTCAAAGAAAGAGATAGGAGAGTTAGCCTTTACCGGCATCAGGGGACCGGTATGGCTGCCTCTCATAAAGCCCGCCACGTAATGCCCTATGCCGTAGGGAGACAATATCTCGCCGGTTGCAGGAAAGCTTCCCTGAACACGCACCAGACAAACCGGGTCATCCTTGCCCGTGTATTTACCTGCGATGTTGTGCAGCCTGGTAGTGCTGATCGAAGCTGCCTGCTCACCACTATTTCTCGAATGGATAGACTCGACCACGAATCTCTGGTTATCTCTTAGAAGGGCGGCGATATCGTAAATGCCCTCCGGAGCGTTAAGCTCGATCACCCTGTCAGCGTCTACATGCTCCACATCCATTATGGTAAACTTAAAACCCTTGGCCATTCCGGGCGAAAGCAGAAGCCCGGCGTTATGCATCGGGTCGGCAAAGCTCAGGTACAGCGGCAGATTATAGGCGCCAGGATCGGTTTTATCCGCGGCGAAGAAAAGAAAAGACTCGTTCGGCCTTTCCTCGATCTCCATCTCAGCCACGGCCGGTCCCATACCCTTCACATTCCCGGAAAAGGCATCCTTCAGAAGGTCCTGCCCCGCACCATACAGTCCCTGTTTTTTTGCCACGTTTGTTCCAGCCACAAAAGCATCCCAGGTCAGTTTATGAATCTCGGAACTCTCCTTCCCCTTCGTATGAGTCAAAAGTAAGGCAATATCGTCTCCGGTAGAGCTGATATAGGAGTCGATAACCAGCCCCTTCTTCAAACCGTTTTCATTGACGAAATCCTTTACGGAGTCCTTTAGCTTCTGGCTGGGCTTGATATGCCCGCCGATACTACCGACGTCTGCTTTGATTACGCTGATAGTTATTCTCACCTTTACCCTCCTTGGACGAAAGTTCATTATATATAAAATAAATCGGAACCGAAATGTCAACTTCAATTTTGTTTTTTTGACCTGGAAAATTTTTAGAAATTTGAGCAGTGGCACCCGCCAACGGCGGGACAACGTACTCCACTGTAATAACGTAGGGATTCAAAATTTTGAATCCTTACAATCTAAAAATCAGCAGGTTAGGAACCCGCCCCCTACATTCATATCCCCTCCTTTCTGAGGAAAGGAACAGTTGAAAACCCCGTCAGAGGCGGGAGCAAGGTTGTTTAACTGGACAGGGATTATGCCGCCCATTTTTTACGGTCATGCGTCTTTACATTAATAGATCCAGGTTGGGCAAGATGAGTCTACCGGTCATCTCATAAAGGACAGAATCCACCTCAGGCGGGTTCTGTTCCTGCTTTTTCAATTGCTCCAGTCACCTTGGGTTCTGTGGAAAACGGGAAATACCGGCTGCCTGACCGGCAAATGACCTTTCCCAAATTTTAAAATTCTTCTAATTTTACTTGACAAAGATTGTATCTGAGGCTAAATTCACTAAAAATTTAACCAGAGGGAGGTGAGAAAAAATGAAGAAACTGCTTATCCTTTTAATCCCGGTACTATTTCTGATCTTTCTGAGCTGCAGCCAGGAGAAGGCAGTGGAGCGGATGATGCAGAACGAGGAGATCGCCGCTATGGTGATGGCCAAGATGATGGAGAATCCGGATATGAAAGCCAAGGTTATGGACCAAATGATGCAGGACCCCGAGAGCAAGGAGATGCTGATGAACTCCATAGCCGGCGACAGCACCATGGCTATGACCATGGCTGATAAGATGATGGCAAACGACTGGTCAAAGGAGATGCTGACCAAGAAGGTGGATGAGGCAAGGAAGAAGAAAAGATAAAAGCTATTCTATCTCTGTAAAGAGAAAAATTCTTCTTTATCGAACATAAGCGCCATTCCGTGAAAGAAAAGAGATGGCGCTTTTTGATTTTTATAGAATATCTTAAAATCAGTTAGTAGACTTCATAATCCTTACCTCTGGAGAATCTCTACCTCCTGCACGATTACTTGCTATTTTTAGTCCTCACAGGGTGCTGGTCCTCCCTTGAAAAGGTAATTTATTAAGTAGACAATATCAGACAGGGAGACGTTGCCGTCGTAATTGGCATCTCCCGAATGCAGGGGCTCAGGCGCGGAACCCTGTTTGAAAAGATAGTTTATGAGGTAGACTATGTCGCTCAGGCTGACGTTATCATCCGAATTCGTATCTCCCCGTATGAAATCAAGTCCCACAGCCACCCTTATCCTTTTGCTCCAGATGCTCTCCTGATTCTGAGCGTCCCTGGCTTTTGCTTTATAGTAATAGACGTCCGAACACTTCCTGGAGACAAAATAACTCTTCTGATCCAGGCTGTCAGCCAGAAGAACACTGGCCTGAAAACGGGTCAGGGGATAGACGTCGTCAAGGTAAAACCCCTTTTCGTAGAATATCTCGTCGGTTACGTAGTAGAAACCCAAAAGAACATCCTGGTAGGCAAACTGGCTCAGGTCAAAAATTCCCTCTATCCAGCCCCCGGAGCTCCCGGTGATACCGTTTCCCAGGTTCATTCCATTAGGGTCTTCCTCGGTAGTGATATTTCCCGCTATGGCCTGGAAGTCCATTCCATCCAGTGATACGACTACATACAGGTAATCCCATCCCTCCTCCATACTGTAATCGCACCAGAAGCTCAGCGTGTCCCCCGGCTGAATGGAGATGAAATCCGATGTGACAAGATAATTATTCAAGTCATTGCCTGAGCCCGAATAGAAGGAGTGGGCAGGCGAGTAGCTTTCTGTCGTGGTCAAGGTAAATCCTGACATATCCCAGCCGGAGGTTCCGCTCTCACCATCGAAGGTCTGGGTAACCGGGTCCTTAAGTTCCATCAGGGAGTAGCTGGCAGCCGGATTACGGGTATCCGGATGCACCCAGCTCAAGGTGAAGCTGTCAGCAGTTACGCTGTCGATCTCAGTCAAAACCGGCGGCTCTGGCGGCAGAAGAACGTAGGGATTTCCGGCTAAGGAGGCAATGAAAAGATTAGTTTCCAGCATTTGCTCGCATAAATAGGGTATCCAGGATGGGTCAGGCCAGAAGCCGTCATACTCATCTCCCACCTCCGGGGTGAAGCTGAAGATTTTATTTTTCTCGGTTTGCTCTCCGTACATCCAGTCATCCGCATCACCGTTGGTAAGATATAATGCCCAGCCTGGTCCAGCCGTATATCCGGTTAGAACGGCAACGCTGTCCCCTATCGATTTGAGCAGCTTGTGGTCCGGCGTGTAAAGGTAATCGTAGCCCCAGGGATAGAGGAAATATTCTCCGTAGGAATGATAGTTCAAAGCCAGGACGAAATTAGAGGAATCGCATAGTGCTCTTATGACCTGTGTCTCCGGTTCCGAAAAGGCACCAGTGCCCCTGTAGGTCTCCGAACTCGTGCCGGGCGAGGAACCAACATTGTCATACCCCCACATGTAACCGTAGTTACGGTTCAAATCCACACCGTAGGAGCCATTCCCGTTATCTCTTCTGTTCTTCCTCCACATGCCGCCGCCATTCGGGTAGTTCTGCCGGTTGAATTCATAACCATCCGGATTGATTATGGGGACAAACCATAGTTCTCTGTTATCCACCAGATAGGTAGCTGTAGAGTCGTAGCCATAGTTGCCCAACAGAAACCACATAAAATAGAGCAAAACCTCGATCCCGATAGGCTCCCGGGCGTGAATCAGGGCATTGTAGAAAACTTCCGGCTCATCTTCCTTCAGCTCTGGATTGTCCGAGATCTTCATACCCCAGATAGGTCTTCCCTGCAGGGAGTAACCGACGGTAAGCTTGGAAGTAGTTATGTCCGGATACAGGCTATGTATGGAATCTAACTCAGCCCCTGTCTCCCCGTAGGTATGATAGCCTCCCATATCCACAGCCTTTTTCATCCTTTTCTGGTAATAAAGAGTCAGATCATCTATTACCACCTCAACCTGATAACCCTCTGCCCTGAGCTTTTCCACCTCAGCCGAATCCGTCACTATGTCCAGATATCTACCGTACTTCAAATAAGCCCTATCCAAATCCAGGCTTAAGACCTTTCTCATCTCCGATTTATCCTTGAAATGTATGCGTGCCTGCATATACCTCTCAGCATAGACCCGAGAACAAAGGCTCAAGCCGAAGAAAAGAAACAGACAGAATTTTATGTATTTTATCATCTTCTCTCCTTTTTCTAAGAATATACGTTTCAGAAAATAATTAGTTTCCGTCAAATAATTTAAACACGGCTTTGATTTTGTCAAGATGATTGAATCCGCCCCTTTAATTAACACCCTATCTGGACCTTCAATCTCCTTTGGAAAATTTACCCCAGGCACTTAATCACAGATTTTTGCCAAAGGTGCCGACTGCTGCCGAAAGGGGACGAAATCCACCTGGGATAGTATGAAAAAGCTTATTTTAAGCTTGACAAGATGAAAAAGTATCATATATTTAATTGTAGCCTCGTACTTTGACCACATATAGAAAACCGAGAGCAAGAATTGAAAAAACCACCTTTTCGTTTTTTAAAAACACAAGACCAAGCTAACCCCAAAAAGGAGGTATGCATGCCTAGGAGAGTTTTTGTTTTCTTGACGCTTTTGGTCTTTCTTTCCCTAACCCCCAAAGCTTTCTCACAGGATACCGGCAACCCGGACACCTGTAGAGTGGAGCAAAAAACCACTGTGGGCCCAAATCAGCATATCACAATTGATGTCTATGCATATAATGACCAGAAGCTGGGAGGTTATACTATTCCCCTATCCTTTTACAATCCGGAAAATACTGATATATACTGTGATTCCATTCACTGGGGACCAAGATTCTGGGGCAATCCAGGCACAATGTATGCCGGTTCAGTGGGGTACGAGAACTACGTGGATACCACAAATTACCGGCTTAACATCTGGTCCGTGTGGTACAGCACACCCTTTGACACGGGCAGAGGGCTTCTGTGCACCATTCACTTCACCACAGGCCCTTCCTGGAATTCGGATATAGGGGTAATCGTCGATACAACCTTTATCCCGCCAGGAAGCAATCTGGAATTCACCAATGCCTCTACTGCCTTAGGTTACATCCCTCAATTCGTGCCTGGATGCTTGGGAGCGGCACTTCAGGTCCAGACGCCAAACGGCGGTGAGGTTTGGTATGCAGATGAGAATTATGATATAACCTGGAACTCAATTGGTTTTAGCGGAAACGTGAAGCTCGAATATTCGACTAACTCCGGTTCAACCTGGTCCACCATTGTATCCAGCACCGCCAATGACGGAAGTTATACCTGGACCATTCCTAATATACCGGGTAATACCAACCGGGTTCGGGTCTCGGATGCAACTGATGGCTCACCCAAGGATGCAAGCGATGCTGACTTCTCCATACCCGACTTCTCCGTTGGAGCCACCCCAGCTTCAAGGGTGGTGGACGTCGGGGCTTCCACTAACTATACCGTCAATCTGGGGTATCTTTATGGGTTTGCTCATCCAGTCGCTTTGACCGTTTTGGGATTACCCAGCGGTGCCAGTGGAAATTTCAGTCCCAATCCGGTCAACCCTCCAACCAGTTCCTCGGTGCTGGGTGTGAACACCACCGGCTCCACCCCAGCGGGAACTTATACCTTGACTGTTCAGGGTACCGGCAGTCAGACTCATTCAACCAATGTTACCCTGGTGGTCAATGTCGCCCCCAATGCTTTTACCCTCGTCTCACCTGACAGCGCCTCCACTGTTTCCACCTTGACCCCCACCCTCACCTGGCAGCAATCGACTGACCCTGACCCTCTGGATACTGTGAAGTATATCCTTTATTATAGCCGGAACAGTGATTTCAGCATTTTTGACTCCATCCCCAACATAAGCGGTACTTCTCGTGCTTTGCCTACTTTGCAGGACGACACCGTCTATTACTGGAAGGTCAGAGCAGTGGATAAATGGGGTAAGTCCACCTGGAGCAGCAACACCTGGAATTTCAGGGTTTATCACCCACAGCAGCCCGCTGCTTTCAGCCTGGTCTATCCACCGGACAGGGATACCATCTGGGAGAATTCAGACACTTTGAGATGGCGCAGTACCACTGACCCTGATCCTGGTGATTCCGTGCTCTACGACCTGTATATAGATTCCCGCTCAGGTTTCCCCAGCCCCAGGATCATAGCAGATCTGGCTGATACGTTCTACTATTTCACCGGCAGCGATGATAGCACCTATTACTGGAAAGTCTTGGCCAAAGATATTAATACCTCAGGCAGATGGAGCACCCAGACGAACTGGCGATTTTATATCTACGTGCCCCAGGCGCCTGATCCTTTCAGCCTGTCGTCACCCGATGATCAGGATACGGTCATCCTTCATCCGAGATTATACTGGCATAAGGCAACAGATCCTGACCCCAGCGATGTGTTAACCTACACCCTTTACTGGTCGCTGGATTCGCTTTCTGCCACAGATTCGGTCACCACCACCACAGATACCGCCTCTACTCTGCCTGAGCTTCTGGACGACACCCTGTACTACTGGAAGGTAAAAGTAACGGATAAATTCGGTTTGGTTACCTGGAGCTCTGAGCCTTACTGGAGCTTCCGGGCACTGAACGTGGCTCCCGCCTCCTTCAGCCTTCTGACTCCTTCCAATGGGAGCACGGTCTCTGTCCTTACCCCCACCCTGAGATGGCACAAACCCTATGACCCGGATTTATTAGATGTCATAAGCTATGTGACCTACTACTCTCTGGATAGCACCTTTGCGGTGTATGATTCGGTGCTTTCTCCAGATACCGTAGTGTTCCTTCCTCCAATCCTGGATGACTCCACCTATTACTGGAAGGTCAAAGCCAAAGACAGTTACGGAGGAGAGAGCTGGAGCACAGACCCATACTGGAGCTTCGAGGTTTATTATCCTGAAGCACCTTTAACCTTCACCTTGCTTTCTCCGCTGGATGATACCACGCTGTCCGATTCCACCGTCGAATTCTACTGGCAGTCCACTACCGACCCGGATCCTGGTGACTCGATTCTCTATGAGATCTGGATAGATATGAACTCGAGTTTCACCAGCCCCAGAAAGTCAGTAAACCTGAAGGACACCTCCGAAACAGTGGTTCTGAGGGATGACAGCACTTACTACTGGAAGGTTTGGGCAAAGGATATCAACACATCTGGAACATGGTCAACTGCTACCTTCGAGTTAAATATCTATGTGCCTCAGCCACCGAGGGCGTTCAGCTTACTCCTGCCTACGGATGAGGATACGCTTACCAGTCTTCAGGCAACCCTGATCTGGCGTAAAGCCATAGACCCTGATCCCGGGGATGTGGTTAAGTACGATTTATATTATGATACTGCTCAGACCTTCCCCGATCCGGTTATAGTTACTGACCTGACCGATTCAACCTATACCACCCCTCAACTGGAAGTCTCCACCTTCTACTGGTGGAAGGTCAAAGCCAACGACACCAATACCGCGGGTACCTGGTCAACCCAGATCTTCAAATTCTATGTTCCCTCCTGCCTGACCGGTGATATAAACGGGGATACTGAATCCAACGTGAGTGACGTTATCTATCTGATCAACTATCTGTTCAAAGGCGGTCCTTCGCCGGATCCCATCCTGGGTTGCGGAGATATGCAGTGTGACGGCGATATCAATGTTCAGGATGCGATCTACCTTATCAATTACCTGTTCAAGGGCGGACCCGTTCCTCCCCAGTGTTATTAATTCGTCTGAGAATTTCTTTTTCAAGCCCCGCTCTTTTAAAAAAGAGCGGGGCTTTTTGCTGAAGTGAGCTCAATGCTCAACGTAGCCTTAGAAAAAATTATTCAAACCAAACCTTCCCTTAATCCCCTTAAGGAGGGATCTCTCCCCTCTCCTTGCAGGAGAGGGGCAGGTTGAAAATCCCCTCAGATTTAGGGGTAAAGGTCATCAGCGGCTGTGAAAAACGCATCACCTCCACCTTCTTCCCCCTTGAACCCTTAACTTCTCAAATCCTTGAATCCTTTTTTCTTTCTCCTTGACACTTCTCCAAAAAGGATTAAATTGCGATTTGAACTTTTTTCTTACTCAGGAGATTTTCTATGATCGAAAAAAATCCACAAAAGCTGAATCGCCGGAGCTTTTTGAAAGGAGGAATAGCCTTGCTGACTGCACCTTTCTGGTTTAACTACGCCTTCGGTTTCACGGATGAAACCAAAGATATGTTGGAGAAATCACTTTCGGATCAGGATTTCAAGAAGATCCTGGAATCCGCTTTATCCAAAGGAGGGGATTTTGCTGAAATCTATCTGCAGCATCTCATTCGCACCGGTATACAGCTGGACGAGGATAAAATTAAATCCTGCAGCTACGGCATAATACAGGGAGGTGGCGTAAGGGTGATCTCCGGAGAGAAGACAGGCTATGCCTTCTCCGATGACCTGGCTTTTGCCCAGTTAAAAGAAGCCGCGGAGGTGGCGGCATTCATCGCCACTTCAGGCAAAGCTCAAAAACCAGCTGACCTGAGTGTCCGGAAAGTCAATCCTTATTTCACCCTTAAATTCCCTGTCCCCTTAGTTTCTGAGAAAACCAAGATAGAATTTATAAAAAGAGCCAACCAGGCTGCCAGGGATTACGACAAGAGGATAGAACAGGTGAGAGTTGATTTTATGGACGAGGCTAAAAAGATAACCATAATCAACTCTGAGGGGTTAAAGGTTAAAGATGAGCAGTTCATCGTCAGGCTGGCGGTTTATCCCTTAGCACTTGAGGGGAGCAGGAAGTTCGAAGGATATGCTACTCTGGGTGGCAGAGTTGGCCAGGAATACTTCGAAAAAAACACCCCTGAGGATGCAGGCAAGGAGGGAGCCAGACAGGCGATAACCATGCTCCAGGCTGAAGACTCCCCTGCTGGCTTAAACCCGGTGGTGGTTGGTCCCGGCTGGGGAGGAGTCTTAATTCATGAGGCATTTGGCCATTCCCTGGAGGGGGATGGAATCAGGAAGAATACTTCCCTTATGTCAGACAAGCTGGGGAAAAAAGTTGCCTCGGATGTGGTTAACGTGGTGGATGACGCAACCATACCCTATGGCCGCGGTTCTTTTAACATAGACGATGAGGGAACTCCGGGACAGAGAAAGACGCTGGTAAAGAACGGCATCTTACAGGGATATCTATATGACCTGCTGAACGCTAAACTGATGAAAGCCAAATCCACGGGCAATGGGAGAAGGACCTCCTACAGGGAATTCCCCATTCCCCGGATGACCAACATCTTCATTGACCAGGGGGAGACAGAGCCTGAGGACATAATCAAATCAGTCAAAAGGGGAGTTTATGCCAAAAAGATGGGTGGAGGCTCAGTTGATACCACCTCTGGAAATTTCAATTTTCTGGTCCGGGAAGCTTATCTGATTGAGGATGGCAAAATAACCAGACCCCTGAAGGGGGCGGTTTTGATAGGAAACGGACCTGAGGCAATCCAGAAAATCGAGATGGTGGGAAACGACCTGCTGGTTGACCAGACCACCGGCACCTGCGGCAAGGATGGACAATGGGTGTATGCCGGAGTAGGACAGCCCACCATAAAATTCTCCGAGATCACCATAGGAGGAACGGCTTTTAAACCCACGGTAATGTAAACTCATTTAAGGAGATAAGATGGAATATAAAGAACTCCCCTCCGAGCTGACCGACAAATCGATCAAGGCAGGAGCAGACCAGGCGGAGATCTATTTGGAGGAAGGTCGAGAGCTCTTGATCCGCATAAGAAAAGGTGAGATAGAGGTTTTAAAACAGACCCAGACCAAGGGACTGGGTTTAAGAGTTTTCCTCGAGGGTAAATTGGGGTTCTCCTATACCTCGGATTTCACTGCGGATTCCCTGGAGGAGCTAATTAAGAAAACCATTTTCCTGGCTAAGAATTCAAGCCAGGACGAATTCAATGGGCTGCCGGAAAAAATTGAAGCCTCTGCAGAGAAAGCCGACCTGAAGGTATTTGACAATCATCTGAAGGATTTTCCCACGGAGATGAAGATAGAACTGGCCAGAAGAGCAGAGTCTGCTGCCTTTGGTGCCGATCCCAGAATAACCAATTCCGAAGGTGCGGAATATAACGACAACGAGACACGGATTTACCTGGCTAATTCAAAGGGCGTAAATCTGGAATTCAGAAGGACCGCGGTAAGCCTTTTCTGTTCACCGGTAGCAGAGAAAAACGGAGAGAAAAGAGCTAATTATTTCTGGGATGCTAAATCTCTTCTGGAGGATCTGGAGCCGCCGGAGAAAATAGGCAAGACCTCCGCAGAGAGGGCTTTAAGGATGCTGGGCTCCCGAAAAGTGGAGACTCAAAAGGCGTCCATAATTTTTGACCCTCTGGCTGCCTCCGGCTTTCTGGCTGGAATCTCTTACGCAGTGAACGGCTTATCCGCTTCGAAAAACTCCACCTTCCTGGCGGGAAAACTCGAGCAGAAAGTAGGCTCGGATTTTTTGACTGTGTGGGACGATGGAATTATGGTAAAGGGCCTGGGCTCCTCCCCTTTCGATGGAGAGGGAACACCTGCTCAGAGGAAGAAGGTATTTGAAAACGGGGTTCTCAAGACCTTCTTACACAATCACTACTCCGCGAAAAAGATGAAAACCATCACTACCGGAAACGCCTCACGAGACTACAGCTCGATCCCCAGAATATCCACACTGAATTTCTATCTGGAAAACGGAAAAGCCGACCGGACGGAGATAATCAGAAGCGTCAAAAAGGGATTTTACGTTACCGGCTTGGCTGGTTTTGGGATGAATATCGTAACCGGCGATTACTCCCAGATGGCGGAGGGAATCTGGATCGAAAACGGGGAGCTTGACTACCCCGTATCCCAGGTGACCATAGCCGGGACCATAATGGGTATGCTGAACGGTATAGAGATGGTGGGCAACGATCTGACCTTCAGGGGCAGCATCTCCTCCCCTACTATCAAATTCTCTGAGATGGTGGTAAGCGGCAGATAGAATTGAGTGCATTGACCATGTTAATGTCACAGTAGTAGTTTTGTAGATGAACTATCCCAGAAGGATGGTTGACAATTATTTTTGCCCAGTTACTACCTTACTGTCAAGCTTCTCCCCTTGAACACTTGACTCCGAGAACCCTTACACCCTTTTTACTCAGCACAACCAGCTTGGGGCGGCGCTCCCTGTTTGAAAAGATAGGTTATTAAATAAACCACATCCGAAGCTGAGATATCACAATCTCCATTCACGTCTGCCAGTAAGGGAACTGGCGGCGGGGTTCCCCCTTTAAAAAGATAACTTATTAAGTAAACCACATCACTCACACCCACCTGCCCGTTATTGTTTACATCTCCATAAAGGTAAGTGCCGGATGTGTCTGTCTCCATAAAGCCAGTCCTCTTTGAATTTCCTCTATGCACAGGCCAGGCAAGTAAATCCTGATTGTAAGAACCTGAGCCTAACTCCCATACGTAGACCAGTGAATCACCCTCAGCTGCTACCAGCTCGGCTTTGCCGTCGCCTTCCAGGTCTCCTAATGCCAGGGTGGAGTTAACCCAGTTGTCCAGAGTTATGGGCCAGCCGGAAAGCAGATTTCCATTTTTACTCCAGGCGTAGATCTTTCCCCCGGAGGTCCCGATCAGAACCTCCATCTGACTGTCGGCGTTAATATCAGCGATCAGAGGCGAGGATATGATCTGATCATTCAGGGTCAGGGGCCAGCCGGAGAGGTATGTACCGTCCCTTTTTACAGCGTAGATTCTGCTGGAGAGCGAATCAGTGGAAGCGATGACTATCTCCCTGTATCCGTCTCCGTCCAAATCCCCTAAGGCTGGAGAAGAGTAGATTGAGCCTACAAGGCTTTTGGGAAATCCGGGAAAGGAGGTGCCGTCATCTTTCAGAACATGGAGCTTTCCTCCCAAATCACCTGCAACTATCTCTAAGTTCCCGTTATCGTCCAAGTCTCCTAAGGCTGGGGAGGACAAATAGAAGGCATTGCTTCCGCTAAAGGGCCAGCCTGTAACTGGTGTGCCGTTATTATCGAAGGCGTAAACCTTCTTGTCCGAGCAGGAGATCATAATCTCCTTGGAGAGATCCTGGTCGATATCTCCTATGGCTGGAGAGGAGAAGATTGCTCCGTCGGTTTGGACCGGAAACCCGGAAACCAAACTGCCGTCTCCATTCCACAGGTAGATTTCACCATCCACTGAGCCAACTGCTACCTCATCCATCTGGTCGCCATCCACATCTCCTATTGCAGGAGTGGAGTAAAGCATATTCTCAGTTGAGACCGGAAATCCTGAAAGTGAGGTCCCGTCGCCTTTCCAGGCGTAAAGTTTGAAATCCCAGCACCCGATCACCACCTCTGGGTAACCATCCCCATCCAGATCGCCCAGGGCCGGGGAGGAGAAAAGCCTCCCCCCTGCTTCCTTTGGCCAGCCCGAGACCAGACTACCGTCCGGGTTAAAAGCATATATCTTGTTATCGTAGGAACCTACGATAATCTCCAGGTCGTTATCGCCATCTATGTTACCTATAACCGGAGAGGAAAAGACCCTTTCCCCAACAGACTTGGGCCAGCCGGATTTAAGTACAGGTGTACCTGTCTGTGCAGATGAATCCGGGGGAGCGAAAAGAACTATGACCGAATAAAGAAAAAATATGAGTGATAACCTGTATATTTTAAGCATTGACCTCATCCGGGTTGACAGCTACAATTTTATACTGGATAAGTGCAAATAAATTTGAGTTATTTGGCGCACCCTGCTTTCGGGACGGGTCCGCCTCTGAACAGATAATTGATCAGGTAGATCACGTCGCTCACCGAGGTCTGGCAATCGTCGTTCACATCCCCGCAGGCTAAGAAATAAGGCTCGTTTCCCCCCTTGAAAAGATAATTTATCAGGTAAACCACATCTGAAACGGAGGTGTTATGATCCTGATTCGCATCCCCATAGGTATATAACTGATTCTGGTTAAGGAAACAGAAGTTCTCCCGGTCCCAGTTGCTCACTGCCAGATCCTGTTTCATCGAATACTTGTAATCGAAAATCACCTGGCTGGAAGGTGCAGTCTTAAAGGAGACCCAGCCTGAGGCTAAATCATAACAGTAATCCTCCAGAGATAAGGTATCGTTATCCGAGACGACCCTTTCCAATTTATGGGCAGGATAAAAATCGAGATAATAGACCTTCTTTATCCCGTCGGCTGAATGAGTTTCGTCTTTAATTCTGACCAGCCCGTCCCCATCCAGATCCGCCCAGACCATCTCCTCCACCACGCTCTCATAGTCCAGATCGCAGCTCCAGGCAGGAGCTGTACTCAAATCACTGCCGGTATTCTCATAGGCCGACGAGTACCCCCACCATCTGCCTGTTGCCAAATCCTTGTCCTCATCATTATCCACATCGCAGAAGGAGACCGCAGAGCCGTAGCCGCTCGTGGATGAGGTCCAGGAGGGAACAGTATCCAGGACGCCCGAATTATTCAGATAAACCTCGAAATATCCCGTCCCGCTGAGCTGGGTGTTGTTCGCCACAGCCAGATCCAGAAAACCGTCATTGTTCACATCTCCCCAGGCTAAGGTATTCCTGTTGTCAATTGCCTGGGATTTCCAGGAAGGAAAAGTTTCAATCGAATCGCCATAGTTTTTATAAACTTTGACATACCCCCTGGCACAGACAAAAGCCAGGTCCAGATCCCCGTCGTTATCCACATCCCCCCAGTCAACATCGTAGCAGGTAGCAGAATCCCCGCACATCCAGGAGGGGGTGGTTTCCAAGGCTCCGTTCTGGTTGTAATATATCCTGTTTTTTTCATAAAAACTGTTGTAAGCCTCGCCGCAGGCAACTGCCAGATCCAGATCACCATCCCCGTCCGCATCACCGAAAGAACAGGAAAAGGAGTGCATAGAATCGGAAGATGACCAGGTGGGAAAGCTCGAAAGCGAGCCGCTGACATTATCATACAGCTGCATAACCAGCTTGCCCCAGCCGGTGTTGATATAATTGGAGACCGCCAGCTCGGGGTAACCATCTTTGTCTATATCCCCAAGAGCACAGTGACCCGAATATTCAGCATTAGACGAGACCCAGCCTGCAGTGGTATCCAAATTGCCGTTATAATTGAAATAGACGAAATTGGGTGCCTTTGCCATATCGTTGCCATTGGAAACCGCCAGGTCCAGAAACCCGTTCCCGTCAATATCCCCAAAAGCCGCCCCGGTGGAATAAACACTCAAATCCTGCGAACGCCAGGAAGGAGAGGTCTCAAGAGGGATTACCGCGTAGAGGGGCTGAATAAAAAAGAAAAAACTCAAGATGATGATTAAATACTGGATGGACCGATTTAGCTTCAATTATTCTCCTTTTTTGTCCGAGGAAAAAGGACTTAATTAGTATCTTTTATTATTATAATCGGAAAGTAAAATAAGTCAAGCGGAAAAATCTCTGCTGGTGCGGGAATTCCAGCTCCCGTACATAACCGGGAGAAGTGAGATGATGCCGCCTACCTTCTGCTCTCTGTTGTTCTGCAGACCAGCAGAGCCAGTCTTTATTCAAATAGTAAGGAAGTTAGTAGGGGCGACCCTTCCTTCGACTTTGCTCCCTTCGGGTCTCTGAGCCTCAGGGTCGAAGACAGGACGGTGAGCTTGTGCTTCGTTAAGGCTCAGCACGATGAGCTTGTCGAATCGTCGAACCGTGTGGTCGCCCGTGGAAAAAAATGGAAGGGTCCTTCTACTGTGGTGGGATTTCGTAAGGCGTAATTAGAATTTGGATTCTGAGAAAAACCGGGAGGGGACAAGCCCCTCCCCAAAACTCTTATTCGCTATCCGAAACTAATTTCTTGATTAGCACTTTCGCTTTTCCAAAGGCAATCCCCCTGTGGCTAATCCTGTTCTTTTCCCCTCTCTCAAGTTCCGCAAAGGTCTTGCCTGATTCCGGATGGAAAAAAACCGGGTCATACCCAAACCCGCTCTCCCCTATTTCACTTTCAGTGATAATACCTTTTACTTTTCCTTCGACTATCCTTATATCATCCTGACTTAAAGCTAAAGCCACCACACATCTGAAAATCGCCCCTCTTTTTTCCCTGGGTATCCCTTTTAATAGCCTGAGCAGTTTCAGATTATTGTCTTTATAGCTGCATCCCGGGCCGGCAAACCTGGCAGATACAACCCCGGGCGCACCGTTCAGAGCATCAACTTCCAGGCCGGAGTCATCTGCTAAGGCTGGTATTCCGGTTACAGAGAAAACCTTTTTGGCTTTGAGAACAGCATTTTCCTCCAAGGTCTTTCCGGTCTCCTCGATCTCAGGGACCTCCGGAAAATCCTCCAAAGTCAGAATTTCTATTTGCGGGTCAGCCAGAATTTTTTTGATTTCTTCTATTTTATGTTGATTACGTGTAGCTAAGATGATTTTCATATTCTCTTCAGATTGCAGAGACGCATGGCAATACGTCTCTATTTTCTTTGATTTTTCGTCGGGTCAGGGGACCCGACGACCACTATAATAAGCTCCATCATGAACATGGCAAAACGGTAGAACAGACATTCTTGTCTGTTCAAGCGGTCAGACAGGAATGTCTGACCTACCTGATACAGGTATTCTCGCCTTGCCCTCAAGGCGGGAAATTACCCAGGTTGAGATCAACTCGGGTATAGGGGGTGTAGTTTGCAAAGAGAAATGCTCATGTTTTTTTCTCAATACTTATTAATATCGATTTTCTTAACATCTTTAATCTTTTCTCCTAAAAACCTTTCACCGATCTGGATGAATTTCTCCGGGAAATCAGATACGTAGAACTTACAGAAAGGCTCTGATTTATTTGGATTTATTAAATTCTTACTTTCCAGCACTTTCTTGACCTCCAGGGCAGTCTCCTCCGCGGAATCGATCAAAGTAATTCCCTTACCCATAACTTTTGATATGACTTTTTTAAGAAGCGGGTAATGGGTGCATCCTAAGACCAGGGTGTCTATTTTATTTTTCTTCAAAGGGGTTAAGTATTCCCCGGCAATAAGGTAGGTAGCTTTTTTATCAATATAGCCCTCTTCAGCCAGGGAGACGAAAAGCGGGCTGGGATACCCAAAGACCTTGATTTTACGGTCTATCTTTTTAATCGCCCTGGTATACGATTCCGAACGGATCGTTCCTGCTGTTCCGATCACCCCGATCCTGCCATTTTGGGTGGCTTTGACTGCGGCCTTTGAGCCGGGAACGATCACCCCCATCAAGGGGAGCTGGAAAATTTTCTTGAGATAATCCAATGCCACGGCGGAGGCGGTGTTGCAGGCAACCACGATAAGCTTAACCCCCTGAGTGGAAAGAAAACTGATGTCCTGCACGGAGAACTTTCTGACAATCTCAGGGGAACGGGGTCCGTAGGGTGTCCTGGCAGTATCCCCGAAATAGATGACATTTTCGAAAGGCAATTTCTCGAAGACCTGTTTTACCACGGTCAGGCCCCCTACCCCTGAATCGAATATCCCTATGACTTTTCGGCTTAGGCTCATCTTGATCTTAAATCGTATTTGTTTTTGAAATCCTGAATCCCCTCATAGATCGCCTGGGCGATTTTCTGCCTGAAGGAGCTCTGGTTTAAGAGTTTCTCCTCCTTCTGGTTGGAGAGAAAGGCACTCTCCACCAGTACCGCAGGCATATAGGTCTTGTTCAGGACGAAAAATCCTGCCTGGTCCACCCCGCGGCTGGGTATATCCAGCTGTTTCTGCAGCCGGTCGTGCACCATCCGGGCAAACTCGCTCGACTCCTTGAGGAATTCTGTCTGCAGCATATCCATGAGGATGAAATCAAGCTCGGAGGTATCCACCGGAGCGCCTTGCGGATATTCGAACCGGATGGCGGAGTTCTCCAGAGCTGCCACTGCCCGGGCTTCGTCATTTTTCGCCTGGGCTAAGAAATATACCTCCGTGCCTGAGGCTTTCTTTCTCCTGGCTGAATTGGCATGAATGCTTATAAAAAGGTCTCCGCCTCTTTGATTGGCAAATAAGGATCTCTGCTCCAGGGGAACGAAATAATCTCCTGTTCGGGTAAGATAGGTTTTCAGGTTCTCATCCCCCGAGTTTTTTAAAAGCTCCTCCAGTCTGAAAGCGATATCCAGAACCACGTCTTTCTCTTTCAGCCCCTTGGACCCCACTGCTCCAAAATCCTCGCCGCCGTGCCCCGGGTCTATGATGATGACATCTATGGGGTTTCTCTCCATCTCCCCGGTCACGTCCAAAAGCCCCTGGGTCGTATCCTCCAGGATTATCTGCAGTCTTAAGGGGTCTTGCTTTATGGATTGATAATACCTGGGAAACTCCCTGAAAAGCCTCAGGGAAAGCTGGGCGGAATTCTCAAATTGATATGCCTTGCTCTCCGGAATTAAATCCGGCATTCCCAGATCAGAAAAGTGCAGGGTGTCTATCTTTCCTTCCAGAAAATTTATGATCAGCCAGTTGTTCTCGCTCTGGAAAACCTCGCACTTGAGAGGCTGAGCCAGGAATATCTCTATGAGGAGCCCGTTCAGTTTGCGGCTGACTTTGAGATCCAGGATGTTATATATCCCCCGGCTCAAGGTTTTCTCCGGAGACTCTGTCTCCTCCAGCACAGGCCAGAAGGTTTTAAAGGGAAGGTAAACCCTGCCCTGTTTTATCTTCACCGGCAGGATCAGGTTATGCGCCTCCTCGTCTAAAAGGACGTAAGGAGAGAAAAGGACGAACTCAAACAGATGGTCCTTGAGCTCCCAGAATATCCTCTTGCCCATGGGGTCCCAGAAAAGCTCACCGCCGTAAATCTCCTTTAAACCTGCAAGCTCCACATAAAGATAACCGCCTATCTCCTCGCTTTCCAGCTGATACTTCTCCCCTTCCTTGTCGATGGTCACCACAGAGCCGGAGGAAAAAGAATGAATGCAGGATAGAAGAACCAATAGTATTAGAAGCGTTAGTCTAGCTCTCATCTGTTCTTCTCCTTCAAAGCTCTTCTTAAGGCACGCGCAGCGTCCCTCTCGGTAATGGCTTTTCTTTTATCGTAAAGCTTCTTGCCGACAACCAGGGCCAGCTCCACCTTGGCATACCCTCCTTTGAAATAAAGCCTTAGAGGAGCCAGGGTCAACCCCTTCTCCACTGTCTTACCCAAAAGCCTGCGTATCTGGCTTCTATGCAGCAGGAGTTTTCTTGGTCGGGTGGGGTCCTGATTGTATCTGTTTCCCTTCTCGTAGGGGCTTATGTGCATATTCAAAAGGTAAACCTCTCCCCTGTCCACCCTGGCATAGGAGTCCTTCAGATTGGCTTTTCCTTCCCTCAAGGACTTTACCTCGGTCCCTTTCAACACCATCCCAGCCTCGTAGGTCTCCAGGATGATATACTCGTGCCGGGCTTTCCTGTTAGTGGCAATTACCTTGATCTCCTCTCCAGAAGCATCAGAATCTTTATCTTTCTTCGCCATACTGGAGGAATATATCAGACGAATAAAAAAGTGGCAAGGGAAAAGTAAACCCTTGAGGGGCAGGTTTAAAATCCGCCCCTGTATTTCTAAAATTATCTTGCCAAAAAGGTTCCAAAAAAATAGATTGGGATGAAGACTGGTAGAGATGTAGGGTAATACATTTTTTTACTCGAGGAAAATGCGTATGCAGGCGATGGTCCTGAAAAAACCGGATTTAATCGAGAATGTTCCTCTCCGGCTGCAGGAGATTCCTGAGCCTGGGGTAGGTGCGAAAGATATTTTAATCCGGGTGCAGGCTTGCGGCATCTGTCATACTGACCTGCATACGGTGGAGGGAGAGCTTCCCCTGCCCAAGCTGCCTCTGGTTCCGGGACATCAGATAGTGGGGATAGTGGGGAAAAAAGGAGAGGAGGCTAATCGATTCAAAACCGGACAAAGGGTTGGCATTGCCTGGCTGAATTCCACCTGTAGTAAATGTGAATTCTGTAAAAGCGGAAAGGAGAACCTGTGTGAGAACGCAAAATTTACAGGTTATCATACAGATGGAGGTTACTCACAATATACTGTCATCTCGGAGGATTTCGCTTACCCCCTCTCAGATAAACTTTCTGCTTTAGAAACTGCTCCCTTGCTCTGTGGGGGGATAATAGGTTATCGCGCCCTGCGCCTGAGCGAAATCCGGCCCGGTGGAAGATTAGGCTTGTACGGCTTTGGTTCCTCGGCTCATATAGCCATACAAATCGCAATTTATTGGAAATGCAAAGTCTATGTTTTTACCCGCAGCAGGGAACACCAGAGATTAGCCCTGGAAATGGGAGCGGCCTGGACTGGCAGTGCAGAACAGGTTCCTCCGGAAAAGCCTGACAGCTCGATCATCTTCGCCCCGGCAGGCGAGATCGTTCCCTTGGCTTTAAAGGCTTTGAACAAAGGCGGAACTTTAGCTTTAGCCGGTATCTATATGACGCCTGTTCCTCAACTGGATTACACCGAACATCTGTACTACGAGAAGACCTTAAGGAGCGTAGCCAACAGCACGAGAAATGACGGTGAAGAGCTGCTTAAGCTTGCAGAAGAAATTCCCATTCGCACCAGGATTTCTGTTTTCCCCTTGAAAGATGCCAATCGAGCTTTGCAGTCGCTCAAGGGGGGAAAGATTAACGGGGCTGGGGTCTTAGAAATTCCCTGAGAAGGCTAATCTAAATTCCTTTTGCTCCTCATTGGAGTCTTCACTAATAAAGAATGGATGGTGGAAAGTTGTGTTAGTCTGGAGACCAACACAAAGTAATAAAAGTAGGGGCGTATTACCAGAAGCTCTACAATAGACTTCATCAATGGAAAAGGGAGTAGAGCAAAACAACGATATCCGTTAAGGATATTTTCCTGTCATGGTTCATATCGCCGCTTCGCCAGGGACAGGGGGAGGGCTTTGACTTAAAAAGGCAGTTTATCAGAAAAACCACATCCGCTAAATCTTTGTTCCCGTCTGCATTCACATCGCCCGAAAGATAAAAGTACTCTTTGGCTCCCATATCGTTCCGGATTTTTTCATAAGTCGAGAGGACCGAATCGCCTGCATCTATACAGGGTGAAGAACAGGAGAGGTTGTAGCTGCTGTCTGCAAACAGAGGATCGGAGAAGATGTTGAAGAAGCTGTCGCAGGCGGTGGTGTTGAGATTCACTCCCCAGGTGGTATCGCCCAGACCCGGGATGTCGCAGACGAAATCTGGACCTGAGTTATTCCAGAAATCGTTGTAATAGATCTGAGGCATACATCCCTGGCTGCAATCGATCCCTCCCTGGTTCAAGTAGAAAATGTTATTTAATATCCGGGGCAGGTCAGGTGAGACACCGGAGCAGTAAATCGCTCCGCTTGACTCGGAGGCTCTGTTATCTATGAAGGTATTGTTAGCCACGAAATTGCTGGAATAGAGATTATAAAGCCCTCCACCCAGACCAGAGGAGTTTGACTCGATAACGTTTCCGATAATCTTAGCCTGGCTCTGGCTGCTGATATGAATCCCCCCGCCCTTCAATTCCGCCCTGTTCCCCTCAAGCCAGTTGTCAACTATCTCGCCGTAGGTTGCCAGACCGTATATGCCTCCTCCGTATTTAGCCGCAGTATTTTGAGAGACGATATTCCCCCTGACCTTGGGGGAGCTGAGCTTAAAGAATATACCTCCTCCCCTGTAGCTGGAGGAATTGTTTTCAATCCTGTTGTTCTGGATAAGCGGGTCGATCCCCTGGGAGAAAACTCCCGCACCGATTATTCCCCTGTTTTTTAATATCAGATTGGAGATGATCCTCGGCTCGGAATCCCCGTAAAAGCAGGCGATCCCGCCACCGAAATGTGCTTCGTTATTCTCTATGCGATTGTTGATTATCCGGGGAGCGGAAAGGTAACAGAAAATTCCCCCGCCGTATCCAAACTCGTCCAGGGCGCTCCCTATTCCGTTACGCAGGGTAAACCCCTGTATAACCGAGCCTGAGCCTTCCCCGCTGACGAACCGGACCACGCTTCCTCTGCTGGAAACCTCCGGCTTGCCTCCGTCTATGATCGTCTTATCAATCAGGCTGCTATCGAATTCCAGGATAAAATGGCTTGCTAAAACCACACCTTTCCCCCTGAAGTCAAGGTTCTCATAATAGACCCCTGGAGCAACCAGAACCGTATCGCCTTCGCCGGAGAAATCTATTGCGGATTGAATGGTGCTTAGATAAGAGGAGGGAAAATTTATTATCTTGGACCAGCCGGGCTTGGCCCGGAGGGAGAAAACTGTGGCAAGAATAAAAACTATCGCCAGGGTCAGCCTGCTCGGGTGTCTCATTCGTCTACTCATATCGAAGCTAATCTTCTAAACCTCTCTGCTATATATCGACGGTTCCGGAAGGTAATCCTATAGATTCAAGCCCCTAATTATACTGCTGGATGTCGAGCTGGTTTCAGATGAGTATGTGGTTTTATCTTTATATTAAAGTTCGGATAATGCAAAGAAAGGAAAACTGTCCTGTCCCTACCATATCGATAGCTTACTTATCATCCTCCTCTGAAGGAGTTGAGCTTTTCTTTTCCCCGCCCAGCTCTTTGACCAGCAGGTCCACTAACTGATTCCTGTTTTGCCTGGTCACCTCGAAGATCTTCACATCCTCTCTTGCTTTCACCTTTTCCACATAGGGATGATACCCGTGCATGATGGTTCCCAGCACCGGATTGGGAGCATCCAGACAGTTCAGCACCAGCTCCTGAAACCTTCTGGAGAAAAGCTCCATCTTTCCTATCTCGTCTATGATGATCAGGCTTTTCCCTCTTAAACACCTTTCCAGCTCCCGGGACACTATCTTTTCAAAACCTGTAACCGCCACCCCATAGCCACCCACCCGGTATTTGCTCCTGAACTCCCTATGGGCCAAGACCCCTTCCATTCCGAAAAGGGTCTGAACTGAAAAGCCCACCCTGCTCTCCCCCACTTTGATCTCCGTGGTAAAGAAACCGCAGGAAGATTTCCCTGACTTCTCGATCACCTTTTTGATTATGGTGGTCTTACCGATTCCCGGCAGCCCGGTCAGTAGATAATTCATCTTGTTATTTTCAGAAATCGTTCCCTTTTATATTAATTACGCAAAAGCATAAAGATTGTTCAAGTAAAAAATCAAATTCGCCAAATTAACTGCCGATTTTCCTTGACATCTGTTTCATTCATGTTTTAAATGATATTTTGTAACTTAAAATCCAGAACAAACCAAGAAAGGAGCCAGGATGAGACTGAATCTAAAAGCTCTGGGCTTGAGCTTCGGTATAGTCTGGGCTGGGGTGGTTTTTCTGACCACCCTTTTATCGGTCCCCACAGGCTATGGCAGAGGATTTCTGGAGCTTCTGACCTCCCTTTATCCCGGGTATTCCGTAACCTGGGCTGGAAGCGTAATCGGGCTGGTCTATGCTTTTGCGGACGGTTTTATCTGCGCACTGATTTTCGGAGCAATCTACAACGCCTTTGTTCCTGCGGAAAAAGAATAGGGGCTTTAATCCAACGCCCCTGCTCAGGATCTTTCTGGAATTTCTTTTTTTAGCTTAGAGTCTCCTCGTTGATTTTTAATTCCTTTACTTTCCTCCATCTCCTCAATACCTGGATATAATCCAGAAGCATTCTCTCCTCTGCCTCGGTCAGGCTTTCCAGGATGGGAATGCCCATCTTGATGAGAGTCCTGACTACATCTGCCATTGTCCGGTCGTATCTCTTAGCTAACTGATTGATCTTCTCCTTAAGCTGGTAGGAGATGAAGATGTTAATGCAGTGCTCTCCTCTAAGCTTGGCATTTGAGTTCTCCATATATCCTCCTTTGTTGCTTTTATCTCTGCCCAGTAAATTATAAGCTGAGCATATGTTTTTTCTGGTGATTGATTAATATCTGGGGGGTTCTGACCTCCAGGTTATATTCCTTTTTTAGGATTCTCAAAATGTTTTTCCAGGTTTCCTCCTTTTTCTTTGCTTTTATCAATTCCTCCAACTCTTTTCTCGAAGGGTGAGAGCAAATCAGACACTTCTTTTCGTAAGGCACTTCGATTTTGTAGCGCTGCGAGACATAGTCCTTCAAACAGGTTTTAAGCTTTTCCAGGGCAGAGCGGTGAATCCTTTCCAGGCGGTCTTTGGTCTTGTTGAGAATCTGGGAGATCTGGTTATAGCTCAGGCAGTCAAAATAGAAGCAGCGTATGAATTTTCTTTCCACATCCTCCAGCTTATCCAGAGCTTTAGCCACCTTTTCCTCCAGCTCCAGTTTTGATTCTTCGTCTTTCAGCTTATCTAAAAGTCCCTTCTCAGACAGGGCGAAATCTGGCTCCTCTCTTCCGCTTACCCAGTTCAAGGCTCTGATTCTCTTTCTCTTCTTTCTTCCGTATCCCAGAGAACAGGCATAGTAATCCACGAAATGGTCTTTTCTTCTTCTGTCCTTGCGCTCGTAAGTTGTCTTCATTTTAAAAACCCTTTTTATTGAATAAATTATTTTGACCCAATATTTTTAAAGCCGGGCAGAAGCACAATCACATCCACTTCGCCTCTGTTTCGCACCTTATTCTCTTTATCTCCTTCGTGAATGTGATTGGCATTGAGGATGGTTGAGCCAATCGCGTCCCCATACAAAAGATTGTTTCCTCAGACGGAAAAGTATTGTCTGTAGGTTGATTTGTCCGTATATTACTGGAGAGCTTTGGCTTGAATTTTAAAAGGAGCGTAATATGGAAAAATCCAAATCATGCAAGGAGGGTGTTTCAGGGAAGTATTTTACAGGTTTCATCCTTCTGGGTCTGGGAGTTCTATTTCTTCTCACTAACTGGGGAATCATTCCCTCGCTTCACAAGACCTGGCCCTTCATTCTGATAATAGTCGGCCTGGCTTTCCTTTTAGGATTAGGAGGGAAAGTAGAATCCTCGAACCAAATCCCGTCCGAGGAAGGAGAAACGAAAAAGGAATAAAATGGAGCAGAACCTCTCTGCCGAACCAGAAAACCCTGGCTCTCCTATCGAGGATACAAGAGCTAAAGGTAAAAACCCTCTAACTCTTTTCCTGCTTTTTTTTCTCTTGGTTATCTGGCCTCTCTCCTCTTATTTCCTTATGAGGGGACAGGGTCCAAGGTTATCCACTCTGGGAGGAGAGGAGATAAACCTTGTCACCCAGATCTACCTTCCTACTATCTTTATACAGCTTCTGGTATTTTCGCTGATTATACTTTTTCTCCGATGGGTAAAGGACAAAACCTCCAGCATAGGGCTCAGGGATTTCAGCTTCTTAAATCTATTCCTGGGCATGGCATTCTGGCTGGGAATAAGCTTTTTCTTGCTGTTGGCTGCCAACCTTTTGCAGGTCGATAAATTCTTTACCCCTCCCCAGGTATCTCATCTTCTTCCCCGAACTCTGACCCAGAGAGGCATCTGGGCAGTGATGGCTTTAAGTGCCAGCATAAGCGAGGAAAGCGCTTTCAGGGGATTCGTCCTCACCCGTCTTAATTTTTATGTGAGGAACTGGTGGCTCACGATCACGCTTGCCACCTTGTCTTTCAGCCTGGGACATCTTTACCAGGGACCCGCCGGGATGGTCTTTGCAGGAGTATACGGGTTTTTCTTCTCGCTCATTTTCCTCTGGAGGAAAAGCCTTACCCCCTGCATCACAGCCCACTTCCTGCAGGATATCACGCCGCTTTTTGCACCGATTGCTTAAGATTATTTGGGTTCGATAAATCAAACCTTACATTTGGTATTCGTAGTATAAAGAATGTGGCTGTTGCTGAAGTCTATTTTTGGAGAAATCTTGTGTAGGGACAGGGCTTGTCCCTGTCCGAACTCTAATGCGGACAACCACAAGGGTTGTCCCTACAAAAGACTGGGCACGGGACGCCGTGCCCCTACAAAAATATGGAGGTCTGAAGACCTCCGCTACAAAAAATAGGTGCGGGTTTGAAACCCGCCCCTACAAAAAAACAGGACTACCGATCCGTCGACTTGTCCTTATGCTCAGCCGGAATAGAGCTTTTGCATCTTCTGAACCTTATCTTTTATATCCTTTCTCAGCTCCTCCGGCTCCAGTACCTCCACCATATCTCCGAATCCCATAATCCACCTGGTGATCTCCTCTGTTCCATTTACCCTGATCGAGTAGACCAGGGAGCCGTCTTTCTCTTTGTTCAGTTTCTCTGAAGGGTGATGCTGGTTAGATTCGATCAATTTAACCGCTTTACCGGTAAACCTCAGCTTCACCTCCGCTGTTTTTCCCTGATTGACCTCCCAGCTGTCTTTGAAAAATTCCTCTACGGAGAAGCCGGGTTTTCTCTCGAAATTCTTATCGGTGAGAGTAACCTTTTTGATCCGGTTGAGCCTGAATACCCTGATCTCTTTCCTGGTATGGCAGAAACCCAGAAGATACCAGGAATGGCGTCTGAAGATCAGGGAATAGGGGTCAACCTCCTTGAGACTTTTACCTGAGTCCTGAGCCTCGAAATCCAGCCTTATGGTCCTCTTATTCAAAATCGACTGCTCTATCAGACTGAAGACCAGTCCGAGCTTGGAGAAATCAGCAGTGGTTTTCATATTCATTCTCAGAGGGTCTCCCAGATCCCCCAGCCGGTTTTTAACCTCCGGACTCAAGCCGGCATCGATTTTCGACAATATCCTTTTGGCTGATTTCCCCAGGGGTGTGTCGTTACCAACCGGGGTCGAGTTTAAACCTAACTTCAGGAGCAAATAATCCTCCAGGGAGAAGTTTAAAGGAGGCAGAAAAGCATCAGTTAAAAGCTTGTAACCATCGTCGAAATAAATGGGGATGTTGGCTGAGGAAAGCGAGACTATGTCTTTATAAACAGTCCTTTCAGACACCTCACATTCGTGGGCTAAATCCGAGGCTTTAAGATTATTCCTTGACCTTAAAAGACTAAGTAAATTAAGTAGTCGATCGTATTTACTCATTTCCCTTCCTGTTTACGCAATAGTGTAATCGTATGTCTTTCAGCATATTACGGTATTCATATTGAGTTTTACTTTAAAATTTAAGGGACCTCTCTGGGGACAGGTCCGTCATACTCGAAATCGGCGTCTCCCAGTTTTCGCATAGGTTTTTCCCGGGTAAGCTCTTCGTAAGCATGGGCAACCAGACCCGGAACGCGGGAGATTATGAAGAATCCCTTTCCCAGCCTCCAGTCAAAACCCATATCCGAGATGACTGCGGCAATTGCGCCGTCAACGTTCAGCGGAAGTTTTTTGCCTGAGGACTCCTCCAGTTTTTTCTCTATCTCCTTAGCCAGCTTCAGATGTCTGCCTGAAAAACCGAGCTTCTCCGCAAGTTTGAAAAGCTCTGTGGTGCGCGGGTCGGTCTGGTGTAAACGATGCCCATACCCCGGAACTCTTTTCTTTTTAAGAGAATATTCTTTGACCAGTTCAGAAGCTGATGAGGATACCTCTCCTTCTTTCTTTACGATCTCCTGAAACATCCTGGCGCATTGCTCAATCGCACCGCCGTGAGAATCTCCGATGGTCAAAACTCCTCCAGCCACAGAGGCATTCAGAGGATTACCGCCGGAGATAACTGTTCTGCTGACTAAAGAAGAAGGCGGCGTTGCGCCGTGGTCGATGGAGGAAACCAGAATCGCCTCCATCATCTTGCTTTCTTTGGGATTGGGAAGCTCCCCTTTAAGTATGAGGAAAACGACCTGGCTGAAAGTGAGTTTCTCCATCAGCTCGGTTATATCGTACCCGCGAACCCTTATCTCCCCCTTCTTTATCTGAGTGATAGAGGTCTTCCAGGTCTCCTCTTCCATATTTTAACCTTTTCCCAGGCTGTATTAATGAATGAAGCGCTTACAAGATTAAAATATATAAAAAAATTTATTTGTCAATTTCTTTTATTGAGAAATTTTTTAATCCCGTGACAAATTTTGTCAGTTCCGGACAATTTTTAGAAGAATAGTAATTTTTTTAAAGAAAATTAATTGAATACAGCTATATCTGGTTTAAGCCCTGATTCAATAGTAGAAATTCTGATTGTCAGTGAAAGGTAGGGGCACGTTGCAACGTGCCCCTACAGATTAAAAAGCAAAATAAGGCGGGAGGGGATAAACCCCTCCCCTACAGAGAAGGCAAAGCTAAAGCTTTGCCCTACATTTCTATTCGATATTCTTCAGTCGTTATTCGACATACTGGAGAGCATATTCTCCAGAATAAAAATCGCCGCTTTTTTATCCATAGGCCGGTTATTGTTTCCGCATTTGGAAGAAAGGATACAGGCAGGACAGCCTTCCTCGCATTCGCAATCTTTGATCAAGGAATAGGTCATCTGCACTAAAGTTTTAAAAGTCTCGAATAGCTTCTCTGATATGCCGATTCCGCCCTCATAACCATCATAGATGAAAATCAGCGATTTGCCTGCCTCCGGATAATAGGGATAGGATACCCCGCCTAAATCCCTCCGGTCGCACATAGCTAAAAGCGGCGATATGGCAATCATCGCATGCTCGACTGCATGCATCCCTCCTGAGAAATCCATACCGCTGAACTCGCACTCGTTCCTAAGATGAACCGGCAAATCATACCACAAACCCATCGTCTGGAAAATCACCGGCGGCAAATCCAGCTGGACAAAATTCACCACCTGCTCGTATTTTTTGACCTTATACCCGATGTATCTGTCGTGAACCTCCACCTTGCCTATGGACAAACAGAAATCCTTAAAAATTCTCTTTTCCTCTTCCTCTATTATTTTAACCTCGTCTATATCTATAGCCTCGGTATAATAATCCACATCCTCTTTTTTCACCTGAGCTTTCATATTCTTCAGATCCAGCTCCTCCACGATGTAGCTTTCGCCCTGGTGAATCAGGACCGCTCCTTTGTGAGCCTCTGCATATGCCCTTTGTAAATCTATGGTCTCAAGTATCTGATTCTCCCAGACCACCTTGACCTGCTGGCTGGAGATATTGTCCAGGGAAACGACCTGCTGGGGTCTTTCCTTGCCACAATAGATGAAACCCTCCGGAGTCTGCCTGACCAGATTTTCCTTTTGCAGGGATTTCAGAATCTCCTCGGTTTCTTCCCCGAAATCCTGATAACTTTCTTTTTTCAGGGGAAGCTCGGATGAGGCACACAGAAGATGACCGCTCAGAATATAGGGATTGGACAAATCGACCACCGCATTTTCAAAATTACCGGATAAAAGAACCTCCGGATGTCTCAGAAGATACTGATCAAGCGCATCCTCAAACCCTACGAAGACGACCAGCGAATCCTGGGTTTTTCTTCCTGACCTGCCTGCCTGCTGGAAAAAAGAGGCAATCGTTCCCGGGTACCCGGAGACAATCACGCAGTCCAGCCCGCCTATGTCTATTCCCAGCTCCAGGGCAGTGGTGGAAACCACCCCTTCCAGTTCCTTTTGTCTTAGTTTTCTTTCGATCTCCCTTCTCTCCAGGGGAAGGTAACCGGCACGATAGGAGGTGATTTTTAAATCAGGATTTTCGTTTTTTATCCAGAAGGAGATAAGCTCGGAGAGTTTTCTTGAGACCACAAAACACAGGGTCTGGAGATTGTTCTTTACAGAATGAACCAAAAGGTCTTTGGTCTGAACGTGAACTGACCTGTCTTTATATTTAGAGGAATCCCAGAAAAGATAAAATCTTCTCCCCCGCGGAGAGCCATCCCCGGTTATCACCTCGAAATCCATTGAGGTCAATTTCTCTGCGAATTCCCCGGGATTGGCAATGGAGGCAGAGGAAAGTATAAACTGAGGTGTGGAGCCGTAGATTTTGCACACCAGAAGTAACCTGCGAATCAAAAGGGCAACATTCGAGCCCAAAACCCCCTTATACCTGTGCGCCTCGTCTATCACCACAAACTTCAAGTTCTTCAAGAAATTCTCCCATTTGTAATGATAGGGCAGAACCTGGTGAAGCTCGTAAGGATTGGAAAGGATGATTCTGGATTTTTCACGAATGGAAGCTCTTTTATCCTGGGGGGTATCACCGTCATAGATAGCAGAATTGAATCTGAAATCCAAGAAACCCTCCATCTCTCTCAGGACTTTCAGCTGGTCATTGGTCAGAGCCTTGAGAGGATAAAGATATAAAGCCGTAGCCTTATTATCCTTTTCCAGCCTTTCGAGAATAGGAAGATTAAAGGCCAGAGTTTTGCCAGAGGCAGTTCCGGTGGTGATGATTAAATTTATCCCTTCCCTGATTTTCTCTATGCTCTTGCTCTGGTGAGAGAACAGTTTATTAATCCTTTTAAAGCTCAGGTATTTCTGCAGGGACAAAGACAAAGAAGGTAAAAGCTCACCATATTCTCCGGATTTTACAGGAAAGACTTTGGTATGAACGATCTGCCCTCTATACCATTTATATTTTTTAAGTCGTTCGATGATTTCGTTCATTTTGTCGTCTTTGGGAGTGCAAGAGCTTGCTCTTGCTTATTTTTTAAATCAGCCTCAAGGTCAAAATTGACAAGCTGATGCACTCCGAGCTCATCTTTGTCATTGCGAGGAGGTCATTTGACCGACGAAGCAATCTCCATGATTATATGGATTGTTCACTCCTTTAGAGGCTAGGTCGCAATGACAGTTTCTTCGCCATCATTATCTTATAATATCTGAGACTCTCCATAAATCAAGAAAATTGTTTCTGTAATATACTTTCCAATTTAAAATCAAATTATTAACTTTATCCACAGAAAAGTTTGTCAAGGCTGACATTTCCTTTAAATATCGCAAGTGCAAAGTAATTAATAATCCTAAAATTCGATTTCTTGGACTTACAGTCGGTTTATCTTCGCCGAGATAAGGATTGCCATGAATTTGATCAGATAATACTGAATAGTACTTATAAAGAAAAGAGCTAGGGATACGAGGTTCTTCTATCTCTTTAAAGTAATTCCTTATAATACTTTTAACAGAGGGAAAGAAGAAATTATTTCGAAAATCATTGAGTTCTTTACTCTTAGAAAAATCAATTATTCCAACCTTAATCCATTTTTGCAAATCCTCTACAGAAGGTAGCGTAATGTTTAAAGATTTTGCAATCTTCTGATCAATATCTGTTATATATTTAGAAGCTGCTGTATTGATATTTAATAAGGTTATGGTGTAGAGATCTATACCTACTACTTTTTTTATTTTTTCATTTTCGTCAATGTTATTTAAATATATTGCTCGACAATATAATTCAATAATGGTACGAGTAATATTTCCCGCTGGTTCTAAATTGCTATCCTTCTGAATTGACTCGATTATAAACTCGGAATTGTCGATGTATAGCTCTATTATATACTTATAAAAAGCTAATAACCGAGGACGAATCAAATCTCCGGGAATCTCAATTTTCTGTTTATCTGTAATCCATTTGAGTATTTTCTTAAGCTCATCTAAACATTCTCTCTCAAAATCAAAAACAGAGTTTATTGAAAAAATCTTGCTCATATTTTTATTGACATCTTTCTTCGTCGGGAATAAAGCCCGACGCTACAATTTTTCGGGCGACCACCAGGGTCGCCCCTACGAGTTCCCTCTCCTTTTTAAGGAGAGGGACAGGGTGAGGTTTTTATCCAATTACGGGCAATCATAAAGGTCGCCCACGTTTTCACTTTTAACCTTTGAGCCTTTGAGCTTTTTTATTTAATCGGCTTCCACACTTCCTTGCCGGTCTTGTCGATATAGCACCACTTATCTCCGATCTTCACTGCTGCCAGCCCTTCTGAAAAGATCCCGGCGGATTCAAATTGCGGTTCGATAATCATCTTTCCCTTTTTATTGATATAGCCCCATTTATCTCCAATTTTCACCGGCGCCAGCCCTTCTGAGAAGGGCCAGCCAGCATCGAACTGGGGCTCTATCACCACCATGCCGGTTTTGTCTATATACCCGAATTTTCTGCCGATCCCCACCATGGCTAAGCCCTCGGTAAAAACGCCCGCATCTCTGAATTGCGGCTCAATCACTACGTTCCCCATTTTATCGATATATCCCCACTTGTCTTCTATATATACTCCGGCGAAGCCTTCGGAAAACGGCAGAATGTTTTCAAACCGGGGCTCGATTACTACTCTGCCGGTCTTGTCTATGTATCCGTATTTGTCTCCAAATTGCGGCTGAACCGCTGCCAGCCCCTCCGAGAAGATCCAGGCGAAATCGAATTGCGGTTTAATCACCATCTTCCCCCTTCTGTCGACGAAGCCCCATTTGCCACCGATTCTCACTCCGGCCAATCCCTCAGAGAAATCTCCCGCGAAATTGAACTGAGGCTCGATTATTATCTTCCCGGTCTTGTCGATGAAGCCGTACTGCCGGTCCATCTTTATCATCGCCAGCCCCTCGGAAAACCTGCCGGCTAAATCGAATCGAGGCTGAATTACCAACTTGCCCTCCTCGTCGATATAGCCGTATCTGTCCCCCACCTGTACCACTGCCAGCCCTTCGAAAAAGCCGGCTACATAATCGAAGCGAGGCACAGCTTCAGTCTTCTCAGCCTCTTCTACCTCGACCTTCTGGTCGCTATTCTCCTCCGGTGTCGCATTGCCAATCTGTGAATTGGCCGCTATTATCTTGGTCCTGTGGATATAGCTCCCTTCACCTATCTTATTGGCAGAAGATATTCCGCCCGATTCTTTTACCCTGACTTCCTGGCTAAAAGATACAGAGCACAGAATTGAAAGGGAAAGAAAGAAAAAATTTACAATTCTCATCTTAACCTCTCCTGATCAGCGTTCTCCATTTGTTATGTCTATCTCCATTTATCTTTGAACTATCTTCTGGCTGACGAATACGCAGGTTTCCCCCGCATTTTCGTCTGCCTTTCACCTTTGAGCTTTTGAACCCTTACCTTTGGAGTAGTCTGAGTATAGACTCGCAGGCTAAGAGGGCTTATCTTTTTTTCTCAAAGCTATGCTCACGCAAATTCCGATGCCTCCGAAAAGAATGACTGAGGTCAGGACGAGCATTATTACGGCAGAAGCTGCCATTACTATTCTCTCCTTTTAATTATCATAAGTATTATTCCGATTATGGGCAAAAGGATTACGACCAGCCACCCACCTAAGAATTCAGCCAATCTGGGATAACCTCCGTAGGAGGAAAATATACGGTCCTTTATCTCCATTATGACAAGAAATAGTAATGCCAGGGGCGTTATAAACCGGATGAAGAAATCCCACCATCGGCCAATGGAGAATTCAGAAACCGAATTCACATGTTCCCTTATCTTACCGCTTTTGAAAATCCAGCCTATGAGGATACATTCACCCAAGCAGATTATGGATATTCCGAATTTAGTTAAAAAATTATCCACTATATCCAGCCACAACAAACCTGCTCCAAAGGTCAAAAAGATTCCTAAGATGAATGCAAGCGCTCCAACAGAAAGGTTTGTGGTTGTGTGAGATAGTTTCCATTTGTCCCTAACACCTGCAGCAACAGCCTCAACCAGTGAAAAGGCTGAGTCTATACCTAAAGTCAGAAGCATCAGGAAAAATAGAACTCCGAAAAGCGGCTGCCAGAAGGGAAGATTAGATATGATATGTGGATAAGTTACAAAGGCTAAACCCGGACCTGCTGCAACCACATCTGCTACCGGTTTGCCCAGAAGCTTTGCATAATAACCTAATGCACCAAAGACGGCAAATCCTGCTAAAAAGGAGGTGGCACAATTTGACATACTGATGATAAAAGCATTATTTACAATATCCGATTTTCGGGGAAGAAAACTGGAGTAGGCTATCATTATACCAAAGCCAACTGATAAGGAAAAGAAAATCTGGGTGTAAGCAGCTAACCACACCCCTGGCTTAAGCAGTTTGGTAAATTCAGGTTTTAGGTAAAAGGTTAATCCCTCAACTGCACCCGGCAGGGTAACACCCCGGATGATGAAGACAATAATCAAAATCCATGGAATAATTACTGTGGCATAAACAACTTTTCCCACAGTCTTCACACCTTTCCAGATCGAAAGGACGATGAAAATCCAGGTCAAGAAAAGTCCTATGACAATATATTTTTGTATGCCCCCTAAGTTGAAGGGGCTATCAGTTAAACCGATGGTCTTATTAAAAAAAGAAGCCGGATCATCCCCCCAGGCTTGGGTGAGGGAGAAAACCCCGTAATTAAAACAATAGCTCATGATAATTGCATAATAGACCACTATTCCAAAACCCACCAGAATAGCCATCCAGCCAAACCATTCGAATTTTTTCTTCACCTTATAAAAGGCTTCAGAAGCAGCCCCCTGCATCCTGTGTCCTAATCCGAACTCCAGAATCATGAGTGGAATCCCAGCAGTGAACAATGCCACCAACCAGGCAATCAAAAATGCCCCTCCGCCATTGGCATAACAGATATAGGGAAATCTCCAGACGTTTCCCAAACCTATTGCAGAACCAATAGAAGCTAAAACAAAAGCAGTCCTCGAACTCCAGCGGTCACGAGCTTCCATCGGCACCTCCCTTAAAGTTTATCTTCATTCTTTTTCTCCTTTTTCCCTCTTTTAATTTTTTCAGTTAAATATATCCAAAAACTTGATTTGTCAAGCCCTTTTTGGCCGGAGGGAGCATCTCCTCGATCTTCTGAATTGCATAATCTATCCGCTAACGGCAGCAAAAAGCGAGTGCTAAAAAAAACAGATTGTGTTTTCCGGGCGGTCATATTATTATTCCAATGGAAACCTGAAAATATAGGTCAAGAGATTAAGAGATGTCCCGTTACGATAAAATCATTCACAGGTTCAGCCAGAGATTAGGCAAGCTGGAGAGGGAAGCTCGGGAAAAGGAGTTCTCTGAGTCTGATGCTTCACGTTCCAAAGCCGCATCCGCTTACGCACCGAAGCTGACCGAGTATGAATACTACCAAGCACAGGAGCTTAAGGGTGAGCTGGTGGAAAGGTATCAGGATCTGTCCCTGGATAAAGTCATCCCCGGTGAAAAAATCACGAGCGGGTACGGCAGTTTCTATTATATGCTTGAGGAGATAGACGAAAGATGCTTTAAGCCGGAGAAAGAGGATCTAACAGAAGCCCTGCTCTCTTTCTTCTCCCTGCTTCCGGGGATAAGAGAGTACCGGGAAGCTCAGCTAAAAAAAGCAGGTTACAAAAGCATCGAGGATTTGACCTCTCATCCCCGCTGGGGCAAAGAGGCAGAGTCATTTCTGAAGGCTTTCTCTCAAAAAGATAATTCCGGTCTTCACCAGATTCTCTACAGCCGCCTGCCGAAATCCCATCCCCTGATTTTAAAACTTTCCTCTTTTCATCCCTGGGAGGATCTTCTTTTTCTGGACATCGAGACCCTGGGGCTTTTCGGCGGGAATCTGGTCATCTTAATCGGGATCGCCCAGCTGGAGCAGGGGGAAAAAATCAAGCTGCATCAATTCTTGGCCCTGGAGGTTGAGGACGAGATAGCCCTATTAAAGGCTTTTTCCGAGTATCTTTCAAAATCCAAATCCATAGTGAGCTTCAATGGCAAAGCCTTTGACCTGCCTTTCCTGGAGGGAAGGCTGAGATATTACGGGATAACACCTGATCTTGAGAAAATTCACTTTGACCTGCTGCATTTCTCCAGAAGAGCCTGGAGAAACCAGCTGCCGGATTGCTGCCTGGATACCATCGAGAAAAAGATTTTGAAAGACAGAAGGGAGACCGACCTTCCCAGCTCTCTGGTGCCGGAATTTTACTCGGATTATTTAAGGACGAAAAATTACGGGCTTTTGAAGCCGATAGTGGAGCACAACCGGCAGGATGTTCTTACCTTAGTACGTATCTTCTCGCATTTACAGCGGAGTCGTAGGGACAATTCATGAATTGCCTCTACACATTTCCCTCAACAATAAATTTGTACTCTTTCTAATTTTACACCCTTCTTTATTTTTACAAAAAATGGAGGGCTAAAGTCTCAAGACCTTGACGGCCCTCCGCTACATGTCTCAATAAAAACGGGAAAAGACAAGCTCCTCCCCTACGCGATAATTTGCAGGTACTCGCCAGGTCACATGTCAACTTTATAGCTATAACTATTTGTGCAGGAATTCCAATTCCCGCACAAACGAAAAACGCAAGAGCAAGCTCTTGCACTCCAATCCGCCCCTATCTCTATATTTTATTTAATGTGAAACTAAAAACCTCAAAATCCTCTTTGCTGAACAAGGCAAAATGAACTTCTTTTACATATTTATTGTCTCTGAAGAATCCGGCTGTTGAACTAATCATTATCTCAGCACACTCGTCTACGGGAAATCCTCCCACCCCTGTTCCCAGAGCAGGAAAAGCGATTGAATTCAACTCCAACTCCTCAGCTCTTTTCAAACTATTCAAGGTTGCATCCCTGATGTGCTCTTGATTGGTTTTCAAATCCTGTCCCATAACTGCGGCGTGGATGACATATTTCGATTTCAATTTACCGGCAGTGGTTACGACTGCTTCCCCTGTTTCCACCGGACCTTTTTTAATCGCTTCTTGCTCGATTTCGATTCCGCCTTTTGATTTTATTGCCCCAGCCACGCCTGAGCCCATCCACAGATGATTGTTCGCCGCATTTACTATGGCATCTGTTTCCAGGTCAGTTATATCTCCCTGAAACAAGACTATCTTTTTATCCCCGAAATTTTTCTCTATTCTCATACTTCATCCCCCCTGTAAACCATTTCTCGATAAATAAATTTAGACGAGCCCAACCCCCAGGTTATTCTGCATTGAGCCTCTGAACTTCCGAGCTTTTTAATCTGTTTTGAACTCCTCTTTTAGTACCTTTTGAGCCTTAGGCAGAAGCTCTTCCTTTATCACGCAGGTTATGGCATGCAAAGAGGTAGATACCATATCCAGATTTATGCCGGCTTGGGACAGAACCTTGAAGACTCTTCCCGCAATCCCGGGCTGTTCTGCAAACCCGTGTCCGGTTACGGAGATCAAGGCTATCTTCTCATCCTGGGTGATCTCCTGTGAGCCTACTTTATTCTTCAGGGTATTCAAAACTCCAAAAAGGGCTGCAAGCTCTTTGCGATTGATGACGAAGGAGATGTCCGCCTTGCCTTTGTCCGTGGGAGCGGAGACTACCACCTCCACATTGAAGCCCAGTTCTCCCAAAAACCCGAAGATCTCTGCGGCAATTCCCGGCTTATCCGGGACCGAGTGAAAACTTACCTTTGCCACATCCTGGTCGGTGAGGATCTCTATATTGCTCATATTCTCTCCTCTGAATAATTTGATGGATACATCCAACCTGAATATAACTTTGAAACAAGCGGGTGCCAACTGTTTTTTTTAACCGAGAAGTTTCATACTGAAAGGCTTTTGGGACCTGCACAAATTTTAGTTCAAGGCGAACAATTTTTGTGCGGTAATTTTCTGTCGGCGAATACCGGTATCACTCTATCCAACTGGACTAAAACGATAATCCAATATACGGTATAACCTTAGAGTCATATTTTTTTCTCTGAATCTCATCCTCAAGGAAGGCACAGGAGTTGCGATACCTAAGCCTGAGAAAGGAGCAGCTCTGGTGAAACAGCTTTAGCGATATCTCCGACTCTAACGGTTTTAATGGAATTGATTTCGAAAAAAAACTTAAATTTTCAATTATCGATTTCCGATGCAAAGCATTAAGAGTGAATTAAACCTTTTGACGATTATGGGGTCTAATTTTTTAGAACAAATAAAAGGGAGGTGAGAGAACTCAAAAAGCTCCTTGGAATTCAAGCTGTGAGAAATCTTAAACTTTAAAAGGAGGTAATGAATGAGAGGAAGTAAGGCTAACATAATTCTGGGGGGAATGATCGTGGTGTTGATGATTTTCTCTTTCTCCGCCTGCAAGAAATCGACCGAGCCAACCACGAATCTGGACAAGGATGCAATCATGAGGTTGGTGGCTGATGATTCGACCACCTTCCCCCAGGAGATCACCCAGAACGATTCCACGGATTTCGCCAAGATTGCAGCTGTAGATTCCATCAGATTCTGGTGGAGAAAAATAAACGACATAACCAGAGATGTGCTGATTGACATCCATTCAGCAGACTCGACCCATCCCTATGCTTATGCCTATGTCACAATCACTGATAATGTGACCGGATTCCTTCATATCTGGGGCTGGCAGGACTCTGCCTGGATTTTCATAACCAAGCCCTTCAGTGACCGGGCAGTGAAAAGCGCTTATTTCGAGAAAACAGGTGAAAATGATGACCCTTACAGGGGCTGGAGCTTACAGGGTATTTCCGGGGTACTGGCTCATTCCCTTCCCACATCAGCCCGGGTTATAGAGCAGGCTCATATCGCCTCTTCTTCGGGATACGATAACACCCTGTTGGAAAATGATGTTACAAAGATCACCCTGAGAGACAGTCTTATTACCTTCCAGGTGGGAGATACCATAACTTTGACTGTAACCACTGGTGACCCTACCGATCAGGTTTATTTACACAGGCCTGTATACTACTGGAGACCGCAGCGTCGCCCATTTGTCAATAACGGAGACGGCACCTTTACCGTTACCTGGACCATCAATGACCTAGCCTGTGCTTGTAATAGACACCATTTCGCTATCGATGTGATAAAACGCGCCACTCTATACGGGGATGATGCCTATGATTCCAGGATCTGGGGTCTTATTTACAGGGTGACTCAACCATAGTCGGCTTTCCTCCTTCCTATTCCTGACTTAACTCAAAGGCAGGTGCCAGGAGCTAAACTCCTGCACCTGCTCCCCCCAAAATAACTCCCCGCTCCCCCTGAGAAAGGGTGACAAATCCAGTCCATAAGACCCCACAAACGCTCGATTTTAAAGGATTTTCAGCTGTTTTGATCTTAGCTCTCCAGCCCGTCTTTTGTTAAAAACGTTGCAAAATGTATGAATTTGCTTGCACAAAATCAGGTTCACATTAACCTGCAGATAACTGTACTAAAGGGATTAATCCTTCAGACAGCAAGCTAATCTTAACGTCGTAATTAAATTGAGTATTGTAACGATAGAATTATCAAAAAGTTAAGCTATTCTTATGAAGTTAAACTTAATAAGGTAAATTAACCTAAACTATTACTTTAAGAAGCCTATTGATTAGGCACGCAAGTTGCATATATTCTGTAAAGGTCGTGTGATATTACTCAGGACTTTGGGAGTGGTGCGTGCTGGCATAAAACCCAGCCACCCCGATGGACTCGGGGCATCCCCCCTCCACCACTCCCATTTGATTTTGAGAAATCCCCCCTTTATGAGGGGGGATTTTTTTGGTTACCAGTTCGTCATACTTTTCAATTGATACCTGTAGTTGACCAATTTATTGGGCTTTTTAGCATTGGTAGAACAGACATTCCTGTCTGTTCCTTGAGTTTGAAGCAAAATATCCGACCTGCCGATTTTAGCCTGATAAATCAAGCAGCCAGATATTCCCTAAAGGTTGTCCTTGACAAGGCTGAATTATAATCAGTATAATAAGGAAGATTCTGCAAAAGAGTATGGACTGGAAAGACAGGTTACATAAAATCAAATCCGAAGCCAAAGCCTCCCGGCAAAAGCAAAAAGAGGAAGCCAAGGCTTTGGCCGAACATTTGAACGATTTAATAGACGAAGCCGAGGACTTAGCCCGTGAGTTTGCCCAGGTAAGCAAGGCAAAAGTAAGATTGCTCAACCTGAGACATCAGGAGACAGACGAGTTCTCCGGCAAAAAATATTATACCGGCGGAGTAGTCCTGGAGATCTTCAAGCCCAAAAGCTCTCTTCTGGGATGGTTTAAATCGGAGGAGCCTGAGGAAAGAATCATCGCCCAGGTCGAGTTCCCCCACCCCTCCGCCATAAAAAAACTGGAGGGGTTCGAGGACAAGATCAAGATCGAATATTCCAGTGAAGAAAAGAAAATCCCCCTTGAGGAATTCGATTTGGAGCTGTTGAAAACGCATCTGGAAGAGGCTTACTCTTATTTTCTATCGAAGATGAAGATATAATTAGAATTATCTATATCGAGGAGTAGGGGTTCAAAATTTTGAACCCCTACTTGCTTTGTATAATTCATTGGGATGACAGACAAAGATAAGCCCAGGTCGGGGGTAACCTGGGCTTACTTTTTTAGTCTTATGGAATGGCTTTTTACCTTTAAATTTCGGATGCTTTAAGCACCTCCGCGATAAACTTATCCTCGGGCAAAGCTCCCTCGAAGCTGTGTTTCTCGTTTATAACGACCTTGGGAACGGCAAAAACGTTGTATTTGTGGGAAAGATGCGGGAACTCCCCTGATTCCACCATATCCGCCTTCACCTGCTCGCTCTCCAAAGCTAAACTATGAGCCAGGCTAACTGCCTGGGAGCAGTATGGTCAGGTGAGGGTTACGAAAACCTGTATGTGAGCCGGTTTGGTAAGCTTCTTCAGCTCGTTTTTGCCTGCATCGCTCAACCCGGATCCGCCAGAGGATACATTTTTTATAGCCTCGATCAGAGAGGTGAACTCGTAACCTGCCGGGATGCCATAGAATTTGATCCCGTAGTCCTTGCCCGTGCCGTCGCAGATCACCGTAGCTGGAATCTTATCCACCTGGTACTCTTCTGCCTTATTCTTGTCTATGGTGTAATTATACACCTCCAGCTTGATCTTGTCTGAGAGTGAGGCAATCTCCTCGGCTAACCTGTGATTTTCACTGCAGAACTGGCATTCCAGCTCCTGGGTGAAAACAACCAGCTTAACTTCGTTTTTCAAGTCTCCCAGCTCCTTTTTCAATTCAGCTTTAACCTCTTCACTTAAAAGTGACATATCCTCCTCCTTATTTTGCAAGTTTCTTTAAAATACAGGAGCATATCGCCTGCTCCTCTATTAGACTAATTGACAACCGCCAGCGTGGCACCAATGATTATCCTGGCACCTGCCTTTTTCAATACCCTGGAGCACTCTCTTAAAGTTGCTCCTGTGGTCATAACGTCATCTACCAGCAGCACGCCTTTACCCTTAAGCACCGACTTGTCTCTGACCTCAAAGGCGTCTTTTACATTTTTCTCCCTTTCCTCCGGGCTGAGATCGGTCTGATCTCTGGTATTTTTCTTTCGCAAGAGAGCCCTATCCAGCAAAGGCAAAGCCGTCCTCTCGGAAATCCCCTGACCTAAGATCTTGCTCTGATTGTATCCTCTCTCCCTCTGCCTGGAGGGATGCAGTGGAACCGGTATAAGATAATCGATTTCCTCTAACAGGCTCTCCTTTTTTAAAATCTCTCCCAGCCTTCTGCCTAAGCTTTTACCCAGTGTAGTCTTTCTTCTATACTTAAAGTTGTGTATCAAAATTTGATAATCGGGGTCGAAAAGCCCCAGGGACCTGTTCAGCGCAGGATGTGATTCGGGACATCGGGGACACCTTCTAAGCATAACGGACATATCCGGTGAATGGTCCAGAAAACTGCGGCATCCCGGACAAAAGGGATGCGGTAAAATATTCAAACCTTCCCAGCAGTCCTGACACACCAGAAAACCAGGACGCGACTCCCCGGAAACGCCACTCTCAGACGGAATACTGGCATTACACAAAATGCAATGAGCGGGAAAAACAAAATCCACCAGGGAGTTCCCCAGCTCAGTTAAGTATTTTTTGATCTCCATATTCAAATCGATAGATAATCATTCCCCTGAGTAAAATCAACCCCAAAAATCCAGACGGTTTTGAGTTCTTCTTAGTTCTGAATTTGGACTACTTTAAGCTTAAGCCCCCGCTTCTTTTATTTTTAGCCCTCAGATACAGCCACATGGCAATTGAGACCAGAAAGATCAAAAGCGATAGGACCTGGTTTTGAGAAAACGAGATGTTCCCCAGCCGGGCGAAGATCATGCTCTCCTCGTAATACCTGAAAAAATCGATTACGAATCTCCAGGCAGAATAAAATGCCAGCATCAGCCAGAAGGTGAATCCCTCGAAGGTCTTGAATCTCTCCAGAAGAATCAGCAGGAAAAAAATGACAAGGCCGGCCAAAGAAGAAAAAAGCTGGGTGGGTAAAAGCTTCGCCCCCGGGAAAAAATAACCCGCATAAGAATCCGGCGGAAAAGTTACCCCAAAAAAACTGTCTGTCACCTTTCCCGGACAGCAGCCGTTCAGAAAACAGCCTATGCGGGCAAAGGCTAACCCCAGGGGAAAAGAAGGAGCGACCGAATCCGCCATCTTCCAGAGCGGCACCCTGGTAAAAAGAAGATAGATTATGCCCAGCACCACGGAGAGAACCACCCCTCCCATCATGGAAAGTCCCCCGATCCCGATCTCGCCCGAACTCTGGAAGGGATTGATCACATCCGCGAAGTGCCCTTTAAACTCGTCCAGATGATAGACCACATAGAAAAACCTGGAGCCAACCAGAGAGCTTACCAAAACCACAAGAGCCAGGTCGATGATCCTCTCCGGTTTTATACCCGCTTTTTTAGCCCTCCTTATCGCCAGAACTATCCCTGCGATAAAAGCGATAACCAGCATCAGCCCGTAGCTTTTGACTGAGAGGGGCCCGAGCCTAAAGAGAACAGGACACATAAATGTTTGATAAAGGGTTCAAGGGATCAAGGGTCTCAGAGTTTAAAAAAAGTTGTTGGTAACTTCAGACGAAATCATAATACTCGAGTAAATTCGATTTCCCTCTATTAAAAAAACATATTTAAAGTCTATACGTCAATACTCGGTCCATTTATAGTGAATAGCCAGAAGGAGTCCCATTGATATCCAGCTGATCAGAAGAGAGGAGCCGCCATAGCTCACCAGAGGAAAAGGTATGCCTGTGACCGGCAGAAGACCCATAGCCATTCCCAGGTTCACCATACCCTGGAAGGTAAAGATCGAGGTCAGGCCGAAAGCCACGAAGCTGTTAAAGCTGTTCCGGGCTTTGGAGGCGATGGTGATTCCCCGGTATACCAGGTAGAAGAAAAGACCAAGGAAGATCAAGGAGCCTATTAGTCCGAACTCCTCCCCTACCACCGAGAAGATGAAATCGGTATGCTGCATAGGCAGAAAGGCTAACTTGGTCTGAGAGCCCTGCAGAAAACCTTTGCCCAGGATACCGCCCGAGCCTATGGCAACTTTGGATTGTATGATCTGGTAACCCGCTCCCAGAGGGTCTCTGTTGGGGTCCAGAAATACCAGCACCCTTAGTTTCTGATAATCGTGTAACCTGTTCCAGAGCAGCGGGGTGAGAATGCCGAAAGCCAGATTAAGCACCAGTATCACTATGGAGAATAACAGAGCCGGCCTGAGCTTGTACAGGATATAAAGCAAAAGCAAAAAGAAAATTGCCCAGGAGAGCCAGTGAAAGCCGGCTATAAGACTTATCAGGGGAGAGAAGATTAAAAAGATGAAAAGCAAAGGGACCTTAGCCCAGTAGAGCATGGAGAACACTATAGCCAGGAAAACGAAGGAGGTTCCTAAATCCGGCTGTCTTAGAACCATTAACAGAGGGACAAACCCAATGAGCAACACGGTTCCGATCCACAATAAGGAATAGAAGGATCGCTTGGTATAGGAAAGATAACGCGCCAGGGCAAAGACCGTAGCGAGCTTGGCTAACTCAGAAGGCTGAAAGGAGATTCCCCCTAGCTCAAACCAGCGTGTTGCCCCTAAGCGCGTGGTGCCTATGAAAAAAACCGCACCCAGCAGAAAAAGGGCTGAAAGATAATAGAGATAGGAGAATATCTCGTGGAATCTCAAGGGGATCACGAATATGACTCCCGCGGCTATCAGGGAAAGAAGGACCCAGAACAACTGCTTGAGGAAAAGATTTTGTTCATCCAGGGAGGCGTGCTGGGAGCTGTAGATCAAAAGGACCCCGATTAAAGAGAGAATAAGCGCAGCTGCCAGGAGCTTAAAATCAAAATCCTCAGTTTTCAGCTTGAGCCGGGACATCTTTCAGTCAACTTTTTGATTGAGGTTGCTTTCTTTCTCCAGCCCCCCGCTTTTCCCTGTCAAATATCTCTGGATGATCCTTCCGGCAAGAGGTGCGGCATAGATGCCTCCATGCCCCATCCTCTCAACCAGAACCGCTACCACTATCCTCGGATTCTCAGCTGGTGCATACCCCACGAACCAGGCATGCTCCTTACCATGCGGGTTCTGAGCGGTTCCGGTCTTTCCACCGACCGTTATGCCAGGGACCTTGGCTGAAATTCCGGTGCCCTTAGGAGAGTTGACCGTTGCCACCAGCCCTTCCTTCAATGCCTCTAAAGTGGAGGCTGAAAAGGGCAGATGATACAGAACGGAATTCCTGTTCACAAAGACCTTGCCTTCAGGTGACCTGACCTCTTTCAGGATATGAGGCTGATAAACTACTCCGCCGTTAACCAGCGCAGAATAGAAAACCGCCAATCCCAGAGGAGTGCTTAAAACCTCCCCCTGACCTATTCCCAGATTTATAACCAGGTTCTTGACCCATTCCCCTGGCCCGAACTTTTCATTATAGTAAGAGCGGGTTGGAATCATACCGGAAGCTTCATGCGGAAGGTCTATCTTGAATTCTTTGTTCAGCCCGCACTCCAGGGCATAATGGCTCCATCTATCCAATCCTAATTTCAAAGATAGCTGGTAGAAATAAACATCACAGGATTGAGCAATAGCCTGAATCAGATTCAGCCTGCCGTGACCTTCTGGCAGCCAGCATCTGAAGGACCTGTTTCCAAAGATAAAGCTTCCGTGGCAGGGAGCAAAAGTAGTGTTTCTGTCGACTATCTTGGCTTCCAGGGCCGCACCGGCTGTTAAAAGCTTGTAGATCGAGCCTGGAGGATAGGTTCCCTGAACAGCCCTGTTGATCAGGGGATGTAAGGGGTCATTCGTCAGAGCCCTCCAGGTTTTTTCATCCAGAACCGAGCTGAACTGATTGGGGTCGAACCCCGGCTTGCTCAACAGCGCTAAAACTTCGCCATCTCTGGGGTCCAAGGCTACTACCACCCCTGCATCATAATCCTTCAGAGCTGACTCTGCCTCCACCTGCAGAGCATAATCGATGGTCAGGATCAGGTCAGACCCGGGCTCGGAGGGCAGGGGTTTCTTGTCCTTAAGGGGACCTAAAACTTTACCGCTGGCACTCACCTCCAGATAATTCATCCCGTCCTCCCCTCTCAGATACTGGTCGTACTCCTTTTCCAGTCCCTCCTTCCCGATGATGCTCCCCAATCTCAGGTTTCTCTCCTGCGAATTTTCCATCTCCTTCTGCGAGACCTCCCCCACATACCCGAAAAGATGACCTGACCAAAAAGCCCGGGGGTAATCTCTCAACTTCTCCGTTTGATAAATCACCCCGGGGAATTCCTCGTTTTGCTCCTCCAGCTTGCAGACGGTATTGAAGCTCGCATCTCTTTTTATCCGGATGGGGGTATAGCGGTTGACCCAGCCGGCTTTTATCCTGTCTCGGAGCAGAGATTCCTCCAGTCCCAAGATACCCGAAAGCTTCTGGATGATCTCATCCAAATCCGGAGTCTCGTAGGGAAGCAGAAAAAGGGTATAGGAGGCGCGATTGGAAACCATCACCCTGTGATCCCGGTCGTAGATCAGGCCCCTGCTGGCGGGAACCGTGACCAGCCTGATCCTATTCTCCTCAGACATCTTGCGATAATAGGGGAAATCAATCACCTGCAGATAAAACAGCCTGAAGACCAGAATAAGCGCTAAGATGCCCAACAAAAAGAGGGCGATTTTGTAGCGGCTGTAATAAAAGATCTCGCTTCCCTTCATAGCTTGGCAGATACACCCTCGGTTAATTTTTTAGTTCTCCGCATCTGAATATACCATAAGAATATCCATCCCACCAGGGAGGTGTAGACTGCGGAGAGGAGGGTATGGTTCAGGAAGATAAACATGGTATAGCCTATATTGAATCCGCTGGTGAGAAGATAGTACAGAAGGTCGTTCAGACACAGGCTCAGGAATATTATCCCGCTTTTGGAGTAGCTGCTTTCCAGGAACAGATTATCCTTAAAGCTTCCCACCATATATCCCAGGCAGGTTTTGATCAACGCTCCCACTCCCAGAAACAAAGGAGTGGGAAGATCCAGCAGAAGTCCCAGGATAAATCCAAACAGAGCGCCGGAGACGGGCCCCTGGGTCAGTCCCCAGAATACCAGAATCAGCAGGGGCAGGTCTAATTTTATCTGGTGAATGCTGAAAAAGCCGGAGAACAGGGACTGGTATACCACTACCAGAAAAAGCAGAAAAACCGCATTGGCTGCTCTGGATAAGTTTAGATTCCTTAAGGGCATACTTGAATTAGTAACCTGTTCTTAAAGTTTAACCAAAAAAAGCTCTTCCAGCCGAAAGAAATCCACTTCAGGCTTAAGCTTTATGGTTTTGAAGTTCGCATTTCTTTTCTGATCCACCGTCATCACCTTGCCGATTTTTATCCCCGCCGGGAATATCCCGCCCAACCCGGAGGTATATATCTCGTCCCCGGGCATGACATCCTCCTCCAAAGGCACATTGTCCAGATCCAAGATGATCCCTCCCTTCGATTTCACTATGCCCTGAACCCTGCTTCTCTGGTCCAGGGCAGCTACTCTACACTGGGGATGATACAGCAGCTGGACCACCGAGCTTTCCCTTAGAACCTCGCTCACCCTTCCCACCAGCCCATCGATATTAACGACCGGCATGCCTTCTCTCACCCCCTCTTTCTCTCCCGAGTTTATCAAAATAGTGGTGATTAATCTCTGGGGCTCTGTCAGTATGACTCTGGTGGGGAGGAGGTTAAAATCGCTGGCCGACTTGAATCCCAGCATCTCCTTGAGCCTTTCGTTCTCCAGCCTCTCCTCCTGCAGACGCGCGCTCTCCAGGGTAAGCCTCATCACCTTTTCGCTCAAGACTCTATTCTGCTGATGAACCTTATACAGATCCTCTGCCCGATTGGCTAAGGAATAGAAGGGGCCATAGCTGAAGCGGAAAGCTATCTGGGAGAGATCCTCCTTTGTCTTAAGCGGCAAGACCAGCAGCAGAAGGGACAGGAAAAGAAGAATAAAAAGGGTGAGCGAATTTTTTCCTTTTAAAAACGGACCAACCCCCCGGGTCAGGAAATCAGGCAACAGAAATCGCAAATCTCTTTCCCCCTCTAAATCTCGTTGTTTACTCTACGGAGTCCAGAACCTCTAAAAGCTCCTTGGGGCTGGATATTCTCATCAGAGTCTCCCGGTTCTTTTCGCTTTTCATCAGATAGGACAGGCGAGCCATCACGTTCAGATGCGCACCTATGGCATCCTCCGGCGCCACAATCAGGAAGAAAAGATGAACCGGCTTTTTATCCATAGCCTCGAAATCCACGCCGTTTTTGGAGCGGCCAAAGGCTATTATTATCCCCTTGACGGCTTTGGTCTTGGCATGAGGGAAAGCGATCCCGTATCCCACTCCGGTGGTCACCAACTTCTCTCTCTCCAGAATAGCCTTTAACACCTCGTCTCTATCCTTCACCAGTTTGGACCTGGAGGCTGAATTCACCAGCTCCTCGATGATCTCATTTTTAGATTTACCCTTGAGGTCGAAAATAATCAAATCCTCGGTGCAGAACTTAGAAAGTTTCATCCTTTCCTCCCTTGAGTGATTCTTTTAGTTCTAATTTAATTGAGGCCAAGCAAGAAAAATAAGTTTTCAACCAGTTTACTCCTTGGGGAATAGATGCCCCGGCTGCTCTTGTCCTCACGATATGTCTGACTTTCGCTCCCGGTTCTAAAGATAATCCTCCTTCAGATACACGCCCATATTCCTGAATTTCTCTATCCTTTTCTGCAGGAGCTCTTCTGTTCCTAAGCTCCAAAGCTTTTCCAGCTCATTCAATATCTCTTTCTTCAATATCTCCGCAGCCCCCCCCGGATTCCGATGGGCTCCGCCCAGAGGCTCGGGAATAATCCTGTCGATCACCTTCAGCTCCTGTAAATCGAAGGCTGAAAGCTTCAAGGCCTCAGCCGCCTGGGGTGCCTTCGAGCTGTCTCTCCACAGGATTGCCGAACATCCTTCCGGGGAGATAACAGAGTACCAGGAGTTCTCCAGCATCATTACCTTATCGCCGATTCCTATCCCCAGGGCTCCGCCGCTGGCTCCCTCCCCCACTATATTGATTATAATCGGCACTTTCAACCTGAACATCTCCCTAAGATTTCTGGCGATCGCCTCTGCCTGCCCTCTCTCCTCAGCCCCTATTCCCGGGAATGCGCCCGGGGTATCGATCAGGATGACTATGGGTTTCCCGAAACGCGAGGCCAGCTGCATCAACCTCAAAGCCTTGCGGTAACCTTCGGGGTGCATCATTCCGAAATTACGATAAAGCTTATGCTTGGTATCCCGTCCTTTCTGCTGTCCCACGAAGAGGACCGCCCTCCCCTCGATCTTACCGAATCCGGCTACCAGGGCCTTGTCGTCCCTGAAGTTTCTGTCTCCATGTAGTTCTACGAAATCTTCACTCATAAGATTTATGTAATCTAAGCTATGAGGCCGGAGCGGATGCCGGGCCAGCTGAACCCTCTGCCAGCGAGTAAGCTTCGAATAGATCTCCTGCTGCAGTTTGTCCCGGCGCTTCTCCAGGAGCTGTATCTCCCTGGTCAGCTCTAAACTTTCCCCGGAGGCGAAATCCTTCATATCCTGGATCTTTTTCTCCAGATCCAGAATCGGCTTCTCAAAATCCAAGTGTTGACCATTCATTTTCTTCTGCTCGTTCTCGCTATTAAATTTGTCTTAAAAAGGTAAAACGCCACAGTCAGAATGAGCATCGCCTGAGCCAGAAGCAGAAAAGAGAACACCAGTTTATTATCCCGGGCTAATATCGCCCAGACGGTTATACTTAATATAATCGATATCACGTAAAAAATCCAGATGGTTAATCTCTGGCTCAAGCCTTTTTCCAGCATGAAATGAAAGAGGTGTCTTTTATCCGCGTGGTAGAATCTTTTGTTGTTTAAGGTCCTCCTGAAGAAGGAGAAGAAGGTCTCAAAGATGGGTATGCCCAAGGCCAACAAGGGCACGAACATGGCCATGGCGGTATAGCTCTTTATGGGGCAGATCACTCCCACGGATGCGAAGACATAGCCTAAGTACAATGAGCCTGAATCTCCCATGAAGATACTGGCAGGAGGATAGTTATACCTGAGAAACCCCAGACAGGCTCCCATAACCGCCAGGGTTATAAAGGAGATGAGCTTTACGCCCAGGACGATCCCTACGCCCAAGAGCGCCAGGGAGGTTATAACCGAAAGACCTGAGGCTAACCCGTCCAGCCCATCGATCAGATTAAGGGCGTTGATGATCACCAGACACCAGGTGAAGGTTATGGGAAACGAGAAAATCCCCAGATCGACTGCTCGGAAAAAAGGGATATAAAGTATACTTATACGTAACCCGAACAACATCAAGATCAAAACGGCCAGTGACTGAAAGACAATTTTCCACAGTACCCTGAGACCCTTGACATCGTCGTAGATTCCCAGGGCAAAAATCACCACACCCCCCAGAAGAAATCCCAAAAGATATTTCAAATCGGAGCTGAGAATCGACCCTTCCCATACCAGGGCGACCCACAGGCCTAAATTTATAGCCAGGAAAAGGGCCACGCCGCCTAAGCGGGGAGTGGGGTTGTTGTGAATCTTTCTCTCCTCCGGATAATCCAGCAGCCTGTGCCTGATACAGAACCTTCTGATCAAAGAGGTGAAAGCCAGACTGGATAAAAAAGAAATCAAAAGGATCGAGATATACTGTTTCAATTTCTCTCCTCTGAATCCGACTTTAGATTTTACCTTTTTTTGAGAACTTTGGCAAGATAAAAATTAAGGACTGCAGGAGCAGCCGGAAAAGAAGCCCGCAGTAGATCAGAAATCTGAGCAAAGGGTTGGGCCGGTAATGCTTTTTGAAAAAATAATACATGCTGCGGTGGTGTTCCATCTTGGCCTTTAAGGGGTCATGCACAGTGGAGCCGCCGACCTGATGGGTGACGGTCAAAGAGGGAAAATAGAATACCTTCCATCCGTTCTTTTTTGCCCGCAGACACAGGTCCACATCCTCGCAGAACATAAAGAAGCTCTCGTCCAAAAGCCCGATTTGCTCCAACATTTTCTTACGGGCGAAAAGACAGGAGCCGGAAACCCAATCCACCTCTGTTATCCTGTTCCGGTCTAAGTCTTTCTGAAGATACTTTTTGGATAAGGGATTTCGGGGTAAGAGCCGATTCAGCAGGGATTGGGAAGAGGAGATGGAGGTAAAATAATTTGGAAAAGACCTGCAGGAGTATAAAAGCTCCCCTTTTTTGTCTATCATTTTCGGACCACAGATCCCGCTCTCCGGATTTTCATCCATGAATCTGAGGACATCCTTTAATCTACCTTCTGAGATTCTGGTGTCCGGATTAAGCAGGAGCAGATATCTCCCCCGGCTCTTTCTTATCCCCTGATTGGATGCCCTGGAGAAACCTAAATTCCACTCATTCTCGATTAACCTGACCTGTGGATAATTCTTTTTCGTCCAGCCCAGGGAATTATCCCGGGAGGAGTTATCCACCAGCCAGATCTCTTTTCGCAGGTAGGTTGTGGAGATATAAACGGAATCGAGACACCCTTTCAAAAACTCTTTGGCTTTGTAATTGACTATTACAATGGATAGGTCTAATTCACCCGTCATGGGATCGTGAATCGTCAATTGAGAGATCGCCTCAGATAAACAACCCCCGCTTCCTCATAACCTTCCTAAGAAGTTTAATATCCTCAGCTTCCAGACCATCCAGATGGCCTCGCGTACGATTCTCTTGGACATCTTCGATACCCCCACCCGGCGGTCCACGAAGATGATGGGAATCTCTTTGATCCTGAACCCTTTTTTCCAGGCGCGAAAGCTCATCTCTATCTGAAAGGCATAGCCGTTCGAATGTATGTTATCCAGCCCCACTTTTTCCAGGACCTCCCTTTTGAAACATTTGAAGCCGCCTGTGCTGTCCTTCACCGGCAATCCGGTTACCCAGCGAGCATAGACGTTGGCATAGAATGACAGAAGCAATCGGGTGATGGGCCAGTTGACCACATTTACCCCCTTGATGTAGCGCGAGCCCAGAACCAAGTCTACATCACCGATTGCCCGGAGGAAATCCGGTATATAGGTAGGGTCGTGAGAGAAATCCGAATCCATCTCAAAGATATAATCGTAGCCGTTTTCCAGGGCGTAGCGAAAACCGGCGAGATAGGCGGTCCCCAGTCCGGATTTTTTTTCTCTCTGAAGCAGCTTGACCCTGGGGTTAGTGGCTTTTAACTCCTCCACAATTCTTCCGGTCCCATCCGGAGAGTTATCATCCACCACCAGCACCTCTATTCCCGGGTCCTGCTGTAAGGTTAAAGGTATGATCTGGGAGATGTTCTCCTTTTCATTATAGGTGGGTATTATCACCAGGCTTCTCATCCTCGGCTGTCTCCTTTTCTCTTCGTCTTCTGGACAAGGAGAACTCCAAATATAAAAAGATAAAACACTCCTGTCAATATGCTGCTGGTTCTGCCTATATTATACGGCTTTGAATCGCAGATCAGGTCGATCACGTGCTTCCCTTTTTCCAGGGGAATAGCTCTGAAGATATAATCCGCAGTGTAGATTTTGGTTTCCCTGCCATCGACCAGTGCCTTCCAGGAAGGGTAACTGTTCTCGGACAAAACTAAGAAGCCCGGCGCTTCTGTCTCCGCTTCAATTCTTAAGGAATTTATTTTGTCCTGGACTATCAGTGCTGGCACAGAGACGCATAAGGATACATCTCTGCAACTATCTATCCCTGGCTCCTCCTCCAGGATAATGCTCTCGCGGTAATCGAAATCAGGGTCTTTCAATCTATCTAATATCCGTTCCTTATCTTTTATCACCTCATATCTATAGATCATCCTGGCACGAGGCAGATAGGTGGAATTTTCGTAGACATTTTTCCCGCCTGCAGTGTAGACCAGCTTATATCTGGAGGTATCCGGGAAAACGCCCCTTAACAAAAGGTATTTGACGTTCATAAGGTCGGGCTTGGGCCCCATAAGAAAAGCCAGATACCTCTGCCCGTATTCAGCCTGGGTCCTTGAGCTTTCCAGGTATTTTCTCTCGGTAAACTCGTCATAGCTTCTCAACTGGTTGCCGTGCATCCCAAAGGCTTCCTCAATTCCATATAAAGCCAAGAAGTTGTTCATGGGATAGGTTCCTGTTATGACCAGCGCTCTATACGGCTCCTGATCCTGCTTGAGATAATCTATGATCTGGTCTTTTTGAAAATAAGATTTGTAATCAAAATTCCGGATGAATTTGGAATCAACCCTGAACAGGTCTAAGACCAGAAGAAAGCCTATCCAGAAAAGAAAATAGCTCCTCTTCAGCTTGTTCTCAAGATAAAGGTAGATTCCCAGACTGACCCCGCTTGTCAGAAGAAAAGTTATCCAGAAGCCCCTGACGATATTCGGCAAATTCAAAAGCATTATATCTTTTTTCTGGGGCGAGATATTGGAATAAAGCAGGCTGTTCCATAAAGAGAGCAGCCCGTTTCCAGCCACGCTGAAAAGAAAAGCCAGGCCCAAGAAAACCAGAACCAGGCTCAGTAGTATCTTGTTTATTTTCCTTTTTTCCTTTAAGTCCTTGGCTCCCTGAATGATTTTCTGCAGTCCGAAAAGAGCTAGAATCAAAAGGGAGAAGACCATAAGGAAAAGTATCAGCCCGGGTGCCCTGAAGCTTTTCACCTGGGGCACAAACTCATAGAAAAGCCTGAAAAAAGGTGTATGCGCCCCCAGGGCGTAGATCAAGGCTAAAAGGGATAGTCCGGTGAAAAACCAGATCTTACGGTTTCGCACCAGGAAAAGGGCAAGCACGGCAAAAAACAAGGGAACTATCCCGGCATAGTCGCTGTTTATCTTAAAGGGATTTCTCCCCCAATAGGTGCTCTCGCTACCCGCGTTCAGACCAACGAACTCCGGGACAGCCTGGGAAACCAGCTCCTCCGGGTGAAAAGACCAGGAGGTGGCAAACTCGTACCCTCTGGCTCCTTCTGCGCGCGGGGAATATTTGTTCACGTAGATATATGGCGGAAGGATCTGCACCAGGGATAATGCCAGCCCCAGGACGACAGCAGCTCCGAAACAGACCAGCGGCTTTATGAGCCTGCTTATTTTTTTATGATCCTTGTAATCCCAGATCAGGTTGAAAAGAAAATAAAGGCCCAGACCCCACATGGCGAAATAAGCCAGCTGTGGGTGATTGGCCAAGATCAAAAGACCAATCGTTCCCCCGAAGAGGATGAAGTATAAAAGTTTTCGGGAGCTGAGGCTTTTCTCCAGGAACAGAAAACTCAAGGGTAAAAGGCTGGTCACATACATCCTGCCGTCGTGACCTGCGTATACCCAGGAAACCAGGTTGGCGGAGAACATATAGGCTAAAGCACCGATCAAGGACACACCCCGGCTGAAGCCAAAGGTCCGCATACAGTAGAAGGCGAAAATCCCGGCCAGGAAGACCGTAAATACCAGCTTCCAGCCCAGTGCCTTATACAGGGGCAAGATGAACTGCAGCAGGGCCAGAGGATAAAAGGTATCCCCGTGCATGGCATCCACAAAGGGCAACCCCCCGAAAAGATAGGGATTCCACAGGGGGATGGAATGATATTCCTTTACGAAATCCACGTAGAAGGTTCGAAACATCACTCCCGCCTCTATGGTATCGCTTCCGTAGAGCATCTGGTCCGAGAAGATAAAATCCCTGAATAGAAAAAGAGTCAGAACTGCAAAGAGAATCAGCGGGATATATCTGCTCCACCTGTTTTCCGGAAGGGGAGCGGCTTTTCTCTCTATCTTTGTTGGCTTATCTTTTTTCTCTTTTTTCTTCATGATCCTTTCTTCCTTTTCATTTAATTGCCAGGGAGACTGAAGCTCCACCTATCTCCACCAGCGAGATCCAGAGCCTGGAGAAGATAGAGAGCAGGGTCGCAACCGGGAGTGGAAAATAAAGGCTCAGTAGCAATACCAGAATCCCCTCTCTCACTCCCAAACCGCCGGGCACGAATACTGCCATAAAACCTATGGTCAGAGAGAAGGCAAAAGCTCCCGTTAAACTGATATACAGATTCCATCCAACCGGGGTAACCGATTTTACGAAAAAAATGAAAGCCAGGCCAAACAGAAGCCAGCTCAGGGCATAATAAACAAGATACGCTAAAAGGTCCTTGGCCTTAAGCTCCAGGCTTATCCCCTCCTTTTTGACCAGGCGCAAGCCGAAATTTATCACCATCTCCAGGAGCTTAGGATAAGCTATGAAAATAAAAACCGCAATCGAAAAAAATATCGCCAGAAAAAAAACTGCGGGATTTTTGGAGAATATTTTTTCGTACAGGGTATATCCCAAAAGAATAAAGGACAGGAGAAGAGCCGAGAGGACAGAAAGCGCCTGTCCTATGATGGCTGTGGTCAGCCCCTTTCTCTTGGGCACTCCCTCCTTTTCCAGAAGATAGATTATCCCCACCACCGTCCACACCTTCCCGGGCAGGTATTTCCCCAGGTTGGATAGAAACCATATTTTGAACATCTTCCAGAAAGGAATATGGGAATCGAGCCTGCCCAAAAGTGAAAGCCATATTTTTATCAGATAGAGATATACCAGCCCAAAGAGGAAAAAGGATACGATTAAAAGCGGGTAATCCAGCTCCCATTGATAATTTCTGACTTTGTTCCAGTTCAAAAACAAACTTCGACCTAAAAAGTAAAAAATGACCAGAAGGATCAGCCCCTGGGCTATCCTGTACCAGACCTTTTTGGCTTTCAGCTTATGCTCCTTTTTTCTTCTCTTCTATGTATCCTCTTATCCAACCCGAAACCAGCTGAATTTTTATCATTAACCAAAATCCTTTACTTTTTTTCCTAAAGCAGCTTTTTATAGATGGTTAAAAATCTCTCAGTGATCGCCTGGGGAGAGAACCTCTTCCAGACCTGCTGGTATGCATTTTGCCCCAATCTTCCAGCCAGTTCATCATCTAAGAGGATTTTCCTCATCGCCTCAGCCAAGGCAAGTTTGTCCTCAGGCGGTACTAAAAAGCCGGTAACTCCATCCTCTATTATGTCCGTGATTCCTCCGGAACGTGCACCTATGACTGGCTTTTTACATAATCCAGCCTCGACTAAAACTAAGCCAAACCCTTCATCCACCGAGGGCAAGACCACCACATCGCTAAGATTATAATATTTATTTAACTCCTCCTGGGAGATAAGTCCCACCAGCTTTATTTTTTCTTCCAGGGACAGAGTTTTAATTAATCTCACTAGCTCATCTTTTTCAGGTCCCTCGCCTATTAAAATCGTCTCAAAACCCACACTCCAGTCCCTGAGCAGTGACAAAGCTTCAAGCAGGATATTAAGTTTTTTCTGCTTGGTATAACGGGCAACACAGAGGATAATTTTCCCGGACTTACCCTGCCCCACTGGAAAAGCCCTGATCTTCTCGGTATTAACCGGCATCGGTATGACCAGCACTTTTTCTTCAGGAAGATCAAGCTCAGACAACAGTTTTTCTTTTAGAAAATTGGAGACAACAGTTATGTACCTGGCTTTACGAAAAACTATCTTAGCTAAAAATGATGAAAGTCTGGAATTGGTTATTAGTCTTATGTCTGTGCCATGCGTTGTTATCAACAGGGGCTTGTGGAGAAGACAACTGACAAGCCAGCCCACCAGACCGCTGGGGACCCACCAGTGAGCATGGACTATCTGGCTACCAAATTTCTTCGAGACTTTATAAGTTTTCAGGAAATAGAAATAAAGAAAAGAAAGGAAAATCACCCGATTGAACAGGTTTTTTCTAACTATCTCCCGCATATTGCCGGTATAGGCTAAGTTCTCCAGGGAGGGAAGCATATATCTGAACCGATAGACAGGTAAACCATCTATCTTCTCGAAATCCTTTAAACCCTTCTGGTGCGGAACAACTGCCCCTACATCGTAACCTGCTCCAAGTATCTCTTTAGCCAGGGTGAAGAGGAAGTGGCTGGTTATGTCACCTTTGAATCTGATAAACGATTGGGTTAAGAATAGGACCTTTTTATTATTCATCTTTTCTCTGCAAAAAGATTTTGAATTTCTGGCTGGGCTTCAGTCCGGAAAGCTCTACTAAGATAAAATTCTTCTTCATTTCTGTTCTAATTTCGACGTTCTCCGTCCGGATATGGTATTTATCCGCATCTGTAAAATACAACTCCAAGCTTGCATTATCCAGAAAATCTCCGGATCTATACTCCCATTCGTAAATCTTCTTATCCGGAGCCGAGGAGGAAAGCTCTACCAGGTTTTCTCTTTTCTGCCACCAGCAGGCAATTTTTCTGCCTGAGCCGACAAAAGCCTTTTTGTGCTTTAGATAACCCAGAATCTCCTGATAGGTTCTCATAAACCCGAAAAAGGCAAACTCGTCCACCACGTTGGTATGCCAGAGCAGGTTCACCAGACCAACGTACTGCTCGACCCGGTCCAGGATTTCGAATATCTCCTCTTTCATCTTCAAAAGGTCCTGCTTTTTATACTTGACATAAGTCTGGTCCATTATGTTGGTATTCATCCCCAGAATCTTTACGCTCTTATCTGTGAAATCATCATAAGGGTAAAAAGGAAAAGCCAGTCCTGCCCTGAAGCCGCTCGCATCCGGATACCCTAAGGTGCAATCGTACAGGAAGCCCAGATTTTCCTGAATATGCCAGGTCCGGGGATAAGCGAACCTCAGAAAATGCTGTCGTATACCGTTTATTGAATCTCCCAGTGAGTTTTCCAGAAGACTTTTCTCCTCTTTCATTTTTTTTTCATCTGAAAACGACCCGTAGCTTCCGTGCAGTCCCACCTCGTGCAAATCGGATTTTATCTCTTTCAAAATGGTGCTATTCCCCTCACTGGTTATATCATAGGTGACATCGGTATTCAGCAGGGATTTTAAATTCGGCTTCCCAGCCAGGAAGAAAAATGTAGAGCCGAAATTAAGTTCCTTTTCCATCTGAATAAGGAGAGAAAACGAATGAGCCGGGTTCCTCTTTTTGAGAATCGAGGTAAATACTTTTCCCAGGAGAAGAAAAAAATCCTTTATCCTCCCCTTAATCAAAAGCTGAAATCCTCTGAAAAAAGCATAACCCAGCCATTTATCCAGAACATCCACATCGTGGGTCAGGACCACAGCCAGGGGAGCTCCTCCCGGCCAGAAGGACTTTCGCATCAGGGGAAGATTTCTTTTGGAAAAACGCTTCTGCACCAAGTCAAAGATTATCTTGAAATATCCGTTAACCAAGGGGAAATCTATCTGGTTTCCTTCTTTTCTAAAGCTGAATTCAGCTCTAAACCTTCCGTGTTTATCTTTTTTGCCGGAACTGACCTCCTCCCTAAGGGACAAAAAATAAAAAGCTGAAGCCACCAGATCAGCGTAGAATACAGCTTGTATCTTACCATCCTCCTGCCAGGTTATACCGGAATAGATTTTACCCTCTTTTGTTTCTATGGAGTAAAGTTCATCTTTCTCCCCCACCTGTAAGTTAAAGAGTACAGGGATTTTTTCTCCTGTATCTTTATTTTTTAAATTTTTAAAAGAAGGAGAAATTTGGTCCTCATATATTTCGGGGAAAAGGTCAACCAGATAAAATAAGTCGAAGTTGTCTTCAGCCAGCTCTCTGAAAAATTTCAGTCTGTCTTTCTTATCATACACCATCAACAGATCGTCATTGGCGATCAATGATCTTATATCCTCTTTCGCTGAATCCAGATGTTCGCATTTCAAGCCATAGATGGAGAAGAACAGATCAACTGTATATTTTATCTTGGGCCGATATTCGGGAGAAGAGCCTGTGTAAAACCAGATTTTCATCTTTTTAAAGAATCTGTGACTTTTTTAAATATTTAATCCCCTGGCTTGCCAGCTCCCACAACAAATTAGTGTGCTTTATCACGAATTCTCTCTCTCCAGTCAATAGAGCTTTTTTCAGGTCAAAGGGGTTAAGAGATTTTTTAATCTTCATCCTTCCCCTTCCTATCTCCCAGGGGAAATGTGCATCACTGCCTGAGACCTGAGGCAAACAAAGCTTTTCTGCCAAAGACAGTGCCTTTTTGTTTAAACTCTTGTTCAATCTGCTGTTGAACACTTCAATCAGATCTATTTTATCCAAAAGATTTTTCTCTAATCTATGTTTTTTGAAAGGATGGGGCAGCATAATCAGTCCATCCTGTTTCTTAATCTCATCCACCAGCTCGAAAAAGCTTTTCTTATGAATCTCTTTTTCCAGGAAAAGCCCCACCACATCCCCGAACTCCGTCTTCGCCTCCAGACCAACTACGATCTCCAAACTACTTTTATTCATTTCTCTGGCTTTCAGCCCGCCCAGGATGGTATCGTGATCGACTATGGCAATGACTGAAAGACCTTTTCTCAGGCTGACCTGTATGATTTTTTCTGGGCTTTGCAGGGAATCCCCGGAGTAATGGGAATGTATATGCAAGTCCAGATGAAGACTTCCGTCTTTCTCCATCAAAAATCCTTCCGGGCTAAATCTTTTCCTCGGGAAGAGGCTTTCCCTGAGGATATCTTATCCTCCCCTTGTTCTGGATGAAATAACCCGCTACCAGAAAAATCTCCAGTATGTTGGGTTTTATATCTGAAAGGGATATATCGTAGCGGACGTTTTTGGCAAAGAAATCCCTGTAAAAATCTTTAGAGAACCCGTAATGGGCTAACAGGTTCATAAAATCTCCGGGGAACAGCCATCTGAACCTGACTCCCTTTTTATAATCGAAAACCGGCTTGTATTTTTCCTTCATCGCCTGAAGGCAGAAAAGATAGGGGAAGTCGACCCCGGAGGCAATGGCTAAGTTCAAAGAACCCCAGAACTTGGGATTTATCTCCATCAGCTTGAACTCACCATCCTTAACATCTTTTTTGAACTCCACCATAGCCACCCCGTTCCAGTTCAGCTCTTTCAACAGCTTCAAGCCCAGCTCTTTTAATCTCGGATTATAATAGCTTTCAGCTACCGTGCTGGGTCCTCCGGTAATGGGATATTCCCTGATTCTCTTATGCATAAAGATGGCTTTGGGTTCTCCCCTGTCGAAAATCGAGAAAAACCCGTAGCCACCGCCCCGAATCAGCTCCTGGATCATAGAAGTCCTGACTTCTCTGGATTCAGGTGAGGAAAAATATTTATCGAAGAAAGCGAAAAGATTCTCCCGGGTATTCACATAAAAGACACCTCTTGAACCTGCCCCATGCGAAGCTTTAATGACCACCGGAAAGCTAAGCTCCTTTGCAGCCAGCTCCACTTCATTCATATCCCGGGGATAAAACGTCCTGGGAATGGGTATACCGATTTTCTCTGCATATTTAAAAGTCTTTTCCTTGTTGTTTGCCATCTCCATCGATTCCCTGGAGGTTATAACGAAATTGGCATAACGGCTGAGCTCTTTCTCGTGCTCTGCTACCACAGGGGTAACGGTTGACCTTACCGGCAATAAGATATCGTAACTGTTATTTTTTAACTCCTCTATAAGAAAATCCACGAACTGCCTTTTCTCCCTTTCAGGATCAGGATAAACCAGCCTTTTCCTGCAAAATCTTGAGTAAAAGGAAAGGGAAAAAACCCTGCGGTGAGAAGTCACCGTAACTTTCATATGTTTTGAGCCCAGTGACCTGACTATGGCCAGCGAGTGGAGTGCATCCCCATCCGTAACCAATACCTTCCAGTTTCTTGACTTTCTCATCTTAATCTGAGCTGGAATTTTAAGTTTAGAGCTTGCCCCGGAGCAGGTCAGATATCATAAAGAAAACCCTATTCTCTAAACTTGTCCTTAAGCTCCTCAATATCCTGTTTGAGATTGGTGATGGACTCAGCTAAAAAGCCCAGAGCAAAAAGGGAGATGCCGGAGAGAATCAAAAGAATTACCAGATATAAAAGCGGCCTTAAGCCCTCATGCTGGAATATCCTTAAATACAAAGCCAAAAGACCGGTTAAAAAACCCAAAAACAATAGGATCAGGCCGATCGAGCCAAAAAACAGCATAGGCTTGCGCATAAAGGAGACCTGGAATTTGACGCTGAAAAGGTCCAGAACACCGATAGGTATTCTCCAGAATCCGAATTTCGATTTACCGTATTTCCTGGGATAAAGGTGAATTTTTACCTCGTCGATTTTATAACCCTTTTCTGCTGCCATAACCACCATATACCTGTGCCAGTCCTTGCGCAAAGATATCTCCTCCAGCACCTCTTTTCTAAAGGCTTTAACCGAGTTAAGGTCGTGCACTTTTACCCTGAATAACCATCTGGATAATAGATTATAGAAAAAGGATACGAAGGCTTTTATCCCATAACTTCCCTGTTTCCAGCCGGTAACTATGTCATTCCCCTGCTCTATCTTCCGGATAAACTTGGGGATATCCTCAGGCAGATACTGGAGGTCTGCAGGCCAGAAAAGATAGACGTCCCCGGTGGCATTTTTGAAACCGATTTGAAGGGCAGCCGTAATCCCCCGATGGGTTTTATTGCTTAAAGCTTTTAAAAAACCGTATTTTTTCTCAAGCCCCCTGGCCAGTTCAGAGGTTCTATCTGTAGAGCCATCATCCACCAGTAGGACCTCACCTCTCCATCCGGATTCTCGGAACATCTTCTCAAAATTCTCCAGAAGTAAAGGGATATTCTCTTGCTCATTATAAGCCGGAACTACCACAGAGATTTTATAGACGTTTTCTTTTCTATCCTCAGACATATATTTTCACAAATATACCCCTTAAATAGCAAAAGTCAACTCTAAAAGACACCTATAGATATATCGTAAATTCAGCTTGCAAACTTAGGATGCTGCCTAAAAGAGGATTTTAGAAACAAGGATTCTACCCTAGGCAACCTCGACCAGATATATCCTAAGATGACAGTCATCTTAGGCTTTTTTCTGAAACTGCGACCCCTGGCCCATCAAACAGTGCGACAGGAATCTGCAAGGTTATATGCAACAGCAAGTTTGCGACAAGAGGCAAAGAGGTCCATTCCTTAGAGGTTTGAAGGATAGGTTCGGTTATTGAGCGTTTGGATTTATTATGTATGATCTGGAATTCATTATTTTTTAAGAAATTTTACTTGACTTTTTATAGCTTTTTGTCATACTTAATCAGACAGGACAACATCATAAGGGAGGTAAAAATGTCTATAAAAAGACAGGTTTTTACGTTTCTCTTTTTGCTGTTTGTGGTTCCTTGTTCAGCATTAGCCTCTGAACCGCTATTTGCTTCAAGGACAGATTACCAGACGGGGGAAGCTCCTTATTCTGTATTCAGTGCGGACTTGGACGGGGATGGGAAGATGGACCTGGCTGTGGCGAATCAATATAGCGACAATGTCTCTATCTTCAAGAACAATGGGGACGGAACGTTTCAGCCTGCAGTCAATTACGCAGTGGGATACAGCCCCACTTCGGTCTTCTGTGCGGATTTAGACGGGGATGGCGATAGGGACTTAGCCTTGGCAAATTACAATGATGTTTCAATTTTGATGAACAAAGGGAATGGAACCTTCGAGACTGCTGTTCACTATGCAGCTGGGGCTCGTCCAGTTACGGTTTTCTGTGCATATCTTAATGCTGATTCCTCTAAAGATTTAGTGGTAACAAATTTCGACAGCGATAATATTTCCATCCTCACAAACAATGGAGATGGGACCTTTCAGGCTGCAGTCAATTATCCTGTAGGCAATTCGCCCTGGTCAGTCATCAGTGCAGATCTGGATGGGGATGGGAGCCTGGATTTAGCAGTGGCCAATCAGAACAGCGACAGTCTCTCGGTTCTGAAGAATAACGGTGACGGGACTTTTCAGCCTTCGGTCAACTACGGGACAGTAAGTTCTCCTTTTGGGGTCTGCAGCGGGGATTTGGATGGAGATGGTAATGAGGATCTGGCTGTAGCTAACAATGCCGGGGTTTGTATTTTGAGGAATCGAGGTGACGGGACCTTTGATCCAGCGGTAAATTATCTTACCGGGAACGGTCCCCGTTCGGTCTTCTGTGCTGATTTAGACGGGGATCTGGATTTAGACTTAGTGGTGGCTAATCTGGGTAGTGATGATATCTCGGTCTTGAAAAATAACGGAGATGGAACCTTTCAGTCCATAGGCTACTACAGAGGCGGGTATGGTGCTTTTTCCGTTTATTGTGCGGACCTGGATGGGGATGGAGATAAGGACGTAGCGACAGCAAATGTGTATGGTAATACCATTTCGATCTTCGGGAACAATGGGAATGGGACTCTTCAGGCTACGGTCAATTATCCTGTAGGCAATTCGCCCTGGTCAGTCATCAGTGCAGATCTGGATGGGGATGGGAGCCTGGATTTAGCAGTGGCCAATCAGAACAGCGACAGTCTCTCGGTTCTGAAGAATAACGGTGACGGGACTTTTCAGCCTTCGGTCAACTACGGGACAGTAAGTTCTCCTTTTGGGGTCTGCAGCGGGGATTTGGATGGAGATGGTAATGAGGATCTGGCTGTAGCTAACAATGCCGGGGTTTGTATTTTGAGGAATCGAGGTGACGGGACCTTTGATCCAGCGGTAAATTATCTTACCGGGAACGGTCCCCGTTCGGTCTTCTGTGCTGATTTAGACGGGGATCTGGATTTAGACTTAACGGTGGCTAATCTGGGTAGTGATGATATCTCGGTCTTGAAAAATAACGGAGATGGGACCTTTCAGGCTGCAGTTAACTATACCACAGGTGAAGGTGCTTTTTCCGTTTATTGTGCGGACCTGGATGGGGATGGAGATAAGGACGTGGCTGTGGCAAATGTCTATAGTGACATCCTTTCAATTCTGAAAAACAAAGGGGATGCAACATTTGAGCCTGGAGGTGAATATTCTACCGGTCATGCTCCTTATTCCGTTTTCTGTGTGGATTTAGATAGGGATGGTAAGATTGATCTGGCAGTAGCAGATCAGTATGGCGATGGCGTCTCCATCTTCAAGAACAACGGGAACGGGACGTTTCAGCCTGCAGTTAATTACGCAGTGGGATATGGCCCCACTTCGGTCTTCTGTGAGGATTTAGATGGGGATTGTTATCCGGATTTAGCGGTGGCAAATTACTATAATGTTTCTATCTTAAAGAATCTAGGGGATGGAACTTTTGATGTGGCAGATTATTATGAAGCCGGCGCTCGTCCGGTCACTGTTTTCTCCGCAGATTTTAATGCTGATTCGTCCTGGGATTTGGCAGTCACAAATTTTGAAGAAAATGATATTTCCATTCTGTGGAATTTGACAAAACCCCAGGCTTTCATCCGCGGCGATCTAAATGGAGATGGAACTATAGGTACTTCAGATATCGTCCTTCTGCTAAATTTCCTGTTCAAAAATGGCCCTGCCCCCTGTCCGCTCGAAGCTGGAGACGTTTCCTGTGATAAGGAAGTAACGATCGAGGATGTCATCTATCTGATCAACTACCTTTTCAAAGGAGGACCTGAACCCTGTTGACCGGAAGGGAAGCAGTGAGACCTCACCCGGGAGGAAATCCAGAAACCTGGAAGTGTCTTTGCCATAAGTTAATCAGGTGTGAAAAATATTTTCACCTGCTTTTGTACTAAGGAAGCTTATATAAAAGCAGGGGTTTATTATACCGAGTCCTGATCTGATACTCCTTTATCAAAACAGCTTTTTTCATTAATTCCGGATAGGTCTCCCTAAAATATTTATCCTCCCAGCCATCCTTGAAGATAATCAGATGGGTAGGTTTGAATCTCTCGATGATCTTATCCTTGTTGGCAAAATCCTGCATCATGATGGACCTGTGTTTTGTTTCCAGGCACAGGGTAGCTGCCCAGGGACCAGCGATAACGCTCCCCTCAGGCAGGGTGCTTAAATCCCTGGATATATCTAAAAGGTGATAGCTCAGATTACCTGTCCAATTAGAATATTGCTTTAGATTGCTGAAGAGAATTAGAAAAAGAACAATCGCTATGCTAGCATACTTAACACTATTAGGGAAATGCAATCCCTGCCTGAATTTTCTTATAAAAGAGATACCAATAACAATTCCAGTGACCAGCAGAGCAAGTAATATCGACCTATTAGCCAGGGCGGAGTAGTTCTGCAGTAAAGTTAAAACTCCTCTGAACCAGCTATTGGGGTCCGGGGCAAAAGCAGCCACCATCCCATAGAAGCTCTGATAATGCACCAGAACATATAAGGCTATGCTATAATAAGCATCGTAGATGAAAACCAGCAGAACCCCGAATTGTAAAACCAGAATAAGCGGATTCAGCCCTTTGGAGATTCTTATCCTCTGTGCCTCCATTACCCTCTCCACAAGTAAACCAGCCAGGATACACATGGGCGGCACCAGGATTAACTGATAGCGAATAGGATGGTAATTGGGATAGGAGAGGAAAAGCATACCGATGATCAGCCAGGCTATACCTATGAACTCGCCGGAGGCTTTCGTTTTCATCTTCTCCCGAAGATTTCTGAGCCAGTGGAGAAGGTATATGAATGAAAGCAAAAAGATGAAAAATATACGGGGGAAAAGTTTATCCCCTGTACCTAAGGTTATCAGGCTGCGCAGAAAAACACCTAAATTTTTAGCCTGCCCCGCCGCTGATTTAAGGGCACCTGTCTGAATATAGCCGATCACCTCCGCCCTGTAAGGCAGAAAAACCAAAAGGCACCAGATTATCCCTCCGGCCATTAAGCCCAGGCCGAGATATAAAATACTCTGGATAAATTTTTTACCATCCTTTTCCAGCCAGGCCCAGCGGATAATCTCCAGGATCAACAGCGGGAAGAAGAAAAGCCCGGAGATCTTGATGAAAAGAAATGCCAGGGTAAAGGAAAACCCGCACAGCATAAAATATAATTTTTTGTATTTTCCCAATTGAAGAAAAAACAAGGAAAGGAACAGGAAAAAAAGCAGACTGGTTTCCTCCAGAGCCAGACGGTTATGCATCACGTAGATATAGGCTAGGGCTATGAAAAAAGAAGAAAATACTGCTGACTTCACTCTTCCCTCCCTCTTCAGCCAAAAGAAAACCAGCAGGATAGTTCCCAGACTCAGAAGCACAGGCAGGATCCTGATCTGAACGAAACCGCTTCCCCAGAGCTTGAATATCAAAAAGTAAGCTGTTGAGAGAAGAGGCGAGATCCCCATTCTGAAGAAGTCATCCATCTTCCATTCCCCGAAAAGAACTTTATCTCTGGCATTGATGGCAATTGCCCCCTCGTCCGTATAGGGGCTTAAACTGTAGGATAAATCCGGCGGGGGATCTGCGGTGAGATGTGAAACCCTGAGATAAGCACCCAGAAGGATTATGATGCCCAGAAGGATATAGAGCCACGGAGGTTTGAATAATGCCTCCTCTATGAAAGATGGATCCCCCGTTCTTTTCTGCTCTGTTATCTTTTTATCTTTTCTCCTCTTGCCCATCTGCTTACCTTATCTGAAAAGCCGTGAATGAATAATGCCCAGTCGGTCCAAGCCAAATTTAAAAACCGTCCAAAGAGTTTTCAGCCCGTAGATCAAGGAAACTCTGAAATTGACCGAGGAGGCTTCCCGGAAATACTTGGTGCTCACCGGAACTTCGGTGATTCTCTGTTCAAAGGCTACGGCCTGAGCTATGATCTGCGAATCGAACACGAAATCGTTGGAGTTACGTAAAAAAGGAATTTTCTCCAGAAAGCTCCTGCTATAAGCCCGGTAGCCGGTATGCATCTCCGATAAGCTCTGACCAAGGATCAGATTCTCCACGGTGGTCAGGAATCTGTTGGCCACGAACTTATACAAAGGCATCCCCCCTCTGAGCGCACCACCTTTCTGCATTAACCTGGAGCCCAGCACAAAATCCGCTTGGCCTTTCTTTATAGGCTGGATGATCTGGGGTATGAGTCGCGGATCGTACTGGCCGTCCGGATGAAGCATCACCACAATATCCGCTCCATCCCTCAAGGCCTCCATATAGCAGGTCTTCTGATTTCCCCCGTAACCCACGTTATGCGGATGACGGATCACCTTGAGATGAAAGTCCAGGGCGATCCTTACCGTGTCATCCTTGCTGGCATCATCCACCAGCAGAACCTCATCCACAACCTCTGAGGGAATATTCCGGTAAGTGGAAATTAAGGTGCGAGCCGCATTATAAGCCGGCATCACTACTACGACTTTTAGCTTCTCTTTATTCATATTCATTTTTTCCAGCAATAAAGCATTAAAGAGCCGCCTTTTTTAAAAGCAGAGGAAACTATAGAAAGAATTAAACTCAAAAACATAAAACCTGGAAGGCTTCCTAAGATGAAAAGGAATGATACAGGATGTTGAAGAATAAGCTCCTTTCTCCTTCTCTTCTCACGAAAAAAACTGTATAACAGGTTGTGCTTCAACCCTAAGAGATTATAGGCGCTCTGCAAAAGCCCAAACGGATCATATTCCAGGGAAAAGTGTTTTTCCCCTCTAAACTGAAAGCCAGATTTATCCAAAAATGTTGTCAGTGTCTTGACTGTGAAATGAGAATAATGTCTGGGAACATCTAAATGAAACCAGTGTTTGCCAGAGAAAGCAGATTGAGCACCCCCAAAATCAGGGACTGCAACCAAGAGAAAACCATCCTCTTTTAGAACCCTTCTGATTTCTATCAGGTTCTTGAGTGGATCACTGAGATGCTCTAGGACATGCCAGAGGGTAACACAATCGAAGAAATCTGCAGGGAAATTAGAACTCAAAAAATCTCCAGTGAAAACCTTCACGCCTAATTTCTCAAGTGCATACCTGGCTGATTCCTCAGAAAGCTCGGTTCCATAGGTCTCCCAGCCTTTTTCCCTTAGCATGGAAAGCATTCTGCCTCTACCGCACCCTATATCCAGAACCCTGCCTCTTTTCTTGAATCTCTCTATCTCCCTTATCCTTCTTTCCCTGAAAGATGTTATGGCCTTCTCGATCACAGGCCAGAAACGCTGATGCTCTTCTCCATAATATTCAGTGGAGTAAAGCTCTTTTAAATCCTTTTCATCTGGTTGTGGATTGGTAAATACGAAATCACATTCCCTGCATCTGGCAACTGGAAAATAACCCAGTTTTTCAACTGGATCTGCTGGAGCTGCAAAAATCAACCTGTAATTGTTAGCACCACATAAGGGACAACTCACTTCTCGCATAAAAAAACTGACTCTTTCCTCTCTCCAGAAATATATCCTTTTTTCTATTCTATTATATCACTTAGCCTTAAAATGTCAAGCTCTATGGACCCGCCACATAAAAAAAATTAAAGCCTTCGAATACTTTTACGAAGGCTTTAATTTTTTCTTATTGCCCTTTAAACTTACTAACGTCCACTTAGGCTACAAGGTGCAGGTCCACCTTTGAAAAGATAATTGATCATATATACCACATCCGTGACTGAGAGATCTCCGTCACAATTTGCGTCACCATAGGAGAAAGGTAAACCCGTGCCAGAAGTAATCACATAGCCATCTTCGAAAAAATAAGGAGAGTAATAAGCATTCAGAGCAAAACCACCAAAGATTATCAGCCCTTGCCTTTGAGGGTCATAGATACCCGCTTGGTTTGAGCGTCCCAGGTAAGGCAGTACTTTCTTCCAGCTGAGGCTGCTCAGATCAAACTCCCACATATCACCAAAATATCGCAGGGAGTGGTTATTTCCTCCAAATATGACAATACTATTGTTTGAACTGCTGTAAAAAGCTGAGTGAGCCTCTCTCGACCAGGGTTGTTCCCCAGAGGGTAGGATTTGACTCCAGCTGTTGGTTGCGAAATCGTACTTCCAAAGATCACCATAGTCCATCTCATCAGCATAACCAGCGTAAACGACCATATAGTTGCCAGCAGGTATGTACGTAGCAGTATGAAATTCCCTGGCTGGTGGTAGCTGGCTCAGCGGAGTTATTTGGGTCCAAGTTAGAGTCCTAAGATCCAGTTTCCACAGATCGTTAAACCAAACGAGCGGCATTTGACCCTTGCTCAATGTGCTGCTTATCCTTGGGTCGTTTAAGAGTGTGGTATCAGAACCACCATTGACGTCGAGTCCCTGATACAGCTGTCTGCCACCGAATATAACCATGCTACTATCTGCAGGATTATAAACGGCAGAGTGATTCCATCTCGGACTGGGTAATGTGCCAGCGGGCGAGAGCTGGCTCCAGATATTGGTATTCAGATCAAGAGAATACAAGTCGTTGAATACATAATTGGGATTGGTACCCCCGAATACTATCATCCTTTTATTCACCGGGTCATAAATAGCGGAGTGCCCCTGTCTGGCTAAAGGAATATCGCCAGTGGCCGAGACCTGAGTCCAGCTAAGAACACTTAAACTGAGTTTCCACACATCATTGAAACAGCTAACAGAATCTACCCCTCCAAAAAGGACTGCTTCATTGTGTTCGCTGTCATAGATTGCCGAATGGTTTTCTCGCTGAGATGGTCCATCCGGGAGGGACTGTATAGAGAAATTTCCCGCCATCGCTTGGAGCGGCAAGAATACCAGAAGAACGGCTATTAAAATCAGCCTCTTACACATAACTACCTCCTCTGATAAGGTTAGTTTTTAAATTGTATATGGGGCCTAAGATACTTTATTGTAATAGAGTTCAGATCTATTGTAGGGGTAAAAATGAAAAAGTCAAGCTTTTTTCTCTATACTATAGAACTTTTTTTATTTCAAGAGGTGAATTAAGTGAGGGACCTTTAATAAAATAGAATTCTTACCCTGAATATGAGCTTAAGAGGAAGCGAATCTTATTCCTTTACCTGCTCAATCCCCTTAGAGCTCCTCTCCAGGGCTTTCAGTGAGAGATGTTCAATCTTAAGATATATTAAACCCAAAATTGTGACCGGAAGATATTGGCTGGCGTGCAGGACTATGGAAAATGGAACTGAGATATCCTTTCCATATCCGTATAAACTCAAAGCTATCACCGCGAAAAAATGAACTGTGCCCACATAGCCCGGAGAAGAGGGAATCATCACTCCGAAGGTCACTATGATCATCAACATCAGTGTAGCCTGCAGGGGAGGATGAAGTCCAAAAGCCAGAAACACCAGGTAGTTGCTTATCCCGCTTCCCCCCCATAGGATGAGAGACCACAGCAGAATCCAGATCATCCGCGGGATATCCCTGAAAATTCTTACCCCGCTGGAGAATTTATCCAGAATAGTCTCAGCTTTATCGGAGATTTTCTTGGGCAAAAGCTTTAATAATCTTTTGAAAAAATTCAAGAGCGGCTCGGGTTTAAGCTCCAGTAAAATCAAGAGCACGAAAACCAGTATGTTGGCCGCCAGGGTAAGATTAGCCCCCTTCCTTATCAATTCCCCCATCTTTTCCGAGGAGCGGGAGAAGGGAAAGAAAAGCAAGGTCAGCCACAGAATCAAAAGCAAAGCGAATCCATCAAATACTCTCTCCATCACAATTGTGGCAAAGGAGGCGCTGCGGGATATATTCTCCTTGGTACCCAGGGAATAGGCTCTGACCAGCTCCCCCAATCTCACTGGAAGGATGTTGTTAGCCATAAACCCTATCATGGCAGAGGAGAAAAGACTGTGTAATCCGACTTTCTTCAGAGGGTCTACCATAAATTTCCAGCGGTAAGCCCTTACCACCATTAAAGCTATGACCGCCAGCATAAAAAACAAAAGATAAAAGAAGTTTACCCCCCGCAGGGCCATCCATAATTTGTGATAATCCACACCTCTGAAGGCAAGGTATAGGAAGACTAAACTTATAATAAGTCCGAGAAAAAACCTTTTCTTCAAGATCAACCTCTTTCTTTTACTACATCCTCAAGTAACTCCTCCACCTCATCTGCTACCCTGTCCCAGCTGAAATTACCCGCCCAGGCAATCGCTTCTTTAGAGAAGCTATCCCTTAGCTTTCCGTCTGTGAAGAGCTTGACGATTTTCTCAGCTAACTCCTTTATCTGCCCGTACCTGAACAGAAACCCGGTCTTTCCTGAAAGGACGGATTCCCTCAAACCCGGCACGTCCGAGGCGATAGCCGGAGTGCCGCAGGCATTTGCCTCGATGTTGGTCAGGCCCCAGCCCTCTTTCACGGAAGGATAGACCGAAACCCAGGCGCGGTGAAGCCATTCCACCTTGGTCTTCTCTTCCACAAAGCCGGTGAAAAGCACCTTATCTTCCAGTCCTAAATTTTTGGCTAAGTTCTGCAGCTCGGGCTTAAAGTCGCCTTCGCCTATTATCACCAATTTTGCCTGGGGAATCTCCTCCAGTACCAGGGGCAGGGCATGTATCAGATGGTCCACGCTCTTGTATTTTTTTAACCGGCCTAAATAAAGGATGGTGGGGTCAGGGTCTTTTCTTAAAGAGGGATTGAGCTTGTAAAGATTATGATCGATTCCGCAGTAGATCACTTTGATCCTCTCCCCGGGAATGCCCCTTTTAAGAAGCTCCTCCCTGGTGCTCTGCGACACTGCCAAAAACCTTTTGCGGCGATAGAGCTTGGGCACGCTCCTCTCGGAGAGGTAAACATATGAGCCAAAGAGGGGGTTAACCTCTCTAAAAATAGCCTTATCGAAAAAATGATGAATCACGACCAGCAGGGGTAGCTTGTGCCAGCAGGCAGAATAAAAAGGAAGCTTGTTTATATCCTCTACCACTAAATCCCATTTCGTCTGTTTCAGTATCTTGCTTACCTCCCAGAAGGCGGAGAAATTGAAGACGAACCAGGAGCCCTTGCGAATGATCTTTATCCCCTCCAGCTCATCATATTCCTTTGCACCGGAATAATGAGAGCAAAGCAACGTCACCTCATTTCCCTTTTTGACGATCCGCTTGAATATCTCTTGGAAATGAATCTCTGCCCCGCCTGCTCTGGGATTTGTAAGGTCCTGCCAGTTTATCGCTAATATCCGCAAATTTGTTCTTCTAAATTTAGTTTCCTGTTTCCTAAAAAAGCCTCAATTCCCTATTTTTCGGGAAATACGAATCCGGGCTTGGTTATCTGCCCAAGCAAAGCCACCGAATAGTCGTCCGTGGGGTTGTCAGTAATCCACCTTCTCACCAGTTTTTCCAAGGAGGCTTTGTCCTTCTTATGGTAATAGACCGAAACCAGAAATTCGTAAGCCGACCTGAAATTTGGATTCATGGATAGGATCTTGTGCATAATCTCGACAGCCTTATTCTCTTTCCCCAGCAGATTGTAGGTGTAGCCCAGATTGAAATAGAGTCTCTCCTCCCCCATATCTTTATGATTATGAATGAACTCCTCAGCCTTTTCCGGCTCATCCATCTCCGCGTACACCTGCACCACGAAGGCGTAAGGCCTCCAGTCATAGGGAAGGATCTCTATATTCCTCTTGGCAATCTGAAGCGCCTTTTCATATTCCTTCGCTCGTCTGAGAGTATCAGCCAAATTAAGAAAAATCTGACTGTAATTCACCACCAGCCTCTCGTCGTTCCAATCCTTATATACCCTGGGATCAGAAAGTCCCCTGAACCTCATCCCCTCATTCAGAAGCCTTTCGGTTTTCTCCACATCCACCATCTGTTTGCCTTCCTCCGGAACCACCCTATAGACCTTCCCTTCCAGAACAAAATGGTCATCTATGGACTCTCCTTTATAGACCCTGTTATCCGGTGAGACGGTTGAAGAAAAATATACCGGGTATCTCCAGTGGTTGGTCTCCAGAATATTATCCACTATCTGATCCTGGACCCTTAAGATTTTGCCGTTGGGCAGTCGAACTAAACCCAAGTTATCTAACTGGCGGTCAGTGAAGCTTAAAGGCACGCCGCAGAGATTCTTGCGCTGTTTCATATACCAGTTGGTGTTTGCCAGGCTCAGGTTGATCACCCTTACATCTTTTCTGAAATTTTCCACCTCCTGTATGAACCACAGGGGAAAGGTATCGTTATCCCCGTTGGTGAAAAGAATGGCGTCCTGGTCACAGCAGATCAGAATATTATAGGCATAATCGTAGGGAATATAGTTGTTTCTTCTATTATCAGGCGAGTGTAGCCCGCTGTCCAATGGCAGAATCGGAGCCAAGAGGAAAATAGCGGATAAGCCATAAACCGCGAATTTGTTTACCACCTCTTTTATCTTTAGCTTGCTTAACTCCTCACCCACATAGCTCAATACCCGGCTTATCCCCAGGCCCATTACCAGGGCAAAGAAAACAAAAGCAGGGGTGAAGAAATAATCCCGGTCCCGTACCTCCAGACGCTCTATCTCGCCGGTTATGGGATTGGCTCTGGTACCATCACCGAAATTCAAATACAAGATCAGCCCTATGGAAGAAACCAGAATCAGAAAGAGCAACATCCAGCCTATCCCCTTTACCCGGCGGATGGACTCAAATACACCCAGGAAACCCAGGAGTATGGGAATCATCCATAAGCTTTTGTCCAGATACTGCTCCCGGAAAAACCCCCAGAAACCCATCCGCTCGTGCACACCCAGCTGACTCTTCCAGCTGCCCCGGCGGGTGAACATCCGGTCTATCATGGATACCTCCCCGTACTGCTTGCGCTCCAGGAAATACCTGAACGATGCCCAGTTGTTGGGGTTATTTTCATCTATGTCTGGCTCTAAACGTGAACGGATAGGAATATACAGCTGCACGGTATAACCTATCACCGCAAACAAAATCAGGGCGAAGATGAAGTTCCAGCCCCGCGAGTGCGGATTTAACTGCCAGAAAATAAAACTCAGCACCAGCCATAAAACCAAGGAGATCAAAAAGGGCACCAAGGTGAACATCACCAAGGATAAAATTATCCCGCTCACCCAGAAGCGGATGTCCTTTAACTTGCTCTTATCCTCCAGGATCACCAGCAGAAATATAGCCGGCATTATCAGATACACGGTCATATGCACGCCGATGGAGATTATTCCCAAAAAACCTATCAACACCAGAAGCCGGTCCGAGCCCGGCTCTCCTTTCCTCTCCAGCCATAATAACCCCAAATAGGCTATCAAGACCATCAGCAGCATGGCTACCCCGTATACCTCCGCCTCCACCGCATTCGACCAGTAGGTCCTGGAAAATCCCAAAAACAGACTGCCAGAGATACCTCCCACATATCCTGCAGCTTTTGTCCAAAAACCCTCTCTGTCTTTTAACAGATGACCAGCTATCCGCACAATCAACAGATAGGCTAACCACACGGTCAGAGCCGAGGATAATACCGAGATGAAATTCACCCTCGGAGCTATGCTGCCAAACAAAGGCAGAAGGGTGAATACACGGCCTATCAGGACGAATAAGGGTGTGCCCGGAGGATGCGGTACCCCCAAGATATAGGAACAGGCGATGAACTCCCCGCAGTCCCAGAAGGAGACCGTGGGTGCCATAGTATAGAGATAAACTATGAAAACGAAAAGAAATACTGCTGCCGACAACCAGATGTTAAGCGGGTCTTTCTTATACCAGGAAACAAGTCCCATTACAATTTACCTCCGTCAACGATAAAAAACCTCAAAAGAATTAAATATACACCCCTCGATTTAATTGTCAATTATTTCCTGTCTGAAGCTCTTTTGATTTTCTTGGCTATGGCATCCAGCACCCCGTTAACGAAAGAGCCGGAATCCTCGGAGCTGTATTTTTTCGCCAGCTCGATTGCCTCATCTATGGAGACTTTGACCGGGATATCGTCCAAGTACAGAAGCTCGCAGATGCCCATTCTAAGTATGTTCTTATCCACCACCGCGATCCGGGAGAAATCCCAGTGCTGCACGTTTTTCCTTATAAGCTCGTCTATTTCCTTCTGGTTCTGAACTGTTTTTTTGAACAGGTCTGCGGAGAACAGCTTGGAAGGGGGGTCGAGCTCAGACCCGGAAAGGAGATCGTTGTAAACCTCCTCGGGTTTGCTCCCTCTTATCTCCCAGCAGTAAAGAGCCTTTATAACCAGCTCTCTGGCTTTTCTTCTTTGACCCATATCTTCTCTTTCTTTACGAAATTCAGACTTAAGACTTTAGACTATAGCCTTTGGACTTTTTAAATCTGCTCGAACAAATTCACCATCTCCATAGCAGAAAGAGCCGCATCCCAACCCTTATTCCCGGCTTTGGTCCCAGCCCTTTCGATCGCCTGCTCCAGATTATCGGTGGTGATTATACCGAAGATCACCGGTATTCCGCTCTCCAGCGATATCCTGGCGATCCCCTTTGTCACCTCCGAGGCGATATAATCGTGATGCGGGGTATCTCCCTTTATGACTGCTCCCAGGCAGATCACCGCATCATATTTTTTGCTCCTTGCCAGTTTAGAGGCGGCATAAGGTATCTCGAAGCAGCCCGGGGTCCACACCAGGCTGATCTTCTTCTCCTCTGCACCGTGACGGTAAAGACAATCCAGCGCACCGTCCAGGAGCTTCTGGGTTACGAACTCATTGAAGCGCGAGGTCACCAGAGCAAAGTTCTTGTCCTTTGCCTGCAGCTTCCCCTTGAACGTTTTGGGCATAAAACCTCCTGTTAATCCTTTATGTTGTTTTTATTCGGTTCTGGTTTTTAGATGCAACAGATGTCCCAGCTTGTCCCTTTTGGTCTCCAGATATCTGAGATTTTCCGGAGTGGGTTTTATCTCCATAGGCACTCTTTCCACCACCTTCAAACCGTATCCCTCTATCCCTACGATCTTCTTGGGATTATTGGTAATCAATTTTATGCTGCTCAGCCCCAGATCCACCAGGATCTGAGCTCCTATGCCGTAGTCCCTTAAATCCGCAGCAAATCCTAATTCCTGGTTTGCCTCCACCGTATCCCGGCCTAAATCCTGCAATTCATAGGCTAATATCTTATTCCTCAGACCAATTCCCCTCCCCTCCTGACGCATGTAAAGAAACACGCCTGAGCCCTCTTTCTCTATCATAGAGAGAGCAGTGGAAAGCTGGTCGCCACAGTCGCATCTTCTCGAATGGAACACATCTCCGGTAAGACACTGGGAATGAACCCGGACCAGAACGTTGCTCTTTCCCCTAACCTCCCCTTTCTCCAAAGCCAGGTGATGATGCTCGTCGATGGAGCTTCTGTAAAGATGCAGCTTGAAATCGCCGAACTCGGTGGGGAAATTGACTGTCACCACCTTCTCCACCAACCTCTCCGTTCTTCTGCGGTATTCGATGAGGTCTTTGACCGAGATAATCTTAAGATCAAACTCCTTAGCCATCTCCTTTAACCTGGGCAGTCGCGCCATATGACCATCCTCGTCCATTATCTCGCACAAAACCCCGGCTGGAGACAAGCCGGCTATCCTGGCTAAATCGACAGTAGCCTCGGTATGTCCTGCCCGGCTTAAAACTCCACCGTTTAATGCCTGGATGGGGAAGATATGTCCTGGCTTGGCTAAATCCTCGGGCCTGGTCCTGCAGTCTATCAAAGTCCTTATGGTCTGGGCACGGTCATGTGCTGAGATGCCGGTGGTGGTGTTATGGATAGCATCCACTGAGATGGTAAAACGGGTTCCCATCTTGGCAGTATTTATCCCTACCATCGGATGAAGGTTAAGCTCCTCCAGCCTTTTGGTGGTAAGAGGGACGCAGATCAGCCCCCGGGCATATTTGGAGAGGAAGTTTACCGCCTCAGGAGTCACCTTCTCTGCCGCCATTATCATATCCCCCTCGTTCTCCCGGTTCTCGTCATCCACCACGATGACTATCTTCCCTTTTTTGATTTCACCGATTGCCTCCTCTATAGTATTCAAACCCGACATAGCACACCTCTTTCTGTTCTGCTATTAGCTGTTAGCTATTAGCAAAATACTATTTATACTTTTGAACTTTTGTCCCGCCAAAGGCGGAATTTGGTTTTTTCTTCTCACGTCTAACGTCTCACTTCTTACATCTTACATTATTTCCTTCAGCCACTCCTCGGTGATCTTGCTTTCCTTATTTTCTTTTTTCCCTAAAATCCTTTTGACGTATTTCCCCAGGAGGTCGAATTCCAGGTTGACTATATCTTTTGTCTTCCTCTCCTTCAAGCTGGTCGTCTGTAAGGTAAAAGGAATAACGGAAACGCTGAAGGAGTCTTTGTTTAACTCCGCTACAGTCAGGCTTATACCCTCAACTGCAATCGAGCCTTTCTCTATTATCAGGTCAGCATATTCTGAGGGTAAAACAAATTCGAACATCAGGCTGTCCCCACTCGGGGTTATGGATTTAATCTGAGTGGTGCAATCTATATGACCGGATAAGAGATGGCCACCCATTCTGTCAGAAAGTTTCAAGGGTTTTTCTAAATTCACCCTGTCCCCTTTTTTCAAAAGACCCAGATTGGTCCTCTTTAAAGTCTCCTCAACTGCCTGAACTACAAAACTATCAGTTTTTACATCGATAACTGTCTGGCAGGCACCGTTGAGGTTTATACTGTCTCCTGCCTTTAGCTCATCCAGGACCTTTTTTGCCTTTATCTCGAATTTTTTGCTTTTTATTCCTGAGGAGATATTTTCGATTTCTCCTGTCTCCTCGATAATGCCGGTGAACATACCTATCTGCTCCAGTCCGGATACCCTGTCAAAAGAAAATCATTGGAGAATCTTTCAAGCTCGATATCTTTTAATTTCAGGGAATCCTTAATCCTTTTTATCCCCAAATCTCCGAAAGTCTCCAGACCCTTTCCCATAATTTTTGGTGAGAGGAAATAATAGATTTTGTCGGCCAATTTATGTTTCAGGAAGGAGGTGAAGACCTCCCTGCCTCCTTCTATCAAGAGCGACGAGATACCCTCCTTGCCTGCTTTTTTCAGGAACTGCCTGATATCGATCCCTCCGTCTGCACCTTCTTTAATCTTCCAGAGCTCCGCATTGGAATAATTCAGATTGACACCGGCTTTTGAGATCACTATCACGGTCTTACTCCCCCTGTTATTCTTTAATACCCTGGAACCTGGAGGAATTTTGCCGGAGGAAGCCAGGACTATAGCTCTGGGATTCTTGCCTTTGATTTTGTGAAGGGTCAATTCCGGATTGTCCTTCACGATTGTTCCTGCCCCCACCAACACGGCATCTATTCTGCTTCTGAGTCTATGCACGAGCTTTCTTGAATCATCCGAGGTAATCCATTTCGAGTCACCGTTGGAGGCGGCGATCTTGCCATCCAGGGTCTGGGCGATCTTTAGAATCACAAAGGGAAGACCAGTGGTGATATATTTTAAATAGATTTCGTTTAATCTTCTCGCCTCTTCTTTCGATAGCCCTACTTCAACCTGAATACCGGAAGTTCTTAATTTCTTGACCCCATTCCCGTTTACCCTGGGATTCGGGTCTATAATCGAGCAATAAACCTTTTTAATCCCGGCTTTTATTATAGCTTCGGTACAGGGAGGCGTTTTACCGAAAAAAGAATGCGGCTCTAAATTCACATATAGGGTTCCGCCTTTGGCTTTTTCACTCGCTTTTTGCAGAGCGTTGATCTCGGCATGCTGTCCGCCAAATCTATGATAATAACCTGAGCCGACTACCCTGTTATTCTTTACGATGACTGCTCCCACCATAGGATTGGGGGAGACCTTCCCCTCTCCCTTCCGGGCGAGCTTCAAAACCATCTGCATTATCTTCTTATCTTCCATAAGACCGCAAATAAAAAACCCGAATCTCTTCGGGGCAGGGTTGTTTTTCAGACTATAGCCTTTAGACTAAAGCTCGTAGTCTGATTTTTTTCCCTTCTTTCTTCCGGACTTTAACCGTCGGCACTGGAGTCTCACCAGTTCAGTTCCGCTTTTTAAAGTAGAACGCGTGGGCTTTCACCACCGATCGAGGAATTACACCTCACCCCGAAGGGTTTATTTATTATACAAAAATTTAAAGAAGTGTCAAGGAATTTTTAAAGAAAAACATTTGCCCGACACAATGGCCGGGCAGCAGGAGTTCGTTAAAGATTAAGCTGTTTTGTCGAGATCAATAATCTTATCTAACTCGGCATCATCACCTCGGCTATCACCTTCTTGACCTGCTCCAGATGAAAGGGCTTGGACAAGACCTGGTCTATATAGCTCTCCTGCAGCTGGTCCTCTTCCAGGGAGGCTCCCCAGCCGGAGATGACGACGATCTTTCTGGAGGGGTCTTTGCTTTTAATCCTTTTGGCTACTTCCCAGCCCGATATGCCGGGCATCCCCAGGTCGGTTATGATTATATCCGGCAGATTCTGCTCGAAGAGAAGAAGTGCCTGCTCCCCCTCCTCGGCCAATATAACCTCGTACCCCTCCAGGAGCAGAAGGTCAGACAGAACCTCTCTTATGTTCTCGTCATCATCCACCACCAGGATCTTAAGCTTTTTATCTTTTTCCTTCTCCTCGCATCTTTTTTCCTCACCTCTAACTTCCGAGTTCTCGACCACCACTCCCTCCGATTTTTTTATCTACACGAAAATTGTTCAGCAAATTTTACCGGTCAGCATGTCTTTATTTTTTCGGAAACAACCGTTCATTTCTTGATTATTTTTTCGGATAAAAGAGACAAGATGAGTGGCAGTAGCAGGGTACGATAAATCCCTCCCGGGTTCTGGAAGAGTAAATTTTTTAACAGTATATCTTGCTAAGTTGAACTTGACTTTTTAAAATCACTTCTTGACCGATTCTGTTTCTGTCTGGCTGAAAAAATTCTCCATATTCTCTTTTATCCGTAATGCTCCTTTTTCGATGATCTTGAGATAACGTTCCGATTTATCCTCTGTTAAATTCTTCTTCAGATTCAAAAGCTCCAGGGAACCTATGATCGAGGTCAGGGAATTGTTAACCTCCAGCCCCAGATGAGATACCCTCTGGTCCAAATTCGAGCTGGGATATCTCCCGGACAATCCTCTGGAGAAAGTCTCCTGGTGGGCGAAACTTATCTGCTGCCCTATCTTCTCCAGAAAATCAATCTCTTTCCTTTTGAAGGGTCTGCGCTCCCAGCTTCTCATCTCCCCCAGAGCGACTATGCCTAAACTGTCCCCGTTCCGAACCAGGGGCAAAAGAAGAGCCGATTTGACGTTGGGTGCCAGAAAAAGCGACGATTCCTCCTTGGAGATGGTGCTTTCCGGATCATCCTGGTTGATCAGCATCGGTTTTTTGCTCTCCAGGGTCAGGCGGTGCCAGGGTAGAGTCTCCAGTGACTGTGAGCCGCCGTACGGAAAGCATATCTCCCCACGCCTTTTATAACCTGAGACAAGCTGCAGATTCTTCTTCTCGGAGTCCAAAAAAGAGATGCGGCAGAAGCTGACCGGCAACACCTGAGTCAATTCCTCGGCCAGGCTGTTCAGATATCCCTTGAGGTCCCTGCTCCTAAGAAACTCCGACAGACGCGTATAGAAAGTCTGGAAATATTCGCTCTCCTGTTTCAGGGATTCTTTTAATTTCTTCTTCTGCAGGTAAAAGGAGAAAAGGGAGGAGAACAGGCTCAGTTTTCTGATGGAGTTTTCCTTGAAGGTATGGGTCTTTTTGCTGCCCAGGCTCAATGTGCCTATTACCTTCTCCTTTATCTTCAGGGGCAGAATCATCATACAGCGAATCCCCAGAAGTTTGGAGAGATTATCCTCATAGTACCCCTTGGCTGGAACGTCGTTCTCTATCATAGGCTCTCCGGAGTCGATCACCCAGCCGAGGGAGGTTCCGTATACCGGCAGATTGACGTTTTTGTCCAGGAGAAGATTCTCTCCCAGGCCCAGGGAAAGCTTCCTCACGTTCTTGCCCGCGCCCTCGACCAGGGACAGGGAGATATAGTCGAAATCGTGTACTTTTCTGAGATCCTGAGCCAGTGAGGGAAAATCCTCTTCCAGGTCTTTGGTTTCCAGAAACATTCTGGTCAGCTGGTCTGCAGTCTGCAAGCTTCTCTTCCGGGCTCTGAACTTCTGCCTGAGCAGCGACTGCTCCACCATCAGGCCGAAGGAATCTCTCAGGCTGCTGAGGAACTGAACCTCCTCGAAGGCAAATCTTTCCGGCTCCGAATCATAGATGCATATGATCCCGAAAACCTTATGGGCATGCCTGAGCGGAACGCAGGCGAAAGAGGAAATTTTAGTTTCATTCGGAAAAAGTTTTTCGAATTCTGTGGTCCCCCGGTACTGGTTTATCGCTACTATCTCCCTGGTCTTGAGGGCTTCGCTATAGTAACCTTCCCCCAGATTCAGGGCGTAGAAACGCTGAAGCTCTTCCGGGGTCAGGTTGAAATGTGAAAGAAGCAGCATCTCGGACGAATCGAAAGTCGAGCGGTAGAGAACGCCTTTCTCGTACCCCATGAAGCGCATCACCCTGGAAAAACCCTCTTTCAGATCCCTGTCCAGGTCCTGCTCGTTCTGGGAAAGCGAGTGAAGCTGTTTCAGACAGGTCAGCTCCTTGAGGCGGCGCACGGAGATCCTCTTGGCTTTTGCCAGATGCGAAAACCAGTTTCTTAAACCATACAGGATAAGCATGCTGCCCGAAAGATACAAGGCAATCTCTATCCCTGCTTTGAGACTGGAACCAAGCCTGAGAGGAAGGTCAATCAGGGGCAAGAAGTAAACTGAAAACGTCCCGGAAAATAAAAGGAAAAACCCCAAAGCCAGGCAGATTTTAACTCCGGGATAGAATTTGAAATACCTCCTCTCGAATCTGAGAACCAGAATCACAAGGCTCCCCAGGAGCAGAAGCTGAAGGTATCCTAAAATTAGATTGTTCATTTCCCCCTCCTTTTAAAAAATAAAAAAAGGAAATGTAAAAAAAGATTTGCTAAAGCAATCCCTCTCCATTTCCCCTTACCTTCGGATAGGAATTCAAAAAGTCCCTTTTTTGATTTACGTTAAAAATGACTAACCTCTTTTGTAATATATATAAACTACACACACCCCCAAGTGGGCAGTCTAATTCTCCTTAAAGAACTCCATTAAATTTATCGACAGTTTGAAAAAGAGCTTTAATCCCCTGAGGGACAACGAAAGGCGAAAGATCGAAGATGTCAAACGAAGGAATTATGGAGTATCCGCCTGAGGGTCAGCCTGGCTTCAGCCACCCGCAAGGGTCGCACAACATCTCCCCTCTCTTTTTCTAAGGAGAGGGACAGGGTGAAAATCCCTCCAGAGGCGGTAAAGGTTCTATCGCAGCAAAACCATCTTCCTGGTCTCGGTATAATCTTTGGTCTTCAGCTGGTAAAAATATATTCCGCTTGATACTTCTTTCCCTGAATCATCCTTACCCTCCCAGATAACCTTATATTCTCCGGGCAACCGCTCCTCGTCCACTAAGGTCCTCACCCTTTGTCCCAGGATATTATAGATAACCAGGGTGGTGCGGACGGGACTATGAACCATGAACCGAGAACCATCAACCCGGAAGGGTATGGTGGTTGTGGGGTTAAAGGGATTAGGGTAGTTCTCCAGCAATTCAAATTTTAATGGCAGATTTGTCTCCTCATCTCCGACAAATGTCTGGGACTGGTCATAAAAGAAGGCACCCATATCCGCGATGGTGTTATCCGGGTCCCAAGGGGAGTTTGGGTCGCCTGCATCGATGCAGGGAGAGGTAACTGAAAGATGAAAGTCATGCTTTGACCGATCAACAAATAGCGGATCCCTTATTATATTATAGAAGCTGTCACAAGGCGTGCCATTCAAATTAAGTCCCCAGGTAGTGTCACCAACCTCAGGAGATAAACCGATGAAGTTTACATCCATATTATCCCAGAAATCATTATAAGCAAGGATTGGTCTGAATAGAGTATTTGCTGAATACCAAACGCTTATTCCTTGAGAATTAAAAGCCACAATATTGTTAAAAATTTTGGTTCCAGACAAGAAAGTCCGATTGTAGATACCCCCTCCGCCTCCCCAAACTTCCCAGGGTTCATTATAAATAATAGCATTATTGTAAACAATAGTATTATTATAAATAGAAGCTACTGAAGAGTTCATATTGCAGATACCTCCTCCGACTACCTCGCGAGTAAATTTAGCCTCAGTCCGATTAAAAGCTATTAAATTGCATCTGATGACTGGAAACCCTTTCCCTCCGCAAAATAGTCCACCTCCGTAAGCTACAATTTCTGCATCCCAGGAAATTGCACGGTTGCCGAGTATATTATTGTATTCAATTATTGCTGAACTATTATAGCAGCAAATCCCAGCTCCTATAGATGCCCCAGGCCAAAAAGGGGATGAAGCGATATTACTTATGATGATATTGTTGGCTATTCTTGGAGATGAATTATTGCAAACAATACCACCGCCCGCAGAGTTGAGACCATGTCTTATAGTAAACCCCTGAATTGAAGCAGTTGAATCCTCGTTCGAATTGAAAGTTACCACTGAAGCAGTGCCGCTCCCGTCGATAACGGTGTTATGAATGGTACTGGTATCCCCATCGAAAATGAAATTACTGGCAACCAGAATATTCTTCCCCCTGAAATTTATGTTCTCATAATAAGTCCCCTCAGGGACTAAAACTGTATCGCCATTCTCAGCCAAATCTATCCCTCCCTGGATAGTTGCTATATAGGGCGAGGGAACCTGGTGGATTTTGGCGGAGGCTGAAACGAAAAAAATAAATATCAAAGCCAGAAATAAACCTAACTTTTTCATAGCTCCTCCTCTGTCCTGAGAAGTTGAATTATAAGTTCGTTCCTGTTATTAGATTAAGTCCTTTTTTTCGTCTTGTCAATCCTTTTTTACAGAGGGGTTGGATAATTCTGGTCACCTGCATTCTTTCCTATTATTTTCAATTTTTCTCTTGACAACTGCACATCTGTGCCGTATATTAATACGGTCGAGTAAATGCAGTTCCCTCTCCCCTTGTGGGAGAGGGATAGGGAGAGGGGTTACCCGCCCCTTACCTTTCCCCTCAAGAGAGTCAACTATGCAACCGAAGAAAAAAACCATCTTACACATCGATATGGACGCCTATTTCGCCTCGGTGGAGCAAAAGGCTAATCCCCATCTAAGAGGCAAGCCGGTTATGGTCTGCGGCGACCCTAAGGGCAGGAGCGTGGTTACCACTGCCTCTTACGAAGCCAGAACCTGGGGGGTAAAGACCGGGATGAACCTGTGGGAGGCAAAAAAGCTCTGCCCCCAGGGGATTCTGATCCCCTGCGACCCGGACAAATATGTGGAGACCTCCTTGAAGCTTCACAGTATCTACCAGGATTTCACGCCGATAATTGAGGTCTTCTCCATTGACGAATCTTTTTTAGACATAACCGGAACCAAAAGGTTGTTCGGAGACCCGTTCAAGCTGGCACAGAAGCTGAAAAAGAGGATAAAAGAGGAAATGGGACTCACCTGCTCGGTAGGAATAGCCTCCACCAAGCTTTTAGCCAAGTTAGCCTCGGACCTTAAAAAACCGGATGGCTTGTTCTGGCTGAAAGACGGGGAAGTCCCCGGGTTTCTAAAGGATCTGCCCGTTTCGGAGATATGCGGCATAGGTCCCAAACTGACCCTTTTTCTTAACAGGTTAGGGATTCGCACCTGCGGGCAGTTGTCCTGCTACCCGCTGGAGCTTCTGCAGCAAAGGCTCGGCAAGGTTGGCATAAATCTGCACCGCATGGCTCTGGGCTTGGATGAGGGCCCGGTCCTCTTAGCCGAGGAGGAGGAAGAGGTAAAATCGGTGGGACATTCCATAACTCTGCCCCAGGACACTTATAAGCGGGAGGTAGCCAAAAAGCACCTCCTGAGCCTTTCCGAGCAGGTAGCCCGGAGATTGAGAAGAAAACATCACCAGGGGAAAACCATCTCCCTTTTTATCCGCTTCCCGGACTTCTCCGATTTCTCCCGGCAGAAAACCATAAGGAAGTTCATACATGACGGAAGGGAGATCTACCAGACCGCCCTTTCCCTCCTGGAGGGGATAAATATAGAGACCCTGGGAGTCAGGTTAATCGGGGTAAGTATTTCCAATCTGGTAAAGGGAACCGACCAGCTCTCCTTGTTCAGGGACGAATGGAGAAAACAGATCCTGCTTGCGGCTATGGATAAGGTAAATGACCGCTACGGGGAATTCACCCTTACCTGGGGCAGGCTTCTGTATAAGGTCAAAACCACCAACATCCTCTCCCCTGCCTGGAGGCCTTACAAACATGTGAAGGGGTTTAAATAAGAATACTTACCTTGTCATTGCGAGTCCGCCTTTGGCGGACGCCAACGGCGGGGCGACGAAGCAATCTGCCCACAGTAGACGGATTGCTTCGTCCCGCCTGCGGCGTGAATCGCAATGACAGAAAAGCAAGGTCTTACGATATTCACCCGGGAAAACAGGGTGCTGGTCCGGATTTGAAAAGATAACTTATCAGATAGACCACATCCGATACAGAGACCTGGCCATCGCAGTTAACGTCTCCGCAATCATAATACTGGGGAGCAGGTCCTCCCCTGAAAAGGTAGGAGATCAAATAGACCACATCCGAGACTGAGATCGAGGTGTCGCCATTCACATTCCCTCTGAGATATTTTACCGTGAGGGAAAACAAGGCGGAATCTTTAACCATGGGGTTGGAAAGGGAGGTGGAGACCAGTTTCAAAACATCGGTCGAGTTCATAACCGCATCGTACGGTATCTCCGAGAACACCTCTATGGTATCTATCTCCCCGGGGTCTAAAGTGTCGTAAAACGAGCCGGGATTCTGCAGCCATCCCTGGTCATCCGAGATCACCACGGAATAGGTGTCCGCATCGATCCCTATATTGGCAATAAAGAAATCAGAGGTATCCGCCATAGCATTTATAACCTCTTTATCCGGGCCTGAGTTCACCTGAACCTGATGCAGGGAATCTGCCGGGGTGATCCAGGCAGAATACTGGTAGGTTAGATTGTCGCCTGAGGTGGAAAGCACGCTGGGAATCAGGATCACGTAATTATAGCTATCGAAGTTGGGGATCGAGCCCTGCACGTATCCGGTATCGTCCGGAGTAAAGTCGAATTCGGTGTAATCGTACCCTCCGCTGGTGGTCACTCCCAGAGCCTTGAGCCCCCAGAGATAGCCGTCCTGTCCATTGAAACTGAAGTTAAGGTTGACCAGCGAACCTGTGGGGTTGAACTGGATATAGTTGGCTGATAAATTATCCGGAGGCTTGCTGGAGGTGTTGTTGGTTACCGGATAGGTAGAATGCGTTCTCATCAGCTTTATCAGCGGATAATGGCTTCCCTCCTCGTAGTGCAGTCCGTCATCCCGGCTGCCGGTGATGTAATTCCACACGGTGAACTTTTTGAACTCCTCGTTCCGGCTGCTTCCTTCTGATTGTAGTGCATCATCTATCTCGTCTATGACGTTGCCGTAGATACAGCCCTCCCAGATATCATTGATAAGATCGTTGCCGAAATTGGCTGAGAGGTAAACATTCCAGATGAAGCTGGAATACATGTGCATGGTCTCGGCCTGTAAGGAGATCTCAGGATAATTGAAGAAGTAGGATAAGTAGTTGTAGTTGTCGTTCACCGGGTCAAAAGCCACATCCTCCATCCAGGTGGAGGAGACCTCCATAAACCATGCCTCCTCGAATACGTCATAGGCGAACTGAACCGCGTGGAAATACTCGTGAGCCACAGTAACCTTCATCGCCCCTTTCTGATTTCCTTCCGGGTCATCATTGGGCGGGAGCCCGAGAAAATCGCTGTTAACCGAGATATAGCTGGTATAATCGTTCCAGGGCTGTGGCCCGGGAAGCTCTGGCATAGTATACCCATAATTGGGCATATCCTCAGTGTAGATGTCATATTTACTGTCCCCCCCTTCCGAGCCATCTGAAGGAGGTATTCTGTAACCTAAATAGGTAATCATAGTCCGGTAAGAGCTGTCCGCATAAAGAGCCAGATTTTCGACGTAATCAGGAATCCCGTTGGTATTGGCATCCGTTGTGGGAACCTTGTCGGTGCCTGAGGTATCGTAATGAATCTTGAAATGTCCTTCCGGGCTGTCGTAGGAAAACGCCCTTGAGGGCCGGGCTAAAAGAGTTTTTAAAACGTTTCTGGTTTCAGGTGAAAGCTCGGTCCAGCTTCTCAGTACTTCCAACAAAATGGGAGTAGCATCCTTCTGAATCTCCTCTACTTTGACTCTGTATTTCGAGGGTATCATCTCAGGATGACGTATCGTCCGGACTTTATAGATAAGGCTGGTCTGGTAATCAATCTCCCCGTTTTGATAAGCCTCCTCGATCAGCTCTATTGTCCCTTTATCCACTGCATAACAGGGTTTTGTCCCCGTAAGAAAAATAGCCAACATAATCCCAAGCCCCAAGCCAGTAATTCCCCATTTAAAGTTTTTCATTAAGCCTCCGCTAAAAGTGATTGTTTTTCAAGAAATTACCTTTTGTATGAACAGAACCCTATTTCGTCCTGATATCTGCTACTTATTGTATACATAGTGCTGGGTTCAGCCTTGCACCTTCTCCCCAAAAAAAACATGCGAACCTGAAGGTTTGCCCTACAAAAAAAACCTTCTTTTTTAATTTATCGGCAGTTTTACTCATCGATTCAATTTAATATAAATCCTGAATTTGTCAATATTCAAACTAAGTTCGTAGTGCGAGGCTTTAGCCTCGCAAAGGCGACCCTAAAGGGTCGCACTACGATTTTATGCTTGCCAGGTCAGGGGACCTGGCAAGCACATCAGCCATCGACCAGAATTCCCAGGTACCCGTCGGGTCCCCTGACCCGACGGGTACTGCACGCTATCCTTCAACCAGAATTTATCCTCTAATGTTACGTAAAAGAGGATTAAATTCGTAGAGACGCATTGCATGCGTCTTTGTGTAGACTGTATGTCATTGCGAACCCACATGGGTAAAGCAATTCGTTTATTCTGTAATATAGACTGCTTCGTCGGCCAAATGACCTTCTCGCAATGACAGAAAAAGCAAAATCTTACGATATGTCAACCGGAAAAACAGGGTCTTGGTCCGGATTTGAAAAGATAATTTATAAGATAAACCACGTCCGATATGGAGACCTGGCCATCGCAGTTAACGTCTCCGCTATCATAATACTGGGGAGCAGATCCCCCCTTAAACAGATAAGAAATCAAATAGACCACATCCGAGACTGAGATCGAGCTGTCGCCATTAACATCCCCTCTGAGATATTTCAATATGAGGGAAATCAAGGCAGAATCTTTCACCATCGGATTGGAAAGAGAAGTGGAGAAAAGTTTCAGAATATCGGTCGAGCCTATCACCGCATCGTATGGTATCTCCGAGAACATCTCCAAGGTATCTATCTCCCCCGGGGCTAAAGTATCGTAAAACGAGCCGGGATTCTGCAGCCAGCCCAGAGTATCCGAGACCACCACGGAATAGGTGTCCGCATCAATGCCGATATTGGCAATAAAGAAATAAGAGGTATCCGCCATGACATTTATAACCTCCTTATCCGGACTCGAGCTTACCTGAACCTGATGCAGGGAATCGGCGGAGCTTATCCAGGCAGAGTATTTATAGTTCAGATCGCCGCCTGTGATAGAAAGCACGCTGGGAATCAGGATCACGTAATCATAATTGTCAAAGTGGTGAATCGAGCCCTGCACGTATCCGGTGTCATCCGGAGTGAAATCGAATTCGGTATAGTCATACCCACCGCTTGTGTCAACTCCCAGGGCCTTGAGCCCCCAGAGATAGCCGTTCTGTCCATCGAAACTGAAGTTAAGATTGATCAAGGTGTCTGAGGGAGGGCTGAACTGGATATAGTTGGCTGATAAATTATCCGGAGGCTTGCTGGAGGTGTTGTTGGTTACCGGATAGGTAGAATGCGTTCTCATCAGCTTTATCAGCGGATAATGGCTTCCCTCCTCGTAGTGCAGTCCGTCATCCCGGCTGCCGGTGATGTAATTCCACACGGTGAACTTTTTGAACTCCTCGTTCCGGCTGCTTCCCTCTGATTGTAGTGCATCATCTATCTCGTCTATGGCATCGCCGTAGATACAGCCTTCCCAGATATCGTTGATAAGGTCGTTGCCGAAATTGGCTGAGAGGTAAACGTTCCAGATGAAACTGGCATACATGTGCGCAGCTTCATACTTTAGAGAGTAATGAGGGTAATTGAAGAAATAGGACAGGTAATTGTAGCAATCGTTCACCGGATCAAAAACCACATCCTCCATCCAGACGGAGGAGATCTCCATAAGCCATACAGCCTCATTCACATCATAGGCGAACTGAACCGCATGGAAATACTCGTGAGCCACAGTAACCTTCATCGCCCCTTTCTGATTTCCTTCCGGGTCATCATTGGGCGGGAGCCCGAGAAAATCGCTGTTAACCGAGATATAGCTGGTATAATCGTTCCAGGGCTGTGGCCCGGGAAGCTCTGGCATAGTATACCCATAATTGGGCATATCCTCAGTGTAGATGTCATATTTACTGTCCCCCCCTTCCGAGCCATCTGAAGGAGGTATTCTGTAACCTAAATAGGTAATCATAGTCCGGTAAGAGCTGTCCGCATAAAGAGCCAGATTTTCGACGTAATCAGGAATCCCGTTGGTATTGTCGTCCGTTAAGGGCACCATATCGGTTCCGGAAGTATCGTAATGAATCTTGAAATGTCCTTCCGGGCTGTCGTAGGAAAACTCCCTCTCCGGCCGGGCTAAAAGAACTTTTAAAACAGCTCTGGTTTCAGGTGAAAGCTTCTCCCAACTCCTCAGCACCTCCAAAAAGATGGGAGTAGCATCCTTCTGAATCTTCTCTACTCTGGCTCTGTATTTCGAGGGTATCATCTCAGGCTGGCGTATGGACTGGACCTTGTAGACAAGGCTGGTCTGGTAATCAATCTCCCCTTTTTGATAAGCCTCCTCGATCAGCTCTGTTGTCCCTTTATCCACTGCATAACAGGGTTTTGTCCCCGTAAGAAAAATAGTCAAGATAATTCCAAGCCCCAGGCCAGTAATTCCCCATTTAAAGTCTTTCATTCAACCTCCACTGAAACTAATTGTTTTTCAATAGCTTATCTCAGGCTGGAGCAGAACACTATTCTGTCCTATTCTTGAAGGTTCGCCATAAAAAACTACCTTTTTGCCAATTTATCCGCAGTTCTGTTTGTTAATTTAATATAATATAAATCCTGAATTTGTCAATACGCAAACTAAGTTCGTAGTGCGACCCTTTAGGGTCGCCTAAGCGAGGCTAAAGCCTCGCACTACGATTTCGAGCTTGTCAGGCTAATATTACGCAAAAGAAGAGTTTCCCCGTCCCTTCCACCACCAGGGCGAGGAGACCTCGCCCCTACGGCGGAAACCAGAATTTATAACTCCTTCAGAGGTGAAAAAGAAAATACGCTGTTATTGGGAAATTGTTTTCTCAATCATAATCTGCTTCAGGTGCCTTTCGAAATTGGAGCATAAGACTAAAGATTTTTCAAAGTTCCCGCAGGCAATAGTCAGGAGCGGGCTTCTGACAAAGCTATCCAACCCTGCCATACGGGTCTACCTGGTGCTGCTGACACATGCCAATTATCATACCGGCCTGTCCTTCCCCTTAGTTAAAACCATAACCAGTCTAACCAGTATAAATAAGAATCTTGTCTACAGAGCACTAAAGGAATTGGTTGCTTGTGGTTTAATCGAGAAATCCAGAGGGTCAAAAAGATACTGTCACAGGAATTTCTATCGGGTAATAAACATGCCACAGATTAACCCGGATGCCTTCCCGGAGAAAAAACGTAAGACCAGAAAAGTCCGAAAAGGGCATAAAGGAAGATTTTTATCCCCCTCTGCAGATCCGTTTCCCGGATAAAATCGTTTTAGAGAAAGCTCCATAAAATGTGGACATTCAATGTCCATAACTTATGGACACCGACTTGTCCATAAAATATGGACAAGTAAAGAGAATAATAAATAAAGATATATATATTAAGTATACTTATATAGGAAAAAAGGAAATTTTAACTTTCGATGCAGTTTTAATACAAAATATATATTAAATCAAGAAATAGAAACAAAAAAAGGCTTAGTAAATCGAACGGAAATTCGGCTTCTGGAAAATAACCAATAACAATGGACAAAAAAACAACAAAACACAAGTGCCCGACGGGTTCCCTGACCCGATTCGCCGAAGGCGAACCAGGTCAGGGGACCTGGCAAGCACTATTAGAATTTAATTTAAATAATCCTTATATGGTTCGAAAAAATCCACCCCTTATCCCCTTTATAGGCTTCGATTCTGTAAATCCCCTTTTCCTTGGGACGGTAAACTAATTCCATTGCTTTGGTTTTAGTTATCAAATTCCCATTATGCACCAATCTTATTTCAGCTTTCGACGGGGTTCTGGCAATCAGGCTTTCGACCTCATCCAGATTCATCTCCTCCCCTACTTTGACAAAACCTTTCTTGCCCTGGGCATAAAAAAGAAACCCTCTTGCCTCTCCCCTTTTGTAATTGGAAGCGAAAGCATTACAGTTCATAAGCGCAGAGAGTATCTGTTTTTTACCCTTCTCGAAATCGGATGATAAAGGCTCGTCCAAAACCAAATGAGTCAGTATGGATTTGAACTGCACCGCGTAGGGGAAGATGATCAATTTAAAAGGACCCAATTTATGAGGATGGGCATGCGCATCTACTCCTCCTATACCGCAGACTTTTCTTTTCTGGCTCAGGTGATCCCATTTCAGGAGAATCCTCTGGGTGGGGCTGTCCAGCGATTTGCGCGGGGAGAAAAGCATCTTGATCTGGTTGAACCTGGTCAGTTTCTCCATCCACTCGGACATCTGGTTCCAGATCTCGATCCCGTCGAAATCGTTTGCCTCCCAGGCAGTCCAGGGATAAGCCGGGTATTTGGGTAAATCTTTACGAATCTCGTCCGGATGAGCAATTATCCCGATTCCACCTTTTTCCTTGACCTGTCTTACATATTCCGGGGCAGGAAGCCCGAAGGGCAGGGTCTCTTTCAGGTTAAATGCCAGGTAATGGTTCTGGTTATTCCTGTCGTGAATCTCGTACCCGATTATGATCAGAGTTTTTCCATAAAAACCCTCCAGACCATCCTGGTAGGATTTCAAAGTCATATGATCGGAGAACATCAGAAAATCCAGACCCATCCTGTCACCGATTTTGGCAATCTCCGGAACGGATTTCGTCCCGTCCGAGTCGGTGGAATGGATATGAATTGCCCCGACTATCTCCTGCCAGTTATCCAAGGTTACTCCTGGTTAGTCTCCCTGTAATGAAAATCAGCAGGTCAGACATTCCTGTCTGACAATACCTGTGAACAGACAAGAATGTCTGTTCTACCATCTTTTATTCTTTGATGTGTCATTCTTCATAGCATTTCTTATCCGGGACTTTTATGAATATCAGTAGACCGAGTATCATCATAAATACCAGGACCAGAATCCCGAAGCGGTATTGAACGGTATTCAGTACCTGCCCGGAGAGATTAACTCCCATTTTCTCAAGGAAACCAATTATGCCATTTACCAGCGGGTTGTCTTTTTTTAAATAAAGAACCGTCCCGCCCCAGAGAAGCGGTCCTATGATGGCAGCAGCTCTGCCGGATAGAGCATATAGCCCGAAGAACTGCCCCAGGGTTTCCCTGGGTGCTAAGGTTGTCAGAAGCGGCCTGGAGGTTGTCCAGGTAGAGCCTAAACAGATTCCCACGATCGGTCCCATAATCCAGAAATAAACAGGGTGGGTGGTTAGCATAATAACGCAAAGGGACAAAATCCAGCCCAGCACCACGAAGAACAAAGTCTTTTTGGGACCTATGCGGTCGCTTATCAAGCCGGATAAAAACGAGCCTAAGACCGCAAAGCTTGTGGCAATCCAGAAGAAAATCATTTTAACCTCGTCTCCCATGTTCATCACCACCTGCGCATATACCGCCATAAAGATGATTACCGTGGCTATGGCATCCTCAAAGAAATAGTCCGCAATCAGAAACCGCAGTACTCCCGGGTATTTTTTGGTATTGACGATACCCTCCCGGACTTTTTCGAATGCCTCCTTTACCTTAATCTTCTTGCTCTCAGCCGGGCTTTTGATTCTCTCCTTAACCAATATAAAAATCGGCAGGCTGAACAAAAGGAAAAAAATCGCCGTGGGTATGAAGGCTTTATCCCGCCCGCCTGAACCAAACTGAAGACCGAAAAAATTACCCGTGACAAAAGGTTTCACCAGCAACAAGCCGACGATGGCACCGACATATCCCAAAGCTACTCCGAAACCGGAGATTTTGCCGATATTCTGCGGGGTGGAAACCTCAGGCAAAAGAGCGTTATAAAAAACCAGCCCTCCCTCGAAACAGTAATTAGCCAGGACGAAGAAGAAAAGAGCGGAGAATATCCTGATATCCAGATTCGGAATCCTGGTGCTGACTGCTCCGATCAGAAAAGTTCCCAGGATACAGCCAAGGGTTAAAATCAGAAGATAAGGCTTCCTTTTGCCCCGGCTGTCAGAGACCGCACCTAAAACCGGCATGGTCAGCGCCACCAGGAGCATGGACAAGGCATAGGCTATGCTGTACCAGATATCCTCTATTTGATTATCCACGATAACCCACTGGGCAAAATACATGGTGATGACATTCATGGAGAAGATGGTGTTGGCGAAATCGTAGATTCCCCAGGAGAGTACTTCGATCTTTTTCGGCTTGAATGCTTCCATAGTCAATTCGTGGCGATAAGAAGACCGGCTGAGATCCCCAGAATATCGAAGATGAGGTCCTTATAGCTGAATATGTTCTTAGGCTTTCGGGAGTCGCTTACCTCCTTGCCAACGCCTGCGCCTAAAGTAAGAATGCTGGCAAAGTAAACCGAGGACTCCTTATCGTTGTCAAAATTCTTATGATAGATGGAGTATGAGGCACCAGCCAAAAACCCGCTTACGAAGAAATGCCCGAATTTATCCCAGCCAATCCACTTATCTTCTTTCACTTTATTCCCTGTATTGTTTTCCTGTAAGAGAAGCCGGCCTGAAGATTCAGGGTCTATATCTAATGGAACAAACCTCTCCCTAAAAAGGAGAGGGGACATTCCTAAATCCTCATTACTTCCAGCTTGAGCGTAGTTTTCCTGACAGGGGGTAAAAAACAAAATGAGAAGAAAAAATATCAGAGCAATTTTTTGCATTTTCTATTAAAGCTGGAGTGTAAACCTTTAGGTTTACAAAAGGGTAAAGCTAAAGCTTTACACTCCAAAGAAATTTAGATGAAACAGACAGCTACAAGCCCAAATCTTCATCGATTCTCTGCATTCCCTCCAAAGCCAGCTCGACGAATTTCTCTAAAGACAGGTCTATCTTCTCGCAGGCTTTAATGTCCTCCCTGTTCGCACCGGCGGCAAATCTTTTCTCCTTGAAGCGGTTCAGCACAAACTCGGTAGTTACATTTTTCAGCTTCTTGGTTGGATGCATCAAAGTCGCCGCTACAATCAATCCGGATAAAGGGTCTGTGGCAAATAAAGCCCAGTCCAGCCTGGAAACCGGGGGAACGTGCTTGGGATGAGCCTTTATGGCATACAATATCTTCTCGTCCAGATTATATTCTTTCAGCCATTCAGTGGTGAGGATGCCGTGCCTGGCGAAATCATTGACCGTGGAATCGTAATCCAGGTCGTGCAGAAGCCCGGCTAAGCCCCACAGCTCTACATCCTCGTTGAAATGCTCTGCCAGCCTTCTCATTATGGCTTCCACTGCCAGCATATGTTTAATCAGATTTTTATTCTTGACCTTGGACTTTACCAGATTCAAAGCCTCTTCCCTGTTCATAGTCACTCCTTGATCTTCTTTTTATTCTTAAACGCAGGGCAAGGCCTCAAGGTCTTGAGACTTTAGCCTTGCATAAAAACTCGCAAACCTGAAGGTTTGCCCTACGAACTGCCTTCAAGACAGATTGCTTCCCCCCGATAAATCGGGTATCGCAATGACATAACCATACCCTGGTAGAACAGACATTCCTGTCTGTTCTCCGATGTCGGACAAGAATGTCCGACCTACCAGTTTTAAATCAGAAAGTTCAATCATAGAAATTCCAACTGAAGCCGAACCACAGAGTCCTTCCCGGCATATCGTAATCGCCTCTGGTCCGGTAAATCTCGTTGGTTATGTTCTCTATCACATAATAAAACCTGAAATCGATAAATCTCAAGGTTATTTTGGAGTTAAAAAGAAGCGCAAAGGGAGCCTCATCCTGATTATAATCCGCCAGATACCTTCTGGAAAGGTATTCCTGCTCCAGCCTGAGCTTTATCTCATACCTTTTCTTGATATATTCTTTGGAATACTGGAAATAGCTGAAAAAACTGTGTGCGGGGACACAGGGGATTTCGTAGTCATCCTCGGTGCGAGTCCATCTGTAGGCGTAGGAGAAGCCGTTCTCGAAATCAGGTGAGAATTTGTAGTTCAAAATCAAATTTGTTCCAAACGACTCTTCTTCCCGGTTAAAGGGGTAATACCGGTATCGTATGCTGGTATAGGATGGAAGCTGGTCAACTGCTCTGGAGTAAACCCATACTATCTTATCCTGATTCCAGGAATACAAAAACGAAGCATTCAGGCTGAGATCATCCTTGGCCCATTTGATTCCCGCATTGGCAGAGAAGATATGCTCCGCCTCGAGTGACCGGGCGAAATACTCCTGATAGGAAAAGTAAAACGAATCCGAAGAAACCGAATAACTGTTTCTGTCAAGATACAGGTCGAACAGCGTAGGAGGGTTCGAAACCGTTCCGAAGAAATTAGCGAATAAGGTTAAATTTTCATTGGGCTGATAAGATATCCCCTCCACAACGGATAAGTTCCAGCGAAAACCCTTCTGCAGGTCCAATCTTAAAAAAGAGAAGACATCGAATGTATGGAAAAGCCTGGAGAGCTCGAGAACAGATAGATATCCTTTCTTGAACGATTTTTTCGTATCATCAAAATCCAAATCACCCCAGTCAAAGAATCCCTCTACCCTCATCTGGCTTTTTTCCTTCCAGTTGAATTCGTAACTCCCCCTGATGTAGTATTCGTCCTCTTTTAGCTGCCTGTCAAGGAAATACCCCCCCATATAGCTCTTTGCAGAGTTATGGCTGTAAAAGGTTTCTATTCTCAGTAATGAGTTGTTCTGGAAACGATAATCGGAATTTAAATCGAGAATCCATCTGTCATTCCTGATTCTCAGGGCAGTGGTTGAATCGTAGGGCAAGGGATTCCCTGCCCTGTTCTCGTAATGGTAGGCTTTCAGCTCAGTCTTCCAGTTATCCCTGAGCCTGTAGTCCAGAGCAGCGGTCAGGTATAACGACTTGAAATCGCTGTTATCCACATCACCATCCGATTTTCTCCTTCCGTAGGTGAAATAGAAGCTCGTTTTCCTGCCCATATCCCTTCCGAAATCTATCTGGCTTCTTCTGTAACCATAGGGACCTCTCTCGTAATTTATCCTGGAGAAGGGAAGCTCGGTTTTGAGTCCCTTGGATTTCAGCCTGAGCCCTCCCAGTCCAATACCCTGCCCCAGGATATTGGCAGCCGGGTTGTCTATTATCTGGATGCTTTCGATGTTCTCCAAAGGAACGGTGAAAAGGTTGAAATCACCGGTCTGGGGTATGTAAAGCGCCTGCTGGAAAAAAGAGATGCCGTCCTGGTAGATCAGAAACTGCCTGGAGGTCGAGCCCCACAGGGTAGCATACTGGGGCTGCCCATAAGGACCATAGCCAGTCACATCGATTGCCCGGTTCATCTTTAAAATATCGCCCAGACTTCTGTAGATGGAATTTTCGATATCCTCGGAGGAGATAAGATAATTGGTGGTGAAAAGGGAGCAGACTTTATCGGTCAGGTTTTCCTCCACAAAAACGGAATCCTCTATTATAACGGGCTGAAGCGAATCAGGAGCCTGTGCCCGGCACAGATGAGAAATAATTAACAGATGAAACAGGACGAAAATAATTTTCTTATGCAAACTCTCCTCTTCTTTCCAATTTAGCCAGACGGAAAAGGACCGGAGTCAAAAGCACGAATATTATAGCATTGGATAAAAGATGAATCAAGGCAAAAGGAACACCTGCCAGCATAACAGGTACAAACTCACCTGCGACAATTACCACGCCCAGGTTGGTGAGGATGTCGTAGAACAGCGTCAGTAGAACACCGGCTGTCCCCGTCCAGACAAAAGTAACCGGGCTCATTCCCTTTTTGTAAATCAGATAAAAGGATAATCCCCCGCAAATGCCGATGAAGACCATAGAGAGAACCTGGGCGACTCCAACAGGCAAAGGCGGAGGCCCGTAGGGATTGACCAGCGTATAGATGCCCATGGAAAGGGCCCCCACGATCCCACCCTCGATTACGCCCAGCAGAAATCCTGAGGCGAAAACCACGAAGCTGAAGAACTCCACGTTGGGTATCTGTAGAATGGGTATCTTTAAAACTATGGGCAGTGCGGTGAATACCCCCATCTTGGCGATCTTGCTTGAGGAGAAGGTCATCTTTATTGAATTTTGATTTTTGTAGTGCGACCCTTAAGAGTCGCTTTAAATTCAATGGAGACGCATTTTATGAATCTCTGCCCAATTGCACCGCTACCCTGACTTTTCAAGGTCGCCCAAGCGAGGCTGAAGCCTCGCACTACGAAATTTCTTTTATCAAAATAGGTTTGTTAAGAAACCCTACCTCTCGTTAACCACCACCATCTTCTTAACCTCGGAGGTGTTCCCGGTCACTACCTGATATATGTAAATCCCCGAAGCCACGTATTCGCCATTCTTGTTTTTGCCGTTCCATTGAAAGGGAATAGATTCCAGATAACCCTGGAATGCTTCCGGAGTATATTCTCCCAATTTATCCTGCCATACCTTCTGCCACACAAGCTCTCCAGAGGTATTAAAAATTGATAGTTTCACATCTGTAGTGGTCTTTAATATAAGAGGGAATTTAGTTGTAGAACTATTATCTTTTATCACAAATGGGTTAGGGAAATTCTGAAACACCTTATCGGATGAAGGTGGTATCCATCCTGCAGTCAGTGAATCAATAAATTGAGCGGTATATGTATAAGTGTAATTGGAAGAAATGGTATCGCCTCTGGCAATAACCATAGGAATTTCAATGAACCTCGCCCAATCCACAATCACTCCTATTCCATCCTGAACAGTAGTATCTTCGGGAGGGAATTCGTGTCCCTTGTACCCAAATAACGATAAATTCCAATCTGCTCCTGAACCATCCTCGAAAAATATTCTCAGTCCTCCTAAAGAATTAGCTATCGGCTGAAAAACTATATAATTTGCCCCCAGGTCTTGAGGTAATTGCGAGGTCAGGGAGCTGTCTGTAATTGGATATATGCTAAAGGCATCGTGTAACCTGGTCTCGGCAACTTCAACTGCACCATAATCATCATAGAAAAGCTGCCCTTCTGAGTAAAAACCAAAAACCTCAGGATTGGCTCTATCAGCTGTAAAATAATTCCAGACTGAAAATTCTTGAAAAGCTTTGCTCAGTGAGCTACTGTACAGGTCCGTCAGGATAGTGTTGGTAGCAGCTAAAACATTATCTCCTGCAGTTTGTGAACAGAGTGTCCAGATTTCTTTTATAATATTAATGTCATCAAAACTTTCTCCCAAAAAGATAGGCCAGAGGCAGGCGCCGTAGGGATGAAGTCCAGCGAAATTTCTAAGAGAAAGCCAGGGCTTGCTGAGAAAGGAACGCAGATAATAGATATAATCGTTTATCTGGTCAAAAACCTGGTCCTCCATCCAGACTGCGCTCATCTCCATCCAGTAGGGTTTAAGATTCTCTCCTTCTACTTCAGCCTCATAAGCGTCATATCCAAACTGTATGGCGTGAAAGAACTCGTGCGCTGCTGTAACGCTGAGCCATTGGTATTGCTCATGATAGAGTGGGTATCCTGTGTAGTTATTATCTAATTCCAGATAACTTGTCCAGACATGCGTCTCTCCACCGGGAGTATAGGTTGTCTCAGGGAAGGTTGCGCCCAAGTAGGAAGAGCCTAAATTCACCAGGTAAACATCATATTTGCCATCGCCGCCATTATCCCAGTAGACTGGATACCAGCCATCTGAGGGTGGTGGATTATATCCCATAGTATCAACTTCTTTTGCCCAGATATAATCTAAAATAGAGGCGCAACTATCCACAAAATCCGGAACCCCGTTACCATTATTATCCACGGTAGGTTGATACACTGCATTCGTCCCGGTTTTGGTGAAATGGATCTTGAAATAACCTCCTGGTGTATCATGGGTATACTCAGAATCAGGAGCAAAGCTTGGTCGGGATAAAAAAGGATATAATACTTTTTGCGTCTCCGTGCTTAAATGAGGGAGATCGTATTTCGCCTGAAGAATTATAGGAGTGGCGCAAACAGGATGACCGGTGGGATTATCCGGAGTCTTAACCGCTTCCCGGGTATAAATCCCTTTTACCTCCTGGATCAGCTTCTCCTCGTAAGCCTGATTGTATTCCTTACCCAAAGCCGAGACGGCTATCAACAGGCTAATAACCAGAAAGATTAACTTTTTCATTTTGACTCCTTTTATTTTATTCCCTTGAGATAATTACCGGAGTGTAAAGCTTCAGCTTTACTTTCTTATCAGTTCACTTCGGTAAACCTAAAGGTTTACACTCCAGATTTCAATTTAATCTCCGAATCTCTGTTTTTTTGCCTCTTTTAACATCTCCAGGCAGAGGTAAGGAACTTTTACCTTCCCTATTAAAATTTCCTCTCCCCTGCCGTGACAATCCGAGCCGCCGGTGTAAATCAGCCCGTATTTTTTAGCCCAGTTAATGTAATGCGTGGTTTGAAACTGGTCATACTGCGAATGGTATGCCTCGATCCCGTCTATGCCTATCTCCATAAAATCATACAGAAGCTCGTCCCGGTGTGAGGTCCCCGGATGAGCCAGGACTGCCAGCCCTTTTACATTGTGAATCAGCTCAATCCCTTCTTTGGGGGTTAAATATTTCTTGGGCACGTATGCCGGTGCATGGTAGCCTAAATACCGTGCAAAGGCTTCGTTGTATGATTTGACATACTCTCCCTTAAGCAGGGCATCTGCCAGATGCGGTCTTCCCACAGAGGCACCCTGGGCTATGGACTTGACTGCATCTATATTCAGGGGCACGCCCAACTCGTTAAGCTTCTCCACTATCTTCTCCCCCCGGTTGAACCTCTCTTTTCTGAAATCCTCGATCCTATCCTTAAAGCCTGAATCCTCGCAGTCTATCAGATACCCCAGAAGGTGAAAATCGACTCCCTTATAGCTGATGCTCAGCTCCACCGCCGGCAGCAGCTCGATGCCCGATTCCTTTGCCTTGTCTTTGGCTTTAAGGTATCCATCCACGGTATCGTGGTCTGCAATGGCTATGGCAGAGAGATTGAAATCCTTAGCCAGCTCTACTGACTTTTCCGGGGACAAAAGCCCGTCCGAGGCAGTGGTGTGGATATGCAGGTCCACATATTTTTTTTCCACTTACAGTTTCTCCATCAGAAGTTTATTGAGCTCCTCCCTGAGCCTGGTGGCTTCAGTCAGGATCGAGTCGGTTTTCCCTTTCAGCTCCGTCACGAATCCCTGGTCCTCAATGGAGCCAAGGTTTATCTTCACGTTTAAATACGCTCCCTCGATTCCGCTCTTAGCCATAAGGGCTGAGGCGCCGGCATCGCTTATGGTGTTGACGTTCCCCTTCTCCACCACTATCCGGCTAAGTTTCATCACCTCCAGGGATTTCTCCATAGTATTAAAAGGAACCAATGCTGCCTCCTTATACGCCTCCTGAACAGCGGAAAGTCTCCTGTTCTTTTCTTCCGGGGTATACTCGGAAAGCCTTCTGCTGTCCAACACCTTCTGGAAGCTCTCGCTATCTTTTACTATCAATTCCTTCAACTCCCTCTGCAGTCTGTCCGATTGTTCCAGAACGCCTTTGAGCTCCTCTTCGAACTCTTTGTATTTCTTCTTCCCGATGGTCAGCCTGCACACCATAGAGACCAAACCTGCTCCTAAGGCACCGGATGCTGCAGCCACGCTTCCCCCTCCCGGCACCGGAGTCCCTGCAGCTACCTGGTCTATGAAATCGGAAAGCCCGGCTTTCTGCTTCTCGGCAAAACTCATCAGCTTATCTTCCAAGACCTGTTCCTTTTTGAAATTCTCTAACTTAAGGTAAAAATCAGATACATCGAAAAGAGCCTCAGCCGGGGTTAATCCCACGATCTCGCTGGAGATGACCGGCACGGAATGTCTTTCTGCCTCCCTTTTGATCACCTCGAATACTCTGAAGATGGGGCTTCCTTTGAAGTTGACCAGGTTCATAGAGACCTGAACCATGCCTCTCTCTTTTATCTCGAAGCCTAAAGCCTTGACGTATCTGAAACCTCCGGTGGCAAACCTTACGGCTTTGGCAATCTTCCTGGCAACTCTGATATCCCTGGTTCCAAGATAGACGTTAAAGGCGATCAAGGGCATCCTGGCGCCGATTGCAGTTGCGCCGGCTCTGGATAACTTGGAGGGACCAAAATCGGGCTTTCTCTCCGGATTGGTCTCGATCTCCTTTTTGATACCCTCGTATTCACCCTTGCGCACATCTGCCAGGTTCTCTCTATCTGCACGGCTGGCTGCCGCCTCATACAGGTATACCGGTATCCCCAGTTTCTCCCCTACCTCCTTGCCCAATTCCCTGGCTAAGGTCACGCATTCATCCATAGTCACCCCGGAGATCGGAACAAAGGGAACCACGTCCGTAGCACCCATTCTGGGATGCTCGCCCTTGTGCTGGTCCATATCTATCAGCTGGGCGGCTTTGGCTATGGCCTTGAAAGCGGCGTTCTTGGCTTCCTGCGGACCGCCCACGAAAGTGACAACTGCGCGGTTATGGTCTTTATCCATCTCCTTGTCCAGAAGCATTACCCCCGGCACCGATTTGATCTCAGCTAATATTGCCTCGATCACCTCAGGTCTTCTCCCTTCGCTGAAATTTGGTACACATTCGACTAATCTTGCCATTACACTTTTCTCCCTATTTTAATTTTCGTTATAACCTTGAGTTCTTTATCATCTATATGCTTAAAATCTATCTGGAGTGCAAACTTTCAGGTTTGCCCGAACGAGTAATAGTAAAGCTAAAGTTTTACACTCCTTTTTTTACCTCTCACCTCTAACATCTCACGTCTTACCTACTTTCAAAGCCCAGGCCAAAAGCGGCAGCATAATCTCATGATGGCCGGTAAAGGAATAACCCTTGCCCTTTCCCTGGACTGGTCTGGTAACTACATTCATATTCGGGCGGTAGTGCTGAATCATATCGAAATTGGCTGTGGTGAAATTCTCCACTTTGCCTTTGACATTCCGGGCAACTGACAGGGCTTTCAAAAAAACCTCCGGCAGGATCACAGCCGAGCCGAAATGAAGCACCACGCCTCCATTGCCGAGTTTCGAGACCTCCTGAGCTAAGATTTTGAAATCGGTAAACGAGGCTTGCCCGGTCGAAGCCGGGTCGAAATATGGAGACTGGTGTACGATGTCCGTGCCTATGCCCACGTGCACGGTAAGCGGAATCTTCAGCTGAGAAGCCGAAGCCAGAAGACTGTATTTTCTGAACTTGGCTTTACGCTTGATAAGATATTCGCCGATGCTCTCCCCTAATCCCTGATTGGAGCTCGCTGCACGCTTGGAGAGCTGGTTGAAGAACCTTGAGGTCTCCCCTGACATACCAAAGGTTCCTTTTTTCAGACCGGAAGCCACATCCTCAGAAGTCCTGCCCCATATCCCTATCTCGAAATCGTGAACAGCACCGGCTCCATTGGTGGAAAGCAAGCTTATAAACCCATTTCTCAAAAGATCGATCATGACCGGCGAAAGTCCCAGCTTAACCAGATGCGCCCCGAACATAAAAATCACAGGTTTATTTTTTTCTTTGGCTTGATGTATAGCTTTAAACAATTCCCTTAATTCTTTTGCTTTCAGGAAATTAGGCAGCTTAGAAAGAAACCCGTTTAAATCTTCCTTGCCGGTGACCGGCCTGGCGAAATCCTTAAGCTGAACCCTGCTTTTTCTTTTGGAAAAGGGAATCGATTTTATCTTTGACAGATCGATTTGCTTATAAGGTGACATTTCGTTGTCCGCTATTCGCGATTCGCTTTTTGCTTTCTGTTTTTTCCTTCTTCCTTTTTACTTTTTTATTCTTCGGCTTTGCCCAAGCAGTACTCGGTAAGCTCGGTAGCAATGGAGCCGACAATGACTTTGCTTTTCATCAGAACGGGCATCTTTTTATGGTCATCCGTAAGCCAAACGGTTAAACTGCCCTTCTGCTCGAAGATGGCTGATGTTTGAAGTATAGGCTCCACCACCAGGCAGTCGAAAGTGCCGGCTTCTACTTCTATCCTCTCCTTTCTCAGGACTTTCACCTCTAAGGGGTAATTCTTCTTATCAGCATAGTTATCCACAAACAGGGATTCCCCAACCTCCAGAGGCTGGGTTCTGACATAATAGAAGGCAGAGAGCACGTCCTGCACAAAAGATGGAACCTGTATGGTATCATTCCCCTCGATGGCAATGTGATTTTCCTGGTCGAACTTCACGTATCTGTCCGCCTTGAACTTGCCTTCTCTTATGTGTTTCTCGAAGTGAAGCGTATGAAGCCCCTCTTTATCCATAAGCGATTCGACCCGATCCTGAACTTTAAAGAAAGTGGAAAAAAACTTATTGGATTCCGCGGTGGAGACGATCCTGTAACATTTTCTTCCATTGTAATCGATTACCTCGGGAATGCTCATGGTCGCGGTTCCGGCTGAGATAGGACCCCATCTCACCTTGAAGACCAGCTTCTCGCCTGCTCCGAAGGAATGGTTTGACACCTCCCTTACTTTTGACAGGGTATCAGTTGGAGGAACGGTTGCAGTATCCTCCGATACCTTTTTTTCTCCTGTCGCCGCCTGGGCAAGATATACCAGGAGGAGAAGTTGAATTAAAAGATAAGAGGGGAGCAGCGCTTTTTTGAAATCAAACGATTTAAACTTCTCTCTCATTTTTCTTCTCGTATAGACGAATGATCTCAGGCTGTATGCGCCTGAGCTCCTCCTCCAGCTCCAAAAAGCACTGGTTGTAGTCCTCCAGGGAGCCGCCTATGGGGTCCTCGATGGCTAAATCAGCATTACTGCTTTTCTGGGGAAAGGCTTTCAGCAGGTAACTTTTCTCCAGGAATTTTTTATCCATCCTCTGGATATGCTTCAGATGCTCCGGTGACATAACCAGGATCAAATCCGACCGTTCTAACATCTCCGGGGTAAGCCTTCTCGAAAAATGCTCATCCAGATCTATATCCCAGACCCTGGCTGCCTCCAGGGCAAATACAGTCACTGGATAGCCGTCCAGTGCGGAGATCCCGGCAGAGCCCACCTCCATATCGCTTATCCCTTTTTCCTTAAGAAGTTTTTTCAGGATACCTTCTGCCATGGGGCTTCTGCAGGTATTTCCGGTACAGACTAACAGTACTTTGAATTCGGATTTTTTATCTTCCATAATTTATCTCTTAACTGCCAGTTCGGGGACAACCCTTTTCAGCTCATCAAAAGAGATACGCCCCTCCCTTATTAGAGTTGGCACATCCAAGGAGACATCCACCACGCTTGAGGGCAGATCATTTTTGGCGAAACCTCCATCCAATATCAGATCTATCTTTCCCCCGAAATATTTAAAAACCTCGTCAGCTGAGGCTGGTTCTTTTTCACCCGAGAGGTTGGCACTGGTAGCAGTAAGAGGGGTTTGGGCTTGGCTCAGAAGCATCCGCACAAGCCCGGAGGAAGAGACCCTTATCCCTAACTTACCCTCTCTTCCGCTAAGATAGTCGAGGGTGCCGGTTTTGGCTTTAAAGATTAAGGTAAGAGGACCGGGCCAGAAACTCTCCATCAATTTCCTGGCTGAGGAATTGACCTCCTTGGCGAACCGCTTCAGCTCCTCAGTCCCTGAGAGAAATACAGCCATCGGTTTGTTCATCTCCCTTTTCTTTAACTCGAAGACTCTCTCCACCGCTTGCTGGTTGGTGGCGTCTGTCCCTAAAGCATAAACCGTCTCCGTGGGAAAAGAGAGCAGCCCGCCCTTTTTTATAACCTCAGCCGCTTGCCGGATTATCCTTCTGTTCTCCTCTTCTGTAGATAATCTTAAAATCTCTGTTTTTTTCACTGGAGAGCTTAAGGAAAAGATTAGAGGTATTTTCCCAGGTTTTCGTCCTCAGCCAGGCCCTGAAGAAGCTCTTTGACATCCTGAGCTTTGGTCTTATGAGCTATGAACACGATATCTCCGGTCCTGACTATAACCAGATCAGAAACCCCCAGGGTGGCTATTATCCCCGGCCCGTCATTCACTATGGTGGTCTCATAGGTAGCCTTAGCCTGGGCTTTCCCGATTATGACGTTATTCATCCTGTCTCTTTCCTTTATCCTCTCCAGGGCTAACCAGGAGCCTATGTCGTCCCAGATTAAATCCGCCTTTATGGTCAGGACGTTCTCTGCCTTCTCCAGAACAGCGCAATCTATGGAGATGTTCTCCGCTCTGGCGTACAGGGTCTGCAGAGCCTGTCTCTGGTTCACGGTGTTTATCTCCCGGGAATATAAATCCAGCTCCCGGTAAAGCTCAGGCATATGCCTCTCTAATGCCTTTAAGATCGTATCTGCCGTCCAGATGAAGATGCCGCTGTTCCACAGGTGCTTTCTGTCGTAATAATACCTTTGCGCCTCCATCCGGTTGGGCTTCTCCTTGAAACGGTTAATCCGGTATACCGGCACGTCCTCTATAGAGACGAAAAGGTCCGAGAACTCGATATATCCGTAGCCCGTCTCCACCCGGGTCGGTATCATCCCCAGGGTTATGAGATACTCTCCCTTATTAGCCACCTCCAGGCCGATCTTCAGGACCTTCTGCAGCTTCTCTTTGGTCTGAATATAATGATCGGAGGAAAGGACTATCATGGTAGCGGAGGGGTCAATTTTCTTAAGATGAGCCGCTGCCACGCCTATGGCTAAACAGGTATTCCTCGACTCAGGCTCGGCTAAAAGGTTCTCCTCTTTCAGAACCTTCACCTTTTCCAGAATCGTGCTTTTTAAATTCTCTCCGGTTACTATAAGGGTCTTGTTTATGGGTATGAAATCGGAAACCCGGTCGATGGTCTCCTGCAGCATGGTTTTATTTGAGGTTATCTGCAACAACTGTTTGGGATGCCCCACCCTGGACAGAGGCCAGAACCTCTCGCCCTTACCTCCAGCTAAAATGACTGCATAGTTCAATTAATTCACCTCCGAAAAAGAGTTTGAAACTGAACAAATTTAGTATATAAGCAGAAACTTGTCAACAAAAAGTTAAGTCTGTCTCTCTGGGATAATTTACAATACTCATCCCCCCCAGCGGATTTTAGTCCTGGAGGTCGATCGATTCAGTTAGCGCAAATAAACCGGGTGACCCAAGGAATAGAAATTTAGGGTATCCTCCTGTGGTAGATCAGCCCTTAAGGGGAACAAACCTGAAGAGGTACCCTGAAAAAAGAAGAAAGGCTTTCCTCTTTCTTGAAGAAAGCCTTTGAAAAAAGAACTTCTCTGAATCTGTTCTATTTGAGTCCCTGCCCCTGTGTCTCTGTATCCAGGCTGGATTTCAGCCCTCTCATCTCGTTGGATACCACGCTGGGAGTCACAAAGATGACCAGGTCGTGATTGACGATCTCCTTTTTGGTGTAGCTGAAAAGGTATCCCAAAAGCGGTATGCTTTTAAGAATTGGAATTCCTCTCTGCAGCTTTGTCTCCTCCTGGGTGGTCAAGCCTCCGATCACCGCAGTCTGTCCGTCATCCACCACCACGTTGGTCTCGGCGTTATTGGTGTTTATGATCACCCCGTTGGCGTCGTACTGATAAGAGCTTCTCTCCGGCTTGAGCTTCATAAGAATCCTTCCCTCGGAGGTGACGTGAGGCACAACCTTCAGGATGGTTCCCACTTCCACGAAAGTTATCACCGTATTCCCGGAGGCATCAAACTGTTTGATGGGGACCTTCTGGCCCATCTGGATAAAAGCCTCCTTGTTGTCTATGGTGGTTATCTCCGGATGAGCCACTATCTTGGCTTTATTGTCCTTCACCAGAGCCGAGACTGCTGACTCCAGATCGAAATCCGTCTGAACGGTGCTGTAGGTGAAATTGCCGATCTTGTCGTCCTCCAGAAGCTCATTGGCGCTCTGATTAATGGTCATATCGTTGTTCCCTTCCAGGCTCGGTATAAAAGTCCAGTCGATTCCCAGCTCGGTCAAAACACCGGTCTCTACCTCCAGAAGCTGTGCCGATATCTTTATCTGATCTGTCTCCTTATCCAGGGTGCCGACCATCTCCTTTACCCGGCTGACGTTCTCCGGAATATCACGCACGATCAAGGAGTTTGTCCTTACATCAACATCTACCACTCCCCTCTCGGAAAGAGTAGCTTTGATCGACTTAACCAGCTCTGAGGCGGTCCCGTTTTGTACCGGGATTATCTCCGTCTGCAGGGAGATCAGGCTTTTCTGATCCGCCTGGTGCCTCTGGGCAACGGTCATCTCGTTGATATAATCCTGCATGGGAAGAACCCTGATATATCCCGCTTCCTCGATCATTGCCAGATTGTAGGTTTTGGTGATGATCTCCAGCGCCTGTTTCCAGGTTACGCCTTTCAGGCTGAGGGAAACCGTGCCGGTGACTGAAGGAGAGGCCACGATATTGGTTCTGCCTTCCTCTGCCAGAAAGCTTAAAACCGAATGGATCTCAGCGTTCTGCAGGGTAATCGATTTCAGCATCTGCTGAGGGACCCCGATTGAGTGCAGGGCAAGGAAAGCGAAGACCCATACTGCCAGTAGAAAAATTATCTTCCTTATTTTAAGATCGTTAATTCTCATAACCTCTACCTCTCTTCTTGATTAGGTGTGAAAAGTTCTAAAGCTATATTTTTGGTGAAACCGTATTCCCATATTTGGAAGATTATTCTCTCTTTATCGATGGAGACCACCGCTCCGTTTCTTATCTTGTCTCCGGTCTGCAGTATGTACCCAAAACCCAATTCGTTTTCCAGAAGCGCCTTGAATCCATTATTGCTTTCCAGGATACCCACCAGCTTGAGCTCCTCGATACTGGGAAGTGGTGTTGAGCCCAAAGTAAAGCTTTTCTTGCCGGTCAGAGGGGAGAAGGGGTCTTCTCTTTCCCCGCTGTGATAGACCAAGAGTTTCCTCTGGGGCACCTCTTCTACCTTTTTGCCTGCTATCTTGGCTTCTGGTTTTTCCACCTGGGCTTCTGTCTTGGCCCCAGCCGGCTTTTCAGGTTTCTTCGCCTCGGTCTGCTCCGGAGTTTTGCTCTTCTGCTCCTCTTTTTTCACCTGGGAAGGAGCAGTTTTCTCGGAGGGAGCCTTCTCTGCCTGGGCAAGTCTTATCTGCTCGTCCTTCTCAGCTGGAGGTGCCGGTTTTTCCCTAACTTCCTTTGTCGTAGCAGGCGGGTTAACCCGTATCTCCTTTTTTACCTGCGGCTGTGCTTTCTCCTTAATATCAACTTTTTGAGCAACAGCAGCCTTGGTCTCCTGGGAAGGACTAATTTTTTTCTCTGGTGTGACAGTAGGAGCTAACTCTTTTTCAGGTAACTTGTTTGGTTTCTCTTTTAAAGCAATGTTTTTAGCCGCTCTTTCATTCGTGCTGACATTCGACGCCTGACTGGTCTGTGCCAGGTTTGCTGCTTTTCTGTTTGTGTTTTCCTGTAGCGCACTCCATTCGGGATAAAGCGGGTCCTGAGGAGTGGAGAGGGCTAAGGTTATTGCTTTTTTGTCTTCCTTCTCCACGACTTTATATATCACAGGGTCCTTCAGGTCCAGCACCACGCGACAGATTTTCTCAGGTGAGGTCTGATACTGGCTGGTCCGGATGGCGCTTATCGTTCCCGATGGCAGCTTCCTGAAATTATTCTGCTGGAGAGCGTGAACCGAATTCAAACAGTCTATTACTATCCTGTAAGGCTTCCCCTCCTTTTTCTCCTCTATGAAATGATTAAACTGAAAAGGAGATTCAGCCGAGATGGTGACGTTGGTATAATCCCCCTGCCTCTGCAGGGTGATGTTATTGATATGAGACTCTGCCCGGAGCAGGGTCAGGGGATAAATCAAAAAAATGACACCCAGAAAAATTACCAGCCTGAATTTATTTGTTCTCATATATTCTTCCTGTTTTAAAATTCTACCTTCTGAAGTTTTTCTTCTTCCTTTATATAATAGGTAGTCAGTTTACAGGAGACCGCCATGGTTTTATTGTCTTTCTTCACCTCATCCTTTGGCAGTCCGGAAAAATTCACCTCGGTCACATTGCTCAGGAAAGGGAAGTTTGCCACGCTGGCGAAAAAAGTGCCTACGTCGTTATAGTTTCCCTTAAACTCCAGACCGAAACTTACGGCATTGTAAAAACTTATGGGAGTGGTTCCCAGGGGCAATACCTGGATGATCTTAGCCTCTGAGCCCTGTGAAGCGGACTGGAGCTGGGTCAGATATAAGGGTATCTGTTTTTCCTCCGGCAGCAAAAGCTCTACCTGTTTATATCTCTGAAGAAGCTCCTCGTACTCTGCTTTAAGGTTCTGGAAGCTTTTTGCCTTCATCTCCACATTCTTCAGATTGGTCAGGAGCATCTCATACTCTGACTGTTTTGCATTTATTCTCTGGACGTTAACAGAATAGATCCGGGCATACCAGAAATAGATTAGCAGAAATGCAACCAGAGCCGCTAGAAGTATCTTTTGAACTTTAGGATCTTTTAAATCCATCCCTTCCTCCTGGATCTCAAGTCAGCCCCTCTGCTCAAGGGGAAGTTGATTCTTTCTTAACTGCTGCCAGCTCTCCCTGGGAGGTTACCTGACTGGCATATAACAGGTCTGTTACAAGCTGAAAACTATAAGCTCTCTGTTTATCCAACTCGGCTAACTTTATATAATTAAGCTCGACATTATCGAAATAATCAGACCTCATCAGGTTTATCATAAAGGTAGCCAGGCTGTTGAGGGAAAAGGAGTAGCCATCTATGGTAACTCTCTTGTGCGAAACAGGCGCCACCTGCGTCTGGGCTGCTTTAGCCGTGTCAGCTGCACCTGTCTGAGCCGCTGGAACATTAGCCGTGGGTGAAACAGCTGGCGGGGTTTCCTTAAACGAGGATAGCCACAGATAATCGGGCACCTTGGAGCTTAAATCCTCCATGATGTCGACCCAGGTCGAGCGGTCTTTATCCAGAGATTCGATGGCGGAGAGACGCTGCAGTATCTTGTTCTTGATCTCGCCCAGGGCATCTACCAGTCGAATGCTCTCCTTCAGCTCCTCTCTCCTTTTCTGGGCATCTGCTATCTTACGGTTTAAGCCCTGTACCTTTATCCCCTGAAGTATGGTTATGAAGATCAGAAGGACGATCAGTACCCCTGCCGCACCTAAGAAGTATGCGGAGGTCTTCTTCAGGGAAAACACCCCTCTTTTTTTCCTTAATTCCTTGGGAAGCAGGTTTATCTCTATCATCTTACTTCACCTTTCTTGCTGCCAGGCCAACCGCTATGGCTAAAAGTGGCGCTATCTTCTCCGGCTGAACCTGTCTGAAAATATCTGGATCATACTCCACGTTCCTCAAAGGATTGATGACCTCTACTGGAATATTCAGCTTGGATTGAATGAATTCCGGCAGGAAGGGTATCAGAGAGCCTCCGCCCGATATCACGATCCAGTCCAGATTTGAAACTTTGTTCGAGGATTTGAAATAGGATAAAGCCACCTCCAGCCCGGAGATAAGCTCCTCCGAGGCGGTCACCACCGTGGACTTCAGCATGTCCTGGTCGATGGAGGCGCCCATCTCCCCCTTCAAAGTCTTTATGGCAAACTCCGGATTAAGCCGGAACTCCTTCATTATAGATTCGTATATGGCGCGCATCCCGGACGACACATCCCTGGCTGAATTATATATCCCATCTTTTATGAAGGTTAAGTTGGTGGTATCGAACCCGATATTGACCAGGGCTGTTACCTTCTCCGGATTTATCTCGTAATTTATCTCATAGGCATTCAGAAGGGCTAAGGCCTCGGTGTCCACCAGCACGGGCTTGAGCCCGGCATCCAGGATCAAATCCAGGTAGGACTTCAGGAAATCCTTGCGTGCCGCTACCAGCAGCACATCCATTTTGTTGATCTCCTCATTCACCTTGATGACGTGATAATCCAGGCTCACATCGTCCACATCGAAGGGGCTTCTCTGTTCAGCCTCGAAGAGAATGGCCTGTTCCGCTTCGGTGCCGGTCTTTTTATCCAGGACTATCTTGTCGTTGAGCACGCCGTGTCCTGCCACCGCTATAGCCACTTCCTTTATATGGGGATCGCACTGGTCTATCAGGGACTGGATGTTGTAGATCAGGGCATCCCGGTCCTTGATCTCCTCGTCCACGATCGCATCGGGAGAGATCTCCCTTATCCCCAGTGCCTTCAGGATATAAGCTCCGCCTTTTTCCTCGAACCTGACCAACTTGATGCAGCTGGTACCTATATCCAGTCCCGCGACTGTTTTTTCTCTTTTTCCTAAAACCATATCTTCAGCTTTCAGTTAAAAAGTTTAAAATATTTTCTATCTTTAAGTCACTAATTCCTTTATCGACTTTTTTAAAAAAATATTAAGAAGAAAATAAACTTTTTTTATGAGGCTAAAGTCAAAGTTTCTCTCAAGGTAAATTCGAAGAGCAATCTTCTTCTTTTTTTGTTTAACCTCCGTATCCCTCGGTCAGCCGAACCCTGCCAGTGCCCCCCAGAACATCTGCTGTCAGGTATTTGGAGATCTGAGTATTGTAAAGATACACCTGCCCGGAGGAGGAGGCTGAGCCGTTTGGAAGATAAACCACCACGTTGTTGGGGAAGCTCAGGGAGAAGGAGAATATGTCCGACAGGGGTTTGGTCTTTATGATCGAATCCCCGGAATCATAGGTATAGGAGGAGAGGTTCTCCAGATCCTTGAAAAGCACATATTGCCTGTTATTGACATCGAAATAGACCCCGAACTGGTCGTTGCGTGCCACCGCATATGAACGGGCTAAGCGCAGGTTTGAGATCAGGTCCCTCCCCTCGGCTTTAAGTCTCTGACGCTGAATGAACCTGTCGAACTGCCCTATGGTCATTGCGGCAACAATCCCGATTATCACCACCGCAATCATCAGCTCTATAAAGGTAACCCCCTTTTGCTTTGATCCTGTTAACATCCCTCTCTCCTTGTTTTACGTTTCATATTGTTCTATAACTCTCTCCAGCTGTTAGGCACTATCTGATAAGTATAGATATAGGTGGTTCCCGAGCCGGGCATACCTGGAGGCAGATTCTCCACTATGGCAGGCACGTGGTAAAAATCAGGGACGTTCTCCACCTGAAAATAATTAGAGACCATGGCCCCGGCGATCTGATTTTGTTTGGCATTGGTTATCTTTTCCTGAGCATACAAAGCTCCCATTATATTAAGATGAGAATCGCCGGCGCCAGTTCCGATGTTTATATCCTTACGGGCAATAAACCCGATCACATCCGAGGTGGGGAACATCTCCCTGGATAAAACGTGAGTGCTTATATTGATGTCATTGGCTGATACCAGGGTCCCTTTCCCCTCGAAAAGTATAGGGGTGCTCTTCAGACCTCCGCCGCCCGAATTGAGATTTATATTGCCGGTAACATAGACTATTCCGCTGATCTGTAAATTGCCGTTTTCGTCCAGATATATGCTTCCGTAAGCATTTGACTGAGCCGGATATTGAACTCCCGGCTGCAGGGTCAGATCTCCGTTAATCACCAGCGCGTTACTGTACAGGTAATCTTGATAGGAGCTGTAGGCATATCCGGTATTGGGGTCAGTGTAGGGATCGATCAGATTGGGAAAACTCAATTCGTTCTCTAAATCGTAGGGCTGGTTGGTTCCGTTATCCGAATATACCTGGGTGGTCCCCTTGTTCCCGGTATATCCGTCATTCACGTAGCATCCATCCAGAGTCTCCTTGATGGAGTTGCCTGGCACATCTGGCTGCCCCACCGTTGCAGAGCCTGATACGCTCACCTGTCCATGTTTGACCCGGAGCTCAGCACTCAGAGTGTTTACCACCTCGCCGTTAAAAGTAGTGGTATCTAAAGGGGGTATGCGAGTGGACAGGGCAGAGCTGATGCCTGAATAGTCGTTGAGAACGCCAGCGGATCCTACGAGATTATAAGCCAAGTCCAACACGGTCAGAGCCCCATCATAGGCTCCGCTACCGTTGATGTCTGTAAAGGGTTCCGCATCATCCCACTGGCCATCTCCATCCCCATCGTTTACCAGAGGCTCTCCCGTATCCCACACGCCGTTGCCATTCAAATCATTATAGGTATCAGCCGCATCCCACTGTCCATTGTCATTTATGTCTGTGAAAGGCTCCCCTTCACCCAGTATGTGAACTGGCCCATGGAATTTCACATTTCCGCTAATGGCTTTACCTGCCTGCCCTACCCCGGCAAACACTACGTTATCCCAGATATTCAAGGGGTTCCTTGTTCTTTTGACCCCCACCTGGACCCGGGCTTCGCCATCTTCTGCATTTCCCGTGGAGGTCAGTGTCTTGTAGGGAACCGTGCCGGAAACCTGCACGTTATAAGTTCCCCCACCCAGGGAGGGGCTGGCGTTAATCAGCATCATCAAGGAATCATTGCTCAGCATATTGGGGTTGTTCTTCAGCACCCCCATCCCGTATTCCAGTCCCGCCTCTGCCACGTAGAAAGATGAAGTCTTCTCCTTAACATTTTCGGAGATGTCCATATCCGTAACCGAAGTGGTTATAGCCGCAATAAATACCAGCGTCAGCATAACCATAACTATCAGAGCCAAAAGCAGGGCTGAGCCTTTCTCCTCAATTATATATCTCATGCTCTTCAACCTCTCAGATTAGATTTCTAACCCTGACAAAAGAGCTTAAAACCCTCCTCCGGTATTTATCTTTTATGAAACTGTCATCTCTGGTCTTCTCGCGGGCAACTATCCTCACGGAGATAAGCTGGCCATTCTGACTGAACCTCAGGGAATCGATATCCTCTGCAAAAACCTGAGCCGGGCCTGAGCCGATCTTTCTCATAAGATTGGGATGCGAAGCATCAGCTCTGGATAGATAATAAGCTACTGTATCAACCTGCGAGCCACTCAGAAAATAGACGATCAGGGTATCAGCCCCTACGGAGATAACCGGATGACCGCTAAGTCCATAGCCGGCTTCTCTTATGTTTTTTGTGATCTCGTCCATGGCTACCCTGACGTTCTGCTGCATATCGCTGATCCTCTCCTGCACCAGAAACTGGTTATGCTGGGAGACATAAAACTCTAACATGGCTGTACCTATGAGAACCGTCAGGGTCAATGCTATCAGAAGCTCGATCAGACTGACGCCCTTGTGATCCGCAGAAGGATATTTAATTAATTTTAAGCCCACCTTGATTACCTCATCTTATAAGTGTAATAATTAACCCTTCTATTCAATCCCGCCTTATCCGTCCAGTTCACCATCACCCGGATACGATATACACCTGCGGGCACAGAGCCATCCGTGGTATCCACGTCCACCCTGGTGGTGCGGGTGAAAACCCTCTCTAAATTGTTGGTCACCTCGACCCAGGGGAGCGGACTGAAGGATGACTGGTTCTTCATTAATTCTATCTTATCCTGGGCTATCACATTTGCCCTGGTTATATCATTCGAAAAACTGTTGGAGTACATACTGGTCACGATCATAGGGGCAAGGCCTAAGATTCCGAAAGCCAAAATAAGCATGGACACCAAAACCTCCAGAAGGCTCAGGCCACTTTTGTTTGCCGGAATTCTTGTCATCCCCTCTCCTTTTCCTAATTCTCATTAGCTCATCGTGCAACTCCTGTGCCAATAAACGAGGTTTTAAACTGCAAGTTTAAATTAGCTAAGTCCTTAGCCCGCTTGGAAATTAGCCGGCAAAGCAACAGGTTGGAAAATTCGTTCCAAAGCTGCGGCTTAATTCATCGGTTAATTTCCATAGGGTGTGGGAGTTTTCCCACACTGGAGACTAAGATCATACGTATGATAATTAGTGTATTGACAAATTAGAGTTTTAGCTTAACTTTAGGATGAAAGCGTTGATTTGGCAAACTTAACCTATCAAGGAGGCATCAGATGTTCAGAGGAAAACTTGTTTTGTCCCTGTTTTCTGTGCTGATTTTTTCACTCTTTGTTAATCTCATCTTAATCTGGGGCATAGACAAGCCTTTGGTTTTACCTCAGGATGAGCCGGTTATCTCTCCAGCCCTCAGCTCTTATCTGACAGGGAAACCCCCCCAGGATAAGATCAAGGTCTGGGTCTTCTTCCGGGACAAGGGAATTTACGACCAGGAGAATTACCAGAACGCCCTTCACAGGACAAGAAGCCTTTTAACTGCAAAATCACAGCAGCGCAGAGCAAAGGTTTTCAAAGACGAGCCCGTGAGCTTCGTTGACTTGCCTGTGCAGCGGTCTTACATAGAAACGCTCGAAGGTATGGGAGCGAACCTGCGCAGACCCAGCCGCTGGCTTAATGCCGCCAGTTTCGAGGTGCCAGCCGGCCTGCTTGAAAAAATCTCCGTTCTTCCCTTTGTCAGATCCATACAGCCGGTCCGCACCTTCACCCGAGAGCCTGTGGTGAGGGAGCCTCAGCCCGAATTTAAAACCACTTTGCCGATTGATTACGGTTACTCCTACGATCAGCTTCAGCAGTTAAATGTTCCTGCGGTTCACGCCCTGGGATACAGAGGGGAGGGGGTTCTGGTCTGTATGCTGGATACCGGCTACAGAAAAGACCACAAGGCTTTTAAATCCGCCTATCTGGAGGGAAGGGTCTGGGCAGAATACGATTTCATTAACAACGATACCAATACTCAGAACGAGACGGGACAGGATGCCTCCTCTCAGCACAATCATGGAACCTACACCTGGTCGACTCTGGGCGGGGAGGTGGATGGCGAGCTTTACGGCCCGGCTTATAAAGCCAACTTCATCTTAGCCAAGACCGAATACGTTCCCACCGAAACCCGGGTGGAGGAGGATAACTGGGTAGCAGGTATGGAGTGGGGGGACAGCATAGGCGCGGACGTCATCTCCAGCTCTTTAGGGTATCTGGATTTCGACGACGGGTTCGCCTATACCCTGGCACAGTTAAATGGGGATTATGCCGTAACCACTATTGCCGCGGATATAGCGGCAACTTTGGGAATAGTAGTCTGCAATGCTATGGGCAACGAGGGCCCGGGTGCCAGCACTCTGATTACCCCGGCTGATGCTGATACCATCCTGGCCTGCGGGGCGGTGAACAGCTCCGGAACGATTGCCAGTTTCAGCTCCCGCGGTCCCACCGGCGATGGCAGGATCAAACCGGAGGTGGTAGCCAGAGGAGTTTCCACCTATTGTGCCACAGCCTCCGATACCAATACCTTCGGATATGTCAACGGGACCTCCCTTTCCACTCCCCTGGTGGGAGGATGCGCCGCGGTGTTACTTTCCGCTCATCCGGACTGGATTCCCTGGAAGGTAAGAGAGGCTTTGATGTATACTGCCAACAACTCCTATACACCCAACAACACCTACGGCTGGGGTTTGATCGACCTTTTGGCCGCGGTTAATTACAATTTCAACACCGGGGATGTGAATCGAGACGGGGGCGTAAGCGTCTCCGACGTGGTCTATCTGATTAATTATCTCCTTAAAGGTGGTCCTGAGCCTTATCTGCACTACCGGGGAGATGCCAACTGCGACCAGGATGTTTCGGTATCGGATGTGGTTTATCTTATAAACTATCTTTTCAAAGGAGGACCTGCTCCCTGTTCTTATTAATAATGCTGGGATAATCTATTGCCCCCTTATAAATATGGAAGGCTAAAGCCTTCCGCTACATACTGACAAAAAGTAGGGGTTCAATCCGCCTGAGGCGGATGAACCCCTGCCCTCAACGTCAGGGTTTATCCCTGGCGTTTTCTTTCCGTTCCACAAAAAGCGAAATACCATAGAGTCACAACTCTAATTAAAAAAGAAATTCCAAACTATTCTGATATTATCCTTTTCGTCCGCTAATAAGAGCTTATTCTCTAAATTCTTCACTTGTTCTGTGCTATTAAACAGTCCAAAATCATGAAAAATTTAAAAAAAATTCTTAACAAAGAACTATTGACAAGTCTATATTCCCTCTGTAAAAATCTCTTTAAAAATAGGGCTGATATGCTCCTGAGGAAAACTCTCGCGCGCGTTTATTATTTGAAATTTATCTGAAGTGCCCGATTCTGTGAATTTCTACAGGATCGGGCTTTTTGGTTTAAAGACAGTTAAAAACAACCTTTTTATCAATCGGGGTGCTTTATGAAAACAAAAATAGCAGTAGCAATTGGCATTTCCCTTTTCTTATTAACTTTCAATTCCAATTCAGCCTTAGCAAGAAGAGGAAATAATTCAGAGGCAGATAGTGTCTATGTTGCCGGGCAGATGATTCTTCAATATAATTCTCAAGTCAGCAAAAGCTCAATGCTTTCTCCTTATATGGATAGTTTAAACCAGGCATTTTCTGTAGAAGCTTACGGACCATTTTATTATATGGACAGTGAAACTGACATGGAATTATTCAGCCAGCTGGGATTGGATAGAGTACATCTCTTCATTTTCCCTGACACTTTAGATATGTTCTATGTATCAGAGCAATATGAGTTATCCCCAGATGTCAACTGGGCTCAGCCAAATTTTATCTACCAATACCACTTAGTCCCACCAGATGAGTATTTCCCATTTCAGTGGGGTCTGCAAAACACCGGTCAGGCACCTTTTTATGGAACACCGGGCGCAGATGTTGAGGCTACTCGAGCCTGGGATAGAAACGCGGAGAATATGCCATGGAAAACCATTGCTATTCTTGATTCAGGAATAGATACGTTGCATTACGATCTTTTGACTCGCGTATGGCACAATCCTGGCGAGATTCCCGGAGATGGTATAAACAACGATGGTAACTACATCGTAATACCTGGGTGTCCTGATACTTGTTACCTCGTAGATGATACCTATGGCTGGAATTTTTCAAGAATAGGCATCTGGTGCGATTGCGGGGATAACTATGCTGGTCCGACCAACTTTTTTTATAGGTCCGGTTGGCATGGTACGGCAGTAGCGGGTGTAGCAGGAGCATCAGCCTTTACTACACCTCCAGGACAGCCAAAAGCTGCTATGCAAACCTGGAGAGGAATAGTCGGAGTAAACTGGAACAGCCACCTGATGTCACTAAAACTATCAGATAGCCAGTATGGTCCTACATCTTCTGGTATTTACTTCGCTCTTTTATATGCGGCAGACAAAAGGGCAGATGTTATAAACATGAGTTTCGGAGGTCGTAATAATGATTTTTCCGTAGAAATTGGTGTAAATTATGCATACCAGAAAGGATGTGTTCTGGTCGCCTCAATGGGTAATTGCGAGTCCGGGTGCGCATCTATTCTATATCCTGCTGCCTATGAGTCTGTGATAGCTGTTGGTGGAACTGATAGGTATGATGACCGATGGTTCTCAGACTCTAATTTTGCAAGTAGTTATGGTGAGCATATCGATGTGGTTGCACCTGCTGAATCTGTAATGTCCGACCTTTGGTTCAGCTGGACAGGAGATTTCGATACCTGTTATTATTTTATTGGAACCTCCTTTGCCGCCCCATTCGTCTCTGGAGAGGCAGCCCTGATTAAGGGGCAATACAAGCAACTATATCCTTTTGCATCAGCAATTACCAACCAGCAGATAATGGATGTTATCCGGTATTCGGCTGAGGATTCTATGTATTATCCAGCTTCTCCTGATACTACTTGGGATGACGATAGCACAGGCTATGGAAGGATAAATGCTTTTAGAGCCCTTTTAGCCATAAGCCGAGGAGAGGTAAATAATGACCACACATTAAGTGTCGCGGACGTGGTTTATCTTATTGCGTATCTCTTCCAACAGGGTCCTCCGCCAGTTCCAGTGAGAGGCATGGGAGATTGCAACTGTGATGGAAATGTTTCCGTATCAGACGTAACGTATTTGATCAATTACCTCACTAAGGGAGGTGCCAAACCACTTATTTGCTATAAATGGTACTATTGACAAAAATAAAATTTTTGTTAAATTATAAGTAGGGTGGAGGGTTGTTTGATGAATAGAACAAAGATAGCCATTATCATCTTCTTCGCGCTTATTGTTTCATCTGGTGATTCCTGGTCAAACAATGAGGAGTGGGTAAACTATACCAACACCAGCACGATTTCCATTTTAGCATTAGAGGATAACTACCTGTGGCAGGGGAGTAAAGGCGGAGCCGTAAGAAGAGATGTTAACGACCCCTTAAACGATACTTTCTATTACAATCGAGGCAACGGATTAGCTGAAAATTCGGTTCGCTACATAACAGTCGACCATCTGGGAAGAAAATGGTTCGGAACTGCTTTTTCAGGCGTTACGGTCTGGGATGGGGTAAATTCAACTTCCTATGATACCTTAAATAGCGGACTGATCAGCAACTTCACTACTTGCATTGCCGATGATAAATCTGGAAAGGTGTGGATTGGCACCATTTATGGATTGAGCGTGTTCGATGGAGTAGGCTGGACCAATTATGATACTTCTGTGCTCAAAGATGGAGTTACCGCACTTGCTATAGATGATTCGGGAAAAGCATGGATAGGAACTTCTATTAACGGTGTATGGTTGTTTGACGGTGTCAGTTGGATAATCTTCAATAACTCAAACGTTGGTCTGATAAGCAACTCAGTAAACACTATTATCATCCAGCCACTTGACACTATCTGGTTTGGATGTGCAGGAGGGGTAAGTATATTTGATGGAGAATACTGGAAAGAGTGGACCTCTTATGACACCTCTAACAGCGGTTTAACTAGCTCAGGTGTAAGCTCCATAGCTATCGACTCTCTTGGCAGAAAATGGTTTGGAGGTTGCTGTGGCGGGTTGAATATGTTCGACGGGGTTAACTGGATTACCTATGATACTACCAATAGCGGATTGCCCAGTAACCAGGTCGTCTCGATGGTCGTCGATTCTACGGGAAATCTATGGATTGCCACTGAGACCATAGAAAGATATTCCACATATAATCTGACCAAGTTTGATGGAAGCAGCTGGATTACCTATGATATCTCGGAGAATCAGATTGCATCCAACAAAGTGCGTGATATAGCCATAGATCGCTATGGGAACAAGTGGATAGGCACGGATGACAAAGGGTTGTGCAGATTCGATGGTCAAAACTGGATAACTTACAATACGGAGAATAGCGGACTACCGTCAAATGGCACAGGCACTATTGCCTTTGACAGTCATGATAACCTCTGGATTTTAAGTGGAGGGGAAGTGAGCAAATACGACGGTGTTAACTGGACTAATTATCTCCATCCTGACACTATCCAGCTTGAATGTATGGCTATTGATAAAAATGACGTCAAATGGTTCGGGTCGATGTTCAATGGCTTGTTAAGATTCGATGATACCAGCTGGACTTCTTATGATACGTCCAACAGCCTTCTGCCCTGGAACTGGGTCACGAGTCTTGCAGTGGATTCATCCAATAACTTATGGGTTGGCACTGCGGGAAGATATGACCTATCCGGCTGGGTTTTAAAATTCGATGGGACTAACTGGACGGTCTACAATCCATATAACTCCGGATTGCCCTGGAATGCTGCCATCTGGACATTGGCTGTGGATGCGCTTGACAGAATCTGGATCGGCACCTCCTGGGCTGGTTTGACTATGTATGATGGAAGCAGCTGGTTCAACTACAACATCAGCAATTGTGACATTGCCTCGAATTATGTTATGGACATAGGGTTTGATCCTTCTGGTAACGTCTGGTGTGCAACAGAGCCAGAGATTTATTATGATCCATACGGTGGATACGCTGTTGGAGGAGGAGTAAGCAAGTTCGATGGGCTTAACTGGGTAACTTATAATACCAGGAATAGTGGTTTGGCTTCTGACCTGGTATACGCTGTGGCAATAGATTCAAAAGGGAACAAGTGGTTTGGCACTTCTGAAGATGGTGTTTCCTTTTTGGGCACGACTACAGATGTCGAAGAAGAGCCCGAACAATGTCTGCCGAAAAAATTTGCCTTATCTCAGAACTATCCAAACCCATTTAACCCTTCTACCGCCATACCCTTCCGGGTCATTGGTGCACAGTTTATGGTTCATAGTCCCGTCCGCACCACCCTGGTCGTCTATAATATCTTAGGGCAAAAAGTGAGGACTCTGTTGGATGAGGAGAGATTGCCCGGAAATTATAAAATAATCTGGGATGGTAAAGACGATACCGGCAAAGAGGTAACGAGTGGAATATATTTTTATCAACTGAAGACCGGAGACTATTCCGATTGCAGGAAGATGGTTCTGTTAAGATAAAAATGGAAGGCTGAAGCCTTCCGCTACGTTCTGATAAATAGTAGGGGTTCAATCCGCCAGAGGCGGATGAACTCCAACCCTCAACGTCAGGGTTTATCCCTGACGTTTTCTTTTTCGTCCCGCATAAAATGAATGATACAGAATCACGATTTTACGAAAACAAAAAAAGCAAGGCTAAAGCCTTGCCCTACTATTTGCCTGTATGCTGTTTACTACTTACTGTCTACTAATTAAGCATCTATATTATACTTCTTAATCTTCTCGAACAGCGTGGTATAATCTATCTTCAGGATATCAGAGGTCTTTCTTTTGTTCCCCCTGGTCTGGTTCAGGACCCTTAAGATCATAGCCTTCTCAGCCTCCGCCTGGGCGTGCTGACCGACCTCTTTTAGTCCTGCCCCTTCCCTTAACCTTATCTCGGCGTTGGAGGGAAGCCTGATAGCCAGATGCTCCGGCAATATTTTTTTGCCCTCGCATAAAATTATTGCCCGCTCGATAGTATTTTCCAGCTCCCTCACGTTTCCGGGCCAGTGGTATTTATCCATCAAGCCCAGAGCCTCTCTGGAGAGGTTTTTCTTTTCCTTCTTCATCTCCATACAATACTTCCGGATGAAGAAATCAGCCAGCTCCGGAACATCTTCCCTTCTATCTCTTAAGGGAGGAATAAAAATGGGAAAAACAGACAGCCTGTAATACAGGTCCTCCCGGAAAGTTTTTCTCTCGATGGCTTTTTTAAGATCATAATTGGTAGCCGCGATCACCCGCACATCCACGTCCAGGGTTTTGGTTCCCCCTAATCTCTCGAACCTTTTCTCCTGCAGAACCCTCAGTATCTTCGCCTGCAGGGCGATATCCAAATCCCCTATCTCGTCCAGAAAAATAGTCCCTTTTTCTGCGATCTCGAATTTCCCCATCTTTCGGGTAACTGCGCCGGTATACGCTCCTTTCTCCGAGCCGAAAAGCTCGTTCTCCAGAAGCTCTCTGGGAATAGCCGCACAGTTAATAGCTACGTAGGGGTCTTTTTTGCGGGGACTTAGGCTATGGATTGCCCTGGCGAAAAGCTCCTTGCCGGTGCCGCTTTCTCCTGAAAGCAGGACGGTGGTATCGCTGGAGGTTACCTTCTTCACCAGACGGGTTACCTCCTTCATCTTCTCCGATTTGCCGATTATCTCGGTGAACCCCAGGCTCTGTGCTAATTCCTCGCGCAGCAGAACGTTTTCCGCCAGAAGCCTTCTGTTCTCCAGCGCTCTCTGAATCAGCACGTTAAGATGGTCCACATCGAAAGGCTTTGCCAAAAAATCGAAAGCTCCCTGTTTGATAGCCTGAACTGCCGTCTCGATGGTACCGTAGGCAGTCATAACGATCACCGCGGTCTCGGGGTCGGAATCCTTGATGGAGGACAGAACCTCCAGGCCATCCATCTTGGGAAGTTTTAAATCGGTCAAAACCAGGTCGAATCTTTTCTCCCTGGTTTTCTCCAGACCTATTTCCCCGTCCCTGGCAATGTCCACCTCGTACCCCTCTGCCTCCAGGGTCTTGGCCAGCATGTTGCGCATGCTCTCTTTGTCATCTATCACTAAAATGGAGGGCATAGATTCACCTCTTTAGGTATAAGAATCTTTTCCAGATTAACATATATATTATCGGAAGAACTGCGGATTCTTGAAGATTATCCTGGGATTTAAAAATCGTTTTTGATTAGTATAGGATTAAAAATCTGGAGTGTAAAACTTTAGTTTTACTCTTAACTCATTTAACAACCAGGCAGATTTTTTTACAAACCTGAAGGTTTGTACTCCACTATGATTTAAAAAGGAGACTTTTCTTATTGCATCACCAGCTGGCTGGTGCCGTCCTCGTTTTCCAGAACGGTGACCAAATTCTCCACGGAGTCCTTTATGTCGTCGATATGTGTGATAAGAAAAATCTGTCTGAACCTGTTCTTCAGCCGTGCCAGCCCTCTTAGGATGTTTTCTTTTCTGGAGGCATCCTGGCTTCCGAAGATCTCGTCTAATATTATAAAGGAGAACTCCACGCCGCTGGATTCGGAGATGAGAAGGGAGATGGCTAATCTCAGGCACAGGTTGGCTAAGTCCTTTTCTCCGCCGGAGAAGCGCTCGATGGAAAATCTTTCTCCCTGGTCGTAGATGAAAATCTCGTACTCCTCGTTAAGCTCCAAATCCTCGTATCGTCCGTCTGTCAACTCCAGAAAAAGCTCCCTGGCATAAGCTGAAAGGGCTGGCCTGATACGGGAGATCAGGGAGGTTCTAAAACCCGTTAAAATCTCGTCCAGTTTTCCAAGATAGAGTTTTTCCTCACCTAAGGACTTTAGCTCCTCTTTCAGCTTATGAGTCTCCTCGATCTCTTTTATTATTTTCTCCTGTTCCAAGGAAAGGACTTCTTTCTGATGCAGGAGGTCTTTCAAGTTCAGTTCCAATTGATGGACTTCTTCCCTTTTCTCCTCTGCTTTTTTCTCTATATTTTTATATTCATCCTCGGAATACGAGATAAGGCTAATTTTACTCTTGAGAGTTTCCATTTCGGAATTCAAATCTTTCAGGTAATTCTCCAGCCGGGTTGAGTCCTCTTTCAGCCCGGGCAGTTTGCTTTTCTCCTGTTTTAAAGCCGCAAATTTTTCGTTCAGCTTTTCCAGCTTATCCAGAGTCTCCTTAAGCTTCTGATGAGCTTTCGGGTCATACTCTGATCCCCCCAGGCTGACCAGATTTTCCTTCAGGGCCGATAGATTTCTCTCTTTCTCCAAAAGGTTTTTCTCCAGGGTCTCCTGCTCTCCTTTTCCCTTGAGCAATGATTCGATCTCCTTCTGGAATTTCTCGATATTTTTCTCTAAATCAATTTTATCATTTTTGAGCTTTTTCCCCTTTTCTTCTATATCCTTTTTCTCACCTGCAACCTTGTTTAACCTCTCCCCTGTTTTCTGCAGCTCGGATTTGAGATGCTCCTTTATCCCGGTGTAATCTTCTCCCATAGGCCTGAGACAGCGGTCGCACACCGAATCAGGTCCCAGCTTTTCTATCTGCTCAAGCTGGCTCCCAAGCTTTTTTTGTTCTTCTGAGGCGATCTTGAATTCCGATTGAGCCCCGATGAATTCCGACCTGGTTTTCTCCAGTTTTTCTTCAAGCTCAGCCAAATCTTTTTTGTGTTTCTCCAGGGATTGCGTTTTCTCCGAAAAACTGACCCGGTTTTTCTCCAGGATCTCTACCCTTCTCCTGTCAGCCTCGATCGATTGCAGGAGATTCTCTATCTGCCCCAGCAGGTTTTTCCTCTGCTCTGATTTAAGTTTCAGCCCCTCATAACCCAGAAAGTCTTCTTTGGCTTTTGGATAATCTTTTATCTCTGATTCGAGTTTTTCCAATTCGGGTGTGAGACTTTCCAGTTGTGTAATTTCATTTCTGTTTTTTGTCTTCTGGGAACTAACCTCGGAGAACAAGGTCTCTTTGATGGAAAGCTCGTTTCTCAGTTTGTTGAAAACCTCGAAATCCCCTTTCTTCTTTTTTAGCTCTTCCTCGACTGTTTTTAAACTTTTCTCCCCGGCTTTGAGTTTCCTATCCTCCTCCTCTATTTTCCGGGAAAAGATTTTAAGCTCCTCTGCCAGCTCTCTTTTCTTTTTCTCCAGCTCTTTTATATCCTTCAGGTGAGCCTGGCTGACCTCTACCTTCAGCCCGAGGTCCCGGTTGTCGCTGCGCAAGCTCTTCAAGGCGGAATCTATCCTCTCGATGCCCAGCATCCGGGCAAGAACCTCCTTGCGCTTATAGGGAGGTAGATCTGACAGTACGTTCAACTCCTTTTGCGGAGCATAAAACGAGGTGATAAAAGCCCGGTAATCCATATCCAGGGTTTTCTCTATATAGTCGCTGACCGCAGTTACTCCTCTTGCCGCTACCTTGCCGTTGATCAAGACCGAGGCATCCGGCTGGCTGGTAGTTCCCCTCAGTTCCCTTACCACCTGATAATTTTCTCCCTGCAGCTCGAAACCCAGGATAACCCGGCTTATCTCCTGGGGTCTGGAATTTATCCTTTTGATCTCCTCTTTGCCGGTTCGGGCAGCCACGTTTCCGTACAGAGCCCAGGCAATAGCCTCCATCAAAGTGGATTTCCCAGCACCGTTATTCCCGATTATCCCCACTATCCCGTCCGGAAATTCGGTCTGGGCAAACTTGAATCGTCTGTAATTCTCTAACTGGATCGACTGCAGATACATAGTAGTCTAAAGTCTATAGTCCATAGTCTTTAGTCTCTTAAAGCTTTTGGCTTTTGGCTTTTAGTCTTGAGACTTTAGACTACAGACTTTGGACTTTTATTCCTCTTCTTTTTTCTCCGAAAGATACTTTATTCCCATTTCCTGAAGCCTGTCTTTTTTCAAGTTCTCTATCACATATTCCTTAAGATACTGGCTGAATTCCTCTGACAGCTTTCCGATGCTGGTCTGTGCTGCGAAATCTTTTTCCTCCTCCTCTTTTTTCTCGAACTTCAAATCGAAGTAAAAGGCTCTGGCTTTAAGCTCGGAGAGCCTTCTGAAATCCAGGGAGTTATATACGTATGCGGGTATCTGTTTGACTCTCAGGCGCACTATCTTATCATCCACATCCCCCTGCTCGATACGCTCCTCTATTTCCTTTAAAATCTGGTCCGGGTTTTTTCCATCTGCCTTTATTGCTTGTAGCTCTATCATAGGACGGGTTGGAACTTTGTGAAATTTTATTTCCCCGGAAGAAAGATCCACTTCCACGAATCCCTTCTCCTGGTCCAATTCTGCCAGGGAGAGCCTCTCGGTTGAGCCGGCATAAAAGATTTTTTCCTCCAGCTTAGTGTAACGGTGATAATGACCCAGAGCCACGTAATCGAACCCCTTTTTGAAAAGGGAGGACGGTATCTCCAGCTCGGAAAGCTCGCCCATGGAGAACTCCCTGATGCCTGAGACCACGCCGTGTAAGGTCAGCAGGTTGAAAGAGGCCTCTTTGTCGATTTCGATTTTCTCTAATTCGGACTGAAAAGCTGCAGCGGAAAGACAGTGAGGAACTGCATGTACGGCTGTATCCTTTATCCTTATCTTCTCATACCTATCCTGGTACACCAGTTTAATCCCCGGGAAAACCTCGAAGATGGAGAAGACCGAGCCGACCCCTCTCTGCTTTGGTGTGTCGTGATTCCCGGAGATGATTATGACCGGAATATCCGCGGAGGTCAATCTCAGAAGCTGCCTTATCGCCAGGTTAATAATCCTGTTAGTCGGACGGACGGAGTTAAACAGGTCACCTGAGTGAATAACTACATCCGGTTTAAGCTCCAATATACTGTCTATTGCAGAAATAAAGGAGTTACAGATATCCTCCTCCCTCTGGTTTATGCCCAAGGGAGAGACCCTGCGGCTGAACCCGGCTGCTCCTAAATGAGTATCTGAGATGTGAACCAGTCTCATAGTTTTCAATAAATTATCAGAAGATATAATAACAACTGAGGAATCTTATGACAAGCAAAATTACCCAGAATGGATAATTTGAGTTTGTGGATTAAAAAGAGATTTAAGAAGAAGTATTGACAGTCTCAGATCGACGAATCTCCTCGACAGTGGGTTTAACCTCAGGCTGATTTAAAGGAAGAAAAAGGGAGAAGACCGTTCCCTTTCCCGTTTCACTTTCCACCTCGATCCTGCCTTTATGCAGGTCTACGATCTTCTTCACCAGGCTTAATCCCAGACCAAAGCCCTTTTCCTTTAGGGTGAAAAATGGTTTGAAGATATTCTTGTGATTCTCCGCCGGTATACCGCACCCGTTATCCTGAATGGTTATCCTGACCAGAGATTCTTTCCCGTCCGTTATTTTCTTAAGCAGGACCTTGATCTCCCCACTGTCTCCAACTGCCTCTATGGAATTCTTAAGCAGATTTAGAAAGACCTGTCTGAGGAGAAGCGGATCTCCCGAAAAATCCTTGAAATCGCCTTCCGCCCTGAAACTGAATTTCAGATCAGCCCCTCTTTCCTCAGCAGATTTCAGACTATCCCGGGCCAGGTCTGCCAGATCGAATTTAATCCATTTTGCCTCTAAGGGTTTGGCGAAGTCCAGAAACCTCTGCACCAGATTCTCTAAGATCAAAGACTCGGCAGATATGCTTTCCACTATGGGATAGAGGACATTTCCCTTTTCCGTTCCTTTTTTTAACAGTTTGCAGTATCCTAAAAGGGCACCCATGGAGTTTCTCATCTCGTGAGCTAACCCTGCGGAGATCTCCCCTAAGGATGCCATCCTCTGTTTTGCGGCTATCTCCTGCTGGATCTTTTTAAGCTCGGTCAAATCGGTCAGGACCAGAACCAGTCCTATTATGTTCTCGTTCTCCTCCCGCAGAAGCGCGCAGTCTGCCATAAGGAATCTGCTCTCCCCCCTGTCCACTTTTATCTCTATCTCGGATTCTCTGGAAAGGCTTTTTCTGAAGACCACCTCATCTAACATCCTTGAGAACCTGGATTCCTCCCCCAATATCTTTTTGTAGTGCTGATTCAGGTCCAGTTTGAAGGATGAGCCAAGAAGATTTTGAGCCGCCTGATTGAAACCGGTCACCCTGCCCTGGTTATCACAGATTATCACCCCGTTGTTTATGCTCCTGAGTATATGCTCGTTATACTGCTCCAGGTTTTTGGCTTTATTCTCAGTCTGCAAATAGAGCTCCTGCAGTTTTTTCTCTTTCTCCTTAAGCTCGGTTATCACCTTCTGGAAGATATCCACAACCGCCTCTACATCCTCCTTGGGCTCAGCCGGGAGGGCGATTTTCTCCTCCTCGGCTTTTCTTTTCATTCGCTGAAAAGGAGAGAAAATATTCTTCAGCAGGAAAAAGGAAAACAGCAGTACCAGAAAAATGCTTAATCCCCTGATCACACCCTCGTACCTGGAGATCCGCTCAACCCAGAACAGCCTGGTTACCTCCTTCTCTACTCTGACCCACAGACTCCTGTGGAGGTTCCTATCCCTAAAGGAATAGAAGTAGCTGCGGTAAAAATCCTTTACCCTGCCGGGATATACCTCCGTAACAAAACTTTTACCGGCGGAAAGCCGGGGCTTCAAGTCAGCCGGAATGATACTGGAAGACAGGTTTTTTCCTCTCTCTGTCTGCTTATACGAGGAGAACAAGATTTCCCCATTCTGCTCCAGGATGTCTATTCTCTTGGCTCCCCATTGAAGAGCCAGGTTTTTCAAGAGGAGTTCTCTCTCTGCGGTCCCGGCGTTATTCTGCCAGAGCTGACTGACTGAGTAAGCCATATCCTCAAGTCCCTGAAGCGATTCCTCCTCCCAGGCATATCTGGAGAAGTTCAGCAGGTAGGCTATGCCGTAATTAATCAGGACGAAAAAGAGTATGAGCAAGAGAAAAGACAGGCGTATCTCTGATTCGTAGTTGAATCGAAACAGCTTTTTCATACTTTATGAATTAAAGTTTTTGAGCCATAACTTTTATCGGCATATAGAGGAAAAGAGTTGAGAGAACAGGAGCGGAGCAAAAGAAGAACTATATACGATTGAAGAGATTGAGGTAAAGATCGAATAACTGGTTGCCCAGAAAAATCGCCAAAAGGGTGGCAACTGCCAGAAAGGGACCAAAGGGGATAAGTCTTTTCTCTCTGGCCTCCTCGGAGAAAAAAAGCGCGATGATCCCGACTAAAGCTCCCAAGAAAGAGCCCAGGAAAAAGACCAGCAGAATCTTCTGCCAGCCCAGAAACGTACCCAGCATGGCAGCCAGTTTAATATCCCCCCCACCCATACTCTCCTTTTTGAAAACCTTGTCCCCAATTATGGCGATAAGATATAAAACCCCACCGCCTGCCAGAAGACCCAGCAGTGACTGAAGAAAATCAGGAGATCCTGTCAGGATGGAAAAACCCAGGCCCACGATTATGCCCGGCAGGGTGATCGCATCCGGAATAATCTGGTATTTAAAATCTATGAAGAAGATCACCACCAGGCTGGAGAATAGGATGGCTTTGGCTGCGAAATCCCAGGTCGGTCCGTATCTGGAGAAAAGCAGAAGAAACAAAAGCCCGTTCAGAAGCTCCACCGCAGGGTAAATCGGGGAGATCCTCTGCTGACAGTGCCTGCATTTCCCTCTCAGAAGGATATAGCTGAGAAGAGGAACATTATCGTAGAATTTGATTCTGTTTCCGCATCGTGGACAAAAGGAGGAGGGGAACAAAATCGACTTCTTTAAAGGGAGGCGATAGATGCAGACGTTCAAGAAACTCCCTATTGCCAAGCCTAAGACGAAGACCAATATAGCCGCAGCGGTATCCATACAATTATCTTATCGGAAGGAAAGCTGGTTTGTCTACTTCTATGATTTATCCAGAACGCTTTCCACCTGCTGGCAGACAAACGAAACATTCTTTCTGCTCATCCGGGGATGCAAAGGCAGGCTTACCTCCCTTTTACCGATCTGTTCGCTTATCTGAAGCGTCTTTTTTGATTTCTGCGGAAAATTATTTCGGTAATACGAGAGCTGGTGAACCGGCAAATAATGAATGCTGGTCTGAACCCCTTTTTCCTTTAGCTTCTGCATGAAAGCTTTTCTATTGATTTTTTTATCCAGTAGCACGGGAAACAGATGATAACTGGATTCCCCGGAATAATCCTTAAAAGGCAGGGTAAGCTTTTCCAGATGACCCAAATCCTCGACATAGATTCGGTAGAGAAGCTTTCTTTTCCGGTTATTCGGAAGTAATTTATTCAGCTGCTCCAGTCCCAGGACCGCACTTATCTCCGTCATCCGGTAATTGTAACCCAGCTCCACCACATCGTAGTCAAAAAAGACCGCCTTGAACCTCTCCCAGGTCGGGCTGGTCATCCCGTGAGTTCTCAGCCTCTCGATCTTCGAGGCTGACTTTTTATCGTCCGTTACTATCATCCCTCCCTCACCCGTGGCTAAATTCTTGTTGGAGAAAAAACTGAAACAGCCTATATCCCCCAGGGTGCCGGCGAATTTTTTCCCGTGTTTTACGCCGATGGAATGGGCTGAATCCTCAATTACGAAAAGACCGTATTTTTTTGCCAGCGCGTTTATCTTATCCATATCAGCCAGAAAGCCACCATAGTGCACCACGATTATGCCTCTGGTCTTCGAGCTTATCTTTCTCTCCATATCGGCAACCGACAAATTGAAATCCTCCAGACTGGTCGAGTCAAGGAAAATCGGCTTTGCCCCGCAGTATAATATGGCATTGGCGCTGGCCACGAAAGTGATGGAGGGTACCAGCACCTCATCTCCCGGTTTAAGATTCATAGCTCTCAGAGCTAAATGCAAAGCCGCAGTCCCGCTGGAAAGAGCCACCGCATATTTTGATCTCAGGAACCCCGCCATCCTCTTCTCCAGCTCCTTGACTTTCTCCCCCATAGTCAGCCATCTCTTCTGCAGGACGTTCATTACTGCGGTGAACTCTCTGTGATTGTAATCCAGATCAAACAGGGGAATTTTCCACTTCATTTTTTTCTAAATTATGCGATTTTATAAGCGCGATTTAAAAAAACTTCCTCTTGAGCTTATCGAACTCCTCTATCGCCCTGGTGTAATCCTCGGGCCTGCCGATATCCAGCCAGAAATCGTCAGAAGGATAGACTAAGATCTTCTCCCCTTTTTTCAGCAAAAGGTTCATCAGCTCAGGAAAATCGAATCTTCTGTTACGGGGAATGAAATTCAAAATCCTTGGCTCGAAGACATAAATACCCATACTCACCTGATAAGGGATTCTGGGCTTTTCCCGGTAGCGGGTCAATTCGTAATTCTTATTGAATTCCAGAACCCCGTAATCGGTCTCGATCTCCCTTTTTTTCACCGCGATGGTGGCAATCGGCTTTTTGGACAGATGATGGTCGATGAGTTTTCTGTAATTTAAAGTAGTTAAAAGGTCGCCGTTCATCACCATAAAGGTCTTTTTTAGTCCGGGGACTAAAGTCAGGGGACCCATGGTGCCCAGGGGTTTTTCCTCATAGCTGTACTTAATCCTCACGCCGAATTTCCTCCCCTCTCCGAAAAAGTTCTGGATCAGATTCCCCAGGTAGCCAACTGCTATGGTTAAATCTTTTAACTTATATCTTTTAAGCTGTTTTATAATAAGTTCTAAAATGGGGATTTCTCCAACCGGCATTAAAGGCTTGGGCAGAACCACCGTATAGGGATTAAGCCTTCTCCCCTGCCCTCCGGCTAAGATTATTACCTTTTCAACAGTACGGGATTTAGACATCTTCAGATATTATAGATTCCCTTTTTATATCTCCAGGAGTTTTCCTTCATCCAGCTGATGGTTCTCTCTATACCCTTTTCCAGGCTGACCTTTGGAGTCCAGCGGAGGATTTTTTTTGCCCTGGAGATATCCGCGGCTAATCTCTCGACCTCGCTTTTCTCCGGCCTGATCCTCTTTTTCTCCGATTCAACTCTCAGAGATCTGCCTAATTTCCGAACGATCAGCCCCTTCAATTCCGAAATCGAAACCTCTTTCCCCGTGCCCAGGTTAACCACCTCGCCGGTCGTTTTACCGGACTGGGCGAACAAAATGAACCCCTTGACTGCATCCTCGACATAGGTCAGATCCCTGGTGGGAAAAAGCGAGCCCAGCTTGATACTTTTGCCCTGCAGTCCCTGGACGATCATATTGGGAATGACTGCTCTGGCTGATTGCCTGGGCCCGTAGATGTTAAAGGGACGGATTATCCCCACCGGCAGGCTGAAGGAGCGATGGAAGCTCAAGGCTATCTGGTCTGCGCTGGCTTTGCTGGCTGCATAGGGGGACTGGGGATTTACAGGATGTCTCTCATCCATGGGAACATACCTTGCAGTCCCGTATACCTCAGAGGTGGAGGTATGGACGTATTTCTCTATTTTGGCATCCAGAGCCGCCAAAAGCAGGTTGGTGCTCCCCGTGATGTTGGTCTCGATTACGTCCTTCGGATTCACGTAGGAATAGGGAATGCCTATCAATGCTGCCAGATGAAATACCACTTCCCTGTCCTTTACCATCCATCTGAGGGCATCCCCGTCCCGCAGATCACCGGTTACTATCTCTATCTCCTTCAGGATTTTTTTGGGGAGACACTCCAGCATCCCCCAGTCGTTCCTGGAATTATAATGGGCTAAAGCCCTGACCTCCGAGCCTGCCTTGACCAGTGCCTCGACCAGGTGACTCCCCACGAAGCCGCCAGCCCCGCTGACGAAAACTTTCTTCCCTTCTAACTTCATCTTTTCTCCCACTAAGTTTTGAGGAAGATAAAAAAAAAAATTATCTTTATCAAGATAAATATTTACTGGCATACCTGCCCAAAACCTGACCCGTTGGAAAGGTTTGTGCTCCAGAGATTAAATTCTGTGCCAGCCAAGTCCCCTGACTTGGCTGGATTTAAACCCGTCGGGTCAGGGGACCCGACGAGCACAATGGGTTAGATATTGCCTCGTTATCCCGCCGTTGGCGTCCGCCTGAGGCGGATTCGCAATGACACCAGATATTTTTTTCAACCTGCTTTAAAGGTTCGTACTTCAGAGATTAAACTGGAATATGAAGCTTTAGCTTTATTGTTTTATTGATTATATGTGCGAGAATTAAGTATGGCTGATTTTATAGGGTAGAGCTGTTGGCATCATTGAAGCTGCAGGATACCTCCCCCGCCTCGGTAACAACCCAGGTATCGATATCCCCATCATCATCCAAATTGGTAGTGGCGGTGGCGGTGAAGGAATTGGCTCCGCCCACACACACATAGGAATATTTTGCACTTGCCTGGATGTCCACCCCGATGTCCGCCCAGATCGCTGCAGTGCCCGGTGTGGTCGCAGCATAGGAAGGGTAGACACTGAATTCCTGCTTGTAGGCTCTTTGCATAACGTATATCTGTTTCAATATCTGCTTGGCCTCGGATTGTTTGGCGCGGTTGGTGGAAAGCATGAATCTGGGTATCGCCATGGCGGATATTATCGATATGATAACCACCACGATCATCAGCTCGATCAGAGTAAAACCATTTTCTTTTTTCTTGTGACGAGCCATATAATTTACCTTTTTTCTCTTGCCTCAGCAAGGGTTAGCCCAGTGTCATATCCACTGGGCTAACCTTGGTTACTCCTGGCCTAACTTGAAGCCGTAACGTCGTTAATAGTATTGGTGAGTGCTCCGGTCTGGTTAATCGTCCAGGTATCTACAGCCGCATCATCGTCCAAATTCGCGGTAGCAGTGGCGGTGAAGGCATTGGCTCCACCAACACACACGTAGGAATATTTTGCACCCGTCTGGATCTCCACTCCTATATCTGCCCAGACAGCTGCTGTACCTGGAGTAGTCGCGGCATATGACGGGTAGACATTAAACTCCTGACGATAGGCTCTCTGCATCACGTAAATCTGCTTCAAGAGCTGCTTCGCCTCGGACTGCTTGGCTTTGGTGGTCGCCTTCATAAATCTGGGTATTGCCAGGGCTGCCAGTATACCGATGATGACCACCACGATCATCAACTCGATCAGGGTGAAACCCTTCTGTCCTCTCCTCATTTTACTCAGCATCTTCTCTCACCCCCTCTCCTCTCCTTTTAAGGTTAATGGTTTTCATTTTAGATTTCTCCTTTCTTACTATCTTTAGATTATGGCAAAGGATATGCCCGATAAAAGATTTTTTTGGTAAGTCCTTTTAAAGAAAACACTTAGTTGCCGCTCAAGAGCTGAACACGGTTTTTTTCATCCAAAAACAGGAAGCATTTCGCTTGTTTGTTTGCGAAATGCAAGAGTTTCATATTGTTCAATTTTTTGCCAGTTGAATCCTGTATTTTAATCCTTCAACCTTTTGTTGAAGCTCGAGATTAAATGGGTCAAGCTCCCAGGCCAGATAAAAATTCCTTAAAGCTTCCTTCAACATTCCCCTTCGCTCGTAATAAGCCCCCCAGCGGTAGGTAACGTAGACGAACATTCTCTGGGCATCTAAATCGTTTTGAAAAGACCTTTCATCTTTTTGAGCAAAATATTCTTTTTCAAATTCCTCCTGTTGAGTTATGATTTTATCTGACAAGGTGGCTATAATTCTTTTCTCCATTTTAAAGAGATGACCTGAAGGTAAAAGAAAATCTACGAAATCTGTGTCCCTCTGGGTATATTCCATATACAGCGGGAGGTCTCGAGCCAGCCCTTTTCCTATCAGGCTCCGGATCAGCTCCTCACCTCTTAACCCGGAAGGCACTCCTGAGAAAACCCGGGGGTAGTTCCTCCTCTCCTGACGGCAGTTCCATTCAGCCAGTAACAAGCCGCGGTCCAGAACCGCGACATCCTCCCTATACCCTTCTCCATACCTCAGGGCTGAAAGGATAAAATAAAGATTGGGGTTATCCAGGATCACAACTGCGTTCTTTTTTACGTTGGAGAGAACGTCCTTGCCATATCTGCAGGCTAAGTCATCCTGGGATAGATCGGCCAGCCGATAGTAAGTCAAAAAGGGCAGAAGTGAAATCGAGCAGAAGAAAAAAGAGGCGACGATAACCAGGCTTTTTTTGAAACCAGGGCTGAACTCGCCTGTTTTCAGCCATTCACCGATTTTCCCTAAAGACCGAAAGACTCCCAAGCCAAAAAGAAGACCAAGCGAAAAAATTGCAGGAAGTATATACCCCTGAAAATCGGAGCTGGTGGAGATGAGTTCCGAGGGAAGGACGATTATGGTGGAGACATTGCCCATTATCAGAAGAAGAAAGAAGAAAAACAGCTTGAGGTTGTTTCTCAGCAGTAAGAACAAACCGGTCAGGCTCAAGAGGAAGGGAAACAGGGTCAGCTGCGAATATATCATACTCCAGGCATCTTTAGTCCTTTCCCACAGGCTATAATCCAGGGCAAACCCGATCTGCTTGAAGGATTTCAAAGCCAAAGCTGAGGTCAGAACTCCCTTGAGGTTAACCGGATCACCCCAGTTCAAACCCGGGGAGTTGATCGCCCTGAAAGGCAGATACAGATAGACGCTGCATCCCAAAAGGAAAAAAACAAAATAAATTGCCAGATTTCTCGCCTTCAGAAAAGCGTGCGAATCATAACTGAGAAAAAGAAAGACGAAAGCCGGAAGGGTCGAGAGCAGGGTGACGTTGTGATTCCCCATCCCTAAGCCTAAGACGAAAAAGAAAAGATAAGCCCAGCGAAATCTTCCATAAGCGTAGATATTTTTCTTGACCCCCTCCTTTGTCCCTGAGAGAAAGTTCAGCCCGCAGAAGAAAAGTATCACAAAGAGCAGGCCATTCAGAGAATAAACCTCTGCCCTCACTCCCTGAATCCAGAAAGCGTAATTTAACCCGGTCACCAGAATCAAAAGAATCGAGGAGAATACCAACAGTCTTGTTTTTTTACCTGAATCCGGATGAAAAATCCGGCAGAACTTCAAAAACAGAAGGTATAAAATTCCCAGGCTCAGCGCGCTGAGCAGACCTGAGAGAAAATTGAGCTTGAAAGCCAGGGAGAAAAAAGGCAAAAGGGAAAAAACTTTACCCATCAGCATATACAGGGGAAAGCCGGGAGGATGCGGGATACCTGAGGTAGCGACTGCGGCTACAAACTCCGCGCTGTCCCACCAGAAAACAGTCCGGCAGCAGGTTCTCCAGAATATTAAAAGAAAAATCCCGGATATGAGTAAAGCTATAAGCCAGGATTTTTTTTCAAAGAGATTTTTCATTTCTCCTTAAGCCCGTACCTTTCTATCTTACGGTAAAGGGTCGAGGCATCTATGCCCAAGATCTGAGCTGCTTTGGATTTCTGCCAGTCGGTCTGGTTCAAAACCCAGAAGATATAGGCTTTCTCTATAGCCTCCAGGGAGGGAAGCTCGGGCTGAACGGGCTGAATCAGCCCCAGGGGTTTATTTTCCAGGATATTCTGGGGCAGGGAACTCTGATCTATGACTTTTCCCAAGGTCAGAAGAACTGCCCTCTCAATGGTGTTTTCCAGCTCCCTCACATTCCCGGGCCAGGGATAGCTGATCAGGCTTTGTAAGGACTCGGGCGCTATCTCCTTTTCCTGCACCCTTAATTTATCGCAGTATCTCTTGATGAAGTATCTGATCAAAAGCTCGGTATCCCCTTTTCTCTCCCTTAAAGGCGGGATATGTATGGGGATCACGTTCAGGCGGAAGTACAGGTCCGACCTGAAATTCCCCAGCTTAACCTCCTCCTCCAGATTCGTATTGGTTGCGGCAATTAACCTGACATCCACCTCCACCGGCCTGGTGCCCCCCACCGGGGTGAACTGCTTCTCCTCCAGCACTCTCAAAAGCTTTACCTGAATAGCCGGAGAGGTCATGCCGATCTCATCCATAAAAAACGTCCCGTTATCCGCCACCTGAAAAAGCCCCTCCTTGTCCCTCACCGCTCCGGTGAAAGAACCTTTCACGTGCCCGAAAAGCTCGCTTTCCAGAAGAGTCTCCGGCAGAGCGGCACAGTTGATGGTGATAAAGGGCTGCTCTGCTCTGCGACTGAGCTGGTGAATGGCTTTAGCCACCAGCTCCTTGCCGGTTCCGCTTTCTCCCTGGATTAAAACCGTGCTGTCGGTGTCCGCCACCCTTTCCACCAGCCTCTTCAGCTGGATTATCTCCTGGGAGTTTCCCATGAGATTATGCAGCCCGAACTCTTTCTTCAGCTGTCTTTTGAGCTTGATGTTTTCCTCTCTTATTTTCCTCTGCTCCAGGGATTTCTTTATGGCGATCTTGATCTCGTCCACCTTGAAGGGCTTGGTGATGTAGTCGAAAGCACCCTTTTTCAGCGCCTCGATGGCGGAATCCACAGAGGCATAGGCGGTCATAACGATGAAGTTCATCTGCGGCTGGATGGATTTAGCCCGGGACAAAAGCTCCAGGCCATTCATCTCCGGCATCATCAGATCGGCGATCACCAGATCGTAATCCTTGTTTTTAATCTTCTCCAGAGCCTCTTTCGTGCTGACGGTGGAGGTTACCTCGTAGCCCTCCTTCTGCAGCATAATCTGCATAAACCGGCACATGCTCTCCTCATCGTCGATCACCATTATCTTGGGTTTTTCCATACTATCCCCTTGGACTATAAAACCGCGATTCGCTATTGGCGTTTGGCATTTCGCTTTCTGATTTTAGCCTTAAGACTTTAGACTATAGACTTTTGCCTAAAGCCTGTCTTTATCTCTATCGGCAGAAAGGGTCTTATCTTCATTTTCCAGTATAAAAACAAAATGGTACGGGGAAGGCTGTCACCTTATATTGTGTCGTAAGAAAGTCCAGGCTATTATTATATGGAACATTTTTTACTGCTCACCCGTAAAACGTATGATAAATGAGCTAGTAACATAAGGAGGTATAATGCATTTTTACGGAACACGGTTGATGGCTGGTGTTTTTTTGCTCCTGCTTTTTACCCCGCTCATTGTAAAGGGTACAAGCGGTGAAGCGGACGTCACGGAAGCAGATAGTCTCTTCAGGGAGGGGAAGTTCACAGAATCTGAAGCTCTCTATGCAGAGATCGCCAAAAAACATCCTGATAACTATCAGGCAGCGCTTTCACTGGGGAGATTAAACTTATATAAGAACCGCTTGGAGGAGTCAGAGAAATGGCTGAACAGTGCTGTGAAGCTCAACCCCGATGAAAATGAGCCAAAGGGACTATTGGCAGAGGCATTTTATCGTCAGGACAATTTCAGGGAAGCCGCAGCTTTGTTTCGGGAGATTGGCAGGATTCCGATGGCTGATAAATTGCAGTATCTGAGCAGCAGAGTGCCTTATCAAATCGAAAGTGATGTTGATGCAACATCGATTGACTTTGTTCAAACCGATCCGCTGCCAATTGTAAAGATGCGAGTCAACGAAAGCGAGGAAGCTTTTTTCCTGATAGACACCGGCGGCTGGGAGCTTATTATTGATACCGGGCTGGCGGACAAAATCGGGGTAAAGAAATTCGGGGGACAGCTGGCAACTTTTGCCGGAGGAAGGAAGGATAGCACCTATCAGGGAGTGGTTGACCAGGTAAAGATCGGTGATTTTACGATAAAGAATGTTCCTGTGAATATCCATAACTCTCCCCAAAAGGTAGCTGACATGCTTGGTAAACCTATTCAGGGTGTGATCGGGACCGTGTTTCTGTATCACTTCATTTTTACCTTGGATTACCCCGAGGGGAAGCTGATCCTGCAGCGCAAGAACGAAAAGAACATGAATAAGATGAAAACGCTTGTGCGATCCAAAGATAAAATTGTCGTGCCTTTCTGGATGGCGGGAGACCATATCGTGGTGGCAAGGGGAACGGTCAATGGGAGCAGGCCGTTGATGTTCTTCGTGGATACAGGGCTTGCAGGCGGGGGTTTCACCGGCACCGATTGGCTTGTTCACGAGGCCAACATCCAGCTCTCAGAGGATTCCTTTGAAGGAATCGGAGGCGGGGGAAAGGTGATGGTGAAACCCGCTGTTCTCAAAGAGGTTACCCTGGGCGACGCCAGAGAAAAGGAGGTAACCGGATTATTCGGTGCTATGCCGCCCGACTTCGGGGAGAGGTTCGGGTTTAGAATAGCGGGGATAATATCTCACGGTTTCTTCAGACCATACAGGCTGACTTTTGACTTCACGACTATGAATCTAATTCTCGAAAAGAAATAGCAAATAGCAGGGTGGTTCAGACTTACCTAGCCCGCTTATCTTATTTGAAGTAATTCCTAAAGCAGGACCTGCTGGTGTAAGCTCTCACAAAGCCTTAACCCTGCGCTGTCAGGTCTTGCCGCCTGATAGCTTTTTTGTATTAGGAGGCAGCTCCTGACGCTACCATTGAAAAACCGCGATTCGCTACTGGCTTTTAGCGTTTTTTTTATGTCAGGAGGTAACTTCTGATACCACGATTGATTTTTTCAGTTTAATCTAAAGAATTTGCTTGACAAACACCTACAAAAGCCTTTATTTGTTGTTAGAATAAAAGGAAATCACCAGTAATAACTTATTTTTTAGGGCAATGGAAAATCAATTTAAATAAAGGGGTAAAGATGAAAAACAAGATCTTTTTGGGGTTATCCTTACTTTCAGTTTTAGTTTTTTTCATTTCCTATTTCAACTGCACCAAAAAAGTCACAAGGTCTGACTACAAAAGAGGCAATTACTTATACGTCAGCAATGAAGGTGGCTTTCCTGAATCTATGATTTACGTTATCTCCACTGAGACCGACTCACTGGTTGATTCAATTTCCCTGGGACCGTATAATATACCCGGACAAATAGCTTTATCTCCGGACAAAAGAACCCTGTATGCAACTACTGTGGTCTGGGACTCAAGCGGGCGTGACTATACTACTACTCATTATGAGATAGACACAAGAACCAAAGCCATCAAGTATATTGGTCCTAACAGCAGTCCTATAATCTCGCCGAATGGGAAATATTTATTTTACCCGGGACAAGAGGTATTCCGTATCTTTGATGCTTACACTCATCAGGTTGTCTATGAGGATAGCATCTACTTTTACCCAGAGTGTTTCGATGCCTGTAACCATTTGGTTTATGGTGGCATAGAAGGTGGATGCAGGGTATTTAATTATAAAAAAATGACCTGGGTAAGGAATATAAATATCTACCCCTATGAGTCAGTTCTCTCGCCAGATGGAAATAGGCTCTATTATCTTTCTGGAGATGGTTCAGCAGCTTATTTTGGAGTGTATGATTTAAGGGGTGATAGTTTAGTTGTTGAATTTGAAATAAATTCACCAGGCCAGCTTGCTATTACCCCTGATGGTGAGTTTGTTTATTTCACCGACCCGGGGGGAGGAGGGGGTTGTATTCAAATCGAACCACCCCCCACTGGTAAACTCGGGGTTTTCGATACAAAAACCAATACCCCTTTACCCAGTATCTCCCTGGATGTATTGGCTGATTCCGGTACACCACCACCTCTTGGACCTAATTATATAAGGATAACCCCGGACGGAAGAAAAGCTTATCTTAGTATCTGTCTCAATAGGATTTTAGTTATTGACCTTTTAAGAAATGAACCTCTTAAAGCCATTATGTTTCCTAATAGAAACATGATGCTTTTTTATATAGCTCTTTGAGGAATATTTCGCGCTGTCAGGTGTTACCACCTGGCAGCCTTTTTTTATCAGGAGGTAACTCCTGACATCACAATTATAATTGAGATTTTATTTTAATTCCAGCGCAAACTTGCCAATATCATTCTCGATCTTGGAGGGATATTTCCCGGAGAAGCAGGCTACGCAGAAATCCTCCCGGGGAAGCGAGGGCATGGAGAGCATCCCCTCTATGGAAAGATAACCCAGTGAATCCACTCCCAGGTATTTTCTGATCCCCTCCACCGATTTGGAAGAGGCGATCAGCTCCTCCTTGGTAGGCATATCGATCCCGTAAAAACAGGGGCTGGTGATGGGCGGGGAGCTCACCCTGAAGTGAACCTCCCTGGCTCCGGCATTCCTCAGCATGCTTACCAGTTTCCTGCTGGTGGTCCCCCGCACGATGGAGTCGTCCACTATCACGATACTTTTGCTCTTCAGCACACCCTTGACCGGATTATATTTTATCCTGGCATCCAGATCCCTGATCTTTTGCTCCGGATGGATGAAGGTCCTGCCTATATAATGATTGCGGATCAAGCCCACCTCGAACCTTATGCCGGACTGCTCGGAATACCCCAGGGTATGGGTGTTGCTCGAATCCGGAACCGCGATGACGATGTCTGCATCTGCCGGCTTTTCCTTGGCTAACTGGTGCCCCAGTCTTCTTCTCACCTTGTCGACGTTCTCGCCGAAGATCATGCTGTCCGGACGGGCAAAGTATATGAACTCGAAAATGCAGAAAGCATGCTTGACCTTACTGGAGGTATGAAATGATTTCAACCCTTTATTATTTATCAACAGTATCTCGCCCGGCTGGACGTCCCTCTGGTATCTGGCACCTATGATATCGAAAGCGCAGGTCTCCGAAGCCACTACCCAGGCGTCTTTCAGTTTGCCCAGGGCTAAGGGCCTCCAGCCGTACGGGTCTCTGGCTGCCAGGATCGAATCCGGAGTTATGAAAACCAGGCTATAGGCGCCGGTCACCCTAGAAAGGGCATCAGCCAGGCTCTCCTCGATCTTTTCTTTTTTCGAGCGGGCGATCAGGTGCAAGATTATCTCGCTGTCGCTGGTGGTCTGAAAAATCGATCCCTCTTTCTCCAGCTTCCTCCTCAAACTGGTGGAGTTGGTCAGGTTGCCGTTATGTCCCACCGCTAAGAGCCTGTTCCCCTTGTAGCTTATCTGGATAGGCTGGATGTTGGCCAGGCTGGAGGAGCCGGTGGTGGAGTAGCGGTTATGTCCGATAGCCGTCTGACCTTTTAAATCGGCTAAAACCTCCTTGCTGGCAAAAACATCATTTACCTGCCCCATCCCCTTTAGCTGGTAGAACCTGTTCCCGTCAGAGGAGACTATTCCGCTCGCCTCCTGTCCCCTGTGCTGGAGCGCATAAAGCCCCAGATAGCTCAGCTCTGCGGCTTTTTTTGCCCCGTAAATGGCAAAGATGCCACAGTTCTCCTGTAGTAGTTCTTCTATCATATGGTTTAAAATCGTTAAGTTATTCTATCATATGGCGGGTGTCAAGAATTTATTTTGAAAAAAACAAAAATCAGCCGGCAAGATTATCAACCTCTCCATATTATTTCAATTTAGTTCTTGTTTGATAGCTCAATTATGGCCAGTTTTTAATCTTTTCTATCTTCAACGATAAACCTGATACGCAAAAGAGCGTAAATTTAGCAGAATTTTGCCACATATTCACCAAAAATATTTCTAAGGTTTACTTTTAAACAGCCGATTAAAGAAAAGTAGCTTAAGATAAAGAGGAAAGAAATATTAACCCCCTATTCCCGGAGGTGAGTTTATGGTTTTCTGGTCAACTTTGCTTTTCATCTTAGGTGTGCTGGCATTCTTGGACAGTCTTTTCAACTACGGTGAGATCTTCAGGCAGATCAATACCTTTATGTTCATGCTGATCTCCCTGGGTGTGCTGATTCGCATAAGAGCCGAAAGAAAAAGTTATGGGAAGGCTAAACTGATCGATTCGATCAAGGTTAAGGAGAATAAATCTGAGCAAGTTAAGACTGAAAAAGAAAAGGTGGAAGTAGGATAATTTAGAGGTGCAACTGAGAAAAAAGGCGAGCTTGCTGCTCGCCTTTTTTATTTCGCAAAAAAAACCTCCTGCTCATCTACCTGAAAATTATGATTCGGATTGAGGCTCTCTTTTTTTGGATCTATCTATATCGATGATTTTGTCTCCACCCGCATATTCCTTGATCTCCGGCTCCTCCAGCCTGAGGAGGTTCTGGGCTGTCTCCCCGATTTTCAGGGCGTTCTCCTCGATCACCTTCAGCTTCTCTATCGTATCCTGATCCAGATATTCCTTCCGGGCTAAAAGCAGCTGTGCATTCCCCACTATGGCAGTCAGAGAGTTGTTGACGTAATGATTTATGGTGGCGGAGGTCAGCCTGATGGCGGAAAGCCTTTCCGATTTGATGGTCTGCTCCTGTTCCTCTTCCATCTTTTTCTTTTCTGCTTTGGTTATGAAGCCCTCCGCTTTGGTCGCTCCCAACCCTAACTGGCTTGCCAGTGCTTCCAGAAATTCCTCCTCCAGAGCCAGATTTCTGCTGCCGGAGATTAACCCGGTTATCGCCCCCAGTAACCTTCCATTTGACCTGATGGGATAGGAAAAAAGGCTGTGCGTTCCTTCTCTTTCGAAGGTCAGGTAAATAGACTCGATTTTGAAATCCTTTCTCATCGTCTGGATGGCGCTTTTCTCCATAGCTGAAAGAAACTCAGCTTTCTCCTGGGGACCAGCGATAGCCTCACAGGTTATCTCCCCTGACTCCTCGTCCCATATCGAGATCGAGCCTGCCTCCAATTCCATTATCTCCAGAGACTTATCTGTTGTCTCCTGAATTATCTCCGAAAGTGAAACCGAGCCGTTGATTTTGACGGCTAACAGTCTTAGAACCTGATATTTCAGATTGTCTTTTGTGGTTTCCTGTTCCATTTTTCTCCTTTTTAGATATAGTTATCCCTCCGAGAAAAATGCAAAAGGTGTGCCTTAATTAACGAGCAAAATTTAATAGTATAAGACATAGCAAGTCATCTAACTCAATACTTTAAATGGTAAATATAATTCATTGATAAATAACGAGTTGCAAATCGAATGTTTATTGTCGAACCAAAATGAAAAACTAAGAACTTTTGATTTTATTTTAAATACTTTTTTATCTTCTGTGCATTCCCTTTCATATTAGGTGCAAGCAGAAACATAAATTAATTTAGAAAAGTCCGGATAAAACAGAGCAGAGCTGCTCTATTAAGAGCTGGTCATCCTGGGAAAAAGCATCCGGTTTATCTGAATCAATGTCTATCTCACCGAAAACCTTATTTTCTTTCATTATGGGAACGACTATCTCCGATCTGGTTTCCAGGCTGCAGGCTAAATACCTGGAATCAGCATTAATGTCCGGGATGATTATCGATTTCCCCTGGCTTGCCGCAGCACCGCAGATCCCCCGGTTCAAGGGTATCCGTGTATGGGGAGAGGGTTTGCCCAGATATGGACCCAGGACCAGCTCGTTCCCCTCCAGTAGATAAATCCCCACCCAGCTATAGTAATCGAGATTCTCCTTCAGGATTTTCACCGTTTCTTTCAGAACCTCTTCCTTGTTTTTTCCGGATTCCGCAAACTTTTTTATATGCTGGACAATCTCTTTACTGTCCACCTTAATTTTCTCCTTTTAAATTTCAAAAATGTAGAGGAGGTCTTTAGACCTCCCTATACATATATATGATATGGAAGGCTGAAGTCTCAAGACCTTGACGGCCTTCCGCTACATATACATACGACCGTATTCAAGATATCTCTACAGCTTTCTTTACAGCTTCAAGGTTTTTTTCAGGCGTCTCCGGAGATATAACACATCCCGGACCGAGTATCAATCTGATTCCTCTGCTTGACTCGATTAATTCCTTCACTTTGTCAAAGACATCCTCCGGCGTACTCTTAAGTAATAAGTTATGCTGGTCGATCCCACCCAGCACTGTTTTATTCAAAATCATTGCCCCTTCTTTTAAATTTAGGTTGGTGGGGTCGGACGAATCCCAGTTAACCACTTTCACCGTGTAGTCTGCGAAAAGCGGGAGGAAATTATTACTTTTACATATATGCAGGATATTGAACTCGGCTGACTCCACCCTCTTCAGTATTTTCAAATCATAGGGCCTGCCGAATTCCAGATATTCTTTCTCTGTCAAGTGACTTTTGGTTGCCCATTCTGTGGTAGCAAAGAAAATTCCATCAGCACCGGCATCCAGACATTGGACTGAGAAGTCAGAAAAAGTCCCGGTGATAATCTCCAAAGCCTGGTGAATCAACTCCGGGTTCTCCCTTATATCCTTTATTAAATCTTCTTCTTTGACCAGATCACCTGCGATGGACAAGGGAGAGAATAAAGTCTCCACAACGAAAATCTCATCTTTAAGTTCCTTCTTAATCAGCCTAAGGACTTCCAGCTGTTCTTCGAAAGCCTTATTCGAGGAATCAAGCACCTTTAGCTTCTTCCAGTCCCCGGTTTTCTTGACAGGTTTTTCTGTGACCCTGGTTTTAACTAAAGGATCATTGCTGAATTCGGCTTTTGCTCCCCAGCCCTCTATATGATAGCTTGCCCGCGGATTGACCTTCATAAAATCCCAGTCGTATTTTTTCTGGAAATCAACCATCGCATCTGCCAGACCTTCGGCAGTTGATTCCTTGTGATAAAAATGCCTCCAGAAGGAGACAGGCAGCCGGTCAGCTCTCTCTCCTTTCAGAACCGCTCTGACTCTGTCTTTATGTATGCTCATATCTTAGTTAGCGAAGAAGCAGGTAGCTGGTAGCAAGTAGCTATCAACCTTTCGATTCCCTGTATACTGTCTACTGTCTACTATCTACTAATTTTTCTCCAGTCTTTCTTTGTATAGAGGAAACTCCCTGCAGAGTTCCTCCACCTCTTTTCTCACCTTCTTGTAAATCTCCTCGTTCCCCAGATTGGAGATAACCTGATGGATAAACCCGGCAATCCTTTTCATCTCTTTTTCTTCCATCCTGCGGGTCGTGAGAGCCGGGGTGCCAATCCTTATGCCTGAGGCGATAAAGGGCTTCTGGGGATCGAAGGGAACCATATTCTTGTTAACCGTAATCCCGGCTTTTTCCAGAGCCTCCTCCACCGCCTTGCCGGTAATCCCCTTATCGATAAAACTTAACAGCATCAGGTGAGTGTCAGTTCCTCCTGACACCACGTGGTAACCGTAATTCAAAAGCTCCTGTGCCAGTGTCTTGGCATTCTTCACGATCTGCTGCTGATACTCATTAAAGGAAGGCTCCAGAGCCTCTTTAAAGGCCACTGCCTTGGAGGCAATCACATGCATAAGCGGACCACCCTGAATACCCGGCATCACCTCTTTATCCAGATCTTTGGCAAATTCCTTTTTGCACATAATCATCCCGCCCCTGGGACCTCTAAGGGTTTTGTGGGTAGTGGTGGTGACGAAATGGGAATAGGGCACAGGAGAGGGGTGAATCCCCGCAACGACCAGCCCGGCTATATGGGCGATATCCACCATAAGATAAGCACCAACCTCGTCTGCTATCTGCCTGAATTTTTCGAAATCCAGAACCCTTGGATAAGCTGAGGCACCAGCCACAACCATCTTGGGCCTGCAATCCTTGGCGATTTTCAAAACTTCGTCATAGTCTATGACCTCGGTATCTTTTTTCACCCCGTAAAAATGAACCTTGTAAAATTTACCGGAGAAATTCACCGGCGAGCCGTGAGTGAGATGTCCGCCGTGCGATAGGTTTAAACCCAGAATGGTATCACCTGGTTTTAAGACACAGAAATAAACACCCATATTAGCCTGGGAGCCTGAATGAGGCTGGACATTCACATGCTCGCATCCGAAAAGCTTTTTTGCCCTGTCCCGCGCCAGGTTCTCCACGATATCCATAAACTCGCACCCGCCGTAATATCTCCTGCCAGGATAACCTTCGGCATATTTGTTGGTCATAACCGAACCCAGGGCTTCCAGGACCGCTTCGCTCACGAAATTCTCAGAAGCAATAAGCTCCAGCTGATATGCCTCCCTTTTGGTCTCCCCAAGAATTGCAGAATAAACCTCCGGGTCAACCTCTTTTAATCTTCTCATAATGATCACTCCTTATTTTCTCTTTTCGTAGCTCCCGACTATTATGTCGGGTTCTTTAGTCTCTTTCTTTGTGGCGTCGGGGTTCATCCCCGACGTTTTTTCATTCCCCCTCACTCCCGTCGGGCGTAAAGCCCGACGCTACATATCTTCTTTTGGTGGGTCAGACATCCTGTCTGACCAGAACAGACAAGATGTCTGTTCTACCACTCGCACTCTACAAACCCTCTAAATGTTTCCTTGTTCTCTCTGCATTTGGTTTATCACCAATCTTTTCAAAAATTCTCAAAATCTCTTCAAATATTTCCTTTGCCTCCTTCTTTTTCCCCTGCTCTTTATACAAAACCGCTATATTCCCCTTTGTCTGTGCCATCCCATGCTCATCTCCTACTCTCTCTAATCCTTTTAAAGCTTTATTATAAAACTCTATCGCCTTGTCCCATTCCCCCTTTGCCTGATAGATCAAACCCAGATTATTGAAGGTCTGTGCCATCCCATGCTCATCCCCTATCTTCTTACTTATTTCTAAATCTTTATTATAAAACTCTATCGCCTTGTCCCATTCCCCCTTGTTCTTATAGACCAAGCCAAGATTATTAAAAGTCTGTGCCATCCCATGCTCATCTCCTATCTTCTCTAATCCTATTAAAGCTCTATGATAAAACTCTATTGCTTTATTCCATTCGCCTTTGTCCTGACATACCAATCCAAGATTATTATAGGTCTGTGCCATACTATGCTCATCTCCCATCTTTCTATTTATCTCTAAGCTCTGATTATAAAATTCTATCGCCTTGTCTCATTCACCTTTGTCCTGATAGACCAAACCGAGATTTCCAATAGCTACTGCACTACCCAATTCGTCATTCGCTTTTTCTGTCCAATCAATAGCTTCTTTGTAACTACCAATGGCCTCATCCCATTTACTTTGTTTATATTGAGTATTTCCAATATAAATTAAAAGAGCGGCGGATTCCGGTGGTTTCACACCTTGCAATGACAAAGCTGCTCTGAAAGCCTTAATTGCTCTTTGATATTCATATTTAGTTAAAAACTTTTCTCCTTCAATAAAAAGCTTTCTTAAATTTAGGTTGCGACTCTGAGGTATGCCATCTACGTAGTCAATCGGTTCTCTTTTTCTCATTTTATTATTTCTCCGACTTTTTTAGAGTATGCACAATTTTATAATTTATTAGTTCTTTTATCACTGACTTTCCGATCTCATCAATTTTTTTTCAAGCCGCTTTTGACCCTCTAAAATTTTCTGCAAAGACTTTTCAGTTTTTTGAGAAGCTAAATGCAGTTCATCAATTTTCTCTTTGATTTTATCAAGCTTTATATCCCGCAAATAACTGCGAATCTCCTGATTTGTTTTAAGCTCCTGGCTCACAGTCTCCACGAATCGACTTATTACTTTTTTCACCAACTCAATGTTATACTGTTTGTTATTTTCATGAAGTTCAGCAATAAGTTCATCCACAAAAACCTGTCCATCAAGTGCTTCTACTCCTTTTATCAGGTTTCTTTCAATCTCTTCTCTGGCTTGCTTACCGAAACTCAGCTTCCATTTAAAATTATTGAAGGTGGTAAAAATTGAAAGAAGCTCTCCTTTTGTGAATTCTTTTTTCAACTGCTTTTGTGCTTCCTTCTGGGCTTTTTGAAAGGTTTTAGCATATGGACCAAGAATGGTCTTTCCTCCACATTTCAAACCATCATACACTACTGCGGCTATAAAACTGCCTGCGATACCTTCAACAATAACCATCTTCTACTTTTCACCAACTAAAAGTTTTTTCATTCCCCCTCATCCCCATCGGGCGTAAAGCCCGACGCTACGAACTATCCTTTAGCCTATAGACTTTAGACTTAAGACTATTGCTTTTAGCCTTCTTCAGCGGCTATTTTATCTATCCTTCTTTTATGCCTTCCTCCCTCAAAGGGAGTATTCAGCCAGACCTCTACTATTTCCAAGAGCTTTTCTTCCGGTGTGAATTTTGCCGAAAGGGAAAGAACGTTGGAATCGTTATGTTCTCTGGATAATTTAGCCATCTCCTCATTCAAGCACAAAGCCGCTCTGATGCCTTTAACCTTATTAGCAGAGATGCACATACCAATTCCTGTCCAGCAGAATAAAATCCCTTTGTCTGCCTCTTTTCCGGAAACCGCTTTAGCAACTTTTATCCCGAAATCCGGATAATCGACCGATTCCTCGGAAGAAGTCCCGAAATCCTCGACCTCGTACCCCTTTCCTTGCAGATATTTTTTTACTTTTTCTTTGTACTGAAAACCTTTATGGTCAGCACCCAAGGCAATTTTCATATTCGCTCCTTGCTGTTAGCTATTTGCTTTTTGCTCCTTGCTCCCAGCTACTTGCTACCTGCTTTAATAAACTCGCCATCCAATCCTGCACCCCACATCGAGGGCGTGGTCCACCAGGTATTATCCTCTCCGTTGCCGAAATATTTATCTTTTCCCGAAAGGTCCAGGAACAATCCTATGGAGCCGTAATCCCTTCTCGGATTTCCATATCCCTGGGTATTGCTCTTCAAAGTCACCAGGTAGCTATCGTCTCCTTCAAAGTCGATCTGAATGCCGAAGCCGTTGGCACTGCCGGCACCCTGAGACAAATCAAATGACAGGTAATTATCGTTTCCAGATTGATCTTCCAGTATCCCGCAGGCAAGGTCATGCCCGCATCCCTGGGATACGCCATGGGAGATATAATCATCGTCTCCGGATTTATCCAGAAGCAGCCCCAGGGTCAAATGAGTTGCTGCTCCCTGGGCATACTGATAGGAGATATACTTGTCGTTACCGGAGTAATCGACCAGACTTCTCAGACCCCACCAGTAGCTGGACCCCTGTCCGAAAATATCCGAGATATATAAATCGTTCCCTGTAAAATCGCATAGAAATCCGAAACCCCCGGACATCACGGGCCTGATTCCAAAGGCAAACCCCTGGGACAGGCTGATAAAATGGTCTTTGTATCTCAGGATATCCTTATATTTTCCACCGGCAAAATAAGAGTCGTTCCCCGATGAATCGATCAACGCTCCAAAGCCTTTGACAAATCCGAATCCCTGGGCGAACAAAGCCCCGCTATACTGGTCTTCTCCTTTCAGGTCTGACAGAATCCCTATCCCGAAGCTCCCTGCACCCTGGGTAAAAGTATCCCCGAAATATTTATCATTTCCCTCTTTATCTATCAGGATACCGGCGCCGAAAAGCCCTGAGCCGGAGGAAAAGTTTTGACCCAGGTAATTATCATCCCCGGACCTATCGATCAGGATGCCGGTCCCGAAAAAGCCCGAAGCTATCGAATAATCTCCCGTGCTTTTATAGGTGTCATTACCTCCGAAATCCAGAATAATAGAAGAACGATAAGAGGAGCTTAAATTAAACTGGTCATCTCCACCCAGGTCGATTATTATCCTGGGGTTTCCCTCATAGATTGAAGAGCCAATCCCGCCAATCAGAATCTCCCCATATTCGGTTTTTAAGGAAAATATTATGTCATTTTCGCCTGATTTCAATGCAGGAGTAGAAGCCAGGTAGTTTTCCAGAATCTCTGTGACCTCTTCAACTGTCTTGCACAATATCACATTCCGGGGATAAGCTTTTTCAAGCTCGAATTTTTCCAGGAGAGGGATCAGATCCTCGGTCAATTTTTCCTCATATTTCTGTTCTTTATCCAGCTCATCCACGCTTTTGAATTCATCCTCCACATCCTCCAGAATCAGTATGGGGAAATAATTTTTAAGGGAGTCGGTCTCTTTGGTTGAGAGTTTCTTCACCGCTTCCTGCCAGCCAAGGTCTGCTTCAATCAGCCCAAGATAAAGATGGGCTATCAATTCTTTTAACTCCTCAGGCAGTTCATCTGCTCCCTTAAGATTTAATTCTATCATTAGCTCCGGCTTTTCCCTCGCCTCAGTCATTTCAGCTTCTATCCCCAAACACTTGAATCCGCTTTCCAGAAGAACTGAAGGAGAATCCTTCCCTTTTTCTAAATTTAAACCTGTTTCCTCTGAAAAAGAGGATATCTCCAGGGGATTTCTCATCAGCTCGTCTATTTTTTTTAATCTGAAAGGGTCTATCTTCAGATAATCGTTCCTCAGGGTCAAATCCCCCCTGGTCATCTTGATACATCTGAGAGCCTCATCCAGGGCGGCGTTTCTGATGGAATCCAGATCAATGCTCTGGGCAACAGAAACTGCAGACTGGAAAATCAAAAGAGTGAGCAGAATCATTCCGAATTTCTTCATCCGGATTCTCCCTCTACTTTTTTCTTTTTTGCTTTCTCTGACAAAAGCAGAACGAGGATACTTATCTCATACAAAAGATAAAGAGGCACCGCCAAAAGCATCATATTGAACATATCCGGGGTGGGGGTAACGAAAGCCGCAACTATCATAATGGCAACCACCGCATACCTTCTTCCCTTTCTCAAAGTGGTGGAGGTAATTATCCCCAGCCTGCCCAGAAAATAAGATACAATGGGCAGTTCGAAGACCACTCCGAAGATAAGGGTGGTATATCCTATGAAGCTTAAGTAATCGTCTATCTTTATCCAGGGGTGCATTTTATCCGTTCCAAAGGAAAGGAGAAACTTGATCATATAAGGCAGGACCACAAAAAATGCAAAGGAGGCGCCGATCAAAAACGAGATGGTGGAAAAAAAGAGCAAAGGGGCAGCGACCCTGGCTTCCTTTTCGAAAAGTCCGGGGATAACGAACTGCCAGAGCTGATAGAGGATCACCGGCGAGCTGACGATCACCCCCAGGATCAAGGCAATCTTCATCCGCACGGACAATGCCTCAACCGGGCCCATAAAATAGACCGCGGGCAGGGGCTTGGAGATGAAATCTATCAGCTTATCCGAGAAGAAAAAGGCGACGATGGAGAAGAGAATCAAAGCGGCAAAACACTTGATTAACCTTCCCCTGAGTTCCTCCAGATGGTCTAAAAAGGACATCTCCTTCTCCCTGGGCATAATTTAATTCCCTTTCTCCAAAATCGAAACATTCTCCAAACTTAAACAGAACCTAAATAATATCTATTTTAAGGTTTTGTCAATCGTTAATTGGAGTGTAAACCTTTAGGTTTACAAAAAATAAGCGGAACTAATTTTCTGTCAAGCAGGCTTCGCCATGCTTGACCTACAAAAATTCTAAATAACATCTCATTTCTGGAGTTTGTCAATCATTAATTATGTAGCGTCCAACCGGATGAAAACTGGTAGCGTCGGACTTTATGCCCGAAAAAATAACTTGCCAGGTCAGGGGACCTGGCAAGCACAGACACAGCAAAGTAGGGCAAGGCTTCAGCCTTGCATTGCTTAAAAAAAAGCAACCCTGAAGGGTTGCCCTACAAAACTCTCTTTAATCAAAGAAGTAGTTTATTTAAGACCCCAGCAAGCCCTGCAGTTCGTTTAAAAACTCGTTTATATCCTTGAACTTGTGATAAACCGAGGCAAAGCGGACATAAGCCACCTCATCCAGCTCCTTCAGCTTTTTCATCACCAGCTCCCCTACCTCTTTGGAGGTGATTTCTTTCTTGGTCAGCCCCTGCAGGTCCTCCTCGATCTCGTCCACCAGGGAGGAGATTTTCTTCAGGCTGACCGGTCTTTTGTTACAGGCAAGCTCTATACCTCTCTGGAGCTTTTGCCTGTCAAAAGGCTCTCTCCTGCCGTCGTTTTTGGCTACGGTAAGGGAAACGTTCTCTATATACTCATAGGTGGTGAATCTTTTGCTGCACTTCTCGCATTCCCTTCTTCTTCTCACCGACCTTCCATCCTGTGAAGGACGGGAATCGATTACTTTATCCTCCTCGTTTCCGCAAAAGGGGCATCTCATCTTCTTTTCCCTCTTTTAAGTTTCTTATTAACGGATTTTTTCAGGGTTTGAATCCTCACTCCCGCCTCGTCCAGCATTTTACGCGACATCTCATCCGGGTAGCTGTCCTCTATTATAATCTTTTTGATGCCAGCATTGATAAGTAATTTAGAACATAAGATGCAGGGGTGTGCTGTCGAGTAGATAATACTGTCCTTTATGCTCACCCCGAAGGTGGCTGCCTGCACGATGGCATTTTGCTCCGCGTGAGTTGCCCGGCACAGCTCGTGTCTTTCCCCGGAGGGGATGCCCAGTTCCTCTCTCAGGCAGCCGATATCCAGACAGTGCGTCAGTCCGGAGGGTGCTCCGTTATACCCCGTGGCTAAGATCTTCTTATCCTTGACGATCACCGCACCTACCTGGCGCCTCAAACAGGTGGAGCGGGTGGAAGCCAAGCGGGCGATGCCCATAAAATACTCATCCCAGGAGGGCCTTTGCCTGCTACTTGTATTCGGTTTTTTTGCTTTTTTATTTTTTGATTTTCTCAATTGTGATCTTGTCTCCTATCTTAGCTTTTAATAATCTCTGGGCATCCCCCTGATTAACGGCTATTTCCAGGAAATTAGTGCTTCCGATCAGAACTGTAAGCTCGCCTTTCTTTTTCTCCGCGTAAAAACGGTTGAGCCCTTTAATTTTTCGTTGTCCGATTCTTACCTGAACTCGTTCAGCTGGAAGCAGCTCGGAACTGATATTCGAAACCAGGTTTCCGAACCTGTCGATATGTATGATCTCTCCTTCCAGACGATTTCCCCTGTACTGCGGTCGAGGTAATTTGAATTTATAACATTCCCTGCTGGAGGAACCGAATTCTTCCAGTCTCACACCCAGGGAAAGATAGGCTGAAACCGGTGCGAAGATATCCCTGGCGTGAAAAGTAGAGGAGGTTTTCTGCAAAAAATATCTGGAGCTGGTCAGATCGACAACCTGCCTGATTTTCTCTTTCTCGTAAACCAAACTGAATATACCGTTATCCGGTCCTATGAAAAAATAGTTGTCCGTCTGGAGCAGTATCCCTTTTCTCTTACTACCTACGCCCGGGTCTACCACTACCAGATGGATAGTTCCCCTGGGGTAAAACTGGTAAAACGAATTTAGAACCAGCGCTCCTTCTAAGATGTTAAAAGGTGATATCTCGTGAGTTATATCCGTAATTTTTAAATGAGGATTGATCTTGAGAAGCACACCTTTAACCGCACCCGCATACCCGTCTTTGTTCCCGAAATCAGTTGTCAGTGTTATGATGTTACCGGGCTGCATTTTTATCCCCTAAGATCAAGCAGGTTTAAACCGGTTTGAGGGTCGACTTTTTTCTCCAACCTTCCCTGAAGGGGATGGAAAACCACTTCAGCCGTAGCAGTCACCTTAGCACTGTTCAGATGCCCTGCCCTTACTTTGAAATCTTTATCCGCTAAGGTAACGTGAGCGTGTACTATTATCTTTTCCCCGGCAAAAGACACATCCCCCACCAAACTGGTCAGCTCGAAATCTTCAGCAAAAGTCTTTTCCTTGTACTCCTTTTTCTCTACGTCGAAATAGCCCAGCGATACATCCCTGACCGCTCCCAGGCCGTAAAAGAACCCACCGGTTATACTTTCTTTTTCCACGAACCCTCGCAATGAGGCGATCAGCTCGTCTTCTTTTTCCAGCCTGATCACATAACTGTTCCCGAACTTTTTGTATTGCATCTTTTTCCCTTATGTTAGAATGAATTCACCAGGTCTCGGAATCCAGCCAGAACAAATAACCCTTGGAGCCGGAGACGATGGGCAAAGCGATTATCTCCGGGACATCATAGGAGTGTAGCTTTTTGACCTCATCCTCCAGGTTTTTGAATTGCCTGCTCTTGGTTTTAATGATCAGCAGCACCTCGTTTTCTTCCGAAAGTTCCCCTTTCCATCTGAAAACGGACTGGACCTCTTTGACGATATTCACGCAGGCGGCTAATTTCTTCTCCACCAAAACCCTGGCGATTTTCTTCGCCTCCTCCTCGGAGGATGCTGTAACCAGAGCCACTATGAATTTTTCCACGCTTGACTTCTATGCTTTTACAGGTTTCAAACCGGTTATTTCCTGATCTTTCTCTTCAGGATCTTCTCTATCGTCTCCACTTTACCCTTTATCCGGTTTTTCCCCTTTTTGCGGTCATCTATGGTGATAACCACGTAGACTCTATTGGAACCTTTCTTTAAGGTATTATGACACTCCCTGATCAAACCGAAAACCTGTTCCCAGCTTCCCTCGACAACGGTGCTCATCGAGTTGGTCCGGTAAGGCAAACCGCTTCGGTCGATAATGTCAATTATCCTGGCAACATATTTGCCTAATTCCTCCCCTTTATCCACGGGAAACATACTGAACTGCACTAACATCTTTTTTCTCCTGTTCCTGAAATTATTTATCCTCCTGAGGTTGCACTTAAGATACTCCTTTCCTTCCTGTGAAAATTTAAGCGAACCTTATCTGATTGTCAAAGGAAAATAAAGATTAATTACAGCAATCATAGCACAGGATGATTTACTTGAGACTCAACCCCGGATGAAAAGATTTGTTTGGAACGGGAAAGCTATTCGGATTTTTCTCTTGATCTTTCTGACCTGATCTGATCGATCAGCCTGGATAACTGTTCCACCTTGAAGGGCTTGGACAAAAGGTAATCCACGCCGAACTCCCTGATCTTATCCAGTTCAAAGCTCACTCCCCAGCCGGTGATCATAACCACCGGGGTGTCTTTTTTCATCTGTTTCACTCTCTGGGAAACCTCCCATCCGGACATATCCGGCATACCCAGGTCCGTGATAACCAGGTCAAACCCGTCCCTTTGCAATAACTCCAGGCCCTCCCTGCCGGATAAAGTTACCTTTACCTGGTGCCCCAATCCCTGCAGGATACTCTCCAGCAGATCGAGAATTATCTTCTGGTCATCGATGGCTAAGATCTTCAGGCTCTCAGGCGTTTTCCCCCCTGGTTCTCCGGCTTCAATTTTTTTCTCCGGGAGCTGCTCCCTCTCCGGAAGTTTTGGTCTCTCACCCTTAACCTCGCGGATAAGGTTGCTTCCCTCTATCACCAGCTCCTCGATCAGATTTATCTGGTCTTTCACCGTGCCGGCATTAAAATCCCTGTACTGCTTGAGCTGAAACATCACCAGCTCCACATTGCCCAGGATACCCGCCAGGATGTTGTTTAAATTATTAAAGAATTCAGGAGGGATATCCTTTCTCTCTGCATCCGCAAGGGGAACAGCTTCTTTTGCTTCCTCAAGCCTGGCGTATTCTATCACCATCTCCACCTCACCCTTATCATCCAGTAACGGTTGGGTCCAGACCTTCAGCCAGCCCTCTTTATCTGAATTCTCACCCTGTAATTTGATCTGCTGGAAACAGGGCTTTTTTTCTTTGAAGGTCAGGTAGCAGGGACAGGCCTGGGGCTGGCTTTGTTTATAGAGCAGCTCAAAACAGCTCCTCCCCAGGACTTCTTCCTCCGGCAGATTTAAAGACTTCAAGCCGGCTTTATTTATTCTGACGATCTTTTGATTTTTGTCATGGATGGTCACCCGGTCATCAATTGAATCTAAAAGAGAGCTGAGCAGGTTCTCCTTTTGCTCCAACCTCTTTCTGATATAGATTTTCCCCAGAGCCTCTGAGGCCTGAGAGGCTAAAGTTCTGATGAAGTCTATCTCGGAGGGAGAAAATGAGTCCTCTTTAGATTTATACTCGAAAACCATTGTCCCTGTAAATTCATCTGCTTTCTCCAGGGGAGCTACCACCATCTTTTTCAAGCCTCTCTGCTTGAGCTCCGGATACTGTTCATCCGTCAAGAATTTTAAATCCTTATCCTTAATTGCATTTTTAAGCCAATCGTTCGAGGAGGAATAGATTCCCTCCTCAGAGAATTCAGGTCCAGAAGCTGCCCTTAAGACAACCGCCTCATTCTCCCACAGAAATATCTTACAAGCACAGGGGTGAAAAATCTCCGAGCCTGTCTGGACTATTCTGTGCAGAGTTTCCTCCCCCTTTTTCTTAATCAAATCCTCTGAGATAAGCCTGAGAAATCTTTCCCTCTCACCGGCAGTCTTCAGCTCTCCTTCCTTCTGCTCCAGGCTCTCGGTTTTCCTCCCCTGCTGAATTTTGTCAGCTAAAACCACAGACATCTGCAAAAGCTCCGCCTCCGGAAAAACCTCAAAATAATATTTGTTTTTAGAGAAAAATACCAGCATCCCTGAATCCTCCCCCTGAGAGAGAAGAGGAATACAGATGCAGGATTCGAAGCTCTGCTCCTTTGCCGCCAGCGCTAATCTCCGGTCGGAATTCAGTATCTCGCCTGAGGTCTCTATTTTTTTACCTATAAACGCCCGGGCGAAAATCTCGAGACCTGATGACTCCGTCTGCACGAAATTGTCCACCGTCTCCGGGGACAATCCCTGAAAATTGCTTAAGGTTAATTCTTTTTTTGATTCATCCGGGAAAAGGAACAGAGCACCCGCATCTGCTTTCAGCCCGGCACATATATAGGCCAGGGCTGAATCGAACATCTGGCCCAGTGTCTCTCTGGTGTGAGCTTGATTCACTGTTCTGCTAAGCTCCGATAAAAAGGAGCTTACTTCGATGGATTTCTTATCTGTTCTGCTAAGCCTGAGCCTGCTTTCCAGAAGCGAGGGCAGCCAGTTTATAGGGCTGATACAGACCAGGAAAACACCTACAAGGTACAAAGAGATTTTGGAGAACTCGCCCCAGGGCATATCCCCAACGTAAAGATATTTTCGCAGATCGGGGAAATTACCGGAGAGCTCCAACAGGCTTCCCAGGAAAATCAGGAAAACCCCCAGGCTCATCTCCCCCCAGCCTTTGAGATCAAGCTCCAGATATCTTTCTCTCAGGTTAACCAGGGTAAACCAGAGCAGAAGCAAAATCAGGGAGAAGAATATTTCTACTAAGGATAGGGTCATATCGAACCCATTAATTTTACTATTGGAGACGACTAAACCAGCAGGTTTAGCTCGTTAAAAGTTCAATAATAATTTACATAAAAACTTTTAAAAATCAATCGAATTTTACTCTTTTACAAGTTAAAGAATTACGGCGGGCCTTCCTGACCTTCTTACTCCCTTGGTATTTCAATCCAGCCAGGCTTCTATCCTGGCTGGATCTAACAAGACCTCTAATGCGGGGAGAAAAACAGTTACCAGGGGCAGGGGCAGGGTAAGCCTCTGAACAAACAGTTTATCAGGTAAATAACATCCGAAACGCTGACTGCTCCATCAGAATTGGCATCTCCTTTTTTCCCTATCTTGGGGGTCAGCACTCGCTCCACAGGAGGGGTGCCGTCAGCAGCAAGGTCAGAAAAGAGTATGGGGGTGTTGGTTGGAGGATAAAGCACCGGACTCAAACAGGTGGGATCACCATCCGGATTTTCTGTCCTGGTGAAATTCAAGGTTGCTATCAGCCCGGTTGTCCCAGCCAAAAGTGGTGAACTATCGTAGCCATATAAAACAGCCCTTTTGTTTACGTTGTCAATTACAGCCCCCTGGTCGCTCCATTCTGCAATAATGCCGCCTGTGAAATCCACGCTGTTCAAGTCCACGCCAACATGATCTGGCTGGTGCTGATAGCTAAAGGTGATCACGATACCATACAAATCTGGACCAGGGTTATCGGTCAGCCGCAGGGGAACATCAAACGGCACTCCTCCGGTTCCGGATAGGATTCGTGGAAAGGTAAATTCGATCTCACCGATGTTAGGTCCCAGTCCGGTGTAGGGCATCAAAACGCCGCCATGAAACAGGTATTCTACCAACTGCAAGACATCCCCGAGATTGATCCCTGCACTTCCATCCACGTCTGCATCAATCGGATAGGGTGGGGCATCGCCCTCATCCAACAAGTAATCGACCAAGTAAACCACATCGAGAGGAGTAACATCCTCGTCGTCGTTCACATCGCCAGCAGGTCCAGGCTGCGCCAAGACTGGCTGAGCAAAAAAAACACCTGTGAAGAAAACCACGCAGAAAACCGTAAAGAGCTTAAGCCTTTTCACCTTTTTTCCTCCTTTCTAAAATTTTTTTGGTGTCGTTGCTTTCAAATCACCCTCTTTTCGAATCAATAAGATACCCTCCTTGGTTAAAGGTTGAAGTTTCATCTCGAATGTAAATATTTGAAAAGACTTATATTTTTTTTAATTTATCAAAGATGAATTTTGTTGTCAATTAAAAATGTAAGACCTGGTTAAAAGTTTTTTGAAAATTTTTACCCTGGTTTGAACTTTTTCCTTGTGTATTTTTAAAAGATCATCTATAATGACTATTCAGAAATTAAATTTCCTTTAACACTCAGCTGAGGGAGGTGAGATAAATGCCAGTAAAGAAAAAAGCCGCCAGGAAAAAGACTGCCAGAAGAAAAGCCGTTCCTAAAAAGAAAAAGGTCTACTACTGTGTCCCCTGCGGAATGGAGGTAACCGTCAGCAAAGCCGGGATCGGCACCAGCACCCTGATGTGCTGTGGTAAAAAGATGAAACCCAAGAGGAAATAAAACGGCTGCCCCTGTCCAATAAAGCCCCTGGTAAGGGGCTTTATTTTTTGGGCAGCCCTAAAAATCCTGGTTACTCTTCCGATATAGCTAATGGGCAGAAGGCCCGATTAGTTCTTTCAGTTCCAGCAGGGCAGCCTCGCAAATGCGGGAGTGCCCTGTTTATTTTTTTCTGGAGTAAATATTTTAAGCCGTCGCCGATCTTCGAATTCATCACATAGGACTTTGAAGGAAGCGAAATAGCCTTCTCGGAGGTTTTTCCGAAAAGGCTATTTTAAGGAACAGGATGAATTCAACTAAATAGAGTTATCTAAGATCCGGGGTCAGCACTTTCTTCCCTTTGATAGTGGTCTGAAGTGTTTTTGCATCCCTGTCTGCCAGGATGGCCTCAGTGATCTTCAGGCTGCCTAAATTGTAATTCGATACCAGAGGTTTAAATCTCAAGATAAGCATGGGACCGGAACCAGCCTGGATATCATTCTGACCCTGCAGGTCCAGCAGCCCGATCGTCTGACTATTATCCTGATAGGACCAGAAGATCGATACCTTCTGACTCCTTTCCGTCAAAACCGGCTCCAGCGGCTCGAGCTGGGCTGGATCAAATTCCACTGAGATCTGAGCCCCAGCCACCGGAACGCTGCAGCTTGAGTTAACCGGTATCTCTATAATTCCATTTGCCACCTTTGAATCAGAAAGCTCCACCTCTGCCAGGGCAGGAGGAACAGACTTCTCCCACGCATCCTCACATCCCACGCAGCCGGGCTGGGGAATAGGACCTCCACGGAAAAGGAAGTTGATCAGATATACCAGATCCACGATGTCCACCACGCAGTCTGCATTTACATCCGAGGATTTCATCGATCTGGGCGCCGGTCCGCTCTGGAACAGATAGTTAATAAAATATATAACATCAGGAATATTCACATAGCCGTCATAATCGACATCACCCGGGTTACACCTTATCTTGATCGGCGGGCCTCCCCGGAAAAGATAATTAATCAGATAGATAATATCCGAGACCGTGGTGACGCAATCACAGTTAAGGTCTCCTGCCGGGGGCGGATTGGGCTCCGGTCCATTTTTGAAAAGAAAATTGACCAGGAAGACCACATCCTGAACACTCACCAGCCCATCTCCATTCAGGTCGCCCTCGTTGCCGGTTTGAGGACCAACACGAGCTTTGACTTTTATGGTAACCTCTCCCGTGTCTGCCAGGCCTGTTCCGTCATCCACGATAAAGGTAACCGTATATGGGGAATTGAGTGTATCTGCCGGAGCTGGATTCCAGCTGAAGAACCCGGTATCGGGCGAAGGATGAGGCACGGAATAGAAATCACCCGCACCATATTTAGTCAAGGTCAGAATATCGGCAGGGTCCCCGTCCGCGGCGTAAACTTCAAAATCAAGGGTATCGCACAGGGAATCACACAGGATGGTCTGCTGACTGGGAACCGTGATAACCGGAGCTGTACTTATGGTGAAATCAGCGTCACTGATATCCGAAGGAGTTCCATCAGCAGCATCCGAGACTCTCACCCTCCCCTGGGTAGTTGGTGTGTTGGGCACGGTCCAGGGATGAACACCATCGTCTGCCGTACTTGAGATGACGGTTGTCCAGCTCGAGCCAGAATTGGTGGAGTATTCGATTTTGACGTTACCGCTGAAATTCAGTGAGGTCCAGGTTATATCGTAGATGTTCCCTACTCTCCAGTTCTCCCCACCGTTAGGTGAGGTTACCTCTATTACGGGAATGACCGGCTCCTCGCCCAAGCAGCCCTTAATAAAAGAAGGATAGAATGCAGTTCCAACAGAAGTGGTAAACTCGAAGTTAGTACCAGGCGGCCATAAGGTTGTGTCAACCGGCACGTAAAGAGTTGAATCCCATGAGGAGCCAACAGTGAAATATATCTTTAACAGAGGACCACTGTCTCTGTTGCCGGATCCAAGATTCCCGGCTAACCAGGCTGCAAAAACAACCATTCGATTCTTACTGTTATCTATACACTCAGGACATGTAGCCATATCGCTCTTATAGCCAGCAGTTTCAGACCTCGTACCCACAAAGCTCACAGAGTCACAGGTAATGTCCAGTTGAGTGACAGTATCCGGGAAAATTAAAGGTATGCTGTAGCCACCTATATTCTCGTCATTAACCAAATATACATTCAACACCACCTGGGAATTAGGCCTGACTATATCTATACACTCGACTATGGCCGTATCCGGAACACCGGAGTCCTGAGCAAGGGCTAAGGAAGTGAGAAAACCGAAAAGAATTACTCCTAAGAACAAACCTGCTCTTCTCATCTTAAAACCTCCTTGTTGCTTGAGTTAAGCTGAAACGACTATGACGATATATCAGATGTATTTGATAAACACTGGACTCACATGTCAAAGAATGGAATAATTAGATCAGGCTTCAATACTGAAAATAATTGGAAGGTTTGGTTTTGTCAAGAACTAATTTGGAATTCCCGATTTCCTTTTGGGGCTTAAGGTAAGTTCCTTAGGGGTAATCATTTTTTAACTCATAAAAGATCCCTCTTGAGAATCGTTTTAGCCAAAAAGGCTAATCTCTTTATAAATAATTACTTAGAGGAGACTGAATCTCGCAATTTTTTTTCTGAAAACTCAAAAAAAAGCTTGACAAAAAATATTACTGTGTTATTTTTTAAATGATAAGGTTATAATAAGTTACCTCAACTTACAAACAGAATTTTCCTTTAAAAAGATTTCAAAAAATCTAACGGGTATTTTTTTATTTGGATATTAGCAACTGTTATATTGTTGAACATCTTATTTAGCAGGGTGTAGCATTTTTCATTTTTTGTGATTTGTTGTGCATAGTTTTTTCGAGTATACTTTCAAGAAGTGGAGGGGGAATTATATCTTCTTAATTGGCAAACAGATATGCGGGTAGAAAAACCGATGACTCTTCTTGTAAATCGGCATTTAAATTGCGATAATTCAGGGTATATAATTGTATATAAAAATGCAAAACAAGAGGTAAAAAAATGAGAAAATGGCTAAAGCTTTTAGCATTTGCCTGTTTATCAACTTTAACCCTCGCAGCAACAGCCAGCGCCTACTACTGGCCCCCAACCAACGTGCCACCAGGGCCCCCTCCTAACTATACCCAGGTCGACACCTTGAATTTCTTAGGCACGCCAGCTCTACCTCTTCCTCCTCCGGACAGCGGTGGTGTCTATATCTGGTATGACCAGGGGATGTGGCAGATAGCTAACCATATCTATTCAAAGGGGAATTCTTTAGAGCAGTTCCACTGCTGTATTCTGGTACAGATGGACCAGCCACCTTCGCCAGGGGTGAATGTTTTTGCTCAGCAATTCGAGCTCATCTCTACCAGATACTCCTGTAAGCCTGAGGAAGGTGAAACCTGCAATAATTGTTACAAACAAAACGACCGCTGGGGCTGGAAATCCTGGGGAGGAAATCTTTACGAGATCTGGTGGGATGTTACCACCCGAGAATGGAAAAACGGCTCAGGTGACCCCAACGATTTTATGAAATTCATAATAGCGGGAACTGCTGTCGATTTCAACATCTGGGCCTCCGGGCATAACGGAGTTTTCAATGCGGCTCAGATATATATCGGTGCTGATAAAACTCCGCTTTCCACTATCTCTGGATATTATGATTATTTTTCGGGCATAAGCGACCCCTACCAATCCCAGGCAGGTTCTGATCCAGCCAACGACCCGAATGTCACTATCTTTACCAAGAAAGACAACACGCTGAGATCATACAACAGATACGGGCTGATAAGCTCATCTAATATTTTTAACTGTGACCCCTTCAGCTACAACGGGCAAAACTTTGGTAATTATGGACCGAGATACTCTGGAACTTTCGCCTATGAGGGAAACGGCATACAGTTCTCCACCATACCGATGACTGCTCCCAATTATCGTCCCAGCATCGAGCTGCCAGAGGACGAGGAGTTATTCGTTTGTTCTGGTGAGACAGCTTGCATCCCTATCTTTGCCTCCGACCCTGATCCAGAAGATACCATAACCGTAGTGAAAATCTCGGGTGCGGGAAGCTATACGCCAGTTACTGACCTGACACCTGTATATGATACCCTATGTTTTGTCCCCGATACCAGCGGGACATACGTCTGGATCTTCCAGGTGACCGATAACCACGGATCCTCCAGCCGGGACACAGTGATCTACGAGATTGCAGAGGAAACCCCGCCCCAGATGTATGTAGATGGCAGTTTACAGACTCCCCTGGCGACCTGTCAGCAGGATGTCCTGCTCAGCTTCTGCTGTGGCAAGCAGGAGTGGACGCTTCTGGAGGAATTCACTCCCTGGGATAATGTCAATCGCTTTGGTTACTACACTGACCTGGGAGTGGGGAGCAACACCATTCTGATATTTCCTGGATCAGATACCAGCGGCACCAAAGACACTACCACGATCAACAGCAGTACCCAGATAGGCCTGTGGCTTCTCAACGATACCAACGGCAACACGGTCTTCGACGGCACTGATTCCTACCTCTTCAGCCAAAGGATGTTGTCTCAGGGTTCCGTTTTGGGCGAGCATCAGTGGTTCATGATCTATGATGTCAGCGCCTTCAAGGGAACCGGTGCCACGTATTTCTTTGATACCCACACTGAGGATTTCACCACCAGCGGAGATTTCGATTACCTGATCTACATAGATGACGATCACACCGATTCTAACATCGACCACAACGATATGATTTTGGGCGTGAAAGTCTTGAACAACGCCCCTGCGGTAGCTGCACCGGATTCAAATCTGTTCTTATGCAATCCAGATACCATAAGTTTCGATGTTACAGGAACAGACCCGGACGCTGGTGATAGCCTGACCTTAGAGTTGGTTTCCGGCCCGGGAACTTTTCCCACCGTTAGCGGAACTTCTCCAATTAACGGAACACTTAAATATTACGTAACCGCAACCGGCACCTACACCTTTATCTT
>CAZEDM010000004.1:165216-283630 GCA_964511075.1 uncultured Ignavibacteria bacterium
CTCCGGATTCATCCAAATCTTTCTGTGGACCTGATACGATTAGATTTACCGTAACTGCTACTGACCCGGATGCGGGTGATACTATAACCTTGAGTGGTCCCGGGATAGCAACTCCTATTAGTGGGATTTCACCCCTGTCTGCTGATGTCAAATTCTATATCAGCTCCAGTGGCACTTACAATTATATCTATCAGGTAACCAATCACTGTGGCTCGGTGGATTACGATACCGCCACCTGGGCTGTCAGCGTAAATAATTCGCCTACGGTAGCTGCACCTGATTCATCCAGGTCTTTCTGTGCACCTGACACCATCAGGTTTACCGTTACTGCCACTGACCCGGATGCGGGTGATACCATTACCTTAAGCGGTCCCGGGATAGCTGTTCCTGTCAGCGGGGTTTCGCCTTTGGCTGCAGAGATCAAAATCTACATCAGCTCTGCTGGAACCTATGATTATGTCTATACAGTAACCGATAAGTGTAATGCCTCGGATGTTGATACTGCCACTTGGACTATTACTCTGAACAATCCCCCAGTAGTAACGGCACCTGACTCATCCAAGGACTTCTGCGGGCCCGATACTATCAGGTTCACCATTACCGCCACCGATCCGGATGCAGGTGATGTTCTGACCTTATCCGGTCCGGGCATTCCTACCCCTATCACCGGAGCATCACCTCTGTCTGCTGAGATCAAAATCTATATCAGCTCTGCCGGGACTTATAACTATATCTATACCGTAACAGATGTGTGTAATGCCTCAGATAGCGATACTGCTACTTATGTTGCCACCATGAATAATCCGCCTACAGTTTCAGCGCCTGATTCGAGCAAGTTCTTCTGTGCACCTGACACCATCAGGTTTACAGTTACCGCTACTGATCCGGATGCGGGTGATACTATCACCTTGAGCGGGCCCGGGATAGCAGCTCCCATCAGCGGGATTTCACCCCTGTCTGCTGATGTCAAATTCTATATCAGCTCCAGCGGGACTTACAATTATATCTATCAGGTAACCAATCACTGTGGCTCGGTGGATTACGATACCGCCACCTGGGTTATCAGCGTAAACAATTCACCTACGGTAGCTGCACCCGACTCCTCCAGGTTCTTCTGTACACCTGACACTATCAGGTTCACGGTTACCGCCACTGACCCGGATGCCGGTGATACTATCACCTTGAGCGGGCCCGGGATAGCTGTTCCTATCAGCGGGACTTCGCCCCTGGCTGCAGAGATCAAAATTTACATCAGCACCCCTGGAACATATGAGTATGTTTACACTGTTACAGATAAGTGCAATGCCTCGGATGAGGATACGGCTACCTGGAGCATAAGTTTCAACTCGCCCCCGGTTGTCTCTGCTCCGGACTCAATCAAGAAACTATGCCAGCCCGACACTATAAAATTCACGGTTGAGGCTACAGATGCTACCCCGGGCGACAGCCTGAAGTTGGAACTCATCTCCTCTCCCGGCACCTTCCCCACTGTAACCGGCCCTTCACCCCTGAGCGGCACCCTGAAATATTACGTAACTGCAAGCGGAGTTTACTCCTTCGTCTTCAAGGTAACTGATGAGTGTGGTTCAGTCGATTATGACACCGCGGTCTGGAGCGTGGTGGTGAATCATCCTCCAATCGTGGTTGCGCCCGACTCCACCAGGTCGTTATGCTATCCTGATACCATAAGGTTCACGGTATCTGCAACCGACCCGGATGCAGGAGATACCATCATATTGGAAGGACCCGGCATTGCCACTCCCAAACAGGGTATTGCCAATGTCTCGGCCAGTGTTAAATTTTACATTGCCTCTTCCGGAACCTATAACTATGTATATAAAGTCACCAACGGGTGCGGGGCTACAGATTACGATACCGCCACCTGGACCATAACGGTAAATAGCCCTCCGACCCTTGATGTGCCTCAATCCGTAATCGCCTGTATCGGCGATACGGCCAGCTTCACGGTAACAGGTGATGACGCGGATGATGATTATGATATCACCCTGGAAAAGGTATCGGGTGTGGGCAGCTTCACCAACTTAAGTGGCAAGCCCCAGTTGAATGGCAGCTGGAGCTGGACGCCGTCTGTAGCTGATACCCTGGGTAATCCTCACCTGGTGATCTTCAGGGTTACAGATAACTGTGGTCTCACAGTGACTGATACGGTCTCGGTAATAGTTCAGAACTGCGAATGCGAAATATATGTGGAGATCGGAGAGGTTGATTGTGTCAATCCGGGAGATACGGTCTCCGTACCGCTTCTGATCCAAACCTCCAAGGCACTGGGTGGATATGATCTGAGGATTGAATTCGATCCCACCATCCTGTATTTCCAGGGAGTGGATCGTGGAAGCGATCTCCCCTCCGGCTGGGAGTATTTCACCTACAGGCAGCTCCCTTGTCCGGACTGCGGATGCTGTAAATATAAGCTCCTGCTTTTGGGAATCTATGACATCAAAGATTCACACGCTGGTGAACCGATAGAGCCCGGATCAGACTATCTGGAGATTGCCAGGCTGAAATTCAGGGTGGCTAATGACAACAACCTCAGAGGCTTTTTCATTAATGTGTGTTTCGAATGGGATCAGGGGATCTGCACCCAGAACACCTTCTCGGATCCAACCGGATATATCCTCTACGTATCCTCTAACCCGGAGGAATTCGACTATGCAGAGTGCGACACCCAGTTCCATCCTGGTAATGAGGTTTTGAACATAATCTGCTTCGAGCGGTGCGGTGGCGTACAGATCTGCACTACCGGGGAGAAGGTCATCGGGGATATTAATCTAAACCTTATACCATACGACCCGGCGGACCTCACGCTTTTCTCCAGCTATTTCATCTACGGGCTGGATGTATTTGTGGATGATCCCTACTGGAGGTCGGTGCAGATTGCCAATACCGATATTAACCGGGATGGCTTTACCCTGAGCCTCAGCGACTTCATCTATATGATCAGGGTGATGATACACGACGCATCGCCTTTACCCAAGCTGACCTCAGAGGAGTCTCAGCTGAGTGTTCTGGTGACTTCCAGGGAATCTGAGTATACCATCGCCTTTGATTCCCCAAGCGAAATTGGGGCAGCACTCCTGGTATTCGAACCGGAGAATGAAGCGATAACTCCGGAACTTATCACCTCGCAGATGGAGATGAGGTATGGAAAAACCAAAGATGAATTCAGGGTTTTGATCTACTCGCCTGTGGGGAGCTCAATCGGCTCGGGCAATAACCAGGTCCTCAGGTTTAAATCCGGGAGCGGTCTAAAGTTATACTCGGTTGAGGCTGTGGATTCTTATGGCAGACCTCTTTCCGTTACTATAACTTCCAAAGCCGTACCTGAGGAGTTCACCCTGTATCCCAACTATCCTAACCCCTTCAATCCGCAGACCACTATCAGCTTTGCCTTAGCCGCAGATTCCAGGGTCAGCCTGAGGATATATAACCTGTCCGGACAATTGGTCAAGACCCTATTAGACGAGAATCTGCCAGCCGGGACTCATACCGTCAACTGGGACGGGACCAACATCTCAGGCGAAAAGGTTGCCTCAGGTATCTATTTCTATAAACTTACCGCTGGCAATTATAGTCAGGCCAGAAAGATGTGTATGGTGAAATAATGTGAGTTTATAGCATCAGGTAAACTTGAAAAGGGAGCGGAGCAATATCCGCTCCTTTTTTATGAGGGCAGCTCCTTGAGCCCCTTCAGGGATTGAGATTTTCCTGCATCTGGAAATGGTCTTTTCCGTTGACAAAAACAGTTTAAAATGTATCTTGAGTCTGCCGGTTGGAAATATGAAGAGGAAACCCAAGCTATTAGAGGCAAAACAACTTGAGACGGTTCTCAGGATAAGCCAGGCAGTATCCCGGACACTGGATTTGGAAGAAATACTGCAGCTGGCTTCGCGCATGACCACTCAGGCACTCAAAGCTGACCGTTGTTCCATAGGACTGCTTGGCTCTAAGGAAACTTACCGGATTGTTCATACCTATCGTAAGAAGCGCTCTTATCCCTCAATTGACGGGGTAGAATATGATTTAAAAAACTTTCCTCACATCTCCACCCCGCTTCTCAAGAGAAAAGTCGTTCACCTGCACAACCATAAGAAAATAAGTCTCTCCTCCAAGGAAAAAGAGCTTTTCAGACATTTAGATATGAAGGTTTTCTTGGCCGTACCCATAATCGTAGACCAAAAGCCCTTGGGAGCTTTTCACCTGGCCAGAGTGGAAAACTCTTATCCCTTTACCACTGCAGACATATACCTCTGCCAGACCATAGCCAATCAGGTGGGAATTGCCATAAGGAACGCGAATTTATTAAGGGATTTAAAAGACAGATATGATCAGCAGAATGTTATCTTGAATATTAGTAAATCACTTTTTCAGACTTTAAATTTACAAAAGCTCTTTAACCTGATTACCCGTAAAACCTGTGAAGCCTTGAAAATGGACCGCTGTACCATAAGCACTTTTGAGCCGGGAGGAAAACAGGGAGTTATAAGATCTATCTACCTTTCCAGAAAAGCAGGGTCTTTCGGAAGCGTTAAACATAATTCTACTTACTTGGGGGTAAAATACAGAATCTCTGATTTCCCTTATATCTTTAAACTACTTCAGAAAAAGAAAGTCTTCGTAGCTGAAGATATCCTTTCAACCCCACTAACCCCTGTGGCTCTGAGATATTGCCGGAATATCGGGATGAAATCCTCCCTGATACTGCCTTTTTTTTCTGAGGGGAAGATGTCCGGAATCCTTCAGGTAAGTAGTATAAAAGACTACCACCTCTTTACTGATTCAGAAATCAAACTCTGCCAGACTATCGCCAATCTGGCTTCTTTGGCCATAGAGAATGCCAAACTCATGCAGGATCTGCAGGAGAAAAACGTAAAAATAAAACAGCAGACAGAAACTTTAACCAAGCAATTCAATGAACAGAGTATCCTGTTGGATATAAGTGAAGCTTTGTCACAGACTTTAGACTTAAAGCAACTTTTCAAGATTGTCACGAAAAAAACTGCAGAGCTTATGGGAATAGATCGATGTGTAGTGATGTTGTTCGATAAAAAGAAGAAAAAGATCCTTTCCTATATACTCTTTTCAAAAGGTACCCATAAATCTGAACCCAAGCCCCCCTCGGAGAGAATTGAGGATTTCCCCGAAATGTTGAAACAGGTAAGGTCAAAGCATATCTTTTGCGCTTCAGATGTATCAATATCTGCTATATCTCGTAAAGAGAAAAGATATTTTAAAAAACTCGGGGTAAAATCAGTGCTGGATGTCCCTTTTATCTTAGCCAATGAAATTCACGGTATTCTTGCCATAAATACCCTTGATGAATATCGAGGATTCACTGAATCCGAGATAAGCCTGGCCCAGGCCATAGCAAATCAGCTCTCCATTGCCATAGAAAATGCGAACTTGATGTTGGATCTTCAGGAAAAAAGCGAAAAGATACAGAGACAGGCGGAGGATTTAGAAAAAAAATTCAAAGAGGAAAGTATCCTTCTGGAGATAAGCAAAGCCCTATCCCAGACCCTGGAGTTTAAGAAGCTGTTTGAGATCGTTGTCAAAAAAACCTCGGACCTTCTGGGAATAGACCGCTGTGCAGTGATTTTACTGGATGAAGTCCAAAAAGCATCCAGTTACTACAAGGTCTACTCGGATGGCAAGCATCGGCCTGAATATGAAGGTGTGAAGAGGAAATTTGAGGACTATCCTAAGCTGATCCAGCAATTAAAACAGAAACATATATTTTGCACCTCTGATGTATCCCGTTCTGTTCTATCTTCGGTCGAAAAAAAAGCTTTTGTAAAAGAAGGGATTAAATCACTGCTGGTAATTCCTTTCTTTCTGGCAGACAGGGTCCTGGGGCTTTTAGCCTTAAGCACTTTAAAAGATCGTCACAGTTTCACCGAGTCTGAGATAAAATTAACCCAGGCCATAGCTAACCAACTCTCCATGGCCATCGAGAATGCACGTCTGATGGAATTAGCTGAAAATCATGCCAGGGAATTAGAAAAACTTGCCCGGAGAATAATAAACGCGCAGGAGGAGGAAAAAAAGAATATCGCCGGTAAATTACACGATGTGATCGCCCAGGATTTAACTGCTCTTCGATTCGACCTCAAGATGTGTCAACAGAGTCTCCCCCAGGAACATTCCCAGATCAAGGAAAGACTTAGGGAAAGCGAGGAACTGGTTAGGCAGAGCCTGGAGGATCTGCGTAATCTAACCTCGGACCTAAGGCCTCAGGTCCTGGACCACTTCGGACTTCCCTCAGCCATTCAATGGTATGTGGATAACTTCAGGCGAAGAACTAATCTCAGGATTGACCTGAAGATACCTGAGTTCAGCTGTAAGTTCCCGCCGGAATTTGAGACCACCGTCTACCGGATAATTCAGGAAGGTCTGACCAACGTGGCTAAACACTCACAGGCAACTCGAGCATCAATTTCTTTTTATAAAAAAGAGAATCTGGCTCGTATTATAATCAAAGACAACGGGATCGGATTTGATCCCGAGAGTCCTCATTTGACACGCGGCTTAGGTTTGCTCAGATTAAAAGAGAATACGGAGCTTTTAGGTGGAAAATTTAAAATCAATTCAAAAAAGGGTAAGGGGACGAAATTGAACATCACCCTGCCCTGTTAAGGAGGTTAAAAGCATATGATCAAGATCATGATAGCTGACGACCACAGGATATTAAGACAGGGTATCCGGTCACTGCTTGCCTCTCAGGAGGATTTTGAGATTGTTGCAGAATCCAGCGATGGAAGGGAAACGGTGAAAGAGGCTATAAAGCACAAACCGGATGTGGTACTTATGGATATAGCTATGCCCAATTTGAACGGGTTCGAGGCTACCAGGCAGATCAAGAAAAAAATGCCGGAGACAAAAATACTGGTACTGAGTATGTACAGGGACGATGAATATATTCTTCAGGCTCTTCAGGCCGGCGTATCAGGTTACGTCTTGAAGGATGTGGCGGTGGAGGAGCTGATCACTGCCATCCGGGCAGTCAATAACAGCCAGTATTATCTATCCCCCTCCATCTCCAGAACGGTGATAGATGCCTCTCTGGGAAAAATCGAGAAAGCGGATAGGGAGCCTTTTGACCTTTTGACTCCCCGGGAAAGGGAGATAGTACAGTTAATCGCTGAAGGGTACACCAACAAGGAGATCGCAGCCAAGCTCTTCATCAGCGTCAAAACTGTGGATGCCCATCGGTCTCACATAATGGAGAAATTGGATATTCACGACGTAGCCCTGCTGGTCAAATATGCGATTAGAAAAGGATTGACCGATCTCCATACTGATAAATGATTCATTGAGAAAATCAAAAATCTCTGAATTTTCGTGAATGGAAAGACCTAAAGGGTGAATCAAAACGTTCAGGCTACACTTAAAATAAAATACGGTAAATACCTTATTGCCAAAACCTGACAGTAGGATATATTCAGATTAGGAATTTGAAAAAAACGAGGGTGTGCCCTGTAACTTCGGGTAGTTCCTAGCCCCCCTCTACCCATACAGAGCTTAACACCCTCTTTAATTTTGTCCCCCTATGGGGACAAAATTGGTTAATAGTTCACAGTTGTCAGTGGATAGTTTCCTCCCCCTTATTTTTTACTGCAAGATTCTTGATGTATATACTTTCAGGTTTATTTTTATTTTAGAAATTAAAAAAGCCGAGCTTTTGGCTCGCCCCTACGGTTAACCATCATATATTATCTCTTTGTCCTTTGAACCCTTGTCCACCTCTGGCGGGATTGAGCTTATCCTTTTATATTCCCTATCGGCTTCAGCTCGATTACCTTTCTGGAGATACCTGCTCTGTCCACTGCTTCAACCACATCCGAGATATTCTTATAGGCTATTCCTGCTTCCTCTGCCAGCCCGGGCATAGAAACTGCCCTGACCGCAATTCCTCTTTCCTCCATGCTTTTTCTTAACTCGTATCCTCTGACCTTTCTCTTAGCCTCGTGTCGCGACATAGTCCTGCCTGCTCCGTGAAGAGTAGAGCCCATAGTCATCTCCATAGCCTTGGGTGTGCCAACCAGAAGGTAGGACGAGGTCTCCATAGAGCCGCCTACGATAACCGGCTGACCTGTCTGTCTGTAAAACTCCGGCACGTCAGGATGACCGGGCCCGAAGGACCTGGTTGCCCCCTTGCGATGAACCAGTACCCTCTTCTTCTGACCGTCGATCGTGTGTTCTTCCAATTTGGCGATATTATGCGCAACATCATACACTATGTGCATCCCTAACTCCTCAGGTGTCTTGTGAAACACCTGGCTGAACGCCTCTCTTACCCTGTGCAGGATAACCTGCCGGTTGGCAAAAGCAGAATTGGCTGCACAGATCATCGCTCCATAATAATCCTGCCCCTCAGGAGAACTGTAAGGTGCGCAGGCAAGCTCCTTATCCAGAACCCTGAGATTGTACTTGCTCATCGCCTGGGTAAAAACCCTGAGATAGTCTGTGGCAATCTGGTGCCCAAACCCTCTGGAGCCGCAGTGAATCATCACCAATACCTGCTGGGGCTTATCTATCCCGAATGTTTTCACCGCCTCAGGATGAAAAACCCTGTCGGTCTGGGCAACCTGCAGTTCCAGATAGTGATTGCCCGAGCCTAAGGTGCCCAGCTGATCCACTCCCCTGGAGATGGCTTTCTGGCTGACCTTTTCCGGATTTGCTCCGGGTATTTTACCACCCTGCTCGATCCTCTCCCTGTCCTCCTGCCAGCCGTAACCGTTCTTTATACACCAGTCCACCCCGTCTCTCATCATCTCTTTAAACCCGTCTGAATTTAATTTTACAAAACCGGTAGAGCCTACCCCTGCGGGGATGAGCTTGAACAAGGCATCCATAAGCTCGCTTAACTTTGGCTTGACCTCCTCGAAGGTCAGGCTGGTGCGCACAGACCTTACCCCGCAGTTTATGTCGAACCCGATTCCGCCGGGCGAGATAACCCCTTCTTTCAAATCGAAAGCCGCAACCCCGCCTATGGGAAAACCGTATCCCCAGTGTCCATCCGGCATACACAGGGCGTGAGTTTGAATTCCGGGCAGGCAGGCTACATTGGTTATCTGGTTATAAACCCCCTGGTCCATCTCCTTCATTATCTTCTCGGAAGCGATAATCCTGGCAGGGACCCTCATCCCCTCCTTTTCCGTTATTGGTATTTCCCAGATGAAGTCCTCTATTTTCTTGACCTGCATTTTTTTTCACCTCACGTGTCTAAGATTACCCGTGCCTTCCACCCCTCATCCGCTTTCTTAACCTCCAGCAGATGATAGGTAACTGCCTTGACGTCCTGTCTTATCTCCTGCCTGGAGTAATCTATGTCATCACCCCATAGAGCTCCGGTCAACAGGTATTCTTTATTCTGAATTATGCTCAAATCGAACCTGGAGAAAAAGATTTTCTTTACATCCTTCAGATAGATAAGCTCGGATAGGAAATCGAAAAGCAGGTCCTCCAGGTTCAGATTTTTGATCTCGATTTTCTCTTCTCTTCTCTGCTCAATCCCCTTAGTCGCTACCATAACCTCGAAAGTAGCCAGGGCACAGGACTCGAACAGCTCCTCCAAGGTATCTCCATAAGCCTCGAAAGCCGCATCCGCAATAGCCACATCCTCTAAGAATCTGAATTTGGGCATAATTCGATACTGTGCTGATGAGAGGTTCAGTTTTCCTTCTTCTTTTTTCCATCGTAGAGTAGATACCCCAGGAGCAGTCCCAAGAAGAAGAACAGGAAGATCAACAGGGAGCGCGACATCCGCAAAGACCAGAAAAGCATCTTGATCAAGACTATCCCGGTATTCTGCAGTACGAAGATCACCAGTAGAAAAGCTAATACCATTATGATTATGGCTTTGGTATTCAAATTCCTCTCCTTTTTCTTTCGGTTTCGGGTCCTGCGCGGACGAACTAACTCAAAACGCCGTCACTCCTTGAGGAAGAGTCGACGGCGTCTTCATATGTTGAAAAACACTCGATTATATGTAACCTCAAGTAGCTTTGATTATACAATCAATCGGGCAGACCTGTACGCATTTGGAGCCGCCCTCTATTCCCTCGCACTCGTTACACTTGTTAGGATCAATCACGTAGATATCCCCCTCGCTTATAGCTGTCTGAGGACACTCCGGCAGGCAGAGACCGCAGGCAGTGCACTCATCGGTTATCTTCATCGCCATTTTCTCTGATCACCTCCTTGCTCCTGTCATTAATTAATACGAAATTACTCCTCATTCTGCGGTTCAATATACTAAAACCTGCCCTTCTTTGTCAATTGTTATTTTGAATTGAAAACTTATATCATCAGATATGTCTAAAAGATTAATCATTTTAGGGTTGCCTTTAAGGACGAATATTTTTATTTTTACGTTTCACTTGTGGTAATTTCTTATCAGGCACAGGAGGACTTTTGGCTTTCCTCAAAACTCATATGAGTTCAATTTAAGAACCCTGAGAGATTGAAGTCAGCCTTGGAGAAAAAATGAAAAAAATCATCATCCCGGCCATCATAGCAAAATCCCAGGAGGAATTAGAAAATAGCATAAACCGGGTTAAGGATTACTGCCCGATTTTGCAGCTTGACATTATGGATGGTATCTTCGTTCCCAATCATTCCCTTGATTTCGATTTCGAGTTGCCCCGCACAAAATGCCGGTACGAAGCCCACCTGATGGTCAAGCAGCCAGAAATATGGATAGACAGGATATGGGAAAAAGTCGATACCCTGCTGGTTCACATCGAATCCTGCAAAGACCCCGAAAAGCTTATAAGCCAATGGAAAAACAAGCGAAAGTTTGGGCTGGTGCTAAATCCTGAGACGCCCATTGAGAGAATAGAAGATTATCTGGGCCAGATAGACCAGGTTTTGATTATGACCGTAAGCCCGGGCTTTTACGGCAGTGAATTTCTCCCCCCTGCGCTGGAAAAGGTTAAAGAGCTGAGAAAGAGAAAACCTGAGCTGGATATAGAGGTAGACGGAGGCATAACCCCACAGACCATTGGAGAAGCAGATAAAGCAGGTGCTAATCTGTTCGTCTCCGGCTCGTATGTGGTGAAATCCGAAAACGTAAAAGAGGCTCTGGAGAATTTAAAGAATAAGTTGAATGTATTTTAGTTTTTATTACCATTTGAAGTAGGCAGATATGGAAGTTCTTCAGAGCATAACATGAGTGGGGGGTAATCTCTTAGCAAAAAAGCACTGAAGATATCGAAAAGCTTTTTTTACTTCCTTAAAAACCAAACATCACACCGGCAAAGGGGCCGTTACCATCATAAGAGGGGTTTCTTTTATACCCCGCATTGGAGACGTGCAGATGGCGTACCCCTGCCAACAGGTTCGCTTTTTTGTGAATTTTAAGCGATACGCCGACAGTATACCGCTGGGTGAAGTTCCAGAAGGTCCCATCCGGGGGGAATTTATCCGTGCACAAAAGAAAACCTAAACTTGCATCGATGAAGAGCGCAGATCTTCTTATCCTCACCAGATCGAAACGCACCGTGCCTGCAAATCCCAGCCCCAGAACGTCCGTGTCCTTTGTCTTCCGGGGGTAGACAGGGTAAACCCTGTAGCCGCTGGCAAAGAGCATATGGATTCCGCCGATCAGGCTGAGAGGCTTCAAGGGGTAATACCCCCGCTCGACATTCAGGTTGAAAACGTTGATCTCCCGGTTCCGGTTTACGTTATCGAAATACTCAAGGTAGGTGTTCAGGAAACTCGACCCCTTTTGAATAGTCGGAGTGTTATTCTTAAGCTCCTGAGCTTGAACCGAGGATGCCCCGACCAAAAGAAAGACAACCAGCAGTTTTAATCTCATAATTTTCAAGAGCGTATTTTTAACAGCATCCTCCGATCGAATATCTCCTGCCTTAATCTACATATCTTCAAAGCTCCAAAGCCGGTTCTCCAGTATAACTATTCTTGGGGATTTGTCAAGAACTGCGTTCGGGTGCGTTTTTTAAGGGGCGGGGCTTAAAGACTTTGAAGAGGATGTGGTTTAATGAATTGGTTTAAGTTAACGAAGATAATGTTTTGCGATACAATTGATTATAACACTCCAAGAAATGGGTGAATTTACGATCCTTGGAAACTCGTATAAATTCTTCAGTAAAATACTTTTTTATCTCCTTTACTCTGTCTCGAATACCTGATCTAAATCCATATAAGCGGTGTGTATTTTAGTCAGCTTTTCCTCGATCTTCTTTTTATCCTTTTTATTACAGGTTTTTACGAATTCATCCACGGAATTCTTCAATGCTTTTCTTTTCTCTGTGAACTCTTTAGAGATATCCTTGAATTTCTCGGATAGCACCACTTTCATTAAAACGTCCATCTTCTCCTGAAAGTCCGGAGCAGAAGCTATAACAGCATCATAATCCTTCTTTGGAAAAGCCCTGTGCCAGATGGGGTATAAGACCAAATGGAAGCTCTCCAGCTCCTTAACCCTGGGAGCAAAAAACCATACCAGCTGTTCATAGGCGGTATGCAGATCCTCGGTGGCTTTTAAAAGCTCCTGGTTGTTATCCCCCTTGGCTTTCTTTTCTAAATCCAATACTGCGTTGGCTAAAGCCTCTCTTTTCTTTTCGAATTCCCCTTTCCTCTCTCTGAAAAAACCCGGAAGCTCAGCTTTCTGGATTACCTCCATCCTCTCCCTGAATTCCGGAACCGATTCCTTTATAGCCTGGTAATCTTTTTCCGGATAAGCCGTATGCCATACGGGTCGCAGAACCTCATGGAACTCTATTAACCCTTCGAGCCTGGGCTTTTCCATTCCGGCAGAGTACTGGACATCAGTCTGAGTTTTAGTCTGGGCGAAAATGGGTGAAATTGAGAAAAATAATAAAACTATTAACGAAAAAATTGCTGTTTTTCTGTATGAATCCATTATAGTAACCTCCTCTTTTTCTTGCTTTTTCCCAACTTATTTATCTTCACTCTGAGCCCGCTTTTCAAACCTTGCGCTCCCCCCGCTGAATCGCTCCCTCTCTTGTTGTTAATTTTTACGCATCTTCCTTAAAATTATTTGCTGGCGGGTATCATGTGATTTTGCTAAAGATTTTTCGGCCTTTTTGGTTTGAATGGTTTATAACTTTTTTTAGATGCCTGACTGATCGTTACCTTCCTGATGAACTATAGAATGCTACCCGACAATGCTCCAGGAGAACGAGCCGGTGAGGCTGCTTTGGACCTCGATCACATCCCCGACTTTAAGGGAACCGACTCCTGAGGAAGTGCCGGTGTAGATTAAATCACCTGGTCGAAGCATCCAGATCTTGCTCAATTCCACCAGCAATCTCTCGATACCGAATATCATATCCCCTGTGTTTCCTCTCTGTTTTTCTATTCCGTTAACCCTGCATCCAAATGAGATATTTTTCAGGTCAATTGATTTATTATATGGAACGAAATCGCCAACCGGAGCGCTCTGCTCAAAAGCCTTGGCAATCTCCCAGGGCAGTCCTTTTTTCTTCAGTTCTACCTGAACATCGCGCAAGGTCAAATCCAGACCAACGGTGATACCGGAGATAAACGAAGGTGCCTCCTCATCCCTGGCTACTCTCCCCTCGCTGCCGATTTTGACTACTATCTCCACCTCGTGGTGAAGTTCTTTCCCATGCTTGGGAAAATGAATCTTCTCCCCTGGTCCCACCAGACAGGAGGCAGGTTTGATGAAAAACACCGGCTTTTCCGGTATAACGTTTTTCAGCTCGCTTACGTGTTCGGCATAATTCCTGCCGATGCAGAAAATGCGGGGGATGTGTGAATTATTCTTTATCATATTTTTGCAACCGCGATATGGTTCGGGAAATCCAATTCCCGAACTAACCTGAAAACTCACCTTCTTGATCCTCTTCTCTTAAGGAGAGAGGAGATACAGGGGTAAAGTCAAAACCTTCCATATTATATAGGGTAAAGCTAAAGTCACCAGGATCTAAAGACTTTACACTCCAGACAATTTTTTTGTCAAGTCCTATGGATCCAAAATCTGACAGTCTTGTGGACATGCTTGATCTACGGATCTTCTCTTGGTGTCAGGTGTGCAGGCACCTGACCTACTGACTGCTCTGAGTCTTCTATTTACAGTCCTTTTGAAGACGAAAGGTTATGGTCTGATCAGGCTGCAGCTCTGGTCCCCCGACAATGCGGTAGCCATTCTTCTGCCAGAATTGCAATGCCTGAGGATTGTTCACTTGAACCGCCGAAAGAATTGCTGTCACCTGTGCATCCTTCCTGATCTCATTCTCAATCAGCTCGACGACCGTCGTCCCTATCCCCTGTTTACGAAAAGACGCAGCGATCATTAGAAGAGAAATGAAAGCAATATGAGGATCCCCCTCAAAGTTGCTCGGTACAAAATCGACAATGCCGATCATTCTTCCATCCACAGCGTAAACACCACAGAAAACGCCGCCTTCGCTCTGCGAAATCTCAATGTCCTTAAGCACCATAGCCATAGATGCGGTCTGCCTCGGCACCAATGCCAAGAAGTCCTCACACTGCCGGTAGAGGTCGAGGACAGCGTCCAAATCATCTGGAGTAATGGTTCGTACTTCAAAGGAGTTATCTCGAATTAACATTCCCACCATCCCAAGAGTAGAGACTCTGGCCACTTTGAGCGGCCCAACAGACCTCGTAGGTCAGATGCCCCGCGCATCTGATAAATCAATAGTGTCAGAAGGGCGAGACTCTTGACATTCTACTGCTAAACTCACCCCCTTGATCCCCCTCTCTTTTTAAGTCGAAGATCCCGCTGAAAGCGGGAAGAGAGGATATAGGGGTGAGTTCCAAAGCTTCTATATTATTTATAGCGATTGATAATTTTTTTGTCAAGCAGTCCTTTGTTTCGACTTTGCTCCCTTCAAGTCCGAGCACTCTGCGACTTGAGCTCAGAGCCGAAGGTCAGGGTCGAAGGGCAGACATGCTTGACCTACGGATCTATTATGCTTTGCTTTCTTTCTTAAGCCATTCATCATGGAGAATGGAAAATACATAAGTGCTCATGTATCCCGTATCTGTCTTGACTAAATCCCGCATTAGACCATCAATTTTAAAGCCAACCTTCTTATAACACGAGATAGCCTGCAGGTTGTTCTCATCAGCAAAAAGCTGTACACGATGAAGATTATAATCATTGAAACAAAGATCAACAAACAAGGTAAGGATAGCCACTCCGATTCCTTTGCCGCGCTTTGCAGGATCCACCACTATCTGCTGGATGTGCGTATAATTGTCTTTTGCGTTAATAATCGAATGAATCAAACCCACCACCTCGTTTGTTTCGCCTTCGACAGCCCGCATACCGATTTCAGTGGGAATTCCGTCCTGTTCCTTGGAAAGCAGCCGCTCCAGTTGATGTTCGTCCACCGGAGCTTTGAATATGTGAAAGATATTCGGATCGATCCATTCCTTTATCCTTGGAAAATCCTCTCTTTTTAACTTTTCAAGAAAGATATTAATATTTGATAACCTGTGCATAATTTAAAGACCGGCAGTTTGTGGCTCAACAATCCCGCCGTTGGGGAGGTTGACAAGCTTTTTTGTCAAGTCCCATGGATCCAAAATCGGACAGTCCCTGTGGACATACTTAACCTACGAAACTAAGTTATATCATCTGATCATAGTTATTATCCAAGCTAACAGCGCAAGACTCACAGGAAACAGTTCCACAAAAAAAGAAAATGATAGCCCGAGTTTTAGAAATGTCGGCGCAAGCATAGGTGATTCCACTTTCCATACTATTCGAAGAAAAAGCTCGGCGATCCAGCCACAAGTATAGAAAATATTGGCAATAAAAGGTGCGATAAATACAAGCATTGGTTCAATGGCATCCTCGCCCGGCTCCAGACTATGTGAGAGGTCAAGGAAAACAGCGTAGAGAATCACACTGATGAACCCAATAGGCAGTACGAATACATTGTAAGGTATTCGCCGACTCTCCCACCACCATATTACCTTAAGCCATGAACGCTGTTCTGCCGGTGTGGCGAAAAACCATTGGAAAAATCGCTTAATCATTATTATTTTTTTAGCCTAATATTTGGAATTGTGCCAGAGGCACAAGGCTCCTGACCTACTACCGAACTCACCCCTTTGGTCCCCCTCTCTTAGAAAGAGAAGGGATAGAGATGAGCTCAAAAATATTAACTCCTACTACTTATTCTCGGCATCCACTTTCCTGTTTTTTCTTTGTACTTTTTGTATTCCTCTCCAAACTTTACCTCCAGCAGTTTTTCCTCATAGCTGGCAATATAATTATAGAAAACGAATACCCCTAAGAATATTACCCCAGAGAGAAGCGAAAGAGTGGAAATTACCAGCCCGAGGTAGGCCAGAATGCTTCCCAAATACAAGGGGTGTCTTACGTACCTGAAAGCCCCATCCGTTACCACCTTGTCAGGCCTCTGTTCATGCTCGACCACTGTATGACCAGACCTGAAAAGATATATGGCAGTGATAAGCACAATGCCCAGGATGACCAGGCGAATATACAGCGGGACATAAGCCGAAAGAAAAGTAGACAGACGCAGGAAAAACGAATCCCCAGCCCAGACAATTAGAAACAGCACAAACGCTATCAACTGCCCGGTATCACCAAAAGGATGCTCACCATTTTTTTCTTGCATGATTAGGAACAGTTTAAGTGTCAGGAGCAAGGGGTTACTGACCTAAAATTGAATGTAAGATAAACATCCTCATCTGTGGTAGGGTTATTGAGAACTTTTTTTGGGTTGCTCCCAACACTTCTCAACTTGATCCTTAGACCAAACACTGAATTCGTGCCCGAAGAGTTTCAGAAAACAATCCAAGAATATGTCGGCATATCGAAAAACACCACCTATATCTAGCCATCGAGCTCGTTGTGACCAAGAAATACCCTCGGAATTAATCCGTAGAAACCTGTTAGCAAGTCTAACGTCAGCGTGTGTAAAAGATGACAAGTCAGAATAGAAAACATCATACGCCTCTTCATGATCCGCCTCAACTGCCATTTCCCGAAGGCTCTTCCCTGTCCAGTTACTAAACAAAACTAACTTACCTTTACTGGTTTGACGTTGAAATTTCATGGCAACAGAATCATATTTTGAGTCAATCGATTTCTGTCTTGGAATCCACTCATGTTGCCAGGCAGTCTCCATGGCCTCTCGCCAGTCTGGTTTTTTGCTTCTCCTGTGCTTTTTCCAAGCCTCCATTTGTCGTTTCTCTAAGACGGATTGATACTCAATATACTGACGGGCCCGGGGTATAGGGTCTCGGGTTAAGTAATGAGCTGTTACTTCTATCTCAAACATCGTTCTGACAATAGTATACCCAACTGTCGCAGGAAAGTACTCATCTTTGAATACGTCGTGAAGACGAAGCACACTCTCTGCTGAAGAGAGATTATGCATAAGGAAGCAGACCATGAGAGACGTGTATTCTGGGCCGGCTGGATGGAACTTAACTCCTTCCACAGATCTTCCTATGCTTACCAACTTTTCGAGGACATATCTATGTTCTTCATTTGTAAGACCTCTAATAGCCATTAGTATCTCTCCCTAATCCAGATATTATTGGGTTCACCTCAGCTTGTAGGTCAATCATCTCCCGTTGGGGTGGTTGACAATATTCTGTTAATGTCCAACGGGCCACACAAATCCTGGACCTGGCCACCAAGTATGGAAGTCAGTTTGTCTCTCTCCAATAATTGGTTTTTCATCTATTATGTAACCATACATCATGTCTCGGCGTACATTTGATTTGAAAATAACTTTACCTCTGTTATAATAAGTTTCTTCTAACAAAAGATAACCATGATTCACTCCTTGAATCACCAAATTAAGTACTTTAGTCTTAGCAACTATTTCTCCTGTTTTAACGTTCCGACTCTTGGAAGAATATGGGGTCTCAGTAAATAAGGTTTTCTCTATAAGTTTTTTATAATCATAAATTGTCTCATAGTTACCTGGCTCTGGGAAACCGTATTGTGCCCTCTCCACTAAAATTCTACCATAGTAAATGTCTCTTTCAATTTCATAATATAATTCTAACTGAGTACCATCCTGTAAGTAAGCATAACGTAATTCGTCAATTAGCAGAGCCTTTTCCACAGATAAAAAATCCTTTAACTCACCTTTTCGTAACAAAAGTGTGTCTGACTCTCCTTCATAGGTATAGGTAGCTTCACAAGCATAAGGGCCACCTATGGTATATTTGCATCCAGCATATTTGAATTTACCAACAATACCTCCATATAAAAACCTATTAAACGATAAAAAAATAAAAAGAATAAGGAGCAATAATCTGAAATAAAATTTTTTTGTTTTCATAATACCCCCATAGTTCTTTGAGGTCTAACTATTAGTTAAACGTTTTTTGCGCATAATACCGTTTTAACAGCCGAATCAATAAGTGTATAGTTAACATTCTCTAATACCAAGTTTTTTAACCACGCATAGTATGTCATATGTTCTGTTCATCTGTCAAATGAACAATGTCAGGAGCATAGGAATAAAGAGCTACTATTTCAGAACTTACCCCCTTAATCCCTCTCTCTTTTTAAGAGAGGAGGCAGGTGGATGAGTTCTAAACCTTCTATATTATATGAGGTAAAGCTAAAGCTTTATACTCCAAATTTTTCCAAACCTTTAGACTCTCGTCTCTTGCCTTTAGCCTTAAATCAATAGCTACGAAGGAAACATAACTTAATAATTAAGTGGGAATAATTCCCCGCTACCCGCTCCCTTCTTATTTTTGAATTGGGTGAGAGGATTCGCAGGGAATTTTACACCACTTAATCACTACAGCTTCGTGCAGATCTGCTGCTGATACCCGGAAACAAAAATAGTCAATATGACTATAGTTTTCGCTCAAAACAACAGAGCTTACATCAATCAAAGTTACGGTCTACTCATCCTTGATTGCTGCCTTAACTTTTTTAATCATTTCCGGATCGTTCAGTTGTTCATCCGTATAACCGTGGACTTCCTTACCGTGCTTTACGACCACCTTCATCAGCTCTTCTTCGGTCTCACCACGTGCAACGAAGGGACAATCAACTCCCACGTCTTTACAGTTTAAAATCTTTGCCATATTTTTCACCTCCTTTACTATCAGGATTGGATTCGGTACCAGAATGATACGAAATCATATACTCTGAAGTCAAGCAGAATATCTTGTTCGCAATTAAAGATTTCAAAAAGTGTAATTTCCACCTGAGAGATCGTGAACTACTTCTCCTTCAGGTTGAAGTGAAAATAACAGCTATGAGCTAAATCGCATCTGAGACAGTTATATCTTAGTTATCTTTAGAATCTCCGGTTTCATAACCAAAAGAGGCAGGTTCGAATTCATAACCCTCTATTTTTACCGGAGGACGATCGGTTAAATTATAATCACCTTACCCACTCGTTGTAAATGCTCCTCAGTTCTTCCTCCGAGATAAGAGGACGGCTTATGGCTTCGAGGGTTTCCTGACTTATCGTTCCGTTTTGCACTAATTCCCTGCCTGCTTTCCTGGCGGCCTGGATGACAATCTCCCCGTCTTTGGTAAATCCATCCTCCTTTTTCATCAGGTTGGCATGGGGCCTGATCACTGCTCCGGCGAATTCCACGCTTGCGGTTTCAGCCAGCTCTTCTGTTATTCTCACCACCGTTCCAAAATTCTCTTTCTCCCACCATCCGCCTGTGGACACCAAAAGGATCTTCCGGATTTGCACATCCTCACGAAATCTGGCGCGGGTACGACCATCGCGGGTCTCGAGCAGGGGCTTGATTAAAGGACAAAGCCTATTGACAACATTCTGCATCTCCCCGGGCAGGGGAATGTAAACCGGGGTAGCCAGAATCAGAATCTCTGCCTCCCGCAGTTGAGGATACAGCAGGTTCATGTCATCCTCGATGCAGCAGCTGCCGGGTTTTTTATACCAACAGTACATATTGCTGCAATTGCAGGATTTGACCTTCAGGTCCCTGGCATAAAATAATTCGACAGCACATCCGCCATCTTTCATTCCCTGAATCAGGGGAGCGAGAAGCATCTCTGTATTCCCTTTTTGCTTGCGTGGACTGCCGTTAATGGCAACTGCTTTGCTCATCTTATCCTCCTTTAGAGGGGCGAAAACGTGAATAATGGAACGAAGACGCTTACGAATAATCTACAAGAGGAAGAATGCCAAGTCAACCAATAAAAACGAATCAGATCGTAACAGACCCAACTTACTCAAGGTTTCCAATGCCTACCTGTAGCGATGATCGAATGGATATATCGGAAAACACCTGCGGAGATCAAGCTCATTCCAGGCCGGATAGAACAGGCTGTAGCCAAGATATGATAGCTTAAAAATCGAAACCGTACGCCTACGTTTACGTAAATAAAAAAAGGTTAAAGGAGGTCAAAAAATGTATCAACAAAAGGTTCTTATAGGAATATTGTTAGTCATGCTGATACCAGCCATGGCAGTCAGCCAGGGAAACCTCACTAATCCCTACGTCATCCTGGACCGTCACTTCCAAGCTAACGGAGGTCTTGATCGTATGAGGGGGGAACGGACGCAATACCTGGAGGGAAGCCTTTCGGTAGCTGGCCTGGAGGGCACAATAAAGCTCTGGACTCAGAAGCCTGATCTAACCAGAACTGAGGTTGACCTGGTTGTGCTTCGTACAACTCAGGGGGATAACGGCAAGGTTAAGTGGATATTGGATTCGAACAACAAGCTTCAGCGGATTACTAACTTTGACCAATCCGCGATCAAGCGCAGGGAGGTCAAGAGGCGGATGGCCGAATATGAATATGCCGACCCACATTCGGAAGTTTTTGAAGCTACATTTGAGGGTATCCAGAAAGTTGATAATAAGGATTGCTACGTCATAAAGATAAAGAACAACATAAATAAAGATGTTTACACCCTCTACATTAATGCCGACAACATGCTTCTGGAGAAGAGCGTCTCCATTGAGGGTGAGGACAGCAACGACACATTTTATGGAGACTACAGGGAAATTGACGGCTTGATGAAGGCATTCTGGACCAAACAGATCCTTCATCAAACCGGACAGGCAGAAGAAATCACCGTCACCAAATATATCTCCAACCCGGAGATCGATTCAGCGCTCTTTGACCCTCCAGCGGAAACCGCCAAGGATTACCAGTTTGCTCAAGGCAATAGCGCCGAGAACATTCCCTTCCGATACGTGGGAAATCATCTCTACATCCCGGTTACGGTTGACTGTAAAGAGAGATTTTGGATCCTTGATACCGGCGCCGGTATGTCAGTCATCAGCCAGGAGTTTGCGAATTTGCTTGGATTGGATTTGCAGGGGGATCTCAAAGGCATAGGGGGCGGTGGCACCGTGGACATAAAGTTAACTACCCTGCCACCCTTCAGCCTTCAGGGTATCCAGTTCCAAGAGCAGACCGTGGCAGTGATTGACCTAAAGAAACTTAACCGGAGACTGGGGATAGAGATTGTTGGTATTCTGGGTTATGATTTCTTATCCCGTTTCGTGACCAAGATTGACTACGCCAATGAGCTTGTTTCCTTCTATGACCCAGATGCATTCGAATATACTGGCAATGGCCGTAAATTAACCGCACACATAAAAGATAATTCATTCAGGGTTGAAGCTACACTGGACGATAAACACTCGGGCATATGGTTATTTGACATCGGGGCGGCCACCTGTTTTCTTAACGGGGCTTACGCCTTTCTGAACGGCTTCACCGAGCGAAAAGGCGTGGAAGGTATGGGACAGGGAGCTGCGAATACCTTCAGAACCATGAGCGTGAAGTGCAAGAGCATTGAGTTTGCCGGTTTCAATGTAGACAATCCAAGGGTCAGCTTTCACTACGGCGGTACCGATACGGTTTTCACCGCCGATGAAATCGGAATCCTGGGCAGCTCCTTGTTCAGGAATTTTGTGATTTATTGTGACTATACCAGGGAACAGTTGATCGTGGAAAAGGGAGACGACTTCAATAAGGAATTCCCTGAGGACAAAGCCGGGCTCACGTTCATTCGCAGTGAGAATGGCGAATTCGAAGTTTTTTTTGTTGCTCCGGGTACCCCGGCAGCCAAAGCCGGATTTCTGCAGGGCGACATGGTTAAATCGATAAACGGGATTCATATACAGCATATCGGAGGTCTTAGCGATATACGTAAGATGTTAACTGAGGAACCGGGCACCGAGTATGCATTCATAGTTAACCGAAACGGAAAGGAAAAAAGACTGAATCTCAAGCTAGCAAACCTTTACTGAAAGGCTTGATAAAACATAGCAGGAAGAATATCGCAGAGCCCAGAAAAGATACCACGTCCCCCTCGAGATTAGAACTCGTATTACCGCCGTCAAAGAACAAAAACATACATATGAAAAGGTAAATACTCACGAATAATTTACAAGAGAAAGAATACTAGAATTGGCGCTTTAACTGAAATCAAGTCAGGAGAAACAAGTTAATGTTTAAGCAATACCCCTTTCTGAGAGCATTATTCATTTTTTCCAGAAGCTGGATGATTGCCATAATAGCGCTTCTTATCCTGTACTTTGCCTGGCTGCGGCAATGGCAGATGACCTGGGGTGCGTCAGCAGAGGAAGTAAGCCGTTACATGGTGGGTGATGAGCTGCTTGAGAACCCTGCTCTTAACGCAACCCGTGCAGTGGAAATAAAGGCACCTCCGGAAAAAGTATGGCCCTGGCTGGTGCAAATGGGATACAAAAGAGCAGGCTTATACAGCTTCGCCAAGCTGGACAACGGTGGTATGCCCAGTGCCGAGCATATAATCCCGGAATACCAGAACCTGAAAGTCGGCGATTCAATACTTCCCCTGCTAAAAGTGGTCGAGATGGAGCCTAATAAGTCCATGCTCTGGGTATTTCAGAAGGGAGCCGGTCCGTGGCAAAACGCCACCTGGTCCTGGGGTCTCTACCAGACCGACAGCGGGCGTACAAGATTGGTGTCACGCCTACGGCAGCAGTACACTTTTAATTCTCTTCAGGAGATAATCGGCTGGGGAATAATCGACCCCATGGAAATTTTCATGATGCGCACGACTTTGCTCGGGATCAAACGCCGGACGGAGAACAATTAGATGATTAAGTTACGCTGCTTCCAAGAATTATCTTTTTAATATGCGGTTAAAATAATCGGAGGAATCGGTGCTATGGTAAACGGGAATGATGTGGTGATAAACGAAAACAAAATCAAAACTTTTAGATGGCTATTCTACATCAGTCTATTCCAGCTATTGGTATGCTTTGTATTCCCCGCAATCATATTTCCAGCTAAGGTCCTGTTAGCTATCGAGCTTCTTAATGCCCTTACAGTGGGGCTGTTGTTTGGATTATATTTTTTAGGCGTGAACGTATACGGTTTTTTTATCGATAGGAGAAGACGTCCAGTTTATCTGGTGATAATTATATTTATCTCCGTGTGGACGATATGGACCATCATCACCTGGCTTTATATAGAACATATGCGCTATCTTACATAGATAATAAAATCCCCCCAGAGAAAGTCTCTATTTAGGATAAGCCGATAACAGGGTGGCTGAAAATCTATTTATCAAGCAGCCCTTTGTACATGCTTGACCTGCGGAACTTACCCATTAGTCCCACTCTTTTTAAGAGAAAGGATATAGGGGTGAGTACAAAAACATTAAGAGCCTCAGGGGTACGGGACTTCTGAGCTATCTTCTACCTTCTAAAAAACATCACAATTAAAAGCCAGAATATAAGTGTGCCGGCTCCTAATACCAGTATGGTTATAATAACCCAGGTAAGAGGTGAAATCTTTTTAGAGTCGGTCTGTTTTTCCATAAGATTTCTCCTTAATTTTGTTTGACTCACCAGATTATACGGATAGAGACAGGTCAAAGTTACAAATATGTTACCTAACCTCCCTCTCTCTAAGTCGAAGATTCCGTTGAATACGGGAAGAGGGGGTATGGGGATGAGTTCTAAACCTTCTATATTATATGAAGTAAAGTTAAAGCTTTACACTCCAGTTTGCAGGTTAACCATCCCTGTTGACAATCTTCTTTTTCATCGCTTCTGGGCGTTCTCAGCACCCATGCGGTGGTCCTCCTTTGAAAAGATAATTGATCAGATAAATCACGTCACTTACTGATACCTCTCCATCGCAATTAATATCTGCCGCCTGTATACTACAGGGAGGAGAACCGCCCTTGAAGAGATAGTTTATTATATAGACCACATCGGAAACCGTTACCGAGTTATCGCAGTTCGCATCGCCTATCTCGAAAAAGAAAAAGCTCAGGGTGTCGTCAGCCCATGTCTCGGAACGATCGTCATAAGCCCTTACTGTCCAGAAAAAATTCCCCAGGGAAAGGGAATCGGTGTACTGGCTGTTAGGAAGACCATCGTACACGGCGGTTGAATCGGGAGAGAAAACAGAAGAGGTGCTGATGTATAAATCATATCTTATGGTATCATCCCAGGGATCAGGGTCTGCGGCATCCTCCCAATCAAAAGTAACCTCACAGGGAACGTAGGGAAAAGGAAAAAAGGGAAAACAGAAGAACAAACTGCTGTCGGAAGGCGAAAGAAGGGAAAAAAGCCCGGGAGGGGTATTGGGGCAGTCGGGGAAATAATCCACTCCGTCACCCGGTCCGGGAATCTCATAATAATCCGGGTACCCGGGATTAGCATAGCAGTCGGACCAGAAGTTGCCGCTGTCATTCGGACTCCAGTCATTATTGTAAGAGAGAAAATCCTCATAGGCATTTATCACGTTATCTATGAATTCATTTCCCCACCAGGCGTTATTCTGCGAATTGCCGAGATATGCTCCGTAGCTGTTATCTTTCAGAGTGTTTCCTACCAGCTGGTTGCTGAAGCTGGAGTCCAGGTTAATCCCTATCTCAAATCCCTGCACCCTGCAGTTTTTGATGGTGACGCCCTCTCTGTTGTTCAGATAGATACCATAATCGATACCGGCTTCGTCACCCTGGATCAGCTGACAATCGCAATCGATGGTTATACTGTCAGCACCTATTATCAAGCCGTGACCAGTACAGCCTGAAAGGTCATTGTGTATCGTCTTATCCTGGTATATGGTATCTCCGCATTCGACAGGCTCCCTGGCAACTTTGGGGATGACCGCAAAATTTTCATCCCCGGCGAACCGCATACACTCAGGAATTGCGCAAGCGGGGTACGCAGAGTTAGCCTGATCAAATGCTTGCTTTACTGTCCAGCCCTGGCTCAGGAGGGAGAACAGGGTATCCTGCCAGGAGAGTGAATATGTCCAGCACTCACCACATTGTGGCTCGCTCATATTGCAATAACCCAGGGTAACTGTTTTTTCGGTGGAGCCCTTCCTGAACTCGTGCGACAGGTTGCCCTCGCCTGTGTCGCATAGCGAGAAGCAGCTTGCCAGGAAGGCGAACGGCATTTTCGGATAATCGGCAATCCAGTCCCTGATCTCACTGGCATAAGTGTATTCCGTTTCGTTTCCATCTATACAGCCGCTTTTGAATTGGTCGCTTCTACCCCCGCTGTGAGCGATCTCATAGAACATTGCGGTTTCGGTAGACTGAATGTGGCTTTTGATCTTCTCCTCCGTGGGCCATACTATAGCCTCTGTGGAATACCCCATTGTCTCGAACCACTCGGCAGCATTCTCGTACCAGGACTGCCAGTAACCCTCACAGGGATAAAAATACCAGGGACCTGTCAGGGAAAATCCGGTGTAGGGCGGCGGAATGGCATTGCCCCATATTTTACCGTCCACCGCATCGATCACCGTCACGCTCAGGTTACCATTATCCATGCTTCTCACGATCCAGCAGGGGTTACGAGGCGTGGGCTTGATGGGAAAAACATCCGATTCCGGGGATATATAGTACAGCCTGGAGAACTGAACATCCCCCCTAACCATGGCTTCTGCCTGCTCCCGGGTTATCGTCATCCCAGGTAAAGACTCCGTAATATCCTCCCGCCAGTGGGTATTTTTGGCTATGAGTTCCTGAGTGTCCTTGTCAAAGCAGTAGACTATAAAATCTTTCTCCACCGTAGCATGACCCACCGCCCTTTGATAAAAATAGACTATCTTGTCCCCGATCTCGATTCTCTGAAACCGTTCGTAGCCTGTCTCGAGCTCTTTGAGCAAGTCATAACTATTGTTCGGCTGATCTGCCCGGGAGAGAGCCATACTTGTGATGAGACTAATACCAATGAACAGGAGTATGCTGATTACGCTCTTGTTTTTCATAAAATGAACGAGTTTAGAACTTTTTTGATAACTGTGGATTATGAAATTCATACTTTTGCTGTTACTTTTGTGTCTCAGCTGCAGGGAGCTGTTCCTCCCTTGAAAAGATAATTAATCAAGTAGATAACATCCGAGACACTTAAGTTAACCACCGTGCAGCTTCCGTCTCCTTCCTGGCAGCAGTTGGCATCTCCTACTAATAAAGGAACGGGTGGGATACCTCCTTTGAAAAGGTAATTTATCAAGAAGATTACGTCTGAGATGCTGGTTGAGCCGTCTGTGTTGGCGTCCCCTCGTAGATATTCCAAAACCGGGTAATAGACCGTGTCTACCTCCCCTGGTCCGGGTGCTGTTCCGGATACCAAAGGAGTATCCTCATTCCCGTTTAATTTCACTGACAGGGTATAACTTCCACCACCAGAGCCAGCTTCGCCTACCACTCTGACCATGTATTCACCGATTAGCGGATTAGGTATGGTTACCACATCATCCTTGTCCTCATCTTCATTCACATCCAGAGTGGTGTCATATGTGGCATCCGGTATGGTATTGAAGTCTATCCCTATTGAGTCCGAATTCGGGTCGGTAACTATTATATCCACTGGGGAGTAAGCTATGTACCTTAAGGTATCATCGCTCTGCTGGAATGGCACATATTTAATTGTAACATAGTTATAGTCTGTGCCTGATCCAAAGCTTACTCCTGTTACGTAGATATTGCCGGAGCCATCCACGACTATTTCTTTGTTAAAGTCTTGAGCGCTTGAAGGTCCATCGTATTTCCTCACCCAGTCAACCTCTCCGTTTGAATCATACTTTATGGTTATGCAATCTTGAGAGGTGTTGGTCCCCATACTATATCCGGCCACATAAATATCTCCGGAATTATCTAATGCTATATCAAAAGCCCTATCACTCAGGTTGTCTGGCCCATTGTAACTTCTGGTCCAGGCAGTATCTCCGTTTGGGTAGTATTTGATAGTAGTTAAATCAGACCCAGTTCCTATATTCTGACTCGCTCCGGTTACGTAAACGTTACCGGAACCGTCCACTGCTACAGCCTCTGCTCCATCCCAATCATTTAGAGTACCATTGTATCTTCTCACCCAGGCTGTATCCCCATTTGAATAATACTTAATGGTCAGATAATCATAATTATAATAACCACTGCTGTCACTGTGTCCCGTAACGTAGACATTTCCAGAACCATCCACAGCTATAGCGTCTGCAACATCTTCTGTGCTTGAAGGCCCGTCATATCGTCTTACCCAAGCTGTGTCTCCATTAGGGTAGTACTTTATCGTTGCATAGTCACTATTCTCGTCTCCGGTTACATAGACATTCCCGGAACCATCTACAGCTATGGCTCTGGGTGTATCATATAGATTACTCAAATCATTGTATCTTCGAATCCACGCAGTATCTCCATTGGGATAATATTTGATGGTTGCATAATCGAGGAATGTTCCATTACCCGTGCTTGATCCTGTCACATAAACGTTGCCAGAATCGTCCAGTGCCAGAGCCCTTGCTCCGTCCCCCTCACTTGCTGGTCCGTCGTACCTTCTCAGCCAAACAATATCTCCGTCGGGGTCATACTTTATAGTGGCAAAGTCCCTACCTGTTGTAGTATCACCCAAACTCTGGCCGGTTACATAGATATACCCCGATCTATCTACGGCTACGTCATAGGCCAAGTCCACATCGTTACGCGGTCCATCATAAACTCTTACCCAAGCCGTATCCCCGTTGGGGTAGTACTTGACTGTGCAATAGTCGCCGGAGTATAAGCCTGAGTTTATCTGGCCAGTTACATAAACATTCCCTGAATCATCCACCGCTATCCCCCAAGCCTGATCCGCGATGTTTCCATCTCCATTGTATATCCTCACCCAGGCAGTGTCAACTGGCTGTGCAGACAGCGGCAGTGCAAAACAGAGGATAATTACAGAAAATATAAGCAATCTTGACATATCTTCTCCCTGTTTTAAAAAGGCAGATAATGCTTCTCTTCATAAATAATATAAATATTTTTTCTATTATTCCAAGAGGATTTTAGCAATGCGGTGAGAACAAAAGGATTAATTTAAGGCTTTTTCGAGGGTGGTCAATATCTTCTACGTCCCCCGAATGGACGAGTTTAGAACTTCTTTGGTTCTAAATCCATAGTCTTCTATACAATCCCTAACTGGTAAGAAAACCCAACTTAGATCGAAAGGGGTAGTTGAAGCCTCTTTCTCAGTCCCAACCATTTAAATTTATTTTTATCCTTGAACTGGGTGAGAGGATTTTCAAAAAATTTTCCAACACCGTGCTTGTCCGGTTTGTCTATACACAGAAAAACAGCTATAAAGGATGTTCTGCAAGGGGCTTCATAATCAACCGGTACGAGATATTTCAATATTGGCTTATTTGAATCAAAGGACTTGATTTTTGTTGCTAAGCTAGCAAATTTTTCTTATAATCTGAATAGTTTTTGGATGAATGAACGCACATTAAGAGTAACGCTTATTATTTAATTGTCAGAAGCTCAGAATGAATTCAGGATCCGCTTGCAGTTGAAAAACTGACCTGAAGACACAATGCCCATCCAAAGAGTTTACAGGTATAATCACTCATAGATAGACATCGGTGACGTTATCTCGTACCATTGTCAAGGAGGTCTTATGAAGAGGTGCTATATGATGATCTGCCTGAGTATTTTTTTACTGTATGGTTCCCTTTTTGCGAGTGAAGCCAGATTACTTAGGTTTCCCGATGTCTGCCGAGACAAGGTCGCTTTCAGCTACGCCGGAGATATCTATGTGGTTTCCAGAAACGGTGGTCAGGCAACTAAACTCACCAGTCACCAAGGCCTGGAGCTGTTCCCCAGATTCTCGTCTGATGGCAGACAAATCGCTTTTACCGGTCAGTATGACGGTGATATGTCAGTATACGTAATGCCGGTGGAGGGAGGCGAACCTGTAAGACTGACTTATCATCCCGGAATTCAGCAGACCAGCGAGCGTTTTGGCCCAGAGAACGTAGTTATGGGATGGCACCCGGATGGCAGGAAAATACTTTTCAGATCGCGAAAGGAGGCAAATGACTGGTGGGATGGCAGGGTTTATCTGGTTGACGTCAAAGGCGGAATCCCTGAACCGCTTCCCCTGAGAACCGCAGGATTTACCAGTTTTTCCCCGGATGGCAAGAAGGTAGCTTACTGCCCGATCTACAGGGACTTTCGCACTTGGAAAAGGTACAGGGGGGGAATGGCTCAGGATGTCTGGATCTTCGATTTAACCAGCCTCGAGGCTGAGAAGGTCACTGACTGGGAGGGTACTGACAACATACCGATGTGGTACCACAATAAGATATATTTTAACTCCGACCGCACCGGCACCCTGAACCTCTTCAGTTATGATTTGAGCACCAAGCGGACCCGTCAGGTTACCGATTTCACGGAATATGATGTCCGCTGGCCAAGCCTCGGTCCAGACGGCATCGCTTTTGAAAACGGCGGATATATCTATATACTCGATTTGCCTTCGGAGACTCTCCAGAGAATAGAGGTACAGCTGGCAACTGACCGCCATACGGTCAGGGCAGAATACGTGAAAGTCTCAGATAAAATCCAAGAATTCGATATCTCCCCTGAAGGCAAAAGGGTCGCATTTAGTGCACGAGGAGAGATCTTCACTGTTCCAGCCAAAGAAGGGAATACTCGAGACCTGACTAACAGCTCCGGTTCCAAGGAGATGTATCCCAGATGGTCTCCGGATGGTAAGTGGATAGCCTACGTCTCAGACAGAACCGGAGAGGAAGAGCTGTACCTAACCTCTCAGGATGGCAAGGAGGAAATCAGATTAACAACCGATGGCCACTGCCATCGTTATGAACCAGCCTGGTCTCCGGATAGCAGAAAATTGGTTTTCTCGGATAAGGACCTTAATCTTTACTATGTGGATGTGGAGAATAAGAAACTCTTCCGGATCGACAGATCGACACGCAATGAGATACGACAGTATTCCTGGTCTCCGGACAGCAAGTATTTAGCCTACTCCAAGAGGGGAGAAAACAGAATCTCAGCCATCTATGTTTACTCCTTGGAGGATAAATATGTGCATCAGGTAACACTAGGCTTCACTAATGACTATTATCCGCTTTTCGATCCCGAAGGCAAATACCTCTATTTCCTTTCTGAAAGGAATTTCAATCCCATCCTTAGTCAGTACGAATTCGAATTCGTGAATCGGGGTATCACCAATCTCTATCTAATAATCCTATCGAAAGATGAGAAATCGCCCTTCGCACCAAAGAGCGATGAGGTGCAGTTGAAAGACAAGAAGGAAAAGGAGCTGGAAGGAAGCAAAGGGGATGCTGATAAGGAGAAGAAACCGGTCGAGGTCAAAATCGATTTTGATGGAATATACGAGAGAGAGGTTGCCTTTGACCTACCTGCGGGAGACCTGGGAGACATCTCAGCCATATCCGGAACAGTTTTCTATACCTTAAGTCCTATACGCGGCCTTAGGGGAAGTTTGGGAGAAAACCAGACGGACTTGCACAAGTACGACCTGAAGGAAAAGAAAGATTACGAGTTTGCCAGTGGTATAGATGGTTACGTGATCTCCGCTCAGGGTAAGAAGATGGTTCTTAAAAAGAAGGATGATTACTTCCTCCTGGAAACCTCCGGAGAAAAAGCCGAATTCAAGGAGAATAAGCTGGATCTATCGAAGATGGAAATGCTCCTCGACCGAGAAGCTGAGTATAAGCAGATGTTTCAGGAGGTCTGGCGCATGCAGCGTGACTTTTTCTATGATGAGAACATGCATGGAGTGGATTGGCACAAGATGAAAGAGAGATATGAAGTACTCTTGCCCTATGTTTCCAGTCGTTTTGATCTAACCTATCTCCTGGGCGAGATGGTTGGGGAGCTATGCTGTTCGCATACCTATGTCGGAGGAGGAGATCGGCCCCACATCCCCTCCAGTGGAATTGGCCTCCTGGGAGTTGATTTCGAGGTTGATGAAAAGAGTAACCTGATAAGGATATCTCGCATCCTCCAAGGTGAAAACTGGGATGAAGCTCTAAGGTCTCCACTTTTGGACCCGGGTATTAGTGTGAAGGCTGGAGATTACCTTCTGGCTATTAATGGAAAAGAGGTCACAGCGAAGGTGAACCCCTATTCGCTTACAGAGAACACTGTGGGTAATACCATCGAATTGACCATTAACAGTGAACCCACAATGAAAGGAGCCCGCAAGGTAACTGTAAAGCCAATACCATCAGAGGAGATGCTGCGTTATTATAACTGGGTAGAGGAAAGACTGCATTATGTGGACTCACTATCCGGTGGCAGAATAGGTTATCTCCATTTACCTGATATGGGTAGCTTCGGACTGGTTCGCTTTGCAAAAATGTTCTATCATCAGATCCGCAAAGAAGGTCTTATCATCGATGTGCGCTATAATGGAGGAGGGTACGTCTCTGGGCTTATCCTGGAAAGACTCAGGAGAATAGTGGCAGCGATGGGAGCTTCGAGGACTTTCTCGGAAACCCCCATGCCCAGCGCCGGAATTCATGCGCACATGATAACTCTATTGAACGAGTTCTCCTGTTCCGATGGCGATTATTTTCCCTATTTCTTCAGCCAATACAAACTGGGTCCACTTCTCGGCAAAAGGTCCTGGGGAGGTGTCATAGGGATAAGAGGTTATCGGCCACTGGTTGACGGCGGTTATTTCACGGTTCCTGAGTTCAGCATCTATAATCTTGAAGGAAAGTGGGTAATGGAAAACATAGGCGTGGAACCAGATATTGTGGTAGAGAACACTCCTAAAAGGTTAGCTTTGGGATACGACGACCAGCTTGATAGTGCGATTAAGTACCTGAGGCAGAAGATCGAGAAAGAGCCCATGATACTCCCGCCGAAGCCCGGACCACCTGCCCCGCGTTAGTTTCCCCAACTCCTTTTTGCTAACCCCACACCCAGTATCCTTTTGGAGCGGAGTGGAAAAAGCCTGATGCCAGGTTGATTCTATTACTGAATTTGGGTAATGAAACCTATGGTAGATTCTATCCTATTTACTTTTGACCTTTAAAAAAATTGTTTCCATTTCCTCTCCTCAGGCGCAGGGGTTAGATAGCTGACAATAACCAGGCATAAAAGGGATAATATCAGAGGCGGATAAACCGTGGGAACTCCCCAGGGATTGCCTAGAGCCTTCCACAGAATAGTAGTTATCATCCCAGCTCCGATGGAGGTAACTCCTCCGGCTGCAGTTGCCCTTTTCCAGAAAAAGGCTGCCATAACCGCCGGGGTAATTCCTACCCCGTACACGGTATATGCGTAGATCGCCATCTCCAGGACCGTGGTGAAGAACCTCACCTGCACGAATGCGATTATACCAAGGAGTATCACCACTACGCGCGAGTAAAGCACTATCTTCCTCTGAGAGGCCTCGGGATTTATGAATCTCTGATAGATATCCCTGATGATGTTCGTGGAGGGAACCAGGAGGAAGGAATCGGCAGTGGAAATGATAATAGCGACGATAGCAGCCAACATTAGGCACCCGATGATCAAAGGTAACCCGAATCGAGCAGAGTATAGCATCACCATCTCCGGCTCGATGCCGGTAAAAATGGCGCTGCCCACAATAGCCAAAATCACAATGGCTGTTTCCAGCGCTATAGTTCCAAAGACCCATCCCAGCACTGCCCTTTTAGCGGTATTTTCATCCTTGGCTGAGAAAAATCTCTGATACATATTCGATTCGCCTAAAAGCAGAAGCATAGTAGGCAAGGAGTACCCCAGGGCCTCAAAAAGGGACATATCCCCCAGGATCTGAAAGTGCTCCTTTGGCAGCGTATTAAGGATTGAGTTCCAACCACCGGCATTCTTTATAAGAAAGGGGAGCGCAAGACCTATTCCCAAAATCATCACGATCCCATTGAACACGTCAGTATAGGCAACGGAGATCATCCCAGCTAAAACCGTATATCCGATCACAAACACAGCTGTTATGATTATTCCCTGATCCACAGATATCCCTGTCACAATATTCAGAACCATTCCTCCCGCTCTAAACTGATAACTGGCAATAGCAGTATAGGCAATTATGGTTGTAACGGCCCCCAGGACCCTGGCGTATTGGTTATATCTTGCCTCCAGTATATCCGGGACAGTGTATTGAGCAAATCTCCTGGCCCTGCCAGCCACCAGATAGAGAATCACAATTGCCACCCAGACTCCGGCGTCGAACCACAAAGCCGGAAAACCTCTTCTGTACGCCAATCCTGCTCCAGCGATAATGCTTCCCGAACCGATCCAGGTGGCCAGGAGGGTTCCCACCAGGATCTTGGCTGAGAGCCTTCTGCCCGCCACCATAAAATCGGCTTGGGTCTTAACCAGCCTGCTTCGATAAGCTCCAACTGCGGTTAGAAAAAGAAGATAGGCTAAAATGAACCAGAAGTATGTCATCTGTAATAGCTCAGTTTAAACTGAGGACATAAAAAATATTTAAGATAACGAAAAGCAAGGAGAAAGATCTCAATTGACCATTAAAACCTAAAAAAGTTTTTTGACGAATCAAAGGCAGGGTGAATTGCGACATGTAGTCATTAAAAACAATAGAAGTCTTTGGTTAACCATCAAGTACTAATAATTTAAGTACCTTGAAAAGTCAGTACGTCCCCTCCTGAACGAGTTTAGAACTTTTCTCGTCCAGAATCCCAGTTCGTCGTTATCAATATAGGGACTATTTGTATTCAGACAAGAAAAAAATCGCGCTTTGTTAGGAGTGAAGAAATCTTAAAATAATTCTTGACAACGTTGAATAAATGTCCAATATGTATCATATAAACAGAATTATCTTGTGAAAAATAGGGTGGTCAGGAGGGTAATCAGAAAAGAATCGTTTCGCAAAAAATACTCAATCGGTTCTTCCTGGTAATGTGCACTAATTAAGAGGCAATCAATTATATATTATCAATTAATCATCCTTAGAACATACGGATACCATTATACAGATAGACGATAATCACAAGAAATCAAATGAACAAAGAGGCAGAAAATAAAAAAGAATCTTCTCAATTCCTAAAAATAGATAGGGGTAAAACTAAATCCAATGCAATTGAAGTTCCATCTATCTCTTTACCCAAAGGCGGGGGTGCCATTAAAGGAATTGACGAGAAGTTCTCAGTGAATGCCGTAAATGGCACAGCTTCTTTCTCCATTCCTATTCCTTTTTCTCCTGCCCGGGGTGCTTCACCTCAATTAAGTTTAACGTATAATTCCGGTGCGGGGAATGGCGTTTTTGGCTCGGGCTGGGACATAGGTTTACCATCCATTAAGCGTAAAACCGATAAAGAGCTTCCTAAATACTTAGATATTATTGATTCAGATACCTACCTTTTCTCAGAAGCAGAAGACCTTGTAGCCGAGTTTAGAAAAGAAGCTAACGGCACTTTTAGTAAAGATGCAGATGATAATTATATTATTAATGAGAAAGACTCTCCTGATGGTTTGTTCACCATTAGGTTCTACAAGCCCAGAATTGAAGGTTTATTTGCCCGGATTGAGAGATGGACTCATAAAACTACAGGTGAGATTAAATGGAGAGTTATCACCAAAGAAAATGTAACAACCTTATTTGGTTGGAGCGCCGCCTCAAGAATCTCCAACCCAAAAGATGCCAACAAAATATTTGAATGGCTGCCAGAATTCGTCTTCGATGACAAAGGTAATTGCTCCCAATATATTTACAAGAAAGAGGATGATGCAGGCTTTGACAACTCAGTTATACATAATCGTAACCGCTTTGAGAATGGGAAGATCACCTATACCAATTTATATTTAGAAAAGGTTTTGTATGGTAATAAAACCCCATACAAAAATTTTAATGACCCCTTCCCTGCTGAAACAGATTACTTTTTCCAAACGATATTTGACTATGGTGAATACAACACAAATGCGCCTTACGATAAAATAAACACCTGGAACTTTAGAAAAGACGCCTTCTCAGAATATAAAGCGGGTTTTGAAATCCGCACTACCCGGTTGTGTAAAAGGATCTTAATTTTTCATTATTTCAATGAATTGCCTGGAGGTTCGGCTCTGGTAAAATCCTTAAATTTTGAATACGATACTTCAACAGAGAAATGTTTCACCTTCCTGAAATCCATTACCATATTTGGATATATTAAAAAGCCGGATGAAACATATTCGCATAAAAACCTCCCCCCCCTTGAATTTGAATATCAAGGGCATGACTGGAATAAAGATATAAAAACAATCGCTTCCGAAGAGTTGATACATGCCCCCATAGGCTTGGACGAATCTGAATATCTATTTACCGATTTATTCAATGAAGGTCTTTCAGGCATTCTGACAGAACAAGGCTGGGGTTGGTTTTACAAACATAATTTAGGCAATGGCAAATTTGAAGAGGCAAAATTAGTTTCACCCAAACCCTCCTTTGCTGGCGTTGGTTCACAGCTACAGTTGATGGATTTAGATGCGGATGGATGTAAGCAGCTAGTAAATCTTAACAATGAACCCAAGGGTTACTTCGAGTTAAGCGACGAAGAGGAGTGGCAGGCTTACCGAACTTTTGAAAATCTGCCTAACATCAATATGGGAGATACAAATTCCCGCATGCTTGATCTTAATGGGGATGGCAAACCAGAGGTCTTAATTACAGAAGAGGATCATGTATTTACCTGGTACGAGTCGGCGGGGAGAAAAGGATTTGAAAGCGCTCACAAGACGGTAAAACATTTCGATGAAGAGGCCGGTCCACATATCGTATTTGCCGACTCCAAACAAACGATTTTTCTGGCAGATATGTCAGGTGATGGTTTAACGGATATTGTTCGAATTCGCAACGGAGAAGTATGCTACTGGCCTAACCTAGGTTATGGAAAATTCGGGGAAAAAGTAACTATGGATAATGCCCCAATTTTTGACCATCCCGATTCATTTAATCCCTCTTATTTGAGATTGGCAGACGTAGACGGCTCCGGCACAACCGACATCATTTATTTAGGGGAAAATAAGTTTACCTGCTGGACGAATTTAAGTGGAAATGTCTTCAGCACCACTCCCTTTGAAATAGAAGCCTTCCCTGAAATACATGATCGGGCAAGAGTCGTGGTTACCGATTTCCTCGGCAACGGTGTAGCCTGTATAGTTTGGTCAAGCCGGCTTTCGAAAGACGCCCCTGCACCTTTGCGGTACATCGACCTGATGAACAGCAAGAAACCGCACATCATGGTTTCTTACAAAAACAATCTCGGCAAAGAAGTTTCATTTGAATATACCCCCTCCACTAAATTTTACATTGAAGATAAGCTTGCAGGCAAAGCATGGGTTACCAAACTACATTTTCCTGTTCACTGCATCTCAAAAACCAAGACCAGAGACAGGATTTCGGGTTACCGTTTCGTCAGCTCTTACAAATATCATCACGGCTATTACGACCATGCTGAAAAAGAATTCAGAGGCTTTGGCATGGTGGAACAAACAGATACCGAGCATTTCGACCACTGGGTAAAAGGAAACGCCAACAATATTGTTGACCGGGAACTGCACCAGGAACCAGTAGTTACCAAAAGCTGGTTTCATACCGGAGCATTCTTAAGCAGAGAAAATATACTCAACCAGTTCGCCCGTGAATACTGGTATGAAGAGATGGAAAGGCTGGGCTTTCCAGTAGTGAACCATGAAGTGCCATTACCCGATGCACGGCTTATCTCTGCCCCGGGATTAGACGCACCCATCATTGATCACCTCAGCGCACAGGAATGGCGGGAAGCCTTGAGGGCTTGCAAAAGTATGTCTTTACGCTCGGAAGTATTTGCCCATGATGCCCCATTATCTGGAGCAACCCCTGATCAAATTAAAAAACAACTGACTCCCTTTTCCGTTGCCACGCATAATTGCATCATTGAACTATTGCAACCAAAAGGGCAAAACAAACACGCCATTTTTCTTGTAAAAGAAAGCGAAGCCATCACCTACAGCTACGAGAGGAATACAGAAGACCCCCGCATTGCCCATAATCTTAATATTAAATTGGATGAATATGGAAATGTATTAGAATCAGCCTCGGTGGTTTACTCGAGAATGATCGCTGATATATCTTTGCCCATAGAAACACAAGAAGCCCAGAGCAAAACGCTGATCACTTATGAACAGAATAAATTCACTAGTAATGATATAGATACTGATAATGAATACCGCCTGAGACTGCCTTCAGAAGTAAAAACCTACGAACTGAAAGGTGTTTCAAAAACAACCCCTTTATACACAGTGGGTGATTTTGGAAACATTTTATCTTCTGCTAATGATGTACCCTATCATCAAACAGAAGCCAATCCCACACCCGGAACTTCCCAAAAAAGATTAATAGAGCACATGCGAAACGTCTATTATAAAAATGACCTCTCTGGCGCTTTAGCTTTACATCAATTAGAATCAAAGGGACTTCCTTTTGAAAGCTATCAGCTGGCTTACACGCCTGTACTTACTGACGATATTTTTGGCGCCAAGGTAAATACAGCCCTGATGCTGGAGGGTAAATTCACCCACAGCGAAGGCGATGATAACTGGTGGATTGGTTCGGGCACAACGCAGTTCATAGAGGGAACAGAAACAGCAATCGATGCCCGAAATCGCTTTTATGTTCCCATTTCCTATACCGATCCCTATGGAGCTAAAACAAAGGTGAGGTATTATAAAGACTATTTCCTTTTTATTGAAGAAATAGAGGATGCCTTAGGCAATAGGTCAAAGGCAGAATCTTTTAACCTCCGCACTCTTTCACCCCAGCGAATGAAAGATGCAAACAATAATCTCTCAGAAGCCATAACAGATGAATTAGGCTATGTGAAAGCAATGGCTGTTTTTGGGAAAGGAAATGAAGCAGATGACTTATCAGGGATAAATGAATATACTACTGCTGCTGAAAAAACTCAAATTATAAACTTTTTTAACGCCTCTGACTCTGTTCAATTAACTAACTTAGGGAAAAACTTGTTACAGCATGCCACAGCAAGATTTCTCTATGACTTTGAGGCATATAATGCTTCTGGAAAACCTGTGGTAGTCGCCTCCATTGTCCGGGAAGAGCATTTTCAGAAAAACAACAACTCGCCTATTCAGCTCAGCTTTGAATATTCCAACGGGCTTGGACAGGTAGTGATGAAAAAAGTGCAGGCGGAGCCCGGACTTGCCAACCAAGTGACAGTCAATCCTGATGACACCTATACCATTTCCGAAATTGACACCGCCACTCTCGTTCCAAAACAGCTTCGCTGGATAGGAAACGGCAGAACGGTACTGAATAACAAAGGCAATGCCGTAAAACAATACGAACCGTATTTCTCCACAACGCCTAGATACGAAGACCTGAAAGAATTGGTAGAAACAGGCGTTACGCCCATCATATATTACGATGCACTCGGACGTTTGATAAAAACTGAAATGCCAGATGGGACTTTGTCCCGTACAGAATTTGATTCGTGGAAGCAAGCCTTTTATGATCCTAATGATACCATCTTAGAATCTTCCTGGTACAACAACCGAACTAACCGCCTGATAGATGCCAAACTGATTGAAGCAGGCAAAGACCCCGGTAGAGAGAAATTAGCTGCCGATAAAGCCGCCAAACATGCCAATACGCCCAACGTCCAGCACTTTGACACTTTGGGCAGACCTGTCTTGTCCATTGATCATAATAAGAACCTGAGTACAGATGCAGATGAATTTTACCGTACCAAAGCAAAATTAGACATTGAAGGCAATCTGAGAAATGTGACCGATGCTCGTGGCAATGTGGTGATGCAATACAAATATGATATGCTGGGCAATAAAGTATATCAAAACAGTATGGATGCCGGACAGCGCTGGTTGCTGACCAATATCCTGGGCAACCCGCTGCGCACCTGGGACGAACGCAATCATGAGTTCCAATATTTCTATGACATCCTGCATCGTCCTACGCACAGCAAAGTGATAGGCGGCGATGGCGCAGCCCCTTTGGACAATGTCTTTGATAGAGTTTTTTACGGAGAAACAGCACCCAACCCTGAACCGAAAAACCTTAAAGGAAGGATTGTAAAACATTACGATACCGGCGGACTAATAGAAACACCTGAATACGACTTCAAAGGTCAGCCTTTATCAACTACCCGAAAATTATTTAAAAATTACAATTACAACAATGTAGCCAACTGGATAGATGCTAACTTAGTAAATGATTTAGAAACAGAGGAATTTACCTTCTTCACTGAAACGGATGCCCTCGGCAGAATTACCAAGCAAACCGCTCCGGATGGGAGTATCATTACACCTTCATATAACGAAGCCGGTTTGCTTAATGCTGAAATTGTAAAACATCCTCATCTTGCCAGCCCCTCTGCCTATATTAAAGATATCGATTACAACGAAAAAGGACAGCGCAATAAAATCATCTATGGAAACGGTGTCATCACCAAGTTTGATTACGATAAAGAAACCTTCCGGCTTCTCCATTTAGAGACCAAAAGGCAAAACAACGATCCCTTGCAGGATTTGTATTATACCTATGATCCGGTAAGTAATATCACTCACATAGAAGATAAAAATATTCCGGTCGCATTTTTTGATAACCAAAAAATCACCGGAGTTTCGACCAACACCTACGATGCCCTCTACCGTCTGGTGGAAGCCACAGGCAGAGAAAACAATTCTGCTTTGATTCTTGACAGCAAAGACAACTGGATCGATGCTGCTTTTATGCACAACATAAACCCTGGCGGCCCGATGGCTGTGCGGACCTATACACAAAGTTATCAATATGACGCCGTGGGCAACATCCTACAAATGCGGCATCAGGCAGCCGGGAACAACTGGACAAGAGATTACAACTACCAGACAGCGAATAACCGATTAATCAGTACACAGGTTGGGGCCCATACCTACACCTACCCACATCACGCTCAACATGGTTTTATGAAAGCCATGCCACATCTGGAAGAGTTGGGCTGGAACTTCAAAGAAGAACTCATAAAAACCATACGCCAGAGACGTAACGATGGCGGCACACCCGAAACGACATACTACCAATACGACGGGCAAGGACTACGCATCCGTAAAATAACGGAAAATCAGGCCGATGCAGGTGATACGCCTACCAAGAAAGAAGAACGGATTTACATAGGAGACTACGAACTCTATAAAAAACATAGTGGTACCCATGCAGGTTTACAGCGAATTAGCCTGAGTCTGAAGGACAAACAGCACTGTTTCGTGATGATTGAGACCCGAAACGATGTGGACGACGGTACGGAAAAGCATTTGGCATGTTATCAACTGCATAACCACTTAGGTTCGGCAATTTTAGAGCTGGACGGCACAAACGATGCAAAAGTAATTAGTTACGAAGAATACCACCCCTTTGGCACCACTGCCTACCAGGCTAAAAACTCAGCCATAAAATCTGCTGCCAAACGCTATCGCTATACGGGCAAGGAGCGGGATGAAGAAAACGGGTTGTACTACCACGGGGCACGGTATTACGCTTCGTGGCTGGGAAGGTGGTGTAGTCCTGATCCAGAAGGTACTTTGGATAGCCACAACTTATATGTTTACGCAAACAGCAACCCTATTCTGTATACTGATCCACTGGGTAAACAGATAATGGCGGGACCGGAGTCAAGAGTGCTTATGAAGATCGAGCTCAGAAAGATTATGAAATCAAAGAGCGAGAAACCAACTATCGAAGAAAGTGAAAGCTCTATTAACAAAAAATCCCGCGAGCTCATTGAGGACTTCCTGAGCAAGAGTAATGACGACCCCTGGATGGCATGGCGTATGTCAGCATTGGCAAGAATTCGTAATGACTATTCAGATAAAGTTGGTGCGAGAGCAGAGCACTATCTCTTACGGTATGCAATGGCAAGTGATGCTCTTCACAGTATGATTAGAAAGCAAAAGGAATTTGACAAGACATACCATAAGATACGAAGTCCTATGTGTACCATCGGCCTCTGTGAAAAAGATCCCGCCCTTATGGAGTGGGAGGATCTCGGGTATGAGGAGGGCAAGAAACGTTTGCTGAAAAAGATTGAAGCAAACAAGGATGTCGAATTAGAGATAGAGCGAGAGAAGCGAGCAACTTGTTTCATGCTCGAGACCACAAAAATGGCACTTGAGTTATTGGAGATAAAACCAAACTTGAAAGTGAAGATCCTACTAACTCTAGCTCGTAAGAAACTTGAACAAGATGCATCTTCGTTGAATGCCCCTTGTGCACCTCCTGATGCATCAGATAAATGGCGTGAAGAAATGAATGAATTTTATAGTGATCCCTATGTGATAATGGGACTTCCCTAGAATAATAATATATAAAATAGGGCATATATTGAAAAAGCAGTTGGTCATCCAGAGCTACAATGAGAAGTATTCAGGAAACATTGCTACTCTTAACAATCTATCACAATGATAAAGAGGATAAATGACGAGTAGTTTTTGCTTCTTGAATTCTGAAACTTGGAAAGAGTAAACTCATTTTTATTCTTGAGTTGGAACATAGCTTGTAAACGAAAAATGCACGAGAATCAGTTATGCCTTAGCATAAGTTATTATTCATTTCCTGATTAAAAGATGAAGGAGGTAATTATGTTGCCATCTTTCACTACTATACTTGATACCACCAGAGAACTTGAAAGCCTTTTAAGCAAGATAAAAGACGAGCTGTCCGAGGTATCAGGCAAATTAGCCAAGGTGTTAGATGAATTTCGATAAACGAAACAACATAAGGGAGTTTCTATATGAATGAAAATGATTGCAGACTTTGGCCCTTCAAGCCAAGAATAGGCATTTTCGTTTCTATAACATTGCTGGTGGGGCTTTTAATCATCACAAGCATTCTCCGGTATTTTACAGGGTGGCCCCCGGCAAGCTCAGATAGTTTGGTACTTGTCGGAATATTACTGGTAAGCCTGTTACCCATTGTTCTTGCCATTGTGGACATTCTGATTGAGCGGGGTGGTGTGGTAGAATATGGAAACATAAAAATTGATTTTTCTAAAGTGCAGAGACAGGGAGTTACAAGTATAACCGTTCCAGCCAATATCGGTGTTAGAGGTCAACCCGTAATCGACACTGGTACAGCGAATATTCTGGATGCACTCGGGCAGGCCATATCAAATTCAATTGTCATAATTGACCTTGAAGATGGGCAGGCATGGTGGGAGACAAGGTTATTAGTGCTATTGTCGGGTGCTCAGAGATTAGGATGCCCGGACAAGATTGTATTTGTTGCCACCAAATCAGGTAAGCCTCAATCCTTTATTGCTTGGGCAAATCCCTGTGATCTTTTTAAATGCTTGTTAAAAGCAAATCCCAAATATTTGCGGGCCTACTATGTGACAAAAGCGGTATCCAGTCAATGGGGATTAGTTGAGCCCCTCTACCCTGTACCACCTCAAAATGTACAACTGCCTAATGCCTTACCATGGATGCAAGCCGAGGCTCAGCACAAAACGTGGATGGCATTTGATCAGAAAACTGGTTTACCCAATGAATTATTTGAAGAACAAGTATTGCAAAATGAATTGGGAAGGGAGATAGAAAGCCAGGAAGGTGGTAAATTTATAACAATAACAAGTCTCCGTGAATTATTCGAATCGGTTTTAAACAGGAATCATGTTGACCAGAATTGGCCAGTGGAAGAACAGATGAAAGGTTACTTTGAAGACGATGCTTCGGTCATTGCCATAACAGAAAATGGCACATACTCATCTCTTGTTTCAAGGCTTGCAGTATTTAATGAAATGCTGAAGAATCTATCAGCTGTTTAATATTTAACATTAATAACTTCACGATGAAATTAAGAATTTAGAAATAACAACCATCAGAAAAGAGGAAATCATGGCACAAAAAATCGAAGGTGAAAAAGAAAATCTCGTTCTCGGACGAGTGGTTGATAAGCTGAACCGCCCTTTAGCCGGTCTTATCGTGCAGGCATTCGACAGGGATATGCGCAGCGAAGAACTCTTAGGTGAAAGCATCACCAACAGAGAGGGTAAATACGAAATAATCTGGCTTCACAGCCAATTGAGCGGCAGGGGCAAAAAGGAAGCGGATATTATCATTAAGGTATTTACCCGTGAAAAGAAAACCCTGCTCTTTGCCTCTGACATGGATGAGGTGCGTTTCAATGCCTCACCACGGGAAGAGATCAACATCACTATTGAAACGGCTATTAAGCCCGAAGTAGTGGAGTATGATTATATCCTGAAACAGGTGACTTATTTATCCGGTAAAGTAGCCATCACCAATTTGCAGGAAGATAAAGAACATCAGGATATCACCTTCCTCTCCAAAGAAGCGGAGATACCAGCTGAAAAAATAGAGCATCTCGTGGTAGCACACCGCCTGAGCGCATCATCCAAAATAGATGCTGCTTTTTTCTATGCCCTGCTCCGTAAAAATACGCTGCTGAAAAATGATTTTATTAAATCATTCCGTGCAAGATTAGTCATCGACATTAATTGCGACATACAGACGCTTTTGTATGATGCAGCCTTAGCAGACCACAAAACTATTCAACAGGATGTGGAAGCTGCGGTAAAAGAGATGATCGTTTCCTCCGAAGTTTCCAAAGAATGGAAGCGAAATGTGGAGCTATTGGTTCAATATAAAAAGGAGGCAGAGGAATATTACGAAAACGAACATCCCCGAAAAGTGCTGAATATAATCGGCCATTTTGCATTGAAGGATAAAATCAGCGAAATAGGTAAACTCTTTCAGGAAAACAAAAACGACCTGAATGCCTTCCTTAAAAAAATAACGGACGAGTCATTTTTTAAGACTGATGAAAAAGCCAAAGAAGCCCAAGTAACCATTGTCTTAGGAGAGTTATTGGGTTTTGACGAAGCAATCATATCACAGGTGAAGGAATCACAAAAACTCAAGACACCGGAGGATGTAAAAAAACTGGCAGCCTTGAACAAAGCTGGATGGAAAGAAGTACTTACAAAGTCGGCAGAAAAAATCAACATTGCCGGTAAGCCCTTAGATAAAAAGCTCATTGATCTGCACGCCTCTTCATTGGTTCGTAAAATGGAAAACGAATTTCCAACGGTTGCTTTTACCGCTCAATTGAAGCGCGAGAAGGAACCCATTTTGAAAAACCAGAAGGAAATTACTGCCTTTTTAGACAAATACGAGGAGTTTGATTTACAGCACACCAAAATAGATCTTTTCCTGAAAAAGAAAAAGCTGGCTACCAAGAAAAACGAAGCCATGCGGGAAGAGTTGAAATCCGTTCAGCGTGTTTTTAAACTGGTTCCTCACTACGGCAAAACCAATGCCCTTCGAAAACAGAATATGCATTCGGCACAAAGCATAGCTGCTATAGGCAAAACCCGTTTTGTAAAAGAAATTGCTTCAAAAGCAGGTATCAAAGCCAAAGAAGCCGAAGATATTTTCAGAAGGGCGGAGCGCATAAATACAGCCGCCATGCTTATTGTCGGTGAATTGCAGGATACCATTCGGGCTGTAGATGTCCCTGCTTTAGAAATGAAGTCAACGGCAATGAAATTAGAAGCAGTTAGCAAAGATTTTCCTAACCTGAAATCTCTTTTCAAACTTACGGATCTATGTGCTTGTGAACACTGCCGCTCTGTGTATAGTCCCGCAGCCTATTTGGTGGAAATTCTACAGTTTCTGGATAACAGGGGTGTAGTTGATCTAACAATACCGCCTCCACCCCCTCCTGAAGTTCGTCCCACTTTAAAAGTTGCAAAAGATGAATTATTTAAACGAAGACCTGATTTGGGTGAAATCGATTTAAGTTGCGAAAACGCCAATACACCGGTACCTTATATTGACCTGGTTTGTGAACTATTAGAAAAAGCTGTTGTACCTGATGATGGAGTAGATTACACAGGAGCGCTCTCAGAAGGAGCGGATCCCTTAACGGGTAAAATTTCGAACGGTTTGCTTGTAGCACTAAAAACAGCTGATATGCCCGTTACAGAGCAGGCACAGATCTATCGTACTGAGGAGGACATAAACTCACCCGAAACACCACCTTATAAGCCGCATTACTTAAGGGACAAAAAGGCAGTTTGCAAAATTATTCACAATGGTGGGGAAAATTATACCGTATTCCGCTTGCGCCAAACCTTATCCACCGCAGAAGAATTGGCGGCTGCACCGGAATATGTAAACCAGAAAGCATACGAAGAATTAAAAAAATCAAATTATGCCTTCAAGCTTCCATTCGATTTAAATCATACAGAAGCCAGAGCCTATTTCACCAGATTTGGTATTTCCAGGGCAAAACTAATGGAAGATTTTCAATCAGCAGGAAATCCGTCTGCCCAAGCTATCGCTGCTGAGAAATTAGGATTGACAAATGCTGAAAGAGAATTGATTGTTACCCCTAAAGCCACTTTGGCTGACCAGCAATTGATTTGGAATGCACCTGCTCAATGGGATACAGATCCTGTTGTTTATGGGAATGTTCTGGATTATATGAAAAGAGTGGATCATTTTCTTGACAAAACCGGCCTCAGCTACAAGGAGCTTGATTTGTTATTAACATTGCAATTTATTGATCCGGATAAGAAGCTTTTCATCAAACATCATTATGATGATCCTTCAGCTGAAGATCCCACCATCTCATGTGATACTGCTAAAAAAGAGATAGCCAACCTAGATAAAGACGCCTTAGATCGCATCCATCGCTTTCTGCGTTTACAAAAGAAAACAGGCTGGAAGTTTGAGGTATTAGATGAGATCATTTGGCAAACGAGACTTGGTGGCAAAATACTGGATGATGCTTGTTTAATCAAGGCTGCTGGTTTATTAAAACTTTCAGAGGAAACAGGTCTCAAGATCACTGAGCTGGTTGGTTTTTACGGAGAATTTCCATATAAAGAGTTAAAGGAAGATGGACCTACACCTCTTTATCAGCAGATATTTTTGAACAAAGCCAAAAATGGTTTTATTGATCCAGGGTTATTACCTGAAAAAGTTGATGGTTCTCAATCGCTGAGCAATTTCAAAACTAGCCTATCGGTTTGCTTGCAATTATCCGAGCAGGATTTTGAGAAAATAACCAAAGCCAAAAACCTTACAACTTTTGGTTCACCTCCATTTGGTGTTAACAATCCAAACAAATTCACTAATCTGAGTTATCTGTTTGCCGCTTCAAGGCTGATGAGGAAACTGAAGCTCAAAGCAGAAGATTTTGCTTTACTTATAGAGCTCACGGGAATAGATATCCAGGATTCACCACAAGCGACATTGGATTTCATTGAAGCAGTGAGGACAGCCCAGAAATCTCCCTTAAAACTTGCTGATGTAAAGTTCATGCTGTGGCATAAAGCGGACAATCTTGCGGATCGGGAAATAAAAGATGAGAAGATCATCCAAATACTTCAAAAATTACAAGAGGATTATCAAAGTAATTTTGATGCAAACAGGTCTCAATTTGATAAAAATTTGGCCGCGGAGGAACAGAAAGAGACATTGCAAAACGCCTTATCCAAACTGCAAGGCATCGGGGAAGAGGATGTGAAAACGTTTATCCGTATTCTCGACCGTGACTGGACTTTAGGTGAGGATGCAAAATATATTGTAACCAACAAATTAAATACGGTTCTCACACCTGCCGAGATAGCCTCTATCAAGAATAAAATTGATGTTTTGGAGGCTGCCCCCGAATCCAATCACAGCGTTGAACAGAATGACTTGGTTGAAACGTTTGTACAAACACTTGACCCCATCATAAATCTTGCCGGTTTAAGCTTCAACGAAAAAATGGATATCCTTCAAAATCTTCTTTCCTTATTAACTGAAGTTACCTCCGATGAAGTGACGATCTTGTTGAAATTTATTGAGTTCAACAGGATTCCAGCTTCATTTGCCAAAGACGATATGGTTCGCGATAAACTGGAGTTTATTGATAAAGCGAACAACACAATAAGACCTAATTTTGATGCAACTGATATCAAAACTGCCATAGATAATCTATGGGCAGCTCAAGTTTCAACCGTTAACGATAGACGTAAAGACCTTCTTAAGGCATTCCTTGATGCCATAGCCGTTTATCAATGTCATACAGGCAAACAATCCATTCTGGAACAGACAATTTCCTCAACTTTCAAAGCGGACTTAGAGTTAGTAAAAGTTGTTCTGAGATATACTCTGCTAAAGCAAACTACTCCCGGTAATGAGCTAATCAGCATACTACTACAAACAGATGATTTGATTGACAAGGTTAATGCAGTTCCTATTTTACCCACCATCACTGAAGTAGCATTTCCAAAGCAATTTCAGTCATTACGTTTGATGCACAAGTTGATTCCTTTAATTAATTCCTTTAAATTGGAAAGCTTTGAGATAGAGTGGTTCTTAAAGAAAAATAAAGACTTGGGTTGGTTTGAATGGGACAGCATTCCTTATGATGGATCAGCAGGGCAGACACCGATAGATTACGCCAAATATGCTGCCTTTACGGAAATGATTGACTTGTCAAAGCAATTGACCCCTGTGTCCAATCCGGCAGATGCAGAGCATCCGATTACTTTTTTCACCATTGTAGAAATACTGCTCTTAACCTACAGCGCTGCTACCCGAGTTCAATTTATGGATGCGCTTTCAATACTGACAGGATATAACAAAGAAGCTCTGGACGCCATTGATGCTCATCATTCATTCTCGGTACCTGATCTCAACAACTATAGAGATGCCAGGACATGGAAGCACATAACAGATTGTGCTGAACATTTAAGAAAATTAGGCTCAACTGTTGCTCAGGTTAAGGAATATATCAAACCGGTATTAGCAGGTACTGATGCAGATCTTCTGCGTACTGCACTTAAAGCACGATATGACGAAGATACCTGGCTGAACACACTCAAGGAAATCATGGATGCTATTCGCCCGCAAAAAAGAGATGCCCTGGTGGCTCATCTGCTGGCAGTGAATCCCGAAATGAAGGATGAAAATGACTTATATGATTATTTCTTAGTCGATGTTGAAATGGATGCCTGTATGCCTTCTTCCAGGATTGTACAGGCGCATGGAACCATCCAGCTTTTTGTACAGCGTTGCTTGATGGGCTTGGAACCGAAAGCGGCGGCCAACGTGGACAACGATAAGGGCTGGGAGCAGTGGAAGTGGATGAAAAATTATCGCGTATGGGAAGCCAACCGCAAGGTATTCTTATATCCCGAAAATTGGATCGAGGCAGAGCTTAGAGATGACAAATCTTTCTTATTTGCAGAACTAGAAAATGAGTTGCTTCAAAACGAGCTTACTGAATTCACTGCTGAAGAAGCATTAATCAAATATCTTGAAAAATTAGACAAAATTGCGTTTCTCGAAGTGGTAGCGACCTGGTATCAGTCGGATATTAAGACTATGCATGTATTTGCCAGAACCAAGGGAGGCGACCCAGCCATTTATTATTACAGAAGATTTGAACAAGAGAGATACTGGACACCCTGGGAAAAAGTGGAGCTGGATATCACAGGAGACCATCTTCTGGCATTTGTCCGTAACAATCGTCTGAGTCTGGCATGGCCTGTTTTTAGTGAGGAGCCTGACTCAAACCAAGTATCCACTATTCCAGATAGCAGCCCTGGTAAAGAAGCTAATAACGAAAAACCAAAAAGAAAATTAAAAATACAGTTAGCCGTAAGCGAATTTGCCAATAAAAAATGGCAACCGAAGAAAGTGTCAAAGGACGGAATACTCACCCCTTCACAATCTACTCCGAAAGATGAATATCTCGAAAGAACCAAATATAATCTGATGTATTTCGAGCTCGGTCAACAGGTTTGGATTTTTAGCACAACTTTGGTTGGTCAGATTGAATACCATCAAATAAATGGTATTTTCAACATTGCAGGGTGCAAGGGTTACCCTGAATTGGCTTTCCAGGGTAATCGAAACTTCCCGGACTTTTTGCCTGATTTTAAAGATACTTTATTAAAATCACAACGTTACCATGAATTAAACTTAATCTCGCCTAATGATCTTTCAGTCAGAGACGCAATTCTCAACTTTTTCGATTTCTATGAGATCTTAGGGACAACACCCGGAACCTTCAGATTGACCTATCCGCACCAACTTACCAAAATTGATTTAGTAGCATTACTTTTTCAATACTTGCTGAGGTATGTTAATAGCACGAATATAGCAGTTTTTAGCTATAAGCCAGAAGGTTCCATCAAACTACCGCTGGGCACATTGCTTCCCTATTTTAAAGAAGACAGCAATCATGCTTATGTAATTATTCCAGGATTTTATGGCTCGGTAGAAGACCCTGAAACTGGTGAACCTGCATATGTGCAAAGAACTGGTTCCAACGTATTGCAATTGATAGAAGATATTATTGCCTTATTCAATAAATATATAGCTAAATATAAAGCTGATCCGGAACAAGATATCAATATTCTAATTCATGAATTAATAACTGATCCTGACTTCCAGGAAATAATAAATGAGTTGAGGCTTTATGAGAAACTGGATCGTTTTTACGAATTCATTGAAAGGTTCAGCACAAATGTGGAATTAAACGAAGTTTTGGAAGAGTTAAAAAACTTTAATGGTCTACTATACGGTGAGCAGTTTAAGAACTTCTACCATCCGCTGATATGTCCGCTGCGCACAATACTTTATAAATACGGTATCCCAGAACTCATGAAGAGAGAAACTCAACTACAGGAAACGAATTTTGATTTTGAAAATCATTATAATCCAAACATTGCAATTGTGCCAAAAACCTACATTGTCAATGATGCTGGCGTTGAGACAATGTCCTATCCGGTTGAAGATTTGGACTTCACCAGCGATGGAAGTTACAGCTCCTATAATTGGGAGCTATTCTTCCACGTTCCATTCTTGCTGGCTACTCGTCTGACCAAGAATCAACGCTTTGAAGAAGCAATGAACTGGTTCCATTACATGTTCAATCCTACCGGGGCATTGGAGGGCGATGCCCCTGAAAAATACTGGGTAACCAAACCATTCTACCTGACACACAAGAGCGACTATGTGAATCAGCGAATTGATAAACTGCTGTACAAAATTGCCGATCCAAATACAGCTGAAAGAAAAGAACTTGAATTTGCCATTGAGGAATGGAGAAAGAAGCCCTTTAAGCCTCATGTCGTAGCGCGTTTCAGACCGGTAGCCTACCAAAAGGCGTTATTGATGCAGTACATTTCTTCAATTACTGAATTTGGAGATTATTTGTTCAGGCAGGACACGATGGAGTCCATGGTACAGGCTACTCAAATGTATGTTTTGGCTGATAAATTATTGGGGCCCAAGCCACGCGTAATTCCACCTGCCATAAAAGCTCCCTATGAAACCTATAACCAGATCGAAGGAAAACTTGATGCTTTCGGGAACGCCTTGATTGATTTGGAGAATATTTTGCCTGATTTATCTGCATTGCCAGAAAGCGGTGCAGAATTGCCGCCTCCACCAATTACCTTGTCCATGCTCTATTTCTGCATTCCGCAAAATGATAAGATGCTGGAATACTGGGATCGAATAGCCGACCGTTTAGTTAAGATTCGGCATTGTCAAAACATTGACGGAGAAAAGCGAATTCCAGCTCTGTTTGCACCTCCTATTGATCCTGGCATGTTGGTTCGTGCCGCTGCAGCTGGCTTAGATATTTCCGCTGTATTAGCAGGTATCAATGCTCCTACGCCTTATTACCGTTTCAACGTGCTTTCTCAAAAAGCAACAGAATTGGCACAGGAAGTAAGAGGTTTGGGATCTTCTTTACTACAGGCGTTGGAGAAGAAAGATGCTGAAGCTATGTCCTTACTGCGTAGTGAGCTTGAAATAAAAGTGTTAAACGCTGTAAAGGATATGAAATTGCTCCAAATTAAGGAAGCTAAAGAGCAGATTGAGATATTGAAAAGAACGAAAGCTGTGACTGAGGAAAGAAATAAATACTATTCAAACATCAAAAAGATAATTTCAAAAGAACAGCTGAATTTGGATAAACTTAGTGAATCCCAGGATTATCAATTTAAATCACAAATAGTAAGAACTGTTGCCGGCGCTCTTGCATTAATTCCAGAATTTCATGTTGGAGCCTCTGGATTTGGCGGTTCCCCTCATGTAGTTATGCAACTTGGCGGCTCCGCAATGTCCAGGGCGACAAATATCGGTGCCGACATTTTGAACATCCTTGGCAGTGTTGCCTCTTACGAGGCAAATCGTGCCTCCATCCTTGGTGGATATGAAAGAAGATATGACGATTGGAAATTGCAAGAACGTTTGGCAAAAAAAGAGCTTGTCCAAATAGAAAAACAAATAGTAGCTGCAGAAATCCGCAAGGAAATTGCAGAAACAGACCTGAAAAATCATGAATTACAAATTGAGAATGCCAAGAAGACGGATGAATTTATGCGGTCTAAATTCACCAATAAAGAACTCTATGATTGGATGATCGGGCAGATAAGTTCTGTTTATTTCAGGGCATATCAATTAGCACATGATTTTGCCAAAAAAGCAGAACGGAGTTATCGCTTTGAGTTGGGTAACGATGATTCTTTCATTCAGTATGGCTATTGGGATAGCCTGAAAAAGGGATTACAGAGCGCTGATCATCTTCTTCATGACATCAAGCGCATGGAAACAAGCTATCTGGATAAGAACAAAAGGGAATATGAGATTACCAAACATATTTCTCTTTCCATGCTGGATCCGTTGGCACTGGTAAAACTGAGAGCAACAGGAGTATGCGATTTTGAAGTGCCGGAGGCCTTGTATGACATGGACCATCCTGGGCAATACTTCAGAAGGATAAAATCTGTGAGTATCAGCCTTCCTTGTATAGCCGGACCTTATACCTCAGTGAGTGCCAAACTCTCATTGGTTAACAACAGGTACAGAAAAAACACAAACCCTGATAATCTTGCCGGAACTTTATATCTCGAAGACCCCGGCAATGACGAGCGTTTTGTTTACAATGTCGGGGCTATTCAATCTATTGCTGCCAGCAATGCTCAAAACGACAGCGGCATGTTTGAATTGAATTTCAGAGATGAGCGCTACCTTCCTTTTGAGGGCTGCGGGTCGATAAGTTCGTGGCATCTTGAGCTTCCAAAAGAAGTAAGGCAATTTGACTACGACACCATCTCTGATGTGATTCTGCACGTGAGATATACAGCCAGAGAAGGTGGCTCAACATTGCGTGGATCAGCTGAAACTTCTTTAAAAAGTAACTTGGCTGAAATTAAGCAAAGACTTAACAAAAAAGGTCTGCATATTGCCCTGAATATGAAGCATGACTTACCTAATGAGTGGCATTTACTTAAGAAAAATGGATCTGTTGAGTTGAAAATTGATAAGTCAAGACTGCCTTATATTGCTCAATCTTTTGATCCTGCGATAGAAAATATTTTATTCATAGCCCAAGTCAAGAATAATCCGGCAAACTTTTCAATCAACGTTGAGGGGAACGCAACTGATCTTGCCAGAATAGATGAGTGGAAGCTCTGCTGGGGCAATAATCCGAATATTGACCTGGATACATCATTTGCATTATCCGTAGCTCAAGCGAAATTGAAGGATCTAGAAAATTTAATGATGGTGGTAAAATATAGTTTTTAGTAGGTTGTTTATGAACAAGTTAAAATCATTAAACCATATAATTCAGGGTGGCATTATAGTAGATAATTTAATGCCACCCTGATCCCTGCAAAACTTATCACAGATTACAAGGCGGTGGTCCACCTTTGAAGAGATAATTTATCGTGTACACCACATCCGATACAGTGCTGGAATTATCGCAGTTCACATCCCCCACTTCAGGTGAACGAGGTGCAGGTCCTCCTTTGAATGTATTATTAGATTAACCCCAAAAGGTCAATTGACACTTTTGGGAGACAAGACAATACCTTTGCGTGTCGAAAAAACATATTTCAGAGACACGTCTGTGTCAGGAAATATTCCCCTACTTTGCGCTTTTTAGATTTCGATATATATGTAATGCTAATTTTATGATAATGTCAAGAAATTTTTGCCTGGGAAAGCTAGAAATACTGAATGGCTACGGAGCGATGTCCGAAGCTTAATGTGTTTATTCAGATTAGTGGAAACAATATGTTGCGGGGCAATTAATTAAAGCGTCCCCAACGAGATTCGAACTCGTGTCGCCGCCGTGAAAGGGCGGTGTCCTAGACCGGGCTAGACGATGGGGACGGACAGTATAGTCAAAAGTCTAAAGTCTTAAGGCTGAAGTCAAAGAGCTAATCACTACTTTCCGCGCCTAGGGGGAGTCGAACCCTCAACCCTCGGATCCGAAGTCCGATGCTCTATCCAGTTGAGCTATAGGCGCAAGTTCTAAAACAATATAAAATCCACTATCTTGAATGTCAAACAAATTATATCCATCAGAATCGGACTACCCAGGCGCAGAGAAACCTCTCTTATCTTTGATTTACACGGTTTGAATCTTAAACTTTATTTCCGTTCCAGCCTGCTGACTTTTCTGTCCAGCCTTAGAAGATAAACAAATATGCCCAGCCAGATAATCAAAACCACAATCATCACCCCTACATTTGTTGACATCCCTGGAACCTCCTTCTTGCTAATTTCAAATAGGCTCTTTTCTTTTTCTGTGCGATATGAGAATCCTGACCTCCATCTGATAGATCCAGAGAAAAAGCAAGCTGAATCCTAAAAGTGAGGCGATGAATATCAATAGAATCAATGGAGGCATCTGGATTTTTAACCCCCTGTCGATTACCGAATCCGTGGGATGAAGAGACCGATAAACTCTGGGTATTACGAAAATCAGAAAGGGAACGGTGATGAAAGCTAAGATGGAATAGACCGCCGAGAAATTAGCTTTCCTCTCCTCTGTTTCTATGGACGAGCGTAAAGCCAGGTATGCTCCGTAGATTAAGAGCAGAATGAAAATGGAGGTCTCCCTTGGATCCCAGTTCCAGAAAGACCCCCAGGCATATCTGGCGAAAATCGAACCCGAGATCGTGGCCAGAATGGCAAACATAAATCCAAGCCGGGAGGAGACCGCAGCCTGAATATCGTAGTTCATCTCTTTCGTCTTAAGATAAAGTATGCTGTTTATCATAGAGAACAAAAATGCCAGAACCGTTACCCAGGCAACCGGCACGTGAAAGAAAAAGATCCTGGAGAAATCCCCCAGATCTTTTTGAGGCGGGGGCAGCAAAAATACTCCAATTATCACCAGAATAAGAAGCAAGCCCGTCAAGATTCTCCACCACATATTTATAATCCTTTATTTTTACCTATCACCTATTTCCTACCACCTATCACCTGCTTTTCTCATTCCTCCCATACGTATTCGAAAAGCAAAAAAGAAGCTACAAACATCACCACCACATAGGAGACCAGCATCTGCAAATCACCCAGTCCTTTTGAAAAGGAAGCACCCTCTGAAGCCAGATTGGTCCCGTCGATTAGGGTAATCAGAAGGGGCAAAAGGATGGGAAAGGAGAGAACCGCAAACAATGCTCCCTTTACGCTGGCTTTTGCCACGATGGCTGCGATTATGGTGGTAGCGCATACCAGACCCAGGCTGCCTAAGAGCAATACGCAGAGAAAAAGCCACAAGTTTTGAATGGAAAAACCCAGAAGAATTATGAACAAGGGAACCAGAATCAGCTCCAAGAAGAACAAAAGTATTAAATTGTAAATCAGTTTTCCCGCAAATATGGTTTCTGAGGCTGCAACCAATTTCAATAAACTCGAGGTTTTTGATTCCTCTTCTTTTATAAACACCTGTGCCAGACCGGACATGGCGGAGAAGAAGACAACTATCCAGAAAAGAGAGGCTTTTATCTTCAGGCTCAAGGAGTACATACCCAGGGAGAAGCTGACTGCGGTCAGCGTGATCACAGCAAACATTATCAGGGCATTCAGGCTGTACCTGGTGCGCAGTTCCGATTTGAAATCCTTAAGAAAGATCGCCAGTGCTTGGCTCATCCAGGTTGAGGATTTTATCTCCATATCTTGTTTCTCTTTTATCGTTTGTGGCTAAAACCAGGATGCCTTTTTGTTTTTGTCTCTCTATGATATTGTCCAATAAAGAAAGGCCCGGCTGGTCCAAATTGCTGCCCGGCTCATCCAGAAGAAGAATCTCGGGTTCATTTAGCAAAGCGAAAGCATATTTCAGCCTCTGTTTCATCCCGGAAGAATAGGATGATACCAGATCGTTACCCCTGTCTTTTAAACCGACTTCCTCCAGTTTCCCGTTTAGATCCGACTGGCTGAAGCCCAAACCCTTCACCCTAACCAAAAATTCCAGATTCTCCAGGGCGGTCAATTCATCATATAAGGATAAGTCAGGTGCCACGTACCCTAATGAGTTTTTCAGCCTGTTCCCTTTTTTTACCTGACCGTTCAGGCTGATTTTCACTTCCCCTTTAGAGGGTCTCAGGAGTCCGGCTAAGATTTTCAAAAGAGTGGTCTTCCCGGAGCCGTTTCTGCCCACTATCACCAGGGATTCTTTAGCCTTAAGTGAGAAACCAATCCCCTCGAAAACCGTTCTGAAGCCGAAGCTTTTGGCTAAGTTTTTAGCCTCTAATGAAATCATAAAATCAGGCTGAAAATACTCAAACAGCTCTTTTTTGTCAAGCTTTTGATTGGATTTGGAATAGAACTTTGTCGGGCAGTCTACGAAAACCCGACCTACGCAACTGTTTGACACCTCCCAATCGAAACCAATAACCTCACCCTTTTCCTCTCCTTAAAAAGGAGAGGAAAACAAATCTCCCCTCCTTTGTAAGGAGGGGATTGAGGGGAGGTTCGACTGAGGCTAAAATAATAAAAAAGCGCCCTCACAGAAGTGAGGACGCTACATAGTCAACCTTTTAGTAATTCAGTACATCGCCCATATGCACTGCTCTATAATTTTATTTAATTATATGTCCGATCCGGTTCCACCTCACCCTCTGGGGGAAATGAATGATATTATAGGCTATGTTCTTGGGAACGGAGAGAACATCATCGCTTCTTACCTCAGGGGCATTGGGGTCCGGCTTCCAGGAGTAGTGAATGATCATGGCATTACCCAGAACCAGCCTGCGATCCAGAGGACCCCAGAACCGGCTGTCATAGCTGTTGTCCCGGTTATCACCCATCATAAAGATATGACCCATGGGAACGACATAGGGACCGAAATTATCCCGGTTGCCCATGCCACCGGGCAAAACGTTTCTATCGGTAAACTTGGAGTCGGTCGGATTGGGAAAAATCTTGCCGTTGACGTAAAGGACCTTATCCCTGATCAATATGGTATCTCCAGCCACTGCCACGCATCTCTTGATATAATTGACCTTCTGGTCCTGCGGATATTTAAAGATCACGATATCGCCGGCTTTCGGCTCCCGCAGTGCCGGCAGATGGATGTTGGTGAAGGGTATGGGCAGCTTGGAGCCGTAGATAAACTTGTTGGCTAAAAGGAAATCCCCGATCAAAAGCGTATCCTCCATCGAGCCCGAGGGTATCTTATAAGCCTCCACCACCGAGGTCTTGATCATCAGGGCCAAGATCAAGGCTATGGCAAAAGACTCGATATATTCTCTCAGAACCGATTTTTTCTTCTGGGGTTTCTCCTTTTTGGAAAAAAGCTTCATCTTTCCTCCCTGAGTGATTTTCTATTTAATTATACGCTTCCACAGATGATAAGTTTTAGGATATTCTCCCACTTTTTTTTAAAGGAGAGCCGGGCCGATTCAATTTTTTTGGCTGCCCTGATCTTCGTTATCGTCCTCTGTCTCAGGGGGCGTTTTCTGCTTAGCCCTCAGCCTCTCATATTCAGCTGTGTGTTTCTCCTCTAACTCGTTATGGGTGATCTTGCCGGTAAGCATACTGAAATTTATCGGATAGCTTTCCGGCTCCAAAAAGACGAAGAAGAAATGCCAGACCACGATGGCGGTGGAGGCTAAGATGGCTTCATAGAAGTGAATAGCCCTGAAAATATTCAAAAGCCAGGTGGGTATAAATTTCAGGAAGAAGTTCTCAAACCACATGGGGAACCCGGTGATAACCATCACCACAGCTCCCCAGATCAAAGCCCAGTATTCAGCTTTCTCCATATAGGCGTAACGGTCAAATTTAGGTCTTTCCTTTTGCAGTCCTAAGAAGTAGTTGATATTCCGAACCAGCAGGGTTATGTCGCCGGGAGTGGGAAAGATGGCTCCGAGCTGGGCTTTTCCCCTGCGGGTGAAAAGCATATAGTAGAGGTTATAGAGACAGGTGAGTATGAAGATCACCGCTGCCACCCGGTGGATATTGCTCCGGAAAACTGCACCGGTTTCTGAACTGACCATCCATCTGGCCCACCAGGAATCCGGGAATCTCAGGGCAAATCCGCTTACCGCTAAAACGGTAAAGGTAATGAAGAGTAAAAGATGCTGGATTATCTCGCTGCGATTGAAGCGCACCACCGTTCCCTCTCTTGCCTGTTTATACCTATCCCTTACTGCCTTAAAGAGTATCAGGGCATTGTGCAGGAGCATCCCCCCGATGACCAGAATTATCAGAACTATGTAGATTCTTCTGACAACGTTAACCCCGGTCTCGCCTTGGGGAGAGACTGCTAAATGAATCTTGCCCCTGGCGAAGTTCTCCCCGGCATTGGGATGGCAGTTTCCACAGGTTTTGGAAAGATTGGCCGGGTTGATCGAGGATTTAGGATCATTTGAGGGTCTTATGTCATGATAACCATGACAGCTGGCGCAGTTAGCCACCTTCGTCCTTCCTGCCCTGCTATCCACCCCATGGTAACTATCCAGATATTTGGTTACCCTTTTGGTAACCAACCCGTATTTGTCAGTGACCACCTCTGCAGAATGACACCAGGGACAGGTGGTTTTGGAGATATTGGAAGGATATACAGTCGAGGTTTTCACCCAGGGAGGCTGAATGGAATGCTCGCTATGACAATCCGTACACACCGGTGCCTTGGGGTTCTTCGCTAAGACACTTTTGCCGTGAACCGACTCAAGGAAAATCTCCTCATCTGAGGAGTGACACTTCCCACAGGTATTGGGAATGTTATATCTGTAAGTCAATGAGGTGGTGTCTGTATCCTCCTTAAGAGTATGGCTGGGGTGACAATCAGTACAGGCCGCCGCTATAAGCTCACCCTCCTTCAACGCTTTTCCGTGAATGCTCTTAGTATAAAGCGTATAGACGTCCCCGCCCCCGATATTGTATTTCTTTGCAGCTCCAGTATCCGTATGACAGTTGCCACACATCCTGGGAATATTCAGGCGATAGGTAGCGGACTGGGGGTCATCCACGCTTTTAATGTCGTGAGAGCCGTGACAATCCTGGCACCAGGGAGCATCCTTTATCCCCTGGAGATACTTTTTGCCGTGAAAACTATTCTGATATTCCTCCTGCACGTCCCCATGACACGTCCCGCAGTCTACTTTACCGGGCTTTTCCTCGTGGAACTCGTCTTTCACTCCCACGTGACAGTCAACACAGGTAAAAACACCGTGGATGGAGTTTTCTACGATAGCGGGATCAACGTAAAGCGAGACCGTTTTACCCTCCTCATCCGTGGTCTCAAAACCCTTTTCCCCGTGGCAGGAAATACACATCTCCTCCTTAGCCCGGGACAGATTTGGTATAAGCATGAGAATCAATCCCAGAATAAGCAGCAGGCCATATCTTTTCAATTTCCTCTCCTTTCCAATCTTTACCCGTGTTTAACCATGTGAATAATTTCACTTTTTAAGTACCCAAGATATTTAATTGTATCTGGTATGTCAAGATTTTTTGGCAAAAAAATAGGGAGTAAATTAAGCTCCTTTTCTAAACCATATACCAGCCGTATAATGCCTTCAGGTCTTGATGTTTTTGCGTTACTTAAAATTCAGCCATTTAAAAAAATATGATTTTTTGTAAACCCAAAGGCTTACACTCCAGGCTCACAAAAAATACTTCATCTCAGAATATCGTTGTAACTCACATAGATAATCAAAGCCAAAAGAAAAGCCAGGCCGATCTGCTGGATTATAGCCCTCTGTTTCAGGGAAAGAGGTTTCCCTCTCAGCTTCTCCAGGCCCAGGAAAAGCAGATGCCCTCCGTCCAATACCGGAATGGGAAGGATATTTATTATGGAGAGGTTGACCGAGAGCAGCGCTATGAAGGAGAAGAAGCTCGCCATCCCCAATTTTGCCGTCTCCCCGGCTGTGCGGGCGATGAAGATCGGGCCGCCGACCATCTTCAGGGAAGCCGCACCGCTGAAAAGTCCGATCACGAATTTGACCGACTCGACCGTGATATAAACCGTCATCCCTACACCCTCTATAAACGACTGGAAGATGTTCAGCCGGACTATACTGAATTCCGGGCTTACCCCGATCTTTCCCACATCCTTGAGCTTTCCCTCTTCATCCATTATCTGGTCCTTGAAGGTGTTCACCTCTGCCTCCAAGATTTCGTTCCCTCTTCTCCATTTAATAAGCACAGGCTTCTCCACCTCTTTGTAGATTATCCCGGCCATATCATTGAAATTCTTGACCTGGATGCCGTTAACTGAGATGATCTGGTCTCCCTCCTTAAGCCCTGCCTTTTCCGCTGGAGTATCCTTGCCCACAAACCCTAAGGTGGTTTTATCGTAATGCACTATCTCTTTTCCGGAGAAAAAGGTAACTCCCCAGAAAACAAAAATCGCCAGAAGGAAATTCATCAGGGGGCCGGCGAAGATTATCAAGCCCCTCTGCCAGATCCGCTTGCCCATAAACTCCCAGGGCTCCCATCTTTCCTTTTCCTCGTCCGGATTCTCGCCTGCCATCTTCACGTACCCCCCTAAAGGCACCCAGGAGATGCAGTATTCCGTCTCGCCTATCTTCTTGCCTATCATCTTCGGCGGGAATCCCAGGGAGAACCTCTCCACCCGTACCCCTGCTTTCTTAGCCACCAGGAAATGACCTAACTCGTGCACGAAGACCAAAATTCCCAGAACTACTATGAAGGAGATCACACTTATCATTTTTTGATCCTCTGAATAAGCCTGTTGCTTTCCTCCTTCGCACACCTGTCAGCCTCCAGGATATCCCTCAGACCCGGGCTCTGTTTTACCTTGTGCGAGGATAGAACTTTTCTCACCAGCAGGGGGATCTTATCAAAGGAAAGCTTTCTGTTTAAAAAAGCCCCGACTGCAACTTCGTTCGCCGCATTCAACACGCAGGGGGCAGTCCCGGCTTGCTCCAGGGCAAAATAGCAGAGCTTCAGCCCGGGAAACTTCCTCAGGTCCGGCTCGGAGAAGGTCAGATTCCCTGCCCGGGTCAAATCCAAGAAATTCTCGTTCGTCTCCATTCTCTCAGGATAGAGCAGGGCATACTGCAAAGGTATCTTCATGTCGGGCTTGCTCATCTGGGCTATGATGCTGCCGTCCACAAACTCCACCAGGGAATGAACTATCGATTGCGGATGTATCATAATCTTTATCTGCGAAGCCGGTACGTCGAACAACCAGTGGGCCTCGATTAATTCCAAACCCTTATTCATCAAAGTGGCAGAATCCACGGTTATCTTTTTCCCCATCTCCCAGGTGGGATGCGAGAGTGCCTGTCGTATGGTAACCCTGGAAAAATCTTTCCTTTTGCTCGAATAGAATGGTCCTCCGGATGCAGTTAAAATCAGCCTTTTGACCTCCCTTTTTTCTCCTGCAAAAAGACACTGCTTTATGGCGGAATGCTCGCTGTCCACCGGCAGAATCTCTACTTTTTTCTTTCTGGCAAGAGAGATCAGTATCTCGCCTGCCATAACCAGAGATTCCTTGTTGGCCAAAGCCAAAGTCTTCCCTGCCTGCAGGGTGTAAAAGCTGGGCAACAGCCCGGCTGAGCCGACTATGGCGTTAATTACCAGTTCCACCTCCGGCAGGGATACCATTTGATTGATATCGTCTGTTCCGTAATTTATTTTAACCCTGCTTCCCGAAAATTCCTTTTTGATTTTCTCGTAGGTGTCCTTTTGGGTCGACACCGCTACTTTCGGCTTGTATCTTTTAATCTGTTTTCTGAACAGCTCGGCATTGCTGTGCGCGGAAAGCCCCAGGACCTCGAACCTGTCTTTGAAGTTTTCCAGAACCTGCAGGGCGCTTCTGCCGATCGAGCCGGTGGAGCCTAAGACAACTACTTTCTTTTTCTTTTTACTCGCTACCATATCTTAACCTGAAAATCTCTTTTGAGTTTGAATATATATTTATTATATTTTTAAATCAAGGAATTTATTCCTCTATGGGTGAAGGAGCAGCTCCTTTGTTCCTGGTTTAGAAAAAAGAAACATGAACAAAGGGAAATCGTAAATAATAAGGTTATGAAAAAAATTACCCAAGAACTCTTGGACAGGCTGAAAGAACGCGGATATGACGGACGGATAGTATCTGCCCGGCACATCCCTGATTTAAAGGCGGAAATAGAAAAAAAGCACAGTTCTGGTCTTTTTGATGAGGAATTCTACAGGGAATATCTCATCTATTATTTTGACTTCAATTTCCCGAGGGAGTTGAGCCAGACAAAGTCTATAATTATCGCGGCTGTTCCCCAACCCCAGATAGAGGTTATCTTCAACTGGGAAAAAGAATCACATCATTTCATAATCCCTCCCACTTATATAGGTTATATAGACGAAGAGGTCAGAGGTCTGCTGAACGAGGTTCTAAGCCCTGAAGGATATAAAGTCGTCAAGGCAAAACTGCCCCGGAAACTTTTGGCAGTGAGAAGCGGGCTGGGATTTTACGGAAGGAACAATATATGTTATGTGCCTGGAATGGGGAGCTTCCACAGGCTTATGGTTTTTTGCTCTGATTTTCCCTGTTCAGAGGACACCTGGCAGGAGCCTAAGATGGATGAGAGATGCGAGAATTGCCAGAGCTGCCTGGACAACTGCCCAACCGGTGCTATAAGAGCCGAGAGGTTCCTTCTGCATGCAGAATTGTGCCTGACCTTCCATAACGAGAGAGAAAGGGATTTCCCTGACTGGCTCGACCCTGCCTGGCATCACTGCCTGGTTGGATGTCTTCGCTGTCAGGAGGTATGTCCCCAGAACAGCGAGCTCTTGAACTGGATCGAGACAAGGGGAGAATTCTCCGAGGAGGAAACGTCTTTACTTCTCAGAGGCATTCAGCAGGATATGCTTCCCTCTGAGATGGTCAGAAAGTTAGAGGAGCTGGACTTGATCGAATATCTCAAAATCATCTCGAGAAATCTGAGCGTTATCCTAAAGAAGAAAACCAACTAAAAAAGGAGCGATGATGTTAATTTCCACCACACCCAATATCGAAGGCAAGAGGATAAAGAAGTATCTGGGACTGGTAAGCGGTGAGGCTATTTTAGGAGCCAATATCTTCAAGGATATTTTCGCCGGCATAAGGGACATCGTCGGGGGAAGGTCTGCCGCATACGAGAAGGAATTGCGCAACGCAAAAGAAATCGCCGTAAGTGAAATGGAGGAGGAAGCAAAATCTCTTGGTGCCAACGCAGTGGTAGGAGTCGATCTGGATTACGAGACTATTGGTGTGGGGACCCGCGGAAATATGCTTATGGTAAGCGCCAGCGGCACCGCGGTGCTATATGAGGATTGATGACCTTGTTCTCTAATTAGTAACCGTTCCCAAATATTTCGTTCTCCGCTTCGTAAAATATTGAAACTCGGTAATGTAACCTTTTAACCGGAGGCAAAATCTTATGAAACAAACCATCCAGAATTTAGTAAAAGCATTTATCGGAGAGAGCCAGGCAAGGAACAGATACTCTTTCTATTCCAAGATTGCCAAAAAGGAAGGATACGAGCAGATAGCCGAGATATTCCTGACAACCGCGGAGAACGAAAAAGAGCACGCCAGCCAGCTTTTCAAGATGCTCCAGGGATTGAAAGGCAAAAGCAAGGAAAATTTGGATGAGATAAAAGTCGAAGCTTCTGCCCCTACCATTTTAGGCAATACCGCGGAGAATCTGGAATCCGCCATAAAGGGAGAACATTACGAGAATTCCGTGATGTATCCGGAGTTCTCCAAAACGGCTGAAGAAGAGGGATTACCTGAAATTTCCAGAAGACTCTATGCCATAGGCAAAGCAGAGGAGCATCACGAGGAAAGATACAAGAAGCTCCTGAAAGAGGTAAAAGCCAAAACCGTTTTCAAGAAGAAAGAAGAAGTTTACTGGGTATGCCGTGAATGCGGGTACGTGCATTATGGCACGGAACCGCCGGAGAGATGCCCCTCCTGCGACCATGAGAGAAGTTATTATCAGATTAAATGTGAGGAGTATTAAAATCTTTATTGCAGGGACAGAATCCGCCTTAGGCGGACCGCTACATTTTTTCGGGCGACCACAAGGGTCGCCCCTACACTTACATTATCTCCCCGAAAAGGGTAAAACTATCCGCATCTGTAATTTTGACTTTTACAATTTCCCCAAGTAAATCTTTATCTTCTTTCTCTTTTGAAATTATCACCGTTTTATTACTTCTTCCCTTTCCTTTCCAGCTATTTTTATCCCTTTTGCTTTTGCCGTCTATCAGGACCTCTTCGGTTCTACCGATCAATTCCTGATTTTTTTTCTTGGCGATATTTTTCTGCAGCTCTATCAAAGTCTGGAGCCTTTTTGTCTTCTCTTCCTGGGGAACATCATCCTCCAAAAGAAATGCCTTAGTCCCTTCCCTGGGCGAATACTTGAACATAAAGGCAGAATCAAATTCTATCTTTTTAACCATATCCAGGGTCTTTCGAAAATCATCCTCAGTCTCGCCCGGGAAGCCCACAATCAAATCAGTGGTCAGGCTCAAATTCTGGATTTTGCCTCTGGTTAAATCTACCAGGCTCAGATAATCCGCTGAACTATATTTTCTGTTCATCCTTTTCAGGATTTTGTCCGAGCCGGACTGCAGGGGCAGATGAAGATGCTCGCATACTTTCTCCAAACCAGCCATAGCCTGGATTAACTTTGGAGACAAATCCTTGGGATGAGAGGTCATAAATCTGATTCTCCGAATTTCCGTATTCGAGACCTCTTTCAGAAGGTCGGCAAAATCATACCCCTCCTCTTTATAGGAGTTGACATTCTGCCCGATCAGGCTGACCTCCTTGCATCCGGATTCTATTAAGCACTGGACCTCTTTGATAATCTCCGAGACTTTTCTGTGTTTCTCCGCTCCCCGGACATATGGAACAACACAGTATGAGCAGAAATTCTCACACCCCCTGGAGATTGCCACAAAGGCAGTGTATTTATTCCCTCTTTTAGGCAGAGCTTCGATTTCCCCTAACCCGGACAAAGAAAGAGCCACCAGGGGTCTCTCATTCTTCTCCTCCAGATATTCCGTAAGCTTGAAAAGCTCCTCAGTCCCCAGAACAAAATCCAGGGCTGGAACTTCCCTTAGGAATTTTTCACCTAATCTCTGAGCCATACACCCGATCACAGCTAATTTGACTTCAGGATTTTCCAGCTTGTATCTGGAAAGCTCATTTAACCTGCCAATTGCTCTGGTCTCCGCATGCTCCCTTACCGAGCAGGTGTTGACAATTATCAGGCTGGCTTCTTCAGATCTGTTGGTTATGGAATATCCTTTTTGCGTGAGGATACCCTTCAGCACCTCAGAATCATACACATTCATCTGACAGCCAAAGGTCTGGAAGAATACTTTTTTTGATGCAGGCTCTTTCCTCATAAATGATATCTTTGCTCTTTTAACATTTCTTCTTTTATATCAATACGCTTCCCTGACTTCATCTGTTTTCAACACATTGGTGGCGGACATACTCTGAAGAGATAGGAAGTAAGCTATGGTTAAGGCCAAGGCCTATTCCTATGAGTATAGATGCAACAGATAACACTATTTATTCTAGAATCTGATATGACGGTAAATGCCTTTATTCATCAATACCATATACATTATTGCCACCACTGTCCGATAAAGTAGATCCTTGTATCATCCAGCGAAAATACCGCATTATGACACAAGAAATCTGCTGGGAAATAGCCTGGAGTAATGACGTGGTTATCTGATCCATCAGAATTCATCATACAGAGATTATACTTACCTTCTCCCGCGATTGCAGCCAGAATATATACTATTTTATCTCCGGAGTGTGACCAGTTGGCAAAGCCCTGAGCGTACCCCTGGGAAGCGGTGCTGGTCAGGCTGGTTTCGGCACTGCCATCAGCAGATATAACATAAATATCGTAGCCGCCCTGGGCAAAACTCACGTCCACCAGCCTCTCAAAAGCGATCTTATTTCCGTCAGGGCTGATTCGCGGGTCATAATCTCCAATAGGAAGGTTGGCATTGCCCCACAGGCCGGCATCAAGAGGGTCGGTTACCTGCTGGGGATCAGTGCCGTCCGATTTCACGGACCATATCTGATAATCCCTGGTAAAAGCTATCCTTCCAGCGCTTCCCCAGTCGACGTCAGCGTCATGCCCGCCTGAATTGTAGAGTAACTGCTGATTCGTTCCGTCCCGGTTCATGACGTAGAGATCCAGCGTACTGTCTCGCATTGAGAGGAAGACGATGCTTGAATCGTCAGGAGAAAAGGATGGATATGAATCGAAATAGTGATTGTCCGTGAGTCTGACCGGCACGCCGGCATTTACATCAAGGGTATAGATCTCGGAAGTTGTATCAATCCCAACCCCGCTCTGGGTTTTCCTGGAGAAGGCAAGATGAGTACCGGAGTTGCTCAGGTCGAGTCCCAGGATCTCGTCACCGGTGCTATAAAGCAAAACCACATCCTGCGAGGAAAGATCCAGGACATATATACCCCATTGACCCTCATGGGGGACTGTCCTGTTTTTCGAATCCGTAGATTTCTTTTTACCGCATCCCATTGAGAATAACACCAGGATGCAAAAGGCTGAAACAAAAATACAAATTGCTATTAAATTATTTCTTCCCCACATCTCTACCTCCCTTGAAAATATCTCCTGCGGTCAGCTCCCGAAAAAGGACGGTTGGGTATCGCTCATCTCTTGACATCTGGGAATTCACGGTGATTTTATGTAATCATCCACTACCTTTGCCAGTATCTCCAGGGGCAGGCTGCCATTCTCCAGCACCCTCATGTGAAAATCCTTGATGTCGAATTTCGAGCCCAGTTCCTTTTTGGCTTTTTCCCGAAGCTGCATAATCTTCAGTCTGCCGAGAGTGTAAGAGCAAGCCTGCCCGGGCCAGACTATGTAGCGGTCGATCTCGGCGCTGGAGGACCAGCCCAGGTTATCCTGCATATAGCTTGCCGCCTGTTCCTTGGTCCATCTCTTGTAATGAATCCCCGCATCCACAACTATGCGCACCGCGCGGAAAAGCTGGGAATTAAGCTCTGCTATGCGGGAATAGATATCCGGATGCCAGCCCGATTCCATAGCTAAGTTTTCTACATACATCGCCCATCCCTCTCCGAACCCGGATAAGAACCAGAGGTTTTTGAACATCCGGTTCTGGGTCAGCTCCTGCTGCAAGGCGATCTGGTAATGATGCCCGGGAATGGTCTCATGGTAGGTCAGAGTGCGCATGTTCGGCTTGGGCAGCGGATACAGCATATTGACATAGAATACCGCTTTCCTTTTGCCGTCCAGGGAAGCAGGCTCATAATAGGTTAACCCGCCAGCTTCCTTGAATTCCGGAACCGGCTGAACCAGGACCTTTGTTCTGGGCAGGTAGCTGAACAGCTCCGGCAGCTTTTTCCAGGTGCTGTCGATCAAAGACTGGTAATCGCTCAGGATGACCTGGCCTCTGTCCGGGGTATCCGGGTAAAAGAACCTCTCGCGGTTCTCCGAACTATTCCACATAGCCCGGTATTCCCTGATCAGCTCCCCGTAAGTTCCATCTCCCCTGATTCCCAGCGAATCCAGAAGGATTCTGGCTTGTTCCTGCAGGGATTTTACCTCCTCCTGTCCTAACTGATAAACCTGTTCCGGAGAAAGGGAGGAGGTGGTCTGCATTTTCAGGCAGTATGCATAATATTCTTCTCCATCCGGCAGTTTCCAGACGCCGGCTAAGCTGTCTGCTTTTGCAGAGGAGAGCTTAAGCTTCTGGATGAATTCTGCATAAGCCGGATAGATCTTCCCTTCGAGGATCTGCCGGGCTTTTTTGCATAAACCTTCGGCAGTGGCAGGGTCGATAGAGGCAAGCTTCCCTTTGAAATCGAGATAGAGAAGATTCGAGTCCGGCTGAGCTTGAAGGAAATCATTCATCTGGAATTTAACCCGCTCGATTATGAAGACGGGCGGGTATATTCCTTTTTTCTCCTGGGAGTCGATTCTACTCAGGATCTGTTTAAGCCTCAGGGGATATTTTTCCAGGCGCTTTAAATAATCGTTTGCATCCTGCAGCCCATCGATGGTGTGGTATCCGGTGAGAAGGTTGGTTATCTGGCTGTGCACCCCGAACAGGTGGTCGATATAATAGCGATGGTCGACATATTTCTCCCCCTCCAGCTGAACTCCCAGCAGCCACTCCAGTATGGCGGCATCGATTCCCTGCGAGGAAGTGATTTTAGCCTTGTCGATCTTCGCCAGGCTGTTCAGATATTTTCTTGCCAGGTCGTAATTAGCCTTTATCCCCGCATCCGAGAGATCGTTCAGTCCGTCCCGGTTATAATCATACCCGCTTTCCCGCGGCAAGCCCAGCTGGGAGGCCTCTTCCGGATTGAGCCTGATGAACTCCCTGAAATAATCGTCAAAGACCTTCTCGATTTTAGCTGAATCCGGATTTACGAAGGGCTGGCATGATACTAAACTAAAAAGAGCTAACCAAACCGAAATTGCTAAGATTACCTGTTTCATAATCGCTCCTTTGCTTATATGTCATTCAAATCTGAGTTTGTCACAATAGGGTTTGTACTCTAAAATCTCGATACTGAATTATTATGAAGCATCACTTTAAACGACGAGGTTAATATTATATATTGCAAATAATTACATTGTAGTAACGACAAGGGGGGTTACCTGAAATTGCCCAAACAAATCAATCGTCGGGTGTCTTGCTCACCCAGAGCTATTTCTCTGTCTCAAAACGATACTGCATCTAACATATTTTATTTATCCCTTATCAATCGGCCAATAAACAGAAACCACGCCTGGCCGATTAACATGTCTTGATATATATGACTGGATATCAACGAGTAATTCATGTCTGATTCTACCCAGAAGTTTTTTGCTGGATTTTTTTGTATTAAGCGGTAAAGTTGTCAGACATCTGATATCAAAAACTAACCTGTATTTTTTATTTTTAATATTAACCAAAGGCGATATATAAAGATAGTCGGTCTTTCTCTTTATTTTTTTTGAATACTCTGAAGGCCACATAAGTCCTGGCATGAACCTGTAAACACGCATTTTTTTACAGGTGTAATCGCACACAGAAGAAACCTCTAGGAAAACATCTTCCACTGAATCAATCAAACCATCTTTGTCATGATATTGCCTTAAATCACCATCAAAAACGTCTTGTATCAAAGCAGGTTTTCTGTTATTAATTCTCCCCTCATAAATATTCCCCGGTTTTATAGAATCATCATCTTCCACTTCAGCCATCAATAATCTTGAATTGATTTTTGAGACTATATCAGCATCAGGTTTGCCTCTGATGCGGCTACTTTTGTTTTTTCCGGTATACTGAAAGTTTTTTATTGCACTTTCAAGATTGTCAATAAAAGCCATATTGAAAGTCAGAAGGGAATTTTTAGATATTTCGTTGATATTGCCTGGTTGAAGCCTTTCGCCGGCATAAGCCTTGGCAAGCTCGCGAGACACCATAAACATATTTTTGTTCCAATTCATATCTGAGGGATAAAATGATGAGAAATCATCCACTATTCCCCCTGCGGATTTATGAACAATGTTTTCCCATAAAACAAACAGATGGAATGCACCAGCTTTGTCTAATTCATTCTTGAGACGGGATTCTATTCTGTTTAGATTGTAACCACCTCTTTTGTATTTGCATTCATTCTTACGAAGATCCAGTAAAAACAATGGAGCATTTTTTGCTAGAGCATTTTTGATTCCTGCTTTTAGCTCTGTGTGTTTGGTCCATACAATCAAAATATATGGCCCGCTTACACCTGGACCAATTATACGATTAATAACTCCCACTGCTGTTGATACTTTGGTTTTATCGCTTTGGCCATCAGTGCCAAGTACTACATCCAAGAAAATAATACGCACTCCGGCGATAGGCTTTGTTGGTAATTCTTCTTGCTTGAGCCCCGTATAATAGAGTATCGGAATACCTTTTTTTGCCAAAACCTTCACCAATGGAAGTGCTTCATCATCCTTATCATCAATTACTACTACTCTTCCACTTTCAGGTATATTCATTTTGCCCTCTCTTTCCGAAATGCAAGAACGACGATTGCTCCGGACCTAAATTCTTTAGGTACGGAAATTTCGCCTCTTTCAGGAAACATAATCTCTCCCCTATGTGCCTCCATCACGCTTTTTGCAATATGAAGTCCAAGCCCCATTCCATCGGACTTGGCTGAAATAAAAGGTTTTGTAATTTCTTCCGTAGGCAGTGAGAAACCGGGGCCATTATCAGCTATTATGACAGACAAATAACCAGGAAGTTCATCTGATAGGGAAATGAATATTTTCTTGTCCTTCATACCTCCATAATCAAGCCACCATATGGAATTATCAATAACATTTAGAATTGTTCCGATAACAAGATTTCTTGCACATTTAAGTACAGGTTCACCCTTAAATCTGATATAATCCCTTATTATACTGATTTTGTGTGCGTTAAGTCTGAATTCAACATCAAAAATAGATTGTTCAATAAGCTTTTTCATATCCTCTGATTTCCTGCCAGTGCTCCGGATAATAACACTATATCCTTCAACCAGTTGTGCAAGATGTTTAACTAAAGCAACAATCCTCGCTGATGGTTTTTCCTTCTCAATAACCTTGACAAGTTCCTCTATTATTTTTTCAGCTTCATGAATCACAACCCCAAGATTCAATCCTGCTCCAGCACTTTTCAAAAGCGTTTCATTGATAAACCTGTAATCATCTTCTATTCGCTTTAGATAAACAGAAATATCATCCTTTAATTTTATATCTTTGATTTTTGTCTCAACAAGATTTTTCAAATCAGCCAAATCAGAAATTACCGGCTCTGAGGCAGGCGTAGGCCCATAAAATGTCCTGATTTTATCCTTGTCTATTTCCCTGAATGTTTCTACCTTATCCAGAACATAAAGAATCGAGGCCTTGAAGACATTGAAAGCCTCATTATCAATGAACCCTTCCCTGTTAGTCTTCTCAATTAAATCCCTACTTTCCTTTCTCGAGAGATGAATAGCGCCTAGTATTATATTGTTGCTTATCCTTTTTGTAGGGACATTTACTCTCCGTAAGCCCAAATTAAGCCAGTCATTGCCCGGTTCACCGTAGTCATAAACCCTGATTCCATCTCTGTATATTCTTATTCCTCCGTTGATATCAAGATATTCCTTAAGCCCCTTTTTATCTTGTACCCCCAAAGACAGTATCTTTGCATCTCTGTCAAAAATCAAAGCCTCAAATATAATCTTTCCTATCCGGGCTACAGACAGATCGATCGGCAAATTATCCTTATCAACCATCTTTCTTATTTTTTTGATTTCAATGTCGTGTTCGGTAACCTGTCTGTGATGCAGCTTTCTCATAGTTGGCCAAGGCATGAACTTATATCTAAACTTTTCAATAAGATGTCCTTCAATTTCGCATTCAATCTTAAATAATGCATAATCCTTTATCTGCTGCCAAGACAATAATCCCTCAAGCCATTCCTTCTTGTCTGTCTCAAAATTCACCCTGAAAGAATCTGGGGCATCAAAAGGAGAACAAAGAGAATTTATTGAACGATAGACTTCTCTTATCATGGCTTTATTCCACGTACCCTTCAATTTACTTATGATTATCTTAGTTCCACTTTTGTTGCCAGTAAAAACATCTGGAGTTCTCTCGGTTATCCTGACGGGAATTTCATCAAGATATTTTGACTCCTTGAAAATGTCCCAGTTAATTTTTATAACAATCTCTCTGCCGTGTTCTTTCCTAGTTATCATTTCAATTTCATTACCGAGTTTGTAAACGCTGAATCTTCCTATACCTTTTTCTCCTAAAGGAAGTCGCTTAAATTCTTTCCTCTTACTATCTCCCTCAAGAAGCTTCTCCTTGTAATCACTTGCCGGTTCCATCCATACATTCTTTATTATCTCTAGATCCATACCCTTGCCATTATCTTCAACAGTAATAACACCTTTAACGCTATTATCAAGATTCTTCATTGATATATTGACATAGGCGGCATCAGCATCATAGGAATTCTTAACAAGCTCAAGCAAAGCTATACTCTCATTTTTTATCAGTTGATCACCAAGTTGTAATAGTAATCTTGCCCGAGGCTTAAAAATCACTTTATCCATGTCCGGCATTTTTTACCTCCCTGAATGTATCATAAACTGATTCCGCTATTTTCCTTGCAAGGAGTGGTGGCACTGCATTTCCTATCTGCCTGAAGATTTTGTTGTAAGGGCCCGCAAACCCTTCATGGTCAGGATACCAGTCAGGGAATGACTGGATTCTTGCAGCCTCCCTCACTGTGATTGTTCTTGCCTGACTACTGTCAGGATGAATGAACCTGTTGCCATCCTTCTGAAGATGTGCGAAAATAGTTGAACACGCCTTTCCCCAGCTCTGCTTCTTGTATTTGTCCTTGAAGCTGGACATATCATATTTTATCAACCTTCTGAGTCTTCTTATATTTTTGCTGTTGCTCTCAAAAATATCCTTTGCTCTCATCCCCTGCTTCATTCCCCTGAAAAGCAGAATATCATCCCTTTTCTGCCCTCTTGCAATATGATGAGTGAGAACAGTCTGGCCGTTCAGCTTAATAAAATCAAGAAAAGTCTTCCCTTTCTCCGTAAGAGAATTGTAGTGCGTGAGGAATAAATCATTATGATATGTAATTGAATCCTTGCCGGAAAATACCCTCTTGTTGTATCTTTCAATTTTCACTTTTTGATTATCTGTATTTATATCTGTAAACGTGATTTTTGCCTTCAGTTTGGGCAGGTCACCAATCGCCTCGAATAGTGTAACATACTCTGAAGTATTGTGTGTTGGCAGTGGATACGGATTCTTTATTCCAAGGTTGTTCCCGATTAGAAACACTCTTTCTCTTGTCTGGGGAACACCATAATCAGCAGCATTAAGTATCATATAATCCGTTTTAATATCTTCATTTTCACTCTCAAAGGAATAACCAAGAGCTTTGAAGTAAGAAATGATTATATCAATGTACGTCCTGCCCTTGCTGTCCTTCTTGGAAAGTATCCCCTTGACATTTTCAAAAACAATAAATGAAGGTTTCAGCTCTTTAACAAGAGAAATATACTCCTCATAGAGCCTGTCCATAATTCTATACTTACGGGGATTTCCTTTCTTTCCGTTTCCTGACCTCGGTCCTATCAGCGAGAAAGACTGACAAGGCGGGCCACCGATTATAATATCCACCCCTTCCCTGCATCTTTTTACTATCTCATTGTGTATTTCCGGCTTGGTCAGATCAGCCTGAAGTACAATTTCTTCATTCCCATATTCTTTTGAAAAATGTTTTCTAAGAGTCTGACAGGAATACCTTTCATTATCTACTGCAAGAACGACCTCAAATACCTTTCTGCTTCCGCCATCTCTAACAAGATCAAAGCCCAGTGAAAAACCACCAGCGCCTGCAAATAAATCCAGAACCTTTAGCTTATCTTTCATATCTTATCAATGATTTTCCGTTTGATTATTTTTTCATTTCTCATCTCATGCTCCCAGATTCTCAAAACTTTCCACCCTTTCTTCATGAGTTCCCTGTTTACAACTTTATCTCTTTTTACATTTGACTCTATCTTCTCTTTCCAGAATTTTATATTAGTTCTGGGTTTTATAAAACATCTGGGGCATTTATGCCAGAAACAACCATCAATGAATATCGCAATTTTCTTCCGGGGGAAAACTATATCAGGCTTTCCTGTGAGTTTATAATGAAGCCTGTATCCCTTCAGTTCGGAAGCAGATAACATTTTTCTCAGCCTGATTTCGGGCTGTGTGTTACTAGCCCTTATCATCGACATATTATAGCTGCGCTGTTTTTTTGTAAGAACATCGGTCATTTACAGGTTTGTCTCCCTGGTTCACGATCGTCACACAGATCGCGGTAAATTGCCCGACAAACTCAATCGTCGGGTGGTTTGCGCAACCCGATCTACTCCTATTTCTAAAACCCCAATGTATTTTTTAACCTCTCAATAAAATCCTTATCCCCTTTTGGCGGCTTTATTCCGGACTTCTCCGAAAGCTCTTTTAATATTCTTTTTTCCTCAGAAGAAAGCGAAGTCGGTGTCCAGACCAGGACACGGACTATCTGGTCGCCTTTGCCATAAGAATGCAGATGGGGAATCCCTTTTCCTCTCAGCCTGAAAAGCCTGCCCGACTGTGTGCCAGCCGGAATCTTTAATTTCACCCTGCCGTCCAGGGTTGGCACCTCTGCCTCGCTCCCTAATGCTGCCTGGGGAAAACCTATTGCCAGCTCGTAGAGCAGGTCGTCATCGTGTCTGGTAAAGTCCGGGTGCTCCTGCTCCTCGATGAAAACCAGCACGTCACCTGCAGGACCTCCCCTTTTGCCGTAATTCCCTGCACCCCGCACAGGAATATAGTTCCCGGTACTTACCCCCGGAGGCACTTTTACCGTAATGGTGCTTTCCCCTCTTGCCCTGCCGTCACCGCCGCAGGCTGAACAGGCTTTCTCGATCACCTCGCCTGAGCCGCCGCAGAGATTGCAGGTGGTAATTATAATAGACTGTCCCAAAAAAGAACGCGATACTTTTCTTGCCTCTCCTGTGCCGTGACAGGTAGGGCAGGTTCTTTTGGAAGTCCCTTTTTCTGCTCCGCTTCCCTCGCAGTCCGAACACCTGACCAGCCTCTTGAGCTTGATCGTCTTCTCGACGCCCGTGGCAATCTCTTCCAGGGTCAGTTTAAGCTTGATCTGCAGATCCTCGCCCTTAACGGGTCCGCGCCTGGACCTGGAGGTTCTTCTTCCCCCGAAGATGTCTAAATCCTCGAACCCGAATGCCCCGAAATCCCGCATGAAAGTTCTCAGGGCATCCCCGATATCGAAACTCCCGAAATCAAAACCCTCAAAGCCTGTTCCGGCTCCCACACCAACCCCTACATGCCCGAACTGGTCGTACCTTTTTCTTTTAGCCGGGTCTTTCAATACTTCATACGCCTCGGTTGCCTCCTTGAACTTCTCCTCAGCCTCCTTGTTCCCCGGGTTCCTGTCCGGATGGTATTGCAGAGCTAACTTCCGGTAAGCCTTTTTTACGTCCTCTTCGCTGGCACCTCTTTCCAGTCCCAGGACCTCGTAATAATCTCTTTTAGCCATATCTTGAAAATCTGTTTTTATCTTTTTACGAATTCGGCTAATTAAAAGTAAATATATACATTTAATCTGTCAACTGTCAACCCTTAAGGTTCCAAATCTATTTTATCTCTATTTTCTGACCTTTCCCCTTACGGACATTGGATATTATCTCCAGGTCTTTTTTGTATTTTTCGTTCTGCGGATCATGCTCCGCTGCTTTCCTTATATATACTTCTGCTCTGGCATAATCCCCTTTTCTGAAATAGACCCATCCCCGGGTATCAAAGATGACCCCGGGATCCGAGGGATTTAAAAACAGTGCTTCATCGCAGAATCTCAGTGCCCAATCCAGGTCCTCATTCTTCTTAACCTTCTCCCAGGCAAACCCCTGGAGAAGGTCAGCCATCTTGTCTTTTTGAACCGAATCAGGATTCAAGGCAATAGTTGATTCTATCTCTTCTGACAACTCATCCAGACTCTCGAGCTTGAAATAGGCACCGGCTAAAAGCAGGCTTAAAGAGACTTTTTCATCTTTACTTATACCGGGAATATCCAGTAAGAGTTTTGCCTGCTCCACAGCCCGCTCATATTCTCCCTGAACCAGATAAAGCTGAGCCAGGCTGATCCGGTTCAATACCATACTTGAGTCAGCTTCTATCCCTTTTAAAAACTCCTTCTCCGCCAGAGCCGATTCCCCCTGTTCGGCAAAAAGTTCTCCTAATAGATTATGATTCATACCTGAGCCGTTCATCTTAACCGCTTTTTTGTATTCCTCCTCTGCCAGCTCCCGTCTTCCGGTTTTGTGAAAAAGCAGCCCTTTCCATTCGTGAACGTTCCCATAATCCGGGGCAAATTTCTGGAGTTTGTCGAACCAATATTCTGATTCCGGATACCTCTTAAGCTCCGAGCTCAATGCTCCTAATAAAAACATAGCCTCCAGACAATGGGGATTTCTCTTGTACGCTTTTTCCAGCTCAGAAACAGCAGCAATCTTATTCTGTGAATCCATATAGAACTGCGCCCTTGCCAGATAGACATTGGCGGAGTATCCCCTTATCTGCCATATCCCGAAGAGGGTGGTGATAAATAAAATCAGAGAGTAGATGAGAACTTTCAATCCCTGCGGGAACTTTCCTGAAGAGGATGCCGCTGAGGTTTTTTCCATTCGAGGAGTTTTATCTTTTAAGGCCAAAGCCATAAGGAGAGAAAGATACAGCCAGAAGAAAAAATCAGGACCGGTCCATCTCAGGCTGACACAGACCAGACCCTGGATCAAGCCTGCGGATAGTCCGCCGAGAAGGCCAAGTGCCAGAACCTTTTTGCCGGGGTCTTGTTCCTGCCGGATGAATTTGAAGGCTTTATAGTAGACCCCTCCCATTATCCAGACGAAAAGTGCCAGCCCGATTATCCCCAGCTCTGACCAGATTTCCAGATACTCGTTTTCCGCATGCAGGACGTTTCCCATGGGAACGAGCTTATAGAAATCAGGGACAGAATAAGCCGGGAAAAATATCTGAAAATTCCCCAGCCCGACCCCGAACCACAAATCACTTTTTATGAGATTCCAGGCAGACTCCCATATTTTCAGACGGATGAATAACGACCCTTCCCCAGGAGAGGTCTGTGAAAATCTTTTCGCCAGGCTATCCGGACCTGTATCAATCAGGAAAAAGATAACCGTTACTGCTATAATCAGGAATCCCCAGAAAAGGATCTTTCTTCTCCCGGAAAATCTCCAGAGCTTAAACAGGAAAGATACGGCTCCTATGAATAGAAAAGACAGGAGTGATGCAACGATTGCCCCCCTGCTTCTTGTCAGGAACAAAGCTGACAATCCCGCAAGAGATACCAAAAGATAAAATATTTTTTTCTTATCTGAGGAAAGCAGGAAGACCCAGGCAGCCAAAGGCAGAGTTATAGCCAAAAACCCTCCCAGGAAATTGGGATTGCCAAAAGTCGAGCTTATCCTTCCGGGATAGGGAGGTATCCAGGCGGCAAAGGAGACCCCTGCTGTTTGCAATATCCCTATCAGCGATACCAAGCCCGTTGATAGGATGACGGTTTTTATCAGGAAGGAAAGCTTCCTGAAATCCGGGACCGCATTCACTATCAAGAGGTACAGCAGGACGAAAAACACAAGCTTCAAAAACGCCATAGATGAAGCATATTTATACTGGCTGAAAATCAAGGAGAGGATCGAATAGCCGCAGTAAAGTAGAATCGGATAGATAAGGGGAAATCTGATAGAACTTCTCCTGTATAAAAATTGATTAAGGACAAAAATGAGAGATAGCCCTAAAATCAGGGTTTGAAAAAATACGGTCTTCAAAAGGAAACTGTGGCTCTGATTATAAGGAGAGCCGATCAGGGCAACCCCCAGGATCAAAAAAGAGAAAGACAGGACAATACCGTTATCTTTGAAAAAATTCTTCATTCATCCTAAAGATAAGTAACTTTTTCCCTAAATCCATTGAAAATTAAGTATGATCAGATGAGCAGACTGAAACATAACCTTGTTCCATTTGATACCTCTTGAGTCATATTTTCGCACAGGGTGAAATTTAATTTTTTATTAATACGATAAAAACTATCCTCTTTCGCCTTTTTATCCTCATATAAATCCCATAAACTCTTTGACTTTAAGCCAATTTGGATTATCTTATTAAGGCAGGCTGGATTTGTTACAGTCTGAATATTTCTAACCGGGAGGGTATTTTATGTCAGAATTTCAGATCTCAACCCAGGACGATATATCCAAAGTAACCCTGGTCTCGGTACCCGACGTTCCGGGAATAGCCGCCAGGGTTTTCGGCAGTTTATGGGCACATGGATTCAACGTGCAGTTGATAACCTCCTCCTCCGGCGCCGGCGGAAAGGTAAACCTCACCTTCGTCCTGGCCAAAAAAGACCTACAGTCAGCCATGTTCGAATTAAAAAAGATCAGAGAGGATATTAAGGCTGAAGAATTAGCTGTGGACCCGGAGGTGGCTCTGGTTACTATCGCTCATCCCCAGCTTTCTCAAACACCTGGCGTTGCCGGAAAAGCTTTTGATATTTTAGCCTCCTGCGACATCAACGTTCAGGCGGTCTGCACTTCAATGACCACCTTGCAATGCCTGATAGCTAAAAATCATCTCGATCTGGCAGCCCAGGCACTACAAAGGGAATTCGGATCGTCTTAAAATCTTAGAGTTCAGATTCAAAAAGAAGCGGGCTATCCAAGCCTGATATACTAACTCTTTAAAAGGAGAGAACGATGAAAAACCATAGTATAATCAGCAATGCGTTATTGCTTGTCATTAGTTCTCTTTTATTTGTGATAATCGGCTGCTCAACCTCCAACCAGGGTAAGGTACCGCTCACCACCTCCTCTGAAAATGCGCGGGAATATTTCCTGCAGGGACGTGACCTGTTTGACAAGATTCGCCTTCCGGAAGCTCTCGAGCTTTTCGAAAAATCCGTGGCTGAGGACCCCAACTTCGCCATGGGATACTTATACTTGGCGGCAGCCCAGCCCAGTGCAAAGGGACTCTTCGAAAATCTTGACAGGGCCGTGGCTCTGGCGGATAAAGTCTCCGAGGGTGAGCGCTTGTGGATTCTCGGAGTTAAAGCAGGCGTTGATGGTCTCCCCATGAAACAGAGGGAGTATTATCAGAAACTGACTGAAATGTATCCCAATGACCAGCAGACACACTACCTTCTGGCTAACCATTACTTCGTTCAACAGGAATACGAACTGGCGGTTGAAGAATACAGGAAGGCAACAGAGATCGATCCCGATTTTTCCGCACCCTACAATCAGTTAGGTTATACCTACAGAATTCTGGAGGATTACGCTGAATCCGAAAACGCTTTCAAAAAATACATCCAGCTGATTCCGGACGATCCCAACCCCTACGACTCCTATGCAGAGCTGCTGATGAAAATAGGCAAGTACGACCAATCCATAGAAACCTACCGAAAAGCTTTAACGATCAACCCGGATTTTGTTACCTCGTACATCGGCATAGCCTCGAATCTTGTTTTCAAAGGAATGCACCAGGAAGCCCGAGTAGAACTTCAGAAATTTTATGATAAGGCTCACAATGACGGGCAGCGGCGTGCGGCCCACTTTTCCATGGCGGTCTCATACGTGGATGAGGGGAATACGGGCAAGGCTTTAGAGGAGCTGAAAAAGCAATACGCCATAGCAGAGAAAATCGGGGACGCTTCTGCCATGGCCGGGGACCTGGTGATAATGGGCAATATTCTGCTTGAATCCGGAAAGTATGATGAGGCAAGGAAAAGATACGAAGAGGCATTAAAGCTCGTCAAGGAATCGGACCTTTCCCAAGAGGTAAAGGAGAATGCGGACCGCATCTATCTCTTTAATATCGCGCGTGTCGATCTGATGAAGAAAGACTTTGCCGGCGCCAAAGCGAAATCCGAGAATTTCAGAGAAAAAGTCGAAGCCATAAATAATCCGTTTCAAATTCGACTCTCGCACCAGCTGACCGGAATGATCGCGCTCCAGGAAAAGGATTACGACAAGGCACTGGAGGAGCTAAATCAGGCTAATCAACAAAGCCCCTATAATATTTACAGAATTGCGCTGACATACAAAGGCAAGGGTGACATCGAGAAAGCCAGGGAACTATGCACGAAAGCTGCGGAGTTTAACGTGATTAACAGCTTGGACTATGCCTTCGTCAGAAAAAAAGCCAGACTGCAGTTGGATTCGATGTAAGGAGCTTCAGAGGACGATGTAAGAACGTGTTTCAGGCGTAGGGGCACGGCATGCCGTGCCCTTGCTCTTTAGTAGTGCGACCCTTTAGGGTCGTAAAAAATGCAGAGAGAGAAGATAGCTGTGTCCATCCGTAAAAAATGTAATTCAAAAGCCCTTCCCTTTTCATTTTTTTCGAATTTACGAGTCTTTAAATCTATATGAAGTCATCCGACAATAAGAATATAACTGACTGAAATTTGCAGAACTTCTTCAGTGGCAGGATGGTAAAAGATATTGTGCGAATCGAATATTAACAATATCCTATCCTTGCACGTATTTGTTTTGTGCAAACTGAATATTCTTAAGAGGAGCAATTATGAGCAAGAAACTTTCCGCAATTCTTTTCATCTTTATCTGCACGACGTTTGCATGGTTTATCCTAGGTGCCACAATCATACAGCGGACCAAGACCCAGGATAACAGACTCAGGAATGCAGTTGGTCAGCTCTGGGGGACTGTGCAAGTTCAAAAGGCACCATCAGTATACTACGAAACTGTGAGCAAAACAGAGACCAAACGCGTCGAGTCGGGTAAACCCATTAGCGAGATTCAGACCCGGACCATCGCTAATTATGTTCCGCTTAGATCCAGTCGGATTGACGTTTCCTTGTTTCTGCAGCATCGCAAGAAGGGATTGTTATGGTATCCGACTTATACCGTGGATTTTTCCGGGCATTATGTCGTATCCAACGATACCCCTGAACGCCGTGACTTGTTCATAAATTTCACCTTTCCTACCGCGGGAGCAGTTTACGATGATTTTCGTTTTATCGTGGGGGGCAAAGAACTTCAGAACATCGAGCCATCCTCCGGCTCGATAAAACAGCTTATTAAACTCGATCCCGGGCAGAGGGAAACAGTTGAGATATCCTACAAATCGCAGGGCATGGACGAATGGTGGTATGAATTTGGCGAGAATGTGAGCCAGGTCAGGGATTTCCTGCTAAGCATTAAAACGAATTTTAAAAAAATAGATTTTCCTCAGAATAGCATTTCTCCGACTTCACGCGCCCAGATCAAAGATGGGTGGGACCTAAAATGGCAGTACTCCAATCTGCTGACCGGTGTAAAAATTGGTATGGATTTGCCCAACAAACTTAATCCGGGACCCTGGGTTAGCAAAGTCACTTTTTCTGCGCCGATTTCTCTTTTTCTGTTTTTCTTCCTGCTGTTTATTTTTACGACATTGCGGCAAATTGAAATCCATCCTATGAATTACTTCTTCCTGGGGGCGGCATTTTTCAGTTTCCATCTTCTGCTTGCCTACCTGGTAGACCACATTTCCATCCACACTGCCTTTTTTCTGAGTTCCGCCGTTTCCATATTCTTGATGGTGACTTATATGAGACTTGTTGTGGGAATCCGATTTGCTCTTCTGGAAATTGGAGTTACCCAGCTCATCTATCAGGTTTTATTTTCCTATACCTTTTTCTTCGAGGGGTTCACCGGCTTGGTCATCACCATATTATGTATCTCGACTTTATTCGTGGTTATGCAGATGACAGGGAAATTAGACTGGGAAGCTGTATTTCAAAAGAAGAAAAGCACTGCATAAAAATCGCCAGAGCCAAAGTTTTTCGTCAGTGTCTTTGCCAACGAAAAGGACTATATGGGGCTGGGAGCACTGCCTGCGAGTCGATATCTCTTAAAAGAGAAGCACCAGCAAGCTGGTGCACTCCTCTCTTTTTAGGGACGTCAAAAAATCGGGCAGAAGGATGTTCTGCCCCTACAAACCTTGCCCTACATAAGAGATTTATGAAAATTTGAATGAGTCGAATCGAAAGGTTGATCTTAATTTAAGCTGAAAATAAAAAAACCCCGCTTGAGAAAAAGCGGGGTTTATCAATGCGGTCAAATCATCTATTTATAATTTAACTACATTAATTGCCTGCGGTCCTTTTGGACCCTCAGTGATCTCGAAGCTCACCTCATCACCCTCATTCAGGGACTTGTAGCCCTCTGACTTGATGGCGGTATAATGCACGAAAACATCCTTACCACCTTCCTTGTTCTCTATGAAGCCAAAACCCTTAGCCTCGTTGAACCACTTTACCTTACCTTCTGCCAAAACTTTTTCACCACCTTTCACTGGCTAAAAATTAAAAACAAAAAAACACAAAAACCCATCCAGGATTTTCGTGATTAACTGCCTTTTTCTAATCAATCCACAACATTCTTACTATAACCTAAAAAACCTTTCAACTGAAAATATTATACGTAATCAAAAATGATTTGTCAATCAAAATCTCAAGCCAGTACGAAAGTTTCTTTTCACTTATTTATCGTCCATAACCTCGTAATCTGCATCCACTGCCCCCTCCTTGCCCTCTTTTTTCTCCCCTTTTTCTTCTTTTCCTGCCTCGGCCCGGGTTTGCTCTCCGGATGCCTGCTGCTGGGCTGCAGTCTTCTTATACATCTCTTCGGCAATTTTATGAGAAGCTTGAAGAAGTTCTTCGGTTGCCCGGTCTATATCCTCCTTGTTGTTGCTGTTCAGGACCGATTTCACTTTTTCGATCCCATGCTCAATCTTCTGTTTTTCCTCCGGGGAGACTTTATCTCCATATTCCTTCAGGGTCTTTTCCGTAGTATAAACTATCTGGTCGGCTTTATTTCTTGACTCGACCACGCCTTTTTTCCTCTGGTCTTCTTCTGCATGCGACTCTGCATCTTTCACCATCTTATCTATCTCCTGCTCGGAGAGACCGGAAGAGGCTTGAATTTTTATGGACTGTTCTTTTCCCGTTCCCAAATCCTTTGCCGAGACGTGCACTATGCCATTGGCATCTATATCGAAGGTAACCTCGATCTGGGGAATTCCCCTGGGTGCAGGTGGAATACCGACCAGGTCGAACCTTCCCAGCGTCCGGTTATCCAGAGCCATCTCCCTCTCCCCCTGCAGAACGTGGATGGAGACTGCTGTCTGGTTATCAGCCGCAGTGGAGAAGATCTGGCTCTTTTTGGTGGGGATGGTAGTATTTCTCTCAATCAAACGGGTCATCACTGCGCCTAAGGTCTCAATCCCCAATGACAGAGGGGTTACGTCCAGAAGCAGAACGTCCTTAACTTCCCCGGTCAAAACCGCTGCCTGAATAGCCGCACCAACTGCCACCACCTCGTCCGGATTTACCCCCTTATGCGGCTCTTTTCTGAAAAGCTCCTTCACTATCTCCTGCACCTTGGGCATCCTGGTCTGCCCTCCCACCAAAATCACCTCGTCGATATCCTCAGGAGATAATTTGGCATCCTGCAAAGCCCTTTTGCAGGGACCCACCGTTCTCTGAAGCAAATCGTCTACCAGCTGCTCCAGTTTTGCGCGGGTGAGGTTTAAGTCCAGGTGTCTGGGACCGGATGCGTCCGCGGTTATGAAGGGAAGGTTGATATTGGTCTGCAGGGTCGTGGACAGCTCGCATTTAGCCTTCTCTGCTGCCTCTTTTAATCTCTGCAAGGCCATCCTGTCTTTTCTTAAATCTATGCCGTAATTTTTTAAAAACTCGTCTGCCATCCAGTCGATAACCTTCTGGTCGAAATCGTCTCCCCCTAAATGGGTATCTCCGTTGGTCGAACGCACCTCGAATACCCCCTCACCCAATTCCAAGATCGAGATGTCGAATGTCCCTCCTCCCAAATCGAAAACCGCAATCTTCTCATCCTTTTTCTTCTCCAGCCCGTAGGCTAAGGAGGCTGCTGTAGGCTCGTTGATGATTCTCAAAACCTCCAAACCGGCAATCTTTCCTGCATCTTTGGTCGCCTGTCTCTGGGAATCGTTGAAATAAGCCGGAACGGTTACCACTGCCTGGGTGATTTTCTCCCCTAAATAATCCTCTGCAGTTTTTTTCATAGATTGCAAAATATAAGCCGAGATTTCAGGCGGGGAATATTCCTTGCCCTGGATCAAAACCCGCACATCCCCATTGGTCGCCTCTACGATTTCATAGGGAACCAGTTTCTCCTCTTCCAGAACCTCATTATGCCTTCTGCCCATAAACCTTTTGATGGAGAAAACTGTATTCTCCGGATTGGTGATGGCCTGTCTTTTGGCAATCTGCCCAACTAATCTTTCTCCTGTTTTGGTAAAAGCGACCACCGAAGGAGTAGTCCTCATCCCTTCGGCATTGGGAATGACCTTAGGCTCACCCCCCTCCATCACCGCCACGCAGGAATTGGTCGTTCCCAAATCTATACCGATAACTTTAGCCATTTTTATCTAACCTCCTCAAATAGCTATACTAAACTATGTATCTTTACTTCTCTGGTTCTATGTATTTCTTTTTTTATATTTAAAAAATATGCAAAAATTTTACCCTCAATCGAATAATAGAGTTGTTCTCGCTTCATTTGTTTACTCTCAGGGAATTCCTCCTTGACCATATTATCGATAGAGTAACTTAAAGGTTTCGAAATAGGTTTTTCTTTAGTAAGTGTTTCATCAATTTATAAATCGATAGTCCAAGTTTTATCATTTTTCCCCCTAAACCACCATTCAAATACTACCTTTTCAATATCAACTGGAATTGTTCCTCTATTAAATAAAGTAAAGTTCAACTCTCCGCGAGATTTATAAGTAAGCTCTATTTCGATAAAAGGTGATATTTTCAATTCATACTCTCTGACCATAATATCAGCCATTCTTTTAGTGTGGCGCATATAAAAATATGTGACAATAACTAGTGCAAAAACAAGTGTGGAATTAATAATAAGTGAGAAGATATCCATTATTCTTCTTTATTCTCCTTACTAGGCTTTCCTTTTGATACTACCGCTTTAGAATGCTTAATCACTTTGTCATTCGGGTTCGGACAGGGACAAGCCCTGTCCCTACAAAAGATAAAACCAGTGCTCAGTAGCTGGCCACTGATCACTGGTCACTGGCAATTTTTTTCCCTTTCGATACAACCACCTTGGAATGTTTAATCACCCTGTCGTTTAGAACATACCCTTTGCTTATCTCGTCCATAATCACACCTTCCGGGTATTCCTCGCTTTCCTGCTGCATCACCGCCTCGTGCAGATGCGGGTCAAAAGGCTCGCCAACAGCCTTGATCTCCTTTAAGCCTTCCTTTGCCAGGATATCTCCGAAATGCTGATAGATCAGCACCACCCCTTTGTGAAAGCTCTCAAAATCGGAAGAATTTTCAGTCGAATTTGACCTTGAGACCGATTCCAAAGCCCTCTGAAAATTATCCAGGGTCTCGACCAGCTGGGAGATCAGCTCCTCGTTGGCGTTCTTGATTATCAATTGGAATTCCCTGGCAGTTCTTTTTTTATAATTATCAAATTCCGCTGCCAGTCTTAATAATCGATCTTCTATTTCCTTGTGCTCTTTTTCCGATCTCTTCAGCTGCTCTTTGAGCACATCCAACTGCACTTCTTTCCTTTCCTCAATTCCAGCCTCCGCTTTCTCCAACTCCATCTCCTTCTTCTCCTCAAGTTCCTCCTCTTCTTCCTCTGAATCTATCGGCTCGGAAGGCCTTGAAAAAAGCTCTTCTTTCTTCTCTTTATCTTCCTCAGTCAAAAATCTCCTCCTGAAATCACATGAAATTGCTTTTGAAATGATGCCTCAGGAAAACTTCACTGTGAAAGCATCTCCCCTAAGAGAGCAGAAGTGTAGCCCACCAGAGAAACCAGCCGGGTATATTTCATCCTGGTAGGACCCACCAGCCCTAATTTGCCTTTCAACCTGTCTTTCCCGTAAGAGCAGCAGATCAGGCTGCAGGCCTGTATCTCCTCTCTCCCTAACTCCCTGCCGATGCTGATGCTGATCCCCTCTTTCGTGACTTTGGTGCTGATTATCCTCAGCCAGAATTTTTTGTCCTCTATCAGGCGCACAAAATCAGAAGCCTTTTCCCAGTTTTTGAATTCCGGCTGGTCCAGAAGGTTATTCGATTCGCCCAGATATACCTTCTCCTCTTCCTGAAAACTCAAAAGGTTATCCGTGAAATCCAGGAAGAGCTTGATTATCTCCGAGCTGGCGGTGTAGCTTTCACTGAGCCTCCTCTCGGCGGAGCTCATAACCTCCTTCAAGCTCAGGCCGGAAAGCTTGTGATTCAAAACCCTTTCGGTCTCCTGCAGAGCCTCAGGTCTTATCTCCGAACCAACATCCAAAATGAAGTTTTTAACGATTCCTGATTTGACTGCAATAACCACCAAAAGCTTTTTCTCTGCGACCAGCAGCAAATCTATATGGGTCAAAACCTCCCAGTCCAGATGAGGGGCAATGGTAACTCCCAAAAGACTGGAGGCCCTGCCCAGAACCCTTGAGCTCTGCTCCAACAGGTCTTCCACTGCGGTGTAATCGTTAGCCAGATTCTTTTTGATATTTTCTTTTTCCCTGCGGCTCAGCTTTCCCGGCTTGACCAGCTTATCCACGTAAATCCTGTAACCTTTATCCGTGGGAACCCTTCCGGCGGAGTGATGCGGCTGTTTCAAAAGACCCTTTCCCTCCAACTCCTTCATCGAGTTTCTGACAGTAGCTGAGCTGATCTCCAGGTCGAATTTATCCGCGATGGTCTTTGAGCTTACCGGCTGAGCAGTGGCTATAAACTCATTTATCAAAATTTTAAGAACCTTTTTCTCTCTTGATGTCAGTTCTTCAGGCATAACTTGCACGGTATTAACTTGTTATGATTTAATAAATTAACCAACTGCCACATTCGGCTTGAAAAAAATATCATCCTTATAATAAATAATCTTCCAATAAGCAATGTCAAGAGAAAAAGAGCGATTCGATTTCCAACTGGAGGAAGCTTAGGTCGGAAAGTGAGTATCAGGATTGGAAAATCGAGTATCCCGGGGAAAACAATCTTCTCCCAAAGTGGTTAGCCATATGTGGCTTAACTCTCTTTATCCAGACAGCCGGAGTTCACTCCTTCTTTACGCAGACTCATGGCATACCGCTGGATTTTATTCTCAGCAGAATTAAAATAATTTTCTGTAAATCAATCCAAAAAAAATAGGGCGAGGAGACCTCGCCCCTGCTGACTCCTATCTTTTATCTTCTATCTGTCATCTGTCATTTTTTTCAACAGGGTGCCGGTCCGCCCTTGAAAAGATAATTGATCAGATAGATCACATCCGAGGTATTCACCTCGCCAGAGCAGTCCACATCTCCCAAAAAAGAGGGCGAGGGCGCCGGTCCACCCTTGAAAAGATAATTGATCAGATAAACCACGTCTGCAACGCCGACGGATAGATCTAAATTAACGTCTCCCCTGAGATCGAAATAAGGTCCCGCCAGGGTGGCTAAGGAAGCCAAGCCTGCCTGGCAGTACTTCCTGAAATAGGTAGTATCAAAGGCTGAGACCCTGTCGCCGGTGGAATGATAATAGGGATTGAAATCAGATTCGTCTTCTATTCCCAGAATCGATTTGTAATCGAACTCCCAGAAAGAAGCATGATCCGAATAATCCACGCCCGTGTTGATGATGACATCTCTTGCAGTAAACCCTAACCCGTAATCTGAGACTGCATTAAGAAAAGAGTTGTTCAGGCTTAAGGAGTTGGAGTCAGTATGAACCTCTATGTAGTCATCCTGGTTTCCATCATAGGAGATCATATCGAAGTTGAGCGCACCCTTGATATTATCCCCCCGCGCCTTAGCCTTCTTGGCGTAGAAGTAGGAGCCGATCAATCCCTGCTCCTCCGCGGTGAAGCAGACGAATTTGACAGAATAGACGAACTGGTAATCTTTCATAATCGATGCCGCCTCCAAGACCGCCGCTGTGCCGGAGGCATTATCATCCGCACCCGGGGCATAAGTCTCAGGGCTCTGAGAGATATCGTCAAAATGCGCGGTGATCAAATATTGATAGTTAGGGAGAATCTCTCCCGGTATGGTTGCCACCACGTTAATGTTGGGGTCACCTATTGCAATGTTCTCGAATTGTGAACTCCAGCTTTCACCGCCGTCGGTGGTATTGCCCAGATTCATCCCTCCTGTGATCCAGCCAATCTGGGAATTAGCAAAATACACGCAGGAATAACCTTCCCGGGTACTCTTCTTGATCCAGGTTGCCCCACCGTCCTGGGTGCGTATTATCAACTTACCCATAAAGCTCACCATCCAGCCCTTTAAGGTATCATCCGGAGCAAAACAAAGTGCATCAATAGTCGTGTTAGTACCAACATCCTTGGAAAGCCAATTTGCACCTCCGTCTGTAGTATATAAAACTGTTCCCAAACCTCCCACTATCCATCCTTTTTCAGAGGTCACGAACTCTATATCATAGAGGTCTCTGGAGGTACCCAGTGAAACTATATCCCAGCTCAACCCTCCATCTGTGGTTTTAAGTAATAGGCCGCCCTCCCCTACTATCCAGCCTTTATCCGGCTCAGAGAAGGTGATATTATAAAGCGAATTTGTAGTCCCGCTTGTCTGGGCTACCCAGCTTGCGCCTCCATCCGAGGTATGGTAAATCTTGCCTGATTCACCTACCACCCATCCGCTTAAATTATTTTCAAAATAAACTCCCAGGAGATTATCCGTGGTTGGTCTGGTCTTCTCTGACCAGCTTGCTCCCCTGTCTGTTGAATTTACCACCATCCCCTGGTAGCCCACTGCCCACAGCGAGTCATCTGATAAGCGGAAAAGCCGGTTAAGCCTGAATTGCTGTGTTCCCGGAGTTGAATACCAGCGAAGACCGCCGTTAGTCGTTCGCAGAATCCAACCCCGATTAGAGCACACCCAGGCTGTCTGAGCATCGCTTGTTCCTTTTACATCTGAGAGTATTCCATCATAGGGCATATAGAAAGTATCCGGTTCGGCCTCAACCCCCATCTCCGTGAATTTCTCCAGAAGATACTGAACCGCCTTGAGATTACCCTCCGTGCCGGTGTATCTGGTGGGGATGGAATCCGGAACCCCGCCGATTACCACAGGCCGCTCGCCCGAGAGGTCTTTCACGTAACCCAGCACATCCTCCGTCTTCACCTTATCAATCATACCGGCGATGACCGGAGAGTAAGCCGGGGCCTTATATAAAGCCTCCTCTGCTGCTGGCTCAGGCAAATCCAGGGGCAGTTGGAAAATCCTCCTCAGAGACATCTGATATCTGGGCAACTCCTCTATGTCTTTGGGCTTTCCTTCCACCAGGAACCTGTTACCCTCCTGCTGAAGAACCCTGCCATACTGCTTGATCAGCTCTGTTGCCCCGGCAGTCGACTCCTTGCCCCTGTACCAAACATAATAATAATGATGCTCCTTCGGATTTTCATCCAGAACAGAACAAGCCAGGCCGTTATCTCTCAGCTGATCCAGAGTAGTCTCTCCCGCCTCGCCCAGTACAAATCCAGCTCCCTTGCTAAAGGTGGTAAAGTCGGAGTTTTTAATTTTGACTATATCTTCTTTGCTTTCAAGCTTGATTTTCACCAGATAGGAACCCTCAGCCCGGACCGAGTTCATACTGTTAAACATAAACCCCATCGCAGCCAGAAGAAACAAGCAGACGAAAAGTTTCCTCATAGATCACTCCTTTAAAGTGTTAATCTAACATACCAGTGCAACACATTGTCATTGAAAAGCTTATTTTTGAAATCTCCTTTCTTTGAAACCAAAAAACGTTCAAACTTTCTTATTTTAAATATAACTCAAAAGAGCTTTTTGTCAAGCGAGAAACTCCTCTGAGTACGGAGAAGAGCAAGGCTTAATCTGTAGTATATATTCGGTATTCTTTATTAAAAGGCTACATCCTTCCAGACCTGAGAATCGCTATGACCAACCAGATGCCTAAAAGCCCGGCAATGATATATCCTGCGATTCCCAGGAGCGGATACCCCAGAAGGTAGGGTCCCACATCCATCCTCATTATAAGAGAAGAGCCCACGATGATGGCGGCAACGATCAGGGAAAAGGATATGCGGTTGGATGCCCGGTCGATGTCCAGGATCAGTTTCTCCAATCCCTTGTGCTGGAGGGTAACTGAAAGCTCCCCCCTGCCCGCTTTCCGGGTTATCTTTCTTAACTCGAAGGGAAACTCGACCAGAAAATCCCTGAGGTCGTGCAGACCCCTCATCAGGTCTTTGAGGACGACCTTAAATTTATATTTTCTCCCGGCGAGCTTTTTGACAAAGGGAATTGCCTGGGTGATGAAATCATAATCCGGGTCCAGCATCCGGGCAACCTCCTCATAGGTCACCAGGGCTCTTCCCAGAAGCATCAGCTCCGACTGGATATGGATATCATACCTGTGAATGATATTGAAAAGGTCGTTCACGATCGTTTTCATATCCAGGCGGGACAGTGGTATCTTATGATAACGATACAGGAAGTCGTTGAAATCCGCCTCCAGCGCTTTTAAATTGGCACCCTCACCGATTATGCCGGCTTTCTCGTATACCTTGACCACTTCCCTGGCATCCCAGGTAACCACGGCGATCAAAAGGTCCGACATCTCGTCCATAGCGCTCTCGGAGAGCTTGCCCATCATCCCGAAATCGACCGGAGCGACGACGTTATTCTCCAGAACGAAGATGTTTCCCGGATGAGGGTCAGCGTGAAAAAAACCGTCGATGAAAATCTGCTTGAAAACCGCATTCCCGGCATTTCGAGCGATCAGCTTCCGGTCCAGGCCCCTTCTCTCTATCTCCTGGAGATTGGAGACCTTTACCCCGTCGATAAATTCTAAGGTAAGGACTAAATTGGTGGAAAGCTCCCAGTAGACCTTGGGCACGAAGATATTTTTATCCTCCCTGAAATTGTCCCTGAAGATATCGATATTCCTGCCTTCGTTCTTGAAGTCTATCTCCCGGCGGAAGGTCTGGGACAATTCCTCCACCAGTCCCTTAGGGTCATACTGCCTGCTTTCCGGGATAAACCTGTCTAGGAGATTGGCTAAATCCTTCAGGATGCTCATATCCGAGTCTATCACCTCTTTGATCTCCGGACGCTGGACTTTGACCACCACTTTCTCGCCGTTAGGAGTAACCGCTTTATGCACCTGAGCCAAGGAAGCAGAGGCAATGGGATCCGGGTCGAAGTAGAAGAACTTCTTTTCCAGAGGAGCCTCTAATTCTTTCTCTATGATTCTTCTGACCCCCTCAAAAGGAAAAGGAGTCACCTCATCCTGAAGCTTGGTAAGCTCCTCCACCAGTTCCAGGGGAATCAGAAAAGGACGCATTGACAAGAGCTGCCCCAGTTTCACGAAAGTTGGACCCAGCTCCTCCATCGTCATCCTGATTCTCTGGGCATAGGTGTATTTCTCCACCTCCACTTTCTTCCTGGAAAAAAGCCTTCTGCCCAGCTTGAAGAAGGTGGAGATTCTCATCCGCTCCAGAATATCCTGAAACCCGTAGTGAAAAAGGACCGCGATTATCTGGCGGTATCTTTTCACGTTCTTATAACCTTTTCCGAAACTGCTGATTCTCATAAATCAAAGCCTCAGATTTTTACTTTGTGCATCACCTTCCCCCTCTCCTTAATCCTCTCCCACCAGGGGAGAGGAAACTGAATTTTCCCTCCCTCGATGGGAGGGAATAAAAGGGAGGGTGAATTTCGAGTGACTCATCATCGACAATGCATAGGTACGTCCGTGCAGATACACTCCATATTACTCATTAAACCGAGCGACTACAACTGAGAAATTATATAGTTAATTGGGTTAGTATAGTCAACTGAAAAAGTGCTTGACAAACTCAAATGAATTGACATTATTTATAAAGAGGAAAAAATTTAATCTACAATAAGAAAATCATTTGAAAGGGGGAATACATGAAAAATAAGAATTTAAGTAGATTAATTCTTTTTTTAGGCATTGTCTTAATGGTTTTTGCTCCATCTCGTTTGAAAATTTATTCCCAAGAACCTATTATTAAAATTAAGAAAAAAGAATCTCCTAAAGCTTCTGAGCTAAGAATTGTTAATAAAGGAGATCTCTTTTTACTTAGACCCATGGGTCATTTCTCTTATTGGAGTACTCTTGATTCCGCTGACGATTATAAAGATTATGAATTTATAACCGGTGAAGGAACGTTTGCTTGTACCTTGAGCAACATCCCAGAGGGATCGGATTATGATCTCTATCTATACGACTGTAATTTACAAACACTTGCTTACTCAGACTATGGGGGAAACTCAGATGAGTATATCGAATACGAGGTTGGCATAGGTCTGTATTATGTAAGAGTAATATGCTGGGGTGGTGGAGATTCGACACAGAGTTACCATTTGTATGGGACTATTCCAGACCCAACTGATGCCCCTGAACTAAGGATACTCAGTATCACCGCCAGCGACACCAATCCGATTGTTGGTGACTACATCACCATCACCACTGAAATTGTAAATTACAGCTACAGTGAGGCTCCCCCATCTGTTACTGCGATATACAAGCACTTAGATTCGCCGCCTGTAGCTCCTCTGTGCTGGCTGGCAAATTACCAGCATACTTCAGGTTATCTGGGTCCATTCGCACATTTTATTTTTACTGACTGGGTTACTAGTTACGAAGATACTACCTGGAATGTATATGGTTTGGTTGATTGTGATGACGAGATTACAGAGTTGAATGACTGTAATAATGCTTACGGCCCTATGCAAATCTTCTGGCGACAGCCCTCTCCAAAGCCGGATTTGGTTTTCTGGTGGGTTTCTGTAAGTGACGAGTTCCCCGGTGTAGCCAACTATGATTACCTGTATACCACAACCACGGTTTACAACTCTGGGGACGCATACGCCGGTGGTTTCTGGACCGATATCTTCTATGATAGAACATATGCTCCATCTCCGCCCATTGTTGGAGATGATTACCGGTGGACCTCATCTCTGCCGGTTGGGAGCACTAACTCTTTTACCTTTGTCACCAGAAACAGTGCCGGAAATGATGTGAACTGTAATATGTATTTGCTTACAGATTCCCAGGGAAGAGTTGATGAGGGTGAGGACGGCGAAGACAATAATGTCGACGGACCGCGGACAATACACTGGACAGCAAAAACGCCCTATCCTACACGAACCAGAGATGAGATAATAAACACAGCAATGGAATTTGTAGAGGTTGAATGGATGCCCTCTGATGAAAATATCTTGAAACCCAGTGAATGTCAGATATGGAACATAGACCCTCGTAATAACACTGGTTTCATGCTTCCTGGAGTAGCTTACGAATGGGGTGCTTGGGATAGACCTGCTGATTTTACAAAACTTCTGGATTTGCAGTATAACTCCTCTGAATATTTTAAGCCCGGTACTTATGATTCAACTGACTGTGTAGCAGGTGGTGGTGATCCCTTCTGGGCAATTGGTTGTGATTGTGCAGGTTTAGTTTCCAGAGCCTGGAATTTATCTTACCATTGTGAAACTGGATGTTTAGCAAATTATGCGAGCTATCAGCTTGGAGATATTGATAGCTTATTAAGAGGAGATGTTTTAAATGACCCTGGGAATCATGTAGCAATATTTTATGATTGGTATGCTGTGGATACAATGACCGTAATAGAAGCAATACATCCCAGAGTAATTAAGAGAGAATGGGCGTCAAGCAAGTACAATAATTACACTCCCTATAGATATAATAACGTGCAAGAAACTTCTTCACAAATTTGTGGGGACGCTAACAGTGATAGCCTTATCACTGTCGGAGACGTGGTTTGGCTGATTAATTATTTGTTCAAGGGAGGACCTGCTCCTACTCCTCTATGCAAAGCAGATGTAAATGGGAGCAAAAATGTTAGTATAAGTGATATAGTTTACCTTATCAACTATCTCTTTAGAGGAGGACTTCCACCTGTAACTCCTTGTTGTTAATAATCATTAAACCAATGGAAGAAATGAAATTTTTAAACAAAAACAGGCTTTCTTCAAACCCATATAAACCAAAAAAACGTATAACAAGTGAGGTGTAAAATGAACAGATTAACAAAGATAAGTGTATTTTTAATACCTATTCTTATCCTTGTTTTCTCCCTTATAATCGCAACAGAAAAAGAAACAATTCAACAGCAAACCTATACCCCACAGGTAATAATCAACGCCCCTTGGGGAAAGAAGAATGTACATATGGATAAAGAAGCCTCTCCTGAGGGTGAATTTGGAATTTTTGACCCGTATTCACGAAATTCAAAAGCTTATGATGAAGGACCAGTACAAGGACCCAGTAATTTTACTGTTGCACCAAATGGAGATATCTATATCTGTGATATTTTTAACGAACGGATACAAAGGTTTAGCGCAAATGGACAACTGGTATCAATAATTGACATAGGTGGATGGAGAGGATACGGAGATGATATCTCCGTTGATGAGAGTGGAAATATCTATCTATTATATTCAAGTTATTCCCCTGTCAGGGTATGTAAATTTGACCAACAAGGAAATTTATTAATAGAATATGTTTCCTTCAAAGATGAGGACTCTAAGGGAATGAACATTGGCGGGGGTCCTACTAAGCTTTACTGTGATAACTCAGGCAGATTATTCATAACCTATTATAAAGAGAACGAACGAGCCCAGGTGATATTCCAGCTTGGCACAGCTACGGCAGAATTCAGCCCGGCGCAGCAAAAAGCCACTATAAGGAGAGGCAACGCCGGCATAAGCGGTAGGATACTGAACAAAGACCAGATATTCCAGTACATCGACGGTAAGATGTTCACAGTAGACGACTCGGATGAAAAGATGACAGGATATAATTTCTCTGGCGGTTATTCCTTTCTGGACGTGGATGGCTCAGGCAATGCTTATATGACCCATTACGATGCGAAAACAGATATATATTCGGTAAGAAAACAAACCCCGGATGGAGAGGTTATCTCCACTTTCGGATGGAAATTAGAGGGCTACGCCCAGGATAATCTGAACAAACCTCTAACAGTCGATGACGAGGGAAACGTTTACGTATTAGGTTCTACAAAAGACGGAATCACTTTAACCAAGTGGTCGCCTTCGGGCAAATAAAGATGAGAAGCTTTAAAAGTATCTGTTTTCTTATAGGGGGTATTTTTATGTCTACTGCTTCAGTTTTTGGAGCAGAAGAGAAAACAGTCCAGCAGCAAACCTATACCCCACAGGTAATAATCAACGCCCCCTGGGGAAATAAACCAGGAGAATTCGGGCTTTATGACCCATACAGAGGCAATCCTGATGCTTACGACCAGGGTCCAATCCAGGGACCTAGCACCTTCACCATTACTCCTAATGGCGATATTTACATAGTGGATACCTTTAACCATCGTCTCCAAATTTTTACCCAAGATGGTTCTTTTATCTCTTCATTTTCTTTATTAGAGCGTGGCTCCGGACGGGCAGAAGATATTACAGTGGATGTAAATGGAAATGTGTATCTCCTACAGTTGGGACCTGCTCATGTCAGAAAATTTGACCCCAGTGGTAAGCTTGTAAAATTCATACAAACCTTTGATAACTATGAGAACCGGCATGATGAAGATATAAGAGGAATGGATATACATGGAGGCTCCACCCGGCTTTACTGTGACAATTCCGGCAGATTATTCATAACCTATAAGAAAGAGAACGAAAGAGCCCAGGTGATATTCCAGCTTGGTACAACTACGGCAGAATTCAGCCCGGCGCAGCAAAAAGCCACTATAAGGAGAGGCAATGCCGGCATAAGCGGAAAGATATTGAACAAAGACCAGATATTCCAATACATCGACGGTAAAATGTTCACAGTGGATAACTCGGATGAAAAGATGACAGGATATAACTTTTCTGGCGGTTATTCATTTCTGGACGTGGATGGCTCAGGCAATGCCTATATGACCCATTACGATGAGAAGACGGACATATATTCGGTAAGAAAACAAACCCCGGACGGACAGGAAATCTCCACTTTCGGATGGAAATTAGAGGACTATGCCCAGGATAATCTGAACAGACCTTTAACAGTCGATGACCAAGGAAACGTCTACGTATTAGGTTCTACAAAAGACGGAATAACTTTAACCAAGTGGTCGCCTTCGGGCAAATAAAGATGAGAAGCTTTAAAAGTATCTGCTTTTTTCTGGGGGGTGTTTTTATGTTTACTGCTTCAGTTTTTGGAGCAGAAGAGAAAACAGTCCAGCAACAAACCTATACCCCGCAGATAATAATCAACGCCCCCTGGGGAGAAAAGAGCGTTTATATATCCAAGGAAGCATCCCCTCCAGGGGAATTCGGTCTTTGCGTAGAGGGACCAATTATGGGACCCAGTACCTTCACTATAGCCCCAAATGGAGATGTATATATCTGCGATATCTATAATTACCGCATCCAAAGATTTAGTTCTAATGGTTCGTTTATCTCAGCAATACCCATGAAAGAACGCATAGGGGACGAGGATATCGCTGTGGATAAAGAAGGAAACATTTATATATTAACTATAATATCCACTCCTGTCCTGGTATGGAAATATGACCAGAGCGGGAATCTTATCAATGAATATGTTTCCTTTAAAGATGAGGACTCTAAGGGAATAAACATAGGAGGAGGCTCCACCCGACTTTACTGCGACAACTCAGGCAGATTATTCATAACTTATTATGAAGAGAACGAAAGAGCCCAGGTGATATTCCAGCTTGGTACAACTACGGCAGAATTCAGCCCCGCGCAGCAGAAAGCCACTATCAGGAGAGGCAATGCCGGCATTAGCGGTAGGATACTGAACAAAGACCAGATATTCCAATACATCGACGGCAAGATGTTCACAGTAACCGACTCGGATGAAAAGATGACAGGATATAATTTTTCTGGCGGTTATTCCTTTCTGGATGTGGATGGCTCAGGCAACGCCTATATGACCCATTACGATGCAGAGACAGATATATATTCCGTAAGAAAACAAACCCCGGATGGACAGGTTATCTCCACTTTCGGATGGAAATTAGAGGACTATGCCCAGGATAATCTGAACAGACCTTTAACAGTCGATGACCAAGGAAACGTCTACGTATTAGGTTCTACAAAAGACGGAATAACTTTAACCAAGTGGTCGCCTTCGGGCAAATAAAGATGAGAAGCTTTAAAAGTATCTGCTTTTTTCTGGGGGGTGTTTTTATGTTTACTGCTTCAGTTTTTGGAGCAGAAGAGAAAACAGTCCAGCAGCAGACCTATACCCCACAGGTAATAATCAATGCCCCCTGGGGAAATAAACCTGGAGAATTCGGACTTTATGACCCATACAGAAGCAATCCAGATGCTCGCGATCAAGGCCCAATTATGGGACCCAGTACTTTCACAATAGCTCCCTCTGGGGATATTTATATAGTTGATATTCTTAATTATCGTGTTCAAAGATTTACCCAAAATGGGCAGTTCATTTCTTTCTCTTTATTGAAACGTGTTGGATTAGTAGAGGATATTTGCGTGGATACGGACGGAAATATGTATCTCTTAGAAATTGCACCAGTATATGTAAGAAAAATCGACCCCGAAGGAAAGCTTTTAAACCTCATACCCGTATTTAATCACAAAGATGAAGACGCTAAGGGTATGAGCATTGGCGGAGGCTCCACCCGGCTTTACTGTGACAACTCAGGAAGATTATTCATAACTTATAAGAAAGAGAACGAAAGAGTCCAGGTGATATTCCAGCTTGGCACAACTACAGCAGAATTCAGCCCGGAACAACAGAAAGCCACTATCAGGAGAGGCAATGCCGGTATAAGCGGTAGGATACTGAACAAGGGTCAGATATTCCAATACATCGACGGTAAAATGTTCACAGTGGATAACTCGGATGAAAAGATGACAGGATATAACTTTTCTGGCGGTTATTCATTTCTGGACGTGGATGGCTCAGGCAATGCCTATATGACCCACTACGATGAGAAGACAGACATATACTCCGTAAGAAAACAAACCCCGGATGGAGAGGTTATCTCCACTTTCGGATGGAAATTAGAGGGCTACGCCCAGCATAATCTGAACAAACCCCTGACCGTTGATGATGACGGAAATGTCTACGTATTAGGTTCTACAAAAGACGGAATAACTTTAACCAGGTGGTCGCCTTAAGGGAAATAAGATTGTAAAGCACGACGTTTCTGTCGGAGACTGCATAATCACGAGACAATTGATCCCATGTTAAGGGCAACACGGGTCTACCGAATACGTGAAAATGGTTCGGGAAATCCAATTCCCGAACCAACGCAAATAAGTGTAGAGACACATTGCCATACGTCTCCATGAATTTAACAGTCAAGGAAAAGAACAGGACAGGACGGTGTCCTGTCCCTACACTTCGCAAGGCTGAAGTCTTCGCCAGGATCCTGTGGACAAGACCTTGAGGCCTTGCCCTACATCGTTTCACATCTTACGTCTTTAAGGTGACCGTCGGGTCCCCTGACCCGACGGAAAAAATAAACGTCGGGCATAAAGCCCGACGCTACGATTTGGTCCCCTCTCCTTTTTAAGGAGAGGGACAGGTTGAAAATCCCGCCGCAGGCGGGGGTGAGGTTTTATATGGTTAAGGACAGAACGATGTTCTGTCCCTACAGACGATCGACCCATGTTGAGGGCAACACGGGTCTACCGAATACGTGAAAATGGATCGGGAAATCCAATTCCCGAACCAACGCAAGAGGAGGTTACCCTCCCCTTTATCCCCTCCCATCAAGGGAGGGAAGTTTTTCACTCGACGAATCGAACAATTATAAACCACCAATAAAAAATCCCGCCATAAGGGCAAGGCGGGATTATAAATATAATATTATTAAGCTTTTTAAGTTTGAGTTTGGGTCGATTCTTCCTTCTGAGAAAACAAAACCTTGTTGGTATTCTTGAAATGCACTTTCACGTATTTCTCCAGGTTTTCCTTGCCCAGCTTTTCCACCAGTTTCCTTGCCGCCTCCTCGGTCAAAGGTGAGGCACCTTTGGGCAAAGCCAGCCCGCAGTCCTGGGAAAGTCTTTCCAGCCGGCTCACGAACTCTGCCCGGGCTAAGATCGAGGCGGCTGCCACAGCCAGGTCCGATTCTGCACCGGGTCTTTGCTCCAGCCTTATCTTTTTCCCCAGCTTCATCAGTGCGTTTCTTATGTACTGCTCATCCCCGAACTGGTCAGACAATGCCCGGGGGGAGTCCACCTGCAACAGGATGTTCTCTATTACCCGCGCATGCCCCCAGGCCAGCATGCGGTTGAGGTTTTTCATCCTGGAATAAAGAAGGTTATATTTCTCCGGGCCGATTACCACCACCGAATAACGACACATACTGCGTATCTTGAAATCCAGCTCCCTGATCACCCCGTCCGAGATTTTCTTGCTATCCCGGACCTTCAGCTCTTTTAATTTCGGGATCAGGCTGCCATCCACGTACACCCCGGCTACCACCAGGGGACCAAAATAATCCCCCTTGCCGGATTCATCCGTTCCTATCCAGCCGGACCTTCTGTGGACATCAGGTTTCCCCCTTCTCTCCTTCACCCCGGTCTGATTCCTGCTCTGCCTGAAAGAATCTTTGTCCGAAATAGAGGGCGGGGCATTCGGCCGGGTGGATTCCTCTTTTTTGAAACTCCTCTTGCGGAAAAATCTTTTTCCTCTATGCCTGGTTGTCTTGTCTTCCATAGTTTTTTTTGATTTAATATTTCAGGTTTTAAAGCGAATTAAGCCCTTTCCAGATATCCCCCGGTGCGGGTATCGATCTTTATCATATCCCCCTCCTTGATGAACAGGGGAACCTTGACCTCCAGACCGGTCTCCAGCGTGGCGCTTTTGGTTATGTTGGTGACCGAATCCCCCTTTATGGCCGGCTCGGTTACGGTCACCTTTAAAACGACCGAGGCAGGGAGGTCCAAGCTCACCGGCTTCCCCTCGAAAAACAGGATCTGGTATTCCTCGTTCTCCTTCAGATACCACCTGTACTCGCCTAACTGCTCCTGATTCAAGATGATCTGCTCGTAGTTCTTGGAGTCCATAAAATGGAAATCATCTCCGGAGGAGTAAAGATACTGCATCCATTTCTCCTGGAAATCAGGCTCCTCGAAGGTCTCGCCCGCGGAAAAGGTTTTCTCCAGTACCGCACCGGTCTTGATGTTTTTCAGCTTGGTCCTGACGAAAGCTCTCCTCTGGGCAGTACGGGCATGCTGGAAATCGATTATGTAGTAGGGCTCACCCTCTATCTTAACCTTCAGCCCTTTGCGAAAATCGCTTGTAGACAACATTATTCTCCTCCACAAATCTTTTTTACGAATTTCAATATAATGAATAATTCTGAGTTTGCAACAGGAATCTCAAACCTTTGTAAGTCTGAATTTAAATTCTGTCTGAGCTTATGCTGAGGAATTTGCGCCTTGCCTGTATTTTAATTTCCCTGAAGAAGGTTAGCCCTGGCTCTTCTTGGCTATCTCCTTCATTCTCTTGTAAAAATCACACTGCAGGCATTCTTTCATCTTCTGGTTGGAATTGAGGACCTTGCCGGTTTTGCAACTGATCAGAGTGGCTTTCCAACAGATTTTGCCGTAATTGGGATAAGCCAGGCAGAGCTCCCGGTATTCCTGAGGGCATCTGATAAAATCCCAGCAGTTCATATTTATCTTTTAATTCCCGGGGAGCCTAACAAAAAAGAGGAAGGCTGGGCTCCCCCCTAAGAGCCCAGCCGTCGGGGAAGGATGAAACCAGTCCCAGCCCCCCGGAAAAGACCGGCTTCTGGACAACTCCTTTTATCCTCTTTCCTTCCTGCAGAGTTCCATTTTCGTCAATCTGTTTCTCTCCAAGCCGTGTTTTATTTTCTCCTCTATGTCTATCATCTCAATTCCCAGAGGATAACTTCTATATCTCAGCTCCGAAAGAGACCTCAAGGCATTCAGGACCAGATTTATCCTGGACAGCTGCTCCTTACACAGGAAGAGGAAGTTCTCGATCTCCTCTTCAGGCAGATCTTTGCTTCTTAGGGATCCTTCTAATATCTCTGCTTTTCCCTGAATAACCGTCAAGGGGTCTCCCAGATAATAGGAGATGGTGGTCATTAACTTCTCCACCGCCTGGATGGAGATCTCCCTTTTCTCTTCCTCGAAGTATTTACCTAATAAGGTGCGTAGAAGAAAATCGCGGTTCTTGTGCATGAGGTTCCCCCTTTTAATTTCCCTAATATCCTTATCGAAATCCTTTATGTCAAAACCTGTCATATGATTTAAAATTTTTTGACTTTTTTTAAAAACCTGGCTCGAGACAGTAATCATTACATAATACCTTATATTTATGATACAGTGGACAGACCGGAACCCATTTTCTCGCTCTACTTCCTTTGTGATAAATCTTCTGATGGTTTTCCAACAGATGGTCCAGCCTGGTTTTAAGCTCGGGTGGTTTTCTGATCTCTATTTCTCCTGGAAAACTCAAGAGCCATCTGGCAAGTTCATTTATCCCTTTCACTTTCAATCTGTAGCAGGTCGAGTTATCCTTCAGCTTAGTGTTGTTTTCTACCAAGGCCGATATATTCTGCTGAAAAAATCTGTTCTCCTTCAAAATTCTCAACTCAACATCTACCATCTCCGCCTGGCAAACCCAAAGACTGCCCGACAGGAAATCATCCAGTGAAAAATCTTTTGGCCGGATGAATTCCTGGCTGGTCAGAGCAACCTTGCTGACATTATCCAGGCTCAGGGGAAAATAGCCGGGCCAATTTCTGCCGCCTGCCACAAGATACCACCTTTGACCTCGGAGAATTAAGCTGAAGGGATTGACCTTTAGCTCCGATTTAAGCAAGCCGGTGATACCGTAATCTAGGACAACGCTTTTCCTCTCCAGTACAGCTTGTTTCAATATCTTGAACATAAGAGACTGAACCTTATTCCCGTTACTGCTATTGAATGAAAAGTATAATGGAGAATAGATCTCCTTCAGTTTCTCCTTCAGCTCGGAGTTCAGGTTAGCTTCGATCTTAGCCAGGATAGCATTGATGGTGTTTTCGAAGATATTGCTCCTGGCAAATAGATCTGCGGAAAGAATGCTCCTCAGCGTCAGATATTCTTCCAGGGCGAAGTTCAAAGGAGGAAGAAATGACCCGGACAGCAACCGGTAACCTTTATCGTAATAGATAGGTATATCTGCGGAGCAGAGAGAGATTATATCCCTGAATATTGTCCTTCTGGATACCTGACATTCTGAAGCCAAATCCTTAGCAGAAATCCCTTGCCTGTTTCTCAGTAAATTAAGAATCTGAAGAAGCCGGCTATATTTGGACATCCGATGTCCTTCCTCCTAGGCTTAATTAACCCTTTCTGGCTAATTTTCTTTAGCCTGTGTCAGAATGAGTCAGTGCTGAGAAAAAATTATTGTCTAAATTAAAGCAAGTAAAATGCCAAAGGCGGGAAATGTTTGAATTGTAAGCTTGAATCTATTAACTACCAATAAGTTATGAGAAGTCCCCAAAAAAGAGAAGAAATACTCTAATCGTTTACAATCGTTACATCTTGAAACTCTATCTTTTCAGGTTGAAACAACGGGAGACTAAACCTTTTCTCTTAGTCCGTATTCTTTCATCCTTCTCCATAGAGTTGTGCGGCTGATACCTAACTCTTCAGAAGTTTTTGTATAGTTCCACTTATTCCTTTTCAGCGTCTTTATGATCTCAATTTTTTCTTTCTCCTTAAGGGTCGAGGGGTTCACCGGCTCAACTTCAGACAGCCAGTGTTTCTCATCCTCCGGAAGAAAGAGCAGACAGGTTTTATCCAAAATCGGAGAGCTGGCCAGGGCAATTCCCCTTTCTATGGTATGCTCCAGTTCCCTTACGTTTCCGGGCCAGTTGTAATCCAGAAGCTTCTGAGTCAATTCCTCATTCATCCCGATGACCTCTTTTTGATATAGATTCGAATATTTCTGCACAAAATATTCTGCCAGGGGAATTACACCCTCTTTGCGCTCCCTCAAAGGGGGTATATATATGGGCATAACGTTTATGCGATAGTACAGGTCATCTCTGAATTTGCCTTCCTTTACCAAGGTGGCTAAATTCCTATTCGAGGCGACTATCAGCCTGACATCCACCTTGGTAAATTCCTCCCCTCCCACTCTTCTGATCTCTTTTTCCTGAATCGCCCTGAGCAAACTGGCCTGCAAAGCCGGGCTGGTGTCCCCTATCTCATCCAGGAACAAAGTCCCGGAATCGGCCAACTCGAATAATCCTTTTTTGTCAGTCAAAGCCCCGGTGAAGGCGCCCTTGACGTATCCGAAAAGCTCGCTTTCCAGAAGGGTCTCCGGAAGGCTGCTGTTTACTGTCAAAAAGGGCTTTTCTTTGCGCAAGCTATTTTTGTGAACGGCCTGAGCTAAAAGCTCTTTGCCGGTCCCGGATTCTCCCTCGATCAGAACCGTAATATCCGTGGGGGCAATCTTTTTGATCAACTTGATAATATCAGCCATTGACCTGGAAGTGTAGATGATCTCTTCACAAGAATATTTTACAGCTTCTTCTTTAAATTTAAGGCTCTTGAGAATTTTTCTTTTTTCCAAAGCCTTATCCAGAATACTTATGATCTCCTCGGTTGTGAAAGGCTTGGTGATATAATCGAAAGCCCCTATTTTCATAGCCTCCACTGCGGATTGAATTGTTCCGTAGGCCGTAATGATAACCACCTCGGTTGCAGGCGAGCACTCCTTTATCTTTTTCAAAATCTCCTCACCCGAGACCTTCTTCATCCGCAGATCTGTCAGTACCACGTCGAAGCCACACTTTTCCAAAAGAGACAAAGCCCTCTCTCCGTCCTCAGCCTCGGTAACATCATAGCCTTCATTGCGGAGTAAAACAGATAAGGATTTTCTAAGCGACTCCTCGTCTTCTATAATTAAGATAGAAGCCATCTCCTCCTTCTCTCCTCTAAGGTCACAAAAATTTTTTAGACTGGCTTTGCGAATTACAAATCGTTTTTTTCTTTTTTGTCTGCCGGAACAGAAAGAGTAAAATAAATTGAAGATGAATTTTAGACATCCAGTCTTTTATTCACTCCATGTGTAAAAGTAAATACATTTAATACGTGTTCAGGTTTGAAACAATTGGGTGTTTACTGTATTTTGTCTGAAAAAATATTTCAAGACAAAATATGTCAGTGGAGATAATTATTGTTGTTTATTGGTCTCCAGACCTGCAGATCGTCATTCCGTTGACAGGGGGAGATTATGGTTGGACAGAATATGTCAGGACAAAATGTGTCAGTGAAGATAATTATTGCTGCTTGCTGGTCTTTTGACCAGCAAGCTGTTACCTCGTCGGTCAAAAACAACCCAGAGCAGGAAAATCTTTTCCTGCACTTCCGAATAAAATAAAAGCCCTTCTTTTTGCGGGAAGGGCTTTAAAAAACTCAAATGTTATTATAATCCCTTGATCTCGATTTTATCCCGCAGATCGATTATATTGGAGCGCTCGTGGTATTTTACGGTGTGGAAGGAATCAAGTTTTTTTAGCCCGTTCAGCACTGCGGTGATGTTTTCCACTCCCTGCTGGATTATTTTCATGGAGGAGGATATCTTTCCGCTTTCGTCCTTGATCTCTCCTCTTTTTATGGCAAAATCGATAAGCTGCGATCTGCCCATTATGGAGGTAGTGGCGTTATTTATATAATGAGAGAAGGTAGCTAAGATTATCCGCAGCGATTCCAGCTCGGCTCTCTTTCTCTCCTCTTCATTTTTGCGAGTCATGTTCCTGAATTTTTCCCTGAGCCTGTCCTCGCAATTCTGGCAGAGAACGGTGATCTGCGAGTGAGCCTGTAGAATCGTCCCGCTAAGATCCTCTTCTGGCGGATTCTGGTAATAGAGACTCCTCTGGTTCATCCCCTCTGAGATCTTGGGAAAAATCCTGTTATGAAAACCTGATGATAGCTTCAGTTTTCTCTCCCAGGATTCCGAGAGCTTTTTCAGCGCCTGAGGTTCCGTCTCCACAAAGATAACTTCGGATATCTCCTCGGCTACGTTCACTATCCTGGATAGATTCTCTGGAGACTTATTGTCTTTTACCCTATCTGCCCTGGAGCCGGAATCAGGTAACTCATGCTCCTCCATCACCCTCTTCAAGCTCTTGGGGAAACTCCAATCCTCCACCGCTCTTCCCCCCACCTCCAGGTGATTGGTTGCCAGTATCTCCATCTCCACCTGAGAAAGTTTCTCTCCGTTACTTTTCCTCTCAAGCACCAGGGCGTATTCCTCCGGGAAGCTGTGCTTCAGCATAAGAATGCCGACATCGTGGAGCAACCCGCAGAGATAAAGCTCCTCTAAATCCGGATAACCCAGTTCCTCCCCTATACACCAGCAGGCTAAGGCTGAGACAACCGAACGCTGGTTGAACTTATTATGCCAGATTCTCTCCTCTGAGCTCTGGCTGTAAAAAGGCGAGCTTAAAGCCTTGATTAAGAAATGTTCAAGGTCCAAGCTCTCCAGCCCCTGGTTTAAGGTATTTACCGGTTCCTTTCCATCTTCAATTGAGTTCATGTCATTTAACGCTTTGACACCCAGGGCCGTATCCTCAAAAAGCAAGCTCTTCAATTTATCCAGGTCGAATTTTTTTTGCTGGGAGAACTTTAACAACTCACAGAAGGTATGATAAAGAATAGGCAAGCCAGTAAGGGAATCCTTCTTTAAGATAGGTTTATCAGTTCTCATTTGCTCTCCTGTTTTATTATCATTATCGGCAGAAGAGTAGTAATATTCAGCTATAAGTCGAACGAGTGAGTTGAAAATTTTGTCGCCTTGAAATACCTTTCAAGGCCAAGGGGATGTCTACAGAGGGGTCTTATGTTTTGAAGAAAAAATCGCTCCGGCACTCAGTCGAAAAACGGTTCGAAGCCTAATCCGTTCTTCTCAATGTGGCGAACCGCGTCCCTTAAGCCCAGGCCCAGCTCCTCTGTTTTGTGTGCATCTGAACCCAGTGCCACTATCTTTATGCCCAGATCGTTTGCTGATCTCAGAATCTTCTCATCCGGGAAAAATCCCTTCCTGCCCTTTTTGAACCAGCCGGTGTTAAGCTCGATCCCGGTTTTCCTAACCTTAAGCTCTCGCAGAAGCGGACTTATCCATTTGCTCTCTTCCTCCAAGAGCTTTTCCCCATAATAATCCAGAGCATATTTTTTATACCCGTCCAAATGAGCTATGCAATGAAACAGTCCCGACTTAACTCCCCAGATAAGAGAGGTATAGTAATCCTCACATAATTTCTCAGCGGGCTTTTTCTCGAAATAGCGATAAGCCTCCTCCGAGGAAGTAATGGCGATGTGCTCTAAACAATGAACAGCTCCCAGTATGTAATCTAATTTAAACCCGGAAAGATCCTCTCTGATCTGGTTCTCAATCTGTGGAGCATAATCTATCTCCAGCCCTGCTTTTATCCTCAATCCCTTGAGCTCATATTTTTGTTTTGCCCTCTCGATGTCATCCAGATAGATTTTCACTGTCTTTTCTGAGAGAGGCATGATCTTACCCCCTATCCTCATAAAGGCATCTACATCCATTCTTTGGGGATCGACATCGTAATGGGTGGTGAAACATATTCCGCTCAGACCAACCTGCAGTGCTTTTTCACAATAATCCTCGATCGAGCCTGAGGCATCCAGCGAGTAATCCGGATGAACGTGACTGTCAAAAAAACTCTTCTTCTGTTTGAAATCCTGTGACATTAAAAGCCTCTGTCTTTCAAAGATTGAGGAAAGGGTTATTACTTCTCTCCTCCCTCACTGTGGTAGCGGGCCCGTGACCGGGGTAGATAACGGTATCGTCCTCTTTGACCAGGATCTTCTCCTCGATCGACCTTAGAAGTTCCTTATGAGAACCTCCTGGCAGATCAGTCCTGCCAACCGAACCGCAGAAGATCAAATCTCCGCTGAAGATAATCCTGTCCGTGAAAAGAGAGATGCTGCCTGGGGTGTGCCCTGGCGTGTGCAACACCTCTAACTCTATCTCTCCGATTTTTATTTTATCCTCATCCTGTAATAACTTATCTGCCTTTGGAGCGGTGATAAGCTTGTACGAGAAAGCTGAGAGATTCTTCTCCGGCTCCGAGAGCATCTCCGCATCCTCCTGGTGAATCAGAATCTGTGCCCGGGTTATCTTTTTCAACTCTGAGAGAACCCCGATATGGTCAGCATGACCGTGGGTCAGCACAATATATTTGATCCCCAAACCCAGCTCCTGGACAGCTTTTTCGATTAAGCCGGAATCACCGCCCGGATCGATAATCATCCCCTGGCGGGTCTCCTCGTCTCCCAGGATATAGCAGTTAGTCTCTAACTCGCCGACCACTAAGGTTTTTATAATCATTCTTCCTTTGCCTGTCTGCTATTTATCACTCTTCTGGCTTTCCTTTTCGAAATCCGGGATTCTATATATAAAGCCGCTTCCAGAATATCCCTGGAGATATAATCCGGCCTCTGCCAAAAAAATATCTCCGAGCCCGATTCGATTTTTCCCCTCGTCACTTCCCCGTAACCGGTCAAGACCAGAATAGACTTTGTTCCTATATTCTTGCCCAGCAGAACATCGTTCAGCTTGTCGCCGATCATCCAGGAACCCTTGAGCTTCAGATTATGTTTCAATAAAGCCTGCTCGATCAAACCGGTCCTGGGCTTGCGGCAATTACAATCATCTTCTGGATGATGGGGGCAAAAATATATCCCCTCGATCCGGATACCTTCGTTCTCAAGCTGTTCCAAGATAAAATCGTTTACTTTCTCTACCTGTTTTTCGGTCATTATCTTTCTGCCGATTCCAGACTGGTTGGAGACTATAACCAGTTTGTAGCCCAAGCCCTGAAGTATCTTCAAGCCTTTTGTGGTATGGGGAAGGAACTCTACCTGCTCGATTTCAGAGACGAAGTCTTTCTCCACCGTCAAGGTTCCATCCCTGTCCAGGAAAACCGCCTTGTCAGCATTTATTATCCTCTTGGCTTCCTCCATAACCTCCTCAGCCATTATCTGGTCCATACAGTACCTTTTGTCCCTGACACATCTCTTCTTCCCGTGAAGGCTGCAGGGAGAACATTCCACCCCTTTCCAGAAAATCTCATTCTTCAATCCTGAGGGTGTAAATCCCAGGTTGGGACTGGTCGGTCCGAATATGCCGATTGTGGGAACGCCTAAGGCAGAGGCAAGATGCATCGGTCCTGAATCGTTGGAGATGAAAAGCTCGCATTTCTCTATAAGCGGCATAAGCTTGTTAAATGGCAGATTTACAGCTGGAATTGCCCGCTCCTCTCCTGTGTAATCTCTGATATCCTCGATCAGGTTTTGATCGCTTCCATCACCCACCAGCAAGATCTTCGCTGGTAAATCCCGGCTCAGGCTTTTTGCCAGGAAAGAGTATTTATCCTTTCCCCATTTTTTCATTTCCCCTCTTGCCCCGGGTGCTATCCCGATCAAGAGTTCTTCCCTTTTAAATCCTGCCTCCAAAAGAAAACGCTCTGCCCAGGCTCTATCCTCATCCTTCACGAAGAGCTTTGGGACCTGGTGCTGATCTACTATATCAATTTTCTTCAGGCTATCGAGATAGGATTCAACTGTTGAGACCGAATTGGTTTTCCATTTTTTGAAATAGACCATCTGGAGACGGGAGAGCAGTTTCTTGTCATAACGAATCTTCTTCTTTGTCCTGACCAGATTTCGGATAAGGAAACTCCTGAGGTTGGAATGCAGATCGACTATCAGATCGAACTTCTCTTGATTCAGGCGCCTTATTAATCGAAGAAATCCCGCCACTCCCCTATCCCTATCCTCTGGCTGGAAGTAAATTACAGAACTGATTCTCGGATCGGCTTCCAAAAGACCCCGGTATCTTTGCCTGGTTAGAAAACAAATCTCGGAATCTCTGTAGCTACCCTTTAAGGCATCCAGCACCGGGGTAGTCAGGATGATATCACCCAGGGAGCTGAACCTGACGACTAATATCTTGAATTTTCTGTCTTGCATTTTCTACCGCAAAAAAACCAAGCCCAGTATTCCTATTATTATACAGTAATACCCGAAATATTCCAATCGGCCTTTTTTCAAAATCTGAAGCAGGAATTTAATCGCCAGGTATCCGAATATAAAAGCAAAGAAAGCTCCCAAAAGATAAAGCGCCATAGTCTCGGAGGGCAAACTCTGGTCCAGGCTTTCTTTCAGTTTCAGGACCGAAGCCCCGAAGATAGCCGGCAGAGACAGAAGGAAGGAGAACTCAGCGGCTCTGGTGCCTTTTATCCCTCTGAAGAGTCCTGCTCCGATGGTCCAGCCTGACCTGGAGATGCCAGGTATGAGGGCTAATCCCTGAGCCAATCCTATTATAAGGGAATCTAAAAATCCAACCGACTCTTTTTTTACTCTGGACAAACGGGTGATGAAAAGGAAAATGCCGGTGAGAATAAGCATTAAGGAGGTTAAGGGAACATCAGCGAAAGCTCTTTCCACAAACTCCTTGAAGAGTAATCCCAGGGCTGCAGCAGGCAAGGTCCCGATTATAAGGCAGAAAAAAAGATTGTAGTAATAGGCCGAATCCTCTGATCTTTTACCCCGGATAATGCTTTCCCACAGCACCTTTATTATCCCCCAGATATCTTTCCGGAAAACAATCACCACAGCCACAAAGGTGCCGAAATGTAAAAAAACCTCTAAGTAGATATTCTCCGGATGAAGATCGAAAACTTTCTCGGTTAAAACCAAATGCCCGGAGCTGGAGATGGGTAAAAACTCGGTCAAGCCCTGAACGATTCCCAGGATGATGATCTTAAGCCAGTCCATTTAAAAATTATCCTTTCTTTTGTCTGACATTCATTCGCAATAAACGAAAAAGCTCTGGTGGATTATTATTCTTAAGATAACCAGAGCCTTTTTACGAAAATCTTTCTATTCCCGATTAATAAAAACTATAAGTTATTCCTCCGATAAATCCAAAATTATCATCGAATTGCAACTCGCCTAATATCTGCAGGTAATTCGAAACCCTTAAACTTACGCCGGCATTAAATCCTACCTGAAAATCCGTATCGGTGACATCGCCGAATCTGACTTCCAAATGCTCTCTCTGGCCTCTCAGGTTGAGTCTCCCGTAAGGAGAAATAACCCTTTCCTTTGCCAGGGGAAAATCATACGAGCCGCAGAAATTTGCCCCGAAGGAGAAAACATTGTAATCGGATACACTGAAAAACTCCAAGCCAGCTCCCAGTGAGAGATCAAAGGGGTCTTTCAAACTGGCATCCAGAAGCTGATATTTGAAATCACCACCTAAGAGGATACCCTCGCTGCTCTCCGTGCCAAAATCGTAGCTTATCATACCTAACTTGGCACCCAAATCCAGATACTCCGCCACACCGCCCCTGAACTGACCGAAGAAGGCAAAAGCATCCTCATACACTCCAAAATATCCACCGAAATCATATCCCCCCACGGGTAATGTCCGAGCGGTAGAGAGCTGACCCAAAAACTGAGCCTGAACCGAGGGTGCAATGAATAACAAACCCAGGAGCAAGATCGTTACGATTCTAAATCTTTTCATCTTACCCTTCCTTTGAAAAAGGTTAAAGGTCGATTAAGGTCGTTTGATTATAATATATACATTTAGGCTTGTCAATAGTTCTGAAAAAAAGTTTTAAAAAATTTCCCGTGCGGGTTGGTGTGGGAATTCCAATTCCCGCACCAACGAAGGGCAAGGCGGGTTCACCGAGTTTTATAGGAAAGGTTAAAATCTCAAGATACTGAAGGTCTTTCGCTATAAACTCGTCGGGTCAGGGGACCCGACGAGCACTTGCTATATCTATATCCTACTTGCTCTCCACAAAAACAAATTCTATCCCATTAGATTTTATCTCTTTAGGCTTATACTGTTCATTATCTTTATTAGCAAAGATTTTCGGGGCTAAAGGGTATTTAGTGTAAGGATTATGAAAAACAATGAACCTTTCTCTTCTCACACATAAAGCTATCGCACTAATTGTAGTATTCTTGTCTGGTGTAAGTATTCCTTCTAACTCCGCATAGAAAGCTATTGGTCTTATATCTAAGAATATGTTACGATTAAATACAATTAGCACAAAGGAATTGCCTTTGCTAGAATAGTCTTTAAATTTACTGACTGAGTCTTTTATGTAATTCCCTATCCTCTCACTATTTTTAGGCTCACGACCGCGTAAGGAATACATTAGACAACACCTTAAGTGTCTTAAGTTATTTTTACTTGTTAACTTTACCTGAAATTCTTTGCTTTTGTCCTTAATTAAAAAGGGTAATGATAAATTGCTATTTAGGTTTTTTATGGTATTATTAACAAAATTTCCCATTTCCTTCTCTCGTTCTGATAATAATTTAGTTAGTTTGTCACTAATTCCCAAATCAAAATCAAATGAGTGATTAAGTTTTTCTAGCCTATTAGCTAATCTCTTTAAAATTTCATTACTTTTAGTATAATCTTCTTTTTCAAACATGCTCTTTATTTCACAATATATTTTTATCCCTTTTTTTTCTAAAAGGAAATCCGGTGTTTCTGGCCTATCTGAAGGTTTATCTTGATTATCCGTGTCTAACTTTGTGCAAATATAACCTCTTGATCTAAAGTGCTCAGCAAAAAATTCTTCGTCTTCTTTTTGTACTCTAACCCTAAAGGTTTTCGTTCCGGAAGTCAAGGTCGTCTCTCTTTTAATTTATCCTCGTCGGGTCAGGGGACCCGACGAGCACGAAAATCTTTTCCCTCGCTACTCACTACTCGCTACTGTCTACTATAATCATTCTTTCAACTTCTTCTTCAGCTCCTCCAGCTTATTCAGCGCCTCCAAGGGAGTCAATTTATCCAGCTCCAATTTCCTCAGCTCCTCGCAGACCAAATTCTCCTTAGGTGAGAAGAAGCTTAACTGGAACTCCTTCACCCCTGGAGCAGTCCTGGGCTGGGGTAATTTTTCATAGGAAAGCTCACCCGATTCCAGATCAGCCAAAATCTCCTTTGCCCTTTCCAGAACGATCTTGGGTATCCCTGCCAGGCGGGCAACCTGTATCCCGTAACTGTCATCACACCCGCCGGGAACTATCTTCCTTAGGAAAACTATCTCGTCTTCCCATTCCTTAACCGCAACATTATAATTCGCCACCCCGGGGAGAAATTTTGCCAGCTCGGTCAGCTCATGATAATGCGTGGCAAAAAGAGTCTTGGCACAGAGATCCTCGTTATTATGCAGATGCTCCGTCACTGCCCAGGCTATGGAAAGCCCGTCAAAAGTGGAAGTGCCCCTGCCTATCTCGTCCAGAAGAATGAGACTTTTTGAAGTTGCGTTGTTTAGGATGTTAGCCGTCTCATTCATCTCCACCAAAAAGGTGCTCTGCCCTAAGGCGATATTATCCATCGCACCAACACGGGTGAAGATGCGGTCAACTATTCCGATCTTAGCTTTCCTGGCTGGAACAAAAGAGCCTATCTGGGACATAAGCACAATCAGACCAACCTGACGCAGATAGGTCGATTTTCCTGCCATATTGGGACCGGTTATGATGTGAATCCTTTCCCCTGAACCGATCCTGGTATCATTGGGAATAAAAGTTCCGTAATCCAGAATCTGCTCAATGACCGGGTGTCTGCCCTCTTCAATCCATATCTCGTCTCCATTATCGATCTCCGGAAGAACATACCCATTTTCCTTCGCCACCAGGGAAAGCGAGAGAAGAACATCCAATCTGGCTAAAAGCTCCGCACAGATCTGAATATCCTTTGTCCTTCCTGCAAGCTGTTCCCTAATCTTCAGAAAAAGCTCGTATTCTGCCTGGAAAATCTTTTCCTCGGCGCCCAGTATCTTTGCTTCCCTCTCTTTAAGCTCCGGGGTGATGAACCTCTCGGCATTGACCATAGTCTGTTTTCTTATGTAATCCGAAGGAACCTTCGAGAGGTGGGGCCGGGTGATCTCTATATAGTAGCCGAACACCTGGTTGAATCCTACCTTGAGGGAGGGAATACCGGTTCTCTCCTTTTCATTTTTCTCCAGCCGGGCAATCCATCTTTTGCTCTCAGAAACTTCTTCTTTGAGATTGTCCAGATTTAAATCGTACCCTTTCTTGATAATTCCGCCCTCGGTCAGAATCAAGGGAGGTTCATCCGTAATGGAATTTTCAATTTGAACGACGATGTCCGAGATTTCCGGGAAAGCATCAGATATCTCTTTTATAATCGAAACTTCTATGTTTACGAGAGTATTTTTAATCTCAGGTATAACTTTAAGCGATTCTTTTAAGTTAATGAGGTCTTTGGGATTAGCCTTGCCATATCCTAATTTGCCGGCAAGCCTTTCCAGATCCGATATCGAATCCAATTTTACCTCTATCTCCCCGGATAATTTTTTATCGTCATAGAACCTTTTGATTCCCTCCTGGCGCTCCTTTATCTTTTGCAGATTCAAAAGCGGCTTGATAATCCAATTTTTCAAAAGGCGAGCCCCCATTGGCGTTTTTGTCCTGTTGAGAAGTGCATAAAGAGTATTGTCTTTCTCCTTGGTTGCCAGAGAAGAAACTAATTCCAGATTTCTAATGGTATTGGAGTCCAGGAACATTTCTTCCGAGCTAGAAATTCTCGAGAGCCTGTTGATGTGCAGGAGCAATGTCTTTTTGGTCTGATTCAAGTAGGAGAGGATGGCACCTGCTGAACAGATGCCCATTTTCAGTTCCTGAATCCCGAATCCATCCAAAGAGGAAGTCCTGAAGTGTTCCAAGAGAAGCTTCAGGGCGAAATCATAGGAGAATTTCCAGCCCTCCAAAGGAGTTAAGGTATAATTGAAATTCAGATTTTTTCTCAACTCCTCGACTTTGCCCTGCTCCCACTCCTCCGGAATCAGGACCTCAGAAGGAGAAAGGGTATTCAACATCTCCTTCAGCTTCTGGGGCACAACCTCATCTATTTTGAACTCACCCGTGGAGAGGTCAATCAAGCCCAGGCCGTATCTCCCCTTGCTCTCATAAAGGCTGGCTAAATAGTTATTTTCCTGACTGTCCAGCACCTGATCCAGGGTAATGGTTCCCGGGGTGATAATCTCAACTACTTCCCTTCTCACTAATCCCCTGGCTTTTTTGGGGTCCTCCGTCTGTTCGCATACAACCACCTTTTTGCCGGCTTTTAACAATTTGGTCAGATATCTTTCCGCGGAGTGGTAAGGGATTCCGGCCAGGGGAACTCTCTCCATCTTGCCGTGCGCTCTGGAGGTCAGGGCTATCCCCAATATCCTGGAGGCAACTTTGGCATCCTCCCCGAACATCTCGTAGAAATCACCCATGCGAAAAAACAGGATCTCATCCGGATGCTGACTTTTAATCCTGTTATACTGCTCCATCAAAGGAGTTGAAAATCTTTCCATCTGTTTTCCGCAGGAACTTACGGCAGGTGAGATAAGAAATCTATCTGACCACTATTCTGTAAACTTCCCCCTCCTCTTCCTCCAGCTTATCCTTCAGTCTCTGGGCTTCCGAGAGGGAACTAAAGGAACCTACCCGAATCACGTAATATTTTTTCTTCTGGATATACTTATAGCTCTCCTCCGGCTTATACCCATTGGATCTCAGTTTCTCCATAATCCTGTCTGCATTTTCTTTTTGGGCGAATACCCCTATCTGCACTGCGTATCTTGTCCCGGTCAATTTCTCCGCTTTCCCCGAATCCCTGACCTCATCTGCCAGTATCTCGCTGTTCAAGTCAATTCCGCCTGGAAATTTCTCCCGGTAGAGGTTCAGATAGAGAATTGCCTTATCCTTTTCCCCGGAGCTTTCAAAGGCGCGATAGATGCCTGAAAGGGCCAGGGGGAAAGCCTCGGTTTCAGCGAACCGGTCTACGACTTTATTGTATTCCTTCAAACTCTTTTTAAAATCACCCTGAGAAAAGTAGATCTCCCCTATTCCCAGCTGAGCCCAAGCTGCCCAGGAAGAGTAAGGATATTCCTCCACTATGTATCCGAATCCATCTATAGCCTGCTCGGTTCTACCGGAGGAGAAAAAAGCCTGACCCTCCAACCACAAGATCTGCGGCAGAGAAGAGCTGCGGGGAAATGAATTTTTGAAATCCGAACACAGCTCCAATATCGAATCGTTCAATCCCTTCATCTGATAAAAATAACATAACTCCACAGCCGCCTCTTCCTTTTTGACCCTGGAAGAGCTTTCCCAGATCTTCTTATAATACTCTGATGCTCTCTCCGGCTCCTCCTCCAATTTCCCGGCATAATACAGAGCCTCGTTGTCCAGAGGATGTGATTCTGAATAACTTTTTAAGATCTCTCTGGCCGAGGTAAAGTCACCCTGGTTGTAATAGCTCAGGACAGTATTTAAATCCTGCGAAAGGGACAAGGAGGAGCAAAGCAAAGAAAACATCACTGCATAGATGACTTTTGATGCGAGGTTATGCACTTTTGCTCCAGATATAGATTATATGTTGAAGCTGTTCCACTCTTTACAGTTGGGGCATCTCCATAAAGGCTCATCGGACTTATGCCCGCATTTGGAACAGAGAAAAAGCTCGCTTCTTCTTCCCAGTTTGGCAGAAAGCTCCTCCAAGGAATCTTTGGCCTTCTCTAACTGGTTTGTCTCCTGATATATCTTTATGAGGTTCAGATGTGCCGGCAGATAGCCTGGCTCCGTCTCCAGAATTCTCTTATAACTCTGCTTGGCCTGTTCCAGTCTCCCCATCTTCTCGTATATGGTTGCCAGAGAATGCAGGGCTTTTATATCCTTGGGATTGTCTTTTAAGAGCCGGTCGTATATCTCGGCCATCTCGTTATAGCTTCCCAGCTCGAATAATACTTCCTCCAAGCGATCGAAAATCAGGTAACCGCTCTGGGGAGCTACCTCCAAAAGTTTTTTCCAATGAACAATCGCCTCTTCCGGCCTGCGATCAGAAAGATATGCCTCGCCTAAATAGACATATGCCGGCACACATTTCTCGTCGATGCGTAAGGCTTCTTTGTACAGAAGTCTGGCTCTGTGATATTCCCCCCTGCTGGCAAGCTCATTCCCCTGATAGACCTTGTACAGAGCTAATACGGGATAATTCCTTTCCTTCTCTAATTTATCCCTGGATAACTCTTCTCTGAGCTTAAACGCCTCCTCCCAGGAGGAAAGCTCCTCGTAACAGGCTAAAAGTTTCCTCTTGGCCCAGAGATTCCTGTTATCCGATTTCAGGATGTCGTTCAGAATTGAAACCGCTTTCTCCCAATCTTTCGCCCACAGGTAATCCTCAACTAAGCTTTTGAGCACCTCTATGCGGGCCTCCTCGGAAAGTCCATATCTCAGGGTAAGCTCGTTGTGGATTTGCAGGGCTTTCTCCACCTGCCCCTTTTTGCGGAACAGGTCGCCCAGCTTCAAATAGGCATCCACGTTCTCCGTATCCTCAGCCACCGTCTGCTTGAATCTCTGGAAAGCTATTTTCTCATCACCACCCACCAGGGCTTTCAGAGCGTCGATATAAAGCCTGGGCGAAGTAACAGTTTCTTTTTTCCTGGATTTCAGCCAGAAGTAAGAAATCAAAATCAGTATGAGCAAACTGACTGCAAAAATCGAGATAATATGTCCAGGGGTCACCTTACCTCCCATCTATACTTATGTTTTTTTATGACTGTCATTGAACTCCTGTATTGTTCTCCATCCCGAAAGGATGGAAGGATTCAAGTGTTGATAGGGTTCAAGTGCTTTTTCTCCAAAGACCTTATAAGTGCCTTGAGCATCCTCTCTGTTTCTTCAATTCCTTTTTGTAACATCTCCCCATCCCCACCGTTAATGTAATTAAGATCCCCGGCAAGCAGAAACTGAGTCTCTAATTCACAATTTGAGCCATAAGCAATATATAGAGAATAAATATATTCAGAGGTTGTTTTCCTGCCATAGCCCTCTGCGATATTTGAAGGAATAGAGATACTGGCTCTTCTCATCTGTGAGACTAATCCATACTTTTCTTCCTGAGGAAAACCTCTGGTTACTTTATACACATTTAAACATTGTCTGTAAGATTTCTGCCACACCTGCAGATCCTAGTAATTCTTTAGCATTTCTCTTTACGCTCGAACCCCGGAGCCCTCGAATCCTTTAACCCCTCTAACTTTTCTCCTCCTCTTCCAGAGGCAGATTTCTCAGGGCAGTTACCTCCTCCATCAGTCTCTTATTCTCCTTCCTCTGTTCCCGCAACTCCCCCTGAATTGCCAGATAATAGGATATCCCCAGAATGAAGGATATGAACATCCCGATCACCAGCGACCAATAGGCTATGATAATCATCGGCACCCCAGCGTACTGCCAGCCGAAAAGATTGACCGAGACAGACTCCCCCGAATTATATATGGAAAACCCGATCAGAAGCATAATGATCACCAATATCAAAAGAATCTTCAAAGCCCACATATTCTCGCCTCCTTTCTAACTATCCAAATCCAGAGACTATGGTTTCTAAATTCGGATAAGAATTTTTTTTAAATTAATATGACTGAGGATGGTTGTCAATCAAAAAATAGTCTGTGATCCGTGGGATTTTTTTACCCGGCTTGAGAGCAACCTGGGTTACTGGTTATTGAACCTCGCCTTAGCCCTCTACTTAAAAAGGAGAGTGGAGTTGGTGGAAGGGATATCTTGTCTGTTCCTTAAAGCTTCAGGGGAGGAGACCCGGCTGAAACGGGATTTTGCTTCTATCAATCCGAATTTTGTTCCTGTGGACAAGCCCCTCCCCCGCCAAAATTGGGAATAAAAAAATCCCCCCCCGCCTCTGGCGGGGGAGGATTTATCCGTCTCTATCTCAAGTTCAGTAATTACTACTTGCCAAGGTCTTTCCAGTCAGGATCACCAAAGAGTCCAGGAGTCCTGAAAATGTAAGCCGCCTTATGAGCAGCATCGACATAGGGTGACTCTAAGAAGAAGCGGTTCTTGTCGATAGGTGCAGCTCCACCCTTGAACAGGTAGTTGACGCAGTAGATAACGTCGCTGATATCGGTATTGCCGTCGCAGTTGACATCCATCTGGTTCTTGAACTCGATGGGCAAAGCACCACCCTTGTACAGGTAGTTGACCATATAGATGACGTCGGAGATATCCAGGTCTCCATCTTTGTCCACGTCTCCACGGTAGAAGCCTTCCTGATGCAGGATGTTGTAGAGGAAGTGTCTCCAGTCAGCATTTGAAGTCGGAGGATCGCTCATATCTATGGCTCCGGGATAACCCCACTTGACCCACTTCTCTATGCGAACCTGTCCGGGCTGTAAATCAAAGGGCACGTCCGCAAACAACAGGGCCATATCATCTCCGGCTAAGGAATCAGGAATATCGGTTCCTACTCCAAGATTCTCCATCCAGTACTTCAACGAGTCCACATACTGACCATCGTATATCCTGGCTCCATTCTGGAGACCCCAGTTGGTCATAGCGTAATCTCCAACTATGGCCGGCTTCTTGGTCATTCCGAATACCAGGGTATCGTTGACGTCCTCAAACATCCAGGCGGAGTTGTGCACTGCATCCCAGTTCACATGGGTGGCGTTGTCGCCGATGTCGATGTCGTTGAGTATACCTGACTGCAAGTTAAGCACAGAAGTCTCACCCTGGTTCTCCAGCACGAACACGTGCTCGATCGCCAGCTCGCAATCCTGGGTTCCGCCAACCGGCACCCAGAAGCCGAAGATATACTCGGTGATGTAGATATCATAGACGCTGTGCTTGAACTTGTAGGTTCCCTGCTCAATAAAGTAGTCACCAGCAGCTCCACTGACGGTGAAGGTGTCAAAGGCCGGTGCAGCTAACGGATCGAAGCTGTAAGTCGGATGATAATCACCATAGGAGCAGTTCAGGTCACTCTGGTCAGTACCAAGGATGTAGCTTCCATAGTATCCACCGTTGACATAAGTGGCTCCGTCACCGTTGAAGTTAACCTCCCACTCAGCATCCGCGATTCCACCGTAGTTGTTGTCCTCCTCGTAGGACTGGGAGCCTTCAACATAACCCTTCATATACTTGGCACCCTTCGCCACTCCTATCTTCTGCTCTATCTCTACGTAAACCGGGTACGCGGGATCATAGGTTCCATGAAATGGCTGATGCTCAACCCTGAAGTTCTGATCCTGGAAGTCTACCCAGTTGGTAGTATAATCCGGTAACCAGATAAATCCACCCGGGCTGATCGAAGGCCAGGCTGCAAAA